>NZ_JAQFVF010000019.1 GCF_027789125.1 Paenibacillus aestuarii | reverse complement strand
GCCGAACTACAGAGCGTCTGAGGTGGGGGGATGTATCTCTAGTCCGGTTTTGCCTGCTTACAGAGGCGGAACTGCTCGTTTGGCTACTTTTTGGCGTCTGTAATTGGGCGGAACCGGACTAGAGTGGTGTTAGTGGTGGGAGTAGCGTCTGCAATTGGGCAAATCTGGATTGGAGTGCGGGGGAGGCTTTTGTTTGGAGTAGCTAAGTTGAGCTTGGAGCGAGTGCCGAAGCGGAGGAGATGCTGCAGTCCGGATTTAGCAAACTACAGAGCGGCTGAGGTGGGGGGATGTATCTCTAGTCCGGTTTTACCTGCTTACAGAGGCGGAACTGCTCGTTTGGCTACTTTTTGGCGTCTGCAAGTGGGCGGAACCGGACTGGAGCGGTGTTAGCGGTGGTGGGACGTCTGCAATAGGGCGAAACCGGACTGGAGCGGTGTTAGCGGTGGTGGGGCTTCTGCAATTGGGCAGAACCGGACTGGAGCGGTGTTAGTGGTGGGAGTAGCGTCTGCAATTGGGCAAATCCGAATTTGAGTGCGGGGGAGGCTCTTGTTTGGAGTAGCTAAGTTGAGCTTGGAGCGCGTGCCGAAGCGGAGGAGATGCTGCAGTCCGGATTTGCCGAACTACAGAGCGTCTGAGGTGGGGGGGATGTATCTCTAGTCCGGTTTTGCCTGCTTACAGAGGCGGAATTGCTCGTTTGGCTACTTTTTGGCATCTGCAATTGGGCGAAACCGGACTAGAGCGGTGTTAGCGGTGGGAGTAGCGTCTGCAATTGGGCAGAACCGGACTGGAGTGGTGTTAGAGGTGGGAGTAGCGTCTGCAATTGGGCGAAACCGGACTAGAGCGGTGTTAGCGGTGGTGGGGCGTCTGCAATTGGGCGGAACCGGACTGGAGCGGTGTTGGCGATGGGAGTAGCGTCTGCAATTGGGTAAATCTGGATTGGAGTGCGGGGGAGGCTCTTGTTTGGAGTAGCTAAGTTAAGCTTGTAGCGCGTGCCGAAGCGGAGGAGATGCTGTAGTCCGGATTTGCCGAACTACAGAGTGGCTGAGGTGGGGGGATGTATCTCTAGTCCGGTTTTGCCCAATTGGAGGAGCTCTGTTGAGGGCCGAGGCTGCTGCAGTCCGAATTTTCCCAATTAAAGCAGGTGTTAAGCCGGCTTTGAGACGAAAACGTCTCTGTAAGTGGGCATTTCCGGACTACAGCTCCCGCCGCCGCCAACTCCTCGCTGTAATTGGACAAAATCCAATTACAGCTGCGACCGAGCAGCCATAGCTATCCAACCGAGCAAAAAAATGCCAGTCCGTAGTTTCAACAACTACGGGCTGGCATTTTTTATGTATTAGTTGGTTTTAGACGGTTGTGCAGGTGACTGGCTAGATGTAGCGCCAGCGCCAGTTCCAGCTGCGCCAGTGCTTGCACCACCCGATTGCGCTTGCCCCGAAGGGCTTGCGCTCGTCTCTGGTGTGGCACTTGTTTTAGGTCCTGTGGAGGCGCCTGGAGCGCCTCCTGATGTAGTACCGGAGCCGGGTTGGCCGTTATTGCTGCTATTGTTACTATTCCCCTGCTGCGTGTTATTCCCCGGATTCGGTGAATTTGCAGGAGCTGATGGCGTTGCCTCTGGCTTCACTGAAGGGCTAGGCTTCGCCGAACCGCTGCCGCCGTTGTTCACACCGGATGAAGGCGAGTTTGACGCCCCATTTTTACCCGATTCGGTATCCGTTGAAGCTTCCGGCTTCTCTGTAGGTTTCGGAGTCGCCGTCGGTTTCGGCGTAGGTGTCGCCTTTCCAGCTTTGGCCTTCAATTCGGCTTGTTCTCTCAAGTAATCTGGGTGATCATAAGCACCACCTGGATCAATTGTCGTCAGACCGGCCCATACGTTCTCAACCTTTACTTGATCAGGGTGATCGAAGACGAGGAACGCGGAAGGCAATCTGCGCTCGCCGTAACGGCTGGAAGGGCTCGTTATTAAATCATTGTTATAAACCATCTCGGACGATGCTCCACCGTCCAGGAAGCCAGCGTTAATGACACCGTCAGCGAGGAAAATATCCTGCACTTCTTTCAGCGTAGCGCCGACGCTATGTGTTTGGCGGCCGTCGATGACGATGAAGATGACGGTTCCGTCCGCTTTTTGGCCGACTGCGGTACGCGGTGCGCGTCCCCAGCCGCCGTCGCCGCTCGTAATGAGCGGTTTCCCGTTGGCGATAACCCGCGGATAGAAGGAAACCGCATCGGTCACATTCAGCTTCAGCAATTCGTTAATCGTGTATTTACCAATAATTAGCGTACCGTCTTTGGTGAATCCGACGATATGCTGCGGCACAGTGCCGTCTTGGTCGGTATACAAAATCTCGCCGCCGGACATAATAGCACCAATCGGGGCAAAACCGTTGCCCAATCCGTCCGGATCATTAAAGCCGCCGCCATTCACGCCGGCAACAGCGCCTGTGCGCTGAACCATCGAGGTGATGCGTTCGCCTTCGCCTTGCTTGGCGGGAACTACGACGCGAATCGAGCGCGGGTCATACACATACATCTTTTTGCCTTTCCAGAACTGACCGGAAATATCTTCCACTTTCACCAAACTTTCAATCGGGCGATTCTTGTTATATTTGACCGCCTGCAAATCCTGCTTTTCCACGGAGTTAACCTCCGTCAAGTTCTGCATCTCGGCAACAAGCTGATCTCTGCGTTCCGCTCCGACGAAAATCCAGGCCCAATCCCGGTGCTGCGTCGTAATAACCGTTTTGGCGAGGTAAACCCGGATGCTCTCTCCAGGTGGAGTTAAAAACAAGAAACTCGAACAAATGAACGTTATTGCGGCAATGATAAGCAGCATACGCTTCAGCCAACTATAATTGCGAAAATGTTCTATTATTGCAGTACCCAAAATAGTCCTCTCCTGCTCTCTTTTTCTACAAACTCTATCATCTATGAAGTCGAAAAAATAAAATACAAGTCTTATATTATCATATTTTCGCATGCAATTGTTATTGGTAATTGTTAAAATAAAGTGTACGATATCCCTTTGACTTTAAGGAGTTTGCAGCAATGAAACGATATTACTTTTTTGATTTTCCGATAGATTTGATGCTGGTGATCCTCATCTTTTTAGTAGTTTTGATCGCTATCGTCGCCATATTTCGCAAAGGGGAGCGCTCATGATTGCCTGGAAACGCAAAGAGGAATGGCTGGAGCTTCCTTTGCCCAATCCGGATTGGAAGCCACTGCAGCCTAGTGCCGTAGAGGCAATGTCAGCGCTGATTCCCGTTCCGCGGAAGCTATTTTTGCGCTTGGCTTCGCAAGGCGGAATCCGCGTGCAGGGCGGCAAAGCCTTGCTGCATCTGTTTCCACGGGAGTCGGCGGCGTTTGCGCCGGAGTACTGCGAGCTCGATATTGCGTATGAGGACGACTTTTGCCTCGTTGTTAACAAGCCGGCGGGCATGTCCATCCATCCGGCAGAAGCCGGGCAGCAAGGGACTTTAGCCTCCGCTGTAGCGTATTACTACGCTTCCACCGGTCAGGCGTGTGCGATCCGCCATATCCATCGTCTGGATCAGGATACGACCGGGGCGGTGCTGTACGCCAAAAACGAGTGGGCGCATGTGCTGCTGGACGAGGCGATGCGAGAGAAGCGGATCGACCGCACGTATGCGGCGCTGGCGCAAGGCGTCTTTCGCGCCAAGCGGGGGACGATTGATGCGCCAATCGGGCGCGACCGCCATCATTCCGGCAAGCGCCGGGTCACGCCTGGCGGCGATGCAGCCGTGACGCATTACCGCGTCAAGCAGCAGCTGAAAGGTGCAGCCCTGGTCGAGCTGGAGCTCGAAACCGGGCGTACGCATCAAATCCGTGTCCATCTGAGCCATCTGGGACATCCTTTGATCGGCGATACGCTGTACGGGGGCTCCGCCGCTCTGCTGAAGCGCCAGGCGCTGCACGGCAAGCAGCTTAGATTCCCGCATCCGTTGACGCAGGAACAGATCGTGGTTCAGGCCAGTTGGCCGGAAGATTTGCAGAATCTCCTTAGCGCACTGCAGGCAAAATAAAAATATAGTCATGCCTGGCTCCCCTCACCCATATACTTTTAGAGACAAACAAGGCATAGGGTAGAGCAATCCGGATGCTATCCACGCATCGCGGGTTGAAGGAAGGGAGGATTTGGACAGTGGCTGAACAGCAACCAGGGTTAAGATTCGATATCTATGAACGTGTCCATTTGCAAGAAGGGTTGGCAGGCATACAAGAGTTGGATGATGTCGAGTTAATTCCGCATATTCAGGTGCTAACCCTTGATAATCAGGCGGTCCTTAAAGGCAACTTGCTTCTCACCGGCGCTTATTCCAGCGATGAAGGCGGGGAGACCCGCACGTTGGAACATTTGATTCCAGTGGAAATTACACTGCCTCTAAACCGGATCCATCGGGTAGAGGACATTTTGGTTGAGATCGAAAATTTTGACGTCGATCTGTTATCGGCTAGAAGCTTAAATGTGACAGGCGTTCTATCCCTGCAGGGCGTCGAGATGGTTTCGGCCCCCGTCGAGAGCTGGCGGGAAGAAGAAGAAGTCACATTTGTCCATGAAGTTAATATTCCGCGGGTCGAATCGGCGCCTCCTGCTGCATCAGCGCCTGCGCAAGAAGCTGCGCCAGCGCCGGCGGCAACACCGGAACCGATGCCCGAAACGTTTCACCAGCCTGCGGAGGAGTCGTATCCGGAGCCGACGCCGCAGTTTACCATGCCGCAGCAGCAAATGCCGGTCTATAGCCCGCCAGTGATGGAACAGCCGCAAGCGCAAGTACAAGACCCTCCAGAGGCGGATTCCTTCTCTGCGGAATTGGAGCAAACGGAGTTTAAAGTGACGCCACATGCGGACAGCACGGTCGTTTCCGAGGAGAAAAAGGAACTTAAAGTCGCATTCGGCAAAAAGGCGAGCGAAGCCGTAGATATTAACCCTTACGGCATCAAATCGCTTTTGACCAAAGCGAGCTCCTATCTTCAGGACAAGAAGCGCGAAGAAGCGGAAGCCCAAGCAGCTTTGACGGAAGAAACGCGGATCGATGCGGTGGAATGGAAACGACTCTTCCTGCAAAATCAATCCGGTGTCAATGAATTCCGCAAATTAAGAATGTGCATTGTGCAACGGGAGGAAACGCTGGATTCCATCGCCAAGCGCTATCAATTGAATCCGCGCGAGCTGCAGCTATTGAACCGCTTAGGCGATCAGGAAGTAACCGCTGGTCAAATCATTTATCTTCCTTAAAAGGTGTACATACACGAAGCCTTCAGCCGTGAAACGGTTGGGGCTTCTTCTCTTTTTGGGCCCTTTCGGGGACTGTTCACGTTTTATGCCAAGACGCATAATTTAATCATAATCGGTAATAATGGATTGATATATTGACTCTGTTACAAATGTTCGATATCATATGATGTAAATCATTTTGAGCAATATTGGAAACGTTGATAGGGAGTAGTAGGCGGTATGCCCTTCAGAGAGTGGAACTGCAACGCTGAAAGGTTCCATAGGAAGCAGCCGGTCGAAGTCGCCCTGGAGTTGTGAACGTGAGCTTGATTGTGCGGTCAGTCGCATATTCTCGTCAGCGTTTGCCGGTCGCAGCCGTTATCTGTTCGAGAGCCATATCGCCTGTTGAACCCGGCTGTATGGAATGAAGGTGGTACCACGGAAGCAAGCCTTTCGTCCTTTGCGACGAAGGGCTTTTTTTGTTTGTTCCAAAGAATTTGCGGACTTCACCGTCTGCTTAAGCGATAACTATGTTGGAGGGAATGCTATGACCGAAGCCAATCAAATCAAAGATCAGCTGCAAATGCCAACTACGTATGATCCGAAGGAAGCGGAGCGTAAGTGGTATGACTACTGGATGAAGAATGAATTTTTCAAAGCGGGCAACCGTCCTGACGCGGAAACGTATACCATTGTAATCCCGCCTCCGAATGTAACAGGGATGCTGCACATCGGGCATGCGCTTGATTTTACATTGCAGGATATTTTGACCCGCACCAAGCGGATGCAAGGCTATGATACCCTGTGGCTTCCGGGCTCGGACCATGCAGGTATCGCCACGCAAACGAAGGTGGAGCAGAAGCTGCGCGAGCAGGGCCAAAGCCGCTATGATCTGGGACGCGAGAAGTTCCTGGAGAAGGTATGGGAATGGAAAGAGCAATACGCGAACACGATCCGCGAGCAATGGTCGAAGATGGGCTTCTCGCTGGATTACTCCCGCGAACGCTTCACGCTGGACGAAGGGCTGTCACAAGCCGTTCGCGAAGTATTCGTCTCGCTCTACGAAAAAGGGCTGATTTACCGCGGGAACTACATCATTAACTGGGATCCGGCGGCACGCACCGCATTGTCGGATATCGAGGTTGAATATAAAGAGGTTCAAGGCGCGCTGTATCATCTGGAGTACAAAACAACGGACGGCACAGGCTCGATTGTTGTCGCTACGACACGTCCGGAAACGATGCTGGGCGATACGGCTGTTGCCGTTCATCCAAGCGATGAACGCTACAAGCATCTCATTGGCAAAATGCTGCTGCTGCCAATCGTCAATCGTGAAATTCCGGTTATTGCAGATGAATATGTAGAAAAAGAATTCGGAAGCGGCGCCGTAAAAATTACGCCTGCCCACGATCCTAATGACTTTGAAGTCGGCAAACGCCACGACCTCCCGCAAATTCTCGTGATGGACGAATCCGGCACGATGAATGCGAACGCGGGACCTTACCAAGGTATGGACCGTTTTGACTGCCGCAAACAAATCGTTGCGGATCTTAAAGAACAAGGCGTCCTCTTGAAAATCGAGGAGCATGTGCATCAAGTTGGCCACAGCGAGCGCAGCGGCGCGGTTGTCGAGCCGTATTTGTCCACGCAATGGTTCGTCAAAATGCAGCCTCTCGCCGAAAAAGCGATCGACGCGCAAAAATCAGGCAATGGCGTTAATTTCGTGCCGGATCGTTTCGAGAAAATTTATTTGCAATGGATCGAAAATGTTCGCGACTGGTGCATTTCCCGTCAGTTGTGGTGGGGACACCGCATCCCGGCATGGCATTGTGCAGATTGCGGTAACGTGACTGTAGAGCGTCACGATCCGAGCGCATGCTCGCATTGCCAAAGCAGCAATATCCAGCAAGATAACGATGTGCTCGACACGTGGTTCAGCTCTGCGCTATGGCCGTTTTCCACGCTGGGCTGGCCGAATGAGACCGAAGACCTCAAACGCTTCTATCCGACAAGTGTGCTCGTAACCGGCTATGATATCATTTATTTCTGGGTGGCCCGGATGATCTTCACAGCACTCGAGTTCACGGAGCAAATCCCGTTCAAAGACGTGCTGATGCACGGCTTGGTGCGTGACTCGGAAGGCCGCAAGATGTCCAAATCGCTCGGCAACGGCGTCGACCCGCTCGAAATTATCGAGAAATACGGCGCCGATGCGATGCGCTACATGATTTCCACGAGCAGCACGCCTGGCCAGGATCTTCGTTTCCGTTGGGAGCGCGTGGAGCAAGCTCGTAACTTTGCTAACAAAATCTGGAACGCATCGCGCTTTGCTTTGATGAATTTGGAAGGCGTGACGTACCAGGATATCGATTTGTCCGGCAATCTCGGAACCGCCGACCGCTGGATTCTGCATCGGTTGAACGAAACCGTTCGCGATGTTACACGTCTCATTGACAGCTATGAGTTCGGCGAGACGGGACGTCTCCTTTACAATTTCATCTGGGACGATCTATGCGACTGGTATATCGAGTTCAGCAAGCTGAGCTTGTACGGCGCTGATGCGGCTGCGAAGAAAACGACGCAATCCGTGCTCGCTTACGTGCTCGATCAGACACAGCGCCTGATTCATCCGTTCATGCCTTTCATCTCCGAGGAAATTTGGCAGCATTTGCCGCACGATGGCGAGACGATCACGCTGGCTGCTTGGCCGCAAGTGAACCCTGCTTTCGAATCGCCGGATGCTGTGCGTGAGATGGAGCTGCTGATGGAAGCGATCCGCTCGGTACGGAACATCCGCGCCGAAGTCAACGTGCCGATGAGCAAGAAGGTTGAGCTGCTGGTCAAGCCGGCCAGCGCTGAATATCAGGCTATTCTTCGCCGCAACGAAGAATATTTACGCCGCTTTTGCAACACGTCCATGCTGCAGATTGATGCGGACATGGGCGCGCCGGAGAAGGCGATGACCGCTGTGATTACAGGAGCGGAGCTGTACCTGCCGCTGGCTGGTTTGATAGACATCGCGCAGGAGCTGGCTCGTCTTGACAAAGAGCTTCAAACGCTTCACGGCGAAGTGGAGCGCATCGAGAAGAAGCTGTCTAACGAAGGCTTCGTCGCCAAGGCGCCTGCCAAGGTGATCGAGGAAGAGAAGTCGAAGCTGACGGACTATGCAGATAAGCGGGACAAAGTGATTGCGCGATTAGCGGAATTAAAAGGATAATCATGGAAAAATAACCGATCGCCTAGTTATGCAGACAAGGTGATTCATATAGTAAATGAGGATGAGATCTATGAATGAAATCAATGAATCCACGCCGGCCTTTCAAACGGCAGACGAGGCGATCGCCTGGATCGTAAGCCGCATGGAGAAGCTTGGCATGAAGCCCGGGCTGCAGCGCATGCAGCTGCTCATGGAGAAGCTGGGCCACCCGGAACGCCGCCTCAAGTTCATTCATGTGGCGGGTACGAACGGCAAAGGCTCTACCTGTGCGTATTTGACATCCGTCCTGCGGGCATGCGGCTACGATGTAGGCACATTTACCTCCCCTTATTTGGAAAGGTATACGAATCGTATCCAAGTGAACGGAGCGGACATCGAAGATGAGGCCTTGCTTCGACTAGTGAATCGTATGAAGCCGATAGTCGATGAGATCGCGGCGACGGAAGTCGGTTCGCCGACGATGTTCGAAATCTCGACCGCGCTGGCTATTTTGTATTTTGGAACGGTGACTTATCCGGACTTTGTCGTATGGGAAGTTGGCTTGGGGGGAAGGCTGGATAGCACGAATATCGTCAACCCGATTGCTACCGTGATCACGAATGTCGGCCATGATCATATGGAGATTCTAGGAGATACGCTAGAGCAGGTAGCTGCTGAGAAAGCGGGCATTATCAAGGCTGGCGTGCCGGTAATTACGGCCGTAGAGCCCGAAAGTGTATGGCGGGTTATCGAGCAGACGGCGAAAGACAAGAAAGCGACCCTGTATACACTCGGCAATCAATATCATTTCACGACGGTGACCAGCGAATTGGATCATCAGACGTTCGATTTTACCGGACCTTTTCGCAGCTTGAAGGAAATTCCGATTTCCCTGAACGGGCATCACCAGCTCAAAAATGCCGCCGTTGCGGTCATGACACTGGAAGTGCTTCGTCAGTACTATGCATTGATCGTCGATGACGAGGACCTGTATAAGGGCCTCGCCGCGACGCGTTGGCCTGGCAGATTGGAGATGGTGTCGAACCATCCCCGCATTTTGCTGGACGGCGCGCACAACCCGGAAGGAGCAGAGACGCTGGCCGCAGCGCTAACAAGCGTGTACAGCTATCGTAAGCTACATTTTATGGCAGGTATGCTTTCGACCAAGAATCATACGGGCTACCTCAGGCATATACTACCATTGGTGGATACTCTCATCCTTACCGAACCAGATTTTCATAAAAAAGGGGACGCCGGCAAGCTTGCCGAGCTTGCGGAGGAGCTGCTTCATGATATGGGCCGGAAGGTCGACATCATCGTGGAACGCGATTGGAAGCAGGCTTTGGAAACCCTGAAAAGCAGAACTGAGCAGGATGATCTGGCGGTCGTATCCGGCACGCTGTATTTAATCTCCGATGTTCGTTCTTGGATTACCTATCAAACCGATTCTGAAAAAGGATGGTGAGAACGGCGTGAGTCAAGCAGAACACGTACATTTTATCGGTATCGGCGGATACGGAATGAGTGCCATTGCCAAAGTCATGCTCGAAATGGGATATCGCATTTCCGGTTCCGATCTGGCTCAGCAGGAGCTTACTGAGAAGCTGAAAGCCAAAGGGGCTCAAGTATATATCGGTCACCAAGCGCAGAATGTATCTGGCGCTGACCTGGTCGTCTACTCTACCGCGTTGTCTAAGGACAATGTGGAGATTCAAGCGGCTGAAGATTTGAAAATCCCGATCATTCACCGCTCGCAAATGCTTGCGCGCTTGATGAATGAGCGCAAAGGGATTGCAGTGGCCGGCGCGCACGGCAAAACGACGACGTCGTCGATGATTGCGCTTGTCATGGAGACATGCGGATTAGATCCGACCTATATCATCGGCGGAGAAATCATGAATGTCGGCAGCAATGCGAAGGCCGGGAAAGGCGAATTTGTCGTAGCGGAAGCGGACGAGAGCGACGGCACGTTCCTGCAGTACCACCCGACGCTTGCGCTGGTAAACAACATTGAAGCCGACCACTTGGAGAATTACAACGGCGATTTCGAGAATTTGAAAAAGGCGTATGCGCAATTCCTCAGCCAAGTGCGGCCTGGCGGTAAAGCGGTTGTGTGCCGTGACGATGCGTTCCTGAGCGAAATGATTCCGCAGATCCAAAGCGATGTCATTACGTACGGGATTCACAATGAAGCGGACTATATAGCCAGCGATATTACGCTTGGTGACAGGAAAGTGACGTTCACCGTGCACTACCAAGGTGCGAAGCTGGGTGAAATCAGTTTGTCTGTTCCCGGCAAGCATAACGTTTACAACGCTCTAGCGACGTTGATTACATGCCTGGAAGCAGGCCTCTCCTTCGACCAAATCGCCGAGGCGATTCAGGAATTCCGCGGAGCAAAGCGGAGATTCCAGGTGCTTGGCGAAGTGCAGAACATTTTGGTCATTGATGACTATGCGCATCATCCGACTGAGATTCAAGCTACGATCTCTGCGGCTAAGGCAACAGGCAAACGCATTGTAGCCGTTTTCCAGCCACAGCGCTATACACGGACCTACTATTTATTCGAGCAGTTCAGCCGCTCATTTGAAGAGGCCGATGAGGTAATCATTACCGACATCTACTCTCCAGCGGGTGAGAAACGAATTGAAGGTGTAGATTCCGCCAAGCTGGTGGAGCTCATTCGGAAGAACAGTAACCCGAATGTTCAGCATATTCCGACGAGGGATGAAGTGCTCGAATATTTGATTCAGCATGTGAAGCCAGGTGATCTGGTGTTGACGATGGGCGCTGGCGATATTTGGAAAGCCGCCGACGGTTTGGCTAAAGCGCTGCGCAGCCGTTACGAAGCTTAAAAAAGGAATGTCCCTTGGTCTACTCACGTAGACTAGAGGGACATTCTCTTTTTTTATACTCATATTTCGATTCTCTCAATCATAATCTAGTAATACAAGATTAGGACAAGGAGCGAAATAGATGAAAAACAATCATAAAGCAAGGATTACATATCGTTTTGATCAGAACGAGCCGCGGCGTCAAACAAGGCCAGCGGGGACGCAGCAGCCTATGGAAGAAGTGGTGATCCCGCTCTATCAAGAGGAATTTGAGGTGCGGGAGACGACGCCGGTTGTTACGGATAAAGTCGGCTCCGAGGGGCCGGTGACCTCTGCGGATCGCGCAGAAAGGCAGGAAGTCGAGAGCTTGTTCGAATCGCACGCGCTGAACACGTTCACGACGGATTTCGGCAGCTGGAACAGTTCGATTGAAACGGAAGGCGAACGCGTGGAGCGGATTATCCGCGAGTCGCAGACGGCGCGGGAGCATGCAGTTCGGGATTACCCGGTACGGGAGCAGGCTGTGCGGGAGAATACGGCACGGGAGCCCATTGTGCGTGACGACTACGGCCCTGGGCCCGACCTTGATCATTCCCGCGCAGATGAACACCGCGATACTTGGTCAGCATGGACGAACCAAGGCCCATATGTCGAACCGGGCACTGGCGCCCGCTATGCGAAGTCGTCAGGCACGCCATGGGTGCGCATCGCCACTTCGATCGCCGGGGCGGTCATTACGGGCGTTGCCTTCGGATTTTTTGTGCTCTCGATGTTTTCCAGCGAGCCGAACAAAGGCGCGACCGCAGGAGGGAAGACTGCGACAAGTGTACAGACGCCGACGTCGGGCAAGTCGGTAGCGGCGAATGCCGGCGCCGCCGGGGGAGACCAGACTGCGAATGCGGCCCCGGGTTCTGCGGCAGCATCGGCTTCGGCGAAGCCGGGGGATCAAGCGGCGGCCGCTGCAGGGGTGACGCCGGTGCAAATTGCGGCGAAGACATACGCCTTCCTGCAAAATGGCGTCTTCAGCTCGCCGCAAAGCGCGCAAGCCGCGCAAGACAGCTTGCGGAAGAAGGGGCTGGCATCCGCCCAGGATGGCAGCGATAAGCCCGCGGTATTCGTCGGCTTTGCGTCCAGCCGCGACGATGCGCTTGCGCTTAGCCAGCAGTTGCAGGTACAGGATAAGTCGCTGGAAGTTTATGTAAAGAACGTTGACATCCCGGGGGCAACGGGCATTCGGTGGAGCGGCTCCAAGCCGGATGCGGTCGCTTCCTTTATCGCTGAAGGCGACAAGCTGGTGAAGGCGATCAGCGGCTTGACCGTCATTCACTTGGCGGAGACGAAGCCTACCGCGCTGGCAGATTCATCCTTGCAGACGATACGCACGTCGCATCAATCGCTGACAACGCTGTCCGCATCTGTCAGTGAAGGCGCGGGCGACGACGTGAAGCCGCTGGTACAGAAGATGACAACGGCGCTGGGCAGCGCGGTGCAATCGATGGAAGAATACAAAAAATCGCCATCCACCGCAATGTTATGGCAGGCTCAATCTTCGATGATGCAATATATTCTCTCGCAAAAAGATCTCTTGAAGAAAGTCAGCGTGTCCTAAAGGTGCCGCGAATAAAAAAGCAGACCCTCTCCAGTGAACTGTACCTCCATTGTTAGTCGTGTCTAACAAATTTGGTGCAGTTCAGATGTTCGAATCTGGAGATGAGTCTGCTTTTTATTTGGCTGCGTAGCGGTCCACCATGGCAGCGATTTCCGCGCGTGTAATCGACTGTCCCGGTTTGAATTCGGTATCCGTGATCCCGTTAATGATGTCTTGGCTTTTCAGCGCATAGATCGCATTGGCACTCCATAAAGTGGCCGGCACATCGCTAAAACTTGCGTTCTTCACTGCAAGGGCCGCCTCAGCTTGCGCTTGCTTCAAGCGCAGCAAGCGGTCAAAAATAACGGCAACCTCGCCTCTTGTTACCGGCTGATTCGGCCGGATTGTCCCATCCTCGTAGCCTTGCAGCAAGTTCAGACCTTTGGCGTCATTAAAGACCTTAATCGCCCAATGGTTGGCAGGCAAGTCCTTGTAGGATCCATTGCCGGTGCTGCCATAGACGGAGCCGGTTACACTGCTCGCCGCGCTCGAACTGTTAGCCGGATTCAGCTTGCTGAACGTAAACACCCGGTCCATCAGCGTCAAAAACTCGGCTCTTGTTAATGCGCGCTCGGGCTCATACCGGTTCCCGATGCCTTCGATCCATCCTTTGTTTTTCATCCGCAGGATGGCTTCTCTAGCCCAGTGTCCGACCGTGTCGACGAACACAGGCGGCACAAAAGCTTCAATGCCGCGTTCAATGCCGAGCGCCATGTTCGTACGCACCGCATCATCGGCGAGCTTGGCCGCCTCGCTGCTGTTGCTCAAGAAGGCGGTCTCGACCAAGATGCTGGGAATGGTCCCCATCCTGGCTACGTATACCGCACTTGGCACAAGGCCAAGGTCAGCCGTCCCCGCAGCGGCGACCAAGGAGTCCTGAACATGCTGTGCAAGATCCTTGCTATAAGGTGTCATAATTTTCATCGTATCGCTGGCAGGATAATCTTCTTGGGGATAAGCATTGTCATAGTACAACACCATCGAACCGTTCATTTTGGAACTGGAAGTGGAGTTCGCGTGGATGGACACGAAGAAATCCGCTTTTTGTTCATTGGTCATTTGGACGCGTTCGGCCAGAGACCAGAAGCGGTCGTCCGTTCTTGTCATAAAGACATCGTAGCCTCTGCGAACAAGCTCGTCCTTCAGTTTCGTTGCGATGTCCAGATTGACATCTTTTTCTTGCAAGCCGTTCACCCCGATGGCGCCGGAGTCATATCCGCCATGTCCGGCGTCGACAACCACTTTGTACGCAAAAGCTTGATAAGGAAAAGCCACCGAGAATAAAGATGACAGGACGACGAGCTTTTTTAGTAGATTCATGTTGGGCAATACCTCCAGTAACTATCTTACTAGGATCAGCTCGCTGTGTAAGCAGGTAAGATACAGCAATGCCGCTCATTCGTCATGGTAAATATAAGGAGATGCAAGTATAATAGGCTTGTACATAATAGAGAGGATGGCAGCAATGAAAAAAGGTACCGTCACATTGATCATTTTTTTAATCGTCGGGCTTATTACCGGTATCATTATCGGCCAACTGTTGGCCCCAGTGCCTGCTCTCGCTTTTTTAACGAAATCCGCACAAATCACTTGGGAGCCTAAAGCCGATTTACAAGTGCTGAAGTACGAGCTTCACTTTCAGGTGAGATTGAACTTGTGCAGTATTTTGGGACTTGTAGGCGCATTTTTTTTGTACCGGAAGCTATAATGGGAATGAGACAACGAAAATGTCAGATAAACATGTTAGGAGCTGTTATCTTTGAGCCATACTGAACTTCCAAAGCTTATTCTTGCTTCATCTTCGCCGCGCAGGCAGGAGCTGATCCAATCGCTTGGATTACCTTATATCATTCGTGTCAGTGATGCAGATGAGACCGTTGAGCAGAAAATTACGCCAGCAGAGCTTGTGGAGCTTCTGTCGATGCGGAAAGCGACTACGGTGCGGGACATGCTGAAAGGTACTGCAGAGCAGGGTGTCATCATCGGATCGGACACAGTTGTCGTCTTTCAAGGAGAAGTGCTTGGCAAGCCTGTGGACGAGAACGACGCCTTCCGGATGCTGAAGATGCTGCAGGGCCAAACGCATGAGGTCTACAGCGGCGTGGCCTGTGTGGATACGGGCAGCAGCGAGGAAGGGAACGCAGGGGCCGATGACACAACACATATAGGGGATTTGATTCGCTACCGCATCCAAGTCAAGTCACCTGAAGGGCGTCCCGCGGTCATCGTCGGACACTCCGTCAGCAAGGTGACATTCAGGCCGATGAGTGATGAAGAAATTCGTGCTTATATCCAGACACGCGAGCCTATGGATAAGGCGGGTTCGTACGGTGTGCAGGGAATCGGCGCGGTCTTTATTGAAAAGATTGAAGGGGATTTTTACAGCATTATGGGACTGCCGTTGAATCTTTTGAATCAAATGCTGCTTAGATTCGGTATCAGTTCGCTGAAGCGGGTTTAACATAAAGGCGGAGTGGGGGGGGGGGAGCCTGCTTCGCCTATTTCTTAGGAACAACTGTGATTACTTAATGTTGTAAGATAGATGCCACCCAGAAAGCCCCAGCCTACTTTTCTATCAAGTCAAGATGCCAGCTCATTGACTGGATTATCTGTAACGAGTACAATAACAGTAAGCGACGTTGCTCGCATTCATTCGGGAGGTCATTTTGTCATGAACAGCGAATTTACGATAGCCGTTCACAGTCTTGTATTGCTGACTCATCTTCCCGATCATATGGCCACGAGTGAAGAAATTGCTGCCAACGTTTCCACACACTCAGCCCGGATCCGCAAGGTTATGGGATTCCTCCGTAAGGCGGGCTATGTTTCAACGAAAGAAGGCATCGGCGGCGGTTTCATCTTGAGCTGCAACCCCGACGAAGTCACGCTCGGTGAAATTTACCGGTTAACGTGCCATGGATCGCTGAAGCCAAGTTGGTGCTCAGGGGATGAGAACGAATCCTGCATGGTCGCATCGAAGATGGATCGTGTCATGGCTACGGTGTTTACAGAAGCTGAGAAACAGATGGAAAAGTATTTTGATCAGCATACGATTGGCAGTATGCTCAGACGGATCATGGATACGGAATGTACGCAATCGAATAAGGAATCTTTGTCCTAGAAGCCCTCGGATCTTACACAACCGGGGGCTTTGTTGCATTCTTTTAAGCATTCTCCAATGAATGGGATATTCAAAAGAAACATAACCTACAAACGTGTGAAAGAGGGGAATTCATGGAAGCTGCAGACCTGATGATTCGAGAGGTACCCAATGAAGACAGACCAAGGGAGCGGATGTTAAAATATGGTCCTGAGGCACTGAGCAACGCAGAATTGCTGGCGATCCTCCTGCGGACGGGGACGGTGTCCGAATCTGCAATTCGGTTAGCAGGCCGCATTTTGAGTGAAAGCGGCGGGCTGTACAGCCTTGTCGATATGAGCAGAGACCAGCTGATTCAGATTAAAGGCATCGGGGATGCCAAAGCGCTGCAAATTTTAGCGGGCATTGAGCTTGGGCGCAGGTTGGCCAAAACGGCAATGAATGAGCGGGCGACGATTCGTTCCCCGAAAGATGTGTTTGCGCTTTTGAGCGAAGACCTCCGCTTTTTGCAGAAGGAGCATTTTGTCTGCCTGTTTTTAAATACGAAAAACCATGTTCTCGCTCAGGAGACATTGTCGATAGGCAGCTTGAATGCATCCATCGTACATCCCCGGGAAGTGTTTCGGGCAGCCATTAAACGCAGCAGCGCTTCGATTATTTGCGTACATAACCATCCGAGCGGCGATCCGACGCCAAGTCCGGAAGATGTTCAACTGACAGAGCGCCTTACTCAAGCAGGCCTGATTATCGGCATTGAGGTGCTGGATCACATCATTATCGGGGACCAGAAATTCATAAGTTTGAAGGAACAAGGCTACATGTAATATAATATTATTTATGCTCGTTATAAAATCAAACGAATGATCCAATATGGATCAGAGACACTGTTAAGACGCAACATGAAAGGAGCAACACCCATGTTCGGTGGTTTTACGAAAGATTTAGGAATTGACTTAGGTACAGCTAATACGCTTGTGTATGTGAAAGGCAGAGGAATTATCGTCAGGGAGCCTTCTGTGGTCGCCCTGCGTACGGATACAAAAACGATTGAAGCTGTTGGCGATGCCGCTAAAAAAATGATCGGCCGCACGCCGGGCAACATCCGCGCGATTCGTCCGATGAAAGATGGCGTAATCGCCGACTTTGAGACGACATCGACGATGATTCGTTATTTCTTGAGACAAGCTCAGAAACAGCGCTTGCTGTTCCAGCGGCATCCGAATGTTATGGTATGCGTACCTTCGGGGATTACGGCTGTAGAGAAAAGAGCGGTCGAAGACGCCACGAAACAAGCCGGCGCTCGCGAAGCCTATACAATTGAAGAGCCGTTTGCAGCTGCGATCGGAGCCGATCTGCCCGTCTGGGAACCGACGGGCAGCATGGTGGTCGATATCGGGGGAGGCACAACAGAAGTCGCGGTTATTTCGCTCGGCGGTATTGTAACCAGCCGTTCGATCCGGATTGCCGGTGATGAAATGGATGATGCTATCATTCAATATATTAAAAGAACTTATAATTTGATGATCGGCGAACGCACAGCGGAAACGCTGAAAATGGAGATCGGCTCCGCGCTGCCGACCGATCAGCCGGAATCGCTGGAAATCCGCGGGCGCGATCTTGTGAGCGGTCTGCCGAAAACAATGAGCGTGACTTCGCATGAAATTACAGAAGCGTTGACTGATACGGTTAACGCGATTGTGGATGCGGTCAAGGTTACGCTTGAGAAATGTCCGCCGGAGCTTTCAGCGGATATTATGGACCGTGGCATCGTGCTGACCGGTGGAGGCGGCTTGCTCCGCAACCTGGACCGTCTGTTGGCCAGAGAAACCGGCATGCCTGTTCTTGTCGCCGACAACCCGCTTGATTGCGTGGCCATCGGCACCGGCCGGGCGCTCGAGAATATCCATTTGTTCAAAACGAAGTCAGGTCATAGCACGAGGTACAAGCGTTAAACCACGATTAGAAGGTGTTCATTTTGTTCAAATTGATGGGGAATAAGAGGCTGATCTTTTTAATGGTCGGCCTGATCTGCTTTTTTATATTGATGGGTCTGACGCTAGGCGCAAGGGCGCCGATGACATGGCCGGAGAAATTCGTTAAAGATTCGGTGTCCTGGACCCAAGGCCTGTTCTACAAGCCCGCAGCTTCGATCGCGGGTTTCTTTGAAGACATTCGTCAGCTGCGGGTTATCTATGAGGAGAACAAGACCCTTAAGCTGACCCTGACGCAATATGCGCGGGATACACAGCGGCTCAACGAGCTTGAGGCGCAGAACAAGCGCTTGATGGAAGCGCTTGGCTTTACCGAGCGGCAGCGTCAAGCCAACGTGTACAAGTACCGGATCGCTGAGGTCGTGACGATTGATCCGGATCCGTACAACAGCACCGTCACCATCAACTTGGGGGATGCGGACGGTATTAAAGAAAATATGGCCGTCATGACCGTTGACGGACTGGTCGGCCGAGTGAGCAAAGTGTTCGGCTTTCACTCCAACGTTCAGCTGCTGACGGAAATCAATGATACCGACACGAATTCCAAAGCGATCGCAGTAACCGTTAAAGGCAATGAGAGCGAGCCTTTCGGCATGATTGAATCCTATGATTCCAAGACGGGTGAACTCGTAATGAACAAAGTCGAACAAGCGGATTCGCTCAAAGTCGGGGACACCATCATCACTTCGGGCCTCGGGCAAGTATTCCCGAAAGGGATCGAAGTGGGCACGATTTCTTCCATTGGACCCGGAGAATTCGGCATCACCTACAAAGTCATGGTGAAACCGAAAGCTACATTTAGCCATATTCGCGAAGTGTTTGTGGTTGAAGTCCCGGAAGTGAAATGAGGTGGGACATCTGTTTAGTCGACACTACCCTTGGCTGATTCTTCTTGGGCTGCTGATTCTGCAAGGCACCATTGTGCATTGGCTCATCCCGTCATCGTGGCAGTCGCAAGTTTATGTGGCGCCGCATTTTACACTGGTATTTGTTTTATTTATCGGACTTTTTCGTCATCGTCATTCCGCATTAGTTTACGGGCTTATCTTTGGACTTTTGCAAGATTTTAATTACTACAGTTCCATTCTGGGCATCTATTCGTTCGGAATGGGGCTCTCCGGTTATTTGGCGGGGCTTACCCAGCGCCGGCAGCCGAATCTCATTTTTTATAATTTGCTGATTACCGGGCTCGGATTGTTGACCTTTGAATTCCTTAATTACGGGATTAACCGGTTGTTTAAGCTGATTGATGTGAACTGGGAATTTGCGCTGACTCACTACATGCTTCCTAGCGTTCTCTTTAACCTGCTGTTTGCCTTGCTGTTCTATGTGCCTATGCGCAAGCTTCTTGAAGCGAAGCACAGTCCAGCGACAGGTGCGGATGATTAATTTTGCAGGCCTTTAGCAGGAAAAGTTGGGACGTATTCCGAAATGTATAGGTTGGGTGGGAGGTCAGAATGCAAATATGTCTGCTACAAAGCATCATGTGATGATAAAAGGGGTCAAAGATGGTCTCGTGTTTTTGCTTAACGACGCATGCGAATGGGAAGCTTTGCTGCAGGAGCTTCAGCACAAGCTGGAGAAGACGCATCAGCAGATTTTGACAGGCCCAATCGTACATGTCCATGTCAAGTTAGGCAGCCGTGAAGTGACAGAGGAACAAAAGGAAGAGATCCGAGCGATTATCCGGCAAAAGGGTAATTTGCTTATACAATCGATAACAAGCGAGTTGAAAACGCAGCAGGGCGGTAGCGAGCAAGGCTCATCAATTACGACGCTCAAAGGCATGGTCCGCTCCGGGCAGACGCTTCATCATGAAGGGGATCTGCTTTATCTTGGCGATGTGAATCCTGGGGGGACGATCATTTGCACAGGGAACATCTATGTGATGGGCTCGCTGCGCGGGATGGCGCATGCTGGTGTGGACGGCAATGAGAGTGCGATTATCGCGGCGTCTCATATGCGGCCAACTCAGCTAAGAATTGCTGGCATTATCAGCCGTCCGCCTGATGAGTGGGGCATTGAAGAGGCTTTTATGGAGTTTGCTTATATCAAAGAAGGCAAGATGGAGATCGATAAGCTGCATCATCTTCATCGCCTTGGACCCGAAGCGCTGCTGGGCTAAGCTTGTAGGTCAAATAATTTTAAGTACGGGAGTGAAAAAATCATGGGAGACGCAATCGTAGTCACTTCGGGAAAAGGCGGCGTCGGTAAAACGACGACCTCAGCTAATCTGGGCACGGCTCTAGCTTTGCTGGGGAAAAAGGTATGCATGGTGGATACCGATATCGGATTGCGTAATCTGGATGTCGTGATGGGACTTGAAAACCGGATCATTTATGATCTGGTCGATGTGGTCGAAGGCCGCTGCCGGTTGACTCAAGCTTTAATTAAAGATAAGCGGTTTGAAGAGCTGTACCTGCTTCCAGCCGCACAAACCAAGGACAAGAATGCGGTCTCGCCGGAAGATATCAAGCAGATTATTCTGGAGCTAAAAAAGGATTTTGACTACGTCATTATTGACTGCCCGGCCGGGATTGAACAAGGCTTCAAGAATGCTGTGGCCGGCGCGGATAAAGCTGTCGTTGTGACGACTCCGGAAAATGCGGCTGTGCGCGACGCGGATCGGATTATTGGACTGCTGGAAAATGAAAAAATTGCTTCACCGAAGCTGGTGATCAACCGGATTCGTCCGAATATGGTGAAGAAGGGCGAAATGCTGGACATTGATGAGATCTGCAATGTGCTGGCAATCGATCTGCTTGGCATTGTACCTGACGACGAATATGTGATCAAAGCGGCTAATCAAGGCGAGCCGACGGTGATGAATCCGTCCTCGCGCGCTGCGATTGCCTATCGGAATATTGCTAGACGCATTCTGGGTGATACGGTGCCGCTCATGCCGCTTGAGGACAAGACAGGCTGGGTAAAACGGATGAAAAAGTTTATCGGGATAGGATGATTTGTCAGTGTTAGCGAAATTAAAAAACATTGATATTCCTATCGTAGTCATTTTGTTTGCCTTTATGGTCATCAGTACGATGATGGTGTATAGCGCCTCCGTTGACCATCCGACCATTTCCATCAGCATTACCAAAATTCTTGTCCTATATGCTGTAGGATTAGTTGCATTTCTTGGCAGCAGTTTGTTCGATTTTCGAGTTCTTATCAAAATCGCGCCATATCTGTACGGCTTCGGTATCGTGTCGCTGATCGCGGTTTACTTGTTCGGGGCGAAAATCCACGGCGCACGCGGATGGTTCGAGCTCCCTGGGGGGCTGAACTTCCAGCCGGCCGAGCTGGTGAAGTTAATTTTGATTATTTGTGTCACAGCGTTGTTGGCTCGGCGTGAAGGAGAGCGGCTGCAGCTGAAAAAGGACGTCATTCCTGTAGGTGCAGCTGTGCTTTTGCCGTTTATTCTCGTCTTGATCCAGCCGGATTTAGGGAATGCAGTTATTTTTATCATTATTCTCGTCGGCATGATCTGGATCGGCAACGTGAAATACACGCATGTTCTGCTAAGCATTGTTATCGTGGCCGGAGCCGGCTACTTGTTCTTGACAATGTACAAGTATTTTCATGATGCCTTGTTCGAGATCCTCAAACAACAGGGATTCAGCCACTGGATGGACAGGATCGACACGTTCCTCTATCCGCAGGATGTGTCGGCCGACGATAATTACCAGGTGCGGAATGCCGTTAGAGCCATCGGCTCCGGCGGACTGGAAGGCGAAGGATATCTCAAAGGGACATCCGTCCATAGTAACTTTATTCCGTTTGCCTACTCGGATTCGATTTTTGTTGTTGTCGGCGAGGAATTCGGGTTTCGCGGCTCGGCGATTTTGCTGCTGATCTACTTTATGCTGATTTATCGGATGATTCTCATCTCGATTCAGAGCACACAGCTCAGCGGCGCGTATATCGTGGTCGGCGTTGTCTCGATGTTTGTTTTCCAGATTTTTGAAAATGTTGGCATGATGATCGGCATTATGCCTTTAACGGGGATTACGCTGCCGTTCATCAGCTATGGCGGTACATCTTTGCTCATCAACATGCTGTCCCTCGGCTTGGTGATGAGCGTGAAGCTCCATCAAGAACGGGAACCGGAACTGTTCTAGGGGAGAGGCCGCCTCAAGTTATCGAATGATGACTTGAGGCGGCCTTTTTGTGTTGTGTGCGTGCGGCGTACCCGCGGCTTGCGCGTGTTTATCAACGCGAAAGTGAGCCGCTGCGCGGTGGAGCTAAAGTTAGCGCTGTCAAACACGCTTAACCGACCCCGAAGCGCCTAAGCTCCTCCACAGCTTTAACATCCGCCTATTCCTCCGCTTCATAATCTTGTCCTTCCGCACATAGGATGTACTAAGGCTAAGGCTGGGTGAATGGAGGAGGGTACTTCTATGGAAGTTAAAGATAAAATCAAGCAGCGGCGCTTGGAGCGCCTGCGCCATCTGCGCGAGTCCCACGACGCAGGCTACAGTGGCCACGCTAGCCATGCTAGCCATGGCAGCTCGCCACTGCCCGCGCAGCAAAACAGCCAACCGCACCGCATGCCGGTAAGGCTTGAGCAAGAGCTGCCGATCCATGCGGATGCGGATTGGAGGCGGCGCATCGAGGAGGACCCGGAGCTCGCGTGGCACTACAAGCAGCGTATGGACTCTTCGCTGCATGGACGCAATTACGACGATGATGGAGAGCGCAGCATCTTTTCACCGCCGTCGCGCCAGTCGATCGTGGTCAAGCTGCTGATGAGCTGCGTGCTCTTTGCAGCCGTCTACGGCATGTTCCATGTCGATCATCCATGGGCGACCAAGGGCAAAGCATGGGTCACCGCTTCGCTGACACAATCGTATGATTTCAGCGGACTATCCGCTTGGTACACTGACCGCTTCGGGGGATCGCCTTCTTTTATCCCAAGCTTTGAGAACCGGGGCGGGGAGGATGCGATTAAAGTGAGCGCTTCGAACAAGCGGACTCTATTTTCGCCAGTAAAAGGCAGCATTGTAACGCTCTATAACGGAGATACTCAGCTTGGAGTTCGTTTGAATACCGCATCCTTAGCACCGGTGTATGCGCTTGATACGGGACAAGTCATATTTGCTGGCACTGCGCCTGACACGGGGCTGACAATCATTATCCGCCATCCGAACGGCCTGCAATCTGTATATGGCTCGTTAAGCGAAGCGCATGTGGAAGTCAACGATTGGATCAATCGCGGCGAAGCGGTAGGCAAAGCGGCAAAATCAGATGCAGGCAAAGGCACATTTTATTTTGCGGTGACAAAGGACGGACATCCTGTCAATCCGACGGATGTGATCTCCTTTGATTAAATGGGCGGGTACGACCTATCGCTTTCACCCCTTATTTACGCTCATCCTGATCGGCTCTGCTTTGACAGGTTACTTTCTCGAGGCAGTCACGCTCTTCGGGATCGTCCTCGTTCATGAGCTCGGCCATTTGGCCGCCGCAAAGGGCTTCGGCTGGCGCGTGCGCGAGGTGCAGCTGCTGCCGTTCGGCGGAGTCATCGTGGTCGAGGAGCTGGGCACGGTCCCTACGGGAGAGGAGCTCATAGTAGCGTTGGCGGGACCACTGCAGCATGTGTGGATGATTCTCACCGCATGGCTGGCGCAATGGCTTGGCTTAGGGGACGCGGAGTGGTGGAACTACTTCGTCGAGGCAAATGTCATGATTGGTCTTTTCAATCTGCTGCCTGTACTGCCGCTTGACGGCGGCAAAGTAATGCAGTGCCTGCTGGGCTATGTGCTGTCGTATCATCGTACGATATTGTATACAGCATGGATCAGCATGATCTTGAGCGCTATCGTTATCGTTGCAGCCATCGTGCAATTGCTAGCAGGGCACTTGCCGCTGAACTTGCTTGTGATCGGTCTGTTTCTGCTCATTTCGAATTGGTATGCCTATCGGCAGCTGCCATATCATTTTTTTCGCTTTTTGATGTCGCGCGGGGAGCGAGTGAGCCGACTGTTAAGTAAAGGCACTTTGGCGCAACCGATCGTCGTCACGAAGCAGCGGACCATGGCGGAAACCGTGAAACTTTTTATGCGCGAAAAATATCATCTGATTTACGTCGTCAACGAAAAGGGCCGTATTCAGGCCGTTTTGCCTGAACAGCAGCTGGTCAGCGGTTATTTGGAAGGGAAAAAACCAGGAAGTGCAGTTTCCGACCTTTTCATGTAAAATAACCTGAAGAGGTGAAAGCATGAAGCAGCTCATCATTCACTGCGCACCGGAGCTTACGCAAGCGGCTTTGCTGGAAGACGGTCAGCTTGTAGAGTACGATACGCAGTATCCGCTTGATTCACAGCGAGCTGGCAGCATCTATAAAGGCCGCGTCATCAATGTGCTTCCCGGAATGCAGGCGGCATTTGTCGATATTGGGTTATCGAAGAACGCGTTTTTATATATAGATGATCTGCTCCCCGTCCATTTGGATAAACAGCCGAAAATCAAGCCGTCGATTACGGAACTTATCAAAGTCGGCCAGACCCTGATGGTTCAAGTGACCAAAGACCCGCAAGGAACGAAGGGCGCGAGGGTAACGACCCACGTCTCCATTCCGGGCCGCTGGGTTGTGTACATGCCTGACGCCGATTATATTGCCATTTCGCGGAAGATTGATCTTGAAGCGGAGCGGCAGAGGCTGAAGATGATCTCTGAGGGCTTGCTGCTGCCTGGCGAGGGCGTAATTGTCCGCACGGGTGCGGTGGGTCAAAGTGAGGAAGATATCCGCGATGATTTGCAAAATCTGCGAGATGTTTGGACGACGACCTGCGCCAAAATGGATGAGATGCAAGCGCCGGCGCAGCTGTATCAAGACCTCGACCTGCTGCCCAAACTAGCCAGAGACGTGATCAAGGATGATGTCAAGGAAGTCTGGATCAACGACGCCAAGGTCTATGAGGAAATGAAGCAGCTGCTGCGCAGAATGAACCCAAGCTGGCGGGGGCGGGTTGTTTATTACGACCGCAAGGTGCCCTTGTTCGACCAATTTGGCGTGACAGAGGAATTAAGCAGGAGCTTCAGAAGGAAAATATGGCTGCCAAGCGGCGGCTACCTGGTTATCGACCAAACCGAGGCGCTGACGGTCATTGATGTCAACACAGGCAGGTATACGGGCTCCATAGATTTGGAGCAAACGGTGTTTGACATTAACCGCGAAGCGGCGATTGAAATTCCACGGCTGCTTCGATTGCGTAATACACGCGGCATTATTATCGTTGATTTTATCGATATGAATCTGGAAGTGAACCGTTTCGCCGTGATGGATCATATCACGCAAGCGGTGCGCAAAGACCGCTCCAAAACAGTCATCGTCGGTTGGACCAAACTGGGTTTGCTGGAGATGACTCGTAAGCGCAAATAGAGCATTGCATAGGTAAATGTCTTGTGATATAATACTCGAAGTGTGTTGTTTAGGCATGCTGTAACCGCACGAATCGGGTCGAAGAACGGCAAGCATAACGCCAGCCGTCACCTGGATAAGGCGAGTCTGAGACATGAGGAGGTAATGAGAATGTACGCAATTATTGAAACAGGTGGTAAGCAGTACAAAGTTCAAGAGGGCGATGTTCTGTACATCGAGAAATTGAACGCAGCTGAAGGTGAAGTTGTTTCTTTTGATCGCGTGCTTGCAGTTTCCAAAGAGAGCGGTCTGGTTGTAGGTGCTCCATTGGTTGCTGGTGCTGCTGTTTCCGCGAAAGTGGAAAAACACGGCAAAGGCGCGAAGGTTATCGTATACAAATACAAACCTAAAAAGAACTACCACAAAAAGCAAGGTCATCGTCAACCGTACACGAAAGTTGTCGTTGAGAAAATCCAAGCGTAAGAGACAAGTCCTATGATCTATGTGACCATAGAACGGCTCTCATTGGATTCACCTCAAATTTCATCTTTTGTGGTGGAAGGCCATGCTGAATATGACGTGCCTGGCAAAGACTTGGTCTGCGCGGCGGTATCTGCGATTACCGTAGGTACATGCAATTCGATTGAATCTATAACCGGCGTGATTCCGATTCATGAGATGGAGCCCGGGCTGCTGGATGTTACATTTCCAGAGCAAGCGCAAGCTGTCGCTGAAACATGGAGTCAGGTTCAGTTGATTCTCGAATCTATGCTCGTCATGTTACAAACCATTGAAGTTAATTACGGTGACTATATAACCATTGAAACTACTTATCGCAAAGGAGGATGACACCATGTTGCAATTGAATCTTCAGTTATTCGCTTCCAAAAAGGGAGTGGGTTCCACAAAGAACGGTCGTGATAGCATCGCGAAGCGCCTTGGCGTGAAGCGTGCAGACGGTCAAACGGTTACTGCGGGCAGCATTCTCGTTCGTCAACGCGGAACGAAAATTCACCCAGGAAACAATGTCGGCATCGGTTCGGACGATACACTGTTCGCTTTGGTACAAGGCGTAGTGAAGTTCGAACGTTGGGGTCGCGATCGCAAAAAAGTGAGCGTATACCCAGTTGATGTAGCTCCTGTAGCTGCTGCTGTAGAAGTTTAAGAAGCAATCCCCGGCGAGCGATAAGTTCGCTGGGGTTTTTCTTTTTATACATAATTTAGAAGTCCTTGGTGAAATTTCCCATCTGACATGCTATACTGTAGGAACGGTTATCATGCAGGCGAGAACGGAGCGAAGCGGCAATGAAGCAAACGGGCAGTGTACAAGTTTATCTTTTGGTACTCGTGCTGATCGGATTGACGGGTTTGATGTTTGTGGATCCATGGGTAATCAGGCTGGCCTTGATCTTGATTATCGTACTCTTGGGTTATACCGCTTTTAAGTTGGAAGCCAGCAGGGTGCAAGAGTTGTGGAGTGAGAAACTCCAGCTTGAGGAGCAGCGGCACGTGGTGAATGTGCTGCATATCGTAAATCGGCTGCGTCATGATTGGATGAACGATATGCAAATTTTTTTCGGTTATATTCAGCTGAAGAAATTTGATAATTTACGGCCATATATGGAAAAAATAAAAGAGAATATGCAGCAGGAAAGCAATTTGTCCAAGCTGGGGATTCCGTCTTTGATTGCATTTATCATTTCGTTTCGGGTAAAGTCCAAATTGCTTCAGCTGGAAGTGGAGCTGGACCAAGAGGTCAATCTGGGTCAGCTTTCTTTACGCGAAGGGCTCGTCGAGAGCTTGGTGCGTAAAATGCTGGGGCTATTTGAGCAATACGCGGCGGGTAACGGTGATGAGCATGGTGTGTTGAGCTTGGCCTTCGATGTGCAAGAGGAGGCTCTGCTGCTTGACTTTGCCTATCAAGGTCCGTATGATCAGGCTGGAATGGAAGTGGCTGTACGAGAAGCGCTGAGTGAGTCGAAGGATGTTTCGCTCGATCAGCAGGATTGGCAAGACGAGGAAGCGGTCGTGACGATACGGCTGCCCTTTCGATCACATCGAGGTCTATTAGCCGCAGGCGGCTAAAGTCTCTTTTTACTGAGGTGTAAGTATGTTTGTAGATAAAGCGAAAATATTTGTAAAAGGCGGCGACGGCGGCGACGGTCTCGTGGCATTCCGGCGTGAGAAATACGTACCGGAAGGTGGACCGGCCGGCGGTGACGGCGGCAATGGCGGCGACGTCGTGTTCCGTGTTGACGAGGGATTGCGGACGCTGATGGATTTCCGCTATCAGAAGCATTTTAAGGCGGACCGCGGTGAGAAGGGCCGCAATAAGTCACAGCACGGCGCGAATGCTGACGACATGATCGTGCGTGTCCCACCGGGCACGACCGTTGTCGATGACGACACGCAGGAAGTTGTCGCTGACCTGGTGCGCCATGGTCAGGAAGTGGTTGTGGCCAAAGGCGGCCGCGGAGGCCGCGGGAACATTCGCTTCGCCACCACCCAGAACACCGCGCCCGAAATCGCCGAGAACGGCGAAGAAGGGCAGGAGCGCTGGGTGACGCTGGAGCTGAAAGTGATGGCCGACGTCGGCCTTGTCGGTTTCCCCAGCGTGGGCAAATCCACGCTGTTATCGGTGGTATCCGCCGCGAAACCGAAGATCGCGGCGTACCACTTCACGACCCTCACCCCGAACCTTGGGGTCGTGGATGTCGGCGAGGGCCGCAGCTTCGTGATGGCGGACCTGCCGGGGTTGATTGAGGGCGCCCATGAAGGCGTAGGGCTCGGCCATGAATTCCTGCGTCACGTGGAGCGGACGCGGGTGATCGTGCACGTCGTGGACATGTCTGCCACAGACGGCCGCGATCCTTATGAAGATTTCCTCAAGATCAATGAGGAAATCAAGCTGTACAATGCGAAGCTGGAGCAGCGCCCGCAGATCGTGGTGGCCAACAAGATGGACATGCCGGATGCGGAGGACAACCTGACCTTGTTCAAGGAGCAGCTGGCGGAAGACGGCCGCGAAGTGACGATTTATCCGATCTCGGCTTTGACACGCGGCGGTATCCAGGAGTTGCTCTATAAGATCGCAGACGTTCTGGACAGCATCCCGGATGCGCCGGAATTGGAAGAAGTTGCTGAGGTTGAAGAGCGCAAAGTGTACCGCTTAGAGAAGCGTGAGGAACAAGACTTCACGATTACGCGGGACAACGATGTGTTCGTCGTGGAAAGCCCTTCGATCGAGCGGCTGATCAAGCGGACGAACTTCAGCACGCATGATGGCGTTATGCGTTTTGCACGGATTTTACGCAATATGGGGATCGATAAAGAGCTGCGCAGCCGCGGTGCTGTCGACGGTCAAACGATCCGCATAGCTGACTTCGAATTTGAATTTGTTGAAAAAGAGTAAACGACAATATATTGAGCTTCCCCGAAGTAGATGAATCTATGGAAGGGAGGCTTTTTATGTTTTTTTAGCATGGCATACCGATATTTCGTCACGGTAACTATATAGTGTCATAAAACTTGACATTAATTATATTTATCATTACGATTTTATTATTGGATCAATAATATGTTATTAAATATGACATATAAATATCGTGATATGGCAGTGCAAAGGAGGCGAGCGGTTGAAGCATTGGATCCAGGTGATAGGCGGCTTAGGTGATCGTCCCCGACACTTATCCTATGAAGAAGCGGTCGAGGCAGCGCTTGAACTGGCACATGGGGAAGTGACGGAAGCTGGTAGTGCCGCTTTTTTGATGGCGCTAAGCATGAAAGGGGCGGTAGAAGATGAGCTGTCGGCGTTCATCGATGCTTTTCGCAGTTGCTCACTGCCGTACCCTGCCTTGACTGATGCGTTGACCTGCGCTTGTTCAGCGGAGGGACACCGCTTGTTTCCCGTATCGCTGCCGGTTAGCTTGCTGCTTGCATCCGCCGGGTTTCCTCAGGTGCTGCACGGTGGAGAGTCGCAACGACCTCGGCGGGGTGCCTGCTGGAGCGAACTTTTGGCGCGATTTGGTGTCGCTCACGAGCTATCTGCGAAAGCCTGGGGCGCTATGGCGCAACAACTGCACATCGGTTTTTTGCAAACGGATGCGCTTTGTCCAGCGATTGGCAGACTGAAGCCGATACGCGAGCAGTTGGGCGTAAGGACGATTATCGACCTGATCGAGCAAGTCATCAATCCGGTAAATTCCTCCCAGATGATCGTCGGTGTGCAAAGCTCGTCTTTGGCAGAAACGATGATTCCGGTGGCGATGCGCTCGGGCTTTCAGCAAGTGTATTTCATCCATGGCTTGGAGGGGACAGCGGACTTGCCGCTGCATCAGAACAGCCTGATCCGAATTGTCACCCCCTGGGGGGATGAATCCCGGCTGATTGAACCGCAGAAGTTCGGCTTTTCCAGTGAACCACTCCCGCCTCTCGATATCGAAGACCAATTCACCATCCTGCAGCGTGTCATGGATGGAGAAGCGTCAGATGAACTGAAGAGGGAACGGGATCATGTTATTTTTAATGCGGGCCTGCGTTTGACCTGGTTTGACAAGGTTGGCAGCTATGAGGAAGGTTTTCAACTGGCGGAAGATTTGCTGAGCAGAAAAGAAGCGCACAAGGTCATGCGGCGATGGGCGGATTTGAGTCAAAAATGGCGGAGTCAGGAACGGCAGGTTGATGATCATCAGTCAGAGTCATCAGGTTAAGGGCGAACCTTTTAGCGCAGGAAGCTGCGATGAGGATCGTCCTTCTTTTAATGTTCAGGGAATAATTACAGCTTTACCCCTCTGAATTGGATGTGTTACCATCTAATAGTCGAAAGATTAATAGATTTCCAATCTTCTATCCACCCACCCAAACGGGCCTGTACATACGAAAGATTGTAAGGATTATGGTTTCGACAAAATCAACGCTTACGAAGTCATTTATCTGACGAAAAACCATTAGGAGGCTACAGCATGAAAAAACAACTATTGACCTTTCTACTCGTGCCTGCCATTGCGTTTGGCGCTGTCACAGTCCCACTTCCTCAACAAGCTTCGGCTGCAACAGCCGGTCAAATTGTCAGCAGTGTCAGCTTTAGAACAGCGGCGAACGAGAATTCCACCCGCATTCGTTATTTGAAAGCCGGCGAGAAAGTGACGATTTTGGAGAAAGTCAACAGCTGGTGGTACAAGGTACAAGACCAGAGCGGAAAAGTCGGTTACGTCTCTACAAGCGATAAATATATTAAGGAATCCGGTTCGATAACTACTCCAGCACCAGCGCCGACGCCGAGTCAACCAGCTTCTGGAACAGGACGTATTGTCGCAAGTGTCAGCTTTAGAACAGCAGCGAACGAGAACTCCACCCGCATTCGTTACTTGAAGGTTGGAGAAACGGTGCAAATCCTTCTGAAGGTGAACGCCTACTGGTATAAAGTTAAAGCATCCGATGGCCGAGAAGGTTACATAAGCACGAGTTCGAAATACATACAGACAAGCGGAACGGTTTCCGACGGTTCATCCGGCAGCGGATCGGGCAACAATTCCAGCGGTGGTTCTAACAGTGGTTCCAGTGGCGGCACCGTGAGTGAGCAAGTGCAAAAAGTGATTGCCGCCGGTAAAAAATATTTGGGCACGCCATACGAATACGGCTCCAGCCGCAACGATACTAGCACGTTTGACTGCTCGGACTTCGTCCGTCAGGCGTTCCTTGACGGCATCGGCTTGAAGCTGCCTAGCGACTCCCGTGGTCAAGGCGATTACGTGAAAGCGAAAGGCAACGCGAAGACAGATTGGCATGATTTGCAGCCAGGTGACCTGATGTTCTTTATGGAGTACCGGGGAACGGCGGCTTCGAATTACAGCGGTGTGAATAAAGCCACGCAAACCATTACCCACGTGGCGATCTACCTGGGGAATGGCCAAATTCTTTCCACTTATTCGAAAGAAAGCGGTGGCGTGCGGATCGACAGCTTTGCTGGGAAACACTGGGAGTACCGTTTCTTGTTTGGCGGAAGCGCACTATAGCAAAAAAGGACAGGCTCGACGATCGGTCGAGGCTTGTCCTTTTTTTATACTTGCTCGGGATCAACGAGCGGGTGCCAATGAATCGTAGGTAATCCGCTCTCAGGATGTAAGCCGGCAGAGCCGACCCAAGGATGCGGCGTTAGCCCGACGGTGAAGTAATGCTCGAGCAGCGCTCGGAAGATGTAGGGCAAGGGACGTTCCAGTATATCTTCGCGATGGATCCAGTGCAGGGAGCCTTCGCTTGTCTCGATTCGTGGATTGACATCGGTATTGCCTATATAGAAAAATTGCTGCCGCACTTCATCACCGTTCAGTCGCAGCAATACGTATTGCATGCGCAATCCTTCAATCTCATCGTATTCAATCCCAGTTTCCTCGTAGATTTCCCGCAAGCAAGCGGCGCGCGGATTATTCAGCTCATCCGGCTCCAAATGACCGCCGACCGCAGCCCATAAGCCGGGAGACAGCTTGCGGCTCATCGAGCGTTTCATCATCAGCAATTCGTCACGGCTGTTCCATAGCAATGCCGTCGACATCATGCGTAAAGTTATCATGTATCGGTCTCCTTCATTCAGGGATTCTATCACTTTAACATAGCTTGAGCCGGAACAGCAAAGTTTGCGCAGACTTGAAAGGAAATTGCCTATTGCTTCATTCGGCGCATTTCGATATAATGTCCACTATAAAGAAACAAGAGTCTTTCTAGGGAGGACGGATATACCGTGCCGGAAGACAAAGGGTTTTATCACTCTATTAAGCATGCAGGGCCTGAAAAGTATTATTTGATTCGGGAGGATATTTTACCCGAAGGAGTGCTTAAGACGGTGCAGGCGAAAGAACTGCTTGCGCGGGGAGAAGTGAAGACGATTCATGACGCCGTCGAGCAGGTGGGCTTAAGCCGAAGCGCTTTTTATAAATACAAGGATGGCATCCATCCCTTGAGCAAGTTGGAGCGCGAGCGCATCATTACGATTTCGATGGATTTAGAACATCGCTCGGGCATTTTGTCCAAGGTGCTAGCGCTGATCGCTATTCTCGAAGGCAATGTGCTCACGATCCATCAGACGATCCCGCTGCAGGGTATGGCCAATGTCGTTGTTTCCGTGGAGACGACGTCCTTAGGCGAAGAAGTGAGCCAGTTGTTGGACCGGCTTCAAGCGATGGAAGGCGTCAAGCGCGCCATTATTATCGGTCAAGGCAGTTAAGACGAATTTAGGAGGGTATATGGAATGAAACCAATCAAGGTAGGATTACTTGGACTTGGAACTGTTGGGACAGGCGTTGTCCGCATCGTGGAAGGGCATCAAGAGGATTTGCTGCGTCAGACAGGTTCCCCGATTGAAATTGCAAAAATATTGGTGCAAGACAAAGCGAAAAGCCGCAATATTTCCGTAGATCCGGATAAGCTGACAGAGAACGCATGGGACGTGATCAATGACAGCGAAATCGATGTGATCGTCGAGGTTATGGGCGGTGTGGAAACGACGAAAGAGCATATTTTAACGGCGTTGAACAACGGCAAACATATCGTAACTGCGAATAAAGATTTGATGGCCTTGTATGGGGCGGAGATTTTGGAAAGAGCCGCCGAAAAGGGCTGCGATGTGTTCTATGAGGCGAGTGTGGCCGGCGGTATTCCGATTATTCGCACGTTAGTCGAAGGGTTTTCGTCCGACCGCATTACGAAGATCATGGGGATCGTGAATGGAACGACGAATTACATCTTGACGAAAATGAGCCAGGAAGGCGCAGCTTATGCCGATGTGTTAAAAGAAGCGCAAGAGCTCGGCTATGCCGAAGCAGATCCGACTTCCGATGTGGAAGGGCTGGATGCAGCGCGCAAAATGACGATTTTGTCGACACTTGGCTTCCATGCCAATATTGCGCTTAATGATGTCGAAGTGAAAGGCATCTCCCAGGTCAGCAAGGAAGATATCCAGTACGGCAAGAAGCTTGGCTATGAAGTGAAGCTGCTGGGCATTGCCGAGAGCCATGACGGCCATATTTCCGTAAGCGTTCAGCCTACGATGGTCAAAAGCTCGCATCCGCTGGCAGCGGTCAACGGCGTTTTCAACGCTGTCTATGTAACGGGCGAAGCTGTTGGCGAAACGATGTTCTACGGCCCTGGCGCCGGTGAGCTGCCGACTGCGACATCGGTCGTTGCGGATTTGGTGGCGGTCATTCGCAATCTCAAGCTGGGCGTGAACGGCAGAACGGTGCTAACGCCTTATAAAGAGAAGAAGCTTAAAACGGATGAGCAAATCGCTTCGAAAAACTTCATTCTATTGCATGTGGAAGATAAAGCGGGTGTGCTTGCGCAGATTACCCAAATTTTTGCCAAGTACGAAGTCAGCCTGGAATCTGTTTTCCAACATCCGAATGCGAGCAATCCGAAGGCGGAAATCATTATTATTACGCATGATGCCAACAGAGCGAGCATGAAAAGCGTGCTGAAAGAATTTGAATCCATGGATGTTATTAACAAAATCAAAAGCCACTACCGCGTAGAAGGCTAAACTATAGAAAAGAGGACGCTGACCAAGATGAGATATATGGGCCTATTGCAAACTTATAAAGAGTACCTACCTGTAAACGAGAATACGCCGCTGCTTACCCTGCAAGAAGGCAATACGCCGCTCATTCGCGCTGAAAAGCTGTCTGATGAGCTTGATTTGGACATTTATTTCAAATATGAAGGCTTGAATCCGACAGGTTCTTTCAAAGACCGCGGCATGGTGATGGCGGTTGCCAAAGCCATGGAAGAAGGCAGCCGCACGATCATGTGCGCGTCGACAGGCAATACGTCAGCGGCAGCAGCGGCCTATGCGGCACGCGGTAACCTGAATTGTATCGTCCTCATCCCAAACAATAATATTGCGCTTGGCAAGCTGGCACAGGCGATCATTTACGGCGCTAAGGTTATTGCCATCGAGGGCAACTTTGACCGCGCGCTGGAAATTGTCCGTGAAATTACGGCCAAGCATCCGATCACACTGGTAAACTCCGTGAACCCGTACCGCATTGAAGGGCAGAAAACGGCCGCTTTCGAAGTGAGCGACCAGCTCGGCAAAGCGCCGGACTTCCTGGCGATTCCTGTCGGTAACGCAGGCAACATCACGGCGTACTGGAAAGGTTTTAAAGAATATCATGCGCAAGGCAAAATCAGCTCCTTGCCGAAGATGATCGGCTTTGAAGCCGAAGGCGCAATGGCGATTGTCAAAGGCGAACCGATCCGCGATCCGGAAACCGTCGCTACAGCGATTCGCATCGGCAACCCGGCGAGCTGGGACAGCGCGGTGAATGCGGCGAACGAGTCCGACGGACAAATCAACTATGTGACGGATGAGCAAATTTTGCACGCATACCGCACACTCGCGGCCAAAGAGGGCATTTTCGCCGAGCCGGCGTCAGCGGCATCGATTGCCGGCGTCATGAAGCTGAAAGCAGAAGGCTACTTCAAAGGCGGCGAGAGCGTCGTTTGCGTCTTGACCGGCCACGGCCTCAAGGATCCGAATATCGCCATCAAGAGCGTGTCTGGCGGGGATCCGCTAGTCGTACAAGATTCCGAGCAAGCGGTGATGGAAGCCATTCGCAAATTGGAGGGGTGATCTCTCCATGGCTAAAGTAAGAGTGAAAGTGCCGGCCAGCACGGCGAATCTCGGACCAGGATTCGACGCGCTGGGCATGGCTTTGAATTTATATGCTTATATCGACATGGCTATTGCGGATAAGACGACCATTCAGTTGATCGGCGATCAAATGAACGGCATTCCGACAGATAAGTCGAATCTTATTTATACGGTCGCCCAGATGGTCTTTGACCAGGCGGGCGTGTCGCACCCGGAGCTGTACATTGCCATGTACAGCGACATCCCTTTGACGCGCGGCCTTGGCAGCAGCGCGTCGGCGATCGTTGGCGCGCTGGCCGGCGCCAATGCGCTGATCGGGAACAAACTCACGCAGGATGAGTTGTTCCAAATCGCTTCCCGCCTGGAGAAGCACCCTGACAATGTGGGGGCGAGCCTGTTCGGCGGGATTGTGGTTGCCTTTTGGGACGGGCTGCGCGCCGAAGCGATTCGGCTGGAGCCCGACCAAAACCTGGAAGTTCTGGTGGCCATACCAGACTTCCAGCTGTCCACGGAGAAGGCGCGCAGCGTGATGCCGAAGGAAGTGGCGATGAAGGATGCGGTGTTCAATCTCAGCCATTCTTCGCTGCTCGTTGCCGCTCTGGCGACCGGCAACTTGGGCATGATCCGCCACGCCATGAAGGATGCGCTGCATCAGCCATACAGGGCTCCGCTCATTCCGGGCATGGCGACAATTTTGGCGCAAGCTGACCAGCATGGCGCACTGGGCGTGGCGCTGAGTGGCGCTGGCCCGACGATGCTTGCGCTGGTAGACGCGCGCAGCGACCGCAAGGAGGAGCTGGAAGCGTTCTTGAAGGAGACGCTGCGCCGAGAAGGCGTCAGCGCGCAGACGCTGTGGCTGAAGCCGAGCGGTGAAGGCGTTACGGCAAAGGCTTTAGGCGAAGAGGATGCCGATTTGGCCGGGTGGCTGGATCAGGTGAGCGAGGTCCTCATCGCTGAGGAAAGCGCTAAGGGGGTGTAAGGCGTGAAGAAAATCGCCATCTTAGGCCCAAGTACGTTTTCTGAAGAATCGACCCGGCATTTTTTGGGAAATGAACGTTTTGAATATGTGCCTTATAAATTAATTTCCGATGTTTTTAACGCCACGGCGGCGGGTGAAACTGAGCTCGGTGTCATCCCGATTGAGAATACGCTGGAAGGCTCTGTCCACCTGCATGTGGATTGGCTCGTGCATGAAGTCGATCTGCCGATTCGCGCGGAGTGGGTATTCCCGATCGATATGAACTTGATCGGTTTCGCTGCGCCGGAGGGGCTGGTCGAAGAAGGCAATCCGTTCGCACATATCCGCAAAGTGATGTCGCATCACGTGGTGCCGGCGCAGTGCAGCCGCTTCATGAAGCAGTATTTGTCCGGTGCCGAGTTCGAGCCGGTCAGCAGTACGGCGGAAGGTGTGCGGCTGGCCGCTACCCTCCAAGACCCGACGGTTGCCGCTATTGGGCCGTTAATTGCTTCGGTCAATTACGGAGTGCCGGTACTGCAAAGAGAGATCCAAAATCATAAGGATAATATGACCCGCTTTCTCCTTGTCGGCCAGGAAGCTCCTGAACTTGAGGCTTCGGAGCAGATCAAGACGACGATTCTCGTCACGCTGCCTGAAGACTTTCCTGGTGCCCTGCATCAGGTGCTTTCGGCTTTTGCCTGGCGGAGAATCAATCTGTCGAAGATTGAATCCAGACCGACGAAGAAAAAATTAGGGACCTATTATTTTTATATCGATCTCGTAGGGTCGTTGGATTCTGTGCTGCTGCCTGCAGCCATCCAGGAAATTGAGGCCATCGGCTGCCAAGTGCGAATATTAGGATGCTATCCCAGCTATTCGTTTGAAATGGGCGAATTCCCAATCAAATAAAGCTTTTTGATCCCTGGCGTGAAAGCGTCAGGGATTTTTTTGTCCGCAAGGAGGTCAAAAGCCTAGTTGCCTGCATAAACTGTAATGTCATTGTGAATGGGCTGCCGGATAGGGTGCCAGAACCACTGCAACATGTACTTACATGGCATGTCTTTTTCAGGAAAACTCTTTACAAGGAGGTTTTAGATTTTGAAGATCCATATTGTCAAAAAAGGCGACTCCCTGTACGAGCTGGCAAAAAAATACCATGTCGAGCTGGATCAGATCATCGCTTTGAATCCTCAAATTTCAGATCCGAACGTGCTGTCGATCGGCGAAAAAGTGAAAATTCCATCCAGACCCAAACCCGTCGAACCCCCTGCGACCGACTATGTGTATAAACATGTAGTCCAACAGGGAGACAGCCTCTGGAAGCTGGGCAAAGCTTGGGATGTGCCGCTGCAGGCTATGATTCAAGCCAACCCGCAGCTGAAAAATCCGAACGTGCTGATGACCGGCGAAGTCGTGTATGTGCCGAAGGCGCATGGCGAACAGACGCCGCAAACGCCGCTGCCAGGTCATAACTACAAGACAAATGCGGCACCGATCGCGCCGATGCTGCCAATTGAGCAGCCGTCAGCACCTGCGGCACCCACAATGCCTGAAATGCCGGTCGGGACGGCTCCGGCTCCGACTCCGGCTCCGCTTCCGCAGCCAACCATGCCGCTTGTGCAGGAGATAACGCCATCACCGATTGGCAGCATGCCGCCAGTGCAGGAAATGCCAAGCTGGAACATGCCGATTGAAACACAACCGCAAGCTCCCGTACAAGAAGCGGGCGATTTGAATCAGCCGTACATGCAGCAGCCGGCTGTTCACCCGTTCCATCAGTTCCACATCAAGGCAACTGAAGTCATTTTGCAGCCCGCGGAAGAGGAAGACAATGCTGCGCATCCGGTTTTCTCGCAGTTCCCGCAGGCGCCGTGGGAGCATGAGCAGCCTATGCAGGCTCAATTCCCTGTAAGCGATGGCGGCTGTGGCTGTGGCGGTACGCCGATGCCGGCAGCGGAACTGCCATGGCAGACGTTCCCGCATGGGATGCCGTCGATGCCGGGTTTTTATCCGCAACAATCCCCGGCGCAATTGGCCCCATTATTCGACATGCCGCAGGATCCTTGCTATCCGGTTGGGCCGGAATTATATGCGACACATCCGCAAGGAGCAATGCCGTTCCAGGGGATGATGCCGCAGCATGGCATGATGCCGCAGCATGGTATGATGCCACAAGGCGATTTGATGCCGCAGCATGGCATGATGCCACAAGGCGATTTGATGCCGCAGCATGGTATGATGCCACAAGGTGATGTAATGCCATTTCAGGGAATGATGCCACAAGGTGATGTGATGCCGTTCCAAGGAATGATGCCACAGGCTGATATGATGCCGTTCCAGGGGATGATGCCACAGGGTGATATGATGCCGTTCCAGGGAATGATGCCGCAAGGCGATATGATGGCGCCCCATAATATGATGCCATATGGTATGATGCCGCAGCATGACTTGATGACGCCTTATTCGATGCCATTTGCAGCCCCTTACGAATCTCCGATTCTTCCGCAAGTTCAGACACATGAGCTGAAAGAAATGACGGATACGGAATCAGTCGTCGACATCGATATTCGTTCCAAGAAGAAATCGGCAAAGAACGGCGCAACTCGGAAAGCTAAACCTTCCAATGCGGATATCGTTAGCAATTATTTGCGTAAACAGCAGTCTCAAGTTGAAGAGCCTGCGCCAAGACCTAATCTGCCTTGGATCAATGTATAATAACAGCCCTCATACGGCGCAAAAGTGCCATAGAACTCTCATCCGGCAGGATGGGGGTTTTTTGTTTGTACAAAAACTTTCATGACCATCGATTCGGGTCACAGGCTATGATGAACATTCCATCGCATTCGGCAACTAAGTCGGCAAAATCGGAGTGGCACGCGTATGGGCAAGCCTTGATCTGCTGCAAGAGGGCTTAACCGCTCTACAGTATGTTGCGCCAAGTGGCGGTGTGGGCTGGATTCCGAATGAGCCCAACTAAATTGGGCGGTACCGGTGCTGAGCGGTAGTAGTCATGATTTTCCAAGCTGCCACTTGCATCACTGAAGACCTAATTTCATAAAAAAAGCAGCACCTCCCCATGTTGATGGGAAAGTACTGCTTCATTATGGATCACTTCGCTTAGGCCAACATGCCGATGGTAAAAAACACCATTAAACCGACAACGAAATTCATGCCCCATTTCTTGCGCAGGAGCTCACGTCCGCGGTGGAGACGCGTTTTGACCGTAGTAATCGGTAAATTCAGCTTATCGCTAATTTCTTGGAGGGACAGTTCCTCAAGATAATATAGCGTAATGACGCTTTTATATTTATCCGCCAATTTGTTGATGGACGTATGCATATGCTCCTGGATCTCGGTTTGAAGAACAGCATGCTCCGGTGACTGATCTTGGCTGGCTAGTTTGCTGTAGTAGCTGTAGTCATCATCCTGATCGGACAACTCGGCATCCAAAGACTGCACCGGCCGTTTCTTACGGAGCAGATCGATCGCTACATTCTTGCCGATGCGGTAGATCCAGGTGGAGAAGTTTTGGCTCTCATCGTAATGATTCAGGTTTAAGTAGACGCGGATGAAGGTCTCTTGCACGATATCCTCTGAATCCGGCCGATTGTGGAGCATCCGATAAGCAAGCCTTTGAATTTTGCTCCGATAAAGTTCTACTAATTCCACGAAAGCGTTACGGTCACCCCGGCGTGATAACTGTATCAATTGCAGTTCTGCTACGTTCATGCTGTTTCCCCTCCTTAGAGTGCCATATCCTTATAACTATCTATATCGTGCTGCTTGAATAGTATGAAAAAATTCGTCTACTTCGACTATATCATTTCTGTGGCCACAGTCAAATGTTTCAGCTAAGGTGAACCCAAATTCGCACTGTCTCCGCCAGGATTAATGGCGATTTGGTTGGAATTGGCTGATGGGCCGCTCTTCATGTGGACCGCTGTCGTCGGTTGCACCGCAGGGAGCCCTGTTTCCGTTCGCTGCACTTCGTTCCAGAGGGCGACAACCCCCCACAAAACAATCGCGCCGATGATGAGGAGAGTTGTAGGCCGGATTCGTTTGTTTCCCTTCATGCTTACATCACCGTCCGTCTTGATTAGCTTTGCGCCATTACCCTTATGGTAAATGATGTATAGCGCACAACGCAAATGGTAACAATACGGAAAAAACAAGAATAGAAGGGGATTTCCGTGAATGTACAGAGCTTTTTGAGACATTTGAAGCGAAAGCTGCGGTGGAGACGGGGGTGGGTTACATTTGGCGCGTGGCTGGCTATTTGCACAACGGGTTGGCTGCTGCATACAGCTGGCTATCTGCCCGAGGCTGCGAGATTCGGCAAGCCTGTTAAAGAAACCTTTGCTAATCAGACGCCAACGGATCAGAACCGGTTCAATGAAGCGATAGCCACATTAAAAGGTATTACCGACAGCAGAGAAACCTATCTGCTTAAATCATATTTATGCGGCGAAGAAAGGCAGGGATTGGGCCTTAAGACACCGAGCCAGCTCTTGAGCGAGCAAACAAAGCATCCGGAGTGGACGCTAAGCGTGGGAGCAGGCGGCGAGGTTACGTTCACTGATGAGATCGAAGATTTATCGCCGGAATGCAAACTGAAGGCTGTCTTCGGCATTGATGACAACGGTAATCTGTCGCTGTTTAACGGGACGCTAGGCAAGGATCATGTGATCCGCACCTTTTTCCAGTTGAACATCAAATATTTGGAGAGCAGCCTGCCGGTTGAAACCGTGAAGCAGCTGCAGCATGGCATACGGATCTCTGACGTAGACGAATATTACAGTGTGCTGTCTACCTTTAGCGAGTATGCGATTCAAGATTCCGAGCGCAATGACGACGCCGTAATCATGAAGTAAAATAATACGAGGCTGTCCCGCAGATTTTGGCGGGATGGCCTTTTTTTTTTATTGGGCTGGCGAGGGGGCGGGAAGTGTTAGCGTGGGCGAATAGCTGGTAGTTGCCAACAGCTCTAGAGCTTGAAAATCCGCTTTAGAGGCTCGGTCCAAGGGGTGCTGAGGTCGTCCTAGTGCGAAAAACCCGCGTTAGATTCGCGAGCTAGCTCGCAGCCCGCATTAGCCATGCCACCGCAAAGCGCCAAGCAAACCGCACAGCTTACCTCTGCCGCTGCATGCACAGCGCGACATGCACAGTTGTGACTGGAATTATTTTCAAATTCGACTCATCGTACCAATCGAGTCTATCTTTTTTTTGCTGATCTGCTATAATGAAATGACTACATATGTTCGCTTTTTTGGATGGGAGAGATATCGTGTGCGAATTCTGGGTATCGATCCAGGTATTGCTATTGTTGGTTTCGGATTCATCGATAAAATAGGCAGCAAGCTCACGCCAGTGCAGTATGGCTCGATCCAGACTGAAGCCCATACAGACCCATCTGTGCGTCTTAAAGATGTCTACGATGCTACGACACAATTAATAGAGAAGTATAAGCCAGATGCGTTGGCGATAGAGAAATTGTTTTTTAACCGCAATGTCACAACGGCGTTTACGGTTGCACAAGCACGCGGCGTCATCATCCTGGCTGGCGTTCAAGCCGGGCTGCCGGTGGCCGAATATACACCGCTTCAAGTGAAGCAGGCCGTTGTCGGCTATGGGAAAGCGGAGAAGCAGCAAGTACAGGAGATGGTCAAAATTTTTCTCAAGCTGGCCAAAGTGCCGAAGCCTGACGATGTCGCCGATGCGCTGGCGGTTGCCATTTGTCATGCCCATTCTTCTACGATGCAAACGAAAATAAATGAGGTTGTGAAAAAATGATCGATTTTCTAAGAGGCAAAGTGGTTCATTGCGAGAGCGAGTATGCGGTGCTGGATGTGCACGGTGTAGGCTACCGGGTGTTTTGCCCGAATCCCTATGCGCTTGCTCATAAAACGAGCGAGGAGATCACCATGTTCATCCACTATCACGTCAGGGAAGATGCGCATTTATTATTCGGTTTTATGACGCGTGATGAGCAGTCGTTGTTCAGGCTGTTATTGGATGTATCCGGTATCGGTCCGAAGGTGGCGCTGGGCGTGCTTGCAGGCGGGGGAAGGCCGGAGAATGTCGTGGCTGCGATCAGCCAGGAAAATTTGGCGTTTTTGACCAAGCTGCCGGGAATCGGCAAGAAGACAGCGCAGCGCATTATTTTGGATCTGCGAGACAAGCTGGGCTCTGTCAGCTTAACGAGTCCGGAAGCGGCTGTAGCGTTAAGTGTAGTCGGCGCCACGCAAGTTAGCGAGCACGGCAACGCTTGGACGGAAGCGAAGGAAGCGCTGATGGCGCTCGGCTATACGGAGGCGGAAGCAGACAAAGCTTGGCTGCAGGTGAAGCCGAAGGCCCAGCCGTACGATTCTGTCGATGTGTTGATGAAGCTCGCGTTGCAAGCTTTGTATACGATGTAATGTTTAGGAGGCACCCCAATGGAAAATGACCGAATTATTTCGGCGAATTTAATGATGGAGGATTCAGTGATCGAGTACAGCCTGCGTCCCCGTTATTTGGCCGAATATATCGGCCAGCAGCAGGCCAAGGAAAATCTGAAAGTCTACATCGAAGCAGCCAAGATGCGCAAAGAAGCGCTCGATCACGTGCTGCTGTACGGGCCTCCAGGTCTTGGCAAGACGACCTTGTCCAACATCATCGCCAATGAGCTTGGCGTTAATATAAGAACGACCTCCGGCCCCGCGATTGAACGGCCGGGGGATTTGGCCGCCATCCTGACGAATCTGCAGGAAGGCGACGTGCTCTTCATCGACGAGATCCATCGTCTCCACCGTACCGTGGAAGAGGTGTTATATCCTGCGATGGAAGACTATGCCCTTGACATTATCATCGGCAAGGGCCCAAGCGCGCGCTCGGTGCGTCTGGACCTGCCGGCGTTCACGCTGGTCGGCGCGACGACGCGTGTCGGCCTGCTGTCGGCGCCGCTGCGCGACCGTTTCGGGGTCGTCAGCCGGCTGGAGTTCTATACGGTGGATGAGCTCACCTATATCGTCAGCCGGACTGCCGACATCCTGCAGGTCGGCATCGTCGGCGAAGCCGCCCGCGAGATCGGCATGCGCTCGCGCGGGACACCGCGTATCGCCAACCGCTTGTTGAAGCGGGTGCGCGATTTTGCTCAGGTGAAAGGCGACGGCATCATCACCGTGGATATTGCCAAGATTGCGCTGAAGCTCATCCAGGTCGATGATCTTGGTCTTGATGAGATCGACCACAAGATGCTGCGTGCGATCATTCAGAGCTTCCAGGGCGGTCCTGTCGGCCTGGAGACGATTGCGGCGACGATCGGCGAGGAAGGTCAGACGATCGAAGACGTCTATGAGCCGTATTTGCTGCAGATCGGATTTTTGCAGCGGACCCCGCGCGGCCGGATGGTAACGCCCTTAGCTTATCAGCATCTCGGCCTGCCGATGCCGGAACCCAAATAACCCAGGAAATCTCTTGCCTCTGCTGGAACGAAGGCGGGCAAGAGATTTTTTTTGTTTTTTTATTAGCTAGTAAACAAAACTTCTTGCCTTTCATAGAGTCTATACTACTAGAAACGTAACGAAAGAGGGGAATTTTTGTCGAATGAAACGGACTAAACGGACCGCACCGCAGACCATACTTATGCTTACTACGGCCGCTCTAACGCTGGGCGCGCTTACGCTACAGCCCCATGCTTATGCGGATGCAGCTATACATACGGATCAAATTCGCGTCGCTCTTTTTATAGATTCAAATAAGTATAAACTGGTAGAACCGGTTGTCACTCTGTCCTCTGCCAGTGGACTCGACATCGGCGTGCGTACTGCCGGAACGGATGAAGCCCACATCTGGACAACGGTCAGCGCATCGGCGCGCGTTTCTTTGGACCAGTTCAGCGTGATGATGCTGGAAACACCTGATTTTGCTGCCGCGCGCGCGTTATATGGGAAGCTGGCCACGATGGCGGGCGACAGCTATATCCTGAGCAGGCCGAAACAGGGGAATACGGTGTACCAAGTATTTTACGGCAGTTATCCGACGAAAGAAGCAGCGGAGAGCGCCAAAGCTCAAGCGTTGAAAGATACGACTGTGGCAGCGCAGACAATGGCGGCTGCGCCGGTTCTAACCGGTCCGCTTCACTGGACAACGGGCGCATTCGGTTCGGAAGCGGCTGCGGCTGCGCAAGCCGGCGTTTATCAGCAAGCTGGGCTGAGCGCGGATGTGGCTTTGCAAGAGGACGCCAACGGCAGGCTGACCTACACGGTGTGGGTCGGCAGTGAAGCGACCGCTGACCAGCTGAATGCGGTCAAACAAGCGGCGCTGAAGGCGGCTGCCGGGGTCTCGCTAGTGGAAGCGAATACGCAGCTTCCTTATTTGTTGAAGAGGTCGGACGTGACCTTGTCCACGAATGGCACAGACGCGATGCCACATTTTGCTGGCGGCGCTGCCAATCAGAAAACGTGGATTCACCCGAAGGCGGCCGGCATCTCCGTCAAGGAACGCGCGGATCGCAGTTATCGCGGGGATATGGAGATGAGCGCTTACCATGACAAGCTGGCTCTGATCAATGAGCTCCCGCTTGAACAGTATTTGTACAGCGTACTGGGCTCGGAGCTCAGCTCCGGGTGGCCGGCGGAAGCGCTCAAAGCCCAGGCGGTGGCAGCGCGCACCTTTGCGCTCAAGCAGGGTAATAAATATGAGATCGCGCAAGTATCCGATACGACGCTGGATCAGGCTTATTATGGCATGCAGCGCGAGTTCGCCAACGGGATTCAAGCCGTTGATACGACGAAAGGCGAAGTGCTGACCTACAATAACGCGCTGATTGAGCCTGTTTTCGGATCGAATGCAGGCGGCATGACTGCCGATCCTTCCGAGGTATGGGGCAACCCGGTCGCTTATTTGCGAAGTGTATCAAGCCCTGATCAGGGTGCAGAGAAAGGCAAAGCCGTCTGGAATCGCGTCATGCTTGCAGATGGCCGGACCGGTTATGTGTCGGCGGTTTATTTGAAGGATACCGGCGCTAAAAACAAAGATGGCGCAGCTTACTTTGAAGCGACAGAAGCGAATGTGAATGTCCGGCTCGCTCCTTACGTCGATAATAGTGCCAACCCGGCGATTGACCAGTTAGCAGCCAAGGAGCGTGTGGTCGTGCTCGGCCAGGAGACGGAGTCCAATGCGTATTCCTGGATACGCGGACCTTACAATGCGGCTGACATTAAAAGCAAGCTCACAGCGGCTGGCGTGACGGTGAACGGCGACTTGAAATCGTTGGAAATTTCCAAACGAGGCCCGTCGGGAAGGGTCACGGAACTGAAAGCGAACGGCGTCGTCGTGAAAGTGCCTTATCCGGATGCTCTCAGGTCTGCCCTGGGCGGGCTGCCAAGCACGCGGTTTGAAATTGAAGTGGCAGGAAGTTATACTGGTACTGGTAATTCTGTCGGCAATACTTCGGCACCATCGTCTGCATCGGACGGCCTTGCTATTGCCGGAGCGGGACAAACAACGGGCAGCGGCCAGTCTGCGGAGACCATCTATGTGTTATCCGGCGGGCAAAGCCAGCCTGCTACATTGAAGCCAAGCGATCTCACCGCGCTAGGCGCTTCTGGAACGGCTCAGCCTCAGGCGACGACAACACCGGGAACAAGCATGCCGGAATCGACAGGCCCCGTACAAGGCGGATCGTTTATTTTCCGGGGAACCGGTAATGGACACGGCTTGGGCATGTCTCAGTGGGGAGCTAAAGGGTACGCAGAATTAGGCTATACCTATCAAAAGATACTTCAGACTTATTATGCTGGAGTCAACATAACTAAGGAATGAATAGACAAGATGGATGTACATGCATTTGATTTTGATTTGCCAGAGTTGTTAATAGCCCAGACGCCGCTGCTCGAGCGGACGGCGTCCAGGCTGCTCACCCTCAACAAACAGACGGGGGCGATTGAGCACCGCATGTTTGAGCATTTGGCTGAATATTTGGAAGCCGGGGATTTGCTCGTGATGAACGATACGCGAGTCATTCCAGCCCGGCTTTTTGGCTTGAAGAAGGATACCGGCGCCAAGGTTGAGATTTTGCTGCTCAAACCGTTAGGCGATGACCGTTGGGAAGCGCTGGTGAAACCCGGCAAACGGATGAAACAGGGAGCTGTCGTCGTGTTCGGCACGGATGCCGGATCGGATGCGGAGCCTCTCCTCTCTGCCGAAGTGCTGGAGGAAGGCGAGATGGGCGCGAGGGTGCTGCAATTCCGCTACAGCGGTATCTTCAATGAAATTTTGGATAAGCTGGGAACAATGCCGCTGCCGCCTTATATTAAGGAGCAGCTCCCAGAGAAAGAGCGCTATCAGACTGTCTATGCGAAGCACGAAGGCTCTGCGGCTGCACCGACGGCTGGGCTGCATTTTACGGAAGCATATCTGGAGCGGCTGCGCGCCAAGGGCGTGCAGATTGCCTTTGTGACGCTGCACGTGGGTCTCGGAACATTCCGTCCTGTGTCTGTTGATAAGGTCGAAGAGCATCAAATGCACGCGGAATACTTTGAATTAACAGCGGAGACGGCGGAGCTGATCAACCGTACGAAAGCGAGCGGGAAGCGGGTCGTTGCCGTAGGCACTACCTCGTGCCGGACGTTGGAGACAGTCGCCGGTTTGAGCAGGGAGTCGTCTGGAGCAAGCGACGGTCCGCTAGTCATCAAGCCTGCATCCGGCTGGACCAGCATTTTCATTTATCCCGGCTACCAGTTTCAGGTTGTCGATGCGCTGCTCACCAATTTCCATCTGCCGAAGTCAACGCTGCTGATGCTGATCAGCGCATTAGCCGGCAAGGAGCATGTGATGGAGGCTTACCGCCAGGCGGTCGAAGAGCAATACCGGTTCTTCAGCTTCGGCGATGCAATGTTTATTTACTAGAATAGGAAGTGAAGATAGTGGCACCAGCAGTAACTTACGAAGCGATCAAAACATGCAAGCAGTCCGGTGCGCGTCTCGGACGCGTGCATACGCCGCACGGCGTGATCGAAACGCCGGCATTCATGCCGGTAGGCACGCAAGCAACAGTGAAAACGATGAGCCCTGAGGAATTAAAAACGATGGACGCTCATATCATTTTGAGCAATACGTATCATCTCTTCCTGCGCCCTGGTCATGAGCTGGTGAAAGCGGCCGGCGGCCTGCATAAGTTCATGAACTGGGATCGTCCAATCCTGACAGACAGCGGCGGTTTCCAAGTGTTCAGCTTAAGCGATATCCGCAAAATTACGGAAGAAGGTGTACAATTCAAATCGCACTTGAATGGGGACAAGCTGTTCTTGTCGCCGGAGAAGGCGATGGAGATTCAGAACGCGCTCGGTTCCGATATTATGATGGCCTTTGACGAGTGCCCGCCGTATCCGGCTGAGTACAGCTATTTGAAAAATTCGCTGGAGCGCACGTCCCGCTGGGCGGAGCGCTGCCTCAACGCTCATGCAAGGCCGCATGATCAAGGTTTGTTCGCTATCGTCCAAGGCGGCATGCACGAAGATTTGCGCCGTTTGAGCGCGGAACAGTTGACTTCCATGGATTTCCCGGGGTATGCTATTGGTGGACTAAGTGTCGGTGAACCTAAGCACTTGATGTACGAAGTGCTGGATTACACGACGCCTCTGCTTCCAGCGAACAAGCCCCGTTACCTAATGGGAGTCGGTTCACCGGATGCCTTGATTGAGGGAGCGATCCGTGGTATTGACATGTTCGACTGTGTGCTGCCAACGCGCATCGCCCGTAACGGAACCTGTATGACGAGCCAAGGCCGTCTGGTGGTTCGCAATGCGAAGTATGCGGAGGATTTCGGGCCGCTTGATCCTAATTGTTCCTGCTATACCTGCCAGAACTACAGCCGGGCGTATATTCGGCACTTAATAAAAGCGGATGAAACTTTTGGCATTAGACTGACGACTTATCATAACCTTCACTTTCTGCTACAGCTCATGCGCGATGTGAGACAAGCCATTATGGATGATCGTCTGCTCGATTTCCGTGATGCCTTCTTCGAATCATATGGGCTGAATGATAATGAAAGAGGATTTTAAGAAAGGAGGGAACCCATGTTTCTATTGGCTGATGCTGCTACAACAAATACTGGCGCAGTAGGTTATTTGTATACATACGGCCCGCTGGTGCTGATGTTTGTCGTTCTTTACTTCTTACTTATCCGTCCACAGCAAAAAAGACAAAAGACTCGTAGCCAGATGCTTGGCGCGTTGAAAAAGGGCGATAAGGTCGTGACGATTGGAGGTCTTCATGGCACGATTATGGAGATCACTGAAGACACTTGCGTGCTTCGCGTCAACGATGCAACGAAAATGACGTTTGACCGATCTGCGATTAACTCTGTTACACAGAGTGCTGCGGCTAAGGAATAGTCCGATAACAACAAAAAGCGAGATCCTTCACTCAGGTTCTCGCTTTTTGTTTGGCTTAGTTAATATTCATTTTTGTTAAATGGCTGCATCAGTGCGTGCTCGCCAAGCACGAGGCGATCTTCGGCGATCCGGAGAGCGACTCTCGCAGCCACCACACCTAGAATGACGCCGGCGCACATATCCGATAACCAGTGGATGCCGAGGTAGAAGATTGTGAAGATAATGAAAGCCGAAGAGCAGGGAACAAAATACTTCCAGAACTTATTACGGCTTTGAACGGCAATGACGGCCATGGAAACCGAGATCGACGTATGCAGGCTCGGGAAGCAGTTATCGAGCCCGGACAACGGTCTGTAATCCTGTTCGAACGTAGGAAAGACATCGAGGATAAGCAGCTTCACGTTCGGGTGGAACGACCAGACTTCGTTAACCGGGAAGAACAGATAGAACGGAATCGCAATCATATAATTAAACATAATCGCATAGCAAATGGCATAGAAGAGCTTATAGTTTTTCTGATACGTATATAGAGCAATCGATGTAATCATGACTGCGGGAAAAACGACCACGTAGAAATAACTGCTGACATAAGTCAAAAGATCTTGGTGGAACCAGTGTTGAATGTTGGCGACAAAATTACCTTCAATACGGTAGATCGCCCCTGTGAAATCGGCGCGGTATTTCATGCCTTTCTCGACCCACATCTCTAGTTTATTAAAGAAGAGTATGGTGATCATCGCAGTGAAATGAAGCAGATATTTACGGGAAGTGAATATCTCTTGAACAAAGCTGCCGGCTATGGTAAAAGGATTGGCGCGTACCGCTAGTATGAGGAAGGCACAGACGGTTATGACAATGTAAACTGTTGCATGTGTCATAGACCCGAAGGGATTCATGATGGTTTCCCCCTAAAAATTGGAAATGGTTTGTGAAGGACTATGACATTATACCATAATTTATGGAGGATGGTGTTAACTTCACGGAAACGTCTTATTTGCGGGTATTCACACCCAGCATGCCGCCAAGCGCGCCAGCTGCGAAGAGAATCCCCAGAAGCTGCAGAGATTGCAGGTTGAAACCGGCATCAAAAGCGAGAAAGCCAACCAGGAAGATCAGGATGAAATACACGAGCCCGACCATGCCGCCATAGTACCAGCCGCGGTTGCCAGCCCGTTTGCCGGATACCCATCCGCCGATAAACAGGGAAACGGCATGAATAATTGTCGTTAACGTATGTAAGGAGCTCTCTTGTGCGTTGGATAGCAGCAAGAACAAGGATGTGACTAGCGTTCCGATCGTTGTCATAATAAATGCATAAACAAGGCCGGACATTAAAGGAGATGTAACGCGAACCTGGCTAACCGTTTTGATGGGGTTCATAGGCATCTTTCCTTTCTTATATTCAATTTTTCCGTTAACATCATTGTATGGGGCCAAACATAGAATTAGTACAAACTGTTGGAAGGGAGATGTGAGGATGTCTGAATTTTCACAAGGGCCTGTCTTATGGCAGGCGATGATGGCGATCGTCATATTCGCCGCCGCTTACGTTTGTCTGTTGATTGAAAAATGGAACCGAACTTATACCGCATTAGGCGGGGCTTTGCTTATGATCGTGCTGGGCAACGTTCCGGTCGGCCAAGCCTTGTCGTCTTATGCCAACTGGCAGACGATCCTGTTCATCGTGAGCTTATTCGCGATTTCCGGGGTTTTTCAGAAAACAGGGCTGATCGCATACGCCGCCAGTTCGGTGATCCAAAAATACCGGTTTCAGCCATTTACGATTTTAATAGGTTTATCTCTGCTGACGGCCGTCGTCTCGGCTTTGCTGGATAGCCTGCTGGCTATTGCCATTATCGTTCCTGCCGTACTCAGTTTATCGAAATCAATGAAGCTGTCCCCGGTTCCGTTTCTGATCTCGCTGATCTTATCGGCTAATATCGGCGGTGCGGCGACAATGCTTGGCCATATGCCGAATCGCATGGTCGGCTTGGCAGCGCCGCTGACGATGGCGCAGTTCCTTCTCGTGCTGACACCGCTCGTCATTGTCATGCTCGTCGTCATTTATGTGATCATGTGGCTGATCTATGGCAAAAAGCTTGTTCCCGCTGAATCTTATAAAAAGGATTTATCGAACCTGCAGCCCTCATCCTATCTGACCAAAGATCGCGTACTGCTTATCGGCAGCAGCATAGCAGCAGCTGTCACCTTGATTTTATTCATCCTGCAGGGCCTGCTCGGCTGGAGTGCCGCTTATATTGCCCTAGGCGGGGCTGTAGTCATGCTTGCGCTGAATTACAAGGAAATCGTAACGCTGGCGCGGAGCAAAGATTATCGCAGCGCGGCGAATCTCCTGCTGGACTCGCAGCTGTTCTTCTTCCTCGGCCTGTTCATCATGGCAGGGGGACTTGCGCACGCAGGCGTGAGCGGATACATAGCGGCCAGAGGGCTTGAGATCGGGCAAGGCAGCATTACGTTCATGTCCATGCTCGTGTTGTGGTTAACAGGCTTCGGCTCGGCCATGTTGGACAATGTCCCGTATGTGGCCGCCATCACGCCTGTGCTGCAGCACATGCAGGGGATGCTGATGCTGGCCAGTTCCGGCTCGGCCCCAGTCTCAGTGACGCCACTATGGTGGTCGCTCTTGATCGGCGCTGCAGTTGGAGGCGGCGCGACGCTTCTAGGCTCGGCTGCGGGCATGCTGGCTGCGGGACTCGCGGCACATCACGAAGCGCGCTTCTCGCAGCGGGATTATATGGTGATCGCCGCACCGATTGCGCTCTTGCTCATCATCGTCGCTACGATTTATGTCAACTTATTTCTGCTGTAATTGCCAACAATTGAATAAGTAAAAACTGCATGATCAAGTACATCAGCGGTCAGAATACCATTGAACTCCGAGAAGTAAGGCTTTCTACCGGAAAGCTAGCATCGTAAGCATACGCTTGGGGAGGCTAGATCCAATGGATATTCTGACCATTTTTTTGCGTACTGTGCTGATTTATTTCGTGGTGTTTCTCATGCTCCGCATCATGGGGAAACGTGAGATAGGGAAGCTATCGCTCTTTGATTTAGTCATCTCGATTATGATTGCGGAAATTGCCGTGTTTGTGCTCGAGGACTCGAGAAAACCGTTAATGGACGGGATCATTCCGATGGCTACGCTTGTCTTGATCCAAGTCGTTCTCGCCTATATTACGCTCAAAAGCAGAACGATTCGCGTGCTGTTCGATGGGGAACCGAGTGTCTTGATTAAAAACGGGGAGATCAACCGGGAGGAGATGAAGAAGCACCGGTACAACCTGGACGATTTGATGCTGCAATTGAGACAGAACCGAGTCATGAATGTGGCGGATGTGGAATTCGCGATTTTGGAGCCTTCGGGCAAGTTGAGTGTGGTGGAAAAAGAAGGGAAAGAGACGGCGGGCCAGCACGATCTTCCGAAAGGGACGATCAGGTACGAAGGGCTGCCGCTGCCTCTCATTATGGACGGAAAGGTTCAAGATGATAATTTAGATAAAATTGGCAAGACCCGTTTCTGGCTAAAAAATCAGCTGCAAGCGAAAGGCCTCAAGGATTTTAAAGAAGTGTTCTACTGTTCAATTGACCACCGGGGCCGATTCTTCATCGACAAGAAGCGCTGACGGCTAGCGAATGATTTTTTTGCCGATGCGGAATACACGTAGCAGGTCGTCCTGATTGATCAGCTTGAACCAGACGATGAATAACAAGTACATGAGGATGCCGATCAAGCAGGCAGTGCTGAAGCGCAGCCACTCGGTCTCTGACCAGGGCATGTACATCGCGGCGTAGATGCAAACTCCAGTAAGGGCCATAGCCGCGATAATTTTGCCGAAGTCACTGCCTTCCATGCGGAATTTCAATAAACGGACGACACTGTTCCAGTGCAGCAGCGTGACGAGAACGATGTTTACATTGATGGCAAAAATCGCGCCGCGTATGCCCAGCTCTGGTCTGCTCGCCAGAAAGTAGATGAGCGTCAGTTTGACCGTTGAACCGATCAAAGTGTTGATCAAGGCGGCCCCAGGCTTGTTCAATGCTTGAAGCGCTGATTGGAGCGGAGCCTGGAAATAAATGAACAGCGCAATTGGGGCCATGATCTTCAGCATGACGCCGACATCAGGCTGATTGTACATATACCGGCAAATCGGTTCGGCGAGGACGAACATCAACACCGCAAATGGCGCGCCGGTAACAAGTGCGAGCCGCAAGGACTGGTGCAGCCGCATATGGATGGTTTTCATATCCTTGCGGGCGAGCGCCTCGCTCAGCGAAGGAACCAAGGATACCGACAAGGACATCGTTAAGGCGCTGGGCAGCAAAATAATGGGAATGACCATGCCCTGCAGCGCTCCGTATTGCGATGTTGCCATGGACACGGAGATGCCGGCTATGGCTAAGCTTTGGGCAATTAGAATCGATTCAAACAAGTAGGAGCCGGCCCCGATCAGCTTGCTCCCGGTTACTGGGACTGAGATGCGCAGAATGCGCCGCAGGTTGGACAATCTGCCACTGGTTTTGTGGATGCCGATTTGTACTTTGTCCATCGTTAACGGCGTTTGTTTATTCAACTTGAAATGTAAGGCAAGTAAGAGCAGCCCTCCAATTTCGCCAGCCAGCACACCGATCATCGCTCCAGCCGCTGCATATTCGATCCCATATGGAAGCATGAGATATGAGCAGACCAGCACCATGACGATGCGGATCAGCGTTTCTACCGTCTGTGAAGTCGCGGTCGGGATCATGTTCTGTCTGCCTTGGAAATAGCCGCGAAACACCGCGGAGAGGCCAATGACAGGAATTAAAGGACTCATGCAAAGAAACGTGTAGTAGACCCGTGAATCCGTCAGCAGATGACTGGTAATCCAGGAGGCGCCGAGCACACAGACAGCTGTAAATATCAAACTGAGCCCGATCGTGAGTGCTAGTGATATCCGCAATATGCTGCGTACGCGGGATTCATTATTCTCGGCTTCGGCTTCAGCGATCAGCTTGGCTATGGCAACGGGGATTCCGCCTGTAACAATCGTCAGGATGACAGAGAGGAAAGGCCATCCCATTTGATACAGCCCGATGCCCTCCGGCCCGATGACGCGCGGAAGCGTAATTCGCGGAATGAAGCCGAGAATGCGGTTGATAATGCCAGCGGCCAACAGAATCATCGTACCCCGGATAAATGACTGCTTGGTCAATGCGATTCCCTCTTCCCATACTTATATACTTTATGGATATGCAGGGATCGTCCAAGCTCATGCTAACATTTTATGGACATGTTAGCGGCAGGCAGGAAAATGATGGAGCGGCAGCGAATAGATGCACGGATGAAAAGTGTTTTCCTCAGGAAAACGCGAAGGAGGGACTCCCATGAATGAAGAAGAAAACGAACGAAGAAATCAGGTTCCTGAAGCTGATGGCAGCGTGCCTGCTGCCGAGGAGTCCATTGCCGAAGACGAGGCTGAGGAAAGCATACGGACCGAAGTAACCCAGGCCGAGCTCCTGGCCGAGGAGGCTGCTGCGCTGGAAACTGTCGTGGAGACAACGCTGGAAAGCTCCGGGGAAAGCTCCACGGAAAGCCTAACAGCCCCCCCCGAGGCCAATGCCCTGGAAGCTGTCATGGAAGCTACCGTGGAGGGCGCTATGGCAACCTATGGCATACAAGAGCACGAAGCGGTCACAGACCATGTCTTCGAGGAGGAGACAATGGTTTTTACCGGGGACGACGCCATGGAGGAGAGCCATGAGCTCACGGAACAAGAGCTCAATGAAATGATTGAGGTCTTATGCTCCAGTAAAGCGGAGGAGTTCGTGATGCTCGGATACAGGCAGGTGACCGGCAAAGACATATGGGAATGCGTCAGTGATAAGTATCAGAAAAAAGGAGTTCCGCCGTTGTATCAAGTTGTCAATGACATTTTATCGCTTAAATCTACGCAGTTTATGAACTGGATGACCCTCAGTGTTTATAAAGGAGCCCAATTCTAAGAATAGGGCTTATTTTTTTATGGCAAATTACAGGATATGACGTAAATTGACTCGATTTTCACGCCTGAGTATAATAGGAATATTGAGTATGGAAGGGAGACAAGCAAGAGATGCTGGATTGGAAAAGAATTTCGTTCTTTTTTCTAACGGTCATCGTTGTGTTGGGCAGTATTGCGGCAACGAGTCCGAAACTGGTGGAACGAATTAAGCTTGGGCTGGACCTAAAAGGTGGATTTGAAATTTTGTATACCGCAGAACCTTTGACAGCCGGACAGCCCCTAACGAAGGAAACGCTTACGCAAGCGGCAGACAGCCTTGCCAAACGTGCGGACAGCCTTGGCGTTGCTGAGCCTGAAGTGAGCACGGAGGGTACGGATCGTATCCGCGTACGTCTTGCTGGCGTTCAGAATGAAGAAGAAGTAAGAAGCCTGATGTCCAAACCAGCTGTACTTACATTTAGAGGTCCAGATGGCACGATCTATTTGAACGGTACGGATTTCGTAGAGAACGCGGCGAAATTAAGCTACGATCCGAATACGAAACAGCCAATCGTTGAGATCAAGCTGAAGGATAGACAGAAATTCAAAGATGTAACGACGAAACTGACAGGCAGCACGCTGTCCATTTATTTGGATGACCAGCTGCAATCGTCTGCTGCAGTGAACTATCCGATCGATAGCGATTCGGCGATCATCAGCCAAACGAATGTCAATGAAGCGACCAAAACGGTCAAATTGATCAACCTCGGCGCAATGCCGCTTAAACTGACGGAGAAATATATCCAACGCGTAGACGCGACGCTGGGTACTGCGTCCTTGCATCAAACCGCGAGAGCGGGGCTGATCGCTTCCATTTTGATCTTCCTGTTCATGGTCATTTATTATCGCGTGCCTGGACTGGTCGCTGCTTTTACACTGATTACATATATTTGGGTACTTCTTGCCGTATTTGATTTCATGAATGCAACGTTGACGCTGCCGGGTATTGCCGCCCTTGTGCTTGGCGCCGGGATGGCCGTCGATGCGAATATTATCACCTACGAGCGGATCCGCGAGGAGATTCGTGCGGGCAAGAGCGTTCTGTCCGCATTGAAGGCAGGATCCAAGCATTCCTTCCGGACGATTATGGATGCCAACGTGACGAACTTAATCGCCGGTATTGTTCTGTACTATGTCGGAAATGGCGCGATTCGCGGATTCGCCGTAATTACGATGATGAGTATCATCATCAGTATCCTGACGAACGTGATCTTATCCAGATGGCTGCTGCATCTGATCATACGGGGCAACTTGCTGAAAAAGCCAAGTTATTTTGGTGTGAAGGAGGCAGACATTCGTGCTCTCTAAGAGACAATATAGTTTTGTTAAGAACCGCAATACCTTTTTTGCGATTTCGATTCTCGTCTGCATCGCGGGTTTGGCTGTGATGTTGTTCGCAGGTATGAACTTCGGGGTCGATTTCAAAGCAGGAACGAACATTGACCTCGTCGTCGGCAAACAGATGGACAAGGCTAAAGTCGATGAAATTATGAACGGGCTGAAGTCCAGCGGAGATTTGAAATCCCGCTTTGCCGAGCCGACAATCGGCGGCACCAACAGCGATCGGGTATCCATCCGTTTTGACGACGTATTGACGGACGATGTGATCAATAAGATTCAAAATGCCTTTGCAACGGCTTATAGCGCAACCGTTTCGAAAGAGGTCAACACCGTTGACCCTCAGCTGGCTAAAGAATTGCTCATGAAGGCGGTTTACGCCGTCGGAATTGCCAGCGTGCTGATCTGTGTTTATGTCAGCATCCGCTTCGAATGGCGCTTCGCGATTGCCGCGATCATTGCGATCTTGCATGACGCTTGGATCGTTATTGCGATCTTCTCCATCTTCCGACTGGAAGTGAATCTGCCGTTCCTGGCAGCGGTATTGACGACAATCGGTTATTCCATTAACGATAAGATCGTTATTTTTGACCGGATCCGCGAAAACTTGCGCTTTAGCAAGCTCAAAACGGACGAGGATCTTGTGGCGTTGGTGAACGACAGTATCTGGCAAACGATGGCGCGGAACGTTAATACAGTTCTCGTCGTCTTGCTGGCCGCGGGATGTCTCTTTATTTTCGGCAGTGAGTCGATCAAGCTGTTCGCCCTGGCGAAACTGGTCGGTTTGACAAGCGGAGCGTACTCTTCGATCTTTATCGCTTGCTCGCTCTGGTATTTACTCAAACGTAAATCTTTAAGTTCTAAAAAGAAAGCTGCAGCGTAATAACCATAATAACCGGCCGCGTGATGCTAACGCGGCCTTTGTATCGGTTCAGGGGGAGTGGGCAATACGTGAATGAAGAGCGTTTCGAAAAGGCCGAGTTCGCTGCCTGGGTAGGCATTATTGGCAATCTCGCTCTTGCGCTTCTCAAGGGCGTTATCGGTTTCATGGCGCAAAGTAAAGCGCTGCTCGCCGACAGTGCGCACTCCGCATCTGACGTGGCTGGCTCCATTGCAGTGCTGATTGGGCTGCGGGCAGCGGCAAAGCCGCCGGATGCCGATCATCCTTACGGCCATGGCAAGGCGGAGTCCATCGCCTCCATCGTCGTTTCGGTGCTTTTGTTAGTGGTTGGTGTGGAAATCGGCATTTCGGCCGTAAAATCCATATGGCGCGGGGTTGAAACAGCTCCCAGAGCTTACGCACTTATTGCAGTTGTTATTTCTTTAATTGTCAAAGAAGCGATGTTTCAATATAAATACAGGTTGGGCAAGCGCCTGAAGTCGCAGGCATTAATTACCAATGCATGGGAACACCGTTCCGATGTATACTCTTCTATTGCGGCTCTTGCCGGCATTTTTGGAGCGATATTAGGCGATTATTTGGGCATTCCACTGCTCTATTATATGGATCCGATCGCAGGGCTGTTTGTATCGGTCCTCGTTTTGAAAATGGGCTATAAGCTGGTCAAAGAGGCCATACATACGACGATGGATCATGTGCTGCATAAGGAAGATGCGGCGGATCTGATCGCGGCCGTGCAGAACATCAAAGGTGTCATTACGGTCGACGACCTGCGTGCCAGAGAACATGGCCATTATGTGATTGTTGATATTAAAATTAGCGTCAACCCGAGAATTTCGGTCTATGAAGGCCATGAAATTGCCAAAAGCGTCAAACAGCAGCTCATGAAACGATTCCAGCATGTCTCGGACGTTTTCGTCCATGTGAACCCCTATGATGGCGGGTATCCCTATAAGAGTAATGCGGATTCGGAGCTGTTGGATGTTCCGAGCATTTTCCACTAAACGGATTGCAGTTACGAAAATAAGGAAGCAGGTTTCCTACCGGAAAACATGAAGGAGGACACAGCAGGTGTTATCCCCTAAGGCAAGATGGAGCATTGGCCAAGCGGATGAAACCCTAGTCGAGACATTCGTACGCGATTTGCAGCTCGACCCGCTGGTCGCCAAGATGCTCGTTCTCCGCGATATTCACACGGTTCACGAGGCGGAGCAATTTCTGCAAGGCGGAGCGGATCAATTTCATGATCCGTTTCTGCTGGATGGAATGCAGCCGGCCGTGGAACGCATTCGTCAAGCGCTGGAACGTGGCGAGCATATCCGCATCTACGGCGACTATGACGCCGACGGCGTCAGCAGCACGTCGTTGATGGCGCATTTGCTGCGTGGTTTGGGCGCGCGCTTTGATACCTATATCCCGCACCGGATTCGTGAAGGCTACGGACTGAATCTGGGCGCCATCGAGTTGGCCAAGGAGCAGGGCGCAAGTCTGATCATCACCGTGGATACCGGTATCAGTGCGGTTAAGGAAGTTCAGTATATTCAAGAGCTCGGCATGGACGTTATTGTGACGGATCACCACGAACCGCCGGAAGTATTGCCGGATGCGCTCGCCGTCATCAATCCGAAGAAGCCGGGCTGTCCTTATCCCTTCAAGCATCTTGCAGGCGTAGGCGTAGCCCTGAAGCTGGCGCACGCGCTGTTGGGCCGCTTGCCTGAAGAGCTGCTGGAGTTTGCAGCGCTCGGCACAGTGGCCGATCTGATGCCGTTAACCGGCGAGAATCGGCTTATCGTTAAGCAGGGGCTGATCCGGATGCAATCATCCGCATATCCGGGATTCCGCGCCTTGATCGGCGTGGCGGGCATAGAGCGGAAGGAAGTCACCGCCGGGCACATCGGTTTTTCCCTCGCCCCCCGCATCAATGCCAGCGGGAGGTTGGAATGTGCCGACGATGCCGTCAGGCTGTTGACGACAACAGATGAACAGGAAGCGGATCAAATTGCTTTCGAACTGGATATGCTAAACAAAGAGCGGCAGCGCATCGTGGAAGAAATGGCGAAGGAAGCCATGGAGTTGGCTGAACTGCAAATCGCCAAAGGACTGGATAAAGTCATCGTTGTTGCCAAGGAAGAATGGAATGTTGGGGTTGTCGGTATTGTAGCTTCCAAAATTGTGGAAAAATATTACCGTCCAACATTGGTGATGAGTATTGACCCCCAAACTGGAATGGCCAAAGGATCGGCACGTTCCATCGCGGGTTTCGATTTGTACAAAGCGTTGACCGAATGCAAGGCGTGGCTGGACCATTACGGCGGCCACCAGGCAGCGGCCGGCATGAGCCTGGACCGCAGCCATCTGGAGGCATTCACGCTGAAGCTGAATGAACTCGCCGCTATGACGCTGACAGCGGAGGATTACATCCCGCTGCTGAAGGCGGATGCGGCATGCAGTTTGTCCGAGGTACCGATCTCTTGCATCGAGCAGCTGGAGAAGCTGGCGCCGTTCGGTATGGGCAATCCGGCGCCGAGGTTCGTGTTCACGGACTTGTCGCTGAACGAAGTCCGGACGATGGGCAAAGAGAAGCAGCACCTGAAGCTCGCGCTGACGCAAGCGCTGAACGAGGTGAGCTGCACCGTGGAAGCGGTCGGCTTCGGCCGAGGCGGCCTTGCGGGGCTGATCGCGCCGGCTTCGCGCCTGGATGTGCTGGGTGAGCTGTCCATCAACGAATGGAACGGCGTGCGTAAGCCGCAAATCATGATGCAGGATTTGCGGATCAATCATGTGCAGCTGTTCGATTGGCGCGGCGCCCCGCAGCTGCAGATAAAGCTGGCAGCGCTCAAGGAGGCGCTGGCGGCAGGAACAGCGGGCGCATCGCGGGAGCCCGCGATCGTGCTGTTCCACGACGCGGATGACCGCCCCTTCGCGTCCACCGCTTTGCAGCTGGGCGAAGCGCAGCCTTACTGGATTCTGCAAGAATCCGGAGAACTGCTGCCGGGTAATCCGTCTGCGCACAGGCTTGATTTTGCCGCCATGACGGATATCGTGCTCTACACGGTCCCGCGGAACCTCGCAGCACTCCAGTGTATCTTGCGGCTGGCTGCGGGCATGATGCGCTGCTACACGGTCTTTACGGATCTAGGAACGGGCAGCGATACGACGATGCCGTCACGGGATATGTTCAAGCTGTTGTACGGCACGCTGCAAAAAGAAGGTTCGCTCAATCTTCAGGATACTCGTCTGATGCAAGCGTGGAGCCGGCGTTCAGGTTTATCTCCAGCTATGATACAATTCATCATATCGGTATTTGAAGAGTTAGGCTTTATCGAGCGGCTGGGCGCGGTTGTGAAGCTTCAAGCTGCGCCGGCCAAGCGGGATTTAACGACCTCACGCAAGTATCAAGATAGATTGCAGCTCCAGGAAGTTGAATCGGTTGTGATGTATTCATCGGCCAAAGAGCTGGAGCAATGGATCACCAGTCAGATCAAACCACAAAACCAAGTGATGGAGGAAATTGTATGAATTTCAAAGACTATATTCGCGTAATCCCGGACTTCCCGCAACCAGGAATCCGTTTCAAAGATATTACGACCTTGCTTCAAGACGGAGCCGTTTACAAACAAGCTATTGATGAACTCCGTGAAATGGTGAAGGAAAAAGAAATCGACGTCATTGCCGGACCGGAAGCCCGTGGCTTTGTTGTAGGGGCGCCCCTCGCTTATTCGTTGGGGGTTGGCTTTGTGCCGATCCGCAAGAGCGGCAAGCTGCCTGGCGAAACGATCGAAGCCGACTATGCGCTTGAATACGGCAAAGATAAGCTGGCGATGCACAAAGACGCGATCAAACCGGGCCAAAAGGTGCTGATTGCCGATGACCTGCTCGCAACAGGCGGCACGATCCAAACTTCGATCGAGCTGATTAAGCGTCTCGGAGGCGACATCGTAGGTGCTGCATTCTTGATTGAGCTTTCCTATTTGGATGGAAAAGATAAGCTGGACGGCATGGACGTCGTTTCGCTCGTTAAATATTAATGATTCAAAGGGCATTCCCATCAGGTCGTCATGACCGGGATTGCCCTTTTTTTCTAGTATGAAGACTTGGGTTATAAGTTCAGCAGCTGGCGGATTTGTTCGCTATGGTGGTGGTCGTGCTCGGCAAAATCCTCAACATAAGCGGGGAGTGTGAAAGGATGTCCGTCGCCATCGAGGAATGACTCCGCGTATTTGGCTTCGGGGATATCGCGCAGGTAAGCGAGGATCTGCTCTCTAACGCGCAGGGCCTCCCCAAGAAGCTGGTCTTTGCTCACCTGGGATGCATAGACGGCTGCGCTACGGTTGAAAGCATGAAAATCCGTGCTCTTGTAGGTTAGCGGTGTGCCTAGGGCAATCGGTTCAATGGTCATTTCCATGAATCTGCGGTCCCACAACATCATGTGGCTGATGACATCGCACACCCGCCACTTGCCTTCGGCAAGCGGGGATGTCCACGCACCTTCGGCAATAGTTTCGAGTGATTGTACAAAATCAAGATAAGGCTCCATGCGTTGAATGAATTCGGTTTTAAGGATCATGTCCATACGGCTCCTTTGGGCAATTATTCCATTTTATTGTACAGGCATTGAGATAGTTTTGAGAAGAGGAACGCGATTATGAAGTAAAATAATGGATTATACTAGTAAAATTTCTTCTATTGCGCGGGAAAAAACGTAAAATTTGTCGAATGACAGTATACGGGCAGTTGACGCGGAGCCTGCCTTGAAGGCATAATGAATAAAAATCGACTAAAGGGAATGGGTAGATGCATGGGTATAGAGCAGCTGCTGGAGAAGGCCGCCACCTATCTAAAAGAAAATGACTTGCAACGGATTAGGGAGGCCTATGATTTTGCCGACAAAGCCCATGAAGGCCAAGTGCGCAAATCAGGGGAACCTTATATTCTGCATCCCTTAGCTGTTGCCGACATACTGGTGAACATGCAAATGGATGTCACCTCGGTGATTGCTGCCTTGCTGCACGATGTCGTCGAAGATACAACGGTTTCACTTGAAGCCGTAAACGATAAATTTGGCAAAGTTTGCGCGATGCTAGTTGACGGTCTCACCAAACTGGAGAGAATTAAGTTCAAATCCAAGGAAGAGCAGCAGAACGAGAATTATCGCAAAATGTTCGTGGCGATGGCCCAGGACATCCGCGTCATTCTGATCAAGCTGGCCGACCGTTTGCACAACATGCGTACGCTGAAATATCAATCGGAGGAAAGCCAGCGCCGCATTGCGGAAGAGACGCTGGAGATTTTTTGTCCGATCGCACACCGCCTCGGTATTTCTACCATCAAGTGGGAGATGGAAGATATTGCCCTCCGCTACTTGAATCCGCAGCAATACTACCGGATTGTGAACTTGATGCAGAAGAAACGCGCCGAGCGCGAGCAATATATCGAAGATGTGATTCAAAGCATCAAAGATAAGCTGGAAGAAATGGGCATTCAAGGCGATATTTCCGGCCGGCCTAAGCATTTATACAGCATTTATAAAAAAATGAGCTCACGCGGCAAGCAGTTTAACGAGATTTACGATCTTATGGCGCTGCGCGTGATTGTGGACAATATTAAGGACTGCTATGCATCGCTTGGAATCATTCATACGTTGTGGAAGCCGATGCCTGGCAGGTTCAAAGATTATATCGCCATGCCGAAGCCGAACATGTACCAGTCGCTGCATACGACAGTGATCGGACCGAAGGGCGAGCCGCTCGAAGTGCAAATCCGCACGTGGGAGATGCACAAGACCTCGGAGTTCGGTATCGCCGCGCACTGGGCTTACAAAGAAGGCGGTTCCGTTGTGCCGTCTGGCACATTTGAGGATAAAATGACCTGGTTCCGGGAGATTCTGGAACTGCAGCAGGAGACGAACGACGCCTCCGAATTCATGGAATCCATGAAGATGGATTTCTTCTCCGACCTTGTTTTCGTCTTTACGCCGAAAGGGGAAGTGATCGAGCTGCCTGCAGGTTCAGTGCCGCTCGATTTCGCTTACCGGATTCATACGGAGGTTGGCAACCGGACGATCGGGGCCAAAGTCAATTCCCGGATCGTACCGCTCGATCACAAGTTGAAAACCGGGGACATTATCGAGATTCTCACTTCCAAGCATTCCTATGGACCAAGTCAGGATTGGATCAAAATTGCCCAATCTTCGCATGCGCGAAGCAAGATTAAGCAGTGGTTCAAGAAAGAGAAGCGCGAGGAGAACGTCGAGAAGGGCCGGGAAGCGATCGAGCGCGAGCTGAAGCGCTTAGCGATCGATCCGCCGACGCTTATGAGCGACGACAAGCTGCTGGAAGCGGCGAAGAAGTTCAATTTTAACGACATTGAAGACATGCTGTCCGCTGTCGGGTTTGGCGGCATCACCGCTGCGCAAATCTGCACGAAACTGACCGAGAAGCTGCGCAAGGAAGCGGAAGAAGCGCAAGTGCTGCAGCTGACCAGCGAAGTGAAGGAAGTCAAGGCGCCGCTGCCGGAGCGCAAGAGCCGCCCGACGAATGGTGTGCGCGTCAAGGGCGTCGATAATCTGTTGGTTCGTTTTGCGCGCTGTTGCAATCCGGTGCCGGGCGATGACATTATCGGCTATATCACGCGCGGGCGGGGCGTATCCGTCCATCGCGCGGATTGTACGAACATCCCGACGAGCATGGGCGAAGAAGAGCGCGTGATTGAAGTCGATTGGGCGGATGTCGTCGAGTCCAACTTCAATGTGGAGATTGAGATTACGGGGCATGACCGCCGTGGCTTCCTGAACGAAGTGCTCCAAGCGGTATCCGAGAGCAAAACGATGATTTCGGCGGTGTCCGGCCGTTCGGATAAGAATAAAATGGCGACCATTCATATGACCATTGTGATCAAAAACATTGAGCATCTGCAAGCTGTCGTCGAGAAGATCAAACGGGTCAAAGACGTGTATTCCGTGCATCGGATCATGCAGACCTAAGCGGAGAAGGAGTTACACATGAGAGTAGTCGTTCAACGCTGCAAGCAGGCCGATGTGACGGTCAATCATGAAGTCGTCGGCCGCATTGGTCAAGGACTGATGCTGCTCGTCGGCATCACGCACGAGGATACGGAGCAGGACGCCAAGTATTTGGCGGACAAAGTGTCCGGCTTGCGCATTTTTGAAGACGAAGCAGGCAAAATGAATCTATCCGTTCTGGAGACGGGCGGACAAATTTTATCCGTATCGCAATTCACGCTGTACGGAGACTGCCGCAAAGGCAAACGGCCGAACTTCATGGCTGCGGCCAGACCCGAGCAGGCAGAGCCGTTGTACGAGAAGTTTAATGAGCTGCTTCGCGCGCAAGGCCTGCACGTGGAGACCGGGGTATTCGGCGCCATGATGGACGTGCAGCTCGTCAACTGGGGACCGGTGACCTTGATCGTAGACAGCGTGTAAATTGGTGTTTATAGATTTCATTTCTTGGATATCCTAGTGGTGTATAATTCACCCAGTTAGGAGCATCCAGATGCGGCAATCGATCAAACACAAAGCGATGACATCACCAGAACAGCAGCTGCTGCATGGAACAATGGCAGAGCGCATGAGCCAGACGCCAATGCTGTCCGATGTGGAAATGAGCGCGGAGTTTACTTCCGTTCAGGAGAAGCTAAGAAGTATTCCGAAAAAAACGTACCGTTAAGCAAAGCCTCGCAATCTGCGCCAAAGCAGAATTGCGGGGCTTTTATTTCGCTTACGGCCAAGCCATTCATTTCTCTAGCTTTTGAAAATGTGGTAAACTTAACTTTGGCATTTTACATCAAGGTAATGGCTGAACAGGGAGTAATGGAGGGTTATACTTGCAAATTGAAGTAAACCGTATAGGCTTTAGCGAGCTGACAACGGAAATTTTTCATATAAGCCGATTGTTTTTTGAAGATGTGGATATTCAATATTCCCCGCTGGAAGCGGCGTATTTACGTATGGAGATCGAGCTGCAGCAAGAAGAGCGAAACGTCACGGCGACCGTTTGCGTAAAGGATATGAAGCACGGTGCAACGTGGACGGGAAGCAACGTCAGAATCGCGGACAGAAGCGATGCGCTGGCGCGCAAAGCGGCGATCCGCCGTTCCGTATGCACGGCGCTGCTGCAAGCACTGCAGGAGATGACGGGGCTGGAGCAGCCATGGGGCATTTTGACGGGCGTGCGCCCGACCAAGCTCATGCATAATTTGCTGCAAAAGCATGATCGGACGGAGTGCTTTGACATTTTGCGCGAGCAGTATCTGGTCAATGAGGAGAAGGCTAACCTGCTGTTAGACGTAGCCGAACGGCAGCTGCGGGTCATTCCGGATCTTTTTCATCTGGAGCATGAAGTCAGCGTCTATATCGGCATTCCCTTCTGCCCAACCAAATGTGCGTATTGCACGTTCCCGGCTTTCGATATCCGAGGCAATAATGGTTCGGTTCATTCGTTCCTGCACGGGCTTCATGAAGAGCTGCGGATCATGGGGCAGTGGATGAAAGATGCAGGACTTAAAATTACGACGATTTATTGGGGCGGCGGTACGCCGACCAGCATTACGGCGGAAGAGATGGATGCGCTGTTTGTGACGATGCACGAATCGTTCCCGCGGATGAGCGCGATGCGTGAGCTGACCGTAGAAGCGGGTAGGCCGGATACGATTACGCCGGACAAAATCGAAGTGATGAAGAAGTGGAGCGTGGACCGTATCAGCATCACCCGCAGAGCTTCACGCAGGAGACGCTGGATGCCATCGGGCGCCACCACACCGTGGAGAAATTCAAGCTGGCGCGGGAGATGGGCCTGGATAACATCAACATGGACCTCATCATCGGCTTGCCGAATGAAGGCATGAAGGAGCTTGAGCATTCGCTGAACGAAACCGATAAGCTGATGCCGGAGTCGTTGACCGTGCACACCTTATCGTTCAAGCGGGCGTCGAAGATGACGAAGAACCGCGACCAGTATGAGGTGGCTGAGCGGGATGAAATCGCGGACATGATGGAACGGGCGATTGCCTGGACCGAAGAGCACGCGTATGTGCCTTACTATTTGTACAGGCAGAAAAACATTCTTGGTAATTTAGAAAATGTTGGATATGCCCTCGAAGGCCGCGAGTGCTTGTATAACATTTTGATGATGGAAGAGCGTCAGACGATCATTGGGCTGGGCTGCGGTGCGGTAAGCAAAATCTTTTAGCAACGCGCCGAGAGTGACGCGGCGGGAGAGCAAGAGCCAGTGCGTATCGAGCGCTTCCCTAATCCGAAGGAACCGAGTGTGTACAATCAAGCGTATATGGCGTATATCGAGAAAAAAATCAAACTGTTGGATGAAGCTTATCAACCCCTAATAGGTAAGCTGCAGGAGCAGAAGTAAACGAGGCGGGTGTTTTTAATTCATGAGCAGTTCCAGACGTAACCAATCTAATTCCAAAGGCTGGCTAGTCCTGATGTGGGCGCTAATCCTGCTTGCTGTGGCAGCCGGTGCGGCGGCGCTGTATTACCAGACTCAGCATCCGGCCTATAGCGGGCATAGTGCGAAGAAACAAAGCATAGAAGAAGTGAAATCGGTGAAAAAGCCGAAGGACTCTTACGACGTTATCGTTGTCGGTACGGATCCTGAAGGCGTTGCGGCAGCTGTATCCGCGGCGCGCAATGGTCTATCGACCTTGCTCGTGGACGGCCGCAATCGGGACCGTCTCGGCGGTCTGATGACGCTTGGTGAGCTGAATACGATCGATATGAATTATGCGCCAAAAACGAACCCGCTAGGGAGGCCGGAAGTGTTCAACAAAGGTTTTTTCTCTGAATGGTATGCCAAGCTGGAAGGCGATTCTTTTGACGTCAATACGGCGGCCAATGCGTTCTACGATCTGGTGCGGGGCGAGAAGAATATCGACGTGCTGCTCAAAGCGCAAAAGATCGATCCACTCGTGAAAGCAGGCGGCAGCGCGGTGCAGGGAGCAGAGATCACCCTAGCGGACGGCAGCAAGCAAGCGGTCCAAGCTTCCTCTGTCATTGATGCCACCCAAGATGGCGACTTCGCAGCTGCGGCAGGCGTGCCGTTCACGTTTGGACGTCAAGATCTGGGTGATCCGAAATCGAGAATGGCGGTCACCGTCGTATTCCGCCTGAAGCACGTAACCCCTGACGTGTGGGACAAGATGTCAGCACGCGCCAAGACAGAGCCGGGCGGCGGCGCCAATGATGTCAGCATTTGGGGCTATAGGGATATGAGCAATTACCCGCCGGTGAACAAAGAACGGGCCAAAATGAGAGGCCTCAACGTCGGCCGCGAGAATGACGACACTGTCCTTATCAATTCATTGCAAATTTTCAATGTAGATACATTCAACCCGCAATCGGTTCAAGAAGCGTTCGAGATTGCCAATAAAGAGCTGCCTAATGTCGTGGCTTACATGAAGACAACGTTCCCTGAGCTGGCGAATGTGGAGCTGGCTGGAACCGCCTCTGAGCTGTATGTGCGGGAAACCCGCCATATGCAAGGGGAATACCGCTTGAACATCGTGGACGTATGTTCCAATGCGGATCAATGGGATCGGATCGGATTCGGTTCGTACCCTGTCGATATCCAGCGGACATCGCCAACGGATAACGGCAACGTCGTCTGTCATCCGACGCAGTATGCCATCCCGTTCCGCAGCCTGGTGCCGCAGAAGGTTGACGGCCTGCTCGTCGTCGGCCGCGCGGCCAGCTACGATACGCTTCCGCACGGCAGCGCCCGCGTTATTCCAACGGGCATGGCTGAAGGCGAAGCGGCTGGCGCAGCAGCCAAGATTGCACTGGATGACAAGGTGACGTTCAGACAGCTGTCGGCCTCCAAAGACGCCGTTGCGAAGCTGCAGGCGCAGCTGAATAAGCAGGGCATGGAGGTGCAGCCGATGACGCTCAAGCCTGCTGCTTTTATGGAGCATAAGGAGTACGAAGGCTTGAAAGCTGCCATGATGCTGGGCTTGGCCTCAGGCGCTTACGATAACAACTTCCAGTTGGATGTGCAATCGAATCCGAAGCGCATGGTGAATTTGATTCTCGGATCGAAGAAAATGAAGCCGGATGCCTTCAAAGGTGACGCCAGCGCGGCGATTGCGAAGCTGGAAGGCGCGGATAAAATCGCGCTGACGATCGATCAGGCCAGCTACACGATTACGCAAGCCTTGGGGATGCCGGCGGCTGTTCAACAAGCGCAGCAGACTTTGGTGACTAATAAGCTGCTGACAGACGCGTCGCTCAATCTTATCGTCGATAAGCAAAAGTTAACGAATGCCGACACCTACATGATGATTAAAGATTTACAAGCAGGTCTGACGGGCAAACCATAATGATGAATAAGAGCCTTACTACCGGTCAAGAAGGTAGCAAGGCTCTTAGCTTTTTGTTAGATGGGGGTGTTTGCGCTTACATTTATTCGGCCGTATCTGGGGCATCCGCTTCAGCTTCAGCGGATTCCTCTTCAACCTCTTCACTGTCCGCTTCGGATTCCTCTACTGCTTCTTCTTCGTCCTCGTCTGCTGCTTCCTCTTCCGCGTCCCCATCATCTTCCGCCTCGACCTCATCATCGGCCTCTTCTGAAGCTTCTTCGGCAGCCTCGTCCTCCGCTGCTTCTTCTACAGCCTCGTCTTCGGCTGCTTCTTCATCCGCTTCTTCAGCTACTTCAGCAACTTCGTCTTCGGCTTCTTCGGAGAAGAGCACCAACAGATCTTGCCGTTCTTCTTGAAACTCGTTTTGTGTTGTCATCGTATACAGCCTCCTGATTAGGATTCAAGGTCGTTGCCTTGTTGTACATGTATATGTGAAAAGAGGCTGAATATACGGGGACAATATCATGAAAAATGTATGAAGATGGGTAAAAGTTTGTAATCGAATTGTAATTTAAACTTCATGTAGCATTAATCAAGCTTGGATATAATAATCTTCGACCCCCTTTAAAATATAGATCGACTTTGAGGCCTGCAACCGGTGTGTTGCAGGCTATTTTCTTGGGTAAACTGACAGAAATAAAAGAAAACCGCGAACAGCTGTAGCTGTCGCGGCTAGAACAATCATATTATAATAATGCGTCAATGGAATACGCTCCGGCGCCGATCAATGCAACGCCAATGGCGACTACAATCAGGAACAAGTTGAACTCGTAACCGTTCGAAGTGACCCAGAAGCCGTTCTTGCCGTGGACTTTAAAGATAGCTCCCAGCATGATTAGAACGATCAGCGCAGCACCGACAGAAGTCCAAAGTCCTGCTGCAAAGAGCAATCCGCCGATGATTTCGGCCAAACCGGCAAGAACCGCCATCATGACGCCTGGCTTAATGCCGATGGATTCGAAGAAGCCGCCTGTTCCCTTAGGGCCGTAACCGCCGAACCAGCCAAAAACCTTCTGAGAACCGTGGGCGGCGATCGCCAACCCAACAAATAAACGAATAATAAGTAAACCTAATGCCATTGCTAACATCTCCCTATAAGATAAATTTTATTTAATAACTTACTTTATGTAAGTATATTATTACGAATCACTTACTTTTGTCAAGCAACTATGATAAAATTGATTTTAAGGAGATGATTCATATGGAAGACTATCAATTGTGTCCCAAATTCGAGCATGCTTTTGAATTGCTGGGCAAACGATGGACAGGGCTTATCATTCATGTGCTGATGACCGGACCTAAGCGGTTTAAAGATATTTCCGAACTCATCCCGACGATGAGCGACCGGATGTTGTCCGAGAGGTTCAAAGAGCTCGAGGCAGCTGAAATCATTATCCGTCACGTATACCCGGAAACGCCTGTGCGCATAGAGTACGAGTTAACGGAAAAGGGGAAAGGTCTACAGCCTGTTATGGATGAATTGCAGAAATGGGCTGACCATTATTAATAGTTCAATATGATAGCGGAGGATCCCGATGTGTCTCCGCTACTCATACTTGACTTTGCAGCTGGCAATGATTACAATAAACCATAATGTATTTCGATATTTCTGTGATTCGATGAAGGGATAAAGTAATTCGCCCCCACATAAGCAGAGAGGGAAGTCCAGGCTGTAAGCTTCCTTATGATGAGCGAACGAAAGACCTCCCCGAGAACCTGCAGGGAAAGGCAATCGGCAATTCGTGTGAAGAAGTCGAATGCTTAGTAGTTGTTGGGCGTGTGACGGGCGTTAACCGTAGAGTGGATAAGTTTTCAGCGGGTTGCCGATGATAAACCTATCCTGAATGTGGGTGGTACCACGGGTGATCGTTTATTGAATCCCTCGTCCCAGGCTTGACAGCCGGGGCGGGGGATTTTTTGCTTATAGCATGAAGAATGATGAGGTATGACAAAGGGGCTGAACCAAGATGAGTATTCAAAAGCCGAAAGGTACGCAGGATCTTCTGCCGGGTGACGTCGAGAAATGGCAGTACGTCGAGTCCAAGGCCAGAGAGATTTGCCGGAAGTTTAACTACAAAGAAATTCGCACGCCGATCTTCGAGCACACCGAATTATTCTCCCGCGGCGTCGGCGAAACGACGGATATCGTCGAGAAGGAAATGTACACGTTTCTGGACAAAGGGGACCGCAGCATCTCGCTTCGCCCGGAGGGCACAGCAGGCGTGGTTAGAGCCTATGTCGAGAACAAATTGTACGGGGAGCCGGACGTCAGCAAGCTGTACTATATCGGCCCGATGTTCCGTTATGAGCAGCCGCAAGCAGGCCGCTACCGCCAATTCCACCAGTTCGGCATCGAAGCCTTCGGATCTGTCGATCCAAGCTTGGACGCGGAAGTGATTGCGCTTGGGTATTCTTTTTATAAAGAAATCGGACTCAAGGAAGTCACGGTGGAGATCAACTCCGTAGGCACGCCGGAAGATAGAACGGTGTACCGCCAGAAATTGCAGGAGTTTTTCGCGCCTGTCAAACATCTGCTCTGCAAAGACTGCCAGTCCCGCTATGATCGCAACCCGATGCGAATTCTCGATTGCAAAACCGATCAGAAATTCACTGAAGGGGCGCCGGACATTTTGGAATACCTCGATGAGGCGTCCACATCGTACTTCCAATCGGTGCTGGAGCACTTGCACGGTATGGACATTCCATACCGCATCAATCCTCGCCTTGTGCGCGGCCTGGATTACTACACGCACACTGCTTTTGAATATAAAGCGGCAGGGATCGGCGCGATCGATACGATCGGCGGAGGCGGCCGTTACAACGGCCTCGTCGAGCAAATCGGCGGTAACGATCAGCCGGGTGTCGGGTTTGGCCTCGGAGTGGAGCGAATCTTGCTCGTGCTGCAGGCCCAAGGCGTAGACGTGCCGAAGCCGAATCCACTTGATGTATACTTGATCGGGCTTGGCGAAGCGGCGGAGAAAGAAGTCACGAAGCTGTTGTACCAGCTGAGACAACAAGGCGTCGCCGCCGAGAAAGATTATCAAGGCCGCAAAATTAAAGCGCAGATGAAATCCGCAGACCGCTTCCAGGCCACTTACGTCGCCATTCTTGGAGACGATGAGCTGGCTCGCGGTGAAATCACGTTGAAGAAGATGGCCACCGGCGATCAATTAACTGTAAGCTTGGCGGACCTGGCCGCGAATGCAGCCAAGACGCTTTTTGCCTAGATTCCATTTACCAATAAGGAGGACTAACAAATTATGATGCTCAAAACACATCATTGCGGGCAGCTTACGAAAGCCCATGTAGGACAGACTGTTACACTAAATGGATGGGTGCAACGCAGACGCGACCTTGGCGGCGTCTTGTTCATTGATCTGCGCGACCGCAGCGGTATCGTGCAAATCGTATTTAACCCCGATTTCTCCGGCGATGCGCTGGCTACCGGAGATCGTGCGCGCAGCGAGTACGTGCTTGCCGTTAAAGGTAAAGTTGTAGAGCGCGACGCCGAAACGGTGAACAAAAACTTGGCGACAGGCGAAATCGAAATTCAAGTAACCGAAATTGAAATTATGAATGCAGCGAAAACACCTCCGTTCTTCATCGAAGACGGTATTGAGGTCGATGAGCAGCTTCGTTTGAAATATCGTTATTTGGACCTGCGCCGTCCGGAAATGCAAAGAACACTGATGCTGCGCTCCAAAGCGGCGAATATTTTCCGCAACTTCCTGGATGAGCAAGGCTTCGTCGAAGTGGAAACTCCAGTCTTGACGAAAAGCACACCGGAAGGCGCCCGTGATTATTTGGTGCCGAGCCGCGTGCATCCAGGCGAATTTTTTGCGCTGCCGCAATCGCCGCAAATTTTCAAGCAATTGCTGATGGTTAGTGGTCTTGAGCGCTACTACCAAATCGCGCGCTGCTTCCGTGACGAAGACCTTCGTGCAGACCGTCAACCGGAATTCACGCAAGTCGACATCGAGACTTCTTTCTTGGCGCAGGATCAGCTCCTGGATATTTTGGAAGAGCTTGTGGTTAAACTGATGAAAGATACAGCCGGCGTTGATATTCCGCGTCCATTCCAACGGATCACTTATGCCGATGCAATGGGTAAATACGGTTCCGACAAACCGGACCTGCGTTTCGGTCTGGAACTTGAAGACGTATCCGACCTTGTGGCGAACTCCGGCGTGCAAGTGTTTGCCAACGTCATTAAGAACGGCGGCCAGGTCAAAGCGCTGAACGCCAAAGGCTGCGGCACTTGGAGCCGTAAGGACATCGATGATCTGGGGCCTTTTGCCGCTCGTTACGGTGCGAAAGGTTTGGCCTGGATTCAAGTGAAAGACGGCGAGTTCAAAGGGCCGATCGTGAAGTTCTTCAACGAAACGGAAATCGCTGCGCTGAGAGAACGTCTCGGTGCAGAAGAAGGCGACTTGCTGCTGTTCTCCGCAGATAAGAAGAAAGTCGTTGCTGATGTACTGGGCAACCTGCGCTTGAAAATTGGCCGCGACCTCGGTCTGATCGACGACTCGAAGTTCAAATATGCTTGGGTTGTAGACTTCCCGCTGCTTGGCTACGATGAAGAAGAGAAGCGTTACGTTGCGGAGCACCATCCGTTCACGCGTCCGAAAGAAGAGGACCTCCACTTCTTCGATACAGACCCTGGCCAAATCCGCGCGCAAGCATATGACTTGGTATTGAACGGCTATGAAGTAGGCGGCGGTTCGATGCGGATTTACAAGCGTGAAGTACAGGAACAAATGTTCAAAGCGCTTGGTTTCTCCAAAGAAGAAGCGGCGGAGAAATTCGGCTTCCTGCTGGATGCTTTTGAATACGGTACGCCTCCTCATGGCGGTTTTGCCTTCGGTTTTGACCGTTTGGTGATGCTGATTACAGGCCGCACGAATTTGAGAGAAACGATTGCATTCCCGAAAACAGCGAGTGCAACGGATCTGTTGATGGATGCGCCTGGAACCGTTGACGATAAACAATTGGAGCAGCTGTCCATTCGCTTGGCTTTGAAACAACCTGCTGCCAAAGCTTAACAACAGAGAAAGAGGAAGTGTCCCATGCTTCATCAATTTTCACGGACGGAATTAGCGATTGGCCCGGAAGGCCTCGAAGTGATGAAAAACAGTACTGTAGCTGTGCTCGGGATCGGCGGCGTAGGCTCTATCGCCGCTGAGGCCTTGGCGCGCACAGGTGTGGGCAGACTCATCCTGATTGACAAGGATGTCGTCGACATCACGAACATTAACCGTCAAATTCATGCATTAACTACGACGGTAGGCCAGCCGAAGGCGGATTTGATGCGCGACCGGATTAAGCTTATTAATCCGGAGTGCGACGTCATTGCGCTGCGCATGTTTTATACCGAAGAGACGTATGAAGAGATTTTCAAGTATCCATTGGACTATGTATTGGATGCGAGTGACACGATTTCCTATAAAATCCATTTGATCAAACAGTGCTTGGAGCGCAAGATTCCGATCGTGTCCAGCATGGGTGCAGCCAACAAAATGGACCCTTCGCAGTTTAAAGTTGCGGATATTTCGAAAACGACGATGGATCCTATTGCCCGCGTCATCCGCACGAAGCTGCGCAAGGAAGGAATTAAGAAAGGCGTCAAGGTCGTGTTCTCTACGGAACCGCCGATGAAGCCGCGCGAGGACGTCACGCAGATGATCGTTCCCGAGAATGCTCCGGAAATCCGCAAGGCGCAAATGCCGCCGGCCAGCAACGCTTTTGTGCCGCCGGTAGCGGGCCTGATTATGGTCAGCGTCGCGGTTAAGGACTTGTTGGAGAACGCGCAGAAGTGATTGCAGAGACGTTTCCATAGCCACCTGATGGTGGGATGGAAACGTCTTTTTTGTGTTTGTGCAGGTGTGATGCTCCATGCGATTAGCGGATTCTTATCTATGGCGGGAAAGTTGAGTTGGAGGTGCTGAGCGGCGCGTGAGAGTGTGCGCTAAAGCCAAAAGCCGCTTTGAAGAAACTACAGGCGCTCCTGAGCCTATGCAGCAAGAGATAGGCGCTCCTGTTAGCGGCGCACGGTGGCCAAATCCGCATGACACGGCTGCGCGGACAGGTTATAATAGACCTGTTTGAATCTAGTGCTAAGAAAAGGAATTATCACTATGGACTTATTCACTTACGCTTCCCAGCAAGAACCGTCCAGCAAGCTGCTGGCTGACCGCATGCGGCCGACCACGCTGGACGAATATATAGGACAGGAACATATTGTCGGGCCTGGCAAGCTGCTGCGGCGGGCAATCGAAGCGGATCAAGTCACTTCGATCCTGCTGTACGGCCCGCCGGGCACGGGCAAAACGACGCTTGCCAATATAATCGCGAACCGGACGCAAGGCGAATTCGTCAAGCTGAACGCGGTTGACGCATCGGTCAAGGATGTTCGCGATGTGATTGAGCAAGCGAAGACGAACAAAGCGTTGTACGGACGCAAAACAACGCTTTTTCTAGACGAGGTGCACCGCTTCAACACCTCCAGGCAAGATGCGCTGCTGCCCGCGGTGGAGCAGGGCATCCTTATTTTCATCGGCGCGACGACGGAGAACCCGTTCCACCATGTGAACGGGGCCCTCTTGTCGCGCTCCACGCTGTTCCAGCTCGAGCCGCTTACGGCCGGGCACGCGCTCATCGCGATGCGAAGAGCGCTCGCCGATCCCGTCAAAGGGCTCGGCTTCATGCACCTCCAAGCGCACGAGGAGGCGCTGGAGCATATCGCGCGGATGGCCGCAGGCGACATCCGCCGCTCACTGAATGCGCTGGAGCTGGCAGCGCTGACGACTTCACCTGAACCGGATGGCACGGTTCAGATTACGCTGGAGGTGGCGGAAGAGTCGATCCGCCGCCCGATCGTGAAAGCGGACGAGTCGACGCAGTATGACGTCCTGTCCGCTTTCCACAAGAGCGTGCGCGGCTCCAGCGACGCCGCGCTGTTCTGGTTCCTCTATGCCGTCGAGAAGCTCGGCATGGATCCGATGACGTTCCTGCGCCGCCTGATCGTCGCCTGCAGTGAGGACATTGGCCTGGCAAACCCGCAGGCCATGATTCAGGCTGTCACGGCCATGGACGCGTACCATAAGATCGGCTGGCCGGAATCAAAATACGTAATTTCCCAGGCAATACTTTTCGCCGTTGAAAGTCCCAAGTCGGATTCCATCCCGATTGCCATTGAGAAGGCGATGCAGTTGATGGAGCAGATTCGATCCGCCGAAGTGCCGCTGCATCTGCGGGATACCCATTACAAGGGCGCGGAGCAGCTGGGGCATAAAGGTTATATGTATCCGCACAATTATCCCGGGCATTATGTGGACCAGCAATATTTGCCGGATGCGATTCGTCATCAGGTCATTTTTGAGGCAAGCGAGCAAGGAACGGAAGAGAAAATGAGGCAAAATCAACAAAAAAGAAGAGGTCGGACCGGCGGGCTATAAGTCCCGCAAGTCGCCTCTTCTTTCTTGTTCCATGTGAAAAACGTATACTTTACCGGTGATCGGGTTGTAACGGATTGACACGATCAGTGGAAATTCGCTGCCGTTCTTTTTGGCCCAGAAACGAAACTGCTGTTGATCGACCCCAGGCGCCACATGGCTGTGGCCCAAATATTTATAATCAAGTAATGTATGAACTTTCCCTGCTTCGTGAAAAGCCATCCGGCTCCATTTGGCATATTCCTGTTCAACAGAGGTTCCATGCGTTTTCTTAGCCGGAGCAAGAACGGGTACATGATCCAATTTGATTTGATCTGCCGGATTTCCGCACCAGCACGCAGATAGAATGACAAATATGGCGGCTGCTTTGTTCATGAACTCACACCCTTCCACGCTATCATGTGCGTTCCGCAAAGCCTGCATTCAGGTAGAGGTGGCGGCAAATAAAAGCAATTTCGACAATTCAGCCCCACTTTCGCCAGTTGATAGATGAATCCGACTTGGCAGATGACTACCCCAAGCTCTGAAGCTGTAAATCCCAAGCTTGTGATCCCTCGGGACCACAGGTTGTTCACGTATGCGAGCTGAATTTTTACAGTCTGAATCGCTAATCTCGTATTATAATGAAGTATGAATACATATGGGGAGGTTTCATCATGCAAATCCATCTAAAAGCTGAAACTGCACAGACAACCCATTTGAATATAACGCCAACCCTAAAGCAGTCGATCCACATGCTGCAGCTGTCCGCGGAAGAGTTGGCGGAGTTTCTGCAAGCCAAAGCCGTCGACAATCCGCTGCTTGAGATTGAATGGACGTTCAGTCGAGCGAAACCATCGGCGATAAGCAGTTTTGAGTATAGCAGTTCCCGGTCGAGCTTGCCGGGAACTGCGGCGGAAGAGACGATAGAAACCATGCTGCATGCACAGCTTCGCATGATGAACTTACCGAAAAGCGTCTATCAAATCGCAAGTTACTTGGCCGGTAATATGAACGATTCGGGGTATCTGGACATGACGGTCCAGGAAGCTTCGAATGTTTGCAGCGTACCGGAAGGCGATGTTTTGAATGCGCTTGCAATTTTGCAGCGCTTGGAGCCCGCCGGTATTGCCGCGAGGAACTTGCAGGAGTGTCTGCTGCTGCAAATTCGCCGTGACCCGAGCCCGGATCCATGGGCTGAAACACTCATCAGCGGCTATATGCAGGAGTTGGCCGAAGGCAAAACGAAGCCGCTCGCCGAGAAATTGCGCATTTCCAAGGATACGCTCTGGCAGTCCTTGACGTACATTCGCTCCTTAAATCCGCGGCCGGGACTCGCATTCAGCCAGCAGCAGGCCCCCTATATCCGCCCGGATGCGATAATTCAACGCGTGCAGGGCAGCTATGCGCTGATCATGACGGACGCTTATTTGCCCAAGGTGGCGCTGAATGAAAGTTACTATGCCGCGTTAACCGAATCAGCGGCTGGCGGCGAGACGGCCGCTTATGTCCGGCATCAAGCCCGCGACGCCCAGCAGCTGCTCAAAGGGCTGGAGCAGCGGAAGACGACGCTGCGCCGGGTGATCGAAATCATCATCAGCGAGCAGAAAGCTTTTTTCGATCTTGGCGTCGCTTGGCTAAAGCCGATGGTGCTTAAAGCGGTTGCGCAGCAGTTGGGGCTGCACGAGTCGACGATCAGCCGGGCCGTCCAGCACAAATATGTGCAAACGCCGCAAGGCTTGTATGAGCTGAAGTTTTTCTTCCCCTCCGGCGTAAAAACGGCAGAAGGCGCCGAAGCTTCCGCTGCAAGCATCAAATCGCGGATCCGCCAGTTGGTGGATGACGAGGACAAACAACAGCCATTATCGGATCAGCAATTAACCAGCCTGCTGCAGCAGGAAGGCGTCCAAATCTCGCGCCGCACCGTGATGAAATACCGCGAAGAGATGAATATTCTTTCGTCCCGGCTGCGCTCCTAAGTAGAAATATATTTGGAGATTGTCCAACTGGAGAGCGGGTCGCAGAGTGATTCATTTCATGGTGTAGAAATGCCGAAATAAATGGGCAAAGTCGACTATAGACAGCGTAAGTCATCACATGCCCTTAATATCTGGGCAAATCAGACTGCACCAGCTCAGGGCAAGAAAAAGGTGCCCCAGGCCGCCGATTCACGGCTCCTAGGACACCTCTATATGTTACAGCTTAAATATTTTCGTCAAATACCCCGCAGCCGCCTCGCTGCAGCGTTCCTGCACATAAGCCCGCATCTTCTTCTTCGCTTCCGGCGTCGGTGACGCATCCGCTTGGAGGTGATGCAGGTCCATCCAATGCGCGGCTGTCATATAGCAGGAGCTGTTCCAGCCGCTTTTGACGCCGCTATCTTGCAGGCGGTCACTGATGCCGGCGATGACGATGTCCGTCGTGCTCTGCAAGTCGATTAACGCCCGGTCGAACTCCGCCTTAGCTTCCTTCGCTTTCAGCCCGGACTTTGCCCGGAGCTCGCGGGTGTCAATGCCCTCCTGCGCCGCAATGACGGTATACACGTCTACCGCCGATTTCGCGAGCAGCCCGTCATCATACCGTTCTTGAACGGTATAAGGATCTTCCAGTAAATTTTTGACTAAAGGAAACATTTCGGCCGAAATGAGCATAGGCTTTTTCGCAAAGAAGCGCCCATACGCCCCCAGCCCCTCCGCAGGAAAACGATCCCGCCATAGCCAGGGGTCGGTCAATTCCCCAGTATGCCACTGACCTTTGGTGGTGATGGACTCCAGCGAAGGATGCTCCGGGATCAAAGAAGAGAGGGGAAGGATTCCGACCTCTCGGAGCACATTTGCAGCTTCCTGATAAGTGTTAGCTTGATATGCCTGACGTATAGTCATCGCTTCAACCTTCTCCCTGGTAATAACACTGATCTTACTTGTGTACTCGATGAATCACGCCGCCGCCTAAGCAGACGTCGCCATCATAGAACACGACCGATTGTCCAGGGGTCACCGCTTTTTGCGGCTTGTCGAAAACGACCTCGCAGGTCCCGTCGTCGTTCAGCGTAAGCGTCACGCCTTGGTCCGGCTGGCGGTAGCGGAACTTCGCCGTGCATGTGATCGCGCCGGCAGGCTTGTGCGGGCTGATCCAGTTGACATCGGTGGCAGTCAACCCCTTGGAGTACAGACCTGGATACTGTTCGCCTTGAACGACGAGCAACTCGTTCTTCTCCAGGTCCTTATCCACGACGAACCATGGCTCTCCTGAGCCGGAACCGCCAATGCCCAGACCTTGCCTTTGGCCTAATGTGTAGTACATCAGCCCGTCATGTCTGCCCTTGATCTCACCATTGCGGATGTCGACCATGTTGCCCGGCTTGGCAGGGAGATATTGGCTGAGGAACGTTTTAAAATCGCGCTCCCCGATGAAGCAGATCCCCGTGCTGTCTTTCTTCTTGGCTGTGGCCAGCCCTGCAGCCTCTGCGATTTCGCGCACCTTCGGCTTCGGCAGATGCCCGATCGGGAACATCGCTTTGGAAAGCTGCTGCTGCGTCAAGGCGTTTAAGAAGTAAGTTTGATCCTTGTTGGCGTCGTTCCCGCGAAGCAGCACGTATTCGCCGTTCTGTTCTTTTACTTGCGCGTAATGGCCTGTCGCGAGGTAGTCGCCGCCAAGGTCGATGACCTTCTGCAGCAGCTCGCCAAATTTAATCTCGCGATTGCACATGACATCGGGATTCGGTGTGCGGCCCTTCGTGTATTCGTCGAGGAAATAGGCGAACACTTTATCGTAATACTGCTTTTCAAAGTTGACTGTATAAAAAGGGATGTCGAGCTGGTCGCAGACCCGTCTGACATCTTCTGCGTCTTCTTCCGCTGTACAATGGCCAAATTCATCGGTATCGTCCCAATTTTTCATGAAAATGCCGATGACTTCATAGCCTTGCTCCTTAAGCAAAAGCGCAGCGACCGAAGAATCGACACCGCCGGACATGCCGAGAATGACCCGTGTTTTTTTGCTCATAGCTGTATGACCTCTTTTCTTTCAAGCAAATCTGTGTGAAACTCTACTTATTATACATGTCTCTTGTAAAAAATTAAAATATTTCATGAGAATGTCACGGTTTTCCCCCAAAAGAACAAGGAATTGTGATAACATATATTCGATACACGGATATATAGGAATGTTTTTGCTTAAAATGGAAACGCTGTAAGCAAGATAGGGACGACCTACATGGTATAAATGTTAAATGAGGTGTTATTGTTGAAAATTTCCACAAAAGGCCGCTACGGATTAACGATTATGATGGAGCTGGCCAACCGGTTCGGTGAAGGACCGACATCGCTTAAAAGCATCGCGGAAAAACATCAGCTGTCTGAGCATTATTTGGAACAACTCGTGGCTCCACTACGCAATGCTGGCCTGGTGAAGAGCATTCGCGGAGCATATGGTGGATATATACTTTCTAAATCGCCTGAACAAGTATCCGCAGGCGAAGTTATTCGTGTTCTGGAAGGTCCGATCAGTCCCGTAGACTTTACGGAAGAAGATGACCCGGCGAAACGGGATCTTTGGATCCGAATCCGGGACAGCATCGCGGATGTGCTGGATTCTACGACGCTGGCACAGCTCATTTCCTTCCAAGACCAAGGAAAGCAAGACAATTACATGTTCTACATCTAAAGGTGAATGATGAATCCCATCTATTTTGATCACGCGGCAACTACGCCGGTACATCCCGAAGTCGTGGAAGCGATGCTTCCTTACTATACAGGTTTTTTCGGCAATCCGTCGAGCACGCATAGCTTTGGCCGCACGACCCGAACGGCGCTGAACCGGTTCCGGGATTCGATGGCGCGGTCTCTGTCCTGTCCGCCCGCCCAGCTTATTTATACAAGCGGCGGAACGGAAAGCAACAACATGGCTATCTTCGGGACGGTTCATGCGAATAAAGAAGGCAAGAAGCATATTATTACGACTCAGATCGAGCATCACGCCGTCTTGCATCCGTGCGAGCGGCTGGAGAGCCTCGGTTACGAAGTGACATACCTGCCAGTAGGTCAGACCGGTCTTATTCAATTGGAAGATGTGGAGGCTGCCATTCGTCCCGACACAGCCCTCATCTCAGTTATGTATGTCAATAACGAAGTGGGTACGATACAGCCTATTGAGCAGATCGGACATTTGGCGCGCAGCCATAACATTCCTTTTCACGTAGATGCCGTACAGGCATTAGGCAAATTGCCTTTGAATTTAAGCGAGCTGCCTATTGATTTGCTGAGCATCTCCGCCCACAAAATCAACGGCCCCAAAGGTGTAGGGGCATTGTATGTAGCCAAACATATGATGCTGACTCCTTACATGTTCGGCGGGGCTCAAGAAAGAAAGCGCAGAGCCGGCACAGAAAATGTGGCGGGTATTGCTGGTTTTGCCAAAGCTGTCGAAATTTGCGTACCAAATTTGCTAAATATGCAACCTGAGATTGCCGAATTACGTCAATTGATGATAGACACTTTAGATCAGCATTTAGGCTGGGATGGCTTTGTGGTGAACGGTCACAAGGAACAGCACGTCCCTAACATTTTGAACATCAGTTTCCCGGGCGTTTCCACAGAAACGCTGCTGATGAATCTGGATTTGGAAGGAATTGCTGCAGCCAGCGGTTCAGCTTGCACATCAGGCTCGCTGGAAGTTTCGCATGTGCTCCAAGCGATGCATCTACCAGAAAATGTCACAAACTCCGCGGTTCGATTTAGCTTTGGAATGGGGAATTCTAAAGAACAAATTGAATCAGCTGCCCACAAACTTGCAACTATTGTCAAGCGATTACGTACTAAATAGTACCGGGTGGTTCTAGGAGGGATTGACGTTGCGCAAGGCGCACGATCTCATCGGACTTCCCGTCATTACGGTTGAATCCGGTAAGCAAGTAGGCCAAGTCAAGGATTTGTTGCTAGACGCGACATGGCACATTCAAGGGATCGCCCTGGAGACCAAGCATTGGTTCTCTTCCCTTCGGTACATACCGTGGGAGGAGATCGTGGCGGCCGGGAGCGATGCCGTTACTATACCGAACGACAGTGTCATTCGAGAGCCGGAACAAGCTGAAGGCTTGTATGCTCTGCTGGAAGGAAGCCAGAAGATCAAAGGTTTGCCAGTGGTCACGGTAGGCGGTCAACAGCTAGGCATGGTAGAAGATGTTTATTTAGAGCAAGAATGGGGAAAACAAATAGTAGGCTATGAATTGTCCGAGGGGTTTATCTCTGATTTAAAAGAGGGACGAAGATGGTTGCCCATGCCGGAATCGGCGACCAAAGGGGAAGATGCCATTATCGTGCCTGTACATTGTACTCAGGATCTGGAAGAGCTCTTCGTATCCAAAGAAGAATAGGGTGAGTAACATGATGCGTTGTCCAAATTGCAATTCCAAAGATATCGGGAAAATCGGTTCCCATCAATTTTACTGCTGGGGCTGCTTTATCGAGCTAAGTGTCAACGGAGATAAAATGTCCGTGTATCAAGTGGAGGAAGACGGAACGCTGAGTTCGCTTGATGATTTATTTTTTGAGGAAGAAATTCCTCAGGCTCAACTGCACGCCAATTAATCACATCGACAGAACGCCATGCTCAAGCGCTTGTTTACAAGCGTTGTGGGTATGGCTTTTTTTTGTGCAAATAGTGCCAGGCCAGCCCCATGCGCTCCAGTCCGAGTTAGCACACTTATTGCCGAACGCTATGGGATTTTCATCATAGCTTGTGACCCAGTCGAGGGTCATGAAAGTTTTGTGAGATAAGGCAGATTCATGCTCTGCGGGTTAATTTCCACTGGTTGTACATATACTGAAAGTGCAAGAGTCTGCCAACAACCAGGGGGAACTGATGGAAAGCTTATGGAAAAATAAATGGTTCGTCATGCTTGTCTATACGCTGCTTGGCCTACTTACCTTATATATGCTGCTGCAGATCAAACCGATCTTGCTTGCCGTGTTCCGCTTCTTGGAAGCAATTCTTACGCCTTTCTTCATTGCGGTCATTATCTCGTACATCTTGAACCCGATCGTCAATATTCTCAATCATCGCAAAGTGCCTAGAACGATCGCGGTTTTGCTGATTTATAGCGTATTCATCTCCTCATTGGTCGTCATCGTCATGAATATGACGCCGATGTTTATTTCTCAATTCGCTGAGCTGAATGAGCATATGCCAGAGATGGCGATGCACGCGCAGTCGATTGTCGACGGCTTCAATCAGAATCAACTGCTGCCCGACAGTGTGCGGAGCGGCATTAACAACTCGCTGGCGCGGCTGGAAAATTCAGTCTCCCTGGCGGTCTCCAATTATGTGAGTCAAATTGGCAATACGATCAACATGCTGTTCATTGCTTTCATCGTGCCGTTCGTGGCCTTTTATATGCTGAAAGATTTTCAGCTTATGGAGAAAACCGCACTGGCCGTCGTCCCGCGGGCGCACCGCCAAAAAATCGTCAAGCTGCTGATCGATATCGATACGGCGCTTGGCAACTATATCCGCGGGCAGCTGCTTGTCTGCGTGATCGTCGGCGTTCTGGCCTACCTCGGGTACTGGCTGATCGGGATGCCGTATCCGCTTCTCCTGGCCAGCGTCGTTACGATTTTTAACATCATCCCTTATCTGGGACCTTTCTTCGGCGCTGCGCCGGCGATTATTATGGCGTCTACAGTCTCGTTGAAAATGGTGCTCTTCGTCGCGATGATCAACTTGGCCGTGCAAATCCTCGAAGGAAACGTGATTTCTCCGCAGGTTGTCGGCAGGACGCTGCATATGCATCCGTTGGTCATTATCTTTGCGCTGCTGGTCGGGGGGGAAGTTGCCGGCATCGTCGGTCTGATTCTGGCTGTGCCGTTCTTTGCCGTGATGAAAGTCATTATACAGCACGTCTTCTTGTACTATGTGCGTCGTCCGACAACATAAGAACATGCACAAAACCCCTCTTGGCCATGACTTGCGGGATCATGGTCAGAGGGGTTCTGCACGAGGGTTTGAGGATATGAAAGGAGTGGACAATACGTAAACTTTCGTAAGAAAGATACGGAAAAAGTTGTGTTACATGTGCTTTTTTTCATGGCGATAATGAAAATCATTATCACTAAAATTATTATAACTCTAATGAGAATCATTGTCAACTAGCCCGTTATTTTTTATGTACGCGATCCTTTCTTCGGCTCCCCTTCGCTGTCATCCTCATTTTTCTCCTCCTTGTGCTCCTGAAACTCGATCTTCGCCTGACCGGTTATATAATCGAAAGGATTGTAGCGGCTGTCCGGAATTTCTTTTTTAACGATCGTTTTGGCCATAATATAGATCATCAAGAAGAAGACGGGGCCAATTAGCGACAAGAGCAGCAGTGACGAGAAGTCCATGGGTGGGGCAGCCTCCTGGCACGAATATTTGTATATACTTACGTTCTCCTATTTGTCAGGTTTCATGAATGAAACGCCACAAATCGCCAAAGTCGAGGAACGGCGCGAAGTGCCAGATGTTGACACGAGCTAATCGGAAAGTTATAATTTGCCTATCTATGACTAATGTCTAAAAACGTTGATGAAACTTAAGTAAGCCATAGTCCATCGTCAGAGAGAAGGCTCCTTGAGGCAGCACAGCGCTGTTTCACGGCTGAAAGAGCCTTTCGGTGCTAGGATGGCTGAACGCTCGTTTCGGAGTGTGGATGAACTTCACCGGTTGGACCCGTTACAGCTCCGCACAAGGAGATTGCGTGTGCACGTTCAATGACCGGATATGCAGACCCAATAACCAGGGTGGTACCGCGATGATTCGTCCCTGTCTATATAGCAGGGGCGTTTTTTGTGTTAGACAAACAATACGGAGGTCGTGAATCATGAAAGCTAGTGAAATCCGTTCCAAATGGCTGCAGTTTTTTGCAAGTAAAGGACATAAAGTGGAGCCAAGCGCTTCGCTCGTGCCGCACAACGATCCTTCTTTGCTGTGGATCAATGCCGGGATCGCGCCATTGAAACCATACCTTGACGGTCGTCAAATCCCGGAAAATCCGCGGATTACGAACGCGCAGAAGTGTATTCGTACGAACGATATCGAGAACGTCGGCAAGACGCGCCGTCATCACACCTTCTTCGAGATGTTGGGTAACTTCTCCATCGGCGATTATTTCAAGAAGGAGGTTATTCCTTGGGCATGGGAATTCCTGACAAGTCCGGAGTGGATCGGGTTTGATGGGAATCGGATCTCCGTTACTGTCCATGAAGAGGACGAAGAAGCTTACGAGATTTGGAACAAACAGATCGGCATCCCGGCTGAACGCATTTACCGCCTGAAGGAAGATAACTTCTGGGATATCGGCGAGGGCCCATGCGGACCTTGTACGGAAATTTTTTATGACCGCGGCGACAAATACGGTGATTTGTCCGATCCGGAATGCTGGCCTGGCGGGGAGAACGAGCGCTTCCTGGAAGTATGGAACCTCGTATTCACCCAGTTCAACCACAACAAGGACGGCAGCTACACGCCGCTTCCGAATAAGAACATCGATACAGGCGCTGGACTGGAGCGTTTTGCTTCAATCTTACAGGACGTGGACTCCAACTTTGATACGGATCTGTTCAGACCGATTATCGATAAAACTTGTGAGCTGGTCGGCGTCACTTACCATGTGAACGATGACCATGACGTTGCGCTCAAAGTCATTGCTGACCATATCCGCACAGTCGTGTTCTCTGTTGGCGATGGCGTACTGCCATCCAACGAAGGCCGCGGCTATGTCATCCGCCGTTTGCTGCGCCGCGCTGTACGCTACGGCAAAGTGCTCGGCATGGATAAGCCGTTCCTTTACAAGCTGGTACCTACCGTTGGCGAGATCATGGGCGTCTACTACACGGAAGTCGTAGACAAAGCGGAATTTATCGAGAAGGTCATTCGTACGGAGGAAGAGCGTTTCCATGAGACGCTTAGCGACGGACTGAACATTTTGGCCGAGATGGTCGAGAAATCCCGTCAGGCTGGCAGCAGCCAAATCAGCGGGCCGGACGCGTTCAAGCTGTATGACACGTATGGCTTCCCGTTTGACTTGACGGAAGACTTTGCTGCAGAGAAAGGCATGACCGTTGATCGCGAAGGCTTCGATGCTTCCATGCAGGAGCAGCGTGACCGCGCGAGAGCGGCTAGACAAGATGATGCCGGCATGAAGGTGCAGGGCGGACCGTTCGCGGACTTTACGGTTAAAAGCGAATTTGTTGGTTATAATGAATTGGTAGTTACTGCTAAAATTGAAGCGATCGTTCATGAAAATGAATTCGTCGATATCGTAGGTGTCGGCGAGACTTGTCAGGTTGTCTTGGACCGTACCCCGTTCTATGCAGAGAGCGGCGGCCAAGTGAGCGACCTGGGGACGATCACGAACGGTCAAGTGACGTTAAAAGTCGAAGATGTCAGCAAAGCCCCTCACGGCCAGCACGTCCACAAGGTTGTTGTGGAATCAGGCGTACTGCGCAAAGGGGATACGGTCGAGGCCGCGGTTGCCGCGCCGGAACGCAGCGACATCATCAAGAACCATACGGCGACTCACCTGCTGCACAAAGCGCTCAAGGAAGTGCTCGGTACGCATGTCAACCAAGCGGGATCGCTGGTTGAGCCTGATCGCCTGCGCTTTGACTTCTCGCATTTCGGCAGCATCACCGCTGAAGAATTGCAAGATGTTGAACAGCGTGTAAACCGCCAGATCTGGAACAACATTCAAGTCGATATTTCGCTCAAGCCGATTGCTGAAGCGAAAGCGATGGGCGCAATGGCCCTGTTCGGCGAGAAATATGGCGACATTGTGCGCGTCGTGCAAGTCGGCGACTATAGCCTAGAGCTTTGCGGCGGCTGCCACGTTCAGAATACAGGCCAAATCGGACTTTTCAAAATTGTCAGCGAGTCTGGCATCGGCTCCGGCGTCCGCCGGATCGAAGCGGTATCCGGCCGCAGCGCTTACGAGTTCCTCGACCAGCAGCTGCAGCTGTTGAAAGAAGCAGCAGGCATGCTGAAGTCCAACGTGCAGGACGTGCCGAAGCGTTTGGAAAGCACACTGCAGCAGATGAAAGAGCTGTCCCGCGAGAACGAATCGCTGCGCGGCAAGCTTAGCCGCATCGAAGCGGGCTCCTTGCAGGATCAAGTCAAGCAAGTTGGCGGCGTCAATGTGCTTGCGGCTCAAGTGAATGCCGGGGACATGGATTCCCTGCGCAACATTGTCGACGAGATGAAAGTGAAGCTGGGCTCCGCCATCATCGTGCTCGGAGCGCCTGCTGACGACAAGGTGAACCTGGTTGCAGCTGTAACGGCGGATCTGGTTAGCAAAGGCTTCCATGCCGGTAAAATCATTAAAGAAGTAGCCCTGCAATGCGGCGGCAGCGGCGGCGGGCGTCCGGATATGGCGCAAGCCGGCGGTAAAGATGCATCGAAGCTTCAAGCAGCGCTCGCTAGTGTAGAAGGGCTTGTTTCTCAGTTAGCTTAGCAATTGCAGAAATATTTTCCACAATGGCTTCTTCTGGACAGGAATTTTTGAAGCCGTAGAGAATATATCACAGTATACATGAATGGATTTACAGTTTGTTAACAGAAGGTTCAAGCGAAAGTGGGGTGCTCCTGATGAGTTCTATGGATAAAACAATGAAGTTCAACGTGAAGGCCGAAGAGATTGAGACATCGCCGAAGGAAGTATTGTTAGCGGTATACGATGCGCTCCAGGAAAAGGGGTACAATCCGATCAATCAGATCGTAGGCTACTTGCTTTCCGGAGATCCTGCGTATATTCCACGGCATAACAATGCGCGCAGTCTGATTCGAAAGCGCGAGCGGGACGAACTGATTGAGGAGCTCGTACGTTCTTATCTGGGCCAGCACAAATAGAGGGAAAAGAGAATCGCCATGAGATGGATGGGCTTGGATTATGGGGACCGCACAATCGGCGTCGCCTTAAGCGATGAGCTGGGGTGGACCGCACAAGGGCTGGAAGTCATCCAGCGGCGCAAGCCTGAGCAGGATCTAGAGCGCTTGGAAGCGATTGTGAAGCAATATGAGGTTGCTGTCATTGTTGTCGGCTTACCCAAGAATATGAATAATACGATCGGCCCCCGCGGCGAATTAGCGATCGCATTTTCTCAGGAATTAGAACAAAAGTTAAATGTTCCAGTACACTTGTGGGATGAGCGTCTGACGACGGTAGCTGCGACACGCACGCTGCTGGAGGCGGATGTGAGCCGGAAGAAACGGAAGACGGTCATTGATAAAATGGCCGCTCAGCTCATCCTGCAAGGGTATATGGATGCTAATATGAAGAGGTGACGAACATGTCCAAAGAAGAATTGCGTGAAGAAGAGCCCGAAATTATTTACATCCCGGACGAAGACGGCAACGAAGAAGAGTTCGAGGTCATCATGAAATTCGAAGTGGACGGTTCCGATAAGAAGTACATGATGGTCGTTCCGCTCGATGCTGATGACGAAGAGACCGATGAAGTGTACGCATTCCGTTATGAAGAGGATGAAGACGGCGAAGACCTGAAGCTCTTCACGATCGAAGACGAAGAAGAGTGGAACATCGTGGAAGAAACGTTCAACACTTTAATGGCGGAGTACGAAGAGGACGAAGAAGCATGAGTGTAACACTGACAGACGTGTTGCGGAATGCTTACGGGGATGATATCATTTTATCTGATGAGCAAAGTGATTCAACGGTCTACCGTCTTTTGAAAGAATTCGTTTTCGAAGGCAAAACTTACGCTGTGCTGCAATCTGAAGAGCTCAAGAAGGAAGATGAGGTTGAGATTTTCCGAGTGGTTCAAGATGCGGAAGGCACGTATGAGCTGGAAACGATCGATGATGATGACGAGTGGGAAACCGTGTCGGAGCTCTACGACGAAATGGTGTTTCCGGCGCAGGATGATTTGTAAGCAGCAACTACCCGAGCGGAGCGCATCCGCTCTTTTTTCATTTTGGGCAAGTAGAGAGGGGATTATTGGTTACTGTGGATGATATGTGGGATCAATCAGGCGGAATGGAGCAGCCCAGAAGACATCGACGCAAAATCGTCCTGATCATTGTCGGCTTCCTGCTGCTGCTGATCGTCGGGATCGTAAGCGGCGTAGGCCTTTACTTGGCCAGCGCACTTCAGCCGATGCCGGCTTCTGATCAGGAAGTCCGCGTTACGATTCCTCCTGGCGCAGGGTCGGTTGCAATCGCCAAGGAGCTCGAAGCCAAAGGACTGATTAAGAACTCATCGATTTTTATGTACTATTTGAAGGTGAAGAAGCAGGGCTCCCATTTCCAAGCGGGCGAGTACAGTATGAAGTCGGGAATGACGTTCGATCAATTGATCGATAAGATGAACAGCGGTGACATCGTCAAGGAAGAAGTGATTCGCGTCACCATACCGGAAGGGTTCACGATTCAGCAGATCGCAGGGAAGCTGGAGGAGCAGACCCCATGGAAAGCTGATGCGTTCCTCAAGCAAGCGGAGGACACGGCGCCATTCAAGGAATCTGTGTTAAGCACGCTGCCGGATGATAAGAATATCAAGCACAAGCTGGAAGGCTATCTATTCCCGGAAACCTATGAATTCAAAAAAGATTCGACCGTCGAAGAGTTTATCGACCGTTCCTTGCAGCAATTGGATAAGGAGCTGTCTGCGCTGCCTGCCGATTGGAAGGATAAGCTGAAGGAGAGAGGGCTAACCGTTCATCAAATGCTGACGATCGCCTCGCTCATTGAACGCGAAGTCGTTGTGGATGAGGAGCGCGCGACGGTATCCAGCGTGATAGACAACCGCTTGAAGAAGAAGATGCCGCTGCAGATTGATGCGACGATTCAATACTTGTTGGATAAGCCGAAAGAGCGGCTGTTGGAAAAAGATTTGCAAATCCAGAGTCCGTACAATACGTATTTGAACGCAGGCCTGCCGCCAGGACCGATTGCCAGCCCGAGCTTCGCGTCCATCCAAGCGGCGATCTATCCGAAAGATACGAAATATTTGTTCTACGTAACGAAGAAAGACGGCTCGAAAGGGCATTTATTTGCAGAAACTTTTGAAGAACATAAGAAGAACATTGCCGAGAGCAAGAAGGCTGCGCAGTGATGGTGTGCATCAGAGCATAAGGATAGAAGGAAGGGTCAATCATTGAAAAAACCAGAGTTAGTTGTCAGCTGCGGCTCCTTGGATGAGCTCAAGCGTTTGATTGAAGCGGGAGCAGATGCGGTTATCGTCGGAGAAGAGCGCTTCGGTCTTCGACTGCCGGGCAACGTCATGCTAGACGAGATTCAGCTTGGCGTGGTGTGGGCGCATGAGCGGAATGCCAAGATATACGTGGCCGTTAACAATATTTTTGATAATCATAGCTTGGCAGCATTGACTGATTATCTCAAACAGCTGCAGCAATTCGGCGTGGATGGGGTTATTTTTGGCGATCCGGCGGTACTTATGGCTGCTCGGGAACTGCCGGGTCCACTCAAGCTGCATTGGAACGCGGAAATGACTTCGACGAATTATGCGACTGCCAATTATTGGGGACAGCATGGTGCGAAACGGGTCGTTTTGGCGCGGGAGCTGAACATGGAGCAGGTGCTTAGCTTCAAGCAGCATTGCCAATTGGAAGTGGAAGTCCAAGTTCATGGGATTACGAATATTTATCACTCCAAACGCGAGCTCGTAAAGAACTATATCGAGCATCAGGGCAAAACCGCCTCCAGCGAGGACCGTTCCATGGAGCGCGGGCTGTTTCTCATCGAGCATGAGCGCCGGGATCAACGTTATCCGGTATATGAAGATCGTAACGGAACGCATATTATGAGCTCGGAAGATATTTGCATGCTGGAAAATTTGCCGGAATTGATGGACGGCGAGGTGGACAGCCTGAAAATTGAAGGCCTACTCAAATCCGAGGCTTATAATGAGACGGTTGTCCGCAGCTACCGTGCGGCGATCGACGCGTATGCGGCTGATCCGGAAGGTTACGAATTCAACCAGGAATGGCTGGACGCCATTGCCGCACTGCAAGATCCGGATCGGGAGCTATCGTTCGGCTTTTTCTATAAAGAACAGGTGTATTAAGGAAAGAAGGTGTCCATTCACATGACGACAGCAGTAGAAGCAAGAGCGCGAGGCAAAAGAGTGCGTCTGGATAAGCCGGAATTGTTGGCTCCGGCCGGCAGCCTGGAGAAGCTCAAATTTGCCATCCACTACGGGGCCGATGCTGTGTATATCGGCGGCCAGAAGTATGGCTTGCGCTCCAACGCGGATAATTTTTCACTGGAAGAGATGCGTGAAGGTGTAGAGTTTGCGAACCAATATGGGGCTAAAGTGTTTGTTGCGACCAACATTTATGCCCATAATGAAGATATCGAAGGCTTGGAAGAGTACTTGAAAGGCTTGCAGGATGTTGGGATTTCGGCGATTATTGCGGCCGATCCGATCATTATGATGACGGCGCGCAAGGTGGCGCCGAAGCTGGAAGTGCATCTCAGTACGCAGCAATCGACGATGAACTGGCAAACGGTGAAGTTCTGGAAAGAGCAAGGCATCGAGCGGGTCGTGCTAGCGCGTGAAGCGAGCATGAGGGAGATCGACGAGATCAAACAGCACGTGCACGTGGAGATCGAAGCGTTCATTCATGGCGCGATGTGCAGTTCCTATTCGGGGCGCTGCGTGCTGTCCAACCATTTCACAGATCGGGACTCGAACCGCGGAGGCTGCTCGCAGGCATGCCGCTGGAAATACGATCTGTTCGCCAAGGATCAGCTGGATGACGCACCGTTGGCTACGGATCTGCCGCTGTTCAGCGATGATGATGATGCCTTCACCATGGGCTCGAAGGATCTCAGCATGATCGAGCACATTCCGGAGATGATCGAATCGGGCGTCGACAGCTTCAAGATCGAAGGCCGCATGAAGAGCATCCACTATGTGGCCACAGTTGTTAATGCGTACCGTCAGGCGATCGACGCTTATTTCGAAGATCCGGAGCGCTATGAGTTGAACCCGCTCTGGCAGGATGAAATTCATAAAGCGGCGAATCGTCCGCTGAATACAGGCTTTTTCTATGAGGCCCCTGGTCATGAAGATCATATTTTTGAACCGGAGGATAAAGCGATCGGTTTTGATTTTGTAGGACTTGTCATGGATTATGACGCGTCGACAGGGATGGCGACCATTCAGCAGCGCAACTATTTCAAGCCTGGGCAAGAGGTTGAATTCTTCGGGCCGCAAGGAACAAATTTCAAGCAACAAGTTGAAACGATTTGGAACGAGCAAGGGGAGCAGCTGAATGCGGCAAGGCATCCGCTGCAAATTGTGAAGATGAAAACGGAGCGCCCTGTAAAAAAATGGGATATGCTTCGCAAAAAAACAGGTCGTTAGTTCTATGGAAGCTTTCTCCAACGTGCGCTATATTGGAGAAAGTTTCCTTATTTTTTGCTAAAAATTTTAACAATAAAAAAAGGAAATTGTAAAAATGTGTCGAAATTGTATCCAGAAAGTAATGAAACCCTTTTCAATTAGTCCTAAAGACTAGTGCTGGCTTCAAGAAGAAACTAATGGTGGTGAAGGAAGATGAAAGTAGGATTTCAAAAGAAAATCAAAAATTTGCTAGGGACTTTTCGAAAAGGAAAGGTGGGGAATGTTGCACTAAAAGCTGGACAAGCCTCAAAAGATTTCGGTGCAGCCGCGTTCAAGGAAGCGAGGCAGGTGAAGCTCCAGAACCCGGTGAAATCGGTTGGCATGAAGCTGTTCCTGATGTTTTTTGTCAGTATTCTGTTTTTTGTCTTAATTGTGGGAGCGATTTCATACTCGATTTCCAAGAATGTCATTAAAGATAAGGTTGCTGCATCCAGTCTTCAGACGGTCACACAGGCAGGCAAGAAACTTGATTTCATGTATCAAACATTCGATGATTTAACATTGCAAATTATGCTGAATAAAGATTTGCAAGATCTGTTGGAGAAAGTTCCTACGTTGGATCCATCCTCCTATGAAGCCCTTGATATGGTTCGAACTTTGACCGATAAATTGAATGTTATTACTTTTTCAAACAAAGCAATTAAAACGCTTCATCTATACCGTCCCGACGGGAAACTGATCGTGCTTACAGGCAGCGGCGGCAACAGCTTCACGGATAATGCCAGCAGCAGCGATTGGTTTAAGGAAGTTGTCGATGGCGGCGGCAAAGTGGCATGGTTGGATAGTAAGCTGAAAGGGTACTCCAGCAATTCCGCGAATACGTTCGCAGTCGGCCGTGTGATGAGAAATACGTTGACGAACTCGACGACAGCCGTTCTGGTTGTAGAGATCAGCACGGATGTGTTGTCGAAGGAGATTGCCGGCGTATCGTTGGGTGAAGGCAGCGATGTCGTTATCACCACAGAAAGCAATAAAATTAATGCAGCCATGGATTTCAACAATCTAGAAAAAGACGCCGCGATTCAACTGACTAAGGATCAGTTGGAAGCAGGTAACGGTTCTTTTACAACCAGCAATGATCATCTTGTATCTTACTATAAGTCTCCGGTATCCGGTTGGAATTTGGTCGGGGACATTCCTGTCAGTGTTCTGGTGCAGGATGCGAAGAAAATTTACAACTATACGCTGTTAATCGCTCTGTTTGCGGCAATTGCAGCCGTGCTGATCGGCTTGTTCGTAGCCCGGATGATTGGGCGTCCGCTGATCAACCTGCGCAATCTCATGCAGCAAGGCGCACAAGGCAAGCTGACGGTTCGCGCCAATTACCAATCGAAGGATGAGATCGGGCAGCTTGGCGCCAGCTTCGATGTGATGATGCAGCAAATCACAACGTTGGTGCAGCAGACGAGCGCTTCGGCCCAACAAGTATTCGAAACGGCGGCGGAGCTGACGAATTCGTCCAAAGTGACGGCGACCGCGGCCCGCGAAATCGCTGTAGCGACAGACGAAATCTCCAACGGTGCCGGCGGCTTGGCGACGGAATCTGAGCGTGGGAATGAGCTGACACATCATATCGGGCTGCAGATGAAGAACGTCATCGAAGCGAATCTGGAGATGGGCACAGCAGCAGCTGATGTACAAAGCTCCAGTGAGCAAGGGACGAAGTATATGGCCGAGTTAATCGGCAAAACGAATCTGACGGAAGAAATGATCCGCTCGATGGTGGAGAAGGTAGATAACCTGAAAGATTCCACACGTTCGATTCGCAAAATTCTTGATCTGTTAAATAATATGACGAAGCAGACGAACATCTTGTCACTGAACGCAACGATCGAAGCAGCACGCGCCGGCGCAGCCGGAAAAGGCTTCATGGTCGTCGCCGATGAAATCCGCAAGCTGGCGGATCAGTCCAAGCAATCAATCGATGTCGTCGGGCAAATTACCGAAACGATTCAAAAAGAGATTGATGAAACGGTTGTTGTCCTCTCGAATGCGAAGCCGATCTTCCAGGAACAAATCCAAGCGGTGAAAGAAGCGGATATGATCTTCAATCAAGTGACGAACCATATGGGCGGCTTCATTCAGCAGTTGAGTACGGTGAGCGATTCCATCAGCACGCTGGAACAGTCGCAGGTTGTCCTCTCGGATGCGATGACAAATGTCAGCGCTGTAGCGGAAGAATCGTTGGCAACTTCCCAGCAGGTGGCATCGCTCAGTGCGGAGCAGCTGAGTATCAGCAACGGCTTAGTGAAATTGTCGGACAAGCTGGATCAACTGTCCCAATCGCTGAACGATACACTGTCGAAATTTGAAATTTAGAGTTGTACATAACGTTCGTAAGCTTACCTTCCCTTTGGGGGGTAAGCTTTTTTTATTTTCTTTTCAAAGTAAAAAGTTTGTCGAGCCGGGGGGATGACTATACTTGATAAAAAGCAGTCATGATGTAGGTGTAGCAGGGGGATTGAAGGTCTTGAGGGCGATGAAAGCGGGAAATTTAACCGCGCGTGAAAAACGGAGAATGTTCATTATTTTGCTCATGATGATGGTATTGTTTATCGGCATTATCGGGAAGCTGTTCTGGATTCAGCTGATTGCTTCGGAGAGCTATACGTCCAGAGGCGTCAATCTGGTGAAAAATTCGGTGCTGCAGCGGCAGAAAGCCCTGGTGCTGGACAGCGGACGCGGGGATATCGTGGATCGCCATATGCAGTTATTGACAGGCAGCACGATAAAAGCGCTAGTCGTGTTTCCTATTCACGAGAATGGCCCTAAGAAGATGGCTCCCATCGACCAGTTGGCCCGCATTTTACGAGTTAGCTCGGCGAGCTGGCTGGCTTTCGTGAACCAATTGAAAGATCCGGGCGTGTGGGGGACTTCCGGGGGCGGCAGGCCTGTGGCGCTCACCGAGCAGCAGGTTCAGCAAATCAATCAATTGAAGCTGCCAAATGTCAAGGTTGTGGATTTGGAGGACCGCTACCCGGCAAGTATGAATGCTCGGCAGTTAGTCGGGTTTATTGGGCAAAATCCGGAACGGGTGATGCAGCTGTACAGCTCTGATCTGGAGCGGGGAAAGCTGACACTTAGCAGCAAGATCGGCGGTTCGGGGCTGGAGAAGACGTTCGACCAGTGGTTGCGCGGCGTCGGGGAGACGTCGATCTCCTATTTCACAGACGCGGCGAAGCAGCCGCTCCCTGGCCTGGATGCGCGAATGATCGCGCCGGACAATGGGTTTTACCCTGTGAAGTTGGTCACGACGCTGGATCTGGGTGTGCAAAAGCAGATTGAGCAGTTGATGGACAAGCTGCAAATTCGCGAAGGGGCGGCTGTGGTGCAGAATGCGGCCAATGGTGACATTGTGGCTATGGCAAGCCGGCCCAACTATGATCAGACGCAGGTGAATCTGAGCAGCAACAGCTGGAGCAATTATGCGCTGAAAGCGGCGGCGCCTGGGTCGATTTTCAAAACGGTCGTTGCCGCTGCGGCGCTGGATGAGAAAGTCGTCGATCCGCGGGAAACGTTCGATTGCGAAGGGGCGCTCGGCAAGTATGGTTTTACCTGCTGGTTGAAGACAGGTCATGGGCCGCTCACGTTGGAGGAAGGCTATGCGCAATCATGCAACATCGTCTTTGCCAAGGTGATGCAGCGCTTAACTGCCGCGCAATTAGAAAGCTACGCGCACAAGCTGGGCGTGCTGGATGAAGTCGGCTGGTCAGGGACCACGGATACCAAAGAGATCGTTCATCAATTCGACGCTGAGGATCACGGGCAGTTGTTTGCTGCGGGCACGCCGCACGATGATGAAGGGGTCCTGATGCAGACGGCGATTGGGCAGCGCGACGTCATGATGACACCGCTGCAGGCGTCGAATATGGTCGTGACGCTACTGCATGACGGAAAAGGCTTTGCGCCGAGAGTGGTGCAAGAGATTCGTTACAAGACGGACCGCGTGATGGAGACTTTTCCGGTCAAGCAGCTCACCGACACGAAGCAGGGCGTTAGTGCCGCGACAAGCCATACCTTGCTCCGCTGGATGCAGGAAGTGGTCACGGACGGCACAGGCCAGGGCCTCAAAGGCGCGTCATGGAAGCTCGCCGGCAAGTCGGGGACAGCCCAAATCAAGCTCGGCGACAGCCAAAAAATCAATCAATGGTTTATCGGATACGGACCCGTGCAATCACCTCAGTATGCGGTTTCCGTCGTGATCAAACAAGTTGACCCGACCGAGAGCAACAAAGCGATTCCTTTGTTCAAAGGGATCATGGATATTTTAGCAGCGGATGCGAAGGATCATGCGGCAGCTTTTTAAACATAATTGGCAATCTCTGATGAATACTTGATGTATATATAGTGTGTTACAATAATGTATATATCAATCGTATATAAAAAAAGGTGGAGATCAGCATGAAAAAGCATGAAAGCTTGCTGCTCCAACAAGTGGAAGACGTTTGGAATACTTGGCGTAAGCAAGGCCACGTGAAGCAAGAAGATCTGTACAGCTTTCTTCAATCGATAAGGGACAGCGTACCGGTGATAGATCGTGGTGAACTCGAAAGTATAGCCTACGAGCTGCTGGAGCTGGGGCCCTTTGACAAGCTGACGGGCTTGTATGATCGTACTTTTTTGCTAGGCGCTTTGGAACGATATATCACTGAAGCGCGTGCCGCAGGACAGTCATGTGTGCTGGCTGCTTTTGATGTGGCAGGGTTTGACGTTTACCAGCAGCAGCGGGGCAGTAAAGCCGGCGATGATTTGGTGCAGAGGCTTTCGGCTATTGTTAAAAAGAAGATCAAGGAGCAAGGTCTCGCGGTTCGCGATTTGGCTGACCGCTTCTATGTTCTGTTCCCTCTGGCCGGGCTGGATGAGGCGCGGCGCTGCATGGAGGAGCTGCGCCTTACAGCGATGGAGATGATGTCCTGTAGGCTGACGGTCATTATGTTAGAAGCGGATCAAGCCCCAGATCATTTTACAACTGAGCTGATTCTTAAAACAGCAGAGACAAGCCTAACCCAAGCCAAAGCTTCGGGAAGCGGGGGCTTGCGTCTGATTGATTTGGCTTCTCGGGAGACGCTGAGGGTTCGCATCGCTGTCATCGACGATGATCCGCTAATGCGCAGCATGCTGGAGAGACAGCTGTCCGATTTGGTTGGCGGTCAGGATCAAGTGGATGTGGAAGTGCGGAGCTTTTTCGATGGGGAGCATTTTTTTCAGGAAGGCTGGTTCGTCAATGATGGGCCTATGATTGTGCTGCTCGATCAAATGATGCCGAGGATGAACGGGATGGAAGTGCTGTCCCGCCTTCGCGAGCAGGAAGACAGCAGCCGTTATTGGGTGATGGTAATGACGGGCTCCGGGCATGAAGATGAAATCGTAGAAGCGCTGGAAGCAGGCGCTGATGACTACTTCATGAAACCATTTTCACTCGATGTGCTGAAAGCGCGCATTCGCCGTTACATTAAAGGGTTGATGATATGACCGGCAAAACGTTGTATACCCTCTTGGTTGGCGTCGTCCTATTCGGGCTTCTGGCTAGCTTGTATCTTGTGCTGCTTGTCCGCAAGCTGCGGGCCAAAGCATATGCCGCCAGACGTGAGCATTGGATTCAAGATATGAATCAGCCGGACTCCCCCTTGGCACGATTTTTGGCGGGCGAGGATGAGGACGTCCGGTTGATCCCGCGGCAGCGGATGCATGTCGAGGCGCTTGAAGACATCTTCAGCCATCGGCTTAAGCTGCTCTGCTCGGCGAAGGAGAGGGAGCGGATCGCGCTGTTCGCTGGCCAGCATTTCACGGACTTGTATCGCCAAAGTTTGCGGAAAAGCCGCTGGAGCATGCGGATGAATACGCTGCTCTACATTGAAATGTTCCGGATGACGAACATGAAGAATGATTTGCTGGGTCATTTGGCGCGCCCGACCTGTACACCGCAGGAGCGGTTCACCATCTATCGCATAATGAGCGTTTTTCACGATGAAATCGTTCACGAATTGCTGCTGGAGAACCCAGGGCTGCCGCCTTCTTTGTACCGGCAAATGCTATATCCGCTGCCGCTGGCGATGCTCGAAAGATACATCCGCCATTTTGAGCAAACCCCGCCATGGCTGCAGCCGCATGTGCTGGATGTCCTTAGGGTCAGGAATGAGCGTACGGCTGCTCTGCTAGAGCTGCTTGAAAAGCTGCTGGAGGCGAACGCCGCGGAGCTTAGAATCCGCGCTTTGAAGGGACTGGCTGCATTCGGCGATATGTCGCAGGATACGGTCAACCAGCTGCTGGCGGACATGAGTGTATGGCAAAAGCGCGACTGGCCCGAGCGGCTCATGCTCGTCAGGCTGATGGGCAGCATCCGCGAACCCGGTTTTCTCCCCTATCTGGATTATTTTATCGGGGATGGGACCTATCTTGTCCGATCAGAGGCAGCCACTTCTATCGCCCAATATCGAGGCGGCAAAGAGCATCTGCATTGGCTAGCCCTGCATCATACAGATCGCTTCGCGCGGGAGATGGCTGAAGAGAGGAGGGGACCGCATTGAATGGAGGCTTGCAGCCGCTAATTTATCAATTGGTGTCCTGGTTAACACAAGGACTGATCTTTTATGTGGTGGCGGTTACCGCCTTTTATTTCGTTTTATTTGTGATTGCGGCGAGACAACTGCGGAAAGAGTCCGGCCTGCAGCTGATTCAATATGAGGATGTGCTCCATTCGACTTTCACACCGCCTCTGTCCATTCTCGTGCCTGCGTTTAATGAAGAAACAGGCATTGTAGCGAGCACGCGCTCCCTGTTGAGCATTCATTATCAGGAGTTTGAAGTGATCGTGATCAACGACGGTTCGACCGATCAGACGAGAGATGTCATGATTAATGAATTCGCCATGGTTGAGCTAAAAGGCAAAGTGCAATGGAGCGGGCTGCAGCAGCCGACTCAACCGGTAAAAGGTATTTATCGGTCCATGAGGCATCCGAATTTGTTCTTTATTGACAAAGAAAACGGCGGTAAGTCTGACGCGCTCAATGTCGGCATTAATTTTTCGAAATATCCTTATTTTGTCTCTCTGGACGGGGATTCGGTGCTGGATATGGATGCATTGATCAAAGTGATGAAGCCGATTGTCGAGGCTCGTCCCGGTGAGGAAATTATCGCGACGGGCGGCAGCGTGGGTATCGCCAACGGCAGTCAGATCTCAAGCGGACATCTGGCCGCAGGCGCCGTCGCGTTATCGAGAAACCGCATCGTGGTGATGCAAGTTATCGAGTATTTGCGGGCTTTTCTGATGGGGCGCATGGGCCTCAGCAAATACAATTTGCTGTTGATCGTTTCCGGCGCGTTCGGTGTGTTCAAGAAAAGCTGGGTCATCGAAGCAGGCGGTTACGAAGTCAACACGGTCGGCGAGGATATGGAGCTGGTGGTGCGCCTTCACCGTCTTGTCAAGGAGAAAAAAAGCAAAGCCCGCATCGTCTATATTTCCGACCCGGTGTGCTGGACGGAAGTACCCGAGAATCTGAAAGTGCTGCACCGGCAGCGGACGAGATGGCATCGGGGTTTATTTGAAAGCTTGTGGAAGCATAAGAAAATGTTTCTGAATCCGCGCTACGGCACCATTGGACTTATTTCCATTCCTTATTTTGTGCTGATTGAACTGCTTGGCCCAGTCGTGGAGCTTTTGGGTTACTTATGCATCCTTGTCGGTTATTTCCTGGATGTCGTCAATGTGCAGTATGCGATCATTTTGTCGATTGTCATGCTGCTGTATGGATCGCTGCTGTCGATGGGCGCCGTTCTGCTGGAAGAATGGGGCTTGCACAAATACAGCCGGCTGTCCGATATGTCGCGGCTATTCCTGTTTGCGCTGTCCGAGGCGTTCTGGTACAGGCCGTTGATGACGCTGTGGCGCTTCGAGGGCTTCCTTCAAGCGTTAAGCGGCAAACGCGCAGACTGGGGCGAAATGACGCGTAAATCCGGTATTATGGGCGTGAAGCCGCCTAATAATCCGCCTGTTGCGAAGTAGGGCGGATTGGCGGGCGCTGGCCGAGCTTGAAAAAGGACCCTGACACCATCATTTTGTGGTGTTGGGGTCCAATTTATGCTTAGGCTGCTTCAATTCGCCATACAGGCGCTGAAGGATGTCAAAGCCGAGTTTTCGGCGCTCATGGTAGACGGGCTCATTCCAATTGCTCCAGTCGTAAAAGAGCGGGGCCACCGCTTGGGAAGGACCCGTGCTTCCGATATAAGGCATGATGCGGATGCCCTTACTAGGCACAGCTACGATCGCTCCAGCATGAAAAGGGTAATCCCAGACCAAATGACTGCTGGGATCCGTGTAGCCGAGCAGCATCCAAGGAATGCGAACTTCCAGTATTTGGTTGCTTACATACCAGTCCGCGAGTGTGTTGAAATTCGCAGCCGCAGGATCACTGATGCCTTTGCGCATAACCCCGACCTCATACTCCTCAAACGGCATATGCACGCGGCTCTGCGGGAGATAGAGCGGCTTATTCAGCGCCAACCGCCAAGGCAGAAAAATGCCATTTTCCGCACGGAGGTACTCGGGTTTGAGCGGGCGGGGCAGCATTTTTTTGATGGCACCGTAAAGCCAGGTGTGCTGATCGTAGGCACTATTGATGAGCATCCGGGAATCAGCCTCCCCACGCAGGGTCAACAAGGTCTCGATGCCTTCCGAAAAGGTAAAGCCGGGCGCAACGTCGGCTGTATGCGAGCCTCCCCCCAGCGTATCAAAACCAATTGTCACCGGTTCATGCTCCAGATCCCAAGCGCCTTGCTTTTTCTCCAGCAGCAAATAAACATTTGAAGCATCATGGGCGGCTGTCACATCAAAAGCGTCATAGGCAGCGTGGAGTTTTATGTTGCGGTGGCTCCAATCATCCGTTTTGCCGTCCACCTTGATCGTGTCGTACAGCGATTGGCCAGGCTCTACGGCGATGATGCCGAAATTTTCCTCATTGGTTAACCGGTTATGCCACATAGCGCGGCGTTCCTCCGGAATCTCGTAATCGATCGTATTCCACGTGAACTTGAACCACTCATCCTGCCATTCAAAAAGGATTGCTCCATCGTAATGCTCGTCGTATATGCTGCGAATCATGTCAGCGTCCATTGTTCCCTGCTCTTGTTCCGTATGCATGCCCTGATTCCGGCCGGCCGAGCCGTAATGGGCGATGCCACGGGAGCTGGGCACGCCGAATTCGGCAATCAGCAGCGGGATGCCGGGATGGCATTGGCGCAGGTCATGCAAATAACCTGCGTACGGATTCATCTGGCCGCGCGCATCGCGGTAGGTCTGGTAGCTCGCTTGGAAGCGCAGGAAATCCGGGTAATACGGATAGGCGTGATAGGAAGCGAAGTAGCCAGATGACCATCCCGCCTTCGGCAGGATATGCATCGCATCGACGGTGACGAGATCCTCTTGCGGCAGCGGTTCATTCGGATGACGGAGCGGGTCCGTCGTCAGCCAGTTCGTGAATGAAATCGGGTGTTGCCACCCGTATTTCATTTCCTGTATAGCGGCCGTGTCGAGCATGCCGGCCAGCCAGCTTTCAAAAGGCGAGGCTTCGGCAGCAGCCTCGAAATAAGTCCCGGCATACGGACGTGTGCCGGGATGATGGTCATTGGTAGCCTTGACAGCGTAAGGGTACCATTCGGTGCCGATGATCCAGCCGAGCAGCCAGCGGGATACATCGGTTTTGTACGCGCCGCCAGCATGGCCCGGCCCTGAAGGCAGCGTAACATCGCCGTGAATGACTTTCACGGCATTGATGATTTCGCTGCGGAACGTATCGCTGATGTCCGTACGATACGCATCGTTTCCTTCGCGCTGCTTCCCGATCAACTCCTCCTCGGGTGTCCACACCCCTTGAAGGAGCATCAGCGGGTCTTTACGATTTTGATTAAACGCATCCAGCGCTTCGTAAAAATCAGGCGGCAATATCGTATACACCCGCACGACATTCACGTTCATCTGCTTCATTTGCGGGAACCAGCGCAAGTAATCGTCCTTGCTCGTCGCCAGCTCACCGGGATAATGGCCAGGCCTCGTCGCCCCAAAGTTAATCCCGTTCCAAAAACGGGGCTGCCACGACGTACCATCAAAGACGGCAAGATGACCGTTCTGGGTCATAGATACTTGTTTGACGCCGTTCGCGTCATGGATGGCGACCAGCGGGCCTGTTACTACTCCGGCTACCGAAGATGCGTTCGCTGCAGCGGGTGCGGGTTCTATTGTGATATTATGTAAGATTTGTTTCATTAAAGGTACGTATATCTGCCAATAAAAAGCGTCCGTATCTCCTGCGGCAACGGGTGTGAACCAGGTTTTCAGCCACTCGATCCCCCACATGCCCCAGCGCGAAGGAATGGCTTCATTGTTAGAAAAGTCTCCGGCAAAATAATAGCTCGTATACGGGTCGGCATGTTTGCGGTAAACGGCGGGAAAATCCGCTGGCAAGCCTTGCGCTTTCAATTTGGCCAAGCCGTCGGGCGTAGCGTCGATATGATAATTGGCCAGCACGTCAGTGCCCGCTGCGGCGTGGCCATATTCGAACCAGCTGAAATATGCGGAGCTTTTTGCACCAAACTCAGTTCGATAGTCAGGGCTATAGGCGAAAGTAACGAGCTTCTTGCCAATGTCTTTGCCTTGCTCGAGCACGATGACGCGATTATCGTCCGAGATCAGTACGAGCCCAGGCCCTTGGAAGTCCCAGGAACGTTGTTCATTCGCTTCGTAGGCGGCAATGGCGCCTTTGGGCACGTCAGCGCTGCTTGATAAGTCAGTGTAATAGCGGCCTGTCCAGCCCAGCCAATCCACACCAAGCGCTTGTTCCATCTGATTGCGGATGGCAGGTTGTGTTGGCGCGCCAAGAGAGTTGAACTCGGCAATAAGTGTAGTCCCTCGGCTAATATGTGTCAGGATGGGATTCATATCTTCCGCACGCAAGCCGCTTGCGCTTGAATAACTGCTTCCGCCTCCATATGTATCCGCCACATAAATCAGATTCGGTGAAGGGGTGTCGACCTGCTGAGGAAACGGACGGACTTGAGTGCCGTTGCTGGCATCGCGGACTACCCCGTAATTGTCAGTATGATAGTCAAAAGGGCGGGATGTGTCGGCGTTAATGATTTTGTCATGATTCAGTGTCCACATGACACCTTTATGCTCACGTGCACTTTCCGGTGTTTTGTCCAATATCCATACATGAAGCGGATGGGAAGGGAGGCACAGCCAAATGAGAAACGGCAGGACGATGATGAGCGTGATAGCCACAAGAATGAAAAACCACGTCTGGCGAAACAGATGTCCTGCTTTTTTCATCGGAATTCCCTCCTTTCGGTCGTTCATTCATTGCGAGGCTTGTCCTTATCGGATACAATTCTAGGGATAGAATGGAATTAAGATTTCGGGAGATGGAATAGAGTGACGCACAATCAACTGCCTGCAAATATGGCGATCTTAAACCGGCTTCATGATCCGGAGCCGCACGATATATTATACGCATTTGCGCTTGAAGAACTCTTATGCCGGGCAATGGGCCAAGGCATGCCGCCGATTCTTCATCTATGGAGGCATCCCCGGGCGTTTGTGATGGGGCTCAGGGACAGCAGGCTGCCCTTGGCTGGGGCTGCGGAGCGCTGGCTGCGGGAACAGGGGTATGACACGGCTGTGCGCAACTCGGGCGGAGCGGCTGTTCCGTTGGATTTGAATGTGGTGAACGTATCGCTACTGCTGCCAAAAACGCCGGGGGATATTGAGCATCGGAAAGATTTTGAGACCATGGTGGCCTTAATCCGGGAGGTTATGCTCAATTTAACGAGCCGGATTGATCAAGGTGAGGTGATCGGCTCATTTTGCCCGGGAGAGTTCGACTTGAGTATTGACGGACGCAAGTTTTGCGGCATTGCGCAGCGGCGTCAGCAGCATGCGATCTCTGTGCAAGCTTTTGTCATCGTCGCTGGAGCGGGTGAGGAGAAGGGGGCGCTTGCGCGGGAGTTTTATACGCGGGCTGCGGGTTCTGCGGCTGCAGAAGATTATCCGCATGTGGCGCCGGGGAGCATGGCAAGCTTGGCCGAGTGCTTGCGGCAGCCTCTATCGGCGGAGCAGTTTGCCCAGCAGGTACTCGCGATTATGCGGAGCAGGGGGAGCCGCGAATGGGATGGCAGCGAGCTGCCGGGGTATCCGAACCGTGCGTCGATCACCGCGATGATTGAGCTGATGAAGCAGCGTTACGGGATAAAAGCGTGAGAGTCGTAGTCAGTCACGAAGTGGGGTTTGCGCAGCAAATAGCGGAAGGGAGACTTCCGCTATTTGGTCTATATTGAGCTCGCGAAGAGCCCCCGCGCCACTCACCCCAAAAAATACGTCAAAGCAGCGTCCAATTCCCCCTGCCAGAACCCCCAAATATGCTTGCCGGGCTTCTCGAGGTAAAGAAGCCCGGCTTTTTTGCGTTCCAGGACCGCTTTGGTTTCGCGGTTTTCTCTAACAAAGTCAAACGTGCCGCGCTCGGTTGTGACATCCGTTTCATCCATTCCGATGAGCATGTACATTTCCAGCCAGGACAGGTCGTCCTCCCGTTCCAGACGCGAGCGTGTCAAGTCGAAAAATGCCCCGGACAAGGATATTACACGGCAAAAAAGGCTACGATAATCTAAGGCGAGATGCAGGGAAACCGTGCCTCCCAAAGAGTCTCCCGCCAATATGCGCTCCGTGCGGTCACTGCGCACCGGGTACTTGCCCTCGATGTACGGGAGCAGCTCTTCCGCGAAGAAGCGGCAATAAGTGTCGTGGCGTTCGCCTTCGGGGGCATACTCCGAAGTGCGGGTCAACACATCAACATCGACACCAACCACGATGGCAGGCTCAAGGCCCTCATCGAGAATGCAGCGGGTCAATGTGGTGGCTATGCGCCCGAAATTGAAAAACTGCTCCCCGTCCTGGCAGTAGATCACCGGATAAGAAAGCAGCTCGTTATAGCCCGGCGGGAGGTAGATGCGCAGGGTGCGGATCTCACCCAGATGGGAGGAGGCAAGCTCATCCTTCACGATCGTTCTTTTGTAGTAGCGAGAGTCGTCCATTTGGAAAAATCCTCCTTAAAAAGGTGAGGTGTATTATAGCAGTTTATTAACTTGTTATTAACTGTATTATATATTTTCAGGAACTGTACTATACAAAAAGGCGAAAAGACCTTAGATTCTTAAGGGAAACTGGTGTACAATTCACAAAAACAGGTTTATAATAATACTATAACAGAAATTCAGTTAGCAGGCATCAAAATCATATATGAGGTGAAAAGGTATGAGTAAGCCACTCGTCAGCCAAGCGAATTATGAAGTTACCACAGAGAAGGTTGAACCTTTACAGGTTCTGGCTCCAGACGGTACGATCGTCAATCCTGACAAAATGCCTAATTTGAGCGATGATCAATTAAAAGAATTAATGAGAAGAATGGTGTTCACACGCGTATGGGACGAAAGAGCAGTAAACCTCGGCCGTCAAGGACGCCTTGGTTTCTATGCGCCGGTTTCCGGTCAAGAAGCTTCCATGGTCGGTAGTGAATTTGCCTTAAATAAAGATGATTTCATCTGCCCAGGATACCGTGATATGCCACAGCTGGTATGGCATGGTCTTCCTATGTACCAAGCATTCTTGTATTCCCGCGGTCACCAACACGGTGGTCAAATTCCAGAAGATGTACACGTGCTGATGCCGCAAATCATCATCGGTGCGCAAATTCTACACGCAACAGGCGTAGCAATGGCGTTCAAAAAGCGCAATCAGCCGCGCGTTGCTATCACTTATACAGGTGACGGCGGAAGCTCCGAGGGCGATTTCTACGAAGGCATGAACTTCGCGGGCGCATTCAAGCTGCCTGTTATTTACTTTGTACAAAACAACGGCTATGCGATCACAACGCCTTACGCAAAACAAACAGGCGCGCTGTCCGTTGCTCATAAATCCGTAGCTGCCGGTATCAAAGGCGTGCAAGTCGACGGTATGGACGTTCTCGCAGTTGTTCAAGCGGTGAGAGAAGCTGCTGAGAGAGGTCGCAAAGGCGAAGGCGCTACGTTGATCGAAGCGTTGACATACCGCTACCGTCCGCACTCCATGGCCGATGACACAACGAAATACCGTACCAAAGACGAAGAGGCTGAGTGGGAGCCAAAAGATCCGCTTACGCGTATGCGCATCTTCCTGACAAAGAAAGGTCTTTGGAGCGAAGAAGAAGAGGCTCGCGTAAAAGAAGAAGCGAAGGCAACTGTTGCTGAGCAAATCAAAAAAGCCGAAGAAACCGAGAAAATGACGATTCCTGGCTTGATCGACTCCATGTTTGAAACAACTCCGCCGCACTTGGAAGAGCAAAAACAGGCATTTAAATAAGTTCATTTTACGATAACCAGTTTTCTTAGGAGGCACGAAAAAGTCATGGCACAAATGACAATGATTCAAGCGATAAAAGACGCAATGCGCGTCGAACTCGAAAGAGATCCTAACGTAATTTTGTTCGGTGAAGACGTAGGCCACGTCGGCGGCGTATTCCGTGCGACAGAAGGCTTGCAAAAAGAATTCGGCGAAGACCGCGTATTCGATACACCGCTTGCCGAATCCGCCATCGGTGGACTTGCCGTCGGTATGGGCGTGCAAGGCTTCCGTCCGATCGCTGAAATTCAGTTCGTAGGCTTTATCTACGAAGCGCTCGACCAAATCTGCGTTCAAGCAGCTCGTATGCGTTACCGTTCCGGCGGCCGCTACAATGCGCCAATCGTTTTCCGTACGCCTTTTGGCGGCGGCGTTAAAGCAGCTGAGCTGCACACAGATCCATTGGAAGGTTTGCTTGTGCAAACGCCTGGTATCAAAGTTGTCGTTCCATCCAACCCTTACGATGCAAAAGGCTTGCTCATTTCCGCGATTCGCGATAATGACCCGGTTTTCTTCATGGAGCATCTGAACTTATACCGCGCATTCCGCGCAGAAGTGCCTGAAGGCGAGTATACGGTTGAGCTTGGCAAAGCTAATATCGTTCGCGAAGGCTCCGATGTAACCATCATTACTTACGGCGCGATGGTTCATACTTCCGTGAAAGCGGCTGAAGAGCTTGAAAAAGAAGGCATTAAAGCCGAAGTTATCGACTTGCGTACGCTGCTTCCGCTGGATATCGATACCATCGTCGCGTCCGTTAAGAAAACGAACCGTGCGATCATCGTTCAAGAAGCGCAGAAAACTTCCGGTGTAGCTGCCGAAGTTATCGCACAAATTAATGAAAAAGCGATCCTGCACTTGGAAGCGCCAGTGCTTCGTGTAGCTCCGCCAGATACAATTTACCCATTCGCACAAATCGAAGACGCTTGGCTGCCTAGCCCGGCAAGTGTCATCGCAGGCGTCAAGCAAGTACTCGAATTCTAATCCAGTCCAGTCGAAGGTAAGAGGAGGAAGCACACGTGGCATTGTTTGAATACAAGTTCCCAGAGCTTGGTGAAGGCATACATGAAGGCGAGATCGTGAAAATGTTGGTTAAAGCCGGAGATACGGTTACCGACGAAACGATCCTGATGGAAGTTCAGAACGATAAAGCTGTCGTTGAAGTTCCTTGTCCGGTTGAAGGAAAAGTTGTAGATATAAAAGTAAAAGACGGCCAAATTTGCCATGTCGGCGAATTGGTCATGACGATCGAAGTTACAGGTGAAATTCCTGCGGAGTCGATCCATACAGGCGGCGGTACGGCCGTAGCTGCGCCTCCGGCAGCAGCACCGGCGCCAGCTGCAGCACCTGCAGCTGTGGCGGCACCGGCAGCGGCTCCAGCCGCAGCGCCAGCCGTGGCAGCAGCGCCTACGGCAGCTGCTGGCCGCGAAGTGCTTGCGACACCTAGCGTGCGCAAGCTGGCAAGAGAAAAAGGCGTCAACCTCGCAGAGGTGACACCTACAGGCAAACACGGCCGCATCACGCGTGAGGACGTGCTTGGCTTCACAGGAGCTGCTCCTGCGGCAGCTCAAGCGGCAGCACCAGCTGCGAGTGAAGCAGCTGGCGCGGCAGCACCTGCGGCAAGCGCGCAGGTTGTTGCAGTTGGCGATCGCGTAGAAGAGCGCGTTCCTTTCAAAGGCATCCGCAAAGTGATCGCGAACGCGATGGTCAAATCCGTGTACACGGCTCCGCACGTCACGTTGATGGACGAAATCGACGTAACAGCTCTTGTGGCGCTGCGTGAGCGCACGAAGCCTCTCGCCGAGAAGAAAGGCGTGAAGTTGACCTACCTGCCATTCATCGTGAAGGCGCTGGTAGCGGCTTGCCGTCAATTCCCGGCATTGAACGCGATGATCGACGAAGAGAAACAAGAGATCGTCTACAAGAAGTACTACAACATCGGTATCGCAACCGATACAGACAATGGCTTGCTCGTGCCAGTTATTCATGACGCAGACCGCAAAAACGTATGGTCGATTGCTTCTTCCATCAAGGATCTTGCCGTTCGCGGACGCGAAGGCAAATTGGCTCCTGCTGAGATGAAGGGTGGAACGATCTCCATTACGAATATCGGTTCTGTGGGCGGTATGTTCTTTACACCAGTTATCAACTTCCCTGAAGTTGCGATTCTGGGTGCAGGCCGCATTACAGAGAAACCAGTGGTGAAAAACGGGGAAATCGTAGCCGCTTCGGTTATGGCCTTGTCCTTGAGCTTTGACCACCGTATCGTGGACGGAGCGACAGCGCAAAGCTTCCTGAACTACATCAAGCAGCTTCTGGCTGATCCAGAGCTTCTTGTCTTGGAGGTGTAACAGCATGGTAGTAGGAGATGCTTCTCTAGATATTGACGTGCTAGTGATTGGTGCAGGTCCTGGCGGCTACGTAGCCGCCATCCGCGCCGCTCAACTGGGCAAAAGCGTCTTGATTGTCGATAAATCGGAATGGGGCGGCGTGTGCTTGAACCGCGGCTGTATCCCATCCAAAGCTTTGATCTCTGCGGCTCATACGTATGAGCATGCACAGCATGCGGACAGCATGGGGATTTCTGTAGAGAACGTGAAGGTTGACTTCGCGAAAGTGCAAGAATGGAAAAACAGCATCATTAAGAAGCAAACGGGCGGCGTCAGTCAGCTGCTGAAAGGCAACAAAATTCAAATGTTCCAAGGCGAAGCCATGTTCATTAACGAACACGAAGCACGTGTATTCAATGATCAAGAAGCGCCTCGCTACCGCTTCCAGCATTGCATCATCGCGACGGGCTCCCGGCCGATCGAGCTGAAAGCTTTCCCTTACGGCGGAAGAATTCTTTCTTCCACGGAAGCTCTGCAACTGAGTGAAATTCCGAAGAGCATGGTTGTAATCGGCGGCGGCTACATCGGCATCGAGCTGGGTCAAACGTTCGCGAAATTCGGTACGAAAGTAACGGTGCTTGAAGGCTCCGATCACGTTCTGCCAGGTTTTGAGAAAGAAATGACGAAGCTGGTTGCCCGCAACTTAGAGAAAATCGGCGTCGAAGTTCATACGGAAGCGCTGGCTCAATCTCATACCAAAACAGAAAACGACGTAACCGTTACATTCACGGTCAAAGGTGAAGAGAAACAAGTGACAGCTGACTATGTTTTGGTAACTGTAGGCCGTCGTCCTAACACCGACGGTGAGCTTGGCCTTGATCTGATCAACCTGAAAATGACGGATCGCGGCATGATCGAGGTGGACAACCAAGGCCGTACAAGCATTCCGCACATTTTTGCCATTGGTGATATCGTTCCTGGTCTTGCTCTTGCGCATAAAGCTTCTTATGAAGCAAAAGTAGCTGCAGAAGCGATTGCCGGATTGCCTAGCGTCGTGGATTACAAAGGTATTCCAGCCGTTGTCTTCTCCGATCCGGAGATTGCCAGCGTTGGCTTGAACGAAACAGAAGCCAAAGAAAAAGGCTACAACGTAACAATCGGCAAGTTCCCTTACGCGGCTAACGGCCGTGCGAACTCGTTAAACGCTGGTCAAGGCTTCGTGAAACTGGTTGGCGACAAAGAAACTGGCTTGCTGCTTGGCGGCCAAGTTGTCGGTCCAGAAGCGTCCAACCTCATCGGCGAGCTTGCGCTTGCGATCGAGATGGCGGCGAATCTGGAAGATATCGCCCTCACGATTCACGCTCACCCAACGTTAACGGAAATGGTGATGGATGCTGCCGAAGGCGCACTTGGTCATCCGATCCATCAGCTTGGATCAAGCAAATAATAAAAAAGCAAAGTCCCATGAGATCAGCAGAAATGCTGTCCATGGGACTTTTTTTATTCTTTGACCATCGGATTTTTAATCCCGCGCGATAGCTTGTCGATCGTTTTCTCCACCCGGCTACTGCGAGTTTCTTCCCGTTTGGCATCGGTGATCCAGCGGACATATTCTTTGCGGTTCGTATATGACAATGTAGCGAAGAAAGCTTGGGCTTCGGGATGACCCTGGAAGGCGGAGGCGAGATCATCAGGGACAATGACGGTTTTATCGGCGTTTCCGGGCGCTTTGGGTGCTTTGTCGGCAGAGACGGCGAGCCGCTCGCTCCGCGGGGCTTTGACCAGCGCTTTGGGACGGAAGCGCATAGCGGACCAGGTCTCATCGACAGAAACGAGGGAGACGCCCTCGAAGGCCAGATCGGTGACCGTTTGCCAGCCAGAATCGCGGTTGATGTCCGTTTTGATTTTACCGCTGCCTTTCGGATAATTAATCCACAGCATCCCTTCCGGTATTACAGCTTCGATGGCCTGTGGAGCCAAGCTTTGCACCTCGCCAACGTTGTGCACGAACAGTTGCACGAAATCGTAGGCTTGCGCACCTTCTTTATGCTGCGTGACGAGAACACCATCCGGCAGTGGTTCAAGCTTCTCCATATAGCCGGCCGGAGCATTCAAGATAAGCGCCCGCTTGCAGCCGGCAAGACGCAGTTTTTTTACAAGCTCATTACTCAAGTAAGTTCCCTCGCTTTGATGAGATATGCTTTAACCTTACCCATTCTTCCTGGCAAAATCAATCATAAACTCGGCCAAAGCCTGACAAGCTTCAACAGGTACGGCATTGTAGGCTGAGGCCCGCAGCCCGCCGACGCTCCGATGGCCCGCTAAGCCTTCAAAACCGTTGTTGGCCGCGTCCTGGATAAATCGCTTTTCCAAATCTTCGCTTTTCATTCTCCATGTTACATTCATATGGGATCTATATTCGGTATCAATGATGCCTCGATAAAAGTCTTCGCTTGCGTCGATAACGTCGTAGAGCAGCTTGGCTTTGTGTGCGTTTTGCTTTTCCAGTTGATCCACGCTGCCTAGCTGCTGTGTCCATTTCAACACCAGATTCATCATATAAATGGAGTGAACCGGAGGTGTGTTGTAAAGGGAACGATTAGCAGCAAAGGTCGAATAGCGCCAAATTTCCGGGATTGCCTGTGAAGCGTTCTCCAGCCATTCGCTGCGGAGAATGGCAACCGTTACGCCGGCGGGACCGAGATTTTTTTGCGCCCCGGCATAGATCATGGAGAAGCGCTTCATATCCAGCCTGCGGCTTAAAATCTCGCTGGTCGCATCGGCCACAAGCGGCACATCGCCAACCTCCGGCACCTCGAGATAGCGTGAGCCCTCGATCGTATTGTTCAGCGTGATGTGCACATAGGCGGCGTCAGGGGTTAAATCGTCTGCAGCGATAGCCGGAATATGACGCCACCCTTGCGCTTTGGAACTTGCAGCCGCATGGGTGCGTCCCAGGTAGGCGGCCTCTTTGAAGGCTTTTTCCGCAAAGCTGCCTGTCAGGACATAATTGGCTGTTTGATGAGGCTGAACAAAGTTCGCGGGTAATAACGCGAATTGTGCGCTGGCTCCGCCGCCCATGAAAAGCACCTGATAATCGCTCGGCAGCTCGAGCAAATCCAGGAGCAGCTGCTGCGTCTCCTCGGTCAAATCCTCGACGAGCCGGCTGCGGTGAGACATCTCCATCAGCGCGATCCCGCTGCCTTGATAGTCTACGAACTGCGCTTGCGCTTGTTCCAGCACCTCGAGCGGCATGGCTGCAGGGCCGGGGTTGAAATTGAACTTACGCTTCTGTTGTGTCATTGCGAATACCTCCCATATATGTCTGAAAAAAACAAAAAACGCCCTCATCCGATTGGGACGAGGAGCGTTAGCTCGCGGTGCCACCCAATTTGAGCTGCGCTGCTTATTGAACGCAACTCCACTTGGTTCCGCGATAACGGGCGGGTCCGGTTAACTTAGAAAGGCCTGTGCCGATCGGCCCTTCTTGGCGAGAACGCCTCCGAGTTGGATGCTCATCATTGGCATGATCACGTCATTTGGTTGATTAGAAGTATAGGCTTGCTGCGGAAAAAGGTCAAGAGAAATTTGCAGAAGGCAACTGTAGAGGAGCTGGCGGTAAACTGTAATCATCTCAGCTCGATTGACCTCATCGAGTTGTGTTGTCATCTCCATGTAAGAAGGCAGGATTTTTTCCTCAGCTAATCATAAATATATCCACAGATGTTAGATCTCCTGTCATTCCTATAAAGCGGAAATTCAACTATTCCTATCATCGGTAGACCTTTATTAGGTAATTGTTAACTATTCTTATAATTTTTTAACATATAATATGCATTTAGTAGTAGGTGTTTCGGAGATATTTATCTTTACATAAAAGTAACGATTTTGTAAAATAAACCATAGGTAAATTTTTTAACTAGTGTTAGAAAAAGTGCCACCAAATCACTAGAAAAGATGGTTTTCTTTCGGACTGAACGTTCAGACGCAAGATCAACCGATCTGAAGGGGGAACTGTCATCTTGAAATTCAAAATGAATTTGAAGCTTGCTCAACGTGTAAAGAATGTGAACTTCAGCATGACCATGCTTCGCCATTTACAGTTGCGATCGAAGTTGCTTCTGATGAATGCAATGGCTATTTTATTTTTACTCATCGTAGGTTTGGTCGGCTATTTCTATATGGATAAGATGGCAGGCAATTCGACAAGAATGTACGAAGAAAGCTTGCTTTCTGTTAAATGGGGCAATCAGTTAAAAGCCAATTTTAATGACCTCGAATCTAACTTGCTGGAAATGATGCTGACCATTGATGTGAAGTACAAGGGTAAGCTGAAGGCTCAATTGGATGAAGGCATTAAGACAAATAATGACTTGGTCACGAAATTGGGACAAATTCCAATGACGGCTGAAGAAAAAGCGGCTTATGACGCTTTTGAAGAACAGAATGCTAAGTACCGCGAAGTCAGTTCAGCCGCTATTGAGCATGCTACGCAGAATAACCAAGTTGCTTATCAAGTCTATAATACACAGGTATCTCCTCAGGGGAGCCAAACGGTGGAAGCGCTGGGCAAACTGGTCGCGCTGAAAGAAGCTGCTGCAGAGCAATTCCAGCAAACGAACAAGAGCGATTCAACGGTTTCGCACACGGTAATTATCGTTACGATTATCATTGCTATGATTATTTTGACGGTCAATGCTTTGGCCCTCAATATGATTATTACCACGCCGATTCGCGCACTGCAGGAGAAGATGGAGAAAGCGGCAAGTGGGGATTTGTCAGTAAAAGGAAATTATCCTTATCGTGATGAAGTCGGTAAATTGACAGGATCTTTTAATGTAATGACCGAAAGCTTGCGCACGCTCGTCTCACAAATTGCGGATAATGCATTGACGTTATCGGCCAGTTCCGAAGAGCTGCTCGCTAGCTCGGAGCAAAGCTCGATGGCGGCGAAACAGGTCGCTACGTACAGCTTGCAGTTGGCACAAGATTTTGAGAAGCAGTTCAGTGGTGTTAACCAAGCGAACGAGGCAGTGCATCAAATGCTGCAAAGCACCAAGCAGATTGACGTTTCTGCGCAAGAAGTGGCTATTTTGGTCGGACAAGCGACTACAGCTGCGCAAAACGGGAAGCAATCCGTACTGTCGATCTCCGATCAAATGCGCGAGATTGCCGAAGCGTCGGGAGAAGTTGGCACAGTCGTTGAGGAGCTTGGCAAGAACGCCCATGCGATTGGAAAAATTGTCGGCGTTATTAACGAAATCGCTACGCAAACGAATTTGCTGTCGCTCAACGCCGCGATTGAGGCTGCAAGAGCGGGTGAAGCGGGCCGCGGTTTTGCGGTTGTAGCTGGTGAAGTGCGCAAGCTGGCAGAGCAATCGTCTTCTTCCGCGCGTGATATCACGAATCTGGTGGCGACGATCCAAAGACAGATTAATCACGCTGTCGTATCGATGCAAGCCGGCGCAGGCAAGGTAAAGGAAGGTTTAACGATCTCGGAGCAAGTTCAAGAGTCGTTCGTACATATTGAAGAATCCGTCGAGATGGTGAATGCCAAAGTCGAGGATGTGAATCAATCGATTCATCACTTAGCAGCTGCGAACGTGCGGATTGAAGAAGTGATGGGGGTTGTCAGCGCTGTTTCCGAGACGGGAATCAGTGTGAGTCAGGAAACGGCGGCCGCCAGCCAAGAGCAAATGTCCACCACGGAAGAGATTGAGAATTCCGCTAAGTCGTTGGCTGGATTGGCCGAAGAACTGCAGTTGTCGCTGCAGAAGTTCACTGTTTAGTAGCAATTGCCGCTAGGGGTCCCTAGCGGTTTTTTGTTGTAATTGTGTTTGCCAGGTGTGGTAGTTCGAAAAACCCGATTTAGAGAGTTGAGATGGATCGGTTGCTGGTGCTTTAGTCCGTTTTGCCGAAGCGAAGTCGAACTAGATCACCACGGGGGCAAAGCAGGCAGTGGGCAGTTGGCAAGTGGCAACGCGCATTGCCGGCATCAAATAGAAAAGGCCGTCTTTATTTCATCAAATAAAGACAGCCTCGATATGCGATTGATCTCTATGAATTTGCGTTAATCCTGTGCATGCTATCAAAACAACGAAAGCCCTGCCTCTCTTCCATCCTTGCGGCTCCAATGACCGCGCCAGTGAGAATTGCTATACAAACACTTGCTGCCGAAACACGAAACGCTGCCTCGGATTTACCATAAATGAGTTTACTGCAGATTGGGAATACAGATAAAAGGAAAGGGGGTTTCTTTCGTTTCATTATTCAATCGTGGGGTAAATGAGGTTTGGTTTGAAGTGTTTACTATTATCATGTCAATCAATTTTATCAATTATACCCTCAGTAGAATGAAATGTCAACTCTATCACCGCAAGCAACTTAAGAGATACCAGCTGCATGCAGAGATCAGCAGATGAAGGTGAGAAATAGATAACCAAGCAGCGCCAAGATGATAACATTTGTCGAATAATGCATAATTTTGATCCAAACGCTCAATTTTTTAATCGAAATGTGGAATAACTGCGCGTCTTGAATTAAAATAAAGAAGATTAGGCCGAAGAAAAGAGGGCGCAAAATGAGTGAGCATCGGTTTATTTTAACGGCTGAATGGTCAGGCGGTCTTCATGGCACCGGAGAAATCAGGACAAACAGCCTGATGTCCCCGATTTCGGTTCCTGCCGGATTAGGCGGCCCGGGACTTGGAACGAATCCGGAAGATTTGCTGCTGGGCGCGGCGGCGACTTGTTACTTAATCACGTTAGGGGCAATTTTGCACAAACAAGGCATTGAGCAGCTGGAGCTGACCTCCGAGATCACCGTAGACACGGCGCCAGCTATGAAAGTGAAGCGGCTGATCCACCGCCCCCGCATCCGCGCCGCAGCCGGCACCTCGGAAGCGCAGCTGGAGAAGATCAAGAATTCGGCAATTCGAGCGGAGCTCGTCTGTATGATCAGCAAGGCGCTGAGAGGTAACGTGGAGATCAGCGTCGAGCCCGAAATTTGGACGGGGGGCATCCAGCTCTAGATGAACTTGAATAAAAAGGTGTTTATCGGCTTTTTGCTATTCATCATCATTCCTTTATTCGTACTCGGAACGGTCGTATACACGGTGTCTCAACAACTGATCGAGAAAAAATACGGCGATCTCAACGAGGTTTCGCTGCAAGCGATTTCTCGCAATATTTATTATATGTTTAAGGAAGCGAACTACTTTTCGGATTACTGGATGGTAAAGGAAGGGATCCAGGCGATATATCGGACGATGGACGGCGTTCAGCCTGATGATCCTACGCTGAGCTCGTATGATGTCAATACGTTTGACACGCTCTTGCGCAGCTCGATCCTTACGTATTCGCCTGTGCAATCGGTTGTCATTTATAACAATCGCGGACGAACTTTCAGTGCGGGGCGAAGCAGCAGCAGTAGTTTCACCCCATGGAACGCGATGCATGACAGCGCTGTCTTCAAGCAAATACAAAGTCTGAACGGCAGGCCGCTGTGGATCGGACCCGGTGAGTACCAAGAGTTTCAGACCGGGCACAGGGAGTTCTACCAAGCGCGGCTGGTCAAAGATTTTTGGACGATGGACAACCGCGGCTATATGCTGCTGCGCTTCCGCTTCAACGAGCTCGACCAGATTTTTCGTTCGTTCAATACGAATGAAGAAAACTCCAAACGCTATTTTCTTGTCAATAAAAGCGGTTTAATCTTCTATGACAATAAAACGAGTCTGGAAGGCGCGAATGTGCTGCAGCTTTTGCCGGGTAAGCTGGATTTTCAGCATCCGAATCAGAGCTTCCAAGCCGATTTTCTCAATGAAAAAAGCCTCATCTCCCAGTATCCGCTGGACCTTAATGATATGGGGCTGCAGGACTGGAGTGTCGTGTCCATTACATCGTGGAAATATGTCGCTGGGGAAATCGAGACGATCATGAAGTGGGTAGCGGGCATTACGTTTATTTGTCTGTTTTGTGCCCTGGTGTACAATCTCGTTTTCGTCAGAAGGATCATTCAGTTCATTCTGCGCATCGTATCCTCGATGAAAAGAGTGGAACGGGGCGATCTGACGACCCGCATCGAGGTCAGCGGCAAAGATGAGACGCAAGCGCTCGCCAGAGGCTTCAACAGCCTGGTCGTTCGCGTCGAGGATTTGCTCGAAGAGGTGAAGCGGCAGCAGGACCGCAAAAATAAAGCTGAGCTGATGCTGCTGCAGGCACAGATCAAGCCGCACTTTTTGTTTAACACGCTGGAGTCCATCAATGTGCTGGCGATTCAAAATCAAGGCAAGAAAGTGAGCCAAATGGTGTACAGGCTGGGCAATTTGCTCCGAATCGGGATGGAAGGCAAGGAAGAAATTACGCTCAAGCAAGAGTTAGACTATTTGAAAAGCTACCTGGAAATTCAGGAATTCCGTTTTGAGAATCAGTTCACCTACAACATTGAGGCGCCGGCCGAGCTGATGAATTGCTATATCCTTAAGCTGACGCTGCAGCCGCTGGTGGAAAACAGCCTTCAACATGGTTTTGAGCCTATTACGCACCAAGGAACGATCTCGATTCGTGTGGAAGACGAGGAAACGCGTATCGGCATTTATGTAACGGATAACGGCATAGGCATCAGCCATGAGAAGTTGAGTAAGTTTCGGTACAAAATGGAGCTGAAGACACCGATCCATGAAATCATGGATGTCACGGAGGAGCGGCGGGGGCTTGGTGTCAGCAATGTGGCTGACCGCATCCGGATTCAATACGGCAGCAGCTACGGGATGTATATATGCAGTATGGAAGGACACGGCACCACGATGAAAATCGTCATTCCCAAAAACAAGGAGATGAGATCATGAGGTTAAAAGCGATTTTGGCTGATGATGAGCCGAATATTTTGCGCAATTTGCAGCAGGTCATTCCTTGGGACGAGCTTGGGATCGATATTGTAGGCACGGCAAGGAATGGGATCGAGGCGCTGGAGCTGGCGGACCGGCACATTCCTGATCTGGTGATGAGCGATATCCGCATGCCGCAGATGGATGGCATCACGTTTGTCGAGAAGCTTCGCGACCGCAATGAGCACTGTCTCGTGCTTATGGTCACAGGTTATCAGGACTTTGAATATGTGCGCACGCTATTGCGTTATGGTGTGAGTGATTACATGCTCAAGCCGATTAATTATGATGAGCTGGAGAGCACGATCCGTTCACTAGCGGAGCAGATCCGCGTGAAGAAGCAGCAAAAGCAGGATGATGAGCTGAGATGGGACAGAGTGCGCAATTTGGCGCTGGATAAAGTGTTGTATGATGTCGTGATGAATTATACCGAGGTTACACCGAAATCGCTGCTGCCGATCAATGATTTGGATCTTGAAAGCCTGGCTTATGTGTTCGCCATGGTGGATGTGGACGAGTATTCGCAAAAGTCGCTGCTTTGGAGTGAGGAAGAGCGCAAGCTGTGGAATTTTGCGGTGAAAAACGTGCTTCAGGACACGCTCATGGACGCGGAGCTTAAGTTTACAGTGCTGCAGCTGCGTGAGGGCGAGTGGTGTTTGCTGATCACCAGTGAGTTTGCGGATCCGGCACAACTAATTGAGACTATGCAGCAGCTATCCGCGTATTTGCAGGGCAACGTGCTGAGGAACGTCAAGTTCAGCATCAGCATCGGGCTGTATCCGGAAGCGGTGCATATCCGACAATTGCCCGAGGTCTACAAGAAGCTGCAAAGATTGATGCAGCTGAGTTTGGAGAAGCAGCAGTCCATCCTCGTCTACAAGGATGTCAAGGAGGCGGCAGACGCCAACATATCGCTATGGTATCTCGTCGAGGATATCGTCAACGGCTTGAAGCAGTTGAACCGTGAGCAAACCGAAGGAGCCTTGGCCCGCTTGAAAACACTGCTGGAAGGGCTGCCGAACAGCTCGTTTGCGCGCGCTTCGCAGATGCTGCATTTTCTTATTCTCCACCTGCTGCGGGAGCTGCGCGAAATGAACTGTATGGATTTGCGCGAAGAAGAGGAAGTCTGGCACAAGCTCGATAAGTGCGAGAGCATCCAGCATCTGCTTCAAGTGATGACGCAGCTGGTTACGATAGGCTTGAAAGGCGGCAATAAAAAGAAGAACAGCGAGCTATTGATGGATGCGGCTAAGGAATACATCCGTGCTCATTATGCCAGGGACTTCGGCATTGAGGAAATTGCCGGCGCGCTGGGCATTAGCAGGTCCTACTTCAGCTTGTTGTTCAAACAGCATTTTGGCGAAACGTTCGTTGAATATGTGACCAAGCACCGGATGGAGCTGGCCCAATCGATGCTGCTTCATAGCGATAAGAGCATTTCCGATATCGGCAAGGCGGTAGGCTACACGGAGCGGCGCTATTTCACCAAAGTATTCCAAGAGTTTACTGGGGAAATTCCATCGGAATACCGGGATAAACGACGCGAGGCGAGGTAGAGAATTTTCCCCCTGTTTTAGAAATATGCTGGTCTTTAGGCGCGGTCGCTTCATTCTTATAATGATTTTATGGTCAAAGGAGACATCCATGGCACAAAAACGGTTACGGATATCCACGGCAGTCGCGGTCGCAGTCGCAGGCACAGTTGCTTTCACGTCTTTGTTAACGGCGTGCAGTCATCCACAGCCGTCAGCTGACGGCCTTCAGGTGTCGCCGGCATCGCCAACAGCGAAAGCGAATGATAAAATTCAACCGGTATCGCTGACAATCCGGCATACGCAGGTGAAAGATACGCAGAAAAAGCGTCTGGCTATGCTGCAGGATGTCGTCAAAGCGACGGAGGCGAACGTTCCGGGCTTGACGATTACACTCGATGGCGTCGAGGATAAGGTCAACCGTTTCGAGAAGCTGCGCGCGGAAATGGCTGCGGGGAATCCTCCGGAAATTTTTGACCTGTTCGGCGGTACGGATACACGGGATTACGTGAAGGCGGATCGGCTGCTTGATTTGACTCCTGTCCTGAAAGAGCTTGGCTTGAGCGATAAATTTTATAGTTTCGACGAGTTTACGGTTAACGGTAAAATTTACGGAATTCCCATGGCCGGATATGTGGAGGGCTTATATTTTAATAAAAAGATTTTGGCGAATAATGGCCTGAAGCCGCCGCAGACGTGGGATGAACTGCTGGCAGAAGCCGAGGTTCTGAAGTCGAGGAACATCACGCCGATTATGCTGGCTGCCAAAGATGCTTGGGTTATCAATATGATGATGAATACGATGTGGGTGCGGACAGCGGGGCCTAACGTCGTGGAAGGATTTTTGTCCGGTATTAAGCGTTGGACGGATCCGGATGTCGTCGATGCCTTTTCCAAATACACGACGCTTGTGAAGAAGGGCTACCTCCAGGAAGGCAGCCTTGCGTTGTCGTATGCGGAGCAGCAGAACAAGTTCAGCAGCGGCGAAGCGGCGTTCATGTTCGACGGCAGCTGGGCCAATACGCCGCTGCTTGACCCTGAGAAGTCTTCTATCGTGAACGACGTGGGGTTTATGAATTTTCCTGCGATCAACGGCCCGGGAGACGGATTTATCAACGGTGGCTGGTCGAATGCCTACGGCTTCTCTAACCGAGTGAGCGAAGCGCAGTTAGCGGCGATCAAGGAATTCATTAAGCAAATGTATAATGAACCGATGCAGAAGCGGCAGCTTATGGAAGAAGGCATGCCGCCGGCTATGAAGCTTAAGGATACGAGCGATGTCAATCCGTTGATCATGGAAATTTTGCAGGTGTTCGCCAATGCGCAAGGGACGTTCACAGCCTATGATTCCCGCATTCAGACGAAGGTGAGAGAGAAGCTGGAGCGGGGAATGCAGGAATTGATCGCAGGCCGGACTGATCCGGCGAAGCTGATGGAGGAGCTGCAGCAGCAGCAGGAGGCCTCGAATAAGGAAGAGATGCATGTGAATTAAAAAGGGAGAGTGAATGGAGTGACGATTAACAATCAAACTCTGACATTGCGTCAAAAAGTTGGGCAGATGTTCGTATGCGGTTTTGAAACGATAAAGCCTAACGCTAATATTACGAAGCTCATCACCGATTACGGGCTGGGCGGCGTCATCTATTTCCGCAGAAATGTCCAAGATGCGCATCAGATGGCCCAATTGTCCGCGGAGCTGCAGCTGCTAAGCCGGCAAAACGGCGGACTGCCGCTATTCATCGCCGTCGATCAAGAAGGCGGAATGGTGTCCCGTATTGAGAAGGGGGCGACCTTGCTGCCGGGCAATATGGCTTTAGGCGCGACCTTTGCGCCAGCTGGCGTGTATGCGGGCGCGAAAGTGATGGGCAAAGAGCTGCGGCAAATGGGGATTAATATGAATTTTGCGCCATGCCTAGACATCAATAACAACCGGCTTAACCCGGTGATCGGGGTCCGTTCGTATGGGGAAACGGCGGAGCTGGTCGGGGAGATGGGCACGCACGCGGTGAACGGGCTGCAGGAGACAGGCGTCATCGCGACGGTTAAGCATTTTCCGGGTCATGGCGACACGGCGGAAGACTCGCATCACGATTTGCCGGTCGTGCCGCACAGCATGGAACGGCTGATGGAGCTCGAGCTAGCCCCGTTCATTCAAGCGATTGAAGGCGGCGTCGATGCGATCATGACTGCGCATGTGGTGTTCAAAGCGCTCGAAGCGGACGGAGTGCCCTCGACGCTGTCCTATCGGATTTTGACCGAGCTGCTGCGCAAGCAGCTGGGGTTCGAGGGAATGATCGTGACGGATTGCTTGGAAATGAAAGCTATTTCCGAGGGGATTGGCGTTGCGGAAGGCGCTGTTCGGGCGATTGAGGCCGGGGCGGACTTGATTCTGGTCAGCCATACGCTGAAGCACCAGGTTGCGGCAATCGAAGCTGTGCTGGCTGCCGTCGCGAGCGGAAGGATTCCGGAATCCCGGATCGATGCGTCCGTAATGCGCATTATGAACTATAAGGTTAAGCGCAATATTCAATTCGATAAGCTGGATCCGGTACCTGTCGGTGATATTTCCACGCCGGAGCATCAGGAGCTGGCGAAAGAGCTGAGCCGACAAAGCATCACCTTAGTGAAAGACGAATCCGGCAAGGCGTATGATCCTGCAGAGCCGACGCTGGTCGTCTGGACGGAAGTCCAGACGGGCACCGAAATTGACGAGGTCGTGGACCGGGTAGGCACGCTGGGCAGCCAGTTGTCTGAGCTTTCCGGCCGGCGTGTGGAGGAATTGTACATGGGGCTGAATCCGTCCGAGGCAGACAAGAAGCGGGTGCTGGCCGCCTGTGAAGGCAAGAAGCAAATTGTGATGGTCACCTATAATGCCTCTTTTTCGAAAGGACAGAAGGAGCTTGTGCAAACACTGGCGGCTCTGCCAGGTGTGCATTTCATAGTGGCGTCAGGCCGCAACCCTTATGATTTGCTGGAATTCCCGGAAGTCAAGACTTATTATGCTTGTTATGAAAACAGGCCTTTAGCGATGTATTCGCTGGCTCAAGTGCTATTGGGCGAAGAGCAAGCCGTCGGCCGATTGCCGATCACAATATCAGAACAATTTTCGCTTGGATGGAGGCAGGACTTATAATGGATAATTTTTATGTAGGTATTGATCTTGGCGGTACAAAAATGCTGGCAGCGATCGTGACAGGCGATGGCGCGATCATCGCCAAAGAGGAAATTCCGACCCTGGCTGAGCAGGGTCAAGAGGCTGTGCTCGATCGGCTCGGCAGCCTGATCGAGCGCTTGCTGGCGGCCGTGCCCGGCGGCCGCTCAGGGCTCCACGGCATTGGCGTCGCCACCGCGGGCACGCTCGATACGGCGAACGGCGTCGTGACGCTCGCCGCGAACCTGGGCTGGCGCGACGTGGCCGTCAGCGCCGTGCTGGCGGACCGCTTCGGCTGCGCGGTCCGGCTGGAGAACGACGCCACCGCAGCGGCGGTCGGCGAATGGCTGGCCGGCGCCGGTCAAGGCGCGCCGGACTGCATCTTCGTGACGATCTCCACGGGGATCGGCGGCGGCATTATCTCCGGCGGACGTTTGGTCGCCGGGGTGAACCACAACGCAGGGGAGCTGGGCCACATTACCATTGATGGTAATGGGCCGCTCTGTCCCTGCGGCAATGTGGGGTGCCTGGAGCTGTATGCATCAGGCACTGCCATTGGCCGCCGCGGCGCGGAGCACGTGCGCCGCGCGGCTGAAGGCGCCGTCCCGCAGGACGGCGCGCTCGTGCGGCTCGCGGGAGGCGACCCGAACCGCGTAGATGCGCGGTTGGTCGCGGCTGCGGCCGCGGAAGGGGATGCCGGCGCCAGCGGCATCCTGCGTGAAGCCGGACGAGCCCTCGGCATCGGGCTCGTCAGCATTCTCCACCTGCTGAATCCGCAGGTGGTCGTTCTCGGCGGCGGCGCTTCGCATATCGGCGAGCCGCTCCTCGGACCGATGCGCGAGATCATCGAGCAGCGCTGCTTGCCGGCGATTCGCGGGCCGGTCCAGTTCGTCGCTTCGGCGCTGGGCTCATCGGCCGGCGCGGTCGGTGCAGCATTAATGATGTCCAGATCCACCAATTAACTGGAAAAAAATGTGACTGGTCATATGACCGCTGTCACTAGACTTATCAACACCTCTTCTGTACTTTAGATAGGGGGCGAAACTTTTTACATAGTTCTCACCTATGTGTTAAATCGTACCCGTGATTTGAAGTTGAAGGGGTGTTTGTTTGATGTCACAACCAACTGCAGCAGCCGAAGCGCCGACGATGCGCTCGTTTCTTGCCAATCGCTTCGTGCAGACGATTATGCTGTCGGGCTTGTTTTTGCAAATTGGGATCTGGGTCCGCAACTTTGGGGTCCTGCTCTATGTAACGGATATGACCAATAACGATCCGATTTCGGTGTCTTTGATTTCCGTGGCCGAGTTTGCGCCGATTTTCTTATTCTCGTTCATCGGTGGGGCTTTCGCTGACCGCTGGAGGCCGAAATTAACGATGGTCTGGTGCGATTTGCTAAGCGCCGTCTCTGTTTTTGCCGTGATGATTACGCTGTACTACGGTTCTTGGAAAGCCATTTTCTTTGCGACCTTGGTCTCGTCGATCCTGTCGCAATTTTCCCAACCTTCGGGAATGAAGCTGTTCAAGGTTCATGTGCCTGAATCGCAAATGCAAATGGGCATGTCCATGTATCAGTCCATGTTTGCAATTTTTATGATTATTGGTCCGCTGATGGGCACTTACGTATATTTTCACTTCGGCATTAAAGTCGCGATTGCGATTATGGGGGTGTGTTTCCTGCTTTCCGCGCTTGTGCTGACATGGCTTCCTGCGGATAAGAAAGAGGCGGCGGGAAATCGCGAGACTCATATTTTTCAGGAAATGGGTCAAGGTTTCCGCTATGTGCGGCGCAACCGGCTGCTCGTGCTGCTCGGCGCTTGCTTTGCCGTCGCGGGACTTGCGCTGGGGTTAATTAATCCGCTTGGCCTCTACGTCGTCACGGAGAATCTGGGCTTGCCCAAAGAGAATCTACAATGGTTCATGGTGGCTAACGGATCAGCTATGATTATTGGTGGCGGGCTGGCGATGGCTTTCTCCAAGCGGATGTCCCCGCAGGCGATGTTGACCTTGGGAATGGCCGTCAGCATCGTGACGATCGCGGCAATGGGCGTCACTCATACGCTGTGGATTGCGCTTGCGGTGCAATTCCTCATGGGACTCGTGCTCCCGGCGATTCAAATCGGGATCTCGACGATGATTTTGGGTAACACGGAAGAAGCTTACGTGGGACGGGTCAACGGGATCTTGAATCCGTTGTTCATGGGAGCGATGGTGATCACGATGAGCTTAGCCGGGAAGCTGAAAGATATGTTTCCGCTATCTTCGTTGTATCTGGTCTCGGCGGGACTATTCGTCATTGGCGTGCTGGTTATGCTGCCTACGCTGAAGATGAAGTCGCAGCCGAAAGCGGAAACTGAGTCGCAGGCACAGGTGCAGGCGGAGTAGGTGTAGGGCATTAAAGAAGCAATACTTTGGTCGCATTGTTTGCGATTTAAAGTATTGCTTTTTTAGTGTTTATGGCTGCATGAGCGCCTTTCATTCGACTGGGAGATAGTTGCCGCTTGATCTATGACTGCGAAGTTGCCAGTAGGATCCTGCGATCCGTTGGCAGGTGATGCGGGACTTAACCAAGGAGCCGGATGAATGGGTTGCCGAAGAGCGGTCGCGGATTGCAACGGAAGGTTGGGGCGCCAGGGTTCTCGGCCTGCAATCTCCTCAGGGCAACTGGGGCGGTGAGGCAGACGCGCGGAATTGGCTGTGCACGAGCTACACCTTGCTGCTGTTGAAGGACTTGGGCTTGGCTCCAGCGGAAGAGGAAGCCCGAAGAGCGATCGGCCTTGTACGTGATCGGATCGTCTGGCAGGAGCGTATGGGCGGTCTGCCCTACTTCGACGGCGAGACCGAGCCCTGCGTCAATGGCTGGATCCTTGGCGCTGGCGCCTACTTCGGAGAGGCAAGCGACCTGCTCGCCGAGCGGCTCCTGAGCGAGCAGCTTGAGGACGGAGGCTGGAATTGCGACGCTCCACAAAGCCGGCGCTCCTCTTTCCACAGCACCATCTGCGTACTGGAAGGGCTGTTAGCGTTCGAGAGAGCCAAGGGGGAAACGGCTGCAGTAACGGAAGCTCGCCTGCGAGCACACGAGTACCTGCTGGAGCGTCGCATGATGAGATCGCTTTCGTCTGGCTAGGTGATTGATACCTATTGGCTGCGTTTCTCGTTCCCGACCACTTGGCATTACGATGTGTTGCGGGGACTGGATTACTTGCGCAGCGCTGGTGTTAAGCCAGACGAACGGGTCGCGGAGGCAGTGGAGTGGGTGGCGAAGAAACAAGATCCGGACGGGAAATGGCCGCTCGAAAACGTGCACTCCGATCGCGTTCACTTCGACATGGAAGGCGTGGAAGGAGAGCCTAGCCGCTGGAACACGCTCCGTGCTTTACGAGTGCTGGACTGGTATTCCACAGGACGTTAATCTCGGGGAAAATAACGCACAAAAAACACCTGTCAATATCTGGAGCGTACCAATAAATCCAGTGCTGACAGGTGTTTTTATTTTGTGTGTTATAGAAAAGGGACGCCGGCCTCTTTATAAGCAAGCATCATCTCCGGAGTGATCGCAGAATCGCTGATGATGCCGGTCGTTTCCTGCACTTCGCCGATGACGAACAGCGAGCTGCGGCTGAATTTGGAATGGTCTGCGACGAGGTAGGTGTCCATCGACCTTTTCATCATACAGCGGTTCGTTTCGGCTTCTAGTTCGTTGTAGATCATCATGCCGCGGGTCAAAGAGATGCCGTCGCAGCCCATAAACGTTTTGCGGATGCTGAGATTTTCCAGCGTCGCGTTGGCGAGCGGTCCGGACAGCTCAAACGTCTGCGTGCGGATGACGCCGCCTGTCACGATAAGCTGCAAGCCGGGAGTGCCGATCAGCTCATAAGCGATATTGACTGCATTGGTGATGACGGTCAAGTTTTTGAACTGGTTGAGCTTCTTGGCGATAAACGTGGTCGTCGTGCCGCCGGTCAAGCCGATAATATCGCCGTCTTCGATGAAGCGCAGCGCCTTATCGGCGATCTCTTTTTTCTCCTCGGTGAAGAGGTCCATTTTGTTGAAAAAGGGGACTTCCACCTTCAGGCTTTCCAGCACAGCGCCGCCAAACGTGCGGATGCAGCGCTTCTCCTGCTCCAGAATTTCCAGGTCGCGCCTTGCGGTGGCTTCAGACACAGCAAATTGCTGAACGATATCGGTTAAGGCGATGGAGCCTCTATCTTTAATGATTTGCATGATCGCATCTCTGCGCACATCAGTTTTTCCCATGGATCCTCCTAAGGGCTTTGCTATGATTAAGCGGGCATCTTACGCTAATTGGGAGCGTTCCAGAGGGAACGCCTGTCCGACCATGAAGTGAATAAGGACGCTACTTGTATCTTATCATGCCCATGGATAGATCGTCTATCGGGATGAGAAGGAGCGGCGCATACTAAAAAGCACCCCAGCATCAAAGCCAGGGTGCCCAAGTATAAGCTGCTGTAGTTATACCGCTGCTTCCGTCAAATCCAGCCAAGCGAGCTCTTGCGCTGTCAACTGAAGCTGTGCGCCTTCGTTACACGACAGCATCTCAGCTTCGCTGCGCGGCCCGATCAGCGCACCGGTCGGGAACGACTGGTTCAGCACGTAGGCCAGCGCAATTTGGATCGTGCTGACGCCTTTCTGCTGGGCCAGCTCTTCGGCGCGGCGCAGGCGCGACCAGTTCGCGTCGCTGTAGAAGACGCGGACGAGGTCCGCGTTCTCGCGGTTGTCCGGCGTGAAGCGGCCGCTGAAAAAGCCGCGGGCTTGCGCGGACCAGGACAGCAGCGGCAGCTGCGTCCGCTCGTGCCAAGCGAGCGTATCGGCATCAGCCGACACACAGCCGGCCCAGAACGGTTCGTTCGCTTTCGCGAGGCTGAGGTTCGGGCTGCTGAAGCTGAAGCCGATTAGACCGTGCTGCGCCGCGTAGTCGTTAGCTTCCTGAAGGCGCTCATGCGTCCAGTTCGAACCTCCGAACGCACGGATGCGTCCAGCTTCGACGTGCTCATTAAGCGCTTCCACGATCGCGCCGACAGGGACGGACGGGTCATCGCGATGCAGCGCGTAGAGCTCGATATAATCTGTGCGTAGCCGCTCAAGGCTGGTAAACAAGTCGCTGCGGATCGCCTCGGCGTTCACACGCGGGCCGTTTGCGTCATGATGCGCGCCTTTGGTGAAGATGTTAATCGATTCGCGGTTCCGGTTCTGATCCAGCCAAATGCCAAGCGCTTGCTCGCTTTCGCCGCCGCAATAAATGTGGGCCGTGTCGATGGTATTGCCGCCGATCGCCAAATAATGGCTGAGAATTTCGCTCACTTCTTCGCCGTTATTCAATCTGAAGAAGTCCGAGCCCATAATGAGCTGGGAAACCGGTTTATCTAGTCCTTGAATATGGATATGCTTCAATGTGATCCCATCCTTTTCATAATTGGTAATGGCTGGTTAGCCTTGAATAACAACCCGGGCGCGCTCGCTAGCGGACTGCAGGCAAGCATCGATCACTTTCATATTACGAATAGCATCACTTGGAGCGAAACGCAGAGCTCTCTGACCCCAAGCCGCATAAGCCATGTCGTCAGCTTGCAGTGCATATTGATTCACATAAGGGACTTGTTCCACGCGGCGTCCGTCGCCGGTGATGACGTAGAACAGACCGTCTTCTTCTGTCCGCGCGACAAAAGCGGAAGGCACTTCGATCCGGCCTGTGGTACCAAGTACTTCCAGTGTGTTGCGGAAGTTCGCCCACATGCCACAGTCGAAAGTAAGCGCCACATTGTCGCTGAATTCAACAAGGCCGGACATCATCATGTCGACGTTATCGTGTTCGGGCGAGAACAGGGCATGGGTCGTCACCGCTTCCGGTTCACGGCCCAGCAGGAGACGGGCAACGCTGATCGGGTAACAGCCGACATCGTACATCGAGCCGCCGCCCCAAGCTTTCACGAAACGGACATTCTTACTGTCGCCTGGATTATTGAAGGTGAAGGTGCTGTGGATGCCGCGAACGTCGCCGATTTCGCCGGATTCGATGATCGCCTGAATGCGCTCATAGCGCGGATGATGGCGGTACATGAACGCTTCGGCAAACAGTACGCCGGCCTCTTCGCAAGCGGCAACCATTTCTTCCACTTCGGCGGTGTTGAGCGCAGCCGGCTTCTCGCAAAGCAGATGCTTGCCTGCTTGAGCCGCACGAATGGTCCATTCCTTATGCAAATGATTCGGCAGCGGGATGTACACGGCGTCGATATTCGGATCCGCCAGCAGTTCTTCATAGCTGCCATATGCGGTGGGAATGTCCAGTTTGGCTGCAGTCTCCTGCGACTTCTGTAAATCACGGCTCGCAATCGCTGCTACGACCCCTGTTTCGGATTGCTGTATACCTGGAATGCAGGAGCGGATTGCAATGCCTGCACAGCCCAAAATGCCCCAGCGAAGCTTCGTCATTTTGTCATCATCTCTCCCTGTTTATTGGTGTGTTTTGCGTTATATTGTCATTATAAAATCAGTTTATTAAAATGAATATAACAATATTTTGCGTCGGATATCGGAATATTGTCATCAAGGTTGTGGGGGTGCGCCATGCGCAGACATGTCATGCTGCCGATGCTGCAGCAGTCGTCTTATTTTATTTTTCCGGAATCCGTGGGCTGGTATCGGGAGGAAGCGGATCATGACGTTGATCGGGCAGAGGGGTTATGGACGAGCTACAGCCTGCATTTTATCGTTGCTGGAAAAGGATACTTGGAGCATGAGGGGACGTTGTACACGCTGCAAAAAGGGGATGCTTTTCTCTACATTCCGTATCAGCAGCAAAAATATTACAGCAGTGAGGACGACCCGTGGGATGTGCGCTGGGTGCATTTTTACGGGGACCATCTGAAGGAGTTTTTGTTGGAAAAAGGTTTTCTGCGCCTGTTGTGGACGCTCAAACGTTGGGGCGAGCTGGAAGCGGCCTTTCATGAGCTGCTGATGGAGGCGGAGACGAATAACATCTTGCGGACGACGCATTTATCGACACTTACGTATATGATTTTGAGCGAGTTTATGAGCTATGCTGCGCCTTTAACCGGGAATCGGGGGAAGGAGTCGATCGAGCGCATTCTCGCTCTGCTCCCCTCCATGCAGCAAAAGGCATGCGAGCCGTTCGTGCTGGAGGAGTGGGCTGAGCAGGCGGGGGTCAGTTCGTACTATTTTTGCAAATTGTTCCGCAAGGCCATGTCGATGACCCCGCTGTCTTTCATTACGCTGTGCCGCATTCAATTCGCCAAGCAGCGCTTAATCGAGAAAGAAAATTGGCCGATCAAAGAGATCGCCCAAGAAGCGGGGTATGCCAGCGCCAGCTACTTTAACCAGCGCTTTCATGAGCATGAAGGCATGACCCCGAGCGAGTTTCGCAGCTTGTATATCAAAGGCTCAATGTGAATAGCGCGAGCGGATCGGTTCGCCGTCCCACAGCAGCTCGGTAGCCGCTCTGCGGGCTTTGACCTCCGGTTCTTCCAGCAGGAGAAAAAAGTTTTTGGTCGGCAGCTCGCCCAGCTGATGCTTGGCTGACAGCAGGTCCAGATAGGGACGCATGTCCTCAAGCTGGCCAGACATATTGCCGCCTTGCTGGGAGAACGCATAGAGCACGCTGGCGGCAGGGACGCGCTTAACGCGATAGCGCTCGGCGGCCCGCAGGAAGAAGTCCCAGTCCCAGTAATGGAACACTTCCGTGTCGAACGGCCCCAATTGTTCCAGCAGCGCAGGGCGGAACAGGCAGCCGGAAGCGTGGAAGGTGGAAAATTTGCGCATCGCCGGAATATCGAATTCGTAAGCAAAAACGAATCTGTCCGTCGGCTTGCGTACGCCGTGTTCGATGACGTAATCGAAAATCTCTACGTCGGCGTAGACGAGATCGCAATCTTCGATCTCTTGGAGCATGCGCTCCACATGCGAAGGAAGCAGCAGATCGTCATCATCGCACAGCATGATGAATTCGCCTTTGGCTTCCAGCAGACCGCGGTTGCGGGCATGAACATGCTTCCTATTGTCCGGCATGTCCACGATTTGAATGTTGAGCTCCGGGTAGAGCTCACGAATAAAATCAACGGACGGCCCGCAGTCGTTGACGATGATGATCTGTAAATTGCGGTGCATCTGCCGCCACAACGATTCAACAAGCTCGGACAGCTCCAGCGGGCGATTATAGGTAGGGATAATGACGGATACCAAAGGCTTTGCGGACATTTTAGCAAGCCACCTCCATAAGTCAATCTGAATAGTTTATAATTCGAAATAACAGCCTCGATTTCCTTTATGGGTCTGCTAGCGGCCCACAACATATCTTAGCAGGACGGTGAATTTGGATGGAGCGACAGTTCGAACAATGGTTTACGGAAACCGGCGAAGTCCGGGACGGCATCGCCCATGAGCGCGAAGTAATCTATACCGGCCGGAATGGCCATCAAGTGGAACGGGTGCGCGTTCTTACGGACGGAAGCGTGTACAGCTTTATTTTTAAACCGCTTACAAATGATACGAGCATCGGCAAAGAGATTTGGGTGCAGACGCATATTTTGCCCAAGATCGCTGAAGTTCGCGTTCCCCGGATATATTTGTATGCTGCCGAAGAACGGCCTGAGCATTATTGGATACTGGTAGAGGACATGGGCGTGTTAAAGCATAGCTTCCATCCTGACACGCTGAAGGAAGCTGCTGCGGTCATTCCTTTGTGGCATGCTTTGCCAACTGATCTGCTGCCGGCCGGCTTTGAAGGACATACCCCACGGGCTCGTTCGATTCAAGAGAGCTTGCTGGCTAACCAGGAACGCATTGTTGCTATGCTGAATAATAACGGTTTTGATGAAAAGGACGTGGCTTATTATCATCGTGAACTTGCAAGCAGCGAGCAGATCGAGGGGGATATCGTCCTGTCGCATGGGGATTTATATCCCCTTAATGTCGCGCGCACGGAACAAGAGCTAGTCATTATCGATTGGGAATACATTCATAACAATAGCGTGTACTGGGACCTTTTTTGCCTGATTGACATTACGAGTCCCATGTACCGCAGAGAAGTGGTTAGCCCGGACGCTCGGCTGGATATCCTGGAAAGTTATGTTCAGGCACGTGCCAAGCGGGATACGCCGGTCGGGGAAGATTTTATGCGCAGCTATCATAAATACGCCGCTTTGTATTCGATCTGGGTTCTGATGCTAATCGAAGGGGATCTGGCGCAGGATAAATTTGACAGAGTCAGCTTGCTGCAGCAGCATGAAGAAACGTTGGAGATTATTAAACAAACGTTAGGTTTTTTGAGGAGCAATGGGCTCAAATAAAGATTTCATACAAGCCGATCGCAATGAGCAAAATGCCGCCTGCCAGATTGGACCATTGGCCGAGCCAGGTTTTGGCCAGCTGCTGGCCTGCCCGGATGCCCAGGTCCACGGTAAGGAGTGAAAATAGGCCGACGGCCAGCGTCGTTGGCAAAGGCGCCAGGCCTGTTATGCCTGCTCCGAACCCGCCCGCCAAACAATTGATGGCCAGGGCAAGGCCCAAGGTGAGGGACTCTTTCCATGACAAAATGTTATTGTGGTCTTTATCCGCCTGAACGGGGTCATGCAGCATAGCAGTGAGTTCATTGGCGCCTTCTTTCGGTTTCGGGACTGGAGACCGGCGCTTCATGACATCGGTGCGAATGCCCCATAAGCCGATAAAAATGATCATCAATCCGCCAAACCAGTTGGCTAAGTGACTTGGCATGTAGTATGTCACGACATGACCTACCGTGATAGACAAATACGAAGCAATCATCGATAAGATGGCAATGATCAGATTGGAAACAAAAGGGATTTTCATTTTGCGCGCGCCAAAGGAAACCCCGATGCCCAAATTATCCAGGTTTGCCGCCAGCCCGATCCCGATGATGGAAAGCCAATGCATACCGACCCCTCCTTACTAGTTAGATGATAAGATATTCCGCAGGAGCCCAAATGTTTCGTGCAAATCAGGCAGCTTGGCTGATGACGAGGCTGGTTGTTAGGGGAGGCGGGCTAAATCTCTAAAGCGGATGGGGGAAGTTGGGGCCCAAAAGGATAATCCGCTTTAGAGCCGGGGATCAACTAGATTTTTGCTCAACTGGCACAACCAAAATGTAGGGTGCTGCGTCAAATATATGGGTAAATTTGGAAGTCACTTTCCATCCCCGTACATATTTGGCATAGAGGGAGCATCTGCCATGAAGCAAACTTTGTTGACCCTATTCCCGGGCTTGTACCGGCTGCGCATTGCGCAGCTGCGCCTGAAGCGGCATCTGGCCAATCTGCGATCAGGCATCCGTTTCGCGCGCCACAGAGCGCAGACGACGCTCCCTTATACGTGCAAGAAGCATCAGTCGCTACTGCGCAGAAAGCTGGGCTCGACAGACCCCGAGCTGCAGGAGAACAAAATTACGAACCTGCGCCTCAGCGTGAGTCGGATGGACGGCATCCTTATCAGGCCCGGCGAGACGTTCTCCTTTTGGCACCTGGTCGGCAAAACAACAGCGGCCAAAGGCTATATTGAAGGCATGCTTCTCTCGAAGGGCGGCGTTAGGCGCGGGGTTGGCGGCGGCATCTGCCAGCTGGGCAATTTGCTTTTTTGGATGGCGCTGCATACGCCTTTGCAAGTGGTTGAACGCCACCATCACAGCTTCGATCCGTTTCCCGATGATCACCGCGTGCTGCCGTTCGGGAGCGGGGCGAGCGTGTTCTACAACTATGTCGACTTGCGCCTGTACAACCCGACGCAGCACCTGTTTCAATTTCGTCTGTGGCTGACGGAGGAGCATCTCAAAGGTGCTGTATACTGTGATGAGCCGCTTCCGTACAGCTACCATATGGAAGAAAGAAATCACCGTTTTCATGAGCAGAATGGACGCCATTACCGGGAGAATGAAATCTGGCGCCATGTCATCGACAGACGAACCGGACGGAAGGCAGCGGAGGAGCTGATGATTCACAACTTCGCCGAAGTCAAATACGATTTGTTCAGTACTACGCAAAGATAGTACTTCTAGAAAATGCCATGCTGAGGTAACCTAACCCTGAGAAGGATACAAAGGGGGCTGCAGCCGTGGCTGAACGTGGCAACAAGCGATTTCGCGATAACCGTTATCTGCAAGGCATTATCGTTATTTATACCTTGTATTGGGCATGGCTGGCCGTAGCGCCTTACAGCCGTTTCGATTGGGTCTTGGAAAATCTTTTGATATGGCTGGCCCTGCTGGTGCTAATGATCTTGTATCGCCAATTTGTATTTTCCAATGTGTCATATACGCTGATAGCGCTGTTTTTGGCTTTGCATACGTTAGGCGCCCATTATTCCTACAATGAGAATATCGTGGATATTTGGATGAAGATTATGCTCCATTCGCCGCGTGACAATTATGACCGGTTGGTTCATTTTAGCTTTGGTCTGCTGCTGGCGTACCCGATTCGGGAGGCGCTGGCGACGTGGACCGGGCTGCGGCGCAGCTGGCTGTCCGTCATCACGTGCACGGTCGTGTTAGCGCTGGGCGCATTTTATGAGCTCATCGAAATGTGGGTGGCCCATATCGTCGCCCCCGAGATCGGCACGCTGTTTCTCGGGACGCAAGGCGATCCCTGGGATTCGCAGCACGATATGGAAGTGGCGCTCTATGGAGCGGTGATAGCGATGCTGGTGACGGCGCTGGTTCGCGGCAGGCGAGCTTGAACAAATTTTGGTATTTGATAAACTGAATTCGAAACAGTCAGGAAGGATGGAGGATGAACGCGCAATGACAGCGAAAAGAGAACATATGATCTACGTATACATCGGATCCTATACGGATGAGCAAAACAAGCAGGGGATCGGCTTGTACGCTTTTGATCGCCAGAGCGGCGAGTTGGAGCTGGTGGAGGCCTATACCGACCTCCCTAATGCTTCCTTTCTAACGATCAATGAGGCGCGGACGCATCTGTATGCGGTCAGCGAATTGGCTGAATACCAAGGCATGCTCGGCGGAGCAGCCGCTGCTTACAAGCTGGACAAGGCGACGGGCAAGCTGGACAAATTAAATGAACAGCCAACCCATGGCGCAGCGCCCTGTTATATCAGTAATGGAGGCCACTATGTGTATGTGGCCAATTATACGAGCGGCAGTGTCACGGTGTATCCCGTGGAAGCTGACGGCAGCTTGGGCGGGCACGTGCAGCTTGTGCAGCACACGGGGCAATTGGGACCGAACGCGCAGCGCCAGGAAGGTCCGCACGCCCATTCGATTGTGCCGACACCGGACAATCGGTATGCGCTTTCCGCCGATCTGGGCTTGGATCGGCTGTTCATTGCCAAGATTGACGCGGCGAACGGCCGGCTTGTGCCGCATCGCGAAGCGGCGCTCCAGCCGGGCGCAGGCCCGCGTCATCTGGCATTCAGCACGGACAACCGGTACGTGTACGTGATCAATGAGCTGGGCTGCACCATTACGGTGATGCAGGCGGATTGGGCCGCCGGCGAGCTGACCGCGGTGCAGGACATTTCCACGCTGCCGGAAGGCTTCAGCGGCGCGAATACCTGTGCGGATATCCACCTGTCAGGTGATGGCCGCTTCTTGTACGCCTCCAACCGCGGGCATGACAGCATCGCGGTTTATGCGGTCGACAACGAGCGCGGCACGCTGTCGTTGGTGCAATCGCAGGCGACGCATGGGCGGACGCCGCGCAACTTTGCTTTATCGCCGCAGGGCGACTACCTGCTTGCGGCGAATCAAGACTCGGACAGCATTACCGTATTCCGCGTGGACGCGGTGACGGGCATGCTGGAAGCGGCAGGGCCAACCGTTGCCGTAGGCAAGCCGGTTTGCGTCAAGTTCCTCTAAGCGCGGTAGTGCAACAAAAAGACCGTCCCCACGCTGCCCTTGTAAGGGCAGGCGGACGGTCTTTTTCGCGCTTTAGTACGCGCCGCGAATATGCGCATGCACTTCGCGCTCGTACCATCCTTTCAGCTGGCGCAGCTCTGCGGCCGTGAAGGATGGGACATTCGCCGCTTGCAGGTTGTCTAACACCTGCGCGGTGTTCTTGAAGCCGGGGATGACGCAGCTGACGGCTTCCAGATCGAGCAGCCAGCGCAGCGCGGCGCGCGTCATGCTTTCGCGGCCTTCGGCGATCCAGCTCAGCTGGCTGCTGAGCTCAAGGCCTTTGGCGAAGCCCAGGCCCGCGAACGTCTCGCCGACGTTGAACTGCTCACCGTTCTCATTGAAGCTGCGGTGATCGTCGGCCTCAAACTGCGTCTGCGCGCTGAACTTGCCAGTGAGCAGTCCGCTCGCCAGCGGCAAGCGCGCCAGGATGCCGACGCCTTGGGCATGCGCAGCCGGCAGCAGCTCGTCCAGAGGCTTTTGCCTGAACAAATTTACAATCACTTGCAGAGCCGCCACACCGGGCTGCTTCAAGCAAAACAAACCTTCCTCCACCGTCTCCACACTGACGCCATAGTGGCGGATTTTGCCCTCCGCTTTCAGCTTGTCGAGCACTTCGAATACGGTTCCCTGCTGCAAAATCGCCAGCGGCGGGCAGTGAATCTGATACAAGTCAATCGCTTCGCGCTGCAAACGTTTCAAACTGCCTTCGCAAAATGCACGCACCCGCTCTTCGCTGTAAGTCGCAGGATCATGAATATCGGCGCTGCGGCAGAACTTGGTGGCGATATGGATTTCATCTTCGCGGCCTTTAGTCGCTTGGGCCAGCAATTCCTCGCTATGCCCGCTGCCGTATACGTCGGCCGTGTCAAAGAAATTGACGCCTTCCTCCATAGCCCGGTGAAGCGCTGCCAACGAATCTGCATCGTTGACATTTCCCCAGGAGCCTCCGATCGCCCAAGTGCCGAAGCTGATCTCGCTAACCTTGATTCCGGTATTGCCCAGTGGTCTATACTTCATGTGGTTGGATCCTCCTATTTTTTATATCAGATGAACAGTGAATGAACGCGCGTCCATTCCCCTCTCTGTCCATTATCCAAAATAATTGTAATTATGTCTACCTGCTTTTTATACAGGGTGCTATACTATGGGAGGCTCAATAATCCACCTTGTGTACACGTTTACATGAAGGGTGATTTTATATAAAGAAGAGCAAGAGGATAAGGATGGTAAAATGGATACGGCAAAAAAAATGACATTGTTCGGGCTTGTCTGGCCGATCATGATCGAATTGTTCCTGCAGTTTATGATTGGCACCGCAGATACGTTGATGGTCAGCCGCATTTCCGATGATGCGGTTGCCGTGGTGGGCATCAGCAATCAGTTTTTTCAGGCTGTAATCGTGCTGTTTGCCTTGATTTCCAGCGGAGCAGGAATCGTGATCTCGCAGAAGCTGGGGGCCGGCAAAGAAGAAGTCGCAAGGCGGGTGGCTTCCATGGCCTTCGTACTCACGTTAGGCATCGGAGTCGTCGTGAGTTTGTTTTTGTTTGTGCAAACCGAGATGTTCGTGCAAATGCTGCAAGTACCGGTTCAACTGCATGCAATGACTGCGCAATATATTCGCATTGTCGGCGGCGGTACGATTGTCATGGCGGCAGTGCTTACGCTCAGTACGATCATTCGCAGCACGGGCAACACGAAAGGACCGATGCTGGTAGCCGTGGGAATGAACCTGGTTCACATTCTCGGCAATTACATCTTTATTTTTGGCGCTTTTGGTTTGCCGAAATGGGGCTTGTTCGGTGTATCGCTGTCGACGGTTGGCAGCCGGCTGCTTGCGCTCATCGTCCTCTTTTATATTTTCCGCAAATCGTTCGCTGTGTTCATTCAGTGGCGGGACTTTCGTATTTTCAATCGCCCGCTGTTGGGGGAAGTGGCCAAGGTCGGTCTGCCGATGGCCTTCAGCTCTGCTTCATGGACGGTGTCACAGGTCGTCATCTTCTCTATGGTCGCCACGATGGGGGCTGAGCAGCTTGCCGCAAGAACGTATTTGAATACATTAGAATCGTTTTCATTTTTGGCGGGATGGTCCTTTGCCATGGCTGTGCAAATTCAGGTGGCCCATTTGTTTGGCGCCGGACAGATGGAGCGGGCTTACCGCAGCTTATACAAGGCTTTGTTCTGGGGCGAGCTCGTGGTCATTGTGAACACGCTGCTGCTGTTTAGCTTCGGGCGCTTGATTTTAGGCGCTTTTACTGACAATCCGCACATTATCGCTGTCGTCATTGGCATATTAGCTCTCGATTTAATACTGCAGCCGCTCAAAATGTGGAACATGCCGCTCGGTAACTCCTTGAACGCTGTTGGCGATACGCAATACGTGATGAAGGTTGGCATCATTGTCATGTGGATCGTCGCCGTTGGAGGCACCTATTTGCTTGGCATCAAATCAGGCTGGCTGCTTCACGGTGTCTACATCGCGATGATTATGGATGAGGGAATCCGCGGTTTCCTCGTTCAGCGCCGCTGGATCGCGAGGAAGCGACTGCCGAGAGAGGCGGCAGCAGCAGCGGACGTGCGTGCAGTCGGTTTGCAGGTGTAACAGGAAGGCGAGAACGCGAGAAAAAGGTGAGCCCCGTAGAGGGGCTATTTTTTATGGAAAATGAGGCTCATGCGGACTCCAGGCTATCCGTCCGCGCCCCTGTCCGATTATTCCGACTTATTGCCGAAGGGTGTGGAATGTTCATCACAGCCTGTGAACTGATCGAGAGTCATGAAAATTATTGTGCGTGAAAAATAGTTGCGATTGCAACTAATCAGGCGTAATATAATAGTGGCAAATGCAACTAATTGCTCGGTGGAGTTTTTGGTTGGACGAACGGAGTGGATACAGATTGATCGATGCCAGAAATTCAATACCGCGCTGGGTATCGTTGCTCTACCGGTATGGCCAGGCTTATATTGGTGATCGCTTGAAGCATCTTGATATCGGCAAGGGCCAGCATATTTTTTTGAATGCGTTGTATAAGGAAGACGGGCTGTCGCAGGAAGAGCTTTCCGCTTATTTGAAAATCGATAAGGGCACTACGGCCAAAGCGCTAAAAAAGCTGGAAGAACAGGGCTACATCACGCGAAGTGTCAGTGAAGTGGATAAGCGGCGCAACATTGTGCAGTTGACGCAGAAAGCGCTCAATATCAAGGGTGAAGTGCGGAGCGTGTTGACAGACTGGCGGGAACGGCTAACGTACGGCTTGACTGAAGAAGAGAAGCAGCTGGCGCATTCGATTCTTGAGAAAATGGGCGACAATGCTGCTAGATTCGCAGAGGAGAAGGTGGATTTATGAACATTCGTCATGCCGGATCGACGTTTATTGAGCGTCACTTTCACGCATTAACGCATCGTAATTATCGGAATTTATGGCTGGGACAGTGTGTTTCCCTCATCGGCACCTGGATGCAAAATATCGGGCAATCTTGGCTCGTATTAACCATCACGGGGTCACCTTTCAAACTCGGGCTTGTTGGCGCTTTCCAGTTTATGCCGATTTTATGTTTTTCCTTGTTTGCAGGGATCATTGTGGATAAGTTTCCGAAAAAAAATATTTTGCTCATCACCCAGACGGTGTCGATGATTCTTGCTTTTACGTTGGCTGCGCTTGTATTGACGAATACGGTGAAGTACGAGTATATTCTCGTGCTGGCGCTGCTTCTGGGTCTCAACAATACGCTTGATATGCCGACGCGTCAGGCGTTTAATATTGAAATTGTCGGCAAAGAGGACTTGATGAATGCTGTGGCCCTCAATTCGACCACGTTTAACATGGCGCGGATCGTTGGTCCGTCAATTGGGGCCGTGATGATGGCCTTGCTTGGCGCGGGATGGTGCTTCCTTTTGAACGGAGTCAGCTTTATTGCTGTGCTTTTCGGGATCATGCGCATTAAGACTACGCCATATGTGCGAAAGGAAAGGTCACGGGAAGGCGTGATGAAAGAGATCAAAGACGGCATTATCTACATCGCGCGTGATCCGGTGCTGGCTCAAACGGTGTTGCTCGTGACCGTGATCGGCATGCTGGCGTTTAACTTTAACATTCTCATCCCCGTGTTTACGAAAAATGTGCTGCACATGAACGAGACCACGTACGGGACGCTGATGTCCTGTTTAGGGATCGGTTCGTTTGCCGGGGCGCTGACGATGTCCTTCCGCAGTAAACACGGACCGAAGATGATTATTAGTATCATCGGCAGCCTTGTCGTATCTGTTTGCCTCATCCTTAACGGTTTGAGCAGTTCCGTCTGGATGGTCGGGCTGGTGCTAGTTGTGAACGGATTTTTTAACATCGTGTTTGCGACGAACAGTAACTCCAACCTGCAAATGAACGCTAAAGAGGAATATAGAGCGCGCGTCATGAGCGTTTACTCGCTCGTATTTGCTGGATCGACGCCGATCGGCAACCTCTTTGCCGGCTACGTGGCCGACCGATATGGCGCGAACGGTGCTTTTATCAGCAATGGTGTCTTGACGCTGGTGCTGTGTCTGCTAATTATTTGGAAGTTTAAAAAGGCTTCAGGGAGCAGCTTGTTAAAAAAAGCGGGCATTAATTAGCTTTTAGCAAGATCCGCGCTCCCACGAGTCTCGCAAAAGAAAGTCGCTGTTGACCGGTACTGCTGGTCTGCAGCGGCTTTTTGTTTTCGGAAGTGAGCTGCTCTTGGCGCTATGCCGTAGGCTTATGGACAAATGGTTACTCTCGGTGCTATCCCGTAGGCTCAGAAACGACTGAGCAGCTCAATCTCGATCCCCCTGTTCGAGCTGTAGTCCGAAAAATCCGGCTTACAGAGCGAAAACGTGCTTGAACGGTGCTGCAGTCCGGTTTTGCCTGCTTACAGGCGGCTTTTTGCGTGTGGATGCCTGTTTTGGGGCTGCAATTGGGCAAAACCGGACTACAGAGCATGGCGGCTCGAGAAGTCCTTCTGTAATTCGGAAAAATCGAGACTACAGCTGGCGCTATCCCGTAAGCTTATGGACAAGTGGTTACTCTTGGTGCTATCCCGTAGGCTCAGGAACGACTGAGCAGCTCAATCACGATCCCCCTGTTCGAGCTGTAGTCCGAAAAATCCGGCTTACAGAGCGAAAACGTGCTTGAACGGTGCTGCAGT
>NZ_JAQFVF010000018.1 GCF_027789125.1 Paenibacillus aestuarii | reverse complement strand
TTAAGTATCAGAATGGTACGGAAGGAATTAAAAGCGTTGCAAAATCATTAGGGATAAACCATGAAGTTTTACGTATGTGGGTTAGGCAATACGAATATCACGGGGTAAAAGCTTTTGAAAAGAGCTATACAGCTTACAGCATGTCATTTAAACTAGACGTACTCAACTATATGAACGAGCATGGGACGTCTCCAAATGAAGCTGCTGTCATTTTTAATATTTCCTCCCCTGGGATCATTAGAAAATGGCGCAATCAATTTAATGAAGATGGAAAGGACGCCCTGAAATCAAAGAAAAAGGGGCGCCCACTTATGACAAATAAGAAAGAGAACAATTCGAAAAAACTAGAACCTGCGGAGGGTTCAGTTGAAGCTCTGAAAGCAGAAATAGAACGTTTGCGTATGGAAAATACCTATCTAAAAAAGTTGAATGCCTTAGTTCAAAACAAGGAAAAATCACCAAACAAGACAAAGCACAAGTAGTCTATGAATTAAGGCTTGAATTCCCGGTGGTTGCATTGCTAGCGTTTGCTGACATCCCTCGTAGTACCTTTTACTACTGGGTAAAGCAGTTGAATAAGCCCGATCTAGACAAAGATCTAAAACTCCTTATTCGATCCATTTACATCGAACATCAAGGACGTTATGGCTATCGTCGTATCCGTGATGAACTATATAATCGGGGACATCGGGTTAATCATAAAAAAGTGCAGCGTATCATGAAAGAATTAGGCTTGAAATCAGTGGTGCGTATGAAGAAATATCGTTCCCATAAAGGAACAGTAGGTAAAATTGCACCTAACGTACTCAATCGTAATTTTCACGCGGAAAAACCAAATGAGAAATGGGTTACCGATATTACGGAATTTAAGCTATTTGGAGAAAAGCTGTACTTATCACCTGTTTTGGACTTGTTTAACGGTGAAATTATCACTTACACAGTAGGGCCCCGCCCTACTTATTCCTTAGTCTCTGAGATGCTAGATAAGGCCTTTAAACGCTTATCCGAAGAGGATGAACTCCTCCTACATTCGGATCAAGGCTGGCACTACCAGATGAAGCCGTATCAACATGCTTTGAAGAAACAAGGAATTACCCAAAGCATGTCACGCAAAGGAAATTGTTACGATAACGCGGTGATGGAGAACTTCTTTGGCATTATGAAGTCGGAGTTTCTTTATCTTAATGAATTTGAAAGTGTAGATCACTTTAAGCTAGAACTAGCACGATACATTGATTACTACAATCACAAACGCATCAAATCAAAATTAAAAGGCATGAGCCCGGTACAATACCGTGCTCACGCCCAACAGGTTGCATAAAATATTTGTCTAACTTTAAGGGGTCACTTCAGATGTTCGACTGCCATTAATTAAGATATGGACACCCGTGACGCTAGCATGATCTGTTGCAGGAATCAATAATGGATTCATGTATGCACAGCTGCTGGCTTAACCGTTTTAATATGGTGAACGTAATCTTTGCTGCTTTTTGCTAGACGCTCTTCAGTAACGTTCGAGGCATCATTTAGTGCAAAATGAGGCAAATAAGTGGCACTAATGAAGTTGGCAAGTGCTTCTACCGGTCTTAAAATTTCCTGAAGTGTAAAGCGATTTGATCCGCTTGCTTGATACGATGCCTCCGTACCATATGTTGAAACAGCAACACTTATTTCTTTACCCTTTATTTGAGTAGCGTTTGGTCCATAAGCCCAACCATAAAGTAATACTTGGTCGAACCACTTCTTAAGTAATGGTGGAGTGCTATACCAGTAAAGCGGATATTGAAATATAATTCGATCATGCGACTCCATTAAACGTTGTTCTTTTGAGACATCGATTTGTTCATCTGGATACTCTTTATATAACTCATGAATGGTTATATCATCGTGCTTCCGCAATTCTTGCACCCATGCTTTATTCCAGTTCGAAGATTCCATAATCGGGTGAGTTACGATGACTAAAATTTTCATTTTGTCTACTCCATTTCACGTCATAGATTTTTATAAATTTTAGAAATCCGATATACCCTCTTATTATTTTTAGAAAAGTCACCTGTTATCCAATACTATTATTGCTTGAAACAACTTAATTTCTCTTAAGTACTTTTTACAAGAAAAATTAACCTATTAATGGAAGAATATTTACATATCAAACTCTATAATTAAGAGTTATTTTTATCCTTTTAGTAGGCTGCCATTAAATAGCATCTTGAATGTTCTAACAAAAATAACGATCAGGACGATGTTTAATAAAACTAAAATAACTACGGAAAAGGCGGTCAACAGCCAATAATGCATGGACATCGCGTATACCAAAGAGGCATTGCTGAGAGCAGCCATTGGAAAGCTTACTCCCCACCACGAAGCGCCGAATGGTATGGTCTTTTTAAATACTTTAACCTGATCCCTCCTTTCTCGAACTGTAATTATTGAATAATTAATAAAACTATCAATATTCGAAATCCTATCGTTATCATTGATTAAGTTGATCTAATAATGATTCCCCTAAAAGATGGTATTCATAGTAGAATTCAATTGCGTACCTACCCCGATCATTTGCTTGGCACTCGACAAAAAAATAAAGCCTCCCATTAGCAACCTAATCGTTCTAGGTTCACTTCTAATGAGAAGCTTCTATTTATGTAGAACTGGCCACCTTCCATACCTGACCAACTAGGCCTTCAAATTTGGTGTTAGGCACTGCCTGCTGATACCGGCTGTTCCTTGGCCAGTGTGCGCAGCAGCGGGGTTCGCGTGCTCACCCACCAGAATGCTACAGTTGCCGCCAAGCTTACCACCGTACAAAGCCAGAAAGCTGAAGCGAAGCCGAATTGGGACGAATACCAGCCGCCGAGTACCGCACCAACAATTTTGCCAGCGCCGAGCAAAATGATCGAATTGAACATCAGTCCTGTTGCCTTCAGCTCTTTCATGACATTCTCGTTCACATAATGAGCAAGGCACAAATAAAACAAGATGTATGTCCCCCCGTGGAGCGCCCACATGATGACAACGGTTTGCTGCGTCAATGCTGTGGCGTAAAGCAGCCAGCGTACAACATGAATCATGCCCGAGAACAGCAAAATGTTGACCATCCCGAAGCGGCGAAAAATCCAGTCGAACCAAATCATAAACGGAAACTGGCTGAACGAGCCTAGCGCAATGCCTAAGCCGATGATCTCCATGCTAATTCCCCGCTCTTGACTGTAAATGACATGAAACGAAAAGAAAAAGCCAAGTGTCGACTATAGGATGAAAGCGTATGCATAGAGCACCATAAGCGATCGATGCTTGAATAACTCTGTCACCTTCACCTTGTTCTTACCGCTTTGATGGCCCTCGACTTTGGGCAATATGAAGGATATGGCAAAAGAGACTAACATGATCAGGGATGTGACGAGAAAAATGCTATGGATATTTCGCGCGAACACCCAGCCGGCCACAACCGACATCAGCGCATAACCGATAGAACCGAATGTACGGACGCCGGAAAATTTGACGATTCCCTTCGTTGAAAGCTCAAGTGTGATGGCATCGCTAAGCGGATTAATCGCCACCTGAAAGAAGCTGAACACGATCATAGCGAGCAGCAGCAGGGCAACCGATGAGCCGGCCCACTGAACGAGCCATATCGAAAGCGCTGCCAGCAGCGTACAGAAGATAAGCACGTTATTTTTGTACCTTGAGCGGTCGCTGATAATCCCCCATAGCGGTTGTGCAATGAGTCCGATGACAGCTCCGACGGAAGTCAGGATCCCGATTTCGAAATTGCCAATGCCAATCTCCGTGTAATACACACTGATGTAGGAGAAAAAAGCGCCGTTACTCATAAAAACCAGCGCGTAAAACATAGACGTCTGCGCCATTATTTTATTCATTGTTATCCTCACCCGCAGCCTGTAAGATGTCCTGATTTAGTTTTATTCGCGCCACATCCACCATTTTCCTGTTCCAAGAAAAATAAAAAAGGAGCTGCACTGCAGCCTCGGACTCGCCAATGTCATCGCTACGTACAACCCGCGCACGCGCATCATCTGCATGGACGGGTTGCTCGCCCTCCTCGGCACGCCGCTGTGCTTCCTGTGAAATCTCGAGTTCTACGGCTCAGCTCTCGGTAAACTTGGCGTCGCGCACGGCGGCGTTTCGATGGTGACCCGGCAGCTGCCGAATGCGTTCATTGCTTACTCCTTACAAGAGTAAGGGCGACCCTAACGTTTGTCATATTTTACCACTATCTCAATCCCCCCGAAACGACCCTCTTTCCTCGAATCATTATGGTAAGCGACAATTCGAAGGAGAGAGCTTATGACGATTCAAGATTTGCGCAAAAGAATGGAGTTTATGAAATATCTAGGATTCGATGAGTCGAAAAAAATGTGGGTATACTCATATTCCAACCGTACTCATCACCAAGCCTACGGCATCATCGCAGGCAAGCTGACCGTGGTGAAACTGCCATCGCTGCAGGGATTGAGATTATCCTTATCATAAATGAAACAGCGACCATCTTGGACGAGAAACAAGTCCTAGACAATCGCTGTTTTTTATTGCTAATTTATTCCAGTGATAAAAGGCTTGCAGCACTTTCATCTGCCAAGGGCTCATTTTTTAGCATTTGCAAAATCTGCTGGTTCGCTCCCTTTTCCCGTAAAAATGAAAGCAATAAATCAGACTTATCCCTTCGGTTCATAAGCGCGTAAGCAACGCACCAAACTTCTGGACTGCCGACCTGAACACCGTTCCAAAGGCCGCTAGAAATATTCGGCAATTTGCATCGTCCTTTTTCGGTATAAATCGAGAAATGACCCAATATCTCCACTTGAGGATGATCTGAATGGACTAATAGTTTATATTCGGTTCCAAATGGGTAATCGCCACACGGTTTTTCTTGTACATCAAGGTGCAGCAATGCCTTGAGCACTTGCTCTTTAGGGGCTTCAGTCATCACATCCCAGTCATGAACGGTATCCGTTAATCCCAGCGCATGTAATAAACCGCTTCCCCCCAAAGAATACGGAATCCCTTCCTGTTGAAGTGCTTCAGTGACAGCATGTAAATGGCGAATAGCTGGTTCCATCCTAACCCCCTGCAAGAATAAAATCGAATGCAAACCTATTATAGCAGGTCATTGCCTTCCTGAGATGTTGATATCGTTCTCTACTATCTTATGGCGCCGGACCTTTGCGGATGGAACGGTTCTCACTTGAAGCAAAAATAGGATCATGAGAACAGCAAAACCAGCCAACAACCAAGTGGCAGCACCTGGCTGAACCGCATCCATGCTCCACCCTACCAATAGCGGCAGCAGGGCTCCTCCTATACCGCCTGAGGCGATGATGATGCTTGTCGTCTGCTTGGTCGATTCCGGATTCGCGTTATTGGCGTGTACAACCGCTATAGCAAATATGCCTGATAGAAAAAGTCCTGCTGCGAACACAAGAGCAAAGACGATCCAGGCATTTTCGAAAAAAGCAAGACCTATAAGTGAAATCAGCGCTCCTGATGAGCTGATGAGTAAAAACTTGAAGTAACCTATTTGTTCAGCGATGACCCCTGAAAATATACGTCCAATAATCATGGAAATCCAAAAAATGGAAACGGTAAGTGTTGCTTGCGAGCTCTCAAAATGCAGCCGGCTTTCAAATACAGATGGAAGGAAATTGATGGTGCTTGTTTCTAGCCCTACATACAGAAATACGAAGCACATTAGGAAAGCAAGAGGATAAAATTTGATGATATTCGTGGTGGAATGCTTGGCCGCAGAGGTATCTGGCTCAGCGCCTTCATTCCCAGCCTTCTTCGCGTAATCCGTGTAACTGAAGATCCAGATCATCATCATCAAGCACGCACAACTCGCGACGATGGCAAACGGCCCGAATCCGGAGTTGTTCTTTAGAAACAGACTCGAGATGGCTGGCATTAATAATGCCCCGACCCCAAAAGCAACTTCAAGCCGGCTCATCGTCACCGCTTTGTTTTTGTCCGAAGCCTCCAATAGCAAAGTGCCAATCGCGGTTTGAGCCAAGCCAAAGCAAAAACCGTTCAGCGTCGCAGGGATGAACAGAACATACCAGTACGGCTGCAAAAATAATATCGCATGCGCTGCAAACAAGCCTGCAAAGGCCAGCCATATTCCCCTCCGATACCCCAAGCTTCGCACACATCGTGGTGCAAACAATACGCCTGCAAGAAATCCACCGAACTGGGCAAATACGATAGATCCCCCATCGCTGAAATTCCGGCCGTAATCATGAAGTAAATTGGACATTAGCGTACCGAAAATGACGGTTGCCAAGCCGATGACAAAATAGGATAAGCATCCAAGCCAAATCAATTTTTTCATGTTATCCCTCCTCACGTTTCATTATCTATCTTCCTCGGACACGATTAGCAATTCGACGTTATGCGCAGATAAGATATCGATCATCTCTTGATCCGGGCGCCGGTCCGTAATGAGCAAATCGATGGATTCTAATCCTGATATCCGGTAAAACATCTGCGCGCCAAATTTAGTATGATCCGCTAGAACGATCACTTGACTTGCCCGTTTAATCATCTCACGTTTTACAATACCATCTTCTTCGTGAGGATATGACAAGCCGCCAGCTGAAATCCCGCATGCCCCGAGGAACAATTTGTCCACCATGTAGTCGGCCAATTTGGCAATCGTTGACTGTCCGTAAAGAAATCGATGCTGCGGGTCCAATTCTCCGCCCAACAAATAGGTTCGCACCGCCGGCTTTCTGGATACAACATCGGCAATATCGATTGAATTCGTGACTACGACGACGTTCTCAGCAGCGATGTTCTCAGCGGCAAATTGAACGGTGGTCGACGCGTCCATAATAATGAAATCACCATTGGCGACAAGCGTGGCGGCTAGCGCTCCAATCTCATGCTTTCCGTCCGATTCTCGAATCAGACGCTCTTTGTATTCATAGATCTCTTTGGTCTTCTTAGGCAGAATGGCTCCGCCATGGGTTCGGAGAATCAAACCCGCTTCCTCCATCTTCAGTAAGTCCCGACGGACCGTATCCCGGGATACGCCGAATAATTGGCAAATCTCCTGGATCCCCACACGTTCATGCTGCTCCAAATACTTGATGATCGCGTTCATGCGCTCTTCTTGATACATGCAACCATACACCTCTTCATGCGAGATTGATGCAAACCCTTAAGCATTTTCAGTTCATTATACGTTATTATCCAAGTAAATAGAAGATTTATCTAAGGAAAACATCACTATACATCCAAAATGATGCATATATACGCATGGTTCTGCAATTATTTTAAGGCATTCATGCAATTTCTCGGAATAGTCTCTTCTGGATTGCCTATTTTATTCATTCAAAAAAAGTGAAAAACACATATATGAAGTAATAGTCAAACCGCATTTCTCATACATCATAACCATATGGGCTGAAAGCGAGGTGTGACGTACAAGTTGCTTTGGATACTTTGGTGTATCTTAGCCGTCCTTTTAGTGATTGTTGAGCTCAGTACAGGTACCTTCTACTTCTTAGTTCTTGCTTGCAGCGCGTTAACAGCGATGGTCTCGGCATGGTTCCATCTCTCTTTGCTGATTCAGGTCGCCGTGTTTACAATCTCAGCCTTTCTGTTTTATGTATGTTTGTTGCCCAGCATTCGCAAGCTTATACCTGCTTCCAAAGAAACGTTGCCATCGATAGACCGATTTATTGGACAAAAAGCATACGTAATAAGCGAGATCAAGCCTGGTGAGGTCGGATTAGTGAAACTGAATTCCGAATTGTGGAGTGCTATCGCAGACGAGAACATTCGCGAAGGAGAAGAAGTGATTGTGATCGAGGTCAAAGTCTCGAAACTTTATGTAAGAAAGCCATCAATCGATGATTTGTCCAAAGAGGATAAATAGGGCAGGTGTGAAATGACAGGGCTTATTATTTTTATTTTACTGATCATTGTCGTTGTCATTATTATTGCAAAAGGGATTCGAATCGTACCCCAGCAAACTGTAGCCATTGTCGAAAGATTAGGTAAGTTCCATAAAACGCTGAATGCAGGTATTAATGTCATCATTCCGATTATTGATAGTATTCGCAGCCGGCATGACTTGAGAATCCAGCAGGAGAAAGTTCCCTCCCAATCGGTGATCACCAAAGATAACGTCGCCATTGGTGTCGAGCTGGCTACCTTTTTTTCGGTTGTGGACCCGAAGTTAGCTACTTACGGCATTGCCAACTATGTGCAAGGCATTCATAACATCGTGGCCTCCGCTCTCCGCTCGACAATAGGTAAGATGGAACTGGATGAAATTCTTTCCAACCGTGATCGCATTCAGGCTGAGCTGCGCCAAGCGCTTGATAACGCTTCAGAGAATTGGGGAGTACGCATTGATCGCGTTGAGATTCTGCAACTCGAAATTCCAGTCGATATCCAGAACTCGATGGAGAAACAAATGAGAGCCGAGCGTGAAAAGCGGGCGAATATTTTGCAGGCCGAAGGTGAAAAGCAAGCTACCGTGCTGCGCGCAGAAGCTCAGCAATCCGCAGTTATTCTTGCGGCTGAAGCGGAGAAACGACGTCAAATTCTTGATGCCGAAGCAAAGCAAAAAGCGCAGGAGCTTGAAGCTTCAGGTCGTGCGGAGGCGATTCGCCTCGTCGCTAATGCAGAACGCTCCCGGATTGAAGCCCTCAATCAAGCAGGTATCAATTCGGGTATCCTCACTTACAAGTCTTTCGAGGCGCTCACCGAGATGGCCAAAGGACCTTCGTCCACGATTTTTATTCCTACAGATGTTGTAAGTACACTCGGTTCTGTCGGCGCTTTAGCGAAAGTATTTAAATTGGATGAGCAAAAATAAAATATAAAAAGACGATCGCAGTCGGCAATAACCGACGAGCCATCGTCTTTTTTTGTGTAAACCAATTTCATTTAGTAAGGATACGGAAACTCGTAGTCCATCCATAATTTGCTCACGTTTTTAGAAATATTCACGATCCGGTTGATGTAGCGGTCCGTTGCCCATACGTCGCCATTGCTGTCGACATAAGCTTGACCGAACATATCTTCCAGTTTATTAAGTTTGCCTGACGTGTCGATTTGATAGATGCCGAAGCCGGGGTTTTCCTTTTGCAGCGTCCGGGTATAAGCGCGAAATATCAAACTGCCGTCATCGTGGCGGGATAGCACTTCAATCTCATTCACTTTCAGCTGCCGGTTCAGCGAAACGGATTGACCATCTGCTTGCAGCAAGGTAAGTTCGCCGGTCATAAACCCATCTCTGCCATGAATCATATCGTCGGTATATGGTTTGCTGGCAAGCCACCAAGATCCATCCGCATTAAGCTGCGCACTGGAGATCGGCCAACCTCCAAAGCCGTTAATAGGAATATAGCTTCCGCCATTATCGCTGAAGAAATAACGGTAAGACGTAGAAATTTCCGGCAGAATTGGATTCATATTATCCGACTCCGCGAATGAAACAATTTTCTTTCCGTTTCCGAGGTCCAGCCACTTCTCTGTATACACTTTGTTCAGTGTAGGTTCATCTTTAAAACCGCTCGCAGCTGCAGCACCATCTGAATCCACCAGCGTTAAAGAGAGCAATTTCTGGTCTTTGTAATAAAAATCATTGCCCTTCCGCTCGATAGACGGAGATTCCGGTGAACGAAATTCCGCTTTAGGCAGCGGCGTATCAGCTCTTGACGGTAAAGCGGACAATTTCTGATTCTCCTCTTCCTTCAAACGTGAAGGCTGTTCGGTCAATGATTTTCTGATTTTGAACGTTTGCGAGCCCGAATACATGTACAGGTAATCGGCGTCATCGTTAACGAAGGAAAAAAAATAATGGCGCTGCGGACCTACAACGGCGAAGCCAGCTGTAGGGTTCCAGAATAAATTCATGGCAAGCTCGTCATGCATAAAATGCCAGGTCATCGGAAAGTAAGTGATATCCCGAAAACTAAGCAGCGGATATGACTCCGCTTGATTATCCACCGGTTTATCGTTGACATAGACCGGATAGGTCGCAATGTTAGCAGTGTACATCGATTTCGTATTGCTGCCCTCCGTATCTGCTGCAGGCGGCTTCTGATATATATTTCCTGTGGCTTGAACATGAAGTCCTTCCGTATCGCTCCACGTATACGCCAAAGACAACGAGCGGGTATAATCCCACGTTAACGGCAAATAGGTAATATCCTTATAGACGATAGGCGGATATTGAGCTATGGCCGAATCGATGGTTAAGCCGTTTATTTGTACTGGAAAAGAGGGCAAGCTGACTTTTACCGATTTGCTGGCCGCCTGTGCGGTTGACATCAATTGCGACGGTAAGAGTAATACGCTGGCCGTGATAAGAGCAGCGAGCTTGTATCGACTGGGCTTATTCATAAAAAATTTCACCTCATGGCAGATTTGTATTATAGAGTTGTACGCCAAATTTGGTGGGAAGTTCTTTCTTTACACAAATTTTACCAATACCAAAAAGACACTCACCCGTGACGGCGTGAATGCCTGGTTAAATTTCGTCTTATTTGTCATATAATGATGAAGTCATGGAGTTAAGAGTCGCCAAACCTGACAAAAATGAAAAAGCGACGCCAAGGACACTTTACATCACGTCCTCGACTGTCGCTCAGAACCGCTGCGGCGTAAACAATATCACCCGCGAACCGAAGATCCACCATCAAGCTCCACAATGGCAAAATGGGCTTGAAACCAAGCATCATCAGCCCCACTCCGCGAAATCGTGTGGCGTTCAGACGCCTCATCAATCGCAATAATAACCCCATCTGCATCTAAATGAGCTAAGTACTCCTCATCGCAATAAAACGCCGTCAGAGTGCCAATTTCAGTTGTAATAATGACATCCTGTTTGCAAGTGACCAGCATTGATTCTATCATCTCCATCAATCGTTTGTTTAATCATACGCTATATATCTACATTTTTCTATTTTATTTGCCTTTGCTAACGCACATAAAAAAGCCGCTTGGTGAGCGGCCTTCGTTACAAATCTTATTCGGTCTGGAGTTGCATCCAAGCGCTATCATCGATAACTACATCTGAAACATTTTTTATAACGCGCCGATGCTGTTGATTCAACCTTCTCCATTTTCTAGCTGCTCTCGCCTTCCAATAATTCCAGGGAGCATTTAGATTTCCTCCATAGAGGCTAACTATTCGACCCACTGCGATTGCTTACATCGGTTTCTTCTTTGGTACAGATGTCGTAACGTACTCTCCATCCTTAATTATTTTTGCAATATATAAAATCTGACCCATATGTTCTGAAAAGTGTGTCGCACATTGAATGAATATCGCTAAATTGGTTAATTCACGATCTCCTATTTTTTGAGTTTGGGCAAATCTTTCGTCACTCATAGCCACTAAAGTTTCTCTTAACTCACTAAATAAACTCTTCGTGATCTCGATCAATTCCGCCTGTGTTTTAAATTGTTCTTCAAACTCATCATCTCGGTTCCTTACAAAGGGTACATGATTCATTCCACTGCCAATGCGCTCTTTCATATTCCCATTGATATGAATAATCAAATTTGAAATGCTATTGCTGGATTCATTAGGACGCCAATTCACTTGTTGGTCGTCTAACTGCTCCAAAACCAAAAGGATTCTTTTCTCAATGGCGTCAATCCTGTCTTTCAATATGACCTTGATCTCATTCATGACATTCACCTCTTTAATTTTGTGAAAACCTTATCCTTGCTTTTAGCATACATCAAATTTACGTATTTTAAATAATACAGAATTTCGATGATTGATATATAAAATTCAGATGGCGAGCACAAAAAAACGTGGCGATGAGCTTCTCATCGCCACGTTCTTGTCTCTCTTACTCGTAAACCTCAAACTCAAATAAAGAATATCCGTATAGCGTATTGCGCTGTGTACCCGTCATTTTAATGTAACGGGCATTGACAGGATTATTGAGGAGGATGTTGTCTATACCTCCGTCTCCATACGTTGTCGAGTAAACTGTCGACCAGCTGGAGCCGTCCACAGACACATCGATCGTATAATCCTTCGCAGAGGCATTCTCCCAGTTCATTAAGAATCGGCTAACGGATCTCGTTTTGCCGAGGTCGATGCAGAGCCATTGCGGATCGATGCCGTGCGCCGACTCCCAACGTGTGCTCTTACTGCCATCCACAGCGAACTGACCGTCTTGCATCGGATTGTCCGAAGTTGTCGTTGGCATGTTAAGCGCCAGATTCTGCGCTTTAACAATTGGTTGGGCAACAGTGACATTATCGTAGCCCGTCGCCCCCACCGACACTAGGTAAGGCTTCCCTTCGGTGAATAACGCTGCATCCAGCGTGATTTTGCCCGCCGATACCGTGTATTGGTCAGCGCGAAGCGTCACGCCATCCAATTCGACTGCGTTGATGGCGCTTCTCCAAGCCCCGTCGTCGGCAAACGTGATATCCATCGGCTTGCCCAGCGTGTTCTCCGATGTGTCCGGGGTCAGCGCAGGTCCATTCAGCGGACCGTTATCGCCGCCATACACTTCGAACTCCCAAAGCGAGAAGCCGTACGGTGTACCGCGCTTGATTCCATTCATCTTGACGTATCTGGCATCAACGGGTGCGAACGAAATATCGTCGGTACCGCCGTTACCCGCATCCGTCGCATACACCGTTGTCCATGTTAGTCCATCTGCGGATACATCAATCGTGTATGCTTTACCGTAAGCATTTTCCCAGTTCAGCACAACTCGGTTGATCTTCTTCACACTCTCAAGGTCGATACTCATCCATTGATTGTCTTCGAAAGCGGACTCCCAACGGCGGTCAAATCGACCGTCCACGGCATCAGCACTGGAACGGTGATAATCCGGCGATGAAGCAGTCGGTCTTTCGAATGCCAGGTTGAGCGGATTCGGGTTCGAATGACCAGGATCCTGGTGAGGAGGGTCCGGGATCGGGTCGCCAGGTTGAACAACGACGGAGCCAACCGTTTGCTGAACAGAAGCTTCTGTATAACCACTACCTTGAACAGAAATCAAATATGTTTTGGCATTCTTGAACAAGGAAGCGTCCAGCGTCATTTTGCCAGCCGTTACGTTGTATTGGTTGGCGTTAATTTCATTGTCGTCGATTTTGACAGCTTCAATCGCTTTTCTCCATGTCAGATCGTCATCAAAAGTAACTTCGATCGGTTTGCCGACAATAGCATCCGTCGTATCCGGCATCAGTTCCGGAGCGTTCGTCAAGCCGGAGGCGTTACCATATACTTCGAAATCAATGAGCGAAAAGCCATAACCGGTCGTCCGCTCCGTTCCGTTTACTTTGACATATCTTGCACTTACCGGTAAAAATCCGATGTCATTGATGCCTGGCTGACCTGACGTGGTGGAGTAAACCGTTTGCCAGTTCACATTGTCAGAGGATACCTCCACGGTATAGCTCTTACCTGCTGCATTCTCCCAGTTCAGAAGGACGCGGCTGAGCACGCTTTGGGCACCCAGATCAACCGTAATATACTGCGGGTCGCTGAAGTCAGATTCCCATCTTGTTGATGGTTTGCCGTCAACAGCATAGCTGCTTGGTTGTTTCGGATTGGCCGAAGTGATGGTCGGTTTGCGCAGCGCAAGGTTAACCGTCGAATTCGTCACAATCGTTTGCTGAACGGCAGCACTCGCAAATCCTTTTGCTTCTACGGAAACGTTATAGCTTCCCGCTTCTGGGAACAACGAGCCGTCCAACGTAATCGTGTTTTGGGCAACTTGATATTTTCCAGCAGGAACAGCTGTTCCATTCACTTTCACCGCTTGGATTGCGTTCTTCCAATCCGCATTGTTCTCGAAGCCAATATCGATTGGTAGGCCGGCGCGGTTCATCGTCGTATCGGCAGTCAGTTGTGGTGCATCCAGGTCACCTGCCGGCGTGCCGAACACTTCCATATCCCATAAAGAATAGCCGTAATTCGTCGTTCGCTTCGTGCCTTCTACCTTGACATATCTGGCATTTACCGCAGGGAACGTGATGTCATCGATACCTTCATGTCCACGAGTAGTGGCATATACGGTCTGCCAATTTTGCCCATCCACGGACGTTTGAACCGTGTAGCTCTTGCCTGCTGCATTTTCCCAGTTCAGACGCACATGGCTTACTTTGTATTCCGATTGCAAGTTCACTGTAATAAACTGTGGATCACTGAAGTCCGATTCCCAGCGGGTGTCGGACTTGCCGTCAACTGCGTAGGAACCTGGGTTTTTCGCTTTATCGCTCGTCATCGTCGGTTTGTTGAGCGCCAGGTTGACCGTCGAGTTCGTGATGATGACTTGCTGCACGCTCGTATCCGGATAGCCGGCTGCACGCAATGCGATGTCATAGCTGCCTTCCACAGGGAACAACGAGCTGTCCAACGTGATTTTGCCTGCTTGCATGCTGTATTGCGAAGCGTTAATCGCTGTTCCGTTGACCAGCACGGCTTGAATCGCTTCACGCCATTTCAGATTGTCGGCGAACGTGATCTCAACAGGCTGGCTGATCGTATTTTGCGTTGTATCTGCCGTTAACTGCGGAGGCTTATTGCCAGCTGCATCGGTGACCTTCGTCGGATCCACTTTCACAAGCGATTTCGGGCCGACTGTCGCCGAACCTGTTACGCCTGCCGCATTGTGGAACGTTACCGTAGTGGCCACGTTGGTCGGGTTCCAGATGATCGCCGAGTAAGCTGTTCCTTTTTTGTAAACGGAAGCGCCAGTACCGCCACTCGCCCAAATGTCTTTCGTACGCGAACCGAGTGTCGCCATGTTATGCACGAACCAGTACGTATTGAAAATTTCATTCTTTTGCGTATTCTCAACCGTGAACTTGCTCAACACCGTTTGCGGATCGCTCAAAGATTCGATCGGCCACACAATGTGGTACCATGCGTTCTCAGGTCCTTTATTATCTTTCACGAGGCCGTTGTACAAGTCAGCAGCTTTTGCTGGATCAAAACCGTAGCTTGTCAAATACTCGCCAGTCGGCAACCAGTGGATACCATAAATATTGACAGGGTCACCGCTGAAAAACGTACCGAAGTTATACGCGCTGCCATATACTTGACCAACGGATTTGTGGGCAAAGCCAGGCAGCCAGTTGTCGTTGTCATAGTTAAACCAGTATTGCTCGACAGCTTTCAGCTCTGTTGTGAAGCCGTATGCGGAGATGTCACGGTATACTTTATTGCCGGACACCAAGCTCCACATGTATTCGCCGACCCAGCCGAACAAGGACTCGCCGGCCGCTTCCTGGTTGTTGCCGTTGTTGTTGTCCCCGTAACCACCAGCCCAGGAATGGCCTTCGTACGGATCAAAGTTGCGCAGGAAGGGATACTGCGAATCGGTTTTCGACGGGTTGGCGTAGTCGCGAATCAGGTTCTCCACCATGCCGCCGTAGTTGTCTTTGAAATCTTGATCGTAAGTCGCCAGGACAGCCGAAGCGAAGACGAAGTAACCATATGTGAAATGGTGGTCCGTCAAGCCGGTATTGGCGCCGAACTCACTGGATTTGTAGTACATCGTGCCCCAAGTCGGATCGTAGTACATGAAGTAATCCGGCTCGCCCTTCGTATATGTATACCAATCGGTCAAAATCGTTCTCAGACGCTGAAGGAACACATTTTTGTACGCTTGATCTCCGACTTGATCGGCTATCAGAACGCCCATCGCCAGAGGGTGTAGCGCTTTACCTTGCCAATAAGCGTCGCCGGACATGAAATTCTTCGATGTCGCTTCATCGAGGTAGCTCAACTGCTCAATCAGGTCGGCACGGTTATAGCTGGCATCAGCAGGCTCAGTGAATTGCGGTACGATCCCGTTAAAGCGGTCCACCGTCGTAAACGAATTGCCCTCGTGAAGCTTCAGTTCACCGCGAATGGACGGATAAGCGAGCGCAGTCAACGGCGAAGTCGTTTGCTTCCATTGATGCGGAAGCAGCGCCATCAACGTCGTCGACTCCATGTCGGATCGCTTCTGATCGATCTCCACATCAAAGCGGGTCGTCACTTCCGACGTGTTCTCGTCGAAGTTCGGTGTTACGATTGTATTTTTGATGAATGCATAACCGTGTTGATAAAAGTAGTTCAGGTCGCTTGCTGCAGGCATCGAGGCCAAGGACAAATAATTTTGCCCGCTGCCCAGCCTGATTTTGATTTTGTTGCCGACTTTCATGAAGACGGAGCCTTGCGGAGCGAATACACCGTAATTACGGGTTACTTTATTCGCTTGTGGCGAGCCGTCCATATTCGTCACCGTGAATCCAATATGGTCAGCTGTCAAGGAAGTGCCTTCGCCAGCAAGAACCGGATTGCCGTTTTCGTCAAAGAAGCTGGTCGTCGCCGGGAACGAAATTTCAGGTGTCGTCGGGTCGCTGAACTCTGAATACAAGTACGGCGAGCCTTTGACAAACGTCGTTTTCATTTTTTCGGTGTCGTTGTCGCTAAGCACGACAGTTGCTGACCAATCACTGTATCCGGCAACTTTGTTATTGATCTTTGTAGGACTGATATTACCTGAATTCAAGTAAAAATCGGGTCCGCCGTCAGCGGCCTGGGAGTTGCCGGTGTCGTTCACCCAACCCGCGCCGGGGTTCAGAACGCTAAGGCCCAGTGCCGTATACTTTGATTTCAAAGGGAGCGTGATCAGGCTGTCGCTCAAATTTTTGATCAATACGGACTGCCACCAATCGTTCGATGGAATCGGGCCTTTCACAGCATCCGTTTTATTAACCGGAGGACGCGGTTGCGGCATCGTAATATCATTCGTCAAATAGCTGCCTTTGCCGACGTCAACAGTTGAAGCCGTTGGCAGCGGAGGAATCGTATAATTCGGTTTCGCATCTCCCTCTACGTAATCGTAGACGCTGAAATTGAATAAGGAGTAACCGTAGCTCGTGGAGCGGCTGATTCCTTTCATTCGGACGTAACGACCGCTGGCGTAGACCGGTGTATCCATCCATCCGTCGTGACCGTTCATCTCACGGTAAATTGTATGCCAATTCACGGCATCATTGGAGACTTGAAGATCGTAGATGCGGCCGGCGGCGTTCTCCCAGTTCAGGCGAATACGACCGATGTTGTGCTCACTTCCCAGGTCGGTATAAATCCACTCGTCACTCGTGTGTGCCGAAGACCATCTTGTCGTCTGGCTATCGTCCACCGCGTTCTCCGGCAGCATCGCTGGCTTGTCCCCGTCAGCTGTCTCGTAGGAGGAAGCGACCACCGGCTTATGCAGCGCTACATCCTCGCCAAGCACAACCGGAGGCGGGTTGGTTCCACCCGTGCCGTAAACTTCAAATTCATACAGCGATACTCCGTATCCGCCGCTGCGCTCTAGAGAAAGCAGACGGACGTACCGGCCTTTGCCCGATAATGCGATGGTATCCACGCCACCGTCACCTTTGGTGTCCTGGTAAATGTCGACCCAATTCGTTTCATCATTGGACACTTGGATTTTGTACGATTTCGAGTAGGCGTTCTCCCAACGGATAATCGCTTTGTCAATCGTCGCTTCGGAGCCGAGATCCACATAAATCCATTGCGGATCTGCGCTGAATGCGCTGCCCCAACGAGAGTCCAAACTGCCGTCAACGGCTTTGTCCGGCGTTAATCCACCTTCGACCGAGGATGCGTAGGCCGCACCTCCGTACGTCAACAGGTGGGAAGCTTCAGCCGTCGCAGCTGCAGCCGCTGGAGCAGGCGCTCCGCTCCATGAACCAAGCAGCACCGAAAGGGCAAGAGCTGACGTTGAGGTCCGGGCCAATGCCTTGCGTTTTTTTCTTGCAGGTGAACTCATTAATCAATTCTCCTCCTCTTTTCGCCCCTATGGGCTTACTTGCGGCACTTCTCGACAAGTAGAAATGCCAACCTTCATTTTTTTGGAAAATGTATTTCCAGCGTCATTATAGAGCTTGTCGAAATATGTCCACAATAAGCGAAATCGACTAGTCGCTTTTCGTAAGTAGGTCTCAAAACCTATGTATCGAAAAGCGAATTCAATGGATTCCCCTGCAGTCTGATGAAAATGTAAGCGTAAAAAAACAACCTTTGTCGACGCCCGTTTCGGACAGAAAGGCTTTTTTGAGCGCTGGTCATTACTCACTGGGCTATAGGCCGCAGGACCTTATCCTGTAGTTTATTTTTAACAAAATCTTAACAATTGACAGAAAGCAAGCCATTTACTTTACCGTTGAAAGCTGATTTACCCGTGCTGTGCAAGGAATACGAGCGAATATGTTGCTCTGCGCAAAGTTTCTATCGCGTCTGATACAATATACAATCATTGGGTTCATCGACATATGTCTGTAGGTTGGTTTATGAACAAGCGTTCTTAAATATCCGGGATTATTGAATCGCTTCATTATATAAAAACAACTGTCCAAGATAAGCTTGAACAGTTGTTTTTGATAAAACCTTTATTTGCTGCTTGAAAATTTCTCAACCACTGTTTTTACGTTCGCGACGATATCCATTGCATCCGCTTGGGTCAAGTCGCCTTTGGGATGAAAGAGGCTTCCATCCGATAATTTGACGAGCCCCAGAGAAACCGCTAACTGAATAGATCCCGTATTCGAGCTGTCCACATTATCCAAATCTTTGATGTCCACGACATCTGGTTTAATCATAGGCAGCTTGCCACTCGTCTTCAGCGTTTGAACGAGCAGGCTGACGAACGATTCACGCGTCATCTTTGCATTCGGATCGACTTTGATTTGAAGATCCACGCCAGCAAGGCCAAGCGCTTTCGCAATCAATTGCGCGCCTTCCGCATAAGAAACGGTAGCGGCAGGGCTTTGATGAGCCTGAAGGTAGTCGGAAGCCTTCGCTATGATGTCGATGGCCGCAGCATGTGTAACTACGCCTTTCGGATCGAACGTTCCGTCGTCAGCAAGCTTCACGAAGCCTAGGGCGATGGCCAATTGAACAGATCCCGAATATTCGATCGTCATTTCGCCATTATCCTTGATGTCAACCGGTTGAATGTTAATCAGCGGAATTTGGCCGCTTGTCTGTAGCGTTTGCATGAGCAGGTTGACGAACGACTCCCGAGTCAATTTTGCATTCGGGTCGATTTTGATTTGGATGTCCGTGCCATTTTTACCGAGCAGATCTTTTATCATTTGCACACCTTCGGAGTTCGAGATGATCATTGGTGCGGATGTATGCGTGCGAGCTTTCAAATATTGAATCGCATTATAGATTTCTTCAGCTGCCTGTTCGCGGGTCATTGTTTGCTTCGGATTGAACGTGCCGTCAGCATTTAATTTAATCAAGCCATACGCAAGAGCGCGTTGAATAGCTCCTGAATACAGCACGTTCATTTGGTCAGCGTCTTTCACGTCAACGACAACCGGATTAATCATCGGCAGACGACCGATCGTCTCCATGGCTCGAACGAGTTGATACGTGAACTCTTCTCTCGTCACCACTTGATTCGGATTCAGTGATTTCGGCAAATCGAGATTGTGCACAGCGGCCGTAATAAAGGAAGCCGCATACCATGCTTTATCATCCGCATTGGTGAAATAGTCTGTTGCTTTCGGTTCTTTCAGGAATCGCACCTTATCCAGATTTAAGCCGAGTGCGGATACAAAAAATTGAACGCTTTGCGCTTCCGTAAGCGGCGCATTAGGCGCGAACAGCCCCGGAGCCACACCTGAAATAATACCGCTTTGTTGAAGCGAAACGATTTTATCTTTTGCCGCAGCGTTGTTGATATCGGTGAAATCTGTAGACGAAGCGGCAAAGCTTTGCCCGACGAGCGCAAGGGACAGAACGGCTGTAGCAACAGTAAGATTGACCATTTTAAAAACCTGTTTCATATTATCCACCTCGTGATTATTTTTGTAATTGTGATTGACACAACCACTAAACGGACAAAGTTTGGATAAGGTTGCAAGGCTTTCATAAATATTTTCAACCGAATATTTTCCAGTTGCTGGCGAATACTAATCGAGGCTTATCATGGCTCAGTTTCCCCTTTATGAGCTTCTAGAATTGAAAAAGTTAGGGAAACCACAGCTTAAGAAAGGGGTGAATCCGTTGAACTCCCGCATGTATGCCATATTGACGATCCCTTTATTTTTTTTCGGCGCTCACAGCAGCATCGCGTTTCTATTATTCCCCAGAGCGATGCTGCATGCAACGGCCTATGGGCATTGGGAACCGGTCGTCTTGGATGTGTTGATCGAGTTCGTCCTCACCGTTGTCTTACTTAAAGGGTTAAAGAAAGCAGGGAATATGGATTATGCAGACTTATTTCTTCCGCTCGGCAGATGGATAAGTACAGTCCTGATCCTGGTCATCGTGTGCTATTTTCTCTTTATTGCCATCATGGGAATTCGCGGATTTGCAGAGCTTTTGATGATTGTTTTCGTCGTCCGAAGCCCGTTATATGCAATTTTGCTTTTGCTTAGTTTGATAACATTACTCGGATCGTCGATTGGCCTCCAAGGCGTCTTTCGTGCTAGCAACTTATTGTCGATCATTTTCTTGCCGGCCCTTTTTTTCGCACTACTTGGATGTTTCGTAAATTCAAAGCTGTTCAATCTGTTCCCTATTGTAAATACAAGCTTTGATTTTTTGCAGCATGGAAAGTTTCTCGTTCCATTATTTTCGATTTGCCCTTTTTTGTTTCTGGGCATGCTGCCGCCAGTTTTCCGAGTTCGGATGAAGCCTATTCTGATTACAATGATAGCGTTAACTCTATTGGATCTAGCCATCGTTTACATTCCAATTCTTGTTTATGGCATCAATGCTGCGCGACTATTGAATTTTCCACTGGTCACAAGCATCGACTCCGTTAATATTACCTGGACTGTTTTTAATCGGGTTTCACTGTTTTATGCGGTAGCCTTGCTCGCTTTCGTTCTGGCAACTGCTTCCTTTACGATCTGGTCTTCCGCCCTGCTCGTGCGCAAAATGGTGCCGGCGTGGAAAGAATCGTATATCCGGCCTGCGTTGTGCTTCATCCTGTTTGGCTTAGCTTATGTGATTCCGAATTGGAGCTCAATCGTGAAAATTTATAACATCGATATATGGGTTCGCCTCTTCATTTATTTCATCATTCCCTGTGCAGTCTATGTGCGAGGCGGGTTCATTCAAAGAATGAACAGAAAGAAGGTATACAAGAATGGTGCGTAAGCTTCGTATCGGAGCTCTCCTATTCCTATGTGCTGTCTTGTTAACCGGCTGCTGGGATATCAAGGATGTCAATCACCGGGTTCTGCCGATCGTTATGGGCATCTCCTACGGGGAGAACGCTAGATTTCGAATTCATATTCAAATTCCGTATCCCGAGAGACAGGGATTATCTTCCAAAGTGTATTACAAGGAGGCCGACACGGTTAGTAAAGCACTCACTGAAATCGATACGGACATTGAAGCGGGGATTGACTTTATGCATGTGCAGCTCATCGTCATTGATCGAAAGCTTGCGGAAGACGGGATCCAAGAAGCGATCGCTTACATTATGAGAAGCCAACAAATACCGACCAAAGCGCTTGTAGCCATTACTTCAGAGGATATAAGCGCGTTTCTAAGGCATACCGGACGTGTGATCCAAACCGACGGCGGGAGTGCGCTGCTCAATTTTTTCAATAAAAATGCAGGCTGGAGCCCAGAAATTAATTTAGCCTACGTGTGGAAAACGTTCGGTACGATCCACTCGGACACGGAAGATGTTACGATACCGATCCTGCGTTCAGGTAAATCAACGATGCTGGAATTTATGGGGGCGGCCGTGATGGCCAAAGGGAAAATGAAGGGAGAGATCAATAAAGAGCAATCGCTATTGATTAATTTGTACGAGGAGTTGTTTCAAGGATCTGTCGTGCAAGTTACGAATCAGGCGAGCGTCGCCATTGTCGATTGCGAGAATAAGATCCGTTCCGCTTGGCGGAATGATCATCCCGTGCTGCGCATGAATATGAAACTTTCCCTGCATCTTATTGAAAATAACGGGACGTATAATGAAGAGCAGATTGAGGAAGCCTTTTCTCAAGCGTTAAAGAAACGATATGAGGAGCTCTTTTCCAAGCTAAAGACCTTCGGTTCCGATGCGTTGGGCACGGGGCAGCATTTCAAAAGCAAGCTTCCTTTCGATCAGCTGCCGAATTGGCGAGAAACGTATTATCCCAAATTGGAAACGGAACTGACGATCGGATGTATCATTACCAACAGTGGCAATCTTACGAAAAATTGAGTTTACTTCAATGAACAATCGTTCTTAAACGATCTGCATGATTTAAGAACGATTAGTCTTAATTCATGATAGACATCGCAACCTTAGCCGCGTCTTCTAGAATTTTGCGGTCTGTTGCTGACTTGGCAAGCACATACAGTCCATTTCTCGTACTCAAAAGAAATCGCGCCAGCTCGCGAACATTGTGCTTCGACTTTAAACTGCCTTGTTGTTGGGCGCGCATCAGAAATTTGGAATACATGATCTCCATATCCAGCGTATAAGCCTCCACGCGAAACGCAATCATGGGGTCCGAGGTCCCGAGTTCCATCGCCGTATTGGCGATTAAGCAGCCTCGGCGGCCTGTTTTCTCATAGGTTGCGATTTCAATTAGTCTCATAAAATAGCGCTGCAGCACTTCTTTCGGTTCGCCAGGCTCCTCAAGCACGCTAAAAGCATGTTCTTTCATTAAATCACGATAGCGGTCCAAGCAAGAAAGAAACAATTGATTTTTGTCCCCGAACGTATCGTATAAACTCCCTCTATGTACACCTGTATGTTCAACTAGGTCTTGAATGGATGTTCGTTCATATCCTTGCGTCCAGAACAGCTCCATCGCCTTGCCAAGTGCAGATTCTTGCTCAAACTCTCTTGGTCTTGCCATTGAATGTCGATCTCCTATTCATTTCTTCTATTCTATATAGCTATTCCTAGTCATGGACGTGAGGTGCCTTTTGTTTGTTGCAGGACTTTCAGTTCATTCTTCACAATTCGACACTTTTCATAAAATAAAAAAGGAGCACGCCTGAAGCGTTGCTCCGTTATTTACTTACCTCAAGTAACTTCCCGTTATCGACTGCTGCGCTTGGATGATCTCCATCGGTGTCCCTTCGAACACCACTTGTCCGCCATTGCTGCCTCCATCCGGGCCCATATCGATGATCCAATCCGCTTGGCTGATCACATCGAGATTGTGCTCAATGACAATGACCGTATTGCCGGCGTTCACGAGACGATTCATGATCTCCAGCAGGTGCCCGATGTCTGACATGTGAAGGCCTGTCGTAGGCTCATCCATCACATAAATGCTGCCATTCTTATGCAGTTCGCTTGCCAGCTTGATGCGTTGGCATTCTCCGCCTGAGAGCGTCGAGAGCGGCTGGCCGAGTGTAACATAGTTCAGCCCTACATCGCTCATTGCCTGCAGCTTGCGCACAACTTCTTTGAGCTGAAAAAATTCCAAAGCCTGCTCGACCGTCATCTCCAGCACTTCTGCAATATTTTTGCCGTTTAACTTGTACGCGAGTACTTCTTCCTTGAACCGTTTGCCTCCACACACTTCGCAGGGCAGCTTGACGCTTTCGAGGAAGGCCAAGTCCGTGTATACAACCCCCAGCCCTTGGCAGTTCTCACACGCTCCTTTGGAATTGAAGCTGAACAAGCCTTGATTCACCTTGTTGGCAGAAGCAAACGCCTTGCGCACATCATCCATAATTCCCGTATAGGTCGCGGGATTCGAGCGCGTGGACACACCCACCGCCGATTGGTCGATGACAATCGCATCCGGATGCGCGCTGAGGAATACATCGTTGATCAGCGTACTCTTGCCCGAGCCGGCGACACCCGTCACAACGGTCAGCACGCCGGTTGGAAGGTCGACACTCACATTATGCAAATTGTGCAGTGTCGCATTGTGGATGGACAGCTTGCCAGATGGCTGTCGGCATGCTTGCTTCAGCTGAAGCGGCCGTTTCATATGGGTACCTGTCAGTGTACCTGATTCCAGCAGGCCCTGGAAGCTGCCTTCATACACGATCGTACCACCGTGGCTGCCGGCATGCGGCCCGACATCGACGATGTGGTCCGCGACCTTGATCACATCGGGATCATGTTCGACGACGATCACCGTATTGCCTTTGTCGCGCAGCTTCTGCAGCAGCCCATTTAACCGGTGCACATCACGGGGGTGCAGTCCAACGCTGGGCTCATCAAAAATATAAGTGACATCCACCAGATGCTGCAACCGCTCGGTCAGCGATTTGATCACCGGTGCGGCGTTCACGGCGTCCACCTCGTGGATGACACGGATGAGCCGGCCGACTTCCATCGAGGACATATCCGCAATGTTGAGCCCGTTGATCCGGCAATTGAGCGCAGCTTGGCTCAGCCTCGCGCCGTGGCAGCTGGAGCACGGCCCCTCAGTGATATACGGCGCAACCGCCCTTTGGGTGCGCTCGGACATCGTTTTCACATCCCGCTTGATGTACTTGTTGGTGAACTTCTCGATAACACCTTCCACTGTAATGTTGATCGCCTTGCCGCCGAACTGCATCTCTACTTTCCTTGCCTTGCTGTATAAAAGGTACGCCAATTCCTCATACGGATAATCGCTCAGCTTCTTATCCGGATCAAAAGAACCTGACTGCACAATGATATTCCAATCCATGCTGTTCACCGCATAGTCCGGCAGCAGGATGGCCCCTTCATTCAACGACTTAGATAAGTCCAGCGCCTTGCTCATGTCGACGCCTAACTTGCGGCCGATCCCGCTGCACTCGGGGCACATGCCTTGCGGATCATTGAAGGAGAACATGTGCGCGGGTCCCACATACGGCTGTCCGACTCGGGAGAAGAGCAACCGGAGAATCGGAGAAATATCGGTAATCGTGCCCATCGTGGAATGGGATCCGCCGCCTAACCGTTTCTGATCCACAATGACAGCCATGCTCAGGTTCTCAATTGCGTCCGTATCCGGCTGCGGATAGCGGGGCAGGAAATTGCGCACGAACATGCTGAAATTCTCATTCAGCAATCGCGTAGACTCTGCCGCAATCGTATCGAAGACGATCGATGACTTGCCGGATCCCGATACCCCGGTGAAAATCGTGATCTTTCGCTTGGGAATCCGCAAGGACACGTTCTTGAGATTGTTCTCCCTCGCCCCCGAGATGACGATAAACTCCTGGTTAGACTCACTCATGTATAACATCCTTCCACTCTCATTTATCACTTCTATCTATATTGTACCATTCATAGGGGAACTGACAAAAAACGGCTGCAAACGATCTGCAGCCGGTTCATGAATATGAAATTATTGGGCCAACAACTTTTCAAGCTCGCCGCACCATTTGCTCCAGCCATACTTAGCACCCTGCACGCCTTGTGCATTGGAAAACCCAACTTGTTCCAGGTGAAGGTTTACCTTGCCGTCCGCTATTGCTTCCAGCGTCCAAGTGACGGTGTGCTTCTCCCCGCCGCTCGCCCATGTATAGGACAAACGGGTTGGCGCATCCACAACGAGCACTTCCCCGGTAATGACGCCATCCCACCATTCGGTCGGCTGTGTGCGGAACTGAAACTGATGGCCTTCAACAGGCTTAAAATCGTTGTCCATCACCCATTGGGCAAGTTTGCCGGATTCGGTTAAAGCGGACCAAACCTTCTCGATCGACGATGTATACTGAAAATCCAAAGATAATGTTAGACTCATATGTCTTCCTCCTCTAATAATTGGTTCAAGCGCAATAGATTCGTACGCCAAAATTTGCTATAGAAAGCCACCCAATCTTGAATCTCTCGGAGTGGTGCGGCGTTTAGCCTGTATCGGGTTTCTCTGCCGACTTTGCGGTCCAGGACCAGTCCGGCTTCTTTCAGTATGACCAAATGTTTGGATATCGCCGTACGCCCCATGTCAAACTGTGATGTCAACTCATGCAGCGGAATTTCCCCTGACTCGGCTTCAGCTAACAGTCGAATCAATCTCCGCCTCGTTGGATCTGCAATCGCATCAAATACATCCCGCAACTTGTTGTTCTCGTTCACAACACCCTCTCCTACATATTTTGTTGATTCAATAATTGGACACCATTCGGTGACATATTAATTATATGACACCGTTTGGTGTCCTGTCAATAACATTTTTAAACTGCAACTCGATTTCCACGCGGGTACACGTCTGCAGTTCGGCATGATCGGGACTGCTGTAAAAAAAAGCCTTCGCGCGATTGCACGAAAGCTTCTTCCGTTAATATTGAGTTTATGTTTGTATCCTACGAGTGCTCGTGCCCGACATGATTTTCCAAACAACTATGTCAGCAAATGGCATGCTATTCATGTCTGGCTCCCCGCTCGGCTTCAACATTTACCAAAGACTCCGAAAATAGCAGCTCATAAGGGCTGCCATGTATGTACCCGATGACTTCGTTCTTGCATTCACAAACAAAGATGACATCTTCGTCTGCGTTGTGATTTGTTCAATCTTCTTTTTTACCTGTTCAACTGAAAAAACATGTAAATTCGGGTTAAAGTCCAGATTTAACAAATATATTTCCTCATAATCGGATACCTGAATGGTCCTTATCATTGTATCTAACATTCCAAAACGCCTCTTTTTAATCTGACATGATGAAGGAAATCATAGAAAATTACAGAACTAAATGAGATACAAATTACGCGTAAAGCGAGAAAAAGGTGATCTCCCGAATGAAAGCGAACCGGATGGAAGCGTTCAGCGACGGTGTGCTTGCGATTATTATTACGATCATGGTACTGGAATTCAAGGTACCGGAAGACCACAGCTGGCAAGCGTTACTTCCACTAGGTCCCAAAATTATCAGCTACATCTTCAGCTTCATTTATGTCGGAATCTATTGGAACAATCATCACCATCTGCTGCACATGGTTCGCCATATGAACGGACAACTCATGTGGCTGAACTTAATCTTGCTGTTCTGGCTATCGCTTATCCCATTCACGACAGCCTGGATGGGGGAAAGCAATTTCGCACCTGCGCCGACAGCACTATACGGCATTATACTTTTGCTTGCCGCAACGTCCTACTGGCTGCTGCAACTCGCGATCGTCAAGCAACACCCCGACGATTCCTCTTTCTATAAGACGATGAACAACGACTGGAAAGCAAAACTATCTCCTTTCCTCTATCTAATCGCCATCTTAACCGCATATGCGAGTCCGTGGGTATCCGGTTTCTTTTTCGTCCTCGTTGCTGCAATCTGGGTCATGCCGGAAAAGAGAATTGAGGAGATTTTGAAAGGCCAATAACAAGCGTTTGATGAATTTTCTACAAATGAAGCGCAATTCCTCCGCTTTAACCAAATCTTAATGAAGCAGATCCATATGTCAGGCTAAATTGGAACGGACGCCAAAAAGCGGAAGTCACGCTTCCGCTTTATCCTGATCTAAGCTTCCTTTTACATATTCAACTGTAGTCTGCGTGTGTTCAACATGCCCTCAAGTCCCGACGGATCCTGCTGCACTTTGTAGCGCACGAAAGCTTCCGCCTGTTCCGATGTGCGAATGCGCAGCGGTTTCGTCTCCATGTTCACGAGCTCCAGCATCACTTCGGCGACAGACTCCGACGTTTGTGGAACGGAATTTCGCTTGGAAAATGTACTGATATAATTTTCAAAAACCGGCTTATATGCATCCTCTCGGATGCCGCCGGTTTGTTCCACATGCGACAGCACGGTGCTGGTGAAGTTTGTGGCGATGGCACCAGGTTCGAGCAAAGTCACATCGATGTTGAAAGTCGGCTTATAATACGTCGCTAAGCTCTCTAACAAACCTTCAACGGCAAATTTGCTTGCACAGTAAATTTCGTTTAAAGGCTGGCCGACCAACCCGCCAACACTTGTTGTAGCTACCAGATGACCTGCCTCGGCATTGCGCAGAAGCGTGAGACCTGCACGAATCGTATGCATCACCCCATACACGTTCGTGTCAAAGACGCCTTGAATTTCCTCAAATGCAGCTTGCTCCAAAGTTCGCAAATAACCAAATCCAGCATTAGCGAATAGCACATCGATATGATCATGTTTGTTCGCAATCGCAGCGAATGCTTTCTCCAACGACGCCGGCTGCGTGACTTCCATTTCCAGGAAATGGAGGTTCGGGCGGCTGCCGTGCAGCTCCTGATCCCGCTCGACATGGCGGGTGCCTGCATACACCGTCCATCCGTTGTCAGCAAATAAATTGGCAGTGGCGAGTCCGATTCCTGAGGAAGCTCCGGTAATCACGATAATTTTATTCACTTATAAGCACTCCTTATTTTTCTAAACGATCCTAATGGAATTATGCATCACCTTGTACACGTTGGTGTACAAAATATCTTTAAACAGTGAAAACTCCGTTTCCTCCAGAGACACAGGGTAGCTCATGATCTTGAGCGGCAAATCGGGCAGCCCTTTCTGTAGTGGCGGCTGCAAATAATCGAAAGGATTAAGCTGAAAACCCAATCGCTGATAAAAGTTGATCCTCCGCTCAGCTAACACCGATTCCGGGGGCTCCACTTCCAAGATCACGGGCTTTGTAGACTCGTTAATATACGCGGCCATTAATTTCCCGCCCAGACCGCCTCCCCGAATGGACGGATGGACGGCAATGTGTTCCACGAAACGGAACAAAGGGAACTCCCAGACGGCTAGAATCGCGATGAGTGATCCATGGTCATCCGTTTCCGTAATAAGACGGTAGTGCGGATCCGATAACAGCTCCTTCTGTCCGGCATACGTTCTCCGTTCAATTTCAGGAAATGAGGCTTTCATCATGGCGTAGACTTGATCAAATGCTGTTTTCTCTATCATCTTTATGCTCCCTTGTCTAAGCTGAGTTGTTGACGCCCAATCCTGCCACCTGGCGTTTTCGGCGTGACCAGATGACAACAGGAATGAGCAATAGTGCGAGCCCGCCACCTGAAAGCGATAGGAACGCATAACTGGAATGAGAGACAACCATGCCGGATAGCGCGCCTCCTGAAGCACCTGCGAGGGCGATTAACACATCGATGGTGCCTTGCGTTTTGGCGCGGGTGGCCGGATCTGTGGCATCGACGATCAGCGTAGTTCCACTGATCAAACCTAAGTTCCACCCGATTCCCAATAGACCAAGTGCCAAAACAAGTACCGCCATGGAATCAGCTGGTGCTAATGCTGCGACGAGACCCGCAGCTAACAGCACACCCCCCGAAGCGATCGACATCGTTGCACGACCGATCTTATCTACAAGCATGCCCGTAATGAGTGAAGGGAAATACATACAGCCGATATGGATGCCGATAACTAATCCGACTTCACTCAAGCTATGTCCATGATGCTTCATGTGTATAGGGGTCATCGTCATAATGGCGACCATCACAATTTGCGTCAAAATCATGACAGTCGAGCCAACGACCAGGCCTCTGTTGTCCATTCTATATGTAACTGGTTGACCAGCTTCAGACTGTCTCTGCTCGGCTTGGGCTTGAACGATTCCCTTTGCTACAAAGAAAGGGTCCGGCCGAAGGAAAACAAAGAGTACAACTCCCGCTAAAATAAAAGCTGCCGCCCCCAAAATAAATGGACCGGCAAGCGCCGGGACTCCGATTGATGTTGCCAACTGCCCCATAGGACTAACCAGGTTCGGGCCGGCAACAGCGCCAAATGTCGTCGAAACCATGGCCGTGCTAATCGCTTTGGCTCGTTGGTTCGGCTGGGCTAAGTCTGTGCCCGCATATCGGGCTTGCAAGTTTGTTGCCGTGCCTGCCCCGTATAGAAGCAGTGAAGCGAACAATAGAATGACATTGTTCATAATGGCGGCAAAAATGATGCCGATGGCCCCAATGCCCCCAACCATAAATCCGGCAGAAAGTCCGAGCCGGCGACCATAACGATGTGAGAAGCGTCCAATCTGCCAGGCAGCCAACGCAGAACCAAAAGTTAACAATGCTGCGGGAACGCCTGCAAAGCTTTCGTTGCCCAACATCTCCTGGGCAAGCAGCGCGCCAACGGTCACGCCAGCCGCAAGCCCTGCGCCGCCAAATAACTGGGAAATGACAACAATCAATAAAGAGCGCTTAAATAATTGCTGCTGCTTAACAGGGGAATCGACATAGCCCTGTATTTGATTAGGCTCAGGCTTCATCGCGTAGAACCACCTCTCTCCTTGTATGCTCCGCATAGTGCTTCCATTCATGCACACCCTCCACTAATCGGGAGGCTTTGATGCCTTTGCTTTGCATAATTTCAACCGCTTGGGCAGACATGAAACAATAAGGGCCTCGGCAATAAGCGACAACTTCCACATTCATGGGTAAAGTGGCGAGATACTTCTCCAATTCATCGATTGGAACCGAGATCGCACCTGGAATATGGCCAACCTCATATTCATCCTGCGGTCGCACATCCAGTAACATAACATCTCCTCGATCCATCCGGCTCATGAGCTCTTCAAGCGATATGGGCTCCATACTTTTATGATACTGCAAAATTTCTGTCTTTAGCCGTTGAATTTCCAATAATTGCTTTTCACTAAGGCGATGTAAAGACACCATGAAATCAGCAACGGATCGTTCGGCGATTTCATATATGACATAATTACCTTTCTTATGAAACCGAACCAATTTGGATTCAAGCAGCGTCTGCAAATGCTGCGACACATTGGCAAGACTCATCCCGGTCATATTGGCGAGTTGTTCAACAGATTTAGGCCCTTGGGCCAAGATATCGATCAGTTCTAACCGTTTGGGACTGGATAAGCATTTACCGATACGGGCAAATTCCTGATAGATCTGATCTCTCCATTTTCGCTCCATATTCACCACGCAACACCTCAACTATTCAATTGTTTTATTGAATAGTTTGATGTTAAATTCATAACACGCTCGTGTCAAGGATTCAACCATATAAAAACTCTCTGTGCTAGACTATAGCAAGAGAGTTCGTCCGAACTTATGGATGAGAAATCTTCTTTAAGAGCGCGCCCATCCTATCCAAATTTTGTTCATTCGCTTCTTCAGCGATCGGTTTGAGCTTACGGTAATCCTCTTCGGTTTCGAATTTCTGCCGGAACGTGATCTCCGTCCCATTGCCACCGTCCGCCTCCTCGAAGGTCGCCGTCAGGATAAAATGCGGCCTGGACTCATGCCTTAACACGATGCGTTCGGGCTCAACTTCATGAAAGATGCTGCGGTTCGGATAATCGGCGCCGTTCGGGCCATGCAGCGTGAATTCCCAGACGCCTCCTGGTCGCAAATCAAAGGTGTGGATCGTGCTCGTGAAGCCGTGAGGTCCCCACCACTGTGCGAGGAGCTCTGGCTCCGTCCATGCGCGATACACCATATTGCGTGGGGCATCCAGCTTTCGGCGAGATACGAGTTCGAAGTTGACGTCATCGCTTTCCCCGAGTGTCTTGCCGAGCAAGTCCAGCATTTCCCTTGTTCCATGCTCCCGTATTTCCGCCGTATCATGGCCGTCGAAGAATGTACCTTGTTCGGTAAATATTAGTTTGGTGCCCTCGCTGACCGGTTGTATTTCAATCGTCGCGATGGAAACCGAGATCCGGATATCATCTTGGTCCAGCGAGTACGTATAGACGATCCGCTCATTGGGGACGATTTCCTGGTAATAAGCCGCAAATGTAAACACCGGTCCTCCTGGAGGGCCGCCTCGGCTTACTTCTCGCCCGCCAACGCGAAAATCGAAGTCATCGGCTGGGGAAAACCAACGCGCTTTGGCGTTCCGGTCAGCCCATGCCGCATATACCCGCTCCTGCGAGGTACGGTAGACACGCTCAATTTGGAATGTGGATTGCGTCGTGAATCTTTGATTCATTGTAGAATCCTCCTTTGAAATCATTCGTTTTCATTTATCAAATCGCCAAGCAAATCAAATCTGCGCTCCCACTTCATCCGATGTTCAATGATGTACTTCTCATGGCTCAGCTTCATCGTTCCCAGAAGTGATATAAATGCATCAACGGAAGGGGAGCCCTGCTGCTTCATTCGTTCATTTAATCGCTCGAGTTCGGCTAGAAGCTTCTGTTGGGTCTTAATCGTTTGACGGGTGCGTTCCATCTGAATCGCGACGATTTGGGTAGGGCTGTATGTATGCCCCTTCAACACCGCCTGAATTTCTTCAAGCGATAAGCCCAAATCTTTCAGTGACATAATTTGTTGCAGCCGCCGAATATCCGTTTCGTTATACAGCCTATGCCCGGTTGCGGAATATCCCGACGGAGAAAATAAGCCAATCTCATCGTAAAAGCGCAATGTACGGACGGTAAGTCCGGTCAACTTGGCAAGGTCTCCCACTTTCCAACTTTGTTGCATAATCCTCTCCTTTCTTCGGCGCTAGCATGGACCGGTAACTTTAGTATAAAACGTAACGTAACGTAAGGTGCAAGAACAAATTTTAACTGCACGATTATAAACCATAAATACCGCATATAAAGCAAAATCCGCTGGTGCGCGACCAGCGGACTTCACTATTTAACGACTAATACCGGAATCTTCGCATGCTGGACAATGCTATGACTGACACTGCCAAGAATGAATTCTCCGAGGCTGTTCAGTCCTCTGCTGCCGACAACGATAAGATCCGCATGGCTTTCGCTCGCATAAGCGAGAATTTCTTTAGCTGCAGATGCGCCTTCCCGAACTTCGATATGTACGTTGGAATCATCCATTATTTTTCCCTTGAGCTTGTCGGTTACTTGCTTGGAATAATCCGTATTTTCGATAGAAATAGACGGAACAACAACCCCGTCCCCTAGCATGTATTTGGGGAAATTGAACACGTGTAAAATTTCTAACCTCGAATCTTGATCCAGCTTGGTTAATTTCATCGCGGTATCCAGCGCTTTATCCGCAGTTTCCGATCCATCATATGCGACAACGATTTTCGAGTACAGCATAGAATCACCTCATTCTAATATATGCAAATAGTATATCCCGTTTACAAAAGAAAAGATGTGAGTTAAATCACTGCAATCATCCTGCTATCATGCTTGTGCATGCTAATATCCGCGGCTAACGTCCACCGCATAGCTAACCCGTTGTTGTCCCTGATCGATTTCTTCCAGCACAGCCAGGTATCCGTTCACCGCTTCATCCAGCCCGGTAACTGCAGAAATATGCGGGGTCACGACGACACCTGAATGCGTCCACAATGGTGATTGCGCAGGCAAAGGTTCCTCGCGAAACACATCCAGAACCGCTCTTCGCACCTGGCCTTGATCGATGGCTTGAAGCAATGCAGCGTCATCGACCGATGCGCCCCGGCCCACATTTATAAAGCCTGCACCGTTCATGCCGGCAAACAGGTTCATCCCAAAATATCGATCCGTTTCCGCCGTTAATGGCAGCGTATTGATCACCCAGTCAGCCTGTCCTAAACACGAGTGCACTTCGCTCATCGGAAAAACCTTATGAAAATAACCGTTAGACGCGCCACTGCGCGATATTCCGTAAACCGTTACACCGAATGCGCCGAGCATCCTCGCTACTTCCTGACCAATCGTTCCCGTACCAAAAATAACGACGTTCAGTTCCTGCAGCAGCTTCCGCTGCGAAGGCAGCCATTGCCTCTCTATTTGATGCTGTTGCAATTCATCATGCCGCTGCAAATCGGCAAGAATGTAACTTAAGCTATATTCCCCTATTTTCCGCCCGAAACTGCCAACCGTTCTCGTTAACATAACATCCTTGTTCCATGCTCGCTTATATAAAAATGAATCGACGCCGGCGCCAAGCGCATGAACCCACTTTAAGCTGCCAAAATGAAACGATGCCGTCGGTTTAAACGCCACATACGCATCAGCCCAATCGAAGTGCTTCGGGTCTACCTGTGCCTCGGGAAGAAACAAATATTCCCGCTTAGGGTCTAGCTCAGCAAGTTTTTCTAGTTCTTGATACATTCGTCCGGTGACGATAATATTGTTAATCTCCATATGAACGTTCCCCCAACATCCGCATAACTCCGCGATAGTAAGCTATTTTACCACGGTTCCAAGGGATTTGCCAGATGATCCATAGAGAGAGCGCGACCTCTTCTGATGCGTGTTCGATAGCTGCTCCCTCTGTGTGTTCGGTTAGAACGTATTGTAAATATTCTCGCATTCTTGCCCGGTTGGCTCATAAAAACAGCTTTCACGACACCCATCGACTCACCTCTTTTGATCGTTCTAGACCCATCATATTGTAGGCGAAACAGAAGTGTACCTTTCCGAAGCTCATTGTTCGGATATGTCCCGAAAATATTCGATAACGACCTCTCGAAACATTTGCGCTGCCTGCGAAATATACCGGCTCTTGTGCCATAACAAAGCGATTTCCCGGACCAGCTCGTGATCACTAACTGGGATATATCGAATATGCTCCCGCGAAATCTTCGCCGTACTCGGTATAAAAGCGATGCCGATCTCGGCTTCCACAAGCGAGCTAAGCCTTGCAGGTTCATCCCCTTCATACACATACTTGGGTACAAATCCGGCGGATTGGCATACCGCATCCACAAAATCGCGAGTTCCGTAGCCCCGCTTCACCCCGACAAACCATTCCTCTTTGAGTTCGAGCAAAGAGATGCTTGTCCGGTCGGCCAGGCGATGTCCCTTTGGTACGGCGACAAGGATCCGATCGATATGGACGATTAGCGATTCAACATCGTCTCCCTCGATCCGCGGTGAAGATAAACAAAAATCGACCTCACCTCGGTGCAGCAAATTAACCATTTCCTCCGTGGTCAGCATTTGGACATGAAATTGGACGTTAGGCATTTGTTTCCGAAACTCGCGAAGAATATTCGGCAGCGTGCTTGCCGTATTCACGGCCAATTCGAGCGTGCTCTGTTCCTGCCTGGATAGATCCCTTATCTCCTGCTTCCCTTGCTCTAATTCCAATAGCGCCCTTTCCGCTCGGCGAAGGAAGCGGACACCGAACTCATTTAATCGCAAGTTCCTGCCTGTTCGATTGAACAGAGGTACACCGAGATCCTCCTCCAAACGTTGAATCGTTTTGCTCAGCGACGACTGCGTAACGTGCAAACTGCGCGCAGCTTCGGTCATATGTTCCAATCGCGCAACTGTGATAAAATATTCCAATTGAAGAAGTTCCACTTCCGGCCTCCATTCATTCCTTTCAGTCAATGAAATCATAACATGAAATGCGTTGGAGTAAATAGCTGCGATGAAGTACGATATCCTTACTACACACTTAGGGGGAACCTTTTATGAATGCCCGCAGCTGGTGGCTGATGATTTCTGTTGGATTAGGGATACTCCTGAATCCATTAAATTCTTCGATGGTTTCTGTTGCGATTCCACGGTTGCAACACGCCTTCCAACTCGATTATACCGCGGTTTCCTGGATTATCTTTTCATTTTACATTGCAAGTGCGATAGCCCAACCGGTTATGGGCAAAGCGAGCGATTTATTCGGCCGCAAAAAAATCTTTCTCGCCGGGCTTATCGTTTCGTTCGTAGCCTCATTGCTAGCGCCATTATCGGCAAACTTCGGGATGCTTATCGTGTTTCGGATTGTTCAATCCATTGGTACTAGTATGATGGTTGCCGTAGGAATGGCCATTGTACGCATCCATATTACAGAGAAGCAAGCGACGGCGATCTCTATCTTGTCCATTTTCCTATCCGGTGCCGCTGCGATCGGTCCCTTTATTGGTGGCGTCTTGACAGACTGGTGGGATTGGCATGCGATCTTCTTGGTCAATATTCCTTTTGTGGTGGCGAGCTTTGTCATGGCATGGAGGATGATTCCGGGCGATACACCACCAACTCCCGCTGCCAGCAACTTGTCCGTTCGCAAATGGCTGCAAATGATTGATGCCTCTGGGATCCTGCTTTTCACAGCGGGTTTGATAGCGCTGCTTTTCGGATTACTATCGATAAAATCCTCCAGTCATGCCTCCGTGTTCAATATCATTATCGTGCTGATTGGCCTCGCGCTGCTTGCAGCTTTTGTTCGCCATGAATTAACAACGCCGTCACCTTTTATTCCGCTTCGCACATTTGCCAAATACCCAGCCATGACTAGGGTCAATGTGGAATTTATGCTCGTTAATGTTATTTTTTATTCCCTCTTTTTCGGGCTGCCTTCCTACTTGCAGATGGTACGCCATATTAGTGAAATCCACACGGGACTCTATATGTTAAGTTTAGGTTTATGCTCGCTCTTAGCAGCCCCGTTAGCCGGCCGTTGGATCGATAAATCAGGGCCGCGTCCGGCATTGATCGTCTCCGCCTTGCTCATGACCTTGGGGTCCATATGGCTCGTCACGTTAAATCAAACTTCACCAATTATCAGCATCAGTCTGGCTTTAGCGGCGTTCGGCATCGCAAACGGATTGAATAATGTCGCCCTACAAGCAGCGTTGTTCAATAGTTCACCGAAAAATATGATCGGGGTTGCATCCGGCCTATTCAGTACGTCCCGATATTTCGGAACCATTCTCTCCTCATTGATCATAGGCGTCGTTATGGGAGGTCAATTCAGCTTCGAAGGATTTCGCGTGCTTGGCATGATCCTCACGCTCATTGCTGTATCATTGGTATTCATGAGCAGACACCGCCGAGAGGCGGGTCAATTGCAAGAAACATAAGAACAAAGCAAAAGCGCCTCGCTACACCAGAAGCCTCTGGTTGTAGGGGCGCTTATTCATTTTACTTCCCTTTGCTCACCCAAAACGTAATGCGGTCGCCATGGTTGACGGCCGTTCCCGGCGTGAGATCTTGCTTGAAAACCATTCCATTCGCCGCTTCATTAGATTCCAGGAAAAACTGATACCGCAGTCCCGAGGCCATGGCCATCTTCACGGCTTCTTCCTTCGTATGCGCGACTAAATCCGGGACGACCCCAGCCTTTGGCTGTACCTCGTCCGCCGGTGCAGCCATCGCCTCGGTCGGCGCAGCCGTCGGTGCCGTTGTTGGATCGGGCGTGGCGGATGCCGGTGCCGATGCCGTGGGCTTGGGCGGATCGTTGCTAGGCTGCGCTGCTGTATGTACGGGTGACGGCGTTGGTTGCGGCCTAGCGGTGCTCATTTGGCTCGGGTTAGCACGCGTGGATAGCCAGACCATCAGCACGATGATGCTCAAACAGGAGGCTGCGATAAGGAGATGATTTTTGCGCAGCTGGAACGATTTGAGCCCACTTGGCCCCGTCACCACAGGTGCATGATAGGCTGTGAGTTTCCGCTGTTGAGGCGCGGTTCCGCTTGCGGCCCTAATGCCAAGCAGCACTTCCATCTCCTGCTGAAATTCAGCCAAGGAGCTTTTACCTTCGTACCCTCTGCAGGCCCATGCAACGGTACGGTCCCGGGTTTCATCCGGCATATCCGCAAACATGCGCTTTATCTCGAAAGCGTAAGCATCCGTAGATGATGTAGGAATATCCGTCTTCGCACTCAACTGATAGAGCAGCAGCGCCAGACCCGGCACTCCCCGCCGGCCGATCTTCCCTTCGCTCCAATAATTGATAACCCGCAGCCGACCGTTATCTTCCATCCACAAATTTTCCACGTCAACCGCGCATTCAGGCAACCGCAGGACACGCGATTCGCGAATGGCTTTGGTAAGCTCATAGACGCAGGCAAGCGCGTTGCGTCCTGATATTTCCTGTGCAGCCAGCTGATCAATGAGGGGACCTCCCGTTATTGCTTGAAGAACAGCAAATAACATGCCATCTTGCGAGCCCGCGTCCAAAATGTGCATGAAGTGATCGCTCGACATCTGAGACGCCTTGCTCAGCCAACGTAACGCTTCCTGATGCACAACGGCCTCAGCCTCGTGGAACGTATATAGAACAACTTCGCGTTGGAAAGTCTGATCGATTGCTCTTCCCCATTGCCCGTTCCACATCGGTTTCATCGCCGCTTGATCATAGGTGTAACGGTTTTTGATGATAGCCATATACGTACTCCCCCTTATACGTATAGTCTATTCGCTAATTACCCACCTTTTATGTCACTTATGGGTGGATTTTCCATGACAATTGTTGGGCTCCGCGGTCATGGGTTCGGGAGAACGACAGGCATCTTCTGCGTTTACGTTGTTTTACGACGCTAACGCGAGTGGAAACTTCGATTTTTAAATTCAAAAATCTCGTCGACAGCTTTCCGATACCCGCCCGATTGCCCGAAGGATTCGCTCATTTGCTCAACAACTTGCTTAAATGAGGAATGGCTTAACACATCATCCACGGCATTGCGCAGTTGCTCGGCAGTTAAGTTCTGCATCTGTAAGGCAATGCCTGCTTCAAGATCGGCGACCCGCTTCGCAATGATCGGCTGATCTGCGCTTTGCGGGATCACGATGAGCGGTACTCCGTAATAGAGCCCTTCATTCGTACTATTCATTCCCCCATGAGTAACAAACAAACGAGCGTGCTGGAGCACCTCCATTTGCGGAACATAAGGCATCACCACAAAATTAGCAGGAACTTCCCCAAGATCAGCAAGTTGAACCTTATTCCCAATCGACATCACAATCGTATGCTCAGTAGTTCCCAATGCTTCAAAACAGAGCTTATAAAACTCCATGGCCTGGTTAAAGACAGTACCCAGTGAAATATAAATGACGTCTTTCCCCTTAATGGCAGTCAAGTCGAAGTCTTCCGGTACAGATCGTGAAACGATGGATGGACCTACAAATTTATAAGATGGATCAAATGCGTCTCCAACCGGCTGAAACTCCTTTGTTGTATAGACAATCGTCAGCGGCGCTGGGTTACAAAACACTTCGTAAGGCGAAGCGATATCGACTTCATATTTTTCCTTCAACATCACCGTCAAGCTATGGAACTTATCGTGTATAGGTGTAACGATTTCTGCAGGGATGCTCGCGGACAACTGTTTTAATAGGTTACCAAAAGAGGCTTCACGCTGGGCAAAAGAAGTGCAAGAATTGATCGCAGGAAGCTTAAGCATTTGAGCCAGCATACGTCCACAACCAAACATGGAATCATGGATGATGTAATCAAAATGCTCATCTTGGATCTGCTCAAGGACACTTGGAATCACGATATCTGCCGTATATAAAAGACCGTTCACTCTTTCAAGCAAATAATTTCTTCCGCCAGCGAGAAAAGCTTGAATAAATTTTTGACCGTCAATTGTTCGTACCGTAGCCCCTGTCTTCTCGATCCGTTCCCGGTAAGCTTCTATACAAAAGTATACGACCTCTTCGCCACGCGAGACCAGCTCTTGCACAACCCCGAGTGTTGGATTGACATGTCCCTCCGATCCAGGATTAATAAATAAAACACGCGCCATAATTGCCTCTCCTTTCACATTTCAAATGTAATTACCCTATTTTACCGCCATTTTACCACAACTCCAAGTTTGAATGCCTTTAACCTCCACCACGGACGATATATACGTATAAAAAACTTTACATCAAGAATGGTTTATATTACATTATGTATAACAAACATTTCATGAAGTAAATATTATTAGACAGGAGAGCGTAGCCATGACCTATCAAGAAAAGAAAAGCATCGTATCCTTGATCAGTGCTGTACTCATTTTCGTCTCTTATTGCTTGTATAAGTACCCGCAGTATCCCGAAGATGGACTTGAGTCGACCGTCACTTTTCACTTTTGGGGCTCATTCGTCCTTATCTTGGCGTTATTTTCCATTGTTGCGCACATCTTGATTAGCATTATTTTCAACATCATTTTTCGGATCACGACCGGAGAAAAGGAACCTGCCTTCGAAGATGAGATGGATAAACTCATTGGTTTGAAAGCTGCAAGAAATTCCTTCGCCCTCTTTATCCTCGGGTTCATTTTGTCTATGGGATCACTCGTCATCGACCTGCCTTCCAATGTCATGTTCATCACCCTGATCGCCTCGGGATTCATTGCAGATGTCACCGGCTCGGTTACGAAACTATATCACTATCGGAAAGGAGTCTAAAATGGCAAATAAACTTGTCGGCAATCACATCCGAAAATTACGATTTAACCATGACGAAATGACCCAGCAGCAGTTGGCTGACAAGGTTGGTGTAACAAGACAAACCATCGTGTCTCTGGAAAAGGGAAATTATTCCCCGTCTCTGGAATTAGCATTTCGCATTTCTCGCGTCTTTCAATTGCCTTTGGAGGAAGTTTTCTTTTATGAGGATGAAAAAGAGGGTGATCAAACATGATTTCAAACCAAAAAGCGTCTAACATTGTGGGAATTCTGTTTATCCTTGCTGCCGTATCGGCGGTACTTGGTCTAATTTTTTACAAACCTATTCTAAACGATCCCGATTACTTGATTCATGGCGCCGAACATGCCAATCAGGTGGTAATTGGTGCGCTGATGGAGCTGATCCTTGTCGTTTCAGCTGTGGGGACCGCAACAACCATGTTTCCATTTTTAAGAAAAGTAAATGAAACAATCGCGCTTTGGCATATTTGCTTCAGATTTCTGGAAGCCGTAATTATTACAATCGGAATCATTAGCGTATTGTCTTTATTGACATTAAGCCGAGCATTTATAGCATCCGGAGCATCGGATATGATCTCATTTCAAGTTTCTGGCACTGTGCTGAAAGCAATCCATGACTGGACATTTTTGCTCGGCCCTAATTTCATGTTAGGCATCAATACGATGATGTACAGTTATCTCTTTTATCGATCAAGACTAGTGCCCAGGTTTATTCCGATCTTGGGTATGACAGGGGCGGTCCTTGTTTTTGTTTGCGCTCTGCTCGTTATGTTCGGTGTCATTGAGCAAGTTTCTACTTGGGGCGGTATTTTAGCGCTGCCAGTCGCAGTTAATGAAATGACCCTCGCCATTTGGCTGATCGTGAAAGGATTTAATGTCAATTTTCAAAAGAGTTAAGGAAACATGTCAGGTCATAGGAATTTCTGATGGTTACCGACTTCCTGTCATATTGGCGCAATAAATCTTGAACCTTTGGTTTAATTTGATGTTCAAAACCATGATTCCACACAAACATATTCTTGAAAATATCAAATGTCGGTTTGTAATTGGATTTTTCAAGCTTCAGCAGCTGTAACATATACCTTCTTACAATTCGATATTTACGGATGGAAACGTTTGTATCCAAAAAAATAATGCAATCAGCCAGATGAAAACTAGGGAACACCCATTCACTAAAATGACTGCCTTCAATAATCCAAGCATTCGTCTGCATCATATGATTAAAAAGCTGATTTCTTTCCTCATCCGCTCTCCGAATATCTTTTGGCACGTGTCTTTTCCAAACGACGTTATCAAGCTCGTAGTAAGGAATGCGCAGTTTAGCTGACAGTTTTCTGGCTAACGTTGTTTTACCGCTCCCGACGGAACCGATAATACGTATTTTGCACGGGATGTGCTCGGACAATGTCGCTTCCACCTTTCACGCCGCAGCAGTTTTACTTCATGTATTCTTTTCAATTAAGCCAAAACCTCTAATTGCGCAAATAAAAAAAGCCGCTGTTAAGCGACTTCAATCGAGCTTCAATTTATAGAAGGATGGCGCCGGACGGATATTCCTTCGTATGTTTGAACTGCTCTTCTAAGCAAGCCATGACGGCCAGCACAAGATCCTCACGCCATGGTGGCGCTGCGACCTGCACGCCGACGGGGAGCCCGCTGCTGTGTTCGTCGGCTTTGGCGGCAGCTTGCACGGACTTGTCGCTGCTTCGCGAGCGGTTGGACGTCTCCTCTGGGCGCACACGAGTTGTGCTGACGACGCCTGCAGGCATGCCCAAATAGTTGAACGTCAGCGCATACGAGCCTTCATACGACATCTGCAGCGATTGATCATGCTGAATGGATGGTGTCAGGAACGGCGGTGCCAGCAGAACATCGACTTGCTGCCGTTCCATTTCTTGCAGGAATCTTTGCTGGTATTGCTCCCGTTTGCGTGTGAGCTCGCGTCGCTCATCTTCAGTCTTTGTTCCCAGATTGGGCACGATATGATGGCCGGCAATGTTTTGACCGAGCAGGCGAAGGATTCCGGAAATGATCCATTTCTTTCCTTTGGTGAGACTGAATGAACGGTGTACGCCAGTTAGCTGTTTCGTCATCTCGTCGCCGTTCACGGAGCGCTCGATTCCGGAAGATCCCGCGGCCGACATAAGCGCATAAAACTGATGGAGGATGAATTCAGGCTCGGGCAACACAAATGGTTTGACAATTGCACCGCATTGAGCCAAGGCCTCCGACGCCTCCCGGACGGCACGCTGTATGGCGGCCGAAGGAGCAGCTATGCCATCCGTTGTATAAAATCCGATGCGCAGCCCCTGAATAGACGAGGACCCGCTCAGACGAATCGGCGCCTGCTTGAGCGACTCCGGCGTCGACAGGATCTCCATGGCCAGCATGAGATCCTCGACCCGCCGGGCCATCGGCCCCGTGCTCGCCATCATCGCCGCTTCCGGGACAAGATGGACGATGCCCTGCGGTTTGCCCGAGGGCACGCGGCCGGGCGTCGGCTTCAGTCCGTGGATGCCGCAAAAATGCGCCGGGGTACGGATACTTCCGCCGACATCCGTGCCGAGGCCGAGCGGTGAGCCCCCGGCGGCAACGATGGCGGCTTCGCCCCCGCTGCTCCCGCCGGAGGAACGCTCTTCCGGGCGCCACGGGTTGCGTACACGCCCGTACACGGGATTGACCGATTCGCAGCCCATTAACAGCTGCATGATGTTGCTTTTGCCGATGATGATCGCGCCGGCCTGCTTCAGGCGGGCTACGCTGGGATCATCGGCTTGTGACAGCTTGCCCTGGCGATGCGGCAAGCCCCAGGTGCTCGGCGTCCCGGCGACATCGAGGGACTCCTTGATCGTTACGGGGACGCCGTGCAGCGGTCCCAGTTCCGCACTTGCCTGTGCCGCTTGCAGATCAGCCTCTTTGGCGGCACGCCGGGCTTCCTCAAACAGCGGAATTGCGATCGCATTCAGCGTAGGATTCACGCCCATAATTCGCTCTATATGGGCCTCGACCAAATCTTGTGAGCTCCATCGCCCTTCTCGGATTCCTCGGGCCATCTCGGCTGCGCCTAGACGCAGAAGCTCATTTTTCTCTATGGCAGCAAGCATCGTACTCTCCACCGTCCTCTTGATTCTCTCTTATTTGCTCGATGAGCTATTCACGTTCTTGCAGACCGTCGGTCGGTCTGTGCGAATTCATCATAACACATCTCCTTCATTCTGGTAAAGCCCCCTCCAAAAGAAAGCTATGTGCGGGGTGCTGCACGCGGGGGACCCATTCACGCCCACTCAACGTCGTGCAGCAGCCTTCCCCCGCACGCCGCACACTTAGCGTCGCGCCACAGCCTTACCCCGCCCTAGCCTAGCGGGCGGGCCACATCCCTGGCAGCTCCGACGGAACCCACAGGCCGCTCACATCCAAACCTTTCTCGTCGCGCGCTTGCAGGTCTCGGAGAAAGTCCAAGAACCCCACAGCAGGCCGCCATCCGAGTACCTGCTCCGCTTCCTTTAGATCGTGCTGTTCCACCTGCTCGGGCAGCGGTATCGCATACTTTTCGATCAGTCTGCGCGCTCCAGGAACATGCTCCTCACACCAGGCGACGCCCAGCTCGCGGAAACGATCCACGACTTCCTGCGGCATCCCATGGTCTGTATGTACGATGGTTCGAAAGAGCCCGACCCGGCGCGCCAGCACCGCTTTTACGGACGCAACTGTCGCTGCAGCGACATCTCGCCGATCTACTCCATTTTTCAATAGCCGCGCCCCAAACTCCAAATAAGGTCTTGGAATAAATTCATGATAACGAAGCATGACGATGGAAGCTCCTGTCATTTCATTGTACGCTTTGCACAGATCCTCTCCGATCACTTTGGAAACGCCATAAACCGACCACCATCCATAAGCCATCGACGAAGCGTACACGATCGATTGAATACCCTCCTGCCGGCAAGCTTCCAGAACGTGAAAGGTTCCGTCGACGTTGACCGCAAAAATCGTTTCATCACTGACCGGCGGGTTATGCGCACAATGCCAGGCAGCGAGATGAACGACGGCATCCATTCCAGCTACTGCCCTTCTCACATCAGCTGGTGTGCGCGTGTCACAACGTACGAACTCTGCTTGTTTTAAATCATCCATTTGAGTTGGGATCACATCAGCCATACGCACAGTATAGCCTGCATCCAATAACGCCCGGCAAACAGCTTGACCGCCGTTTCCTGACGCTCCCGTAACTAGCACTTTCATCATAACAACTCCTCCTTTATACCATTTATTGCTTTTCGCAAACATCTTCCAATAACGCACCCGAATTATAGCGCTTCCATGAATGTATGCCGTAGTAGGCAAGCGTATTAAGGATGATTTAATTTGATTATAAAAGAAAAGATGCCATCGAATAAACACTGAAAATATGATTAGTTAGTTACCTTTTCGTAAGTACGACTTCATCAATTTCATTGCTATCTCCTTCATCTCCCTGTAAGATGGACAAGTGGACAAGAACAAATTATTACTGCGGAGGGAAAACCAATGATTCAACGTACCGTGCTTTTGAAATTTGCTGAAACAACAACGCAAGAGCAACTTCTTGAGGTTGCAAAACGCTTCAAAGCATTACAAAGCCTCATTCCAGGAATCGATGAAATCCAAGCGGGACTGAACCTGGCTGAAAAAAGTAAAGAATACCAAGTCATTCTTCTGGTAAGATTTGAAAATCAAGCCGCATTGGATGCATATACGGTTAACGAACACCATCAAGCCGTTGTTACTTACATTCGCGAAGTTGGCAGATTAGACAGTATCGGCGTAGATATTGAGGTTTAAGCGACATAAATAGCCCAATGGAGATTCATCCATAGGGCTTCATTTTTTTCACACTAAAACCTACCCGACCTAAAAATCGAAAACAGCAGCCACAGCATCATCAAAGATGCCAGTACGAACCCAACCTCGATGGTCGGCACGGTTAGCAGAAAATATGGCCTGCGGCCAACGATAGATGAACCGATAATGAGTCCCATCATCATCAGGCTGAAAGACAACAGCACGATGCTGAACGTGATCCTGTTACCGATGCGGTCTAGCTTGCGCAGGAAATCGTAGGCATCCGGGACACTGATGTTCACATGCAGCTTGCCCTTTTTGATCAGCGTCAAGAGCTCTCGCGACTGTTTGGGTAAGTTCACCAGCATTTGCCCGTAATCCGTGACATCCTTGAAGATACTTGCGCTCAAGTTATCCGGTCGAAGTCGCTCGAACAGCAGCTGGAGCCCGAATGGTTCGGCGATTTTGACGATGCTGATCGTCGGATCCAGCTTCATGACAACCCCTTCAAGGGTTACCAGCGTTTTCCCTAATAAGATGAAATCTGCCGGAATACGAATATGATACTTGTACGCCACTTCGAACAGATCATTGACGATTCCACCGAGGCTGACTTGACTTAGCGGGACTCCGAAATACTGCTCTCTTAGTCCCTCAATATCTAAACGCAACTCCGACATATCGACATCATCATCAATTAGGCCAATCCGATAAATCGCCTTAATGACCCCGTCCGTGTTTTGACGCATGAGTGCAATGATCAAGGAAGAAAAATGAAATTTCATTTCCTCCGTGAGCCGCCCCACCATGCCAAAATCGAGAAAAGCGATCACTTCCCCAGGCAGGATCACGATGTTGCCGGGGTGTGGATCCGCATGAAACAATCCTTCAACGAAGATTTGGTGAAATAACGCTTGAATGAGCCGATTGGCGATTCGTGCCCGGTCATATCCATGGGCAACGAGCTGATCCTCCTGATGCAAGCGGACACCTTCGATATACTGCATCGTCATAACTTTCCGGGAGCTGTATGCACGATACGTTGGCGGCACAAAAATATGGGCAATATGCTTGAATTGTTCGGCTATTTTTTCCGCGTTCCTCGCTTCTTTGGTATAATCCAGCTCATTGAGCAGCGAGTTGCCGAATTCCGCGACGAGGACCTCCATCTGAATGCGCCGGGCCCAGGCAAAGCGGCGTTCGGCTAGCACTGCCAAATCGGCCAAAATATCCAAATCAATGCGGATTGAATCTGCAGCTTGAGGCCGTTGGATTTTGACGGCTACACGCTCTCCTGTGTGCAGCACGCCAAGGTGCACTTGTCCGATCGATGCCGCAGCAAGCGACTCCTGCTCAAAATAGCTGAACACAGTCTCGATATTTTGCCCCAGTTCCGCCTCGATGATCTCCTTCACCTGATAGGAAGGAATCGGCTTCACATGATCCTGAAGCTTCTCCAGTTCCTTCACAATATCATCAGGAAGCAGGTCTGAACGTGTGCTGGCTATTTGTCCTAACTTGATGAATGTGGGTCCGAGCTCTTCAACGACATTCCTGATGCGCAGTCCTAACGACTTACGATCCGCATCGTCCTCCAAGCGAAATCTTCGAATCGGGATGCGCAGACGCTGCAGCAGATCCGACTCTTCCACAAGGAAGCCGAAACCGTGACGAACCAAGGCGATAACGATATCGCGGTATCGTTGTAACTGCCGTATCCTTCTCCTCATAATCGGCTATGCCTGCTGTTTTTGTTCCAAGTGGTCGATACGCTCATCTAACCGCTTAATATCATCCTCTGTCGCTACGTGCAATTCGACCAGCAGTTTTTGAAGCTGTGTACGGATTAAGCGCTTCAAGTCGTCCTGCTGCTCCTCCCCCCTCTTGATCAAATTAGATACCAACTCTTTCGATTCTTCAGGTGCGACTTTGCCTTTCGCGACGAGCTCATTGACGCAGCTTTCCAATTTTTCTTTGGTCATCACCGTGATGCCTAACCCGAGCGAAAAAGCATTTTTGATCAAATCATTCATCTTGCCCACTCCTCTTTAAACATGCATTAGAAGTTATGGTTCCCAGAAGCTTCCATAAGTATGTAGAGCAGGAAATCATTCATCAAATGAAAAATGAGTTAAAGGTTCATCTGCTTCAATCTCCACTTTCATACGCTGCCAAGCTGCCTTCAACGGGCCTTCAACCGTGCCCCAGTCATACTTTTGGTGCAGGAAGTTATAATCTAGCAACCGACGATAACTTAAAAATTTCGGTATAGCTTTTAACCACCAACTTTCAACGTTCTGTATCTCTTGGTACCCTTTCATGAACCATGTAAAGAACCATGCCACGTGGTCATCGAGGGTTGAACTTTGTTGTTCCAATCGTTTCTGTCGGATGATAACCGAATGCAGGATGATGGCGATGTCATAAACGAACCAATGATAGCAGGAATCATCAAAGTCAAATGCCGTAATCGAGCTGTCTTTCGTGACAAAAATGTTTTTGGCATGGAGGTCGCAGTGGACAAGACCATAGTTTTTCAAATCTTTTGGCAAAGTCTCGAGCCAGGTCGTCAGCTCGTAGGCTTTTTGCCGGGCAATTGTCTCCTCTTGGGGCAAGTTTCGCATCATATCCATCCAGGTTTCCTGTTTCCAGTCGCGACGTTGGGCATCTGGCAAGGGGACATACGATTGCGTAAGCAGGTGCATCTGCCCAAGAAGCCGACCCCAATTCTCAAACAGCTTAGGGTTCCAGTCCTCTTCTGTAGCGATTTTACCAGGAGCTTCGCCAAAAACAGCGGCATGGAAACCTCCTGCAATCGATTCTACCCATTTTTCCCCTTTGGATAGGAACACTTTAGGGACTGAAACGCCATGATCATATAAATACATCATAAAATGCAGTTCTGCCATGGCCTCTTGTTCGCTGCGCCACTTCTGCGTGGACAACCGCAATATGCGTGCAGGGAAACCTTGTCCTGCCGGGTACTGATAAACCACATTCACATTCCCGCCAACGTGTCTTAGTAGATTCACATCTAATCCATACGCATTTGCTGCTGCTTGCAGTACACCTGCCTCTACCATTCCATCCCTCCTACAATGAAAAGCAAATCTATAAAGAAGAGAAACTTATACTACTCTATTTTACGCTTATCGATCAAAAATCCTTTAAAGCCCTTGACTCTCCTAGTGGAGAAATCAAGGGCTCTTCGTTTTATAGCTCGATTTATTCGATTGTAATCGAAGCATTCAACGCTTTCAGCTTGGCCGCCGAACGGTTCAGCAATTCCACTTCACTGTCGGACAAATCCAGCTTTAGCACTTCCCGGACCCCTCCACGATCAACGATGCACGGTACGCCTAGATAGACGTCGCTAATGCCGTGATAATCCTCAAGCAGCGTGGATACGTTCAATACGGCGCCTTCGTCGCGCAGGATGGCTGTACAAATTCGATCCAATGCGAGGGCGATCGCGTAGTAGGTTGCTCCTTTGGCGCTGATGATTTCGTAAGCTGCATCCCTTGTATTGGTAAAGATATGGTCCTTATCTTCATCGCTTAACTCCAGCTTCGTACCCGCCACATTTGCCAAGCTCCATACTGGCAGTTCGGAATCTCCGTGTTCGCCGACAATATGCGCATGAACGCTACGCGGGTCGATGCTCAGATGGCTGCCGATCAAATATCTGAATCTTGCGCTGTCCAGCAGCGTACCGGATCCGATGACACGGCTAACCGGCAAGCCGGATTTACGCCAGGCATAATAACTCATGACGTCTACAGGGTTAGACGCCAGCAAAATAATGCCGCTCGAATTGTGTTTCATCACTTCGTTCATGATATTGTCCATAATGACGGTGTTCCGCTTCAGCAATTCCGTTCGCGGTTCCCCTTCACGTTGTGCGGCTCCTGCCGTAATGATGATGATGTCCGCTTCTTGACAATCCGCATAGGTACCAGCCCATAGCTTCGTTGTGCCAAGAAAAGGAATCCCGTGATTCATGTCCAGCGCGTCACCGGCTGCCTTCTTCTCATTTGAATCTATAAGCACTAATTCGTCCGCGCGATTCCTTAACATAAGTGTATATGCAGTCGTAGCGCCAACTGCACCTGAACCAATAACGACGATTCTTGATTTTTTCATTTCCTAATATCCTCCCTTATTCAACTTCTTGCATGAACGGTTTATTCACAAAGTCATACATGAAACCCATAAACACACCCGCCGAGCAGATACCCGAAGGGGACCGGAATGAAATACATCATATGACGCGAAAAAATAATTCTGAAGCAGGCGCATGCAATTTCTTTGCGACGACGCTAAACAGGAATCCGTGAACAAATGCTTCCGCAAACAATTCTGTCATATGTATCGCACAAGTAAAGAGCGCTGCGCCGAGCAAATTTCCGCACCGAACGTCATGGCTGTCATCGGGTAAGTGAACGAAGAATGTTTCAGATAAAAGCTTACCACATTCCATCATTTCCTAGAGTGATTTTCGTCACAGTCCATCAAAAGTATATAAAAAAAGCTGTCGAGACATCTTCGCTCGACAGCTCCGCACCTTAGCTCAGGCACGCTATATTCTTTTATGGATACGTAACGTTGACGGTTACCGTAATAACACCAGGCAATCGTGTATCGTTATGATACGTATAGGATACCTTGTTTATGTTATAATTTGCAGTTAATTGGCTGGTCAATGCTGATTTCATCACCGTCTGCGGTTTGCCGAGGGAGCTCTTATAATGAATAGTGATCTGGCTTTGCTTGTCTGTAAATCCCTGTTGCAGAATGGCTTGAATAGCAGGGACTGAATTAGACGTCATTTCATTCGTTTCACTTGCAATTCCAGTCGTATAGAGCATGACATGAGCGCTGCCCGCTTCGATCTGACCTGACTTCGTAGCCGCATCCAGCGCTTGAACAAAATCCTGCGATGCCGCAGGATAAGTTCCCTTCCAAGAATGATCTTGTTTGATCTGCTCATCCGTTAGATTAAAGTAATTATAGATCAATCGGCCCTGCACATCCGGAATCGGATCGTCCCATGTCGTATCCAAATGGTACCAGTTCCCATACAAGTTGACCAAATTCCAAGCATGCAATTGACCGCCAGCACGACCTTCTACAATTTTATTCGGAATGCCTGCGACGGTAAGTAACCGGTACGTGAGAAGTGCATAGCCCTGACAGACGGTCTTCCCATTCGTTAACCCGCCGTACGCGCTGTGCTCTTTCAATGACTGGTCATAGGCAAGATGAGAGATGACATAATCATGGATGGCTTTTTCCTTTTCAAAATCATTCATATTCGCTGTAATGATCGAAGCAACGATGCTTGCTGCTTGAGCAGTCACGTATGCCGTTTGCGCTGCTGTTTCCAAATAAGTGACTTTGAAATTCACGGTAGCAACTCCGTCGAATTGATACTTCATATCACTATAAATGAAATGCAAATAATCATTATCCGCCAGCACCTGATTGACGAACGGTTTAATCTGTTTGAATTGCTCCGGGTCGGTTAGAGTAAGTTGGAAGTCTGTATCTTGATTCAACAAATGCTGCTTCAGGGATTCCTGCCATGCTGATGTCGTCGAATCCGTGTCCGAGCTCGAATCAGGACTCGTAATAGGAGCCGTTTCTGTATCTTCCGGTGTATTCGTCTCCGGTTGAATAGGCGTCTCGGAAGCCGCCGTTGAAATACTTCCTGGCAGATCGTTCATCGAATGGACTAACAGGGCAGCCATCTCCTGCCTCGTCATATTCGCACCTGGGCGGTAGGCCCACTTCCCATTCGATTGGCGCACATCCGCTCCGAACCATCCTTTGGACACGACCCCATTGATCCCCGGAATTGCCCATGAATCGACGGTTTCCTGCAGATTCACCGGTGCGGCTTCCGCCAATCCTTTGCTCTGGGCTAACCGCCAGATCATTGCCGCCGCTTCCGCGCGTTTGACCGGTTGATCCGGCGCGAAGATGTCAGCACTTTTGCCATCAACGATTCCTGCTTGATAAACAGCGCTAATATACGGGTAAGACCAATGCGTCTGGATATCTAGAAATGGCACTTCGGACCCATTATCCTTTAACTGAAACGCTGTTGCGACGAACTTGGCGAATTCGGCGCGGGTGAGCGTTTTGGTTGGTTCAAACTGACCTGGCTTCACGCCATTGGTCACACCTAGCTGCTGAAGATCATTAATATAAGTGGCATAAGGACTCTTTGAAGATACATCGGTAAAATTGCTGGTGTTTGCTGAAGTTAGACTACCGTCACTAAATGTGAGTAAACTAATCATCGTTGTTAGCAAAATAATTTTCTTCATGCTGCCGCCTTCCTTCATATGCTCGTTATGCCGTACCTCAAGCATTCATTTTTTGGCGATATCCTCTTGTGTATTTCATTGTTCACGCTACAAACTCCTGCTTAAAAAAATCAAGATGAACATTGCAGCTGTAAATAAGCCGACTGTATGTAACTGTATAAGCTTGTTAGGTGGAAGGAAGGATTCGAATCTGTTTATCCAAATGAGCCAGCATCATGAAATTGTGGTTGAACGTAAAAATGCGTTTGACCTGGTAATAGGACATCGTCACAGCCGTGAACGCTTCGCTAAGCGAGAAACGAAGTTCAGGCCTGTCCAGCAGCAGTCTCCGCGATTCCATCTCAAATTCAGGGCTGCTGGATATAAGCACCAGTTTGCCTCTGCTTACTGCTTTATCAATCGCACTCAAGAAATATTCCGCTTGCTGATAGCTGTATTCGTTGCGCAGCCATTCATGAAGATCAAAAATAATAGAATTTGTCGTCACAAAATGACGCTCAAGATCATGCAAATCCAGAAACAAGGAACGTGCCTTGGCATAACGGGGGTTCTCCGGGTTCATGAAAGCGGCTAAAGCTGTTTCATCTAGAAAAATGGCGTCTTGAATGTTCAAATTGTTCTCCATTTGTTTGCGCTCCTTAATCCTTTAGTCTGCATATGCCATCCAAATATAGCAGCGGGTTATCTTCCTTCTGATCCACAGAGATCGGAACGGGTTCATGAGATGCGCTCTGCAAAAACTCGATAACGATGTCATTAACGATCTCCTGCACAGTCGTTTGCTGCAGATCCGCGATTGCTTGCAGCTCAGCAGCTTGATCCGGATGAAGCCTTATCAGGTAATCTTCTTGTTCCTCATTTTTTGAAGAAATGAACTCGGAAGCGGTGGACTTTGCTTTTTCGAATTGGTGTTGAATAAAGCGTTTATAATTACTGGCCATCGTGATTCACTCCTTAAGCAAACATAGACTTCTATAACGATTCTATACCAATTCGTCATTTTCTGTCGATTTCTGCGGGTGACATTCGCCGCCAATGGCAAATCAGGAAATAATTTCAACGAAAAATAGGAGCTGCTCTGCAGGCAGCTCCCAGGAGGACAATACGCCTATTGCTCAGTCCTGAATGACGAAGATTTTCTTTTCACCGCCCAAATAGATGCGGTTTGTTAGCGGGTTGATCGCGACTCCTCCAGTAGACTCTACTGGAGGAAGCGAAGCAATCCGTTTCAGGCTGCTGCCTTGATAAACCGTCAACGGGTCCGGTCCATTTTCTTCATCCGCCGAAATGTAGAGATGGTTCGTGTTCGGGTTGATGAACATGTTCGTAAAGGTGGGGATGGTCTTTGTCTGGATCACACGGTTCGTATCACCGTCGATGACATACAGCCGCCCCTTTGATTCGATTTGCGCGGATGTGATATAAATCCGATTCGTCACCGGATTCACGATGATGTCGCTTTGCAGCCTGCCGAGCTGAAGATTGTGAACGATGTTCGTGCGCAGATTCAAAATCGAACAGTAGCGGCTTAAATTATTCGGAATATATAAGCAATTCGACTTCTTGTTTAAGGCCGGCGTAATAACCGGATTTCGCCCGACTTTGACCGTTTTGATGATCGTATTTTTATTTCCGTCCAATACGGAAACGGTATTGTTCATTGTGTTCGTGACATAAATCCGATTCGTCTCCTCATCTGTTACAATGGTGGACGGACGGCCGATGAATGGCATTCGTTTTTGAATACGGTTCGTTTGCCCGTTGATCACGGTTAGCATGCCGTTTCTGGATGATAAAGAGATCGTAGCTGCGTATATCTTGTTTGTTCGTGTATTAATCGCAATTTCATCGCAGCGCTCACCGACTTTAATCGTCGTGATGACCCGATTCGTGCGCCCATTGATCACAGAGACGCTGCCGTCCAGCCAATTCGAGACATAAATGTGGTTCGTTCGCGGATTGATCCTTAAGTTCGAAGGCATTTGGCCGGTATTCACGTTTGTTATCATTTTGTTGGTCGTCGTGTCCAGGACACCTAGCCCGCTTTCACTTTGAATAACATACACGCGGTTCGTTGCTGGATTCAAGGCAATATCCCCAACTTGGCCGCTCACTGGAATTATCGCGATGATGCTTGGTGTTCGCTGTTCTGTTACTTTTATCTTTACACGGGAGTTCAATAAAGCTTTGGGTAACACAGCGTTTCCTCCTCTCGATGCGCATGTGCTCCGTGTATTATATTCAGATGTACCCATAAGGGAACAAAATCACCAGTTTCCCCCTCTAACATGGTTTATTAAAAAGAAAAAAGCCGCGATTTCCGCGACCTTTTCCGCTACCGAATCCTCCCCTTAAAACGTCGGGCCAATCCGCCATATGCCAAAATCATGCTGCTTTAAAATTTCAGCCTTCGTCAGCTTGCCGGAAGCGACGGAAGCAATTTCGTCAAAGATGCGTTCGCCGACGGCATGAATAGTTTCTACACCGTCGATAATGGTTCCCGCATTCATATCGATATTTTCGCTCATTTTTTGAAAGATCGGCGTATTCGTTGCAATCTTAATAACCGGCGCAATGGGTGAGCCCGTCGGCGTTCCTCTCCCCGTCGTAAAGAGCACAATTTGCGCGCCTCCCGCGACCATACCGGTCAATTGCTCAATATCATGACCTGGGGTATCCATCCACACGAGCCCTTTGCGTGACGGACGCTGAGCGTAATCAATCAGTTCCTGCAGCGGACGGCTGCCTGATTTATTGGCGGCGCCAAGCGATTTTTCCTCGAGTGTGGTTAAACCGCCTCGGATATTGCCCGGGCTCGGATTACCCGTACGTATATCGACGCCCATATGAAACGCGCGTTTCTCCATCGCCGCAATCACTTCATATACCCGTTTGGATACTTTGTCATCAACGGCACGTTGAGCCAACAGATGCTCGGCACCGATCAACTCTGTCGTTTCCGCGAGGATCGCCGTTCCGCCGGCATCTACAATTTTATCACTGACCACACCGACAGCAGGATTCGCGGATATGCCCGAGCAAGCGTCCGAGCCGCCGCACTCAGTCCCAATCATAAGTTCACTGAAGTCGCACAGTTCTCGCAATTGTGCCGATGCATCCTGCACCATCTTGGCTGCGATTTTCGCTCCCTGTGCAATCGCCATTAAGGTCCCGCCTTCATCTTGAATCGACACAACCTCCACCGGTTTGCCTGTAGCCGCAATGTCCTGCGCTACGCTGCGGGCTTGATGCGTTTCACAACCCAAACCGAGCACGACGACTCCGTACACGTTCGGATTCATCCCCATCCCGGCATAGGTCCGAAACGTTTGTTCATAGTCAATCCCGACTTGAGCACAGCCATGCTGATGAATAAAACTAACGGTTCCATGTACGAGTTCCGTAATTTGTCTGGCCGCTTGCGTTGCACATGTGATCGTGGGCAATATCAGAACATGGTTACGTACACCAACTCGACCATCCGGTCGTCGGTACCCCCAAAACTTATGGTTTGACGCTGTCACCAAGCTTATCTCCCCTTCCGCGTTTCCCTTCTACATTGTGCACATGGACATGGCTGCCAACCTCGATATCGCTAAGAGCAACGCCAATCACTTCACCATACTTCAGAATATCTTGGCCTTCAGCAATCGGAACAACGGCAAACTTATGGCCGAATTCGATTCCATCCTTAAGCTGTACGTTGAGCGTTTGCGAGTCACATACGACTTGGACAACAGCTCCTTCAGGAATAGCTGCTAACGCAATAGCTACATGATCTTGAGGCTTCATCATGACCGTTTTATACATGTCCTTCATTGGCACGCCCTTTCAGTAATGTAGTCGATTGACCCCTTGAAAGCGAATACAACTCTTACGTCTATTATATGACTGCCAGATTCAGCTAACAATAGATGCCCAAAAAATATACGCAATTTTTCCTGAAACGCAGTGCTAGCATTCCCGTACTAAATGAAAATGTCGAATAAATATTACAAGTGCACATGCTGGTGGGGAAGTTTAAAGTTTAACGAATTCGTCCGTGAAACAACGAGGGTGTCACTAGCCACATGTATGGTTGTAGAGACACCCCTCGATTTTATTAATATGTAAATGAAATGATATTATTGCTTCTTACCGAAGTCATCTAGGAGTAACCGAATGAATAGAATCAACCTCTAGTTGAACAGCTGCATAATTTTTCACATTCCCGGAGATCACGCATTCAAAAGCCTCCAGCGAATCGCCACCTTGAGATGCTGTGTTCGTCCGAAGCTCTAGCGGTACAATTCCCAAGAGTTGGCCGTTCGCATCTAGGAAACGAAGACGCCCTTGGACCTGATGCGCTCCAGCCTCAACTAACGAGTACTGTCCATGGATGACACTATACGCCCCATCCAGTCTCACGCGAAGATCGCCGATCCGCAGGTTTGCTTGCTTCGGATCAACAATACCCATAGCAGCAGATGGATTCGTATCCGTCTTCATACCTGACAACGATCCGATCTGAACGGTCGAATAGCCCAACCAATTGTCCAAATTACCTTCAACTTGCAAATTGATCTTCTCGCTTTTATCATTCAGGAGTTCCACTTTGCTAGTTCTCGAAGTACCTACGCGCTGTCCCCGTTCATCATAAAAATTGACGGTAAATGCGATGGGAATCGGCACTGGGGCTGTTTCAGCCGCCTGAGCTGGGCTCATCTCCTCGCGTTGATGGGGTCCGAGCTGAACGGTTGCTTCAAGATGTGTCAGATTCGGATCCTTATCATCCTTGTAGCGATAACCATAATTGACAATCAAGTTGAGATGCTCGTCGACGGCATCCCCTTCGTAAAGTTTAAACCAGACCGGCCCTAACCACGAATCAATGCGATGATAATTCCGCCACACTTCCTTAACCTGAGTGGTCTGCGGCGTCAATGCAGCCCCGGTTCCATAACCGCTGGGAAACTTGGTGAGCGGCGTCAATTGCGACAATGTCACTTCTTCTTGGACTTCTCTGACTCCCTCAAAAAACGGATAACTCGGTCGAATCCACTTGTTGCCGGACTTCGTTTCAATCAAATAGTTACCGCCCCACTTGGCTACCGTAGTGACAATTTGCGGCGCTAATTGTCCGCCTGTTGGCTTCAGCAGCTGAGGATCGTTATACAGCGGTTCAATTGAACCGAGATCAACTTCGGTGACAAAAGGCACTGGATTCCACAGCAATCCCCGCTCGGGCACAATCCATTTCTCACCTAACCAGGTGGAGATCAGGTACATGGTGATGAGATAACCTTCACCATGACCCCAGCGAACTTTCTTACTGTCTAAAATTTTCACCGTCTGTGGCGCTATGACACCGTCTATCTCCATGAGGTTATCATACAGAAGCGTATCATCAAGCAATGTAATCGTATCCTCGCCAGGCTGCGGCAGTTCAATCGAAGTTGTGGCAGGTGTTTGCGAAGCAGAAACCGTCATGCTGGTACTCAAGATCAGTACATTACAAATGGCAACAATGAATCCCATGCGACTCTTCAAGCAACCCCCTCCTTATTCCCTAATATTACCACAGCTTCCTGCCGATAGTATAACGCGGCTACCCATTGCGCTGGCAGCCGCGTAATCATCTATTTAAGCAATTAGCTTTAGCCCTACGGCTGCAGCTAGCACCATGGCAATGAACAGGAGCCTGCGCCACTCTTTGGATTCGCCGAAAAATATCATGCCGACCAACGCGCCGCCAACCGTGCCGATTCCAGTCCAAATGGCGTAAGCCGTACCCATTGGCAAACTCCTTAAGGACAGGCTTAAAAAGAAGAAGCTCATGATAATACCGAGGCAAAAAAGAAGATAAGCCCTAATATTATTATCCCGCTTGATCTGGTTCATTCCCAGCACGCCCACCACCTCAAACATGCCAGCTATGACTAACGATACCCAAGCCATGTTCATTCCACCTCCTTCGAAGCGGCAGATCGTCCCGCCAACTTCAAGCCCATCACACCGATCAGCAGCATGGCGATCAGCACGATTTTGGCTAGTTTCACAGGTTCATCAAATATGACCATTTCGGCAATCACGGTGCCGGCCGTTCCTAACCCCGTAAACACGGCATAAACCGTGCCCACAGGCAATTGCGCCGAAGCAGCAATAATTAGATAAAAAGAAATGGCAAGCGAAGCGATCGTAACGATCCATGTAATCGGATCATTTGCATGCTTAAAGCCAATAACCCAAACGACTTCAAAGATCGCACCGATAAATATATAAATCCAATTGCGGTTCATTCTTCATTCTCCTTTAACTGTTTCTGACCCCTCTCCAGAACACGTACCATGAGGCGTCCAGCCTCTTGAGAGATCGCTCCAAATCCCCATACAGCATCTCAACAAACATGCCATCCACAACCGCAGTGAAAGCGGCCGAAGCCCGGTCTATCGTGACGTCCGGGTGCATTTCACCATTTTGAGCCGCGGCTTCAAAGAATGGTTCAATCAGCTCTCCCTGTCGATCGATATGGTGATTGCAATAGTCCACAATTTCCCGCTGCAGATGGCCGGGCGGAAAAAATGCCATGCGCAAAAAGAACTTCGTATCATCTTCCCGCTCGTATCGCTTTCTATATTCATTTAAAAAACCGTACAACACCTGTTCCAGCGGCTGTGAGCTGCTCTGTTCCAAATAGTCTTCAACGAACAGCATTTCCCTTGCTGCCACGTCGCGAAAGACAGCGAAGAACAATTCATCTTTCCCCGTATAGTGATTGTAAATCGATTGTTTCTTAATCCCTACTTCTGCGGATATATCAGCGAGAGAAGCTCCTTCGTAGCCATTTCGTGCAAAATGTCGCAGCGCTACTTCCCGAATTTTAGCTGAAGTCAATTCAAACCCCCCTTACGAACGTTCGTCAGTCTATTTAATCACAACTCATTGCCAATTGCAAAGGTTTTTGGAATGGGCTCGTCAGCAAATAAAAAAAAGTCGCGTTGGACGCGACTTTATCGAACAGGTGATGATCTAACTGCGCAGCCCCATCATATTCCCGGAAGCGTACCTACGCAGCCCCGCATAGAACAATACGATGCCTCCCACGGTCAAGAGTGCCGTTACTCCGACCGCACCGAACAGAAATACCGGGTCCATATGGCGCAATAGGCCAATCGGTAAATAACTAATGAACCCCGCTGGAATAACCGTAAACAATACAAGCTTGCCTAATCCGCGGAAAATACCCGTCGGGTACGTCGTAAACGTCAGCAGCGCATTGAACAGCTGAAAGCTGAGCCCCTCCGTGTTCCCCAGCCAAAACGCCAAACAATTGACAATGATGGTGAAAAAAATAAAAATGAGCGCTGACATTACGAGCGCCAAGCCGAATTTGAGCAAACCGAACGGTGAACGATCGCCGAAGAGCGCATACACCAACAGTGCAAAGACGACCTCACCGATCGAACTGACGGACATCCGGCTGATCAGCACGTGCAGCAGCACTGGCTTAGGTTGAGTGAGGTAGACGTCCAGCTGACCGCTGGCGATCAAGCTGGCGACTCGCATCGAGTTGCCGAAAAGCATCGCCATCAATCCGTAGCCGCCCGCCGCTACAGCCCATAGCATCATTACATCCGTCAACTCCCATCCGTTCACTACGGGGAAGCGTCGGAAATAGATGCCCCAGAACACGATCCACACGACATTGTTGATCAGCATCATTCCCGCCGTAAGCAAGAAGCTAAGCCGAAATTCCATCGCTCCGAGCAAGTTCGCCTTCCAACAGGCGAAGACGAATAGCAGAAGGCGCTTCAACTTGCCAGGCATCATATACTCGCTAATTGCTCCAGGGTTCCGAGAGTCTTGTAAACTTTTATCCTCCATTAACATTGAGCTTCTTCACCCCTCTCCGGTATACTAGCAGCGCGACACAGGCGAACACCGCAATCCACCCCACCTGCGTTAAGAGCATGGCTGGCAGACGCCCCGCCTCGAAAGCCACCGCCGTCTTGGCCGGCGTATAGACGACACCTTGCAACGGCAGCCAGCGAACGATGCGCTGCAGCGCTTCCGGGAATAACTCGATCGGCATCAGCATCCCGCCAACGGTGAACAGAAATTTGTTGTAGACGAACTCCAAGCCCCGCGTCTCTTCCACCCAGAAAGAGCTAAGCGCAAGGACCATGTTCAGTGTAAAGTTCAACGTGAATCCAGCTAGCGCGGTGAGCGGCAGCCAAAGGAATCCAGTGATATCATCTGGCGGCCCGAGCACAAGCAGCCCAAGCGCCCCACCTAAGATAGCGTTAACGCTGAAACGAACCGCTGCCTCGCTCATATATTCGACATAGTGGAAGGCGAGAAAATTCACAGGCCGCGCGAGTTTAAAGGCGACATCGCCGCTCTTCACTTCCTCTTCAAGCCGCGTGCACAAACTTGGACAAGCGAGTGTCATCGACTCCGTGACGATCAAATACCACATCAGCTGGCGGAAGCTGTACCCGGCAATGGAAGCGGCTCCCTCTGCCGCGAAGGTCGTCTGCCATAGCTGCAAAAAGATATATAAAATGAGGAGCAGAAATAATGAACGTACAAGGAAGTCAACCACATAGGCCAGCTGATTACGCAGCGTGATGCGGCCAATGCATACATATTTAAGCGTTTTCGTTAACGCGATCATCCGACTTCCTCCTCTTGCTCATGTACGCCTGCGCTGTACATCTTCGTAATAATTTCCTCCATGGGCGGATCCTCCACTGTGACATCTACGAGCCGGTGCTCAGCCATTATATGGGACAGTACCGCTTCGATGCTCGTAACCCCCATGTCGACGGAGAGCGTCACCTTCACGCCGTCCCGTTCTTGTTCCTGAACACCGGGCATCAGCAGCGCCCCTGGTTCTTCGTGAAGCACCAGCTGCACGGTCTTATGTGTCAGAAAGCGGCGCTTCATCAACTCCACGCGATCGTCAAAAATCATTCGTCCGCCATTGATGACGATCGCCCGATCACACAAGCGCTCCACGTCGCCAGCGTCGTGCGAAGTTAGAAACAGCGTCGTACCTTCCTCGCGGTTGAGCTCGTTAACCAGCTCGCGAATGCGCTGCTTCACAACAACGTCGAGGCCGATCGTCGGCTCATCGAGGAAGATCACCTGCGGCCGGTGCAGCAGCGAGGCGGCAATCTCACAGCGCATCCGTTCGCCGAGCGACAGCTTGCGGACAGCTGTGTGCAGGTGCGGCCCGATGTCGAAGCGCTCGATGAGCTCATCGCGCCGCCGCACATAATCGCTGCGGCGCAGCTCGTAGATGCGGCTCATCAGCTCGAATGTATCGCTCGGGGGCAGATGGTACCACAGCTGCGACTTCTGCCCGAACACAGAGCCGATGCGGTGCGAGAGCTTCATCCGTTCCTTCCACGGATTAAGTCCCAGCACCTCAGCATGGCCGGATGTCGGATGCAAGATCCCCGTCAGCATCTTGATCGTCGTTGACTTCCCGGCACCGTTGGGACCGAGGAAGGCCAGCTTCTCCCCCTGCCGCACGGTGAATGAGACGCCCTCGACCGCCGCCTTCTCCACATATTCCGGGCGCAGAAGCGCGCTGATACTTCCCGTCAACCCTTCCCGCTTCCGCTTCATGCGAAACGTCTTGCCAAGCTCTGTAACCCGTATCGATTCCACGCCTATCCCCCCTCGCTTTGATTCGCTAAAGCAAAAAAGACCTCGGTCCGTTTCGCCTTAACAGGCGGAACTTTCCGAAGGTCTTTTATCCCTTACGGTGTAATCCGGCATCGTGCCGGACCTGCTTCGCTTGGTTCGCCCCTACTTGACGGTCGGATCCCTAGAAGCTCTTCCGTTGTAATTTTTCACATAATAACACAGGATGTCAGTTCGACACAACCTTTTTTTGGAAGTTAGCACAGAGCTTGCTCCGAAGGGCTTCATGTGCAAAAAAAAGCGAGTGGCAACCAATCTTGTTATGCTTTTAGTTATGTACGACGCTTACGGAATATAGCTCAACGATCGTGTATGGCGTCGTGCTGACACTTCCAGCAGTCGCCGTTTGATCGTAATTGCCGCATTTGAAGTAAAAAGATTTTCCGGAAAAGCTCGGCTTCTTGGAAAATACCTGCGAACCATTGATGGACACCGCCGCTGTTCCGCCTGAAAGCGCAAGCTGATAAGTAAATTTCGAACCAAGCGCGGCTTTGGTACTTAATTCGGTATAGGTACCTGCGCCTTTCGCTTCTTCGTATAAAATTTTGAAATTGCCTCCTTGCGAATTCGGCGTCGCTGTATATTCCAATTCAACCAAAGGGATGGAATCCGTGCTGTTAAAAATTTGTCCGATGGTCGTTGAGCCGCTCGAACCCCCACCCTGCAAAGTGACCGCCGCCTGATTCGTCATCGTATTCGTCCCGCTCCAACTCCAGGCCGCATTGCCCCCGCCGGAATTCTGTTCCCTCATCTCCGAACGAGGATGCGACGAGCCGGATGTGGTAGACCCTGTATTCGGATCCATGAACGCTTGACCACCGTCGGAAGCGGCGTAGAAGTAATTACTCGTGTAACCTGAAACGAGACTCGATGAACTGATCGTCGAACCGTCAGGCTGCTGTAAAGACCAGATGTGATAGTCAATACTAGCGGCGGCACTTACGGTTGTTGCTGACATGCAAGCGGCAGCGATGGCGAGAACCGCCAGTCCTTTCCTTAAAGACATTCTTTTCATTTCAATACGCACCCTTTCCATGATTGAACTTTATGATGACCGATTCATTTCAATGATTTGTAATCGGTTACAATAAAATTATCAAATGAACGGGATTTCATGTTTCACTCCATTGTCCATTTATGTGGAAAAATTGCTCTGTTTGACATGGAGCCTTATGATCTGCGGAAAATTTTTTTCAATAATAGGATTGTTTCTTTCCGATAGATTGTGGCTAGGTAGCTCGCATTAATCAATGTTGACAAAGTGAAGAGATAGGAAGCGACAGCATTATCGTGAACCATCCAATTGAAAACAAGCATGATGAAAGAAATCACAGTTAAAGAGAAAGTTAACAGAAACAGTTTGTGCGGATTGAGCATGTACACCACTCCCTTTAACTTCATGATATTTCATTCACCCAAGAAATAACCTTACAAGAAATAAACCTACAGCCCATGAGCCGCAGGTCTTCCTGATGCCATTACTTTTTCTTATTCTCTTTGTCTTTGCCGCCTTTTTCATCCTTGCCTTTATCTTCTTTACCTTTATCTTCCTTGCCTTTATCTTCTTTCTTTTTCTCGTCCTTACCTTTTTCTTCTTTTCCTTTTTCATCCTTGCCTTTGCCTTTCTCATCCTTGCCCTTTTCTTCTTTGTCTTTCTCGCCCTTACCCTTTTCTTCCTTGCCTTTATCGCCCTTGCCCTTTTCTTCTTTGTCTTTCTCGCCCTTACCCTTTTCTTCCTTATCTTTCTCGCCCTTGCCCTTTTCTTCTTTGTCTTTCTCGCCCTTACCCTTTTCTTCCTTGCCTTTATCGCCCTTGCCCTTTTCTTCTTTGTCTTTCTCGCCCTTGCCCTTTTCTTCTTTTTCTTTCTCGCCCTTACCCTTTTCTTCCTTGCCTTTCTCGTCCTTGCCCTTTTCTTCTTTGCCTTTCTCGTCCTTGCCTTTTTCTTCTTTGCCTTTCCCGTCCTTGCCCTTTTCTTCTTTGCCTTTCCCGTCCTTGCCCTTTTCTTCTTTGCCTTTCTCGTCCTTACCCTTTTCTTCTTTGTTGCCTTTCTCGTCCTTGCCCTTTTCTTCTTTGCCTTTCCCGTCCTTACCCTTCTTGTCTTCGCCCTTGCCTTTTTCTTCCTTTTGCACCGCTTCGTTTGTTTTGCTAGTTTCCTTTGTTCCTTGTTCAGAACTTACCGTTTCGTTCTTTTGTTCTTCATTTTCGTTTCCATGTTTACCGGGACCATGACCAGGACCAGGACCTTTTTTTCCAGGCATGCAAATAACCTCCTTAAATTTCCGTTACAAAGACGGCGAGTGAATACTTTTGATATGTTGAATGTTCGTATAAAACGACTTGCCCTCTGCAGTAATCATATGAAGGATCGTGTTGTCAATTGCTTTTAATAAGCCAATCCGTGTCGGGCTTCTTCCCAAGTCAAAGACAACGATTCTACCCTCCAACTTTTTCAATTGCTCCTCAAAGGTGCGTGATAATGGTAGAGCGGAAGGATTGACAGGAAAAAACTTCTTATCCAGCAGGTAAGGAGTATGGTAATCACTATATGGAGTTAGCCATTTCAAATGGTTCAGTGGAATGAACATCGTACCGAATACAGGAGAATAAAATTCAAAATAATTCGTCATCACATGTGTAACGTAACCATGAATCGGCTGATGTCCGGATACGTAAATCTCTGTGAAAATCCCTTTGGCATTCAGCAGTATTTTCCTAAATGATATTTGCTTGTCATTGTTGATTGGCTTTTCAGGAAGAGCGGAGTAGTCAGCTGAACTTGGCTGGCTGCTCATACTGACATTTAACACATGGAATGTAGGAATATATATATATCGTTCTCCATTATAGATGACCAATATATCATGCTCCGCATCTACGAGAACTCCAGTATGAAATTTATCACCAAGCAATTCAACATCAATAACCGCTCCTAGCTGCTTCTGAAAAAGATCCAAATTGTTCACCTCCTCTCACTTCGTGGTCCGGCCCGTTCATTTATACGAAGAAAGCAAGAGTTGAGGTGTTTCTTCCTAAGTATGTGCCAAAGAATCGGGACAGGGGGAATATTGGGAGTTTGCAGCAATTCCCCCTTCCCTTACGATACCGTACAAGGAATTGCGTATTATTTCTTCTGGTTGTTATCCTGCTTTTGTTCTTTTTTCTCTTCTTGATTTTGATTTTGATTCTCATTTTTAACGCCATAGGAAATGCTCTTGATATGATAAGTAAAGATAGTAACTAATTCATGATTGACAACCATTGTGATATGACCATCATTTACTTCAGAGAGTACGCCCTGAACACTCTCATGGCCTCCTCGGTTGACTTGGCACCACAGATTTTTCATGCCTAGCAGCAAAGCGGCAAAATTTTCGCCTTCCATGATTTTCAGAGTCATAGGCTGAGGTTGAGCAACGTTGGATTCATAGGCTTCCACGGCATCTTTCGTATTCAGTGTCATGCTTTTTACATGCTGGGTGTTGTAGTAAAGCAATCCATCTTTCTCGCTCAAAAGAACGACATAATCCGTACCCACCGCAACCACACGACCAAGACGAGACTCTGGGCCTCCGCGATCCAATCTTACTTGTTTTCCTACCAGTGTCGAATAATCAAACGCCATGTTATTTTCCCTCCAGCTATTGATTTGGTTCTTGCATAAATATAGTACGTACCTGGCAATGGTTTGTACTAAACGGATAACCCCCTCTCTCCATATTTCCACGATTATCACTACAAGCCATTTGTACGGTAAGGTCATATATACAAAAAACCTCCCGTTCACCTGATCCACGTCAAAACTTAGCGTTTAACGGATCAATATTGGTGACCGGAAGGGAATTCCATTAGTTGTTCTTTATGTTGGATACATCAGAAATGCTGCTTAATGCGACGACAAATACGATATCTCGCGTAGATAGAACGACAAGGCTTTCATTCAGTCCGATGACAGCCGCATTCATGACATCATTCAACTGTTCTGCCAGCGTATTAAAGTCAACTTGGGACTTGCCGACTAATGGGCTGAAAAATCCCTTAAGCGGCGACGATTCACAGTTATCCGTTTGCTTATCGTCAGATTTCTCTATGCTTTCGATCCATTTTTTGTCATATTCCCCTGCCCATATTTCCACACCTGCAATGAGATGAATGGGCACGAAGTGATCGACGCCGTTGCTCACAAAATTCAAGATAAAGTTCTCGGCAGCTTTGATTCTCACATTGGTATATTTACCGTTGGAAACATCCAGGGTGTGCAGTTCTTTCACTGTTTTTCCTTGTAATTGAGTTAAAAAGTCTTGCATACGGCGATCGAGGCAATTGCACGAAGATCTTGCATGTTGAGGCGGCCCTGGGGGCTTCGGTGGCCCTGGAGGTTTGGGCGGCCCTGGGGGCCCTGGGAGCGCTGGAGGTCCTGGAGGTCCTGGAGGTCCTGGAGGTCCCGGTGGTCCACACGGTCCTGGAGGCCCTGGGGGCCCTGCCGGTCCTGGAGGTCCTGGCAGTCCTGCGGGACCTCGCGATCCTGCGGGACCTTGCATGCCTGCGGGACCTTGTAGGCCTGTCGGCCCCATCTGCCCAGCCGCCCCTTCAGGGCCCGTCGGTCCAGCCGGCCCTGCGGGCCCCGTGAGTCCTGCCGGACCTTCCGGTCCGAACGGTCCTGCGTGTCCACGCTTTCCCCTGTGGCACCGTTTGATGATTATTTTTTTATGCTTATTCATGCACCGTTTGTGCGTCCTATGTTTTTTGGGACATCCGTGTTTCTTGTGCTTTTTCTTATGTTTTGGGCACCGGCACGGGTCATTACAGCATACAATGCAAATACTTTTCAAACGCTTCGTACTTCGTTTGCGAACTTGAATCACCCTAGGCGACTTTGATTTTCGCAGTCGTAACGTTTTTTTCTTCGTTTTCGTGCAGCTGTATGGCTTTTTGCTTTGGGATATATGGCAACTCTCTTCAGGGACACTTGCTTGGAGATTGGAAACGAGCTGCAAGCCCCCTGGTTTATGAAAAATGTTTAGACGTCGCGCTGTAGGATGTATGAAAACTTTCGAATGCTTCACCTTTACTAACCCCTCCCTTCCATCTGCTAGGCTTAGGCATCTACTTATGGGGATCATTCGTCTATCTGGGTGTTTGCAATATTAGTATATGTCCCTAATAATAGCCTGCTCTAGTGATACCGCACATTTTAATAGGCGTTTACTATATAGAGAGAAAAAGGGCGATACCCTAGTTCAATAGATTTATCTAGACAGCTATCTAACTGCTCATTGATGCAAAAAAAACCACAATATGAACGGTGACATTCATACTGTGGTTGAATTGTACTTCTCTGGCTTCGCTTATGGAACAAAAACTACTCGTTGCCCCTGATGCGATGCTGCTTGCCAAACTTCCGCCACTTTAGCAAGCGGATACGTGACCGGCTCCACGTTCAGCTTGCAGCTGCGATCGTGTCAACGAGCGCTGGAAGCTCCGCAACATAGCCGGCCGCCGTGACCGACCCTTGGCCGCTGCCGAGCAGCTGGAAGTTGGCCGAGCGCAGCGCTACGGATGGCACAGCAGCCGTTGGACCCGCTACAGAGCCAATCTGGATCCAGGTCAAAGCCCGGCTCCGGTCCGATCGCTTGGTCAGCAGCGGCAGCAACACGAGTTCCGCCGGCTTTCCCCATAAATAGTCGATCACGATATCGACTCAAACGCTTATTCCATCCAATCTTTCAAATGAATATCCCTAATCGAATGAACGATTCGATCGGCTTTAGATAAGTCCTGATTGCCGGAATTCGGGTTCCGATAGCCAATACACTTCATGCCTGCAGCTTTCGCTGCCCTCACGCCATGGCCTGAATCCTCAATCACCAAGCAATCTTCGGGGGAGACGCCGAGCAGGCTGGCAGCTTTCAAGAAAATATCCGGATCCGGCTTGCCTCTCTCCACTTCATACCCACTAATCATGCAATGAAAATGAGAAGCAATACCCAGCTTATCCAACACGGCTTCAATAAAAATACGGGATGACGACGAAGCGAGACCGATCTGAATATGTTGCTCTGAAATTGCTTGTATCAAGTCCACGATACCATCGATGGCGTAAGCATCGGCTTCTTTCAGCAGAGAAAGCTTTTGATTTTGCAGCCTGCTCAGCATATCTGGCATCGAAACTTGCAGATTATAGTCCTTAATAATCTGGGTCAGCATATCCGGGTCTCTCATGCCCACATAAACCTCGAGATCTGCTACAGTCATTTCAAATCCAAATGTCTTAATTAACAGGTTTTCGGCTTGATAATGCAGCGGCTCGCTATCAATAATGACGCCATCCATATCGAAAAGCACGGCTTTGAGCATCCAATCATTCCTCACTTTAACAAATAATCAGTTCTCCGCTCAGTATAGCATTATCGATAGATGAAGGAAAACCAGGGGAGCTTGGCTGCTGGACACTAACGGCGCCGCAAGGCGGAGATCACCCCGCCGCCACAACGCCCTTCCGAATGATCAGGTTCGCATACAAGGCGCTTTCACCCGTAGCCACGACGGCATAAGCGTTCCGGCAGCGCTCATAAAAAGCGGCACGTTCCAGCTCCACAAGCGAAACATCCTGTTCGGCATGCGTTACAGCCGTGCGTATATACGCTTCCCAGATGTTAACCTCTACGGGGTCGCCAGGATCGACCTGCATCAAGTTTCACAGTCAAAATAAAACGCAAATTGGCGGTAACGGAACGGTTGGTCGTTCTATTACCGCTTTTTGCTTATCGCCTCCGCCATATGCCCCCAGGACATGCTGTGAATCCACAATCCGTATAAAACGCTTCATGCTTTGAAGCATATGTCAGTGTTACAATCTCAATCCCCGTTCGTTCGGCTTCTTCGAGTAATTTCTTGACCAAAGCTTGCCCGATTCCCTGTCGCTGATAGTCGGGATGGACAATGATATCTTCCATGTAGCCATGCTGCAAGCCCATTCCGGCTATATACCCGAAGGCAATAAGCGCTTTGTTTGCGTCTCTGATCCCCGCCCAAAAATTACAGCGCTCAAATAAAACAGGATAATCCGAGTGCCGCCCCTCCCATCCTACCCGTTCTCTCAAAGCCGGGACTTCATCAGGCTGAATGGGCAAGTTGATCATCATTTCATGCTCCATTTCCTCATCACTCCTTTAGGCAACGTCGCCGAGTGGCAGTCTGATCGTAAAAGTAGTCCCCTGCTGCAGCTTGCTCTTCACTTGAATGGTCCCCCCGTGATCTTGGACGATTTTTTGGCAAATGGATAACCCTAAACCGGTGCCATTTGTTTTCGTGGTAAAAAATGGATGAAAAATGTCTTGAAGATCTTTGTCATGGATTCCCCGCCCCGTATCTTGAATCTCAATGACAGCATCCTGTGTATCTTTCGATAGCTTCACCGTCACTGTGCCTTTGTTATCCATAGCTTCGAGCGCATTATTGATCATGTTGACGAGCACTTGCAGCATTTTATCCAGATCCATCCGGCAAAATAAGTTTTCATTGAACTCGGTGTATATCATGCGATGGCCGAGATGTATCGACTTCGTCTCCGTTAAGAGACGTACTTTCTCTAAGCAATGATGAACTTGAATCAAGTCAAAGGCCGATGGATTCGGTTTGGCAAATTGCAGGAATTCTACGGTCAGGCTATTCATTCTTTCAACTTCGCCGTAAATCAGTTCATACCAAGGCTCAATGTTGAAGCTCCGTGTTTTGGAATGCTGAAGAAATCCTTGGATAATGGCTAACGGGTTGCGGATCTCATGGGCAAGACCGGCAGCCAGCTCGCCGAGCAGTTTCATTTTTTCATTCTCAAATCTCATTTCGTCACGAAGCTTCTCTTCTTTTAACCGGTTCTTCTGCTGCTCCATCTCGACTATGTATTGAATGATCAACACCACGGCTAGCGAAGTCAAAAAGTCGGAAGCAATGGCAAAGAAACTGGATAAATGCGATGGCGTATAAGATAGCCGGATCATTGTATAAAGGGTAATGACAACAAAGCCCAGGAATGTGGCTTTCATGACTTTAAGCGTATGCTGGAACAATAATTTGCTTAACAGGATGATATACAGCGAATAACACCAGTTCAATTGGCTGAACCAGTGTAAAAAGACTAACAAGGTTACTTGTAAAGTTGAAAATAGTGCTAGGTATCGGGGAAATTTGGGCTCGATCAGAATACTTCCAATAAAAGTTACTCCCGCTATAATAAGCAGTACATGATTTAGATCTTTCCCAAGGGAAATTGTAGACAGCAAAATGAACCCTACGTATAGGGGAAGAACGACATGGTACATTAATCGAAAAAACATGCAATATTCTCCACTTGTCAATGATTAGTCAAGGCTGCCGCTGAATACTGAAGGGCAGCCTTGTTGCCGCGATTCGCTTAAAGGCGGATGCCTCTATACGAGCGTGCGAACCGGCGATCCGGATAAATAAGCTTCAATATCTTCGACCACGTCGCGATAAAAAGCTTCATAATTGGCTTGCGAAACATAGCCGATATGCGGCGTGGCCAGAAGATTCGGCAAGGAGCGGTACATATCGTGCTGCGGCAGCGGCTCTACCTCGAACACGTCGACCGCTGCGCCGGCGATCCAGCCGCTGCGCAAAGCCTCCGCAAGGGCAGCCTGATCCACGATCGGCGCGCGTGACGTATTGATCAAATACGCCGTAGAACGCATCCGTTTGAGATCCTCCGCACGAATCAGCCCTCTTGTGCGATCGCTCAAAACCAGATGAATGGATACGAAGTCACTGTTCGCCAGCAGCTCTTCCTTCGAAGCTGCTAATCGCACGCCTGCCTCGTCGGCCCGCTCCTGCGTTAAATTTTGGCTCCACGCCATAACGTCCATGCCGAACGCCTGCCCGAACTTGGCAATCTTGCTGCCCAATTTGCCAAGCCCAAGCACGCCAAGCGTCTTGCCGTACAAATCCGTGCCGATCGTGCTCTGCCATCCACCGCTGCGGATGGCGTTATGCTCCTGCACGATATTGCGGGCAAGCCCCAAAATCAACGCCCACGTGAGTTCAGCCGTGGCGTTGCCTGCGCCTCCCGTGCCGCACACGGTGATGCCCTGCGCTGCAGCCGCAGCCATATCGACGGACGCATTGCGCATGCCTGTCGTGATCAGCAGCTTCAAGCGCGGAAGCCGTGCCAGCAGATCCGCACGAAACGGCGTACGTTCCCGCATAATGACGACAATCTCACAGTCGGCGATCTGCTCGACCAACTCATCCTGCTGATCGATATGCCGCTCGATGCTTTTGACCTCTACCTTGTCCATCATTTGCGACCAGTCAGCGGCGGTCAGCGCCACTTGCTGGTAATCGTCCAATATTGCACATCGAAGCTTCATCTTCATTTGCCTCCTTCATCTATCACACGCACAAATCCGACAGACGCTGGCGAGGAGCGAGCCAGCTAGATCCATACGGGTTCCGGGCTTGTCCCTTCTGCCTACCATTGCAATACCAGTATATTCCTGTCCCGGCAGTCTTGTAAACAGAACGAATGATACGGGTGGCCATAATCGGATTTCTTCGCTGCTTATGGTAAAATGGCGCTATAAGGAGTTGATCAATCGATGGATTTTATGCGCTAGATTGCCGAAGAGAAAATTCAAGAGGCCATCAGCCGTGGGGAACTCGACGATCTGCCTGGCGCCGGCAAGCCGCTTCCTCCTGATGAGCTAGCGAATGTTCCCGAAGAGCTTCGGATCGGCTTCAAGCTGCTGAAGAATGCCGGGATGATCCCTGAAGAGATGCAGCTGCGCAAAGATATGCTCACGATCGGTGATCTGATCGCCGCTTGCCAAACCGATGCCGAGCGCCGAAAGCTGCAACTTGAGCTGTCGGCCAAGTGGCTCCGCTATCAATCGCTGATGTCCGATCGCGGATGGACACAATCCGAAGCGTTCACCGACTACCAGCGTGAAATTCAACAAAGGTTAACCGAGAACGGTTAGTTTTCTTTGCAAACGACAAAACTGCCATCTCATAGATTAGATGACAGTTTTGTCTGTTTCTTTCTCTTCTTTTTTTCTGCGAACTAGCCAACTGATCCCGAGCAAAATAAGAAATATGAAGGCCCCAATGATGCCCCAAATGAGGGATCCATTGCGCACACCTGCATAGATACCACTTAATGCAATTGTAAAGGGAAGAATGCCGAGACCCGTTGTCCAAGTGAAATTCCATATCTTTACTTCCAATAAACCAGCCGCATAGTTCACAAAATGATAAGGAACAAAGGGAACAAAACGAATCATCAATAAACCAAAAATCTCGTTTCTTTGCATATATTCTTCCATTTTTTCAAGAAACGGCTGAGCCATATGACCAAAGAACGGTCTTGCGATCCATTTCGTCAGAAAGAGAGCCCCAAGCGCGCCAACCACTCCGCCTATCCAGGCATAGACACCACCCCAAAAGGCCCCATAAATTTCCATAAGCGCGATCGAAATAAACTCGCCAGGAACTGGCAAAATATTGGCAACGGTTTGCACGATGATCCCGATGATAATACCTGAGACGCCTAAGTTTTGAATCGATTTTAATAGTTCCTGCGCTTGCCCTGTCTTTAAGAGATAGAAATAGTACACGACGAGTCCCACAATAACAATAATACTTATAATCCGAATAAGATGAGTCTCAGAAGATTTGGTAGTAGCTTTCAATAAAATTCGTCACATCCCGCTTCAAGAGTTGCTTTATGGATATTCACAAACATACAAAAAGAGACCCACATCCGCATGATGTGAGCATTAAACAAGGACAGGCTGCGGTTGTTCGCTCGCTATCGTCTGGAGGATGTTTTGGACAATGTGATCTGCAGCATGCCATTTTCGAATGGCTTGCATCCGTTTTTTCATTTCTATAGCAATTGAATCATCCGACAAAAATTGTACCAATTGTTCTTCGAGCACTTGATTCGTCCCTGCAATCTTCCCTATTCCCGAACGTAGGAAGAATAGAGCATTCTCTTTTTCCTGACCGCCAAACGGTTTATAAATGAATACAGGCAGCGCCAAACTGAGCGCCTCCGACAGCGTAAGCCCGCCGGCTTTGGTTACTATACAAGATGACAACGCCATCAGATCTTGAATATTTTCCACAAATCCAAAAATATGAACATGATTCATGGCTGCGAAATCCTCGTTCAAACTCGCCTCCAGCTTGGAGTTCCGACCGCATACAATCGCAATTTGGCAGTCCACTTGAGATAGCAAGAATTGTACCATTTCTTTAATTTCATCCAAGACACCATAAGCGCCTGCAGCGATCATCACCGTTTTCTTCGCTGGATCTAAGAGCTGGCCATACTTATTCGTTTGGGGGGAAACGTGATAAAAAGCTTCGCGAATCGGAATGCCCGTCACTTCAATCTGTTCCTGGCTGAAGCCTTGGCTCACTAATTCATCCTTCAATTCATTCGTAGCTACGTAATATTTGCTCATTTCAGGATGAACCCAGCGATTGTGCAAGGCATAATCGGTTAATACCGTGAAGGTCGGGATGTCCAGCTTATGCGCAACTTCGGGTGCGGCGCCAAAAGGGAACACATTAATGATCGCATCCGGTTGTTCCTGCACGATGATTTCTCTCAGCTTTTTCTCTCCAATATAGTTGAAATACTTTGTCCACGGCCGGTCCAGCTTATTATAGCGAGTGATATAATAACTCCAACCGTAGTAGTCCAACCCATATTTGGGGGTGCGCATGCTCGTTAAATACACTTTTTTGGATACTTCATTAAAAAAAGGATGTGCAGCCTGAAACAAATCTATCACACGAATATCTTGAACACTTTGATTGATAAAGCTTTGCTTAAGCGATTGAGAAGCTTGCAGATGACCTTCCCCGAATTTGGCCGTCAGAATCATGATGCGTGGATTCGGTTTATTCAAATGGTTGACCTCCGTTCTATGATCCTCGATCAATGAATAGGGTGCCACGATAATTCAGGAAACATACCACTTCCTATATTTCTACATTGAAACGGAATCCTCCTCGGTATAAGGTGAATGATATGGAGGGGATTCGATTATGCGCAACCAATTACGCGCCTATAGCTGGCGGAAACGGAGATTTCGCGTCTGGAAGAAAAGGCTGCAAGAGCAATTCCAGCTCATCATGCTCCGCCATTCTCTGTCCATGCCCTGCACACTGCATGTATCGCCTGGACCGTTTTATGGAGGTTCCGTAGTAATTGACCGGCAGTATCGACGCGCCAACATTTATATTCATATACCCTATGATCGTTACGTGACACCTGATGAACGTCAAGTGCTAAACCGTTATTCCCTCAAGAAGAATGCCCTGCCTTATTTTATTCTGTTCCACGAATTCTATCATTTTATAGATGCTTTAGAGCACCTGCGCAACCATGAACGTTATAACTTAGATCACTACCAAATTCTACTCAAAAAAGCTGCCCATAAGGCCACAAACTATCGGGGTCTTGATGTGGAGCAGCGGGCCGATGATTTTGCTTATCAGCAGTTCGTTCAGCAATGCAAAAAAGCCGGTTAACCCGGCTTGCCCCTCCCCCATGGCATCACCAAACTTTCCAATAAATCGCGATCAAGCCGAGCACACTTAGCGCCGAAAACATCAGCGGCAGTGTAACAGGAGGACCGATAAGAAAGTTCCGCAAAGCCCAGCCGCCAACGCGAATCCCGACACCTCGGAAATGGAAATAAAACCCAATCAATCCCGCTACAGCTCCGAACCACATGAGAACCATGAATACATTATGCAGCCAAGACGCGTTATACCAGGTCAGAAACCTGGATGCCAATCACAAGAAAGGCTAAGCTGACAAACAAGATTAGAACTCGGTCAAGCGACCACGCAGACCAATTCATAGGGTGGGCCTCTCTTCCATCGCAGTAATGTTGTTTCGAATTATTTCCTGAAATCGCCTAATCTATTCCAGCATAGAACACTGTGTAATAATAGAAAACTCGAATTGGACATACTACCAGGAAATGAAACGAGGAGTACATCGACTGCCATGTTAACCATTCGGCATTTTACAGTAGCGGAGTTGATCGTTGAGCAGCTGCGCATCTTGGGCGTGAAACGGATATATGGTGTCGTCGGCGATGCCATCTTCGGATTGATGGACGCTATAGCGAAGCAGAAGGCGATATCCTTTATAGCGGTTCGACACGAATCTGTCGCCGCCTTGATGGCTTCGGCCGAGGCGAAATTTACCGGCGGTCTCGGCGTCTGTATTTCCCAGATGGGCCCAGGGCTTGCTAATCTGCTCAATGGTTTAGGCGACGCTTACCTGGATCAAGCGCCCGTCCTGGCCATTAGCGGCCAAGCGCCGCTCGGCAAGATCGGCACTCCCTATAAGCAATTTATTAATCAACAGGCTTTCGTGCAGGCCGTATCTGCTTATTCGCAGCTGCTCGTTCATCCGGATGCAGTCATCCCTTCCTTGCAGCTGGCCGTACATACGTCTTTCTTGCAACAAACCGTATCCCACTTGTCGATTCCGCAAAATTTATTTGCCTTGGCCACCTCATCTCAGCCGTTTGAACCCACAGCTGTTAGCCCGCCCTGCCCGGACGCAGAGCAGTTGCAATCCATTGTGCAACTGCTTCGATCCGCCAAACAGCCGATGATGCTCATTGGCGGCGGCGCTCGCTCAGCCCGAGAATCGCTGCAGCGTTTAGCGGAACGTTGGGGCTGCGGGATTGCCCTTAGTTATGGTGCCCTCGGCGTCATTCCCGAAGCGCATCCTAACATGGTAAGCGGGCTTGGTGAAGGCGGCAACCCGCATCTCGCGAGCATGTTTCAGCAAGCGGATGTCGTGCTCGCCGTTGAAACATCTTGGTGGCCGGCTGGTGATGTTCCTCAAGCGGCGCACGTGATTCAAATTGTCAAGCATCAAGCTGACATCGGTGTCTCCGTGCCTGTTGATAGGGGCATCGCAGGCGATCCGGCAAACCTTGTCCCCCATTTGTTGAAGGGATTGCAGGAGCATGTCCCCAACCAAGCTTGGCTTGATAAGATTCGACAATGCAAGCAAAAATGGTCGGTACAAAATGAGATGGAGGGCAATCAGAGCGCATCTCCCCTGCACCCTGCTCGGGTCGTCCGACTGATCGAGGAGCAGATCGATGAAGATGCGGTCGTAGCTTTAGATGAAGGCGACGTCACCCTCTGGTTTTTGCGGAATTTCCGGGCAAAACAGCAACATCTCTTGCTCTCCAGCAAGTGGAGAACCATGGGATTCGGACTGCCTGCTGCGATGGCTGCCAAGTTATGCGCACCTGGCAAACAGGTGCTTTGCATCACTGGGGACGGCGGCTTGGGCATGGTTTTGGCTGATTTAATAACCGCCACAAAATACCAACTGCCATTTATCGTTGTTGTTTTCAATAACGGTACGCTGCAAATGGAACGGGATAAAATGTTCATGCAAGGGCTGCAGCCTGAAGGCACCGAATTGATGAATCCCAATTTTGCGCGGGTGGCGGAAGCTTGCGGTTGGCAGGCTCACCGTGTTCAATCAGCCGAACAGTTGAATGAAGCCTTAGCCGGAGCACGTTCCAGCGCTAAGCCGGTACTTCTCGATGTATCGATAGGCCGTATACCATATCCGGATCTTCCAACCCAACATTGAAAAGGAGAACAGCAAACGATGACATCGCCAACACCTACGGAAACTACAATTGATATCTTAGCGCTGATGAAACCGCTCCCTCCCTATCCTGCGCAGCATCAAGATCAGCAGCCAGGCTTGGAATCCGAGATGAAACCGCGTCCGCTGTTTGATAATCCCAACTACCAGGGAAGCGGAAAGCTGAAAGATAAGATAGCGATCATTACCGGCGGCGACAGCGGCCAAGGGCGGGCTATTGCGCTCGCTTATGCCAAAGAAGGCGCCGATGTCGTTATCGTCTACCTGAACGAGCATTCGGACGCCGATGAAACGAAACATGCCGTGGAGCAACAAGGACGCCGATGTCTGACCATCGCTGGAAATATCGGCAGTGAACCGTTCTGCCAACAAGTTATCGCCCAGACCGTAGAGACATTCGGCAAGCTGGATATTCTCGTGAATAATGCAGCGGAGCAGCATGTCCAGAACAGCTTGGAACAAATCTCATCGGAACAAATGGAACAAACATTCCGAACGAATTTTTACTCCGTTTTTTATTTATCAAAAGCGGCATTACCCCATATGAAACCGGGCAGCACCATCATCAATGCGGCATCGCTGACCGCCTACGAAGGAAACGAGCAGCTGATTGATTATTCCGCAACCAAAGGGGCTATTGTTTCCTTCACACGCTCGCTCTCCAAATCCTTGAGCAGCAAAGGCATTCGCGTGAACGGCGTCGTCCCCGGCACGATCTGGACGCCGCTGATCCCCGCTTCCTTCCCTGCGGATCAAGTCGCCAACTGGGGCGCCAAGACGCCGATGAAACGTGCAGGTCAGCCTTATGAAATTGCCCCTGCCTACGTTTATTTAGCTTCGGATGATTCCACTTATGTATCCGGGCAATTTCTTCATATCACCGGCGGGGTAATTATGAACGGCTAAGGCGGTGAATGCTGTGGGGAAGCCCGCCATGTGCGTGCAACTTTAGCGATGGCCAGCCGGTCGGGTTGCACCGCGGTTAGCATGGGGCTGGAGCATGTGCGGCTAGCCTAGTATCTGCTTCAATAGAGCTTAAGCGCTTATCCAGCACGTTGCACCAAGCGGTGGCGAGACTGTAAAAAGCCGGTCAGCCCGGCTTTTTACGCTGTGACGGTCGCTTCCCTTACCGTTAAGGTGTTATTGAATGTGTTTAAATTTAATTGGGCACCGATGGGGATGGCAGCTTTATAGTAGCTGTGAGCTGTGCTCACGTTCGTCATCAGCGGTTTCCCTATCGGAACGATGAGATCTTGAATTAAATTATTGTAAGAAGTCCGATAGGAAATACTGCAATTCGTACATTGACCCATCACAATGCCGATGCAGTCATCGAATTTGCCTGCCATGATCAATTGCGTCAAATACCTGTAAATCGTATTCGTAGGTTCATGCGTTTCTTCAATCAGTATGATTTTTCCGCTTGTATCGATTTCGTACGACGTCCCCAGTGTCCCGACCAGCGATGTCAGATTGCCGCCGACGATCGGCCCTGTCACATTGCCAGGGATGAGGCTATGCAGCGGCATTCCGGGCGGGTTCTGGATCACTCTCGGACTGGACGTCGTCGACGTTGCCGCGAAAAATTGGTTGAAATTATACCCCGGCGTAATCGTGTTAAAGTCGATGAGCAGCAAGCTTTGGAACGTGATTAAATCGGAGCGTTGGTACAAAATATTTAGCAAAATCGTGATATCACTATAGCCGGTCACGATTTTCGGATTATTTTTGATAACGTTAAAATCAATAATCGGAAAAATATCTTTGACCCCTGTGCCTCCTCTAGTGGGCAAGATCATTTTGACCCGACGATTTTCGAACATCGTCATCAGGTCATCTGCCCGCTGCTCCGCCGAAGAGGCTACAATGCCATTGTATAGATAAGCATATTTGCCGACGAGAACGTTGAATCCCATATGTTCAAGCGTTTGAATACGCGCGTCAATGATATGTGCATCCAACGGACTTCCTAGTGTTACAATGCCGACGGTATCCCCTCTGTGCAGCATGGGGGGCTTTATGGCCATAGATCCGCCTCCTGCCTAAGAAATGAAGGATCGAAAAAACTGCTCTATGTAGCCATATATGCGGGAAAGTTGCATCTCAGTACGGTAAAACGCTTGTTCCGGCTATTTTCTCCTTTTTCAATGGCTCCTAGCACCCGAAAAAAAACCTGCTGAGAAAGAATCTCAGCAGGTTATCAGATTAAATAGCCGGATGCAATTCGCTGCTTAGGCCAAGCGCGCGATCCGTCGATTCATGAATTTCTTGAACAAGCTCTGGATTTTTCACCAGGGACATGCCATAGGATGGAATCATTTCCTTAATCTTAGTCTCCCAAGCTTTCATATGCTGCGGGAAGCATTTGTTGATTAGCTCAAGCATAACGGAAACAGCCGTCGAAGCACCCAGAGAAGCACCGAGCAGTGCAGCAATCGATCCATCCGCGGCGCTAACCACTTCCGTACCGAATTGCAGTGTACCTTTGCCGCCGGTAGTCGTATCTTTAATCACTTGAACACGTTGCCCTGCGACCACCAAATCCCAATCTTCGCTCTTCGCCCCAGGGACGAATTGTCGCAAATCTTCCATGCGCTTCTCTTTCGATAACATCACTTGTTGGATCAAGTATTTCGTCAGCGACATGTTCTTCGCGCCTGCCGCTAACATCGTTACTACGTTATTCGGTTTAACGGAGCCGATCAAATCGAACATGGAGCCTGTTTTTAAGAACTTCGGCGAGAAGCCGGCAAACGGTCCGAAGAGCAGCGATCTTTTGTTATCGATGTAACGGGTGTCCAGATGCGGAACCGACATAGGCGGCGCGCCAACCGGCGCTTTGCCGTATACTTTGGCATTGTGCTGCTCGACCACATCCGGATTGTTGCACACCATGAAGAGTCCGCTCACCGGGAAGCCGCCAATATTTCGTCCTTCAGGAATGCCGGACTTTTGCAGCAGAGGCAAGCTTCCGCCGCCGCCGCCGATGAAGACGAACTTCGCCGTATGGCTTTGAACCATCCCGCTGTCAAGATTACGCACTTTCAATTCCCATAAGCCGTCTCTTGTGCGCTTGATGTTATCAACACTGTGCTTGTAGTTCACTTCGACATCTTTGGTCTTCAGGTTATCGAACAAAATACGTGTCAAAGCACCAAAGTTGACATCCGTACCGGATTCAATTCTGGTCGCAGCGATAGGTTCATTCGAATTCCGTCCTTGCATAATTAGTGGAATCCATTCCTTCAATTGATCTGGGTCATCGGAAAATTCCATCCCTTGAAACAATGGATTGCTGGACATCGCTTCAAAACGCTTTTTCAGGAACGATACATTTTTTTCGCCTTGGACTAAACTCATATGCGGTAGTGGCATAATAAAGTCCTGCGGGTTAAACATCTTATTGTTGCTTACAAGATAGGACCAGAACTGTCTGGATACTTGGAACTGTTCATTAATTTTGACCGCTTTGCTGATATCTACCGATCCATCTGGCTTCTCATCTGTGTAGTTCAGCTCGCACAGCGCCGCGTGCCCCGTTCCTGCATTGTTCCATTCGTTGGAGCTTTCTTCTCCGGCACTAGCCAATTTCTCAAAAACCTTAATGCTCCACTCCGGTACTAATTCTTTCAGCAGTGACCCTAAAGTTGCACTCATGACCCCGGCACCAATTAAGATTACGTCTGTGTTAGTTTGTCTGTTACCCATGTTAAACCGTCCTTATTCCCTTAGATTTGCAGAAAAAGTGTAGACGCTTATGCTCAGTCGCTACAGCACGCAGAGCACGATCATGTCAACACCTTTTCTCGAACAGCTATTACCTTTTAGATTAATAATATATTTACTATTATATGATAGTTAGGAGGCATTCGACAAGAACTCAAGTCATGTCGTTTTTTTGTATGGATGGTTATATGTTCATTCTGTGATCATATTTTTCCTTTAAACGCTTGATATCGGATCTTGGCGGGGAACCAAACATACGCGCATATTCTCGGCTGAACTGCGAGGCACTTTCATACCCAACCCGGAATGCGGCATCTGCAGCGTCTGCGGATTCAGAGAGTAAAAGACGTCGTGCCGCCTGCAAACGCAGCTGTTTTTGGAACTGGATGGGACTCATGGCTGTGACTTCTTTAAAATATCTGTGAAACGAAGATACGCTCATCCGAGCCTTTTCCGCTAACTCCTCAATTCGCAAAGCTTCTCACTATGCTCTACAATATGTTCGATTGCCTCCCTAATACGATATGTGCTGCTGCCTTCCATCGCGATTTGTGCAAGCGCTTCGCCATATTGCCCTTGTAGGACTCTGTACAGCACCTCCTTCACATATATAGGCGCTAAAAACGGAATGTCCTGTGGGCTGTCCAGAAGCCGCGTTAACCGCAAGATCGCATCAAGGATGGGGAGTTCGATTTGGCCGACAAACATAGCTCGCTTGGCATTGTCTTGTTGAGTGTGCGGAATATCGACGTCCTTCATAACCTCTAAGATTTGATGCTGCGAAAATTCAAGCTTGAAACTTAAATACGGGGCTTCCGGTGAAGCTTCGATAACTTGGCCAATGACCGGCAAGTTCATGGATGCAATCAGGTAATCCGCAGGCCCATACATGAATCGTTCCTGTGCCAGCAGGTTCACTTTGAGGCCTTGAGCAATGAAACATAAGGAAGGCTTGTACACCCTGTAGGCAGGCTCTGTCCGATTCGTATGATGAATAAGAAATAAGGATGGAATCGCGGTTTCATATAAGCCTTCCCGACCTGAATGGCGCTCAATCAATTGAGCAAGCTCATCTTTTTTCATTTTGAATTCCTCCGACATAAGCGCCTCCTTGTACGTTCATCTTGTATCATTATAAAGCATATTTGTCCCATCGTGTTAGTCGAGTTGAGATTATAGCCACAATAAAACAGTGTTCAATACAAATCACTTTGACGCACTGTCAGGTTATGCATCATGCGCTGTCCACCCTTCTGCGAAATTTTGAGGTACAAAAAAATCCCTTTCTTCATCAAGAAGAAGGGATTACCGCTAACTTGACATGCTTCGCATACATGTACCGCGGCATCGGGCGTACAAAAAGCACCAGAGTGTTTCGACGATTAAGTAAATCGGCAGCGAGTACCATATTTGATACCCGTTGGTATAGTGGTAAATGCCCATTTGCACGCCGAGCCATTCAAAGCCTAAACTGGCCAGCGACCAAATGAGTACGTAGAGGGGAACCCTGGACGGCTGCACGCGCAATCGATCGAATACATAAAAGAACAGGTAACTGAATATACCGTACATCCAGTAAGAAACAAAATCCATGAATTCAAATAGAGATGAATCGTTGACATCATAATAACTGACAGGTTGAACACTGAGCGTATGATCGAAGAAGAAACCGCTAAATACACCGCTAAGGAAAAATACGTTTGTCACTTGTCCAGGGAACCGTTTGGGCAATAACCACAGCGTGAAGATGCCGATCGCTAGACCTATCAGGAGGAACCATTCATTGGTGTTAAACTGCGTATCGTAAATGATCATTGCCACTTAACATCTTTCCTTCCTGCTCGTTGAATCCACCACACTGCCAACCTGGAGAAAGCCACATAAATACTAAACATGATTACCGTATATCCCACATTCCAATTCGTCGTAGACAGGATACCGAGCGCTTCAATTAATTTTTGCACCCCGATAAAAGATAAGATCATCATCGCGGCAAGGATCCATTTGAGATATCCCCAAGCATATAACAGCACGTTGGACGAAATCATCATCACCGTTGGAATCATTATTATTCTTAATACAAGATCGGCAAAAGACTTCTCTGTTTCATTGCTTACCTGAATGATTTGCAAATTTAAATGCAAGATTGTAAATACACTAATTTCAAAGATAATATTGCAGAAATAAAGGAAGATCATCTCCAGTTCAGAAAGCTTCTTAGGAATCAGGGATAAGATGATGATGACTACCCAAGTAAGCAATATACATATAGCAAGAGACATGGAAACGCCTACCTTCCCCATTCACAGTTTACAAAAACCAATTCACAGATCACATCCGCTTTCCGGTTCATGTCTGCTCATTCCCTGACTGTACACAATCCCGTAGGCCAATGATGATGAGCCAGTTGACCAGTGCGAGGCAGCAGATATAGACCGCTGCAAAGCGCCAAATGGGCACGAATAGCAGCATAAGTCCCTTTTTGTAAAGCAAGTATTGAAAACTCAGAATGCATATCCATGCAACAACCAAGACAGATGAAACAAAACAATGGCATAACCGCGATGTTTGAACAGTATCCCTATGAAAACCAGCAATGAAGCTAGTGCAATGAGCAAATATGGCGCAAAGTTTGGCATAACTCACACCTACGTATCGTATACACCATTATCATCCATCTGAACAAAGTTTAAACAACCCTATCTGTAGACCCCTTCCATTACAGTGACGTCGATCACCCATTCGAAGATGGATGGAACGGTAAGCGATCCGGTTTTCATCGATGGCACGAATGTCGTCTAATTAAAAAAGCCCGCGATATCACGCGGACTTCGATAACAAGATGTTTTACTTTGGATTCGCCGTCAAAATGCCGGCTGATTTCAGCACGACCCGTGCTGGCAGTGCTAAGGCGGCAAGCATCAGCTGTGCGACATCTTCAGGCTGCATCATTTGCTCTTCGGGACCGATCGGCAGCCCTGCTTTGGCCGCAAGCTCTGTATTCACCGTGCTCGGTGTCAATGCCGTTACGCGGATGTTGGACTTTCGGACTTCGTGAAAGAGGGCTTCCGTCAAGCCCATGACGGCGAATTTGGATGCGCAATAAGCGGAGCCTGTCGCGAAGCCTCGCTCCCCTGCCGTTGACGCCACATTGATGATATCCCCTTGCTTGCGCTCCAGCATTAAAGGCAGCACAGCACGAGTTGTGTAGTACGTACCCATCAAGTTAACCTGGATGATCTGATGCCACAGCTCAGGATCCATATCCACCAAATTTGCAAACGTCCCCATCCCTGCATTGTTAATCAAAATATCAACCGTTCCAAGCTGTTGGACAAGCTGAGTAACCGCAGCTGTAATTTCGCTTTGATTGGCAACATCTGCAGCTGCGATGAAAACATCAACGCCGAATTCAGCTTTGAGCTGACCCTGTAGCCGCTCTAAGTCAGCCGCCGTTCTGGCGATTAAACCAAGACGCAAGCCCTCTTTGGCTAACGCCCGCGCTGCGGCTAAGCCGATTCCTTTGCCTGCACCTGTAATGATGGCTGTTTGCTGATGAAGCATGTGATCGCAACTCCTTTATCATTCAAAATTTGCCGGTAACGCGCAGACATAGTCTACGCCTAACGCGCCGACTTCACACGCGTGATGCTCAAGATTTTTTACTTAGCGTTCCACTATTCTATCAAAATAAATGGAATTATACGGCAAGATGGCGAACAAAGAAAAGGCAGCCGGTGTCAAGTAGTGAACCGACTGCCTTGCCGATTTAGTTGACGCGGATGCCTTTCACGATCTGCGCCAAAGCTTCATGGATCGACGTAAGCGGACGACCGAGCAGGCGTTCAAAATCGTTGCTTTCAACCTCCAAAGCACCCTCCCGAATTCCTCGCTGAATGCCTATAAGGATTGGCAGGACAAATTCAGGGATACCCACACCCTTCATGATCTCCGAATAAGCGGCATCATCGACTTGGTGGACGGCAACTTCCTTGTTTAAAACAGCACCGATCGCTGACGCCAGCTCCTCTTGCGTCAACAGTTTCCCCGACAATTCATAAATCGAATTTTCGTGGCCTTCCCCTGTCAAGACAGCTGCGGCCGCCTCGGCGTACTCTTGCTGCAAAGCCCAACCTACTTTGCCTGACTCGGCCGATGTCACCCATGGTGCGCCGGCCATAACACCTTGAATACCGCCGATTTCATTTTCCAAATACCAGTTGTTACGCAAGAATGAATACGGGATGCCCGTTTGAATAATAGCTTCTTCAGTTATGCGATGCACTTCAGCCAGAAAAATCGTGCTCTCACTCGCATCGGCAAGGCTCGTATAAGCGATGAATTTAACGCCGGCACGCGCAGCGGCTTCTACTGCATTCGTATGCTGCCGAACTCTCGTTTCATTGTCACCATCCGCGGATATGAGCAGCAAGCGATCCACACCGGCAAATGCAGCATCCAAAGTGGCCGGATGATCAAAATCGCCATGGCGCACTTCCACGCCGCGGGATCGGAAACTTTCCGCTTTCTCCGGAGTGCGCACACTGACAGCCAAATCGCTTGCAGGTACCGTTTGTAACAACGTCTCGACCACTTTTGTTCCTAATTTTCCTGCTGCGCCAGTAACTAACAATTTCATGTTGATTTCCTCCTAAAATTTGGTTGTAATTCATAAAGTTATAACAAACATAGTTACAACAAGCTTATAAAACAAAGCTCATCAAAAGAGAGCTTTTGTTTACCTAAATTTGTCTTTGAGCTGGGCCAAATTCGTCTGGGCTAACCTCATCTCCATCGCGGCTTGCGCTTCACTCAGCTCGGCTTGCAGCACGTTCTCAATGTTCCGGCCGACCGGGCACAGCACATTCGGACCTTCATGGACGCGGAACAGCTGATTGTCCTCAATGACGTTAACAGCCCGATAAACGTCCAGAAGTGTAATATCTTCAGGCGCTCTGCATAAGGATGCGCCGCCCACGCCAGGACGCACATCAACCAGGCCTGCCTTCTTCAACATTCCCATAATTCTGCGAATGACCACAGGATTCGTATTCACGCTTGCCGCTATATAATCCCCTGTACATTCGTTGGGCGTAACCGCAATCAAAGAAAGCGTATGTACGGCGATTGAAAAGCGTGTGCTGATCTGTTTCAACTGCATCACCACCGATGTAATCATTATAGTTACAACAAACCACTATGTCAACTCAGGATGATGCTGCTCTTTATGGAAGGTGAAAATAAAGGTGGATCCCCTGCTATCCGTCTCCACGTTAATATCAGCTTGATGTCTTCTGGCGATATCATAACAGATCGATAATCCTAGCCCCGTGCCGCTCGCTTTGGTCGTCAAGAACGGGGTGCCGAGTTGTTCCACGATGCTCACAGGAATGCCGCTGCCCTCGTCTTTGACTGAAAATCCTACTCTACGGTGATCTTCAAAAAGTTCAACCGTGACACAAGCGCCAGTTGGCGATGCCTCAAGGCCATTTCTGACGAGGTTAATGAGCACTTGCTGAATTTCTTTCGTGTTCATCCACAGCTTCGAAACCTGCTTTTCCATAAACACCATCTTCTTGCCCATCATGAGTGCATCCGCTTCCAATAAAGGGAGTACAGCATGAAAAGTTGCCAGTAAATCTTGTTCTTCCCGATCCATAGAATTGTTGTTCTTAGATAAAGATAAGAAATTACCGATAATTTCATTGGCTCGATCTAATTCATTAATAATTAAATCATAATATTTTTGATAGTTAAAAAAACTTTTCCGCTGCATGATGAGCTGCAAGAACCCTCTTACCGTTGTAATCGGATTTCTCACCTCATGGCTAATACTAGCTGCCATCTGTGCGACTAAACTTAACCGGTCAAGCCTTTCTACTTCATTGCGCAGCCGGGCGTGTTCCTCAATTTTTTCCCTAACAACCCTCTCAAGATGTTCTTTATCCAAGCGGGCTTCCCGTTCTTTTAACACATAATGCGAGATATCTTCGGAAGTGGCTAGAACGCCTCGCACAACTCCTGATTCATCATAGATCGGCGTCGTATTCCACACGGAAATCGATTTATGACCATCTTCCCAGACAAACTCCAGCACTTCGTTCTGGACCTCATCTCGTAACCTAGCCGATCTTTGTATCGGCATTTCCGCAGCCGAGAGCTCGACGCCATCCTTGTATACCTTTACTTTAGGCGGTTCCTTCGAAGAATGAGAAAATGCTCCGCCGGCATGAATGCGCAGCATGCGTGAAGCTTTTTTATTATGAATGATGGTTGAGCAAAGCGGATCCGTGGCAATAGAGATACCACCTGGCGAATGATCAAACAGAAACCAATACGCCTCTGGGATAGGATTGGCTCTGGCGAATTCAAGTTTTGGCATGATGAGCCCCTTTCAGAAAGGTCATATATATACTTTCGCTCATATGATCATAGCTTTACTAATTTTAGCACATGCCCTCTAGTTAAGATAGAAAGATAAATATTTTTGTGAACATGTACAAAAAGACCTCCTACCGTCTCCGGTGAGAGGCCATTTTTAACGTCTAACTATTCTTTGATCTGATCGTAATGATTTTTCTGAGCGGATAGATCCGGCGATTTGCGGGACTGCAACTCCTTATCAACGGTTCGCTGCGATTTGGTAATCTTCGTTTTCGTTTTATCAGACACTTCGTAACCCTCCTTGATGATATGATGGAATCAGCTTCATTAATATGAGCCACAACATGAAAAACATACATCGCTTTTTTTCAAAATAAGACTAGTAAAACAGCCCTCGCATCTATGAGACTATTGCATAGGATATAGCATCTCATAATGAAAGGAATGATAGGATTGACTTTGCTCGTTAATCATTTCTATGGCATTGTTTACCGCAATCTCAATGGAACAACAACCGTGTTTAATGGTCGTGTCGTGTCTAGAACCCGCACCTTCATTATTCTCCGCTTTATGAACAATAGAGGATTTATTGTCCTCCGCAGACTTTTTCTCATTCAGATCATCCGGTTTGTAGCCATCTAATTTGCAATGTGAAAAGGAGACCTCTACGGGTCTCCTTATCTTTTATATACGCCATGGAAATCAGTTTTCTGTTATCCTTTTATCCGCGTCCTTGCATATCGGGAGCTCAAATAAGATTTCCTTAAGCTCTTTATCTTTCTGTACATCGTTTTATCTTTTAGTTTGTTAAACAATCCATGTGAAGGATAGTCAAAATTGACTTCAATCACCCATATTCGGCGATGCTCATCAATGCCAAAATCAATCCCGATCTGCGTCGAATACTTATATCTATCGAATCGTTTACATATCCGATCGCTTAAATCGATCAATTGGCGCATCACTTTTTGCTTTTCGCGACTTGAAAGGCCCAAGGAAGTCCCTAAGGCACGTTCAATCGGGAGCGCAAAGCCTCCGCCTCTGTTTACATTTGTAATCACACTCGAGGGTCCAGCTACTTTAGCCAACATGCCAGCATACTGCCATTCATTCCTCGCATTGCGCATCATCATCACACGGATGTCATAAGGCCTTGAGTGATAGGTTGCCAAATGGATCGTTTTTTGAATCAAATATTGATCTTTAGTTGTCATTTTTCGAATGGCACGATACGTGGACGTAAGTTGCTTGAATGTCCGCGTATCCCCTTTTACCTTGACAACTTTATACCTGTTTTGTTCTGACCAAGCTTTAATAATCCCTTTTCCCATATGTGACATATTAGGTTTGATGAAAACCGAAGCGTAGCGATTCATGAACTTGAAAAAAGAATGCCGATTGAATGCCGTTGTCGGTGGTAAATGGAGACGAATACGACGGTCTTTTGCGTAAAAGTTGTGCAAACCCAATTTACCGGGCATTTCATCACCTCTATAGGTTCGGGCAAGTTGACATGACAACTCCCCTGTATAAGTAGCTACTTCTTTATTATTCGGGAAAAAGGCTGCACGCAACTTCCGATCCTGCCTATTTATTTGCAAGCGTACCTAACTGTCTAGTATATTAATGGAAGTAATCGCATAGGAACCTGCATCCAATGGGATAATATGCAAATACATCGAATTCGGAGACAACCTATGTATGCCAAATTGAAAGTAACCAAAGTACTGATGCTTGGCCTGCTGGCATTCCTTTGTTTTGCAGGACTTGCCTCCATGATCAATCGGACTTGGATGGCGGAGTTTGACAGCCGTATCATTGTCAGCATCCAGAGTTTGGAATCGCCTGGACTGACAGACGTCATGAAATTTTTTACATTCATCGGCTCTACACAAATCGTAACGGTTATTTCGATTTGCTGTTTTTTCCTGCTGTACTATTTCCTGCATCATCGGATCGAACTCATCTTTTTCCTTATTATCATTGCGGGTACAGGGGCTCTGAATCTAATGCTCAAACTTATTTTTCAACGCGAGCGGCCTTCGCTTCATAGGTTGATTGAGGCAACAGGATTTAGTTTCCCGAGCGGTCATTCCATGGAAGCCTTCTCCCTCTACGCCTCGATTGCCTTTCTGTTATGGCGGCACCTGGCTACACGCCCTAGAAGAACGGCAGTCATCCTGATATGTATCGGGATGATCCTCATGATTGGCATAAGCCGGATCTATTTGGGCGTCCATTACCCGAGTGATGTCATCGGCGCTTATTTCGCCAGCGGTTTTTGGTTTGCTTTATTCGTATGGCTCTATCAATGGTACATGGAGTACCGATATAACAAACAGATGAGAAAAGCAACTTAAAAAGCATGCAACCAGCCCTCTGAGCAATGGGCTGTTGCATGCTTTTCGCTTAATCCTTTATTGCTTCCCTTTTTCTTCGAATCCACCAACTGAGAACTAGAAGGAGAACAAAAACACAAACGCCGATAACGCCCCAGATCAAAGAGCCGTGTCGAACGCCCGCATAAAGGCCGCTGAATGCGATCGTATAAGGAAGAATGCCGATTCCCGTCGTCCAGGAAAAATTCCATATTTTCACATTCGCCAGCCCTGCGGCATAATTGACAAAATGATAAGGGACAAAGGGGACGAATCGAAGCAGCAAGAGTCCAAAAGCTTCATGCCGCTTCGTAAACTCGTCCATTTTGACAAGAAACGGTTGCGCAAGCTTGCCGAAATAAGGCTTGGCGATCCACCTGGTTAACAAGAGCGCTCCCAGAGCGCCCGCCATTCCGCCAATCCAGGAATAGATGCCGCCCCAGATGGGACCATAGATCTCCATCAGCATCACGGATATAAACTCGCCTGGAACAGGGATGATATTGACCACGGATTGAACAAGAATGCCAATCAGTACCCCCGAGGCTCCCAAATTATGAATAGACTTCAGTAATTGCTGCGCTTGCCCTGTCCGTAACAGATAAAGATAATAGCCAATGAGGCCTAATAAGATGATGATACTTATGATTCGAGTCAGCCGATTCGGGTGATGATTGGAATGAACATTCAACTTAACGGGTCACATCCCTGCTTCATAGTGCCAGCATCAAAGAGCTTAGCCATAGCTTAAGCCAGCCCGCTCTCCAATGGTACCACAGAGGATTGCCGATAAGCTCGACTCAGCACATCGCGAACGATCGCGTCCGCAGCCTTGGATTGATGCAAGATAGCCATTTGCTCTTTAATTTGCTTGGCGTAAGAGCCATTATTCATCAAATACTCAATTTGATTCGTTAATTCGTTAATATCATTCGCGATGACAGCTACACCTTTGTTAGCAAGATAGTTGGCATTGTCCTTCTCTTGTCCAGGAAACGGGCGAAAAATAAAGACGGGAATTTGCAAGGCCATCGTTTCCGCCATAGTCAGTCCCCCGGCTTTCGTAATGATACCCGACGCTTGTGCCATTAACTCGTTAATTTTTTCAACAAATCCGTAAATCGTCACCTTCGTATCGTTCCGGAACTGACCTTCAAGGTAATGCTGAAGCTTGGCATTACGACCGCAAACCACATGCACCTTGCAGCCCTTGATTCCTTGAAGCTTACGGATCATATCCTCGGTTTCTTGAAAAACGCTATGTGAACCTGCGAAAAGCAGGATCATTTTGTGAGACGCATGGGTCGTGGTGATCTGTTTCTTGGATTCAAAAGCTTTGCGGATCGGAATTCCTGTCACAGCAATATGATCCCCTTGAACCCCAACTTTCATAATATCCTGCTTCAGGTCGTTCGTCGCCACATAATATTTATCCGTACACGGGTGAAGCCATCTGGCGTGCATGAGATAATCCGTAATAATGGTATACGTGGGAATGCCTTGATGGCTGCCGACGATAGGAGCAGCGCCATAGGGAAAAGTATTCAGAATGACATCGGGCCGCTTCTCGGCAATCAATTTCTGAAGATAGCTTGCCCCTAGACGGTTTAATCCTGCGAGGATGCCGTTCTTGGAAGTCACTCGCTGCGTCAGGTAATAACTCCAACCATAATAATTAAATCCATAATTGGCGGCTTTGAAACTCCCCTTATATAGAGCACTTGAAATCATGTTAATAAAGGGATGTGCTTCCTTCATCAAGTCGATGACCTCAACATGTTCAACACCCATCTGTTTAAAATGCTCCATTAACGCAAACGCTGCCAGCAAATGTCCTTCGCCGAAACTAGCCGTAAGAATTAAAATTCGCGAACATTTGTCCATATGTAGAATCCTCCCAATATGCAGGTATCCATTAGTAATATCTTACTATCCATCATAGACATTAAGAATGAAACTTGTATGAAACCATTCTTAAGAATTTCTAAATTCTTTAGAGTAGTTAAGGAAGCTTGGCATAACTCGGCGCTGATAATACTATTTTACTGCTTCATGGAAAAATATGCACGAACCTCGCCGCTGCTTCATTTCCCCTTCCCGAAAGGGTTTGCATAATTTGACAGCGATATGCGGATGTGCTACCTTTTTTATAGTCAACTATGCGCACACATAATAGCGATCGAAAGGGGATGTTAAGCATGATGACGCCAATCAGGGTAAAGGATGTCAAGGATATCGAGAACATCAATAAGATCGTATCCCGATATGACTTCGATATTTGGATTCATGGGAAAAGCGGAATGGCCGATGCCAAATCCATTCTAGGGATGTTCGTTTTGAAATTGAACGAACCTTTAACGCTTGTCATTCCGGATGGCGTGAATTACAAATCCCTGTTCAAAGAACTTAGCGAATATCTCGAAATCGGTTAAAATGTTACGGAAATAAAAGAAAAGGCTGCCCATGATTTAATGGGTTCAGCCTTTTTTTGCTTTATCAACTCTCACTGAACGTTTTTAACTGCAAGAACTCGGTAAACACCAGCTTGTAGCAAAGCGCGCTCAACAGAATGCTTGTAATGGCGGCTGATCCGGTGAAGGAAAAAACGATTAATATTTGATAGCGTACCGCCTCAACCGGTTGCGCACCGGCTACAATCATCCCTGTCATCATGCCAGGGAGCTGGACCAGGCCGACGGTTTTCATCCCGTCTATGGTCGGGATCATGCTGAATTTAACCGCCCGCTTGCGAACCTCATGCAGCGCCTGTGCCGCTGTCGCACCTAACGACAAAAGGGCTTCGATCTCCCCTTTAGAAGAGATGACCTCTCGCTTGAGCTGGTTCACAAACAATCCGGCCACAATCATCGCGCTGCCGACCGTCATCCCGCTAAGTGGGATGATGTATTGCGGCGTCGGTTGGATGAGGTGCAGCCCGAGAAGCACCGCCATCATGACGATTTCCATAACCGTTATCGAAAAGGCGATCCGCCATATGATTCCGCGCATGCCCTTCCCTCTTTTGGCTGCATTCCATGAAGCGACCGCAATCATAATCGTAATAATGATCAATAAGAACCCAATATTATTCGTTTGAAAAATATACTGCAGCACATAGCCGATAAATAGTAATTGCAAGGCCGATCTAATCGTCCCGATAGCGATCTCTTTCTCTAAGCCTAGCTTCTGCCAGAAAGAGATGATCATGGTCGCCAATATAAATAAAAGTGTAAAGCTAAGTGAAATCATCGTCATGGCTGAACCTCTTCCGAGACATGATGTCCAATGAATGTTCTGCCTGCATCGGTAGACGGCCTCGTAAAAAAGGCAGTCGCCAGCGAATCCTCCATAATCGTATTGCCGGACATAAACCATACGCGCTCGCAAGTTCGCGTCACTTGTTCCAGCTCATGTGTCACCCACAGCATCGTGGTTCCCTCATCCGCATGCCACTGCGCCAGCAGCTGCTCGACGGCTTTGGTATTCACCGTATCCAGCGATGCGGTGATTTCGTCCAGCAGCAGCACCTTAGGGCGCAGTAACAGCGCGCGGATCAGCGCAATCCGCTGCATCTCCCCTCCGGACAAGTCGCGAGCGTTCTTTTTCAGATCTAAGCCGGATAGGCCTGCTGTTTGGAGTAAGCGTTCTGCGAGCTTAAGGTCAAATGAACGGCCGTGCAGCTTGCTGGAGATCGTTAAATTAGCCTCAACGCTGCCAGGCAGCATGACGGCTTGCTGCGCGACATAGCAGATTTGTTTGCGCCAATTCCGGGGCCCCACTTCTCGAAACGCGACTCCGTCGAACGACATCTCCCCTTCATCGGGCATGTTCAATAAAGATATCGTTCGTAACAGGGTGCTTTTGCCTTGTCCTGATGCGCCGATCAGCGCTATTCGTTCCGCTTGTTCGATCGTCTTCGTTATATTGCAAAACGTATAGGGAGATTTGGATGGCTCCTGATTGAAGGCACGCTTTGCTAATCGTTGCAGCTCAAGCATGACGATGCTCCTTTCTCATACTGAAAATTCCCTTCAGTCGAAAATAACATTGATTTACTTATTTTAGCATTCTATCAGATTGGGTCAATATAAAGAAGCCTCCCCAATCGGAGAGGCAGCACGTCTTGTTATTGTCCATGCTCATCGGTCGGGCGTCTTCGTGGAGCCTCCATCAGGTTCTCGTCAATAAATCCCTTTTCACCATTTCCATAGCTTCTCGAACCGCTCTCTGTATTAGCAGATTGGCCTTATATTCCTCGTATGTGTCCTGCTCATATCGCACTCTCGCTTCAAGCTTCCCTGTCTTCGCGACAGTTCCATACACCTTGGCGACGAGTTCATCTTGTTTATCGTCCTCAGAAGCATAAATGTTCACACAGTTCTTGTACAAAAAAACTTCATCTGCTACAACGCGAATCGCTGGATGCGGATAAGCTTTCTTCCAGACTTTCAATTGTCATTTCCTCCAAGTTTCATTTTTTATTACTCACTTGAGGATACATATCCTTAGCGATCAAGGCAAGGCTGGGCACAATGACTTCACGTAAATGAAGGTGTACCCGCTTTATGTCTGCAAAATCGAACTGCTGTGGCGCTGGCAACGCACCCATATCGCAAAAAATCCCGATGAAGGGCTTATAGCCGCATCGGGATTATCACGCTGGTTGACAATAACTTATTTCACTTTGAACTGACCAGCCGCTTGCCCCAGCTCTTTGCTGATCGTGTCGATGCTCTCCACCATATCGGCCAGCTTCTGTGCCATCGACGATTGCTCCTGCGCGGTCGCTGCGACTTCTTCAATCGAAGCTGACACTTGTTCGCCTGAAGCCGATAAGCTTTGCGCGGAACCCAGCACCTCATCTTTCACTTGATCCATAAGTCCAACCTCATCGGTCATGGATTTGATTTGCTCGGTGATGTCGACGACATGCTCCAAGATCTCTTTGAAACCCTGCTGCGTCTTGCCGACAAATTCATCCTGCATCCCGGCAATCGCCTGGATTTCGCCGACGCTCTTAATGTTCTCATCGACGTGATCGAGCGCCTGGCGGACAATCTCATTAATATCGTTCGATTGTTTCGCCGATTGTTCCGCCAATTTGCGAATTTCGGCGGCAACAACGACAAAGCCTTTGCCATGTTCGCCGGCTCTCGCCGCTTCGATCGAAGCATTCAGCGCCAAGAGATTGGTCTGCTTGGAGATATTGCCAATCGTACCGGTAATCGTCTCAATTCGTTTCGAACTCTCAGCAAGAAGCGAGATAATGGTAGAAATTTTTTCCACTTCCTGCTCGTTCTTCTCGTTAATTTCGGTAAGCTTCTCAACCACTTGCTGATTCGAGTGGAACACTTCCACAATCGCCTCAGATCGTTCTTTCACCGATTGGCTTCTGCTGCTGATCGCCGCGATCTTCTCGCCTAATCCATAAAACTTGCCGACGATATGCTCCGTCTCAAACGATTGCGATTCCATCGCTCTGGCGATCTCCTGCGTCGTTACCGACGTCTCGCCAATGGATAGCACCGATTGTTTGGACGCTTCATCGAGCTGGTTCGTATTCGCATTCAGCATTTCGATCGATTTGTTCATTTGCGCGATCAGTTCATTATTTTTCAAAGCCATACTATTAAAACTATCAGCCAACTGCTTGAATTCACTTCGATATGTCCCGTCGGCCACCACGGTCAAATCGCCTGCGGACAATCGCTCGAACAAGTTCTTCAAGCGGATAATTGGCCTTGTAATCGAACGCGATAACAAAAGCCCGACGATGATCGACAGAACGATCGCTACAATCGTTACGAGAATGATATTGTTTAAGAGCGAATTCAGCGGTTTCTGAATATCTTTGTAGTCATCGGCAATGAACAATGTCCAATCAGCAATTGGAATTTTCGCATAGCGGATGTACGCCGAGTCATTGTTAATCATGCCTTGCTCAACGTCCGCTTTCGCTTTTTGCTTCAAGACATCCTTGTACATCTCAGCGTCAAGCGGCTTACCGATCATGTCTGGCGCCGTAGAATGATATACGACCGTTCCTCCCCGGCTCACCAAAAAAATGCTGCCCTCGCCGTTGATTTGAATTCCCTTTAACTTGTTGACAAATAGCGACGCATCCAGAGTACTTATGTAAACACCGATCACTTTACCGCCATCGTCCAGCACAGGTTCAGCAAAGACGACGATGAGCGAATTCGTACTTTTGGAAATAAGCGCGTCACTCACGAAGAAATGCCCTTGCATAGCTTCTTTGAAATATTCACGATCGGAGCGGTCCGTATTGACGGAGTCCGGGTTGCTGCTGGCGACAATCGTTCCTTTGGCATCGATTAAAGTCAGCGACTGAACGCCGGCTGCATTTTCAATGCTTTTTTTAAGTAGCGCATTAGCCTTTGATTGCATTTCATTTTTTGCTGAGAAAAAGTCTGGGTCAGCAAGGCTGCCGCCATTGCGCAGATTTAATAAATCTTTGAACGTAGAATGAACGGAGACTTGATATGTGCTTTGCTGCTCTAACTGAACGATGGAAAGCAAGTTCTCCCCAATACGGTCAGCGTTGGCGTTCATTTCGTCTTTACTTTTCTTGTTTAGCATATCAGATCCGAACATATAGACGAAGATGCTCGAACCTGTAAGCGCAACGATAACCAATAAACTAATCAACATTGGAAGCTTGACCCGCAAAGAGAGCCCAGTCCTTGCCATCCTGCTTTTCTGTGGTGCTGTCGACATAGAATCTCCTCTTAACATTTAATATTTTTGTAATATCTCATTAATAATATCGGCCATTCAACCTGAAATTGTTATATAATTTCTTAATAAATGAATAAAAAAAGGCATCCACGAATTCGTGAATACCTCTCTCTGTTAACGGTCACGCAAAAGGGTAAATCCAGAAACGCTCTGTTCCGAAGCGCTCCTTCAACTCATTCGGAATCGTGGCTACGTTGCCGTGCAGCCCAGGAACTTGGAATTGCGAGCGATGCGCTTGGATGGACGCTACTTTCGGCTTCAAAAAGCTGCTGACATCGTGGAACACGTTCGGCTGTCCAATCGCTTCTTCATGATTTTTGGAAAATGCCATGCAGTAAACTTGCGGCCTTTCGCTTTCCGCCAGTTTGCCTACCGTACGGATCACAGCCGCACCGCATGCGTCATGGTCCGGATGAACGCTATATCCCGGATAAAAGGTATAGATCCGAGAAGGACGAACCTCTTGAATGATGGCATTAATGGTGCCGTCCAGTGTTTGAAAGTCTTCGAACTCGATCGTTTTATCATGGAAACCAAGCATCCGAAGATCTTGGATGCCGATGGCGCTGCAGGATGCTTCCAATTCCATCTTGCGGATTTGCGGCAGGCTCACGCGGTTGGCAAATGGCGGCACCCCCATGTTGCGGCCCATTTCACCTAGTGTTAAACAAGCATAGGTCACTTGATCGCCTTGCTTGACATGCTGCGCTAGCGTTCCGGCAAGGCCAAAGCATTCGTCATCCGGATGCGGAAGCACGACTAGAATATGCTGGTTCATCATTACTTCATCTCCTCTTCCATTAGAACGGCTCACGGCTTAATTGCAGCGATACGATCAGCTTCCCCTGACTATCATGGCCAGCCAAGATCAACCGCTCCGCATCCACTTCATCAACGTGCGTCAACCCTTCAGTGTACACCCACCCATGGTGCATCTTCAAACCGACGCGGTAAGGCCCAGAACCGGCAATGGAACCGTGCGAGTAACGAATCAATGCATTCGTGATGAAATTAGCCGCCGGATGCTTTGAACTATCCAAATGGGCCGCATAGGCGCCAGTTGTCATCTCTAGATGGATGTACAGATCCTGATCTTTAAAGCTTTCGATGCGCTGCTGCACTTCAGATAAAATAATAGGCTTCATCTCGATGCCTCCAAAAATTTTGTATTTGTGCGGATCCTCATGCATTTACGTCAACATCTGCTAAAGATGAATACGCGTGAAATGAATATTACCAGTTTAACACCAAATTGTCACGAGGTACACCTTTGTCCCCATATAAGCTCAAAAAAGCAAATAGCGGAAGATATCCTCCCGCTACTTGCTGTGCAACCCCCCGGTTCGCAACTGTTAATCAAAATCGATATCTATACGTTTCCGCGAGTCCGACTTCACTTTGGGCATGCGAACTTCCAATACGCCGTTTTTATAGGTCGCTTTAACGCCTTCCGGCTTCACTATAGCCGGCAGACCGATGGAGCGCTGAAAATTCCCCGAATACCGCTCTTGTCTGTGCACATGCTCATCTTGAACTTCGTAAGTCCGGTTGATGCTGCCACTGATCGATAACACATTATTATCAATCTCAATGCTCACATCTTCTTTCTTTTCAAGACCCGGGATGTCACAGATGGCCACAACTTCATGCTCCGTTTCATGCACGTCCACATTCAAATTTCCAAAGCTATGGCCGAACGTATTTTTTAAGACAGGAAAATCAGTCGTAAAAAACCGGTCAAGTTCCCGCCTCATCTGATTCAGATTGCGGAAAGATTCAAAAGGGCTTAAAGACATCACCAAGCTACCTCCTACTAAAGAATTGAACATTAGCTGCTTAAAAAAGAACCGCTGCTAATAATCTATTCCATCAGGGCTGCAGAGGAGACACTTCACCCGCTTTTCGTACAAGATGCTTAACGAGCCGCTTCCTCGCTCCTGTCCGTTGCCAGCGGCGGATCGATCGACAGTGCCGTAATCTCTTGACGCCACCCGTCGGGAAGGGCCAAATCTACTGCGGCCAAGGACGGCTCCAGTTGTTCGATGCTGCGGGCACCGATAATTGGCGAAGTAATCCCCGGATGGCCAAGTACCCAAGCAACCGCCAGCGTAGCCGGATGGATGCCTCGTTCACGGGCATAGCCCACGAATCTGTCAGCAATTGTATAATAAGCTTCATCGCTATAACGCTTCACATAATTGCTCTGCTCGACCAATCGACCGGTAGCTGGCTTCTTGTCGATGCCGTACTTGCCTGTCAACAGTCCGCCGCCCAGCGGGCTGTAGCTGATCACCCCGAGCTTCTCGGATTCCGCGAGGGGCAGAATTTCGACTTCGGCTTGGCGCTTGACCAGGTTGTACATCGGCTGGATCAGCTCAAACCCTGCCAAGCCTTCTTTGGCGCTGATGCCCAGCGCCTTGGCGATCTGCCACGCAGCCCAGTTGCTGACAGCGGGGTATAAGATTTTGCCCTGCCGCCGCAGATCGTCCAGCGCCCGCACCGTCTCCTCAATCGATGTCAATGAATCAAAACGATGGATAAAGAAAAATTCAACGCGGTCTGTTCGCAGCCGCTTCAAGCTTTGCTCCACGGATAGGAACAAATGCCTGCGTGAGGCGCCGCGAGCGTTCGGATCCGATCCAAAGGGGAAACCTGCCTTGGTCGTAAGCACCAGTTCATCGCGCTTGCCTTCGATCAGTTCACCCAGTATTTCTTCTGCCAGCCCGCTGCTGTAGACGTTGGCCGTATCGAAGAAATTAATGCCTTTTTCCAAACTTCGGTGGAACAGCTGCTTGGACGTTTCCTTGTCAGCATTGCCCCCAAAAGACATCGTTCCAAAGCAAAGCTCCGAGACTTGAATCCCTGTTTTGCCTACCGTTTTATACTTCATGCGCCTGCCTGCCTCCTTAATTCCATCCCTTAAAATGATTGCTGAGCCTTCGTCTCCGCAGCTGCCTTCCGGTATTGCGCTGCGGGATGGTGCGCTGGAAGCGTACGCTGCCCCGGTCCGAACAGCTTCTCCCGGAGCGTCCCTGACGCATAGTCCAGCTTGTAAATGCCCCGGCGCTGCAGTTCCGGAACAACCAGATCCACGAACTCCCGCAAGCTTCCCGGCGTAATCAGATGCGCCAGATTAAACCCGTCCAGCCCTGTTTCTTCCACTTGTTCCTGCATGTAATCGGCAATTTCGCCCGGCGTCCCTACGAGGATCCGCCCCTGGCGGTGATCCAGCGTTGCGACGCGATCCATCACTTCTTGCACTGTAAGGCGTCTCTGGACATGCTTCGTATACTGAGCCGCCCGGCTCTGTCCATGGTCAGTAGCTACATATTCCAAATAAGCGTCTGGGTCGTACGCGGACAAATCATAGCCGCTCGACCCACCGAACTGGGCAAGCGCCGCCTCACCGCTCCACAAGCTGGCATATTCCCGCATTTTCGACTCCGCTTCTTCCTTCGTCCTGCCGACGACAACGCTCAAGCCGGTTAACATTTTGATCGCCTGCGGATCTCTGCCGAGCTGCTCCGCCTTGTTCCGTATATCCGCGATGTTGAACTTGAGCGCTTCCTTCGAATTGCCCCCGACAAAGACACATTCCGCATGCTTGGCGGCAAAAGCCCGTCCTCGCTCAGAGCTGCCCGCCTGATACAGAACTGGCGTTCGCTGCAACGAAGGCTCACTCAGATGGGGCCCCGGGACATTGTAGAAACGGCCTGCGTGGTTGATGTAATGAACCTTGTCCGGCTCCGCATACACACCTCGTGCAGCATCTCGGACCATGGCGCCGTCCTCCCAGCTGCCTTCCCACAGCTTGTAGGCAACTTCGAGAAATTCGTCAGCCAGCTCATAACGGTCATCATGCTTGATCATCTGGCTCAGACCGTGATTGAGAGCTGCATTCGGCAAGTACGAGGTAACAATGTTCCAGGCGATTCTTCCGCCTGTCAAGTGATCAAGCGTACTGAACCGTCTGGCATGTGCGTAAGGATGCTCATAAGTCGTCGTGACAGTCACTGCGAAGGACAAGTGCTCCGTGACCGCAGCCATCGCCGGCACAATCAGCGCAGGATCATTAAGCGGCACTTGTACGGCATCCCGGATCGCCGGATCGCGGCTCATCTTATAGACGTCATAAATACCGACGACATCGGCAAGAAAGAGGGCGTCAAACTTCCCTCTCTCTAACAGAGTAGCCATTTCCGCCCAATATGCCAAGTCGGTATAGCGATGCCTTTCATTGTCGGGATGCTTCCATAACCCGTGTGAATTGTGCATGGCACTGTTCATATCAAAAGCGTTCATGATGATTTGTTTACTCATCGCCGTGGAAGCCTCCCTCGCTTGCATCATACTTTATATTCATGGTAAACCCCGTTCAAGAACCATTTGCCAACGTGATGCAGCTTCAGACGCGCCGGGTCGTGCAGCGTATGAATGCGAACACTGCGCCAATGGCGGTCATAATTATATTTACGGTCCATCGAAGACGTACCCGCAACCTCGAACAACGCATTCGTAATCTCGATGGCCGTCTCCGTGATGAGCCACTTGGCCGAATCAACCGTCATGGACGCATGGCCGGCCGTCTGTGCATTCAGCTTGCTGCGCGCCTCGTCGATTGCGCCCGCAGCCCGGTCCAGCAAGGCTTCCGCTGCTTGCAGACGAATGCCGAGTTCGCCGAAGCGGCGGATCAAATCCGGCTCCTCGGAAGCTCGCGCAGCGCCGCTGCCAAAAGCTGGACGCGTATGTTCGCGTACGAAATACGCTGCGTCCTCCAAGGCGGCTTTCGCGATGCCATAATCGATCGCCGCATGCATGATTTGGCCGAACGCCGAAAAATATTGCGGCCCCTCAAAGATTTGCCAATGAGGCAGCAGATGCTGGGGCGGCACGTTTACGTTCCGGAGCAGTACGCTGCCGCTCGCCGTTGTGCGTTGGCCGATGCCGGACCAATCATCGAGCACCGTGACCCCCGGCGCATGGCGAGGGACGAAAGCGGTCATGCGCTGCTCCGCATCGTTAAGCGCCGTTACCGGAATCCAATGCGAATAAAGCGCTCCTGTCGAGTAAAATTTACTGCCGTTCAATTCGTAACCGTCCCCGTCTGCTGCTTGGCGAATGGTGGTCAAAATTTTCCTTGCTCCCTTAGCGTTGTTGCGCTCTGCCAAACCGTTGCCGAATTGGGCACCTTGCAATATTTCTTGGAAAAAGTAGCTTTTTTGCTCCTCGCTGCCGACCAGCTCGATCGTTTTGGCAAAAAAATGGTGATTTTGCGGAATTTGCCCGATTGATCCATCGGCATGCGAAATGATTTTAAAGATATCGACAAGCGTGCGGGTGGATACATCGGGTCCGCCGTACGCTTTCGGTACGATGAGGCCCAGCAAGCCAAGCTCGGCGTACCGCTTCATCTCCGCCAAGGGCAGCTTGCGGTTGCGGTCCCGCTCTGACGCCTCCGCCCGAATCTCCTCCGCGAACGTTCGCGCTGCCTCCAGTGCCGCCGCATCATCTGCGAGCACATGAGCGGGTGCACGGTCAATAAAGAAGGAAAGCGGCAGATCCCGCTCCGCATATGCGGAGAGCGGTTCGCTCTGCGGCCGCTCAACCTCATGGCTAGCGATGAGCCGCTCCGCTTCTTTCATTACCGCATGATCCAGCGCATCCTCAAGAGCAAATGTACCTTGGAGCCAGCCCCGCTCATTCAGCTCCTTTTGAACATGGAGAAGACGATCCCACTTCTCATCGGTGATCTCCGCTCCAAGCTGCTGATGGAGGTAATCGGAAAAGACCGATGCGAGGGCATGCTCAGGCAAACCGAGCTGCTTGGCTACGAGCCGATCCGTTTTGGAGCGGTTCACCAGCGCCCAGTCAGATGCCAAGTAGATATGGGCGAGTAAGCGTCCGACCTCCGCTGGTTGCTCATGAATCCAACCTGGGGATGCGGTCAATACCGCAAGGACGGGAGTATAGGAGCGAAACCCTTCCACTTCACGAACGCCGAGCAGCCTTTGTGCCTCTGCGGAGAGGCCACCCTCCACATACACGGCATCGGCTTCTTTGCGCAGCAGAGCGCGCAGCTCCAGTCTGCCCGCTTGCATACGATCCGTAGCATGCTCAGCGGACAGCTCCACCCACTGCGGCGCGCCGTTCATGATGCCTTCCCGCCCAACAAGCCGTTCCACTTCTTGTCGGCGAAGATAGGCTAAAGGGTCGTTATTTCGTGCCACCCCCAATGTCCTGCCTCTTAGATCTGCAACGGTCCGCCAGGGTGATTCCGAACGCACGAGCAGCACGTTGCGGCGATCTTGAAGGACAAGTCCGATGATACGGATGTCCGCTCCGCTTGCGAACCGCCGCAAGAACTCGGTCGATTCCTCCAAGCGGAGCTCGTATTCATCGCCTTGTTTCAATCGCGACCCTCCGGCGCCCGTTTCTCTGATAACAGGGATTCCCATGCGCCGCAGATCGAACGGCAGTTCCCCCAATTCGTAGGCAAGGTCGATGGCGCTTGGAATATCAAGCGCCATCGACTGCAAATCTTTACTTATCATAGACATACGTCTCCTCCTTCAGGTCAAGGTCGGCTGTTTCCGATACACGGCGCCTGGATGGTCTGCCGGTAGTCTCTTCACACCGCTGCCAAATAATCGTTCGCGAAGCGTCGTTTCCTCGTACTCCTTACGAAACATCCCTCTGCGCTGCAGCTCGGGAACGACCAGTTCTACGAAATCACGCAATGTATCTGGCGAGACAATTTGGATGACATTAAACCCGTCAATTCCGGTTTCCTCAACCCAGTATTGTATGCGGTCAGCAACTTCTTCCGGTGTTCCGACGACGAATAATCCCCTGCCCCCGAGGGTGCCTAGCGTTTCCTTCACTTCCCGCACCTTTTTCGGTTGAGAGCTGTCTTTGGTAAATTGCGCCGCTGCTGTCTGACCATGGTCCGTTTCCCGATAAGTCAGCACGTCTTCAGGATCGTAGGCGGATAAATCGTAGCCGCTCCCTCCCCCGTAATGGGCCAACACCCCTTCGACGCTGTACAGTTTTTGATAGCTTTCCAACTTAGCTCTTGCTTCCTCTTGCGTACGTCCGACAATAGCCAGCAACCCGGTCAGCAGCTTGATATGGTCTGGATCACGGCCAAAAGAAACAGCCTGAGCGCGAATATCGTCTGCATAGCGTTTCAACGCCTTGACGTTACCACCGCCTAAAAAGACGGCTTCCGCATGCTTCGCCGCAAACGCCCGTCCGCGTGCCGAACTGCCCGCTTGATAAATGACCGGTGTCCGCTGTACGGACGGCTCGCTGAGGTGTGGTCCGAGCACGTTGAAATACCGGCCTTTATGGGAGATGAGATGCACCTTATCCGGATGGGTATATATCCCATTTGCCACATCGCGGACTACCGCATCGTCTTCCCAGCTGCCTTCCCACAGCTTATAGGTGACGTCCAGGTACTCTTCAGCAATCTCATAGCGTTCATCATGACGCACCATTTGGTCTAGGCCAAAATTACGCGCTGCGCTGGGCAAATAGGACGTTACGACGTTCCAGGCGATGCGTCCCTTCGTTAAATGATCGAGCGTCGACATCCGTCTGGCATGGCCGAACGGCTGTTCATAGGTCGTGGAGAACGTAACGGCGAAAGCCAGATGCTTCGTAACCAGCGCCATCGGCGGCACGACCAGAAGAGGATCGTTACACGGGATCTGCACCGCTTCACGGATGGCTGTTTCCGCTCCTTGCTTGTAGACATCATATACACCGACAACATCGGCCAGGAATAGGGCGTCAAACTTGCCCCTTTCCAGCAATTGCGCTAGCTCCGTCCAATAGCGGATATCCGTGTAACGGTGCCGGTTGTTGTCCGGATGACGCCATAAGCCGTGTACGATATGCCCGACGCAATTCATTTCGAAGGCATTGAGGTGGATTTTTTTGGGCATGTCGAGCTCCCCTTTCCTTACAACCGTTTATCCAGTTTGCGTACGATGAAATTTCCTGTGAATTGAAAAACCTGGACGAAAAGCACCATAATGACGATCGTGACAAACATCACATCAGTCTGATAGCGGTAATACCCGTAACGAATAGCAAAATCGCCGATGCCTCCGCCCCCGACCAGCCCGGCAACCGTTGAATACGAGAGAAAGCTGACCGTAACGATCGTAATCGCGTTGGCAATGCCGGAGCGTGCTTCCGTGTATAACACTTTCCAAACAATCTGGAACTTGCTCGCTCCCATCGACTCAGCGGCTTCGACAACACCACGATTCACTTCCAGAAGAATCTGCTCGATGAATCGGGCAAAGTAAGGCACCGCGTTGATAATCATCGGCACGGTCGCCGCTGTGGTACCAAGTGCCGTACCGACGACGAGCCGGGTAAACGGAATGATGGCAATCATGAGAACAAGAAAAGGAAACGAGCGGATCAAGTTCACAATCCCGTTGAGAACGAAATAAAATTTTGGCCATTTGAGAAAGGAATCCGGCCGGGTCAAAAACAAAATCGTCCCCAGCGGGGTGCCGATCGCGACAGCTATCGGAATCGTCAAAATCAGCATGTATAAAGTTTCCAGCAGCGCTTGAATCAGTTCTGGCCAAGCCGTGGTCAAATTGTTAAGCATAGTGTGCCTCCAGTCCACTCGCCAGCGTAATTTCACTGTTGAACAAATACTTGGCGATAGGGGATTTCGGCACAATATTTTTCTCCCGCAAGTCAAACTTCTCCACGATTTTCCCGTGCTCCATAACAGCAACTTTGTTGCAGATGGCTTTCACGACATTCATCTCGTGCGTGACGATCACGATCGTGATGCCCAGATCACGGTTGATTTCCTTCAGGGCGGCCAGAATGCTGCCTGTCGTCTGCGGATCCACCGAAGATGTCGGCTCATCGCAGAGCAGAATCTTCGGGTTACTCGCCAGTGCCCGGGCAATCGCTACCCGCTGCTTTTGGCCGCCACTGAGCTTCGCCGGGTAAGCCTTGGCTTTATCCGCCAGGCCAACCATGTCGAGGCAGTGCTCAATTCGTTTGCGGCGATCCGCCTTCGGCACCTTGGCGATTTCTAACGGAAAGCTGACATTATCGTACACATTGCGGTTGTGCAGCAGATTGAAATGCTGAAAAATCATGCCGATGGACAACCGTTTTTTCCGCAGTTCACGCAGGGAAAGCTTTGTCAATTCCTCGCCGTCAACGATGACATTTCCTTCATCAGGCCTCTCCAGCAAGTTAATCGTGCGCAGCAGCGTCGATTTGCCCGCACCGCTAAAGCCGATCAACCCATAAATATCGCCTTGCTGAATCTGCAACGAGACGGAGGAGACCGCTGGAAGCGGCCCTCCGGCTGTCTCGAACGTTTTGCTTATATTTTGCAGCGTAATCATGGGACGTCCTCCCTCTCCTCATTTATTTAAAGATTCCAACGTTTCAATCGCATCTCCATATTTCTCCTTGTAAAAGTCTTTGATCGCCTGGCTCTCATATGCTTTTTGCAAGGCCTTGATTTTCGGCGTGCCGAGCAGCTTGCTATTGACAGCGACAATCCCTTTATAAGGCAAATCTTTGCCCGTTTCGAGCGCCAGTGCATCTTGCTTTGGCTTATAGCCGATCTGAACCGCTGTACCTGCAAATAGGAAGCCGACATCGACGTCATCCAACGTGCGCTGCAGCATTAATTGGTCAACTTCTTTAAACTTGTATTTGTGCGGATTATCCGTGATATCTTTGAGCGATGCATGAATCACATCCACGCCGTCTTTCAGCTTCAACAGCCCCAAATCACGAAGCATGAATAACGCGCGACCGTTGTTGGCCGGATCTACGGGAATGCCGATAATGGCGCCGTCGGGCACGTCTTTGAAAGACTTATACTTTTTGGAGTACAAGCCGGAAGGGGTGAATGTTGTGTAAAAAGCGCGCGAAATATTTTTCAGCCCTTGATCCTGGACAAATTGGTTGAAATACGCCTCATGCTGAAACGAATTGGAATCCGCTTGGCCGTCGTTGACAATCTTGTTCGGCTGAATAATGTCATTCACGACCACATAGTCCAACGTGTAACCGTCTTTAGCCAGCTCCTTCTGCAAAATTTTTACAATCTCTCCATTGAAGCCAGCATCACTCATGACATGATGAATGACTTTGTCTTCGGAGGTTGCTCCCGCTGCCGCTTTCGAGCTGCTGCCGGTTGCCGCTGATGCGCCCGTATTGGCTGTACTGCTTTTCCCGCAGGCTGCGAGGACGATCATAAAGACTAATACAAGGATGAATGGGGTCAATCTGGCGGTTCTTTTCATTTTTGTCTGCCACTCCTTCTTCAATATAGGTTTGTTTATGTGAAAAAAGAGACTAAGACTCCGGCCTCAGCCGTTCGTCGTCGTCTCCAGTGGTCTGGTCGTGAGATGAGGGTGTTTGTGTGCCAATGCCGGTTTGCCAGGCAAAAGGTGGCCGTGCTGCGTTAACGGCGTAATCACCGACGATTCTTTCCTTGTAAACCAACGGATTATGCGAAGCAATGGTCCGAGCGTTGCGCCAATAGCGGTCCAGCCCTTTGGAACGGGCCGTGGCCGAAGCGCCGAGGGCGTCAAAGAGGGAAGACGCTGCTTCCAGGACAAGGCGCGCCACTATCGTCTGGGCCTGCGCCACTTCTACCTCCGCCTCAATGCTCACGCTCTCCGCATACGAGGCGTCTTCCACTGATTGGGCGTCACAGGCCCGCTGTACGGACTCAGCCGCCTGCAATACGATTGCGCCTGCGGCGTAGGCCTGGCTGTGCAAGCGCCCCACAATTTGCAGCACTTGCGGATCCTCGCTGGAGCGGCTTGCTGCGGCATGCGAATACGTCCTGCGCCGCTCAGCGACCGCTTCCGCAGCATCTCGCGCAGCTGCTCTCGCGATGCCCGCCAGCGTGGCCAGATGGACCATTTGGGCAAACGCCGTGCCGTACTTCGTATACGTTTCACGGGAGAATACTTCGTCGCCGCCGACAGGCGTATTCAGCAAAGTCGTCGTGCCGCTGCCCGTGAGCGTCTGCCCGAAACCGGCCCAGTCATCGACAATACCGATCCCTTCTGCTGTTGCCGGCACAATAGCTGACACGATGTCACCATCTTCCGCTGCAGCACCGACAACGATCCAATCGGCATAAAGCGTGCCGGTGGAATAAAATTTGGTGCCATTCAAGCGCAGCTGATCTGTCCCTCCAGTCAATGTCGTCGCATAGCTGCCGACTTTGGCTTCGCCGATCTCGGTCAACGCGTTGCCTACGAGCGCTCCATCGGCCAGTCGTCGCAGCCATCGCTTGCGCCGGTCTCCGTCCGGCAAGCTTAAGATGCGCTCAACGAAGCCGAAATGAATCCGCAGCGCCTGCGTGATGTTCGAATCCGCCTCCGATAGCTCGATCAGTAGGTTGAACAATTCAGGCAGTGTTGCGCCTAGGCCGCCTTCTTCCTTCGGTAGACGGACAACGCCGAAACCGCAATCCTTCAGCCAAGCGATTTCTTCATGCAGCAGCCGTCTGTTTAACTCCCGATGCACAGCCCCTTCACGAATGCGCCCAAAAATCGGTCTGAAGCGCTCCGCCAGCTGTGCGTAGTTGTCTGTAGGGGCGCTGCCCCAAACACTTTTGCTATGTCCCATGCACGCATCTCCTCTGTTTATTGAATTGTCAGGAGGAAGCGACCGAGCGATCCTGCACATTGGGCAAAATATCACCCGCCACCATTTCTCCGAACGGGCTGACAAACGCATATTTGTCTTTAGGCGCCTGCTTGTTGCTCAGCGGAAGCTTAGGGAACAGCAGCTCTTCAACCCGGTACGCTTCCTCCAGATGCGGATAGCCGGACATAATGAACGTTTCGATGCCCAGCTCACGATACTCCAACATCCTCTCCGCCACCGTATCCGGATCGCCGACCAATGCCGTCCCGGCACCACCTCGAACGAGTCCGACCCCTGCCCACAGGTTGGGACTAATTTCCAGCTTACTGCGATCCCCGCCATGCAGCTCACTCATCCGCCGTTGGCCAACGGAATCCATCTTCGCGAAAGCGGCCTGCGCTTTGGTAATCGTTGCCTCGTCCAGATTGGAAATTAAGCGATCTGCAGCCGCCCATGCTTCCTCGGCTGTTTCTCTAACGATGACGTGCAGCCGGATGCCAAAGCGAACCTTCCTCCCGCTCTTGGCGGCAAGTTCTCTCACTTGCTCAATTTTTTGTTTGACTTGGGCAGGCGTCTCTCCCCATGTGAGATAGACATCAACATGATCGGCAGCAATCTGCTGCGCTATCGGCGACGAGCCCCCAAAATATAGTGGCGGGTACGGCGTTTGAACCGGTGGATACAAAATTTTTGCCTGCTCCACTTTGATGTATTTGCCATCTAGATCGACTTGCTTTCCATGCATGAGCTGCCTCCAGATCGTCAAATACTCATCGGTAAGCTCGTAGCGGGAGTCATGATCGAGCAAAAGACCGTCGGCTCTGGCTTCGGCACTGTCTCCGCCGGTCACGATATTGATCAACAACCGCCCTTGGGACAGTCTATCGAACGTCGCCGCCATTCTCGCGGACAAAGTTGGCGACATCAGTCCTGGCCGCAGCGCCACCAGAAATTTCAGCCGCTTCGTGACTGGAATCAGCGCTGAAGCTGTCACCCAAGCATCTTCGCATGATCTGCCTGTCGGCAGCAGAACACCGCTGAACCCTAGCGTATCCGCAGCCTTCGCTATTTGGGTGGCATAGTCCAAATCCACCTCTCTTGCCCCTTCACCTGTACCCAGATACCTGCCATCTCCATGTGTTGGAATAAACCAAAAAACTTCCATATCGCTCCCTACCTTTCGTTTAAATAAAAAAAGAGACCTGCGCTTCTTGATTGTAAGAAGCTGAAGGTCTCCGGTTCGTCCGGTTGACAATCTGATTTCATTTGATTTCTGTATGCATAGCTCCCCGCTTGGCGGATTCCTTAATCAGTTTCCAGATCGGAGCTGTTAAGCTTTCTTTATCAAACATCAAGTATTGATTGGCGTAACCGCGAACCGGGTCTCCGGCATAGAACCTCTCATACAACTCGTGTCTGGACCCCAGCGGGCTCCCGACAAGATCCCAGGCGAGCTTGAACAACTGCACTTTTTTCTCTGCGCTTACGGTTGCTCCCTCAAAATACTGGTTCATCAAGCCGGAAATAGTACCGTAGAAATCTTCAATACTGGAAGGGATTTGAACGAATCCGCCACCGCCAACCTGCTGCAAAATTTCAACCGCACGCGGGTAAAACTTCGTACCGATATTTCTGGCTGTATGAATATAAGACAGCTCCGGGATCAAGACTCCATTCGCATCAACCTTCGCTTGCGCTTCCGAAGCAATGACGAGCGCTTTGATTGAATCAATCTGCGTTAACAGTTCACCCAGCTTCTCCTGAATATGGAGGAAACCGCTGACGCCAATAGCTTCGGCCACTGCGAAGGTCACACCGGTAATAAACTCCAGTTTGGCCACATAGCGAACGACGTTTTGATGAAAAGCCAGTGCATTGGCCGTTGCATGGGCTCTGAGCGACATGACTTTATCAGCATCGCCGTACATCAGTACACGTTCCCAAGGAATCAGGACATCGTCAAAGAAAAGCACAGCATCCATCTCATCATAACTCGCACTGAGCGGAGCATCATGCTCCTTGTCACTGGCAAACGATTGCCGACAGACGATATGAAGGCCTGGCGAGTTCGCAGGCACGATCAAGACATGTGCATGCTGGCGATGGGCTTGTTCTAATTTGAGAAAAGAGAAGATGACAAAGTCATGGGTATACGGAGCTCCCGTGGCAATCATCTTGGCGCCTCTAACGACAATACCATCACTTGTCTCCTTCACAACATGCAGGAAGCGCGAAGCGATCCGGTGATCGTCCAACCCGCTTGATCTGTCAATTTGCGGGTCAATGATCGCAGTCGTTAAAAAGAGGTCGTTATCCCTCACCTGCTCATAATAAGCCGTGATTTTTTGGGCAAACCCGGGCTCCAGCCGGTCCAGCTCCTGGCGGGCCGCATACCATCCGGTAATGAAGGAGCGCGCATAATCGGAGAGCCTGCTCATCATGCCGTTACATTGTTTCGACCAATAGGCGAAAGCACGGCTACGCTGTGCCAATTGCTCCGATGTATAGGGTACGAGGAAGGAACTGTGGGCATAAGCTTCCCGTCCATCGATCCGATAACCCGCCTGATCCCTTGTCTGAGGGTCGTCAAGCGTGTCGAAGAGGCTGCGCAGCGTTGCCAAGGTGCCTCGGAAGGCCGGATGTGCATCAAGCTGGGTAACCTTCATTCCGTTCAGCCAAACCATCCGTCCGTCATTCAAGCTTGTTATGAATCTCTCGCCTCTCACCTTATCACTTCCCTTAAAGCCAAACTCCATAATTCCAATGCACTAACTCGGGTATTAACTTGAATGGCTTTATCATAGCCTTCGTCCCCTCGGAGAGTCAACAAACAAAAAGGAGCGAAATGTAGCTTTTCGGACAGTTTAGACGAAAATGATCATTATCGACTCGTCTAACAAACAAGATTCCCTCATTTGTAAACTTTCAAGCTCATTGCTTGGTAAAAGCCTATCGAAGCAACCCGGCTCAGTTGAATGGCCATGTAATTTGGCGAGTACATCATCCCTTGCTTCAACCAGCTGATGGCCGTGCCTGCAATGCAACAAGCCATGCTACCCAGTAAAATATCGAGCGGAATCGGCTGTTTCTGATCCATCCGATTGTTGTCCACCCGCAGCGCTATCGTGCTCTGAATTGCCTCTGTCCATCGGTCGCTAAAGCGGGCTTCCGGCACTTCAAACAGCATGACCTTGTAAAAACGGGCATTGTCCGACAAATACTCGAACAACGAAACAAAGTACGGGTCGGGTATTTCATGATGCGGTACGTAAGCCAGAATGGCAGCTTGGTTGCTCTCGTATAACCGCAATGTTTCCGCAAGTTTGTCCTTTAGTAGCTGTTCTAGCAAATCGTATTTGTCTTGGAAGTGTGTATAAAACGTGGAACGGCTAATATCAGCTTCATCCGTGATATCCCGTACGACAACAGCTTCAAATTTTTTTTTCTCACACAACGACAAGAAGGCGCTGGTGATTTGATTTCTCGTTTTATAAATTCGCCGATCAGCTCTCATGTCATTCACACTCGTCTCCATCCTTCCGCTGAAACTTACTAAATGGGCAATTCTGTACGAAAACGGACATTTCGGACGATTTTGTCTGATAATGGACATTTTCAGCATTTTTCACACTTCCGCCCCTAAGTTAATAGATATCATAATTGACAAATGCAAGTTAATCAATCGGAATTATGATTGACAACCTGGCGGTAAACTGCTATTTTGAAATTAATATTCCGACATAATTAGTCGGCATTAATTTGAAAAAGGTGTGGCGGCCTCCATTTTGGATGAAAAGGAGACTGATTCACGGTTATGATCATTTTTAAAATAATCCAGTTTTTTTCTTTTGTTTGTTCATTTATTTATCAAATGTTAAAACACATAGAAAAACGTACTGCTAAACCTTCTGAGATATGGGCTTATTTCATAACTCAAACCAGCAAGATTATAAGAAGTCATATTACTACTTACTGATTCAGCATGTACTTTAAAACTTGCAGCTCTTCCATCGGTATGGGAAATATAAGCCGTTCTAAAAGGGGAGACAGGTTCGATAGATCCATTTCATATTCACGTGCATGAAGAAAACCAGTAACGTGTAATGAACTGCACCTCCAAAGTTAGTTGTTCCTAACATTAGGGAGCAGTTCAATGTCGTTACTGGTTATTCTATTATCGCTGCTCTTCATTCATCGACTGCTTTATCCGCTGCAGCCCTTGTTCTGCTTGCTCGATCATGCGATCAACAAGCTGCTGAACCGTCGGGATGTCATGGATGAAGCCGATGACTTGCCCGGCCCAACCGAACCCCTTCGCATTGCCACGATGGATAAAATCCAGGTTCCGCTCACCGCTGATGTAAGCCTTGAGCTGCTCGTAATCAGCTCCGTTCTGTTCCATCTGCAGGATTTGCTCTGAACCTGCGGTACGCACCACGCGGGCCGGCGTCCCGAGCGTCCGCTTAATGACCTGGGTGTCATGCTCCGACCCCCGGAGCAGCGCTTCTTGGTACGCGGGATGAGCATGGACGCATTCCTGCGTCGCAATAAACCGCGTACCCATCTCCACCCCCTCGGCGCCAAGCGACAGCGCCGCCAGCAAGCCGCGGCCATCCCCGATGCCGCCGCTGGCCAGCACAGGAATTTGCACCGCATCGACAACTCGCGGTATGAGAACGATCGTTCCGATATCGTCCCGGCCCAAATGCCCGCCGCCTTCCTGCCCAACCGCCATAACCGCGTCCGCTCCGATGGACTCCGCCTTCTGCGCTTGTCTGGCCGATGCCACGAGGACGAGCTTCTTCATGCTGTGACCGTCCATGCGGCGGATCAAGGGCTCCGGGTTTCCACCTGTTATGGAAACGACTGGCACGCCTTCTTCAATCGCAACATCCAGCATGTGCTCAAAGGGGCGATCGTGCTGGCCAATGGCGAAGTTTACGCCAAAGGGCTGCTGCGTCATCGTCCTTACCTTGCAGATCTCCTCCCGCAACACTTGCTGTGACGGAAGCGACATCGCGGTAATCTGCCCCAAGCCTCCGGCATTGGAAACCGCGGCCGCTAAATCCGCATAAGCCAAATAGGCAAGCCCTCCTTGAACGATCGGATAGCGTATTTGCAGCAAATCCGTGACTCTTGTTCGCATCGATTAGCCCCCTCGTCCTAATCCTTATTCAACCGCGATCCGATCTCCCCGGCTCGTAGGCTGCGATATGACCAAAAACTCCGTATCCGCATCGGACTTGTTGAACATTTGGTGCGGAACGAACGGTGGCACTTCAATCCCCTCTTGTGAATGAAGCCATATTTCTTCTCCATTGACTACCATGCAGGCGACGCCTGACAAAACAAAGAAAAATTGACGCGAACGTTCATGATAATGCTTCACTTCTGCCGTATGTGCCGGCATTCGCTCATGAATGACGCTGAGCTCCTGATTTTTCACCAAATGCCAGCCATCACATATGCTGCCCCACACATAATGCTCAGCGTTCTGTTTACTTATTTTCATATACGAACTCCTTTCACTTGCTTCATCTAATCCATATTATAACATGCAGCGTCAGGTTTATCTTTTCGTATATGCGAAACCATCCTCATCTGGCATAAATTTGCAAATGATAAGAAATATTATGTTCATCTGTATATTTTGATGTTTGATAAAGGAGAACCCTATGTTTAGAATTCTGGTTGTATTCGCCCATCCAATCGTGGAAATAGAGAAGTCCAACAGCTTGATCGTCGCTTGGCATTTTATCGAGAAGGTGCGGGAACTGGAACCGACAGCGGCGATTGAAAAATTCGAGTTGTACGGGAATGACATCCCTGTTGTCGATGATCTTGTGCTTGGCGCCTGGGACAAGAAGGCCAAAGGGGAAGACTTGAACGAAGACGAGCAGAAGGTTTTAACACGTATGAATCATTTGCTGGATAATTTTAAATGGGCGAACCGATATGTGTTTGTTTTTCCGCTGTATAACTTCAATATTCCTTCCAAACTAAAAGACTATCTCGATAATGTGTTAATCGCCAAAGAAACATTTGCCTATGGGGATGACGGTCCTGTCGGGCTGCTGAATGATGGCAGGAAAGTGCTGGTCATTCAATCCAGCGATGCCGTCTATTCCAAACCGGGCTGGTATGCGGATCATGAGTTCTCTCACAAATATATGAAAATGATCAGCAGCTTTGTTGGCATCGAGGATTATACCATCGTTCGGGCTGAAGGCGGTGGCGTCTACGATCGCGAGGTTATTCTCAAAAGGGCGAAAGAGGAGGTGGAAGCGGTCGCGAAGGATTTTGTTGCGCCGCCGGCACCGGTTACGGCGCCGATCTGAATGGCGGCAAAAAAAGCCCGCAGCGATGAGCTGTGGGCTTTAACCTTATTGTACTCTATTGGCAAAGCGTTTAAGAAAGTTAATCGCGTTAAAATGAATGCCTTCATGATAGAGCGTATACGTTAAAAACTCTTGAATGGTCGAAAGCGTCAGACCGTTTCTCGTCGTATATGGTTCCTTCACGCGCTCTTCCAAGCGATTCGTTAAGACGGACTCAATGCGCTGCGATTGCTCAATAAGCAGCTGCAGCAAAACATCTTTCGTCGGCGGTGTGACCACCCAGTCGGCAGGTTTAGTCCCATTCGGAAATAACGCTTCAAAGTGGTCCGGCAATTGCACAGGTTCGCCGGCAAAATAGAAGGCAAACCGCTCTTGCACATAGTAAACATGCCCTAAATTCCATCGAATATTGTTGTTAAAGCCTTCCGGAATCACATCAAGCACTTCGTCTGATAAACCTTGAACAGCATCGATAGTACGATTACGTATAAATTCAAGTTGTTTGAACAGCATTTGATCCATACGATCCCTCATTCCTATTCATTTGTTTACCTGAGCCAAGGGACTAAATCCGTCCCACAGGGACTTATAACGTCCCTACAAGCTAATTGTAACACCCTTTTTATGGAATTTCAATGGATTCATATTAGCCCTCCCGCAAAACAAATGGCTCTGCAATCGGCATTCACGCCTTTGCAGAGCCATCGTTGATCCGTTCCTCATCATCCTTCATTCATTGCCTCCATACAAAAAATCCTTAACCCGCTGTTTAAACGATTCTCCTCCCTGGTACCCGTTGTATAACCGATTATTGACGATAGCTGCATTCCCGAAGAAGAAACGTTCATAGACAGTCTGTCGGCCACCAAACGCACTCACGCTGAGCTCCCAAGCTAACCTGGATAACTGCACGTTCTGCTGCGCGTTGAGATGAACTGTTTTCATAGAGTCAAGGATGAGCTCTTTGATCTCGCTCTGAAAATCCCTTTCGTCCGGGATCATAATCAGCGTGCTAGCCCCGATTAATTGAATAATTTCGATCAGGCGCGGGTAGATCTTCGGGTAATAAACACTGGCTGTCAGAAGGGCGTTTTGGTCAGGTAGCATACTCCCCCACCGGTCGCGGGAGGCTTTTTTCTCAGCAGCGATTTGCAAAGCTTTCAGTGTCTCAAGCGCTACGATGACCTCTGCTACTTTCTCGATGACTTGCGCATGATTTTCCATTCCGGCCACATCAATTAAGTTTTCAATCGTGCCCAACAGAAATTCTGTTTTGGCAATATTTTTGCCGATGATTTGCGCCCCAGTATGAATATAAAAATGGCTATCTTCGAAAAAGCGTGACGCGACATGCGCATCCCCACAAATAAAGACACGATCCCAAGGGACCACCACGTGATCAAAAAAGACGAGCGTATCCATCTCTTCAAACCGCGAGCTTAGCGGATAGTTAAACGAAGATTCGCCGCCGACAAAGCTCTCTCTGCAAAGAAATGTAATGCCCGGCCAATTGCTGGGCACCGCAAAGGCAAAAGCATGTGGATTCTCCTCCAGTTCGGAAGGCGGGGCTACTGGAAAGACGAGGATCTCATCCGAAGTGACCCCCTGCGTATCCAATAGGAAAGTGCCTTGGATGACGATGCCTTCGTTGTTCTTGTCAACGATTCGGGCCGGTTCCGGCAAATCGAACATCTGACAAATGTTCGGAATTCTGCTCGCTCTCGGCTGTACAAAAACGTGTGAGAGCGTAATGTCATGATCTCGGCAGTACGCATAGTAGTTCTGTAAATTGAATGCGAATTGAGGATTGCTCTCTTCCAGCAAGCCTGAAGCTGCCGAATACGCCATTAACGCTGTATTCATGTAATCAGGCGACCTGCCCATAAAGCCGTAATGTTTGCTCGTCCAAGCCTGCATCATTTCACGACGGGCTGCCAGATCTTTTTTGGTCTTCGGCTGTAAGAAGGAGAGGCCAACCGGATCGCCTGTTAACGGCGAAGGATACGACATCTTGCTGATCCATGCCTGTTCGCACTGCATGTCATACATGGATGATTGCGTCGCCATCAAACCTTTAAATGCTCGGTGTTCGGATAACGGCCCCTTCACCTGCTCACCCGAAAGCCATACATGCGCCATATTATTATTTATCCGCTCCGTATATTGCCCTCCATTTTTCATTGGCATGATGATCCGCCTCCTCAACTCCTATGTATTCAGAAACAGGCTGATTTGCATGTACGATTACCTACGATGTGGATTCTATACGTGATTGCTGTTTTTTTAACTAGAACATACAGGTAGCTTGCATCTTATATTACTTTCCGGTAATATAACCAGTGAGTAATGGAATGATGAACAGGATGGTCGTTAACATGCTTAATCATCAGAAACAAAGCGATTTATTCGAGGTGATTGCCGAAGTAAACCGCAGGAACATCATCGATCTGCTCCGGGTACGCCCGCGCTCCGTCGGAGAGCTTGTCGAAAGTTCCCATCTCAGTCAGCCGGGAGTGTCCAAACACCTGCGCATCCTTCGGGAAGCCGGACTTGTCACCGTGAGCAAAGAGTCGCAGAAAAACATTTATCATCTTCGCCCTGAACCGCTTATGGCCATCGATCATTGGCTGGAGCCTTACAGGCAATACTGGTCGCAGTGGCTGGATTCGCTTGAACAATTTTTGGATGATGAGGAGAAATCGTGATGTTAGCTTCTATTCAAAGGACAGACGCCGGATATATCGTCCGCTTTGACCGGCATTTACAGCATGCTGTGGAGAAAGTTTGGGCTGCGATAACGGATAATGACAAATTGGCCAAATGGATGCCAAATCTTCAGATCAATGACCTTCGTTCCGGCGGATTGATCAAATTTGATATGAAAGACGGGTCAGGCACATTCATCGACATGGAAATTTTGGAATGTATCCCCTATTCTGTTCTGGAATTTGTGTGGGGCACAGACAGGGTACGCTTCGAGCTGTATCCCGAACCGGAAGGATGCTTACTCGTATTAAAAGAGTATATTGGCGCTTTGTCCGATCATACTTCGAAGGATTTATCGGGGTGGCATGTTTGCCTGGATATGATGTCCGCTTTGCTTCAGGGACAACCTATGGCATTCCCGAAGAGCGACTGGGAGAAATGGCATGCCCGGTACAAAGAAGAAGTCGACCGCTTCCAGCAAGAGGGGTAATATTGGCTTGCGGAAATGAAATTCACATTATTTCCTGGGCAAGCGCAAAAATCGCTAAAAACAATGAACATCCGTCAGCAAATTACAAAAAGGAGCCGCTGTGGCGGCTCCTACTGGATAGAATCGATTTCATCTCTATGCTTTTGCATCCCAGTGCCAAAGAGGATGACGCCGCCTTGATCCGTGTAAGGATAAGCGATTGCAATTTCATTCGTGTCTTCCACCCATTTTATAACCAAATCAACGTTCGTCTGTTTGCCCTTCAAGTTGAGAATCCCGCTCATTGTACCTGACACATAGACGGTGCCATCCGCAAGCTTGCGCTTGGTTAACGTTGATGTCGAATTGATAAAGAGATGGATCTTCGCTTCGCCATTCGTCAAAGTACCTGTCCCAACCGGGTGCACCTCTGCACTATCCTTGGTTCCAATAGGCTTCAATCGTACGCTCAATTGTAGACGGGCATCCCGTTTTTGATGAGCGATGATCAACTCTGGCATAACGCCTTTATTGGGCGTAGTTGAGCTCGTCACGGTAGTTGCTTGTTCCGCTGGCAGCCACGCAGAGGCTGATCCTTGCCATTGCAGCCGCTCCTGCTCTTCTTTTTTAGTTGGCCCATGAATTCTTGAAAAAATAGCAGCTACAAGCAAGATCGCGAGAAAGATCCGCGCCCAAAACCAAACGGACATATTCGTTTGTTGCATGTGTTCCCCACCTCATGGCAATTACCGTCCCCCCAAACGCCGTTAAACACGATCCAGGGTTCTTGTTGAAGCCATTATAAGAGAAGCTATGGCCTAACACACCAGCCACTTGGGAAACTATTCAACCATCCACTAGGTAAATGATTAACCAGGTGAAATAAGTGATTTTGGACACTTCAACCGACTACTCCTCACCACGCAGCGATCTGAGTATCGAAATCCCCCCAAAGCACACCGCCAGTGAGCCAATCTCCGCCAAGAAGACAGACGGAATGGCATCAAGGTTACTTTCAATTAAAGCAACGTATAAGCTTAAGCCGAACAAGATTAGGACAACATTTAGGATCAAAAATGGTTTTGTCACGCCCATGCCCCCTCCCGCCAAGTATAAAAGCGCAAGATGAGATTTTGATGAGAGATCTTTGATTGGCTCATGCATGTTCAAGATGAAGTTTATTTAATGTTTCCATTCGGCGATACCCACAAATTGTTGCTTCTTGCTGAATACGATGCAGTGGAATGGATGGATTTATGAACGTTATCTATTCAAATCCCAACATGGATGAGGTGCTCAATTGAAAATCATAAGATCGCGCACTTTGGGTAGTAAATGGATCAAAACGAAGATTCTGCTGCGTAACAAAATCCTTCGGACATTCGTCCCGCATACCAGATTGTATAATGAGCTCAATCTACTGTATATGCTGAACAAACATAATATGGTGTATGTGAAACCTGTCATAGGAACCTTTGGTCAAGGGGTGATCCGGGTTAAGAAGCTGAGCGCCGGTCGGTACAATTACCAAATCGGAACCGTTTCAAAGACCTTCAACTCTTATCGTGAACTGGTTCACTCGCTGAACAAAGCGAAATTGAATCGCAATTATTTGATTCAAAAGGGAATTCGGTTGTTAACCTATCGGGGGCGGATCTTTGATATCCGTGTGATGGTGCAGAAGAACGCAAGTGATTACTGGGAAGCCACCGGCTATATCGGGCGCGTCGCTCATCCCCAAAAAATTGTGACTAATTTTCATAATAGCGGAAAGCCTTTACCGCTAGAGACGCTGCTTGGCGCCCATATCAAAGAAGCTGAGAAAAAGAAAAATTATATTGACCAATTAGTGCGCCTAGGCAACGAAATCGCTCAACAATTCTCAAGATCACACCCTGGTTATAAAGAAATCGGTGTGGATATTGGCGTGGATTCTACCCTGAAACCATGGATTCTTGAAGTCAATACTTCACCCGATCCGTTTATATTTAACCAACTGAAAGATAAGCGCATGTTTTATAAAGCGCTGCGGCTTGCCCGTTTGCACGGCCGATTCATTGCCAGAAAACGGACCAAGAGGCGTTAACATGCACAAAAACCTAATTCCGACCCAAAGGCTTGCAGGTTGGAATTAGCGTTTTAGAACCGAGAAGATTATGATCTCGCTACTGCATAAGATGTAGCATCTCAATCTAGCCTCGTGACCAGGCTTGAAAGGTTGGTACAGATGAAGCGGATCCTTGTCATTGAAGATGAAGAAAGAATTGCCCGGCTGCTGCAGCTTGAGCTTGTGCATGCCGGTTATTCCATTGAACTTGCCCCTGATGGTGCCGAAGGACTGCGCAAAGCCCTTCATAACGAATGGGATCTCATTCTGCTCGATATTTTATTGCCGAGGCTTAGCGGTTTCGACCTGATCAAAGCCATTCGAGAGGCCGACACGCATACGCCCATCATCTTTGTCACCGCTTGCGAAGCAACTGCAGATATTGTGAATGGGCTCGATCTCGGTGCGCAGGACTATGTCACCAAACCTTTTGAGATGGAGGAATTGTTGGCCCGGATACGCGCCAATTTGCGTACGCGGCCTGTACGCCAGGGAACGCAAATCACGTATCAATTGAAAGAAACTTGCATCAATCTCAAAACCAGGGTAGTGACGCACAGCGGGGAGAAAATCGAGCTAACAACCAAAGAATTCGAACTCCTCGTCTATTTCATCGAACATGCCAATAAAGTGCTTAGTCGGGAGACGATTATAAATGATGTGTGGAAATACGAATTTCTCGGCAGTACAAATCTGATCGATGTCTATATCCGTTACTTGCGCAAAAAATTGCCAGCTTCTACGTTCCTGATCAAAACGATTCGAGGCGCTGGATATCGTTTTGAGGTCCTCGTTCATGAAGATTAAAACGAAAGCCGCGATGCTCTCCTTCATTAGTGTCATGAGCATTGTTATCCCGGTCACGATCATCATCTATATGCTTTTTGCCGTAACCGAGGAGGATGAAGAAATTAACGATCTCCGCACGACGGGTAGCGAAATCATCCGTCAGCTCTCTCCTGATGAGTTGCTGCAAGCCGGTAATCAGCGCCTCCTGCGAAAATTTCTTCCTGATCACGCGCTCATTCGAAGCCTCAATACAAATGCAGAGATCATGAATCAGTCCTATACCACAACGGAGCTGCTTGCCATTCCGCCTAAGCTCGTTAAGCAAGAGAACATTCAAACGATGGTCTCGAATTTCACAGATGAGCCGCTCATCATTGTGCGTCTGCCGATCATGCAGGCAGAGTTGTACGTCGGCACGCTGGAGATCGTGGCTGAACCGCTGGAGCTCCAGCAGCGGCTGCTCCGGTTAATCGAAATTTTAATCGTCGTCACCCTACTAGCTTCCTTTTTTACTATACAAACAAGCCTGTTAGTGTCCAAGATGCTGTTATTACCAATCTCGCGTATGGTGCAGACGATGGAAGATATCGAAACGAGCCTGGAGATACGCAAGATCCCGACAGACCGCCAATCGAAAGATGAGCTGTATCAGCTGACCACGACCTTCAACCGGTTAATGGAGCGGATTGAAACGAGCATGAGCCAACAGAGTCAGTTTATTTCGGATGCCTCCCATGAATTCAAGACATCGTTAACGATTATGGAAGGCTACGCCTCCCTTGTGCGCAGATGGGGTTTTCATGATGTGGAGCTATATCAGGAAGCGTTGGAAACGATTCATGCCGAATGCATCCGCATGAAATCCGTAACATATCAAATGCTTGATCTGGCCCGGTTGGAACATGAGTTGCGTCTGGAGAAGTGCGCCTTTGATCTGGTTCAGCTATGCGACGAGATCATCCTTACACAGCAGCCTCTGACAGATAAGTACATCCAGTTCCACTCGTATGAAGACACTGTCGTGATGGAGGCCGATCCACTGAAAATCAAACAAGTCCTGTTCATTATCTTAGATAATGCCTTGAAATATGGTAAATACATCATTCATGTGGAAATTAGCAGCATCCCCGGCAATATCCGCCTCCGAATCGCCGATGACGGGATCGGCATTCCGCAGGATGAGTTGGCCTTTGGTTTTTGACCGCTTTTACCGCACTGACCGTTCCCGAAGCCGGCATTCTGGCGGAGCCGGATTAGGTCTTTCTATTGCCCAAGCGATTGTCAAGCAGCATCAGGGGAGCATTCACATCAGCAGCGTTCAGCAAGTTGGAACGGAAGTCAATATCCTCCTTCCTGCGCATTAAAAAAAGCTCCCGATTACCCGCTGTAACCGGAAGCTTTTGGCATTCAATAGGAGCGCTGCTGCGATCTAGGCCATACTTTCGCCTCGATTTTTTCATAGAGCTCGATGCATGCAGACAACCATGTCGAGCGTTTCAACCATTGATGGACGCATACCGCGGTGCTCGTGCCCAGCAAAGCTCCCGCGAGCACATCCGCCGGATAGTGAACGCCCGTCCAGACGCGTGAAATGGCGATGCAAGCCGCAAGCGCCAGCCATACTCGACCGGCTTTCCTGCGGAAGAGCCAGATCGCTGTTGCGATGACGAAGGCCCCAGTCGCATGATCGCTCGGAAACGAGGCATTCGCCGGATGCACGATGAGCTGCAGCACATGATGCGTGACGAATGGCCGATCGCGATAAAAGAAGTGGCCGAGGATGCCGCTGATGGCCAAACTCACACAAGCGGAAAGCAGCGCCTCGGCGACCATTCTCCGATTTTCACTTCTTCTGGTAAACCAATATACAATGACACCTAAAAAGAAAAAGTATTCCGCATCTTGGGCCAAGAAGCGCATAACTGGATTGAAGGCCGGAAACAAACCCGCGCATTGATTCATCCATTGAAATAACTGGTAGTCAAAATCGTTTAAACTCATGTTCATCATCCTTTTGTTTTTTCGCTGAGCAGCGTGCTTACAATTACTTTACAAAAGAAAAATGAGAAGCCTATGAGAAACGGAAATTTCCTATCAGAAACCAGTAGCTAACACCAAGGAGGCTCTAATGCAGCCGCAAACATGGCGCTAGCGGAAAACGAATCGTCACTTTCGTCCCTCTGTCTTCTTGACTCTCAATTTGGATTTCACCTTGATAGTTGTTCACAATTTGTTTGGCGATCGATAACCCTAAGCCTGTACCGCCGATCTCCCTGCTTCGGGCTTTATCCACCCGATAAAAGCGATCAAAAATATGCGGTAAATCTGCTTCAGGAATGCCCATGCCATGATCCGCAATCGAGATCGAGACGACATGGTTCTCATGGCGCGCTTCCAACGTAATCCGCTTGTCTTCCACCGTATATTTCACAGCATTATCCAGCAAAATCAGCAGCACCTGCTCCAGCTGAAGCGGATTAATCGTTAACATAACGTCCGCCAAGTTGGCAGTTTTCATCGTGAACGTGAAGTCCGGTTGGAGAATCTCCACTCGTTTGATCGTTTGCACAAGCAAGGGTTCTAGCGGTGTCGGCTCCAATACGTCTTGCACCGGCTGCGTCTCCACCTTCGTCAAAGTCAGCAATTCCTGTACGATTCCTTTCAAGCGCCGGACTTCCTGCAAAGAAGCCACCAACGATTCCTGCAGCACGGCTGGATCATTCTTCCCCCATCGGTTCAATAGTGACAAATGGCCTTCCAGAATTGTAATCGGCGTTCGCAGCTCATGGGAAGCATCCTCGACGAATTGCTTCTGCTTCATAAATGAATTCTCCAGCTGATTCATCAAGTCATTAAAAAGCTTGGCCAAGCTCGATAATTCATCGCCATTTTCAACGACGACAACCCGTTCGCGCAGCCCTTTTTGCTTGACATTACGAATCGCGGCAGCTAACGCTCGAATAGGCAGCATGAACTGCTTGGCAATTGTGAGCCCGCTGAGCGCACTGATGCCAATGGCCAAGATCCCGAAAGTGACCATCACCCAGAGCAAAGCTTCGTTAAAATGGTCAAACGTCTCTAAATTGCTGGCGATCTCAATTGTCCCTATGGCAGCCGCGGGCGAGCGGTACACCAAAAGATGATCTTCATTATGGCTAATTTCGATCAGCTGTGGTTCATGTACGACTTCAGCAGGCACCCAGTTCGCATCGAATTGATTGGCGATCACAATTTGTACTGTACCCGACGAGTCGATAATACGGAGCATTTGATTGTTATCGATCAAGTTATTGAGGTAAGCCTCGGTCTCCGTACTGTGGATCGCTTCAGGTGTACGCGACTTATCGAGCAAATACTCCTGAATTTGTCCCATGGTCACCTGCACGGCAATTTTCTCTTGTTTCAGCATCCATTGTTTCAATACCAGATATTGGGCGAAATTATAAAAAGCAAATAGGATAAAAATAAGCAATGTGGCGCCCAACATTAACTTCCATTTAATGGGGAGCCTTCTGATCATAGTTCTAATTTTTCTCATCATCGCATCACATAGCCGATCCCGCGCATCGTTTGAATAAAGCTGTCGGCTCCAGGCTCGTCCAATTTATTTCTTAAATAGCGCACATACACATCCACTACATTCGTCTCCACCAACGAATCATAGCCCCACACCTGATCCAACAGCATATCCCTTGTCAACACCAGGTTGGGATTTCTCATAAACATCACCAGCAGGTCGAACTCCCGCTTCGTTAAATCAACGAGTTGATTCCCCTTATGAACGACGCGGGCATCAACATCCACCTTGAGATGGCGAAACGCAAGCGTCTGGTGAGGCTGAGGGCTCGTATCCTGCATATCCACCCGGCGGAATAGCGCCCTCATTCGGGCCAGCAGCTCTTCAATGGCAAACGGCTTGGGTATGTAGTCATCGGCGCCACTATCTAACCCTGACACCCGATCTGTTACTGTGTCTCTGGCAGTAAGCATGATCACGGGCGTTTTCTTCTGCTGGCGAATTTGCCGGCATACTTCTATACCACTTACAAAAGGCAGCATGATATCGAGCAAGATCATATCCCACTCCTGCTGCAGGGCAAGATCCAATCCGCTCCGCCCGTCATAAGCCGTTTCTACATAAAATATCTCATGTTCCAATTCCAGCTGAATGAAACGGGCCAAGCTTTTCTCATCCTCAATGACTAAGATTCGCTTCATGTTATTCCTTCCCCATGATTCCCCAAACTCCAGCAGCAACGAAGGCAACCGCGGGAGCTTGGTCATGGCCATTTTATCGTTTATTTAATAAAAACTTGGCGTATTTGAGCGGGTTCTCATACGAACGGTAAAACGTTTCATTCATTTTGGCCTTGCGAAAGGCATATCGCTGATCCCGCCCGTTCATCTCGATAAACTTGATGCGGCCCTCTTTATCAATCCCCATATCCAAGCCAATATCAGCCAGATGCGGAAGCTTCTCGCTCAAATGCCGGGCAATCGACAAGGAGACGTTCTCCACGGCCGCAATCATTTTCTCCGGTTGAAAACCGCTATGCCCGAACAGCTCACGCACTTTTTTCACTTTGCCACCCTTGGCGACATTCGTTACATGCCGACCGCGCCCGGCGACTTTGCCGACGATTCCTGTTACTTGCCAAGCGCCACCGGCGCTGCGCTGCACAGAGACACGCAGATCATAAGGCCTGCCCTTATACGTAGCCAACGGAATTCCCTCTTGAATCATATAGGTTTGATGACTTACTTTTTTTTGGATAAAAGCGGCCGCGGCTTTGCGCGATACCTGTTTAGGATCCCCTTTTTTCCAATGCAAATGAAACTTGCCATCCTGAGAGCGCGCTATTTTCATGATGCCGTTGCCGACGCTGTTATTGGTCGGTTTGATGAATAGGGCAGGATATTTATCCATCGCCTTCAGCAGTTTCTTACGCGAATATTTGCTTGAAACCGGCAAGTATTTGCTTAGTGTGCTCTCTTTGTCCAAAAGCTTATGAATCCGGTGTTTATCATAACGGTTCTGCCGATTGAACACAATGCTCGATTGGGATAACATTTGAAGCTTGCGCTTTAAATACGGCGACAATGTGATGGAACGGTTATGCGTGACGCGAGGAATGGATCGCCGGACAAGTTTGTAGGAGCGACCTGTATACGTATAACCGAGCGCGGATGTCTTTCCAATCTGATGTAAGGACATATAGAAGAGCTTCAAACCAAGCTTTTTAGCAGCTTTGTTATACAATTGAATACGCTCTGTTCCGGTTCTCCCTTTGGGGAGTCCTTTGAATGTATCCCGATCCAATAAGACGCCAACGATATGTCTCACAAATCTCACACCACCCGATTATATTTGACTAAGATCAATGTATGCCTAGCCGAATATAAACATCGCGGTAGTCGCCTACAAGCGAGAAGAGAAAGTTTTCACGGGAGACGCCTTGTCGAACACAAACCAATAATTATACTGTACAACTGTTTAATGAAGAAATCATGAGAAAACAAAGGACGCAGTTTCAGACAGCGTTGGATACAGGGCTTTCTACTGTTTTCCAGCAAATTATTGAAATATCAGCAGCACGCTTGAATCTTTGTCATATTTGAACGTTCAGGGAATAAAGTAGAGGGATCATCATTTCAAATCGTTTCGATGAAAGGGTGAATGAAGTGGAAAGCAAACGTCCCAGCGAACCTCTTTTACATATTCCTCAGCCGATTCGCAAAGACGGTTCAGGAAACGTCGACCTGGGTCCCCGTGATGTCCTTAGAGACATGCAGAACCCTGACATGTTCGTCCCTCCCGTTACTGATGAAGGACTCGTGCCTAATCTTCGCTTCTCCTTCTCAGATACACATATGCAGCTAAATGAAGGCGGTTGGTCGCGGGAAATAACAAGCCGGGAGCTGCCGATCGCCACAACACTAGCCGGCGTCAACATGAGCCTGACACCAGGCGGCGTGCGCGAGCTGCATTGGCATCAGCAGGCGGAATGGGCCTATATGTTAGTCGGCAGCGCGAGGATTACATCTGTCGATAATTACGGGCGCAACTTTATCGACGATATTTTCCCTGGCGATCTATGGTATTTTCCGCCGGGCATTCCGCATTCCATCCAAGGGCTGAAGGATGGCTGCGAGTTTTTGCTCGTTTTCGACGATGGCAGCTTTTCCGACCTGAACACGTTATCTTTGTCGGATTGGTTTGCGCATACGCCTAAGGAAGTGCTCTCGGCCAACTTCGGCGTGCCGGAAAGCACGTTTGCGAAGATTCCGCCGGACCAAGTATATATTTACCAAGATCGTGTTCCCGGTCCGATTGAAACGCAAAGAGTCGATTCCCCTTACGGCACGATTCAACCCAGTTTCAGCCACCGCTTGCTCGCCCAGCCGCCGATTAAGGTGCCTGGCGGGACCGTGCGCATAGCCGACTCGACGAATTTCCCGATCGCGCAGACGATCGCAGCAGCACTCGTCGAGATCGAGCCCGGCGCGATGAGGGAATTGCATTGGCATCCGAATAATGACGAATGGCAGTATTATTTGACCGGGCAAGGCCGGATGACGGTATTTTCAGGCAACAATACAGCGCGCACGTTCGACTTCCGGGCAGGTGATGTCGGGTATGTTCCGTTCGCTTTTGGCCACTATATCCAAAATACAGGAACGGAGTCGTTGTGGTTTTTGGAGATGTTCAAAAGCAACCGCTTCGAGGACGTCTCCTTGAACCAATGGATGGCGCTCACACCGCAGCAATTGGTGGAAAGCAATATTAACGTTGGTCCGGAGATGATCAACGCGCTGCGCAAAGTCAAATGGCCGGTTGTCAGCTATCCGGGCTATAATTATCAGCCAAAGCCGAAGTGAGCTTTGAGCGTTTCTGAGGGCCGAGTGAGGCTTGGCGGCAAAGCAAAAAGCGGAAGCCATGCTTCCGCTTTTTGTGCTGCGCTGGCTCCGGCGGGTTCCCGTTCCCCGCCGGGAGCGCCAGCTCAATTCAGATAAGGCGCCGCAAGCCGCCTTACACGCTCAATGCCCGCCCACATGTCGCCTGGGCCGTCATAGACGAGCGTGATCGGACCTTCATATCCGGCTTCCTTGGCGATTTGCAAACAGCGAATAAAATCGCTTTCTTCCGGAATGCCGTCGGCATCGGTCTGCGCTTTGGCATGGATCGACTCGCTGAGCGGAATCGTTTTGGCCAGCTCGCTATATTTCCCGTCACCTTTAAAATTGCCAAAATCAGAAGTCAGCCCCAGCTGCTCACCACACGCTGACAGCAGTGCAAGACAATTATCCGCAACCGATGTAAGCAAGTGAAAATTTTCTGTCACAACACGCACGCCAACAGTGTCCGCGTACTTGCTTAACTCCCGCAAAGCGTCAGCAGATCGTTGCAACGCTTGTTCATCTCCCGGCTCCGCATCGCCGGCGATCACGCGCACCCGCTCAGCGCCTGCACGCGCAGCGATATCGATCCAGCCTTTGATCCAGTCGATATCGGACTGCCTGCGCGCAGCATCGGGGCTGGAAATATCGCCGTATTCGATAAGCAGCGTGTAAAAGCGGACACCTGCTTCTGCAAACGATTCCCTTAACTTTTGTAAATAGCCTTCACTAGTGTCCGGAAAATGAAATTCGCAAATTTCCAGCGATTTAAAACCTTTATTCGCCACAATTGCCGGCAGTTCCAGCAATTTGATCAATTCTGGCTGCTCTTGGGCAACAGTGATCTGGCTCCGATTACGCTCATCCCAGCGTGTCCACCTAAGCGGCCCCAGATTCCGATGCAAGCTCCAACTCGTTAACGATAAAAAGGGCATGTCTACCATCCTCTCCATGGCTAAGTTTTGATAGTATCTTATCAAAAAGCCCCTGCATACACCATGTTCGATCTAGCAAATAGTTGCCTAATTATGCTGTTATTGCACACGCACACGAAGAGGCCCCCAATGATCGTGAGAGCCTCTTCGATATTTTAAGAATCGCGCAGCACCACATAAACACCGCTATCATCTGCCTCAACGGGAAAGCCCCGCAACTTGGCATTGCTGCCGGCCGCCAGATGCTGCCCGGTGCGCAAGTCGAATTCCCAGCCATGCCAGGGACAGCGAAGCACTTGATTATCCATGCCATATTGGTAATCATAGACCGTCGACGGAAGCCGTGTGCCCCGTATCGCGCCGACGCACACAGGTGCCGCCGCATGGGGACAAACGTTCCGCCAGGCATAATATTCGCCGTCGATCCGGAATAGGCCGAGCTCCATTTCTTTTACTTTGACAATTCGCTTATCTCCATCGTCAAGCTCATTAGGTTCCGCCACTTTCACCTTCACGCCGGACTCACTCCCTTTTGCTCCGCAGGCAGCGGTAAGTGATATAATTCGGCTGCGTTGTAGCCTAGAATCCGGTTCCTCATCTCCCGAGGGATGCTGTTCAGTACAATTTTCGGATTGTCAAAATCCCAATGCGGGTAGTCGGATGAGAACATGGCGATCTTATCGGCCCGCATCATTTGGAAAATTTGTACCAGATGCTCGGGCTGCTCCGGCTCTTCAATCGGCTGTGTCGTCACCCGTATATGCTCCAAAATATATTCCGATGGCAAGCGTTTTAGCCAAGGTGCGGAATCGCGCAGCGCTTTGTAGTTTTTGTCCATCCGCCACATGAGATGAGGCAGCCAGGCGATGCCGCCTTCGATGGAAATAAACTTCAGCTTCGGATATTTCTCAAATACACCTTCACAGACGAGACTGTTGATATGAGTCATAAAATTCGCCGGCAAAATATTGTGCCATTCCATATAGCGCGTCGGATATCCGGACGGTGTTGGCGCTCCGGCAACCCCTTTGCCTTCCGTGCCCGGGTGAATGGCGACCGGCAGCCCGTTGCGCTCAGCAGCTTCATAGATGGGATGGTAGAAGCGATTGCCATATGGCATCCTCGCCCCGCTGCCCATCACGACCTGCACCATGTCCGGGTTCTTCGCCATACGGTCTATTTCCTTGGCTGCCTCCGCAGGGTCCGAGTGATTGATCTGAATCGAGCCTTTATATCGGGGACTGGCTTTGAGCCATGAATCGGCCAACCAATCATTATAGGCAGCAGCTACAGCTGTGGCGTAATCCGGATCGGCATGCAGCGAAATGCCCTGCTCTCCGCCGCCTGTTAAGATCGCAAAATCGATGCCATATGGATCCATATAATGCTTGAGCGCGAACTGCGGATCGCTTCCCGGCGGACCGCCGTTATCCGGGATCGCATCTTGGCGCAGCACGCCAACAGGCGAATAGTATTGCCCATGAACGCCAATCCCGCTCTCAAGCCATTGCTGATGCCATACTTTGGGCAAATAGGGCAGCAAATCTTTCATCTTCGCCAGTGAATTATGTAAGTCTGCATCAATAATGAACGGCTTACCTTGCATCTTATCCTCTCCTTCTGCCAGGTGCTGCTCTGTCACGTTTTACTTGATGTTATACGTACGTTTGTAGGCCGTATTGTACATGTTCAGCAATTCGTCAGATCCCAGTTTCTTCGCTTGATCGAGGAACTGCTGATAAGTCGCATCATTGATTGGCGTTTTGCCGGTCACGAATTCCGTAATTCGCTGCTCCAAAAATTTCGTCAGCGGAGTCAGCTTTGATTTTTCAAGCTCCAACTCTTCCGTTGTCTTAACGATCGCTTTAGGCGCAGGAATGATAAAGGATTCATAGCTTTTGTTGATCGCCTTACTCTTATCGTCGAGGCCACGCTCCCAAGTTTCCCGGGCCAGCGCGTTATTCAGCGAAATATTGTCATACCAGACACCAAAGTCACGGCGGAGCGGCACGTAAGGAACGGCGCCAAAGTCTTTGTTATACACAGGTTTGCCATCCACCATCGTGTACGATTTGCCTTCAATGCCCAGAGATAAATATTTCGTGCCTTCTTCGCTCACGAGGTAATCGAGGAATTTCACTGCTCGTTCCTTATCCTTGACCTTTGCCGAAATAGCCCTGCCCGACGTGCCGACAACAGGTCTGGAGAATTGGTAATTTTTTACTCCACTGGCCGCAAACTCAGGGATGGCATCCAGATTAAACTCGCCTGGAGCGCCTGCTTTTTTCGCTTTATCCAGCAACGGATTCACTTCCGCCTTCCACCAATACGTGACAGACGACTTCCCTTTTAAGAAGCGCTCTTCCCATTGCGCGCCGGTCAGCAAATAGTATTCAGGATCCAGCAGCTTCTCGCTGTACAGCTTGTTCATGAAGGCGATCGCATCTTTGTACCCGCTCTTCGCAGGCGCAAACTCGTATTTCTCTTCCGTTGGGCTTTGATTGTAAAAGCCTGTGATGCCGGTAAATATTTTACCGAAAACGGTGTATAGGCCTACATCGCCCGTGACCGGCGTATTCACACTGAGCGGGAAACTATCCGGTTCCTTCTCCTTCAGCGTCTTCAGGAATTGGTAAAACTCATCCACATTCGTCGGCGCTTTCAAATTGTATTTGTCCATCAAATCTTTGCGTGCCAACCAAATATAGTTGAATCCTTTGCCGGCAGCATCGCCTTCGAGCACAGGCACATCATAGATGCCGCCGTCCGCTCCGGTTGCCACCGCTTTGGCTTCGGGGTATGTTTCATAAAATTTTTTCAAATTCGGCGCGATATCCAAATAATCTTTCAAATTGAGAAATACTTTCTCCGGACCGTTCTCACGCGCTTCCTGGTTCGTTGGTTGAATGAAGTCCGTCACGGAATTCGTGGCAATCATAATTTGTCTTTTCTCTAAAAGCCCTTCTTGGCTGACAACCTGCCAATCGATTTTGACGCCTGTTTTCGCTTCAATTTCTTTGAAAATCTCCCAGTCCGTTTTCACTTTACCTTCCGGCCGGTCATACACAAGCCAAGAGAACGTAACCGGCTTTTGCGAAGCGCCATTATTTGTGCTGCCCGTAGGCGCAGTTTGTCCGCTGCATCCAGCAATCAATCCTCCGAGCATAAGCGTCGTGAGCGTTACCGCCATCGTTCTTTTTCTCAATTTTGCACCCTCCTAATATTGAAATTTATGGAAATCTACCCTTTAACCCCGCCAATCATAGCTCCCTGCACAAAATATTTCTGGATAAACGGATACACGCATAGTATCGGCACTGTCGCGATCATGATCATGGCATATTTCAAGGTTTCGATATAAGCCGTGTTGCCTTCCCCCTGCACATTGGAGCTTGCGATAATAATGTTGCGAAGGACAATTTGCAGCGGATACATGCTGCGTTCGTTCAAATAAATGAGCGCGTCAAAGAACGAATTCCATTGATTGACAGCGGTGAATAAACCGATGGACACAAGCACGGGCAAGGATAGCGGTAAAATGATGCGAATCAGCAGTTGCACCGTCCCGCAGCCATCCATCGTTGCGGCATCCTCGAGCTCTTCCGGCAAAGCTTCAAAAAACGTCCGCATGATGAACAGATACCAGGTGCTCACTAACGAGGGAAGGACGATTGCCCACATGGTGTTAAGCAGGCCTAAATTTTGCACGACGAGAAAGGTCGGAATCATTCCACCGCTGAACAGCAGCGTGAATGCAGCCATCATCAATATGAACCGGCGGCCGGGCAGCCACTTTTTCGCTAACGGGTAGGCCATCGCAGATGTCACAATAAGCGAGAGCAACGTTTGCAGCACGGTGTAGCGAATTGTATTCCAATAGCTGATCCAAATGTCAGGATTGCCGACAAGTCTGGCGTAAGCTTCAAGCGTGACCGATCTGGGCCAGAGCACGACCTGTCCGCTCATCACCATAGCGTTATCACTAATGGAGGCGGAGAACACATAGATTAGCGGGTACACCATGACGATTATGAGCAAGATCATCAGCACGGTATTGATGACATCAAACAGCCTGGAGCCGAAACTTTCCCTAATTTTCATCTCACGTGAGCCCTCCTACCACAGACTTGTGTCTGAATACTTCTTGACGACGCGATTGGCCATGACGACAAGGATAAAACCAATGGCCGCCTGGAACAGCCCAACAGCTGTGGCAAAGCTGAAGTCGGCGGATAAGATACCCCGGCGATAGATGTATGTATTCAACACATCTGCTGTATCATAAGTCATCGGGTTGTAGAGCAGGATAATTTTTTGAAAGCCTGTCTCCATGAAATGACCGAGCGTGAGCACAAACAGGACGATCATGACCGGGAACATCCCGACTAACGTCACATGGCGCATTTGTTGGAAGCGGTTCGCTCCGTCCATTTTGGCCGCCTCATACAGGGTCGGGTCGACACCGGCGATTGCCGCCAAATAGAGGATCGTGCCCCAGCCGACGGTTTGCCATATTTCGGAGCCTACATAGATGGAACGGAACCATTCCGGAAGGCCGAGAAACAAGATCGGCTCGATGCCGAACCAACGGAGCAAATGATTCACTATGCCGGTCTGCTGCGACAAGAAGGTGACCATAATTCCAGCGATCACGACTGTGGATAAGAAATGCGGCATGTAACTGACACTTTGCACGAAACGCTTAAACCGTTTGTTGCGAATCTCATGAAACAATAGCGCTAGCAGGATCGGTGCGGGAAAACGAAACAGCAGATCGTACACATTCAGCATCACGGTATTGCGAATCAGTTTCCAAGTATCAGGCGTATTCACAAAGAACTCAATAAAATGTTTCAAGCCAACAAACTTGCTGCCCATCATCCCGCGCCCGATGGAAAAGTTCTGGAAAGCGATAATGACGCCATACATCGGGACGTATTTAAAAATGATGTAATACAAAATGCCCGGCAGCATCAATAAATAAAATGCTTTGTACTTGTTCAGATTGAACCACAGGTAGGAGAACTTACTCTTTTTCTTGCGTTCGCTGTACACACTTCCTGCTTCAGCAGCCTTGCTCGGATGAATGGCCAATCGTCCTCCCCCCTATACATGAATACTAAGACTTGGCTTTCACTATACGGTTGGTGAGACACAGGGTAAAGCATCATCTTTTGGCGATGTCTCTATTTTTGCATGAAGCGTCAAACAGCATCGGTTCAATCGTCGTTTGCGAAAAAAATGAGACTCCGCAAAAAAGGAGTCTCACGTATGATACATGGTACGAAACTTCGCTGGCGTCGTCCCCTCATATTTGCGAAAATTCCGGATAAACGAGTTTCGGCCCCAGTAGCCGACGTGCTCGGCAATATCTTCGATTTTCATATCCGTTTCCAGTAAATACTGCTTGGCCATCGCGATTCGGTATTTGGCAATATATTCCACATACTTCTCCCCTACTTCCTCTTTAAAGGAGCGGCTAAAATGCCCCACCGACATGTTCATCTGCTGCGCGAACTGCTCAATGGAGAACTCTTCGTTGTAGTGCTCGTGGATATAAGCCAACACTTCGGAAAATTGCTGCTTTCGATCAGACGGTTCTATAGCGCGGAACAGTAACGCATGAATGTCGCAAAAGCATTGTCGAATCTCTTCCCAGGTCACGCAGCGGTCTATGGACGCAAACAAACTGGAATAAAACGAGATATTGAAATCGTTGCGTTCATTCTCAACGGCACGAATCCACGTATTCAGAATGTCGGCGCATAAATTTTTCATCTGGCTGGCATTCGCCTTCGCACGCATGCCTGTATCCAGCAAGTCAACAACCGATTGCAGCAAATGATCGAACTCGCCGGCCTTATGCATATTAAAGATACGGTTGACTTCGTGAACCGATAAACAGCTTTCGAGGGCAACTCGCTCGCTCCTCATCGCGCTCTCTTCCGTACAAATTTCCGCATCAGCGTCCAGACTTTTGAACTTGAGCATTCTGACAGCCTGATCGTAGGACAGGTACAGGTCTTCTATCGTTTCAACCGTGATCCCAATTCCCACGGACGCTTTAAAAATCGGCTGCTGCAGCAGCGGCATCATGCGATCCACAAACCCTTGAAGATCCGTCCCCATGCGGTCTTCATGATGAATGACGCAAGCTAACTCATTTGATCGCGTCTGACATACCCAGATCATGCCTGGTGCCAACTTGTGCATGTTTTCTTTCAACTCGGCGACGAGGAAAGACTTGGATGCTTCCGACAAATGGTCCACAAATTTCGAATAATATTGGATTTCGATGCAAAGCGCTGTTGCCGCCTTTTTCGCATGGTACGGGAAATTCATTTCTTTGGCGTAGTACTCGATCGACAAGCTGTCACGGTACTCACCGAACAAGATTTTGGAGATAAAATGCTCTTGAACAATCGGGAACATCCCGCTGACCATTTGCGATAACTCTTTATTTTTGGAGATTAGGATATTGGAGAAGCGCTTAATGACATCAAATTCATTGCCCTCCTGGGGAACCGTCATGTCACCGATCCGGTGAGATTCTAACCGGGTTTTAATGTCATAAATCGGGTTATACAACTTTTTGCTCAAATAATAGGAAAGCACGCTGCCCATCACGACAAACAAACTTAGGAAAAAAATCGTGATCATCCGTATCATTCTCGCCGGCTTCAGCAAAGTTTGTAGATCGATAGAGCTTACATAATACCAAGCATCGTTGAAGTGCGATTTTCTGTAGGACAATGCTTGCTTGCCAGAGCTGACAAACAGAGAATTTTCCGGCTCCAAGCGGATCATGGAGGCAAAAGAATCCATATGGATGTCGGATGATCCATTATTGACAAGAACGGAGCCGGCTGCATCGACAAGCGCTGTATCCGTCACCCAGGTCTCCTGCATGCCAAGCAGCTCGCGAAACTTGTCCCGCTTAACGTTGACAACCAAATAAACTTCAGGCGAATTGCTGTTAAACGGATAGCTCATCAATATCGATAAGTTAGAATGCGTAGAGAGGACGTCTTTGGTGTAGGGAGGCTTTTCGTCGACATGATGAGGTGAGGTAAAATACATCGTTTTCTTATCTATAAAATTTCCGAGATAGGTCGCAAGGTCCCGCTCTTGGACCGGGTATTGCTCTTTGAAATATTCATTTTTATTCGTGTAAGTATTGCTGTCGAGTACCAGATCTTGCTTGGCAAAGTACAAAAATGTGCTGTACACCAGGTTGTGCGACTGAATGCTGTTGAGCTGCTGCATTAAGGAATGCAGCAGTTCGAAGCGCTGATGCATGTCAGCGGACTCACCGTTTGTCAAATAGTTTTTGACGTTGGACGTGGTGAGCATGTTGACCATATCGGTCTCAAGCGCCGTGAAGGTAGCATCGGTCTGCTCCGAGAAATGCTGCATGACGATATTGTTGGTTTCTTCCGCATCATGCTCAATTAGCCGGACGACAAAGAGGTTCGTAAACAGGCTGGCCAGAATAACGGGAATAAGAATCAGCGCAAAATACTTCGCAAAAAAACGCCAAAACAGTGCAGTGGAATACTTCCGAATTACACGTGCCATCTTTTCGCCCCCGATTATGAATCATTCTAACATTCACATCGTTCATAATTTGATTGAGATGTATATTCGGCACATGGCTTTACGATTCCTTTATATGGATATATTGTTATAGGCCAGGACGCATTTAGCATCCTGACCTTTCTTTTCTTAAACAGTTTTTTTTCTTATCTTCACAAAGCAACGGTGGCGTTCTAAAATGTACAGATCTCTAATGATAATGTCGATCAACTATGGTGAACTAGATCAATCTCTTGAAACCGGCTTACTTTTTTCTTCCATCGCTCCTCGACATACTTGACATGAACTGGGTGTGTATTGTAAGCGTCGTAAGCATTTTGATCAGCAAATACCATTGAAAACCCATAATCAAATTCATTCTTGGCGCTTACCTGACGGAAAACCTCGAATTGTTCAACCCCAGGAATTGCAGCAAGTTCTTCTCTACTTTCTTGTAAAAAAGATTCTGTTTCCGGACTATCTTTACCTGAAAATAATGTAAACGTCACCATGTGTTGAATGAAACTCATTTCAGTTCCTCCTTTAGGACACACACAAAGTTAATTTTTCTACAATAATTTGTATTCTCATTAATTTATCAGACTAAAGCTCTAATGCGGAGCTACACATCATCAATAATCACAGGTACGATGAATAGCTAAATGAATATCTAATATTTTTTCTACACAAACGAGAGAATTTCCTTTTTATGGGACGGAATAAGGCAAAGTTCGTGAATAACGCTCTACAGGAATCCTTTCATTTCTCCTTAGTTTCAGACTTCGTTTATCCTAATGGTTCCCCGAAGAAGACATGAAAATGAAGATGTTTGGAGTCTTGATACTTTCCTAGATTAGTCAGCACTCTACAAGCCCCATACTCAGACTGCACCTGTGATGCCACTTTTTTAACAACGTCTATCAACTCAATTAAGAGTTCATTGTCGTGTTGTTCCAATGTTAGAAGTGACGAGATATGCTTCTTTGGAATCGCAACAATGTGAACAGGATAAAAAGGGCGCGTATGATGATATGCAAGAACGTTATCAGTCTCAAATACTTTTCTCACAGAAGTACGACCACTTAAAACCTCGTCGCAATAAAAATCCTCAGACAATACCATCCCTCCACATCTTGTTTTCCTAATTTTAGCATATGCCGTATTAAAACAGGAGCTTTGCCGATGCGGCAAACGATCCACGACGTCAAGAACATTCCCAGAAAAAGAGAAAAAAGACCACTTATCAGGTGAAAAAATTCACTGGATAAAGTGGTCACTTTCTTAGAAATAAATTAGAGGATTCCCCCCGGTTCCGCAGACATCGCCCGAGGGTAATTGACGTTCACGCCTCCAATACTTTCTGGAACCTGTCGTAGCTCTTCCATACGGAGAAGCCGTGTTTGCCATAAAAATCCACATAAGGCGTCGTGTCGATCACAATGTGGCTAGCGCCTCTTTGCAGCAAGTAATGAATGCCGGCTTGAACGATGGCGAGACCGTAGTTCAGCCCGCGATACTTCTCATCGATACCGAGCGGACCGATCCCGCCGAGCTCGCCTTGAAACAGGGGCGCCCAATAGACGTTCTGGGCGAGAATCGGCGACTGCGAATCATTGATCCGGCAAAAGCCGATGATGTCCTCCTCCCGCTCGAGGACGACAAATTCTCTGCCCGTTCCTCCCAATTGCCAATATTGCCGTGTCTGGTACTCCCATCGACCTGGAAAACAGCGCTTCATAAAAGCGATGACTTGGTCCTCCTCATTCGGCTGTGCCAAACGGAATACCACATTCTCAAACTGAGGGAGCGCTACTTGAGCCTTGGCGTCATAGTGATTCACGAGGTCGTGTGTCATCCCTTGGTACGCATATCCATTGCGCTCAAACCACCGCTTGGCAGCCGCCAGCTCATGCGGTACGCCGGGGAGCACCCGACGATGGAAATCGTTTCCTAACGACACCCGGCGTACCCCTCTTCCGTGAAGCGCCGATTCGGCTTGACGCAGGAGCTCGCTGCCGATCCCCTGATTCCGGTGGTCCGGATCGACCATCAACGCGTGAATCCACCCGTCTTCACTGCTAAATTCGATATCGTATTTGGAATCTTGCCATACTTTCGATACGACAAATCCAATCGCCTTACCGGTGGCTTCTTCCACGGCGAGCCAGGAGCCCTGCGGAAGAAAGTTTCGGTCCTGAAATACATTTTGCTTCACGATACGTTCTCTAATCGGAAAATCAGGAGCAAGTCCCTGATTCCAAAGCCGACATACGTCTTGGATACGGTCTTCTGTCAACGCCACTAGCTTCATCTCGACATCCTCCCTATTTGGAAGAGAACTGCTGCATACGTTCGTAAGCCGCTTTATAAATCGCAAGCACCTTATCCAGGCCCAATTTCTTCAAGCCGTCCACGTACTGATTCCATTCATCTAAACTTCTATTCCCGAGAATGAACTTGGCAATATTTTCATCCCGGTATTTAGCGATTTCTTGACCGGTCGTTTTAATAACTTCCATTTCATCCTCAGTGAATGCAGGCCTTGGCTGCTCTTTATCGTCATATTTCGGCGCTTCGTGATAAGCGTATTTCGCTTCAGGCGAAGCTAACGAGATATGGGCGTCATAATCAAACCAGATATAGGCTCCGTCCGTAGATAGCCCCGTCTTCTTCCTCATATCGGACACATCGGTGTAGTTCTCTATGAAGGATTTCTTGCCATTTTCCACTTTGTAGGTTACGCCCTCTTTCCCCCAGCTGACGAGCGTCTTCCCTTCCTCTGAGAAGAAGAAGTCAATGAACTTCATAATATCATCGATCTGCTTGGATTTAGACGATACGACGAAATTCATCTCCTCATATTGCGTGAACTCATTCAGCTGCTTGCCGTTCGGACCGCCGGCCGGAGGCGGCATGAACTCCAGATCGAAGTCCGGATTATCCTTACGCAGAGGCTTATTGTAGAAATCAATGCGTCCGATATAATCAACGGTCATAAACGTTTTGTTGGTCGACATCAGGTCCTGCCACTGCTTCGTATCGATGGACAGGAAATCAGGAGGAATCAAGCCTTCCTTCAAAAATTTAGCCATATACGCGATCATAGTTTTATAGTTATCTTCAATCGGCCCGTAATGCCAATCCTTTTTATCGAAATCGTAATAGAAATCATATTGTGTTCCGAACGCTGGCGCCAAATTGCGCAAATAGAGCAACCCATCCCGGAAGGCGAAAGGATAGCTATCCGGATACTGCGCTTTCAACTTCTTCAGTACATCGTAGAGCTCATCCCAGTTTTTTGGCTCCTGCAGGTTATTTTTCTTGAAAATATCTTTCCGGAACATCCAGTGCATCCGATTCGTTTCTCCAATTCCGGAGTTCGGGACGATGTACATTTTCCCGTCCGCAGACATGACATTCTGTGTTTCCGTCGGGTGCTCCTTCATCCATTTATCGTAATTCGGCATATCCTTCTTGACGTAATCCAAGTAGTTGACTAACGCACCCTCTTGACCATATTTGTCCGCCGTCTGTTTATCCGGACTCGTAAGCAGCTCCGGAGGATTACCCGAAGCAATCGCCAGGTTGAAGGCATCCGACAATTCACCCGACGGCACTTCCACATCAAGGTTTACGCCGGTTTTCTCCTTCAGCAACTTCCATACGAGCCAATCCTTATTGTACGGCCAACTGGGGTGCGAGTTGTTTAGAAACTTGAACGTCTTCTCTTTCATCGGGGCAGCCGCTTGATCGGAAGTGGCGGCCGAGTTTCCGGCTGCCGAATCATCCTTGCTGCCGGACGCGTTGTCCGGGGCTTTCGTACAACCCACAATAAGGGCTAGCGACATGATACCTACACTCAACACCGTCATTGTTTTTTTCATACGATGGCTCCTTTTCCAAAATGAATTTTTAATATCAGCCTTTGATCGACCCGATCATAGCCCCTTGCACAAAATATTTCTGCAGAAACGGGTAAGTCAAAAGAATGGGAATCGTTGAAACCAGAATGGTCGCATATTTTAAAGATTCATCGACGACAAGCGCGTCATGTCCAACCGATGTGACCTTCGCTGAGTTCACCTGGCCTGCTAGCACGATATTACGCAAAACAACCTGCAGCGGAAATAAATCCGAGCTGCGGAGATAAAGTAAAGCAGAGTAAAAGTTGTTCCAAATGCCGACTGCATAAAACAACCCAATCGTAACCACGACGGCTTTGGAAAGCGGCATTACAATACGAAGGAAAATGCCTGCGTCAGAAAGGCCGTCGAGCTTCCCGGACTCTTCAAGCTCCTTGGGGATGCCAGAGAAGAACGTACGCATGATGATCAGATTCCACGTGCTTACGGCAGTCGGAAGAAGCATCCCGAGCCTGGAGTCCACGAGTCCCAATCCGTTTACAACCAGAAAGGTGGGAATCATCCCGCCGCCGAAAAACATCGTAAATACGATCGCAAGCGTAAATGTTCGATTCAGAACCATATCTTTCCTGGAAAGGGCGTACGCCCCAAAAGAAGTGATGATGAGAGAAATGGCGGTGCCAAATACGACATAGATGATCGTATTGAGGTATGCTTTTCCAATGCGGGGATCCTGCAGGACAATGTTATACACTTTAAAATTTAAGCCTTTCGGCCATAAGGTCACCTGCCCCTTCAGAACATAAATGTCTTTGCTGAGCGAAACAGCGATCATGTAGACGAAAGGGTATAATGTGACCACGACGACAAACACCATTACGGCGGCAAGAAATATTTCAGACAACCCGATACTACGTTTCATTTGGTTTCACCTCCTTACCACAGGCTGTTCTCGCCAATTTTCCGACTGATCGTGTTAGCGGAATAAATGAAGATAAAGCTAATCAGTCCCGTAAACAAATCGATAGCTGTAGCGTAGCTGAAATTCCCCTGACCAAGGCCGGTTCTATACACGTAGGTGCTGATAATATCCGAGGTTTCGTAGATGGAAGGGTTGTAGAGCAAAAACACTTTTTCAAAGCCGATATCCAGCACATTACCGATGTTGAGAATAAATAAAATGACGATAGTCGGTACAAGGCCCGGCAGGGTAATATGGAATAATTTCTTCCACCTGCCCGCTCCGTCGATTTCCGCTGCTTCGTATAAGAGCGGATCTATCGTGGTTAACGCTGCCAAATATATAATCGTTTCCCAGCCGGTATGCTGCCAAATCTCCGAAAGTACATAGATAGAGCGAAACATTTCCGGTTTGACCATAAAATTGATCGGCTGCATCCCGAACAACTGGATTAAATGATTTACGATCCCGCTGGAGGGAGATAAAAACATGAGCACCATGCTGGCCACAACAACGTTGGAGATAAAATGTGGCAAATAACTGACCGTTTGCACAAACCGTTTGAACACGATATGTTTCAATTCATTGAGCAGGAGAGCTAAAATAATAGGGGCAGGAAATCCAAAGATGAGTTTATAAAATCCAAGAAGAAACGTGTTGCGCAGATATTTTAAAAAATCAGGGCTGTGGAAAAACAGCTTGTAATACTTGAGGCCGACCCAGGGACTGTCCCAAATGCCTTTGTACAAATTGTAATTTTTGAAAGAAACCACGATACCGAACATGGGCAAATATTTGAATATCAAGTAAAATAATAGACATGGCAGAAACATAAGCAATAGAATTTTACTTCTATTCAGTTTCTTTAGGAATGCTTTCACCCAACTGACTTTCATTGGCGGCGAATCAGTCTGTACTGGAACTGCTGGCGAATTTTCCATCAGCATTCTCCTTTCGTCTATACTTGTTCCGTTCTCTGATCTATAATATGAACCATCCCTATCCCCGCAGGCAATCGCCGCTTTTTTGATTTTGTTCATCAAAAACGGAGATTTCGAAAATTTGTGAAACAATCCGAATAACTGACATATCTATGTTAATACTGACCACTAGCGATAGGAGTGATATCCATGAGCACTAGTATCCGATGGAAATTCAAAACCGAGTCCTTATTCGCACGGCTGTTGGTCAGTTTTTTAGTAATCGTCGTCCTGCTCGCAGCCATCAATCTATGGTCCTACGGGCTGTACCAGGCTAGTCTGCGAAATGAAATTATTCGTTATAATACGACGAACCTGGACAACATGACCGAAAGCTTCGAAAAGCATTTCCGATTGATTAATGAGCTTGTCCAACGGTTTTATTTCAGTGATAACGTGCAGCTGCTGAATAAGAAAAATATCGATTACAACATTGCCGATAAGGTGCGCCATGATATTCAACCGACGATCACGAATCCGCTTCTTTATATTGACGAAATGTTTCTTTACTTTAAGGACAACTCGCTTATTTTGCGAAAGGACGGCAGCACTCGGGCTGACGCCATGTTTAACCGGTTTTATCAAAGTCCAAGCTATCCGCTGCCGTTTTGGCAAAATCAATTCCAAAGCGATAAACAGTTTCATATTTATCCGGCCTCTGATTTCACGGAATTCGTCATGCCTGGCAGCGCTCCGCTGCCCAAAGGGAAGCTGATCCCAATCGTCATTAAAAACAACATCAATTCTTATTTCTATATTACGGTTTTGATCAACGCAAAGAAGATGGTCGATACTTACAACCCTTCCCTATTCACCAATTTTTCGATCCTTAATGAGGAACAGCAGCCCATCTATACATCTGAGAATGTCTCTACCGGTATGAACCATATCGACTTCAAGCAAACTTATGTAAAAAAAGGCCACGATTATTATTTTTATAAAAAAGGGATTTTCTCCGGGCTAACCTATGTGCTCGTCGCTTCTGACAAGAGTATGTCATCCCAAATCTACATGGTAAACACGACACTTGCTATCATCATCACAACCGCTTTGGCCTTAAGCATCTTAGCCTCCATTTTCTTCAGCATTCGATTTCATCGGCCCGTGCAACAGATGATTCGTTCCATCCAACAGATCAGTCCCTTACCTCCGCTTCGCAGCACCATTCGGGAATTCAAGCAGCTTAATGAACAAATGAGGCAAATCGTGACGGCCAATCTGAAAATCAGTGAGGATTTGGCGAAGAAAACCTCTTTCCTGAGATATTACGCCTACATAAACAAGCTGAAAAAAATCTATCACACGAATATAGAAGAGATGCAGGATCTCGCTTTAGAAGAAGGCCCCTATCGCCTTCTTATTTTTGATATTAAATTTAAGCCTCACTATGTACGTGATATAGAAATGGATACCCAGCGAGCCATGTATTATATCAATGAATTTGTAACTCATCATGTTTCCAACAGCTTTTCAAATACGCATACGTTTCAAATTGAAAATAATCAAATTCTCTCTCTAATTTATACGAAGGATAACGAAGCGCTCCTCGTCACAACCTTGGAAACGATCCGGCAGGAATTGAACCTGGACCACGCTTATCTGCTGGTTACGATGGCCGTCAGCGGCCAATATCATCGTTCCACCCAATTTAAAGACGCCTATGAGGAAGCTTTGGGGCTCATTGACGACCGTCCGTTCAAGGATGAGTCGTTGATCTTAAGCTCACCTAAAAAGCATGCGGAGCCGCCGACATATGTCTTTACCGCTTCTGAGGAGCACGAGCTCGATACCTATCTACATGCGGGCAATGCTTCCGCCCTGCTTCAATGGTTTACTGGAATGCTGGAACGGTTGGATAAGAAGGGGGCTGGCGTGAGGGACTACTATGATCTAGGGAAGCAAATCATCAACCGGATTCAAATGTCACTGCTCTCCAGCTATGCGCACGATAAACTCGTCCAACGAACAAGCGAGCTTTACAGTCAATTGACGGAATGCTATAACGTCAACCAGCTCACTCATTTTATGAATCTTTTATTCGTATCATCTGCTACGACCTTTAAGCAAAAGCTGGACGAAAGAGACCGAATTACAAGCTTTGTCATCGAATATTTGGAGCATCATTATGCCGAGGACATTACACTCGATTCCATAGCGGAAAAAATGAATATCACCGGTGGATATCTCTCCACTTATTTCAAGGAAAAAACGGGGAAGAATTTCAGTGAATATTTACATGAGATTAGGATCGGGAAAGCAAAGGAGTATCTACTACAGTCCAATATGAAAATTAACGACATTGCTATGAAGTCGGGTTATCAGAACATGAATTCTTTCAACCGAATGTTCAAAAAATTGACCGGTTATACGCCGAGCCAATTCAGACAATCACAGAGCGCACCTTTCAATACCGTCTCAGACGTGGCTCCGTAAGATTCTGCCTCCACCCTGCCATCTGTGCGAATAGGATAAAGTTCTTGTCATTGGTTATTGACAAGAACCTTATCCCATAAAACAAAAAATCCGCGATTTTCGCGGCCCTTTCATGTGATAAAGCTCTTGTCGCTCAAGGATTTATAAGCATGAAATAGCCTCTATTGTTGTCCAAGTAGCACTTGCAAATGCCTTGTAATTCGTAACGGCTGCTTGGAAATCCTCCACACTAATTGTTGCTGTGGCATCGTATACAACAGCTGTTTCAAAACCAGTTTCAATGAGATGCCTCATATGGGACTCTACACAAACGTTTGAAAGCACCCCTGCAATAATCACCTTCTCTTTTCTATGTTGTCGCAACTGATATTCCAAGTCATTTGTTTGTGGACTGGCAACCTTGTGAGGTGTTGCCACGACGGTTCTCCTATCAAAGATATAAGGCTTTAAAGAATGAACAAAATCAGCTCCATATGACGGTGGTGTATACGCATTTGCCACATGATACATTCTAAGATCTAATAGCATCTTTTGTTCACTTCCTGTAAACTGCCAGCCATAATCATGGGGGTATAAATAATGGGGTGATATAAATAGCTGGTAGCCTTTATTCATAGCTGATCTTATTAATAGTTCAAGGTTCTGTATCGTATTGTTTTGTTCTATATTTGCTTTTGTCAGATGATAGCCTCTTCCCCCTGGACACAAAAAGTCATTTTGTGGGTCTGTAATCACAATTGCGGTATGATCCGGGTGTGGTTTAAACACAATTTACTTCCCTCCCTCGCAGAGCTTAATTACTGAAATTTATATGTCAATTCGAGTTTGTCTTATGTGTGCTACGATAAGGGCCTCTTGAGCTTGGATCTCACTCATCACCTATCATGATATATCCCATGGTTGAAACCATCAGCTTTTCTGTACCACTGCCCTGTGGATAGCTCGAAAAGTGATCGGTGGTTATTTTTCTTTCTATCTCCCATTTTGTAAAGGGGATCCGTTCGCGTGGTTTGTCGTGTTTACATAATTCTTTTGCTTCCTGGGTTACGTTTTTTGGCACAAAATTGTCCATCAGGATGATTTTGATCAGCAACGGATAAAAATTCACCGCTGCCTCCAATTACAAGAATGGAAGATACACCAACAGCCTCATAAAGTGCCCTGACACGTTCCGTAAATGGTGTAATGGGTTCATGCTTGATTAATGAACGCATTTTGATATCTTGAATCATAAAATTCGTCGCACTTCTGTCTTCGTCAATAAGAAGAAGCTTGCACCCGATGTTGATTGCCTCCATAATATTTGCAGCTTGAGATGTGGAACCTGAGGCGTAGTCAGTCGTAAACTGTTCAGCCGAACTATTGGGTATCCATTTTATGAAAGGCGTAATATTCATATTTTTTATGGAACGGCCTTCCTCTGCAGATATTTCCATTGCACTTTGATCTGTAATCACAAATTCTCGCCCGTCGCCTATGATGTGATTGTAAATCCCCGAATTTAGTGCATCCAGCATTGTACTTTCCCTGAATAACCACCGTCGGTAATGACCGTAACACCATGCTTGATTCCCATTCCTCGCAAACCACAAATTTCAACTTCAACATCTTCCGGGGATGTAAAAGGCAAGGCACCCTCCAGTGGCCCGCTGTTGTCTTTATTTCTTGGCAAGATGCTGCCATTCGCAATAAACGCACAATAATCACTGGATTTCAGCCAATCGCGAATCATATTTTGTTTTTTTACCAATGCATAGGCTGCATTTAATTGGGTGAGATCAAACTTGGCGATAAACGCCTCCACTTCTTTTGGTAGCATTTTGCAGAGCATGCGCATTGCTTTATCATTATCCTTGAATGGAAGTTGAACTGTAATCATTAAGCATAAATACCATTTTTCCGAGATGACTTCTACAAAGGATGCATTACGCTGCAACACCACATTGGTTGGACGAAAACAATAAAAAGCGCCATTTTCTTTATCAGAACGTGACCGGTTATGAATCCATTCATTTAATGCCTCAATATGCTCAACCCATTTTCTTAATGCAAAATCTGAGAGAACAACTTGATTCCTATTTTCATCTAAGAGAATGAACCTTCATAAATCATACTGTAAGTTGACTGTCCGGATTGTAGGGAGCGAAAATATTGAGCGAGTCTTTTAATAAAGCATCATCCTTTCATATTTGGAAAGCGGTGAATAACGGACAACGATACTGAAGTTAAAAAAAATAACAGCCACTCTGTAAGTGGCTGTCATAGACCGGCAAGAAAGCTTAAACGTTCCTTCTGCCTAAATAGAAAAGCCCTGAGAGTTCCTACCCTCAGAGCTTCATGTATCCGTAATAAACAACTAAAAAGCAGCATGAGGAAAAGACATATATGTTTTTGTTTTCATTGTCCCTCACCTCATTACGATTTATTTTTCAGCAGCAACATCAGCATAACATTAAGATCATCCCCATAATAGGGAAAGATTAATTATAATTAACTCAACCAACTGTTTACCGGTTATATCCAAACCGTGTACCTGCCAATGAGCGCCATACATCATCGCATTTCAACAGAGTTTCGGCATCCAGCGGTTCTCCCTCTAGCGACGCAATATTCTGCTCGATCTGCTCCAGTCGGCTTACGCCAGAAATGATGCTCGACACGCTCGTTTGGGCGTCGCACCATTTCATCGCAAGCTGCAGAATACTTACTCCGCATTCTGCAGCAATCCGAGTAAGCTTGTCGACAGCGGCAAAGTTTTCATCGGACCAGTAGCGGTCAAAGTAGGTATCGTTGTTGGCAAAACGTGTATTTTCTGCAGGCTTGCCTGATTTATGTTTACCAGCCAGCAATCCTCCGGCAATAGGATTATAGATGGCCATTCCCAGGTCATGCGCATTTAAAAAAGGAATGAGCTCCGTTTCGATGCCGCGAGTAATGGGGTTATACACATTTTGGGTGATAATTGGCGCTACATAATTGCGTTTATCGCAAATAGACAACATATCGGCGATCTGCCAAGCGGCATAGTTGCTGACGCCAACATAACGAATTTTTCCACTTTTCACCAACGTAGACATGGTTTCAAGCGATTCTTCAATAGAAGTTTCGTAGTCGGGCGCATGCATGTAGTAGATGTCGATATAATCAGTATCCAGTCTCTTTAGGCTGGCATCAACAGCAGAGAGAATATTTCGGCGGCTTAGCCCCGCGTTATTAGGGTTTTGACCCATTTGACCGCGTACCTTGGTCGCAACAATAATCTCGTCTCGTCTGCCTTTGAGACCCTTGCCGACGATCTTTTCACTTTCGCCTTGATTATAAGTGTTTGCGGTATCAAAAAAATTGATGCCATGCGCAAATGCGTAGTCCATAATTTTCAAACTGTCAGCTTCGCTTGTTTGTCCACCAAACATCATCGTTCCAAGGCTTAACTTGGAAACTTTAAGACTCGTCTTGGGCAAGTTTTTATACGGCATATGACAACCTCCAATTCATCTACATCATCGCTTTTTAAAATGTAATGGTATCAGGGTCACGGGAGAATCCGCAGCAGCCTTTTAAATTTGAAATCGTCTGCACATCCTGTGCCGAAAGTTCGAAATCAAAGACATCGGCATTTTCCTTGATGCGCGAGACGGTTACGGATTTAGGCAAAGGCAAAAAGCCCATCTGCAGGCTCCAGCGAATGCAGATCTGTGCAATCGTTTTCCCGTACTTTTGTGCAAGAACCTTCATCTCGGGCACTTCAAAGATTAATCCGGTTCCAAGCGGGCTATATGCTTCCAGTAAAATGTGGCGATCTTTACAATAAGTGACTAGCTCGTCCTGCGTATCTCCTGGACATAGCCGAATTTGATTGACCATAGGGGCAATTGTCGCCGTTTTCATGAGCTCCTCGATATGATGAGGATGGAAATTACTGATGCCAATGGCACGGATACGCCCGGCATTATACAATTCCTCAAATGCCTTCCATGTACCTGCGTTCGCCTCTTGCCAGCTATTTCTGAATTTAATTGGATTCGGCCAATGAATCAAATATAGATCAAGATAATCCATATCCAAATTTTTCATCGTTTGATTAAAAGCTGCTATTGTATTCTCATAGCCGTGTTCCGGATTTTGCAGCTTGCTGGTAATAAACATATTTTCCCTTGCGATACCGCTTTGTTTTACAGCAATACCGACACTTTCCTCGTTGCCGTATCCAGCAGCGGTGTCAATGTGGCGATACCCCAGTGCGATTGCATCCTTTACAGCGGATTCTGCGATTTCTCCATTTGGCGTCTGCCATGTACCGAAACCTATGCATGGAATCTGAATTCCATTTTGTAATACATAATGATCAGTTAGCGCTTTCATTTATATCTCTCCTTAATTTATAAATGAGTAACGTCATTAAACTGAGCCGTTACCGTCACAGTTCGTTATGCGACGTAACTGCGGGACCCAAGAACATGGAGGGGTCCAATTCTAGATCTTTCTTCGCAAACAACCGTCAATCGCGGCCTTCAAACATTTTCCCTCCTTAACTTTTTTATAATTAGCTTTAGTGCTTGCTTCTCGTTTCTCTATTAATTTTATCATATTTAATGCAGTCGGAAAGATAAAAAAACGGGCTGAATACACGCCTGCCCCACATACTCATCCGCTCACTCCAAAAGCCATCCCGCGCACAAAAAAAGCAGTGCAGGAGTCTCCCCCTACACCGCCATTCCTAGCAGCATCTGTTCACTTTACCGCTTTCATACCTTTCATGCAGAGAGCGCATGTAGAACTCTTTCTCCGTCATCACCGGCTCGCCGGGATGATGCTCCTGCTGATGCTGCACATACCTAGCATAATCGGGAATGTTGAATATAATCTTGACCGTCGTATTCATCTTGCGCGAAAAACTGGCGAACATCCTCATACCATCACGCTCCAAAAGTAGATTGAACGAAAGGCGCCTCTTGCAGCTGCGGCACTTGCTTTTTAAACAAAATCTGCATCCATAAGCGTATCGAGATGATGATCATCAGAAGAACAACGATGCCGAAAAATATCGTCAAAGCCGCATCCACATAGTTATTCGTCACAATTTGCTGCATGACGGCCATATTTTTCGCCGGCGCAATCACTTGTCCGGAGTCGATGCCAGCTTGATACTTTTTCGCGGCTGCAATGAAACCGATGCTCGGATTTGTCGAAAAAGCTTTCTGGAAGCCGGCTGTCAGCGTTGTCACCGCCAGGAAAGCAAACGGGATGAAGCCAACCCAAGCGTAGCGGGCTTTTCCCATTTTGATCATAATCGTAACCGCTACGGCTAAGGCGATAGCCGCCAGCATTTGGTTGGCAATGCCGAACAACGCCCATAAGGAGTTGATCCCGCCGAACGGATCGACCGCCCCTTGGTACAGGAAGTAGCCCCAAGCGATACATACAAGCAGCGAAGCGATGAAATTGTATTTGAAATTTTTCGTTTGGCCAAAAGGTTTATAGAAGTTGCCGACCAAATCCTGCAGCATGAACCGGCCTACGCGCGTACCTGCATCAACGGCTGTCAAGATAAAGACCGCTTCGAACAGTATGGCAAAATGGTACCAAAACGCTTTGGCTCCGTTTAAGAACGTCGAGAAAATTTCCGCCATCCCCACGGCTAAGGTCGGCGCGCCGCCTGTGCGGGAAAGAATCGTTTTCTCGCCGATTTCTTTGGCGGTGCTCGTAATTTGGTCTGCCGTTAAGGTGAAGCCCCAGCTGGAAATTTTGGCCGCGACGGCAGCCGCATCGGTGCCAATCGCTGCAGGCGAAGCATTCATCGCGAAGTAGATACCGGGCTCCAGGGAACACGCGGCGATCAGCGCCATGACGGCGACGAAAGATTCCGCAGCCATACCGGCGAAGCCGATAAACGGGGCGTGGCTTTCGCGATCGATCATTTTCGGCGTCGTACCGGATGAAATCAAGGAATGGAACCCGGAAACCGCCCCGCAAGCGATGGTGATAAACAAGAACGGGAACAAGTTGCCGCTGAACACAGGACCTGTGCCATCAATGAACTTGGTGACCGCAGGCATTTTTAATTCCGGTAAAAGCAGTAGAATTCCGCCTGCCAACAACAGGATAACGCCGATTTTCAGGAAAGAGCTTAAGTAGTCGCGAGGCGCCAGCAATACCCAGACCGGTAAGATCGAAGCGATAAGCCCATATATGATCATAAGTATCGCGATCTGCGGCGCTGTGAATGTGAACATCGCGGACAAAGCGGGACTTGCTGCTACATATTGTCCCGACCAGAGAACGATCATCAACAGAACAAAGCCGATAATGGAGCCTTCAATCACTTTACCAGGACGAATATATCGCATATAAAAGCCCATGAAAACAGCAATCGGCATTGTCATCGCAATCGTGAACATGCCCCAAGGCGATTCTGCTAACGCTTTCACAACAACGAGACCTAATACAGCAACAATGATAATCAAAATCGCTAATGTTGCAATCGAAGCTAACGTGCCGGTGAAGCGGCCGATCTCATCCTTGGCCATTTGCCCCAGCGATTTGCCGTCACGGCGCATGGAACCGACGAGCGTAACAAAGTCTTGTACGCATCCTGCGAGCACGGCCCCGATAATAATCCACAGAATGCTGGGCAAGTACCCCATCTGAGCAGCGAGTATCGGACCAACGAGCGGACCGGCACCTGCGATGGCCGCGAAATGGTGACCGAACAACACATATTTATTCGTTGGCACGTAGTCCTTGCCATCGTTGAGCACATGCGCCGGTGTCGCGCGCTTATCGTTCAGCTCATAAATCTTGCGGGCAATGAATCGGCTGTAAAAGCGGTACCCGAAGGCATACGTACAGATCGCAGCGATAATGAGCCACACCGCCGAAATGCTCTCGCCGCGCGAGAGCGCCAGCATAGCGAAACCTGCTGCCCCCAGTGCAGCGATCGCTGCCCAGACGATGTAGGAAACATATTTGTTTTTTAACACCATATTGATGAACCCCTCCATTAAGCTTGAATGTCAGCGCTTACATGGAGTATAGCTCGTTTGGGCTCAAATCGAAATAGCTGCAGCGCATCATACCGTTTTCAAGGTGCATGATGTCAGATTTCGAGTTTCAAACGCAGCTGCTTCACATAATTGCGGCTAACCGGAATGCTGCTGCGCGCGGCGTCTTCCATCATCAGGTTGTACGCCCCATTAACCCAAGACTTCATTTCCGAGATGGCGGCAAGATTCACGAGATAGCTTTTATGGCAGCGAAAAAAGCCGTATGGCTCTAGCTTCATCTCTAGCTCTGTCAGGGTATAGGAGACATGATACGCCCGGTCGTAGAGGTGAACCTCCACATGTTTAAGCTCTTTGCTGATATATATGATATCTTTGGGGAAAACATAGATTATGCCTTCTTCCAATTCAAGCGCAAGCTTCACGCTTGTCTTCATTGACGAAGTCCCGCTTGGAGCGCCTGGCGCGGTGTCGTTCGGCTGCTGGATTTTTCGCAGCTCACGAAAAACAATCGCGATATCCTCCTCATCGTACGGCTTAAGCATGTAATGAAACGCGCGCAGCTTGAAGGCATGGATCGCATATTGATCATACGCCGTCGAGAATACGATTTTCGTCTGTGGATGAATGTCCGCGACGATCTCCGCTACCTGCAGCCCATTCAAATCAGGCATGTCCATATCGAGAAAGAGCACATCAGGCGCCTGCTCCTTCACTTTTTTGATGGCATCCATGCCGCCGGTGGCTGCGGTCACCTTGTCCACTTCTTCGCAATTTTCCAACAGATATACCAATTCTTCCCTAGCCGGAGCTTCATCATCGGCAATCACAATATTCCAGCCCATCTTTCCATCACCTCACCCAAAATCTAACCATTGTGCCTTCGCCCGGCTTGCTGTCAATCTCCAGCGGCCGCTCGCTGCCGTAATAAAAGCTCAATCGCTGCTCGATGTTCCGCAAAGCCACACCGGCATGTTCCCCCTGCTCTGTGGCGTTGTCCGCCATACCGACGCCATTATCTTCGACCGTAATTCTCGTACGCAGCCGGCCCTGATCTTCCGCTTCCTTCACGGTCAGCCGGATCATGCCTGTGCCTGTCTTGTTTTTGATGCCATGCACGACCGCGTTTTCAACCAAGGGTTGAATCGTAAACGGTGGAATTGTGTGTTCCATCAGCTTTTCATCAATATCGGCATAAAACTCCATCTGATCCCCCTGACGGGACTTAATCAAGCTCAGATAAGACATCACCATTTCATATTCATCACGGATGGTGACCAAGCGCTGATTGCCATGGCTCATATTTTTACGCAAAAATTTGGACAAATGCATCACCATCTGGCGCGCTTCTTCCGGCTTCGTGCGGATAAACGATTTTACCGTATTCAGCACATTGAAAAGAAAATGCGGATTCATCTGCGACTGCAGGGAACGAATCTCCGCATCGGCGAGCAGCTGCGTTTGCCGTTCGGACTCGACGAACGCATATTGCTGCGACAGCAGGTCGGCAAGCGAGGACAGCATCCGCCTGCGGGACGGATTATTATCCTGCTCCCTGTCATAGTAGAGGCGAAATTGAACTGCCTGCGGTCGGTTCGGCACACGAATGAGCAAGTCATTCCAATGCTTCGTTCTCCGTCCCTCGGCAACCCATGACACCCCATCTTTGCTGAAAAAAGTGCCGACCGCTCTCATTTCTTCGATGAGCACTTTGGAAATTTCCGCCACCGCTTTATCGAACTCCAACCGCCATAACGGCATGGTCATGTCGGCAATTTGCAAAGCTTTATGCGCATGCTCGGCCCCGATCCGCGCCTCTTCCCGCTCCATCGTGTTATACAGCACAAAATATAGCGCCACCCCAACGCTGTTCGCCAGTGTTTGCGGGATCCCAATGAGCGTGACCAAGCTGACCGCGTCCTCCCAGGGCTTGGCCAGAAGCAAGATTAGCAGCATCTGCAGGGCCTCGGCCATGAAGCCTACCAGAAAAGCAAGCTGGACCGCAGACTCTTTGCGGAACCGCTTCTTGAAGGCGTCGCGGCAAAGTCCGGCCAAGATCCCTTGCAGGATCGGCGCAATCGTACACGCTACAGCGACAAAACCGCCTAACGTATAGCGGTGCAGACCGGCCAGCGTACCGACGATAAACCCGCTTGGGACGCCGCCGAGCAGTCCGGCGATGACAACACCGACTGTTCGCGCATTCGCGATCGCGGCAGTCGGTGATACTTCGCCGATCCATGGCGCCGGCTGGTAGGTGAAATTAGACACCGTTACGCCCGAATACGTGGCAAGAATCGCATAAGCGGAAAAGAAGAGCAGAAAGCGCCATTGATGCGTCCGATCCGCTTGGTAGCTCATATAGCTGCGCATCCAGCGGCTTCGCGAGAAGACAAAGGCAAGCGCGATCAAAAAACCGACCCGCTCCATCATATCTACGAAAAGCTGAATCATGTTTCTCACCTCATTCCTAACGTAATCCTAGCAGATAACAGGGGATGTTGAAAATAAAAAAGGATCCGCTGAAAGTTCCAGCCGACCCTGACTTGATCTGGTAGATACGATAGATTAGGCAGCGAAGCCACTAGATACCAATGACATAGCAACTTTTTAACTAGTATAATAATTAAATAGAGTGAACCAATTTCATCTTCTCACATCATGATAACTAGCTGCGTAAAGGGATGAAATAATGAAAATTACAACACGTTTTTTCCATATGTTGCTCGCTGTCACGCTCTTGTTTTCCAGCTTTCACCATGTGTATGCGCAAGATGCTACGACTACGGCAACGCCTACAACTACAAATACAACTACAACTAATACTACAGATGCAGCGACAGTCCAACACATGATCGATGATTATAATAAGCGATTAACGTCCATCCAGCAGCTGACGGATCAGCAGGATCAGCTCCAAGGTCAGCTTGCGACGATGAACCGGCAAATTTATGAATACGATCAAATGGCCAATGAATTACAGCCGGAAATCGATCAAGTCAACGCCAAGATGGCTTCTTTGCAAACGTCCATCGATCAGACCAATCGCAGTATCGAAGCCCGAAACGGCTTGGTAAAGAGCAGGCTCGTAAATATTTACACCAGCGAAAGCACGACGGTATCGATTATGGAAGTACTTTTAGGATCTGCAGATTTTGGGGATTTTATTAATCGAATTAGTATGTTGACGATGATTTTTAAGCAAGATAAACAAGTCATTGATACGATGACGGACGATAAGGCCCATTTGAACAGCTTAAAAGATGAGCTGAACGAACAGCAGAAAGCCCTGTTGGCGAAGCAGGCTGCGCTCGCTCAATCCAAAGCTGACCAGCAAAAGCTCGTGGATGAACGCGTTCAATTGATGAGCCAGCTTCAGCAGCAGAAGGTGAGCGAAGAGGATCAGTCCCAAAAAGATGCGGAAGATTTGGCAGCCGTTGATGCGCAGCTTGCTCCGGATGTCGCAGCGCAATTGCAAGCCGTGTTACAGAGAAAAATTGCCAGTGACGGGAGCTGGGCTTGGCCTGTGCCAACCTCTCACGTCGTCACATCCGATTACGGCCCTCGCGGGTCCGAGTTTCACGCAGGCATTGATATCGGCGCGCCGCTTGGCACACCGATTACCGCGGTTGACAGCGGGATCGTGCTCTATGCCGGGAAAGCGAACGGCTTTGGCAATTGGGTGGTCATTAAACATGCGAACGGCTTAATGAGCGTGTATGGCCACATGTACGGTGATGGCATCTTTGTCAAAGTTGGCCAGGAAGTGCAAAAAGGCCAAGAGATTGCCGTTGTCGGCAGTGATGGCGAATCCACCGGCCCGCATCTGCATTTTGGCGTGGCGACGGGGATTACAGGTAATAAAATGGATTATATTGATCCGCGGCCTTATCTTAATAATCAGCGATTGTGAGGATAAAAAACCTGTTGGCTTCGGCCAGCAGGTTTTCTTGTAAATATTCGGGCTTTTACTGAAGTATAGAGAATCTTCTTCATACACAAGATGTTCTAGAGCGATTAAACTTTTAAAATTCTATCCCGTATTCATCAGCAGCAAAATGCATGACAGCATTCTACTCTTTTACGCCACCTGCAGCTAACCCGCCGACAATATACCGGTACAAAAATAGCGAGATAATAACCGGCGGCAACGATGCAATTAACCCGCCTGCCGTCATCAACCCCCAATCAATGCTATGCCTTCCGATAAATTCACGGATTGCCACAGGTAATGTTTTCGAAACCGCCGTCTGAGTGAACGCACTTGCAAAAAGAAATTCATCCCATGCCGAAAGCATCGTAAATATAGCTGTTGCCGCTATTCCCGGCGCGGATAATGGAATAATAATTCTGCGCAGCGTGCCAAGGCGACCAGAACCATCTACAAATGCGGCTTCTTCCAACTCTTTCGATATCGTCTGGAAAAATCCAGCCATCAACCAGATAGCAAATGGCAGTGAGAATGTCGTATACGCTACGACTAAACCCGCAACTGTATCCAGCAGTGGCGGCGAGCGAAACAGCACAACTTGCGTAAAAGGAATATTCACGGTTACGCCCTCACGCATCATGATATACATTGGCACGATAATACTAATGGAAGGCAGCAATTGCATGGCCAAAATGACGAACAGCGATGTCGTTCGAAATGGAAATTTGATTTTCGCAAGTGCATATGCCGCAAATACCCCAATTAAAATAGTAATTAGCGTCGTCCATAAAGCTGCGCTCAAACTATTTTTGATGGCATGAATGAAATCGGAGCCTGCCTCCCCTTGAAACAGTCTGACATAATTGTCGAGTGTCGGCGAGTGAGGCAGCAGATGCCCGCTGAGTAAGTCTACGGGTTGACTTACAGACGAAAGGATAAAGTACAGGAACGGTGCCAGTGTAAAAATGGCGAGCAAAATCAAACCGATCCATAAGTACAGTGGAGGGATAAGTTCAGTGCCTTTTACTTTAAACAACTTCGTTCTGAAGCTTGTTTTTCTACGTCTGGAAGTTTGAGCGGTCGCAAGTTGAACGTCCATCCGTTCTATTCCCTCCTATCCAATCTCAGCATTTTTTTTGAGCATCCGAATATAGACAATAATCAATGCTAAAATAAAAATTGTGGAAATCCATGCCATCGCCGAAGCTTTACCCAGATAAAAGTAACGGAAGGCATAATTATAAGTTAAGAAAGATACGGAGGTTTTGGGGTCGCTGGAGAACACGGTCAAAATATCATACACCCGGAAAGCAGCGATAACACGCAGGACAACAGCTACAATAATCGATGGCATCAGCTGCGGAATCGTAATATGCCAAATCTTCTTCCAAAAGCCGGCTCCGTCAATTACGGCCGCTTCATAGAGCGATCCCGGCAGAGATTGAAGTCCCGCTAGGAGAAGCAGGGTCATGTATGGGGTCATTTTCCAGATGTCAGCAATGGAGGCAAATGTAATAATGCGCGATGAGTTGGTCAACCATACCGGATTCGAATTGGCGCTCAGCAAGTGCAAGTCATGCAGCAGCACAGTTAGCGAGCCGTACCCCGGCTGGTAAATCCAATTCCACATCAAGCCGTTCACTAAGGTCAACATTGCCCACGGAATGATGATTATGCCTCGAAAAAATAATTGTCCGCGAAACATTTGGTTGAGTAATAAAGCGCTAAAGAAACCGAGAATCAATTCCATGCCGACAGTGAACACCGTGAAATAAGCGGTATTGAATAAGGATGCCCAAAATTCATTGAGCTGGAAGATTTGACTATAATTGCGCAGACCGACGAATTCAATGGCAGAGCCATCCATTAAGTTATATTTATAGAAGCTCCATACCAAAGACTGGACGATAGGAAAAATAAATGTTTTCAGCAAAATATAGATGGTAGGCAATAGTAAAATAATCGCAAAAAGAAAATCCCTTCTGCCTCTTGGCGTGAGCCGCAAGGAAGACATAAACCGGCCGGTCGTTGGCTTGCCCACGATGACTACCTCCTTTATTAGCACGGGATCAAAAAAGCGGTTAGGAGCAGCTAACCACTTTTTCGATCTAGATATCGTTATGATCAATGATTACTGGGCCTTTTTAATCGCCTCATTGATTTTTTGGGCTGCGTCGTCCAGGGCCGCTTGCGGCGTTTTGGAACCGGCAAGTGCACTAAACACTTCAGTCGATAGGATATCCGCCCACTCCACATAGCCTGGGCCGTTAGGACGGTTTTGACCATATTGGAACTGTGCTAAAACTTTATCGATGGTGTTCGTCGGATCTGCCTTTTTCACGTCTTGATCATTATACAGCGACTGCAGAACAGGATATTGTCCTCTATCGATGAAATTCGGCTTTTGGAACTTCTCGGAAGACATCCATTTCAGAAAAGCGAGAGCTGCTTGCTTGTGTTTACTTGCTTTCATCAAAGCGATCCCTTCGGAACCCGTTACGGTAGCGGATACGACATTGCCTTCACCTGGGAGCAGCCCGACATCGGTTTGGTTGACGACCTTGGATTTGGCGGGGTCGTTCAATTCAGGGTACATGCCTTCCCAGTTTGACATCATGGCAATTTTTCCCGCTTCAAAGGCATGCTTCACATCGTCCTCCGTCCACTGGAGACTTGCCGGGTCAATTGTTTTATCATTGCGGACGAGGTCGGTCATATATTGCAGCGCTTTGACCGCACCAGGGGAATTCGCTACAAAGTTACCATTTTTATCGAAAAACTCACCGCCGAAGGAGTACACCATGCCAACGAAGTCGCAGTTCAGCCCCTCCGCTTGTTTCCAAGACCAACCGGATGCATAGACGCCATCCTTGGTAAGCTTCTTGGAGGCTTCACGGAATTCGGTCCAAGTTTTCGGTGGCGAGTTGATGCCCGCTTTTTTCAATAAATCATTATTCCAATAAAAATGCTTGGTACTGGAAAAATAGGGTACAGCAGCCAGTTTATTATTGTACATAACGGAACTAAGCGAAGATTGAGTAAATTGCTTCTGCGTGTCTGCCGGCACAACACTCGTTAAATCCTCAACGATATTCCCTTTCAAAAATTGCCCTGCCCAAATCGTATCCATCTCTACTAGGTCGATATCGGAGGAATTGGATAGTGCTGCAGTCGTAACTTTTGTATACAGCGAGTTATAGTCCACCGCAATGACATTGAGCTTAATTCCCGTGTCTTCCGTAAATTTATTCATCATTTTCGCGACGGTGCCATCGTTATCGACAGCCAATACAGTGACTTTTTCATTTTTGAGCGAAGGATCGTCTGTTTTCGCCCAATTTAAAGCGCTTTCAGTAGTCTTTGTGTCATTACTGTTTGGTTTGGAGTCAGGAGCAGTCGTTGCGCTTTGAGGAGCTGGACTACAGCCAGTCATCATTGATACTACAATTAACGCGCTTAGAAAAAACTTTGCTCGTACATGTTTATTCATCATAAAACCCCTCCTGAAAATTAGTAATAACAACTTAACTTAAACGTACTATTTATTGTAACAAATTGTCAATATGTATTCCTATTTTTTACATTCCGCAGCCCAGCTTTGGGCTGCGGCATAAACATGCTTTACTGAAACATCGGTAGATAAGCTTTATGAACCTGCAAATATTCATCAAACATAGATTTCGCTACGGTAAATGAGGGCACCAAAGGATGGACAGTCAGAGCGTTCAACCCCGCTTGGTAATCTCCCTTCACAGCGGCTTCAACCGTAAGCCGTTCATAGGTTTTGACCGGGTGAATTAGGGCCATCGCCATATCGGCGATTTGGCCAACGGAAAGCGGGGTCGGTCCATTCTGATTGACAAGACATGGCACTTCAACAACATCGTCATCTTTCAGTCCAGCAATCGTCCCCCGGTTCGGCACATTCAACGTCAGCACTTGCTGCTTGTTTAAATGAATGCCTTTCATCACATTAATGGCCAGGCCTTCATACCCTTCCTCTTCGAATTGACTATGGACAGGAGCTTCCTGCTCGTGGATATTATGTACTTCTCCAGAAGTCTCCTTAGACATATAAGTACTCGAACGTTTATCCAAGGTTTCTTTGTAGTCCATCCAAGCTTCCTTGAGCTTACCTTCACGAACAAGGGGAGCAATGCGCTGTAGCAGAGGTCGGTTCAGCTTCACGATTTGCTCGCCTCGCGTCTCTCCGGATTGCAAAATATGTCTCACAGACCGGTCATGGTAATAAAAATAATACAGATATTCGTTCGGCAACATGCCGATGTTCCGAATCAGTTCCTTATCAAAGAAGCTAAAAATGTGTGCCGATTTAGCAAGCTCTTCAAAACGGTCCAACAGCATCGGCATTTGATCTACCCCGTCCAGATGTACTTTGGGTACCCAGCCCAGATGGTTCAAGCCGTAATAATCGACTTGCAACCGGGAAAAGTGGACGCCCAAAAATTTGCTAAGCGCGTTCTTAATCCCGGCATGGGCATCGCAAATGCCGATAACCTTACAGTGGCCGTACGTGTTCATAGCTTGTGCAAGCAAACCGGACGGATTACTGAAATTAAGCAGCCAGGCATTCGGTGCCACCTCATGAATGATGCGCGTATATTCAATCATGACAGGGATCGTTCTCAACGCCATTGCAAAGCCGCCAGGTCCTGTCGTTTCCTGGCCTAATACGCCATATTTCAAAGCAACGCGCTCATCGTTCACCCGGCTTTCTTCCTGCCCGACGCGAACTGCAGAAAAAACAAACGCCGCTCCTTGCAATGCTTCTCGGATATCCGTCGTGAATGTGACGCGAAAAGAGGCCTGCTTCGTCTGCGCAATATATTGGGAGAGGCTCCCCATGATATGTAAACGTTCTTCATCAATGTCATACAGAGCCACTTCATCGAACTGCAATTGTTCAGAATGACGAATGAGTCCATTGACCAGCAAGGCTGTTCGCATGCCTGCGCCACCTAAAACAGTTAATTTCATTGTCGATGTCCCCCTTGATATCGTGGAATGAATGGATAAAGTTCAGCCTGCACTTGTTGCCAAGTCGGCGAAGCCGCCGTCCCTCCTAATCCCTGGACCGACTTTGCACCGCAATAATTCCCAAGCCTAACCGCATCAGCGATATCCCAGCCCTTAAGGATGCCCGTAAGCAGCCCCGCTAGGAAATTATCCCCAGCTCCCGTCGTGTCGATCGGATGTTCGACCAAATAGCCGGGAATACGATCGATGCCCCTTGCTGTTTTTAACAGAGCTCCTTCTGGCCCGAGTTTAATGATTGGATGTTCAACAAGACTTTGCATCACTTCGATGGCTTCCTCAGGTGTGTCGGTTCCGGTAATAGCCAGTGACTCCGGCAGGTTTGGCGTAAACCAATGGCCTAGCTTCAACAGTTCCTTCAGCTCCGAACTATAGATCCACTCGTCATCCCAACCGATGTCAAAGACGATCGACATCCCTTTGCTGCGTGCCTTCTCTATGACGGGCACAAACTCGGGACGAGCGTTGACGATCAGCATCCTCGCTTCCAGCCTCTCTAAGGCGTCCAGCAGATAAGACTGATACCTATCGGTATCCAGCGGATCCTGGTAGGTGACAAATGCTCGATCCCCTTGACTGTTAATAGCCGCCGTTACTTGTCGGAGCGGATGATCCACCGAGTATGCATAGGAAGAAGAAACGCCTTCGTTTTCCAGTTGGCTTCTAATAAAATGGCTTAAGAAATCGTTTCCAAGCGGAGCCAGCATCGCCGGCTTCATACCCAATCGTGCCATCGCAACCGATGTAATGTACGTACTCCCGCCACAAGTAAATTCGAAACCTTGACTGAGCACTTCTTTGCCAGGTGACGGCATATGGGGAACAGCGGAGAAAACGATATCCGTAAATATGGGACCACAAATCATTACATCAAATGTCCCCACTTCTGACTCCTCCTGACATCATTTGAGCTTATCTTTTTTCGATCAGCGAATCATATTGTAATGACATTTAGTATAACTTTACCATGTTGTTACTACAAATTGAGTATATGATCACAATAAATATAAGTCAATACCATTTAGGCAAAAGATAGATTATAATAAAACATGTCTCATAACTTGAAAATTGGTAATAACATCTATCAATTCGTTGAATACATGGAGGAACATATACAAATGTCGGAAGGAAAACAGGGAACGTCCTTATATTTCATCGTAAAAGAAAAGCTGCTTGCCTTGATTAAATCAGGAACGTATAAAATTGGGGACCAATTGCCTACTGAATTGGAGCTTTGTCAGGAATACGATGTCAGTCGTACGACGATCAGGCTGGCGCTGCAGCAATTAGAATTCGAAGGGTTTATTCAAAAGGTTCAAGGCAAAGGAACTTTCGTCTCCAAACCGCGAATTCGAGAAACGATCACGCGAACCATTCGAACGTTCGTGGAACAAATGAAGGATCTGGGGCTATCCTATCAATCCCAGGTTCTTGAGTTGATTTTGATCCCGGCTGACTATTCACTCGCAGAAACGCTCCACATTGAAGAAAACGATCCGGTTGTCAAATTGGTTCGTGTCAGAAACGCAGATGCTGAGCCTTTGCAATATGTAACATCGTATTTGCCCTGGAGAGTCGCTCCCGGGCTCGTTAATGACGATATCTCTGGATCATTATTCGATCTCTTAAGAACGAAATATAAAGTAAACATTTGTAGAAGCGTCGAATCCATCGAACCGATACTAATTACAGAACATATTAGCCAATATTTGGAGGTCCCTGTGGGCTCCCCAGCCTTTTCTGTGGAATCGCTAACTTATTCGGATGAAGGACAACCGATTGAATTCTCTTGCGGAATTGTCCGGGGAGACCGCTTTAAGTTTACGATGGAACGCTTCGAGAATAAATAGACATAAATAGACCAGCCACAAAGGGTCAGGATTAAAAAGAAGCCCCTGACGGGGCTTTGTGTTCGAATCCTTCACCGTTTATCTCCATTGAAGATCAGGAAGAATATCTTTCTGCAGTTCGCACATCTCGTCGATCATCGCACAAGCCTGGTAATAAGTCGGCGCAGCAGGATCAAGCAGGACCGCTTGCAATAGCTTTGTTTTGGATTGTTCGATAAAAGCTTCCAGCAAAAGCTTATGGATCGTTCCTTGTATGTGGATGGTACCGATCACTGCTGTCGGCAGCTCGACGGTCATCGGCTTCAAGGCAATACCGCGTCCATTGACAATCGCTTGCGTTTCAACAACCATATCGTCAGGAAGCCCTTTGATCGCGCCCTGATTAGGCAAGTTTACTGCATTCACTTGAATCTCATCATCAAAGAAAATCGCTTCGATAATCGGAATCGCATATTCGTGACTTGCTTGAACTTTTGCTTTATCGTACGTGTAAGCCTGTTCCACCCAGGCCCCCTGCGTCTGCACCGTCTCATACAGCTGTTTATCCAGACTTCTACCATTCGCGCAGTATACAAAATCCGGCGTTCGCGATCCTTTCTTCCACAATTGCTCCCTCATCGGATCATATCGGAATTGCAGCGACAAGCCCGCATAGAAATCCTCTGCAAAAGAGACGTACTCTCCGCAATGATTCGTCCCCGGATACGGGTAATAGCCGTATATCTGGTACATCGTTCTGGACAATGCCATGTGGTCAAACTGCGCCAACCGATTGGCCTGCTGTTCTTTTTCGTGGAATAGCGGGTATAAGTCTTTGCCAGATGCTTTATCCCAAATTTTGGTGAAGAAGCCGAAGTGGTTCAACCCGCCGCCTTCAACGCCGATTTCTTCAGGTTTCATTTCCAAAAACTCGCACAACTGGTCAATCCCCATATCGAGACCATGACAAAGTCCTACGATCTTAATAAACGTCAGTTTGGAGATCGCTTCAACCAATTTAGCTTCCGGATTCGTATAATTGATGAACCACGCATCTGGACATACGCGTTCCATCGTCCTTGCAATTTCAAGCATCGGACCTAAATTGCGCAGCGTATGAAACATGGAGCCCGGTCCGCCATTCTCCCCGTAAATTTGCTTGCTTCCATAGCGGCGAGGAATGTGAAAATCTTGAGACCAATAGAAGTAGCGGTCTACTTCAATGGCCACAATGGCAAAGTCAGCAGCCTGGAGCGCTTCCTCGAGATTCGTCGTTTGCCAGAGGCGGGCCGGATGCGCGAAGGATGCGAACATTTCTGCCGCATAGGCATAGGTCCGATTGACATGCTCCTCTTTGATATCCATGAGCGCGATTTCCAGCTCCACTTGCGATTTCAAACGCGAAGACAAGACGATATCCTGCAAAGCACCAAGAGCAAATGAAGCGCTGCCCGCTCCGATTAAGGCAATTTTCATCTTTTTCAAAGTTTATCGTCTCCTTTAATATATAACTTTAGACGTAAGCTTCACGCCTTTAACAAGCTTGCTGCAGCAGCATCCAAGCAAACATGCACATTCGGATGCTGCTGTAACACCGTAACTGGAACCTCGTTCGTTACTTCACCATGCAGCGCTTTTTGCATAATATCGGCCTTCTTCAAGCCATCGGCGATGAGAATCACCGTTTCGGCCTCCAGCATATGCTTGATGCCAAGCGTAATGCCCATCTGAACTTCTCTCGGCTCGGTAAAATATTTCGCCGAAACCTGCTTCGTCACTGCGTCGAGTTCGACGACGTGTGTATAGGTATCAAAGCCGGCGCCCGGCTCATTAAATCCAAGGTGACCGTTCATGCCGACACCGAGCAGCAACACATCTATATGACCGTGAGATTGAATCAAGGCATCCATCTTCTCACATTCAGCTTGCAAATTCGCACGCTTGGCATCAAAGAAATGAATACGCTGCTCATCAATTCCGCAAGGCTTAAAAAAGTGTGCGTCCAGCGTTTGCCGGCAGCTGCCTTCGTCCGTCCCATCCAGCCCAACCCACTCGTCGAGACTGATGAAATGGCACGCTTCAACGTTCACTTCACCCTTTTGAACCGCTTTCACTAAATGGGTAAACGTTCCTAACGGCGTATTGCCTGCGGCCATGCACACGAGCGAATCCGGCTTCTTCTTCATCAATTGAATGATCATTTCAGCGGTTCTCCGGGACATCTCGTCATAATTATTGTCCACATACAAGTTCATCGCGGTTACTCCTTATTTCATATTCAGCTGTTCATTAGCAAAAGCTGCTGCTCCGACCGCCCCCGCCTCTTCGCCAAGCGAAGTCAGCTCGATGATCGTTGCAATCGGGGTAAAACGAGCAACCGTGGATCGAATCGCATCCAGTACGGCCGGAAGCGACTGCGAAACACCGCCGCCTAGAATGACCTTCTGTGGATTGAGCAGACTCACCATATTCGCAATCCCCATCGATAAGTCTTGGACGAACGCTTTGACAACCCGAACTGCTTGAGGCTCTCCTTGCCTGTATAACTCGAACAGCTCTTGCGCCGAATAACCGTGCTTGGACAAGGCGACGCCTGAAATCTTTTTCTCAAACAATCCAAAATCCCCGAAAGCGTTCTCATTTTGGTTAATAACATCTTTATCCATCACCAGATAAGCAACTTCTCCAGCCATATAACCGCTGCCTTGGATCAAGGCGCCGTTTGCGACTATCGCACTCCCTACTCCAGTGCCAATTGTAATAACAACAAAATCGTTCACATTCTTTGCCGTTCCGACCCAACGTTCGCCAAGCGCCGCACAGTTCACATCATTGTTCACATAGATCGGTTTATTTAAAAACCTCTGAATCTCAGCTTTGAATGGCATGTGATCCCATTTGAACGCAGGCGCTTCAATGACGGTACCTTCTTTACTATCCGTAATCCCCGGGACCCCGAAACCGATCGCGGCCACTTGCTCCATCGTTACAGCGCAGGCTTGCAAACAGGCCTTAATTTGCCCTGAAATCGCTTCAAAATCGACCGATGTGCCTACTTTTTGCTTGTAAACCACATTTCCATCCCGGTCTGTGATGACCGTTATCATCTTCGTTCCGCCGATATCGACGCCGATGACGTATTGTGCCTCCGAACGCTGCTGGCTTTCATCATTCATATTCACCATAAGCTTCCTTTGAAGTCACCTCCACTTCACATTCAACGAATGATTGAGGACAAGTTAGTTTGTTCGAAGCGCGTACTAACTAAACAATAATCCGATATTTTCGTTATGTCAATGCTAAAACTAACTAACTTTTGGGTTTCGCATATAAAAAAAGACCCGCCGCCGGCGAGCCTTTCTTCCTAAATCAGATCCTTCTCTTCGTCAAACGTATAGGCAATAACCCCTAGAACACCTGCTTCCGTTCCGACTGCTGCCGTCTCGATCGTTGTGCGGATCGGGGTCATTTTGTTGACATTAAATTGAATATCCGCGAGTACGGCGGGCAAGTATGCCGCAACCTCTCCGCCAATAATCACTTTTTCCGGATTCAACAGACTGACCATGTTGGAGATACCGATTGATAAATGCTGGATAAATCGCTTTACCACAACAACAGCACGTTCCTCACCTTTTTCATAGGCTTGAAACAACGCTTGCACGGATGTTTCACTCTCAGCTAGCGCTTTGCCGGAAATCTTGTTCTCAAAGACCCCGAATTCACCCATCTCATTCAGCCGATCACCGGCAACATCTTCTTCCATAACGAGATATGCGATTTCTCCAGCCATGAAGTCCTTCCCATGAACCAGATTTCCGTTCGCCACAATCGCACTGCCTACGCCTGAGCCCAAACCGATGTAAATGTAAATAAAGTCGTCCAAATCCTTGGCCCCGCCAACCCACCGCTCACCCAAGGCGGCACAGTTCACATCATTATTGATATAAACCGGCTTGCCTAAGCGCTTCTTCATTTCCTCAACAAAGTGGACATTGGTCCATTTCAGGGCCGGCGCATCAACAATAATCCCATCCTTGCTGTTCGTCAGTCCCGGAATGCAAAATCCGACCGCGATCACCCGATCCATCGAAACGGCGGCCTTCTCGATGCTTTCAAAAATGCAGTCTTCAATTCGCTGAAAATTAAGGCCTTCATTCCACCATTCATTCCATAGCACATTTCCGTCCAGATCGGTCATGCATATGCGCATTCCACTTTCTTTCAATTCAACGCCTATACCGAAGCCTGACTGCGGATTAAAGCCAAGCTCAATCGCCCTCCGCCCGCCTTCTCTCGTCGAAGAACCAAACCCTGTCTCGACAACAAACTTCTTGGAAATCAATTCATCCACGATGGCTGACACAGTCGAACGGCTAAAACTCAGCTTCTGCGCAACCTTCGCGCGGCTTATAGGCTGCTCTGAACGAATTGTTTCCAACACAAGATCACGGTTTATTTTTTTAAAATACTCCAAATTCCCCTTTTTCACGTTCGCTTCTCCTTGAATATGAATCGTTCCGTTAGATTTCCTTTCGAGTACGTTCGTTATTTTCCAGCTAGCTTTGCAAACAAATCTTGAAATACCTTGTCTCTGTTAACATAACGAACATACCGAATGAAATGACGTGTTGCATCGAAACTCCAACGGAAATCTGACGATAGAATCGGACTATGTACAATATCGCTTGGCAGCCAGGCGTCATTATTCAAGAAGGCAATCGTTGAAATATCCCATATAACACGCGAATACCCGACGTGGTTGTCATGGCAATTTTTATACGTTTCATATAAATATCGCCCGATCTCCCCCTTGTCCATCACATAATCGCGTACCTCCGACAAGGTTGTTTGCAGATGTGAAGCAACTCCCATGCAAGGCATTAGGATCAGCGGCACTCCGCAATTGAGCACGGTTCTGGACGCATGCAGATCCTGAGCCAGATTGAATTCCTTGGTATCCGGCCAATGCAAAGCATGACCGCCAAGCCAAATGACAACGATTTTCCCGATAATCGCCGGCTCCATAAGGATGGCTGAGGCTACATTGGTGATCGCCCCGATAGCAACAACATATAGAGGATCATCCGCACCGCGAGCCATCGCTCTCTCTACCAGATTCCGCGCCGCTTCACTCTCCACTGGCACTCCTGCATCTGATAAATAGGAATCCGAACCTCTGTAAACAGGAACACTCTCCACTTTTCCCATGATGGACAGTATCTTCTTTAGCTCGTTGTAGCTTTTCTCCATGCCATCTCTCGGTCCTGAGGAAAGTGAATTGAAGAACGGGGCTGCATAGCACGCTTCAACCTGAATCTTATCTTGCGATTGTAAGGCATAAATAACCGCAAATTGATCATCAATCTCGTTGAACGTGTCTGTGTCTAGCACAATGCTTACTTTCCCTTGAGGCGGCTGTAATCGTCGAATCAGCTCTTCCTGCGGCAATGTTGAAAATGACATCGCAAACACTCCTTTTACGAATATTCTTTAAAGACCTGTATTCGCTATTCCTCGAATAAAGACCTCTTCGGAATCAGTAAAAAGTGAATGACTCTTATTTAGGGTGAGCGCGAAGCCATTTCAATATATCATCTAGCGAACGAACAGGTACGATTTGCAGTTCCGGCGCACCTTTTCTCGCATCGGCTTCATTCTCAACGGGAACGAAAAATACATCCGCACCTGCCCTGTTCACCGTATAAGCTTTCTGCTCCACTGCCCCGACAGGACCAACAACGCCGTTTTGCCCGATCGTACCCGTACCCGCAACACGATTTCTGTAGGTAACACCGCTCGGCGTGAGTTGGTCAATTAGCGTGAGCGCAAGCATGGCGCCATGCGACGGTCCTCCTTCATGAAGTAAATAGTTATGATAGATCACCTTTTCAGGAATGTCATATTGCAAATCTTCACTGACTTGAACCCCAAAAACAGCCCGTGAGGGATTATCCGTACTACGACGCGTTCCCGTTTTAAGCATCAAGCGCTTGCTGCCGCGGCGCACGAGCACATCAACTGGATCGCCCGGCTTTACCACCGACATCGAGTCGGTCAAATCCTGCAACTTTGAAACCAACCGGCTATTCAACTGTTCAATGACATCGCCAACTTGTAAAATGCCTTGGACAGGACTGCTTTGCTCGATAGCCGTCAGGAGTACGCCATCCGAGGTGATTCCTTTCCCTAAACCGAGCTTTTGAAAAGCAATCGCACTACCCGCAGCGTTCGCATCCGCTTTCATTGACTGAGATTGCTGGTTATAGACCCCCAAAGAAACCCCGAGCTTTTCGATCGGCTCGAACGTATAATGAGGAAAAAGTTTGGCATACACCCAATCAACAGGAAAAGCAGGCCGCTCGAAAACGAGTACGCCGGAAGTCTCACCATGCACACCCCCGCCGTTCACCGCTGCGTACCGATTCATGTTCATTGTTACCCCTGGATAGGTAACCAAGTAAGCAGTTGGCCAAAACAAAAAGGCTAAAATACAAAGGATTCCCAAAAAAAAGGTCAGGCTCTGAGTGGGAAGCTTACGCCAAGCACGTTCACTGAAAAATAGGTCGACAAAAACGAGCAGCCATACGATCCCTAGAGAACCGACCGAATATTCGATTTGTTTCGGAACTGTTATGATGGCTATGACCGCCAGCGCTCCAGACACGCATACGGCTCCACTTCGCCATACACGCCAGCGCGATTGAATGACGGAAACTTGTTTGTTTCCCGCTCCCCCAAGTTGAACATGATATCCCCTAGCAGAAAAGATGTTAAGCAACGCGCCAACGATCCAACACAAAGGTACGAGAACAATGATAAATGCAAAAAAATCAAGGCCATCCAGCCAATAAAAACCGTTCCCTAACCGGATAGGGTCGGGAAGCCATATTAATTCGCCAATCACAGATAGGATGATGGCTAAAAGCATGCCGAAGTAGTAGGTTTTCTGCCAGCCTCTCATTGAACAATGACAACCTTTCATTGTGTTATTTGATCGATAGACGCAATTTTTCGCAGAAAGTTTCAGCTGATATATAGAAAAAAATAGCCATAGCGCATATAGAATTTGGATTTCAGCGCCGTGGCTATGTATGGAAGCTTTTAAAATACATCTGCCGAAAAGCCCTAGTGCATAAACGTATCGTTCCTTTGCCAGGAGCCGCCTTCATCCGTACTTCTGTAGCACATCGTTGCTGCTTGCAGCGCCCCCCGTGCGGCTTCCTGAAGCGTCGCATAGCGGTTCTCCATCGCAGTCGCTGACAAGGGCCCTGCATTGTCCGCCCCCCGATAATAATGGCTGAGCTCATAAAAATATGCGCCCTCCGGGTTCTTAAGGAGGTGAATACCTATATATACGCCATCGACTCTGGCTTTTAAAGATTGGACAACCTCATGAACGGACTCAATATCTGCGTGAACATGCTCAAGCTCTGTTAAATCTAACATCGTATGCCTCCGTAAGTTCATTAATCTTCAAGATCAAGCAGGACAGGTTATGATCCTGTGGATATTTTATCCATAAAAAGATAAAAAAACACATGTGTCAAAGGGAGTCATCTCCTCAGAGTCAGCATGCGTTTCATTGGCAATCGTTATTGCGTGTTTCGCGATTTATCTTTCTTCCCGTCCTCAATCGAATAGGCCATGCCACCGTTGCGGGTATGATCCAGGACCACATTCACTTCTTTGGATTGCCCGGATTCCGGATCGTAAGATGTGACTGTATCTTTTTGCTCATCCATGTTACTCACCTCCGCCTAATAGACTGCGCATCTTGCGAAGGATCCATTCTTTTGCAAGTCAACATTTTCCGATGTTTATTCTTAAGCCCGTTGTCATATATAGTACAAAACGAACTACGGGGTGAACCGTCATGAGCCCAATCGGACAACGACCGAATATACTCGTCATTCTTGTTGATGAGGAGCGATACCCGCCTGTATACGAAAGTGCGGCTACCCGGGAATGGCGTCAACATCATCTCGTCGCCCACGAGCGCTTAAGAGCGCACGGCCTCGAATTTCATCGCCATTACATCGGCAGCGCTGCTTGTTGCCCCAGTCGGGCTACTTTATTTACCGGGCACTATCCATCGCTTCATGGTGTCTCCCAGACGGACGGCATCGCCAAGCGAGCTTATGATTCCGATATGTTCTGGCTAAACCCGCATACGGTGCCCACGATGGGCCATTATTTCCGCGAGGCCGGCTACCGGACGTTCTACAAGGGCAAATGGCATATTTCGCACGAGGATATCGTCCGTCCCGGTACCCACCAAAGCTTGCCGAGCTATGAGCCGGTCACCGGCGTTCCTGATCCAAGGAAGGAACAGCTATATTTGCATGCGGATCCGCTCGATGAATACGGCTTCTCCGATTGGATCGGTCCGGAACCGCACGGCACGAATCCCCGCAATTCCGCTTCCTCAGCCGGGATCGGCGTGAGCGGCCGCGACATTGTGTACGGGGAGGAAGCAGCTGCGCTGATCGAGACACTGGACCGACAAAAACAAAATGGCGACGACAAGCCTTGGCTCCTCATCGCCTCATTCCTCAATCCGCACGATATCGTGTTGTACGGTGCCTTAACCGCGCTTCATCCGATGTTCAATTTCGCCGTGGAACCGATGCCTGATCCGCCCCCTTCGCCGACGCAGACCGAATCGCTGCATACGAAGCCAAGGTGTCAGGCGAGCTACCGGGATACGTATCCGCAAGCGCTGCAGCCGATTTGGAATCAAGTGCATTACCGTCAGCTATACGAACAACTGCAGAAAAATGCCGATCAGCAAGTCAATCGGGTGCTGGAGAGTTTAATGCAGTCCTCTTTTTACGAGAATACATATGTCATCTTTACATCTGATCATGGCGATATGCTTGGCGCTCACGGATACATGCATCAGAAGTTTTACGCTGCCTACGAAGAAATCATTCACGTTCCGCTAATCGTCCATCATCCGCGCCTTTATGACGCGCCTCGGCAGTGCGAGAAACTAACGAGCCACCTGGACCTCCTGCCGACCCTGTTAGGCTTGGCCCAGGCCGACGTTAGCGAAATCCAGCTCCGTCTGCAAGCGAGGTTTAGTGACGTGCATCCGCTGGTCGGCAGAGACCTTTCACCGCTCATTAACGGTCAGCAGGATGAGCACGAGATTCCGGAGGAACCGGTGTATTTTATGACGGATGACGACGTAACCCGCGGTCAGCATCAAGTCAGTCCGCTCGGCATTCCGTATGCATCTGCGATCCAGCCGAACCATATCGAGACGATTTTGCTCAAAATCATCCGCAATCAGGCGCAGGAGCTCTGGAAGTTTACCCGGTACTTTGACAACCCGCAGTTTTGGAGTGTGCCAGGGGTTCGGGATGTTCAGCTCACAGCCAGCACGGCTCTCGGCGAACATCCTTGCATCAAGACGATCAAAACTGTGCCGGAGCCGGAAGAATATGAGCTCTATAATTTGACGGAAGATCCCATGGAGACGCGGAACCTCGCCTACCCGGAATACGCGACCGATGAATCTAGAGCAATTCAAGCTTACATGGCGCGTGAGCTTCAGGCGCAGCGGATGCGCAAGCGTCTCGTGCCTGCGCGAGCTTAAAGCGCGGCGGACGCCATACGCGGCTTTACATGGCAATTAGCGGAAGTGCTGCTTCCGCTATTCCCTTACTTATTACGAAGCGGCCCCGTCACTTCGGAATACGCGAAATGAACGTTTCAATCGTCCCGTCAAAAGGAAACAACTGATCGCGAACTCGCTCCTGCAAGTTCGTCAGCTCATGCCTCGCCCGAACGATCAAATCATCGGGATACGCATATCGAATGGCGTTGCTGGCGAACTCGTCTTCGTCGACCACCAACCACTGCCCATTTCTTTTCACATAATCCAAATCCAAATCGACAAAAGAAACCGTTGTGCCTTCCAGCTTGGCAGGCTGGTTGATATTGCAGTAATATTGATCGATCTTTCCATCGACAATGTTCGCGCTTACCGTAAACCAGGAAACAAAGGAGAAGAATTCAATCGTCCAAGCATCCATGGTGAACACTTTTTGTTTCGTAAAATGGTTCAGCTTCCTGCCGTACTCGCCAAGAACAAACAGATATTCAGCAGTTTCTTCCAATAAAAGGGTATCCCATTCATAATGAGGCCTGTCACCATATTTCAAAGCCCGAATCGTCATACGTTTCTCCATGCTATCATCCTTCAATAAGAAATATGTTACAATAAACAAAAACAAAACAGGAGTGACGCCACATGTACGAGCATCTTGTCATTTTTAAATTCAATGAACACCTCACCCCGGCCAAACAGCAGGATCTGCTGGACCAGCTCCTTGCCTTCCGCAACCAGATCCCCGGCATCACAGATATGAGCGCAGGCATCAATGTGACCGAAGAGACAGCGAATATTCACGGCTATACCCTTGGACTACGGGTGACATTCGAGAATCTCGAAGCGCTGCGCGCATATGGTCCACACCCTATTCATCAAGCTTTCGTGAAATCGCTTGGCGGTATTTTGGACAATGTGATCGTGGTCGATTATAGCACAGATAACTAACATTTCGACCGTTTCCTGCCCTTTCCGAGGTCAGAAACGGTTTTTTCTTTTTGATTGCTGGCATGCATGAAACATGCCAAGACAAATTTGTGTTTACAGATAAACATGCTATACTAAAATGGTTAATGTTGGAATTATATTTTAGAAGGAAAGGGAGATACAACGATGAATACCACACAGCTCGAACGAATCCACTCAGGCAAGGGCTTTATTGCAGCCCTGGATCAAAGCGGCGGCAGCACTCCCAAAGCATTACAGCAATACGGCATCCAAGAAGACCGCTACTCCAACGCCGATCAAATGTTTGAAATGGTTCACGAGATGAGAACTCGCATCATAAAAAGCCCGGCGTTTGATTCCGAATACATACTCGGCGCTATTTTATTTGAGAACACAATGGATCGCACCATTGACGGTCAATTTACCGCTGATTATTTGTGGGACAAGAAGGGCATTGTACCTTTCTTAAAAGTTGACCAAGGGCTCGCCGAGCTCGACAACGGCGTTCAGCTCATGAAGCCGATTCCAGGACTGGACGAGCTGTTGAAACGTGCGGTTGAGCGACATATTTTTGGCACAAAAATGCGCTCGGTGATCAAAGAGGCCAACCCGGCCGGCATTCGCCAAGTCGTCGAGCAGCAATTCGAGCTGGGCAAACAAATCGCCGCGATGGGGCTTGTTCCGATTATCGAGCCTGAAGTTGACATTTACAGCGCAGATAAAGCAGCGTCCGAGAAGCTGTTGAAAGACGAGCTTATCCGCCAGTTAGCTTCCCTTGACCAAGATGTCAAGATCATGCTGAAGCTCTCCATCCCGACGGAAACGAATTTCTACAGCGATCTGATGCAAGATCCGCATGTGATTCGCGTTGTTGCTTTGTCAGGCGGATACTCGCAGGCGGAAGCCAATGAGAAACTGGCCCAGCATCAAGGATTGATCGCCAGCTTCTCGCGCGCTTTGTCGCAAGGGTTAACGTTCCAGCAAAGCGAAGATGAATTTAACACGATGTTGGCCAAGTCCATCCATGACATCTACGAAGCTTCGATCCAATAAGGACTTATCCACCTTTTCTTAAAAGCAGCCCAAACAGGGTGTCCTGAGCCAATTTCACGGCTTTTGGGACACCCTCTTTCTATGACCTGCTAAATGGTTCCAGCATTCGCGGCAGAGCTTTGTCTTTTTTGAATCGCATACATCCCCATAATAACCGCCACCAGCTCATAGCTATCCAACTTGGTGCTTGTATGATCCAATCGAAAAGCGCCTGAGCTAAACATGCCGTTGACTTGGCGGAAATGGGCAAGCTCGGTGCCGGATTCATCATGAATCGCATACTCTCTTGACATGAACGAACCTACGAGATCGTATCTGCCTCTTCCCTCTGCTTCATAGGTGAATTTCTTGGAGAGAAAAGAAAATCGCACGCGCAACACACCCAACTGCCGCTCATCGGCATCGCAAACCTCCCAGCGGTTCGAGAAGAAGGGAAACCTTCCTTTACACAACATCCGGCCATCTGCGCCGTACACATCGATCGCTGAAGTAAATGCACTCTTGAGATCAATCTTACCCACCTGTTGTTCTTGTTCATTTAAAATTTCCGTGATTCCAGCACTAAACAAGCGATCCTTAAAATACAGCTGCATGCCAAGCACCTCCTGCTAACATTAAATACGAAAAAGAAGTGCCGTTGTTTCGCTTCTACAACAGAAAAAGGCCCCATTCGGAGCCTATTTGTCAGACATGCAATTTTCGATCGATCATCGCTCTAATATCTTGAACCAATTGAATCGACGCTTCGATCTCGACCTTCCGCGTGGACACGCTTTCGATGCTGCAGCCAATAGGGATACCCTTCTCCAGCCCGAACTCGAAAATTTCTTCAAAGATTTTTTTTGTTAATTGGATCGACTTGTCCAACACATCACTGGAATAAATCAACTCATTTTCTAACCATGACGGGATCCGAATGCCCAGCCACTTCATGAAATCCAGTGTTTTCGGCGAACCGCAAGGCGCGAGGTTAAATAAGATCGGGACCATTTCCAACCCGTTACTCATGCAGTGGTAATAATATTCCGATAGGAAATTTTTGGAGTTTTCCACATCATACGTCGCTTGCGACACAAAAAACTTGCACCCGCTCTGCACCTTGCTCATAACCCTCATATGCTCATCGTTCTTCTTCATGTGCCTTTCCGGAATGACGACGCCCCCGAAAGTCAGATTGTCATTATGATGTTGGCTTAGCTCGTAAGCGCGCGTCAGATCCAAATGTACCGCTTGTGAATGCGAGGAACTGCCCACGTATACTGCAAACCGGTCGCGATCGTTATCCATTTTGACCCAATCGGCGAACTGATCCTCCGAATATTTGCCTACACAGCGATAAATAATTTGATCATAAGGCAAGGACTGGAAATACGTTTCACTATACGTCAAGGGATCCAGCGTCGGCAAGTAAGGAAAAGGTCTTTCATGCTCAATCCGATCGGCTTCGTCCTGGACATCATAAAGAATTAAAGCGTCAATTTGCAGTTCTTGGATCCGTGCCAATTGTTTCTGGGAAATTTCCGCGATTTTTTCCGGTGGATGCGTCGCCTTCGGCGGTGTCATTCCATATGTTAAAATGCCGGCTTGTTTAGCCGCAATTTTCTCTCTAAGCATACTTGCTCCCCTTCCGTATTGGCATGCCCCTCCAAGTCAGGAAGTCATGCAAGCCCCTTCTTTCATTGGTATACAAAAGGTATCACAAATAGGCAATCATGCTGTAATTCCATTAACATATATCTAGCTATAGCTTAAAGCTATAACAAGCAGCGGAAAAGCCCCTTTCATCATGAAATGGACTGTTGCAAGGCATCGATGTAGGCCGCCCCCAGCTTCGTCAGCAAGGCGTTTTTGTGAGAGATCCATCCCACATGCATGCTTTCTTCACAATCCAAAGGCACAGGAATGATTTCATTGCCGTTTAAATCAGAAGGCAGGACCCCGGTGGAAATCGTATATCCATTCAAGCCGATCAATAAATTGAACAATGTTGCCCGATCCGTTACGCGAATGCTCTTTTGATGCGAGAGCGTACTGAGAATTTCCTCGGAAAAATGAAACGAGTTGTACTCCCCTTGATCAAAGGACAAGTATGGATAGGGTTCAAGTTGTTCGATCGTGACGATCGACTGCTGGGCCAGCGGATTTTTAACACTGATAAAAATATGCGGCTTCGCTGTAAATAAGTGGTTGAATTGCAAATTCGCCTCTTTCAGCATCTTGTGAATGACTTTCTCATTAAATTCATTCACATATAAAATGCCGATTTCACTGCGCAGCATTTTGACATCTTCAATAATTTCATACGTCTTCGTCTCGCGCATGGCCAATTCGTATTCATCCTGCCCGTATTCCTGGACCAGCTTCACAAAGGCGTTTACCGCAAAAGCATAATGCTGCGTGGAAACCGAAAAATGCTGCGGTGAGGGCTTGGCGTTCCGATAGCGGTTCTCGAGCAGTTCCGCTTGCTCGACAACTTGGCGCGCATAACTTAGAAACTCGACCCCTTCCTTCGACAAGGAGATCCCTTTATTCGATCGATCGAAGATCGAGATCTGCATCTCTTCTTCCAAATCCCGGATCGCATTGGAAAGGCTGGGCTGCGTAATAAATAATCTTTTGGCAGCCTCATTAATCGAGCCCCGGTTCGCGACCTCTATGACATATTTCAACTGCTGTAAAGTCATCGAGCCTCTAACCCTCCGTCACATCCGCTTGCAAAGCGCTGGCAACCTCCATCATCCTGGGAAGAACCGCCGGATTGCTGCCGGAGACGTAAATATCGCCCTGATAGTAGCGAAAAGGAATTTGCACATCCCCATACCTCCACATGAAAAAATCGCCTTCAATGGACATGGTTGTCGCGCCTTTTACCGTAAACACCGATGTATACGTAAAATCAGACTGCGAGGCGAAATACGCTTTGCAATCCTCCAAAGATATCAATTTCTCAGGATTGTGCTCTTGGAATTCTCTTGTCAGTCTATAGCGTTGACTCATTTGTAATCTCCTCCATTATCGTTCCAACATAGCTACCACCATTCATTATTACTCATCTTGAAAAAATGAGCAAATGGAAGGCAGACGGCCCCCGATCACCGCCTGCCTGTAAATGATGTGTATCGCGTCCACGACTTCAACATCGTCTTCACATCCGCTCCGCCAACGATCATTTTGTGAATATCTTCGTTGACCAGTTGACGCGATGTGTTCCAACCGTTATGAGGCGGTTAGAGCCTTTGCTTTTAGTCCCAGCGAAACGTAAAGCTTGCGACGATGAAGGCGACGATCGCCCAGCCGCCGAGCACGGCAGCCTGCATCCACAAATCGCCGAACCCAGCGCCAACATTCATCACTTGGCGAAGCGCCGTCGACAAGTGTGCGATCGGCAGCACGTTGACCACGGCTTGGAACGCCGCAGGCATCGAGTTCGTCGGAAAAAACACCCCGCCCAGAAACATAAGCGGGAAAGAAATAACCCCGGCAATCGGCCCAGCCGATTCCGGCGATTTCGCCAAGCCGGCGATGATAAAACCCACCGCCATGAAGGCCAGCGTGCCCAGCACGATGAAAAAAATGAGCAGCCACCACGAGCCGTTCACTTGCGTGTGGAACAGCAGGCTGCCGATCAACACGACGAACAACGCCTGGGCGCTGTTCAGCAGTAAGCGCGCCGTAATTTGAGCGGCGATAAACGTCGGCGCCTGCAGTGTCGTGCTTTGCATCCGCCGAAGCACGCCCCGCTCGCGCCAAGAAGAAATCTGTCCAGCGACACCGTTCAGGTTGTTGGACATAATCATCATCGCGACGATGCCCGGCACAAGGAAGTCGATATATTTTAAATTCAGCGAACGCACGCCTTTACCTTCAACGGTTACCGCCGGCTTATACTGGGTGATCTTTTTGCTGACACCATCAATAAGCTGCCCGATCACCGCAAGTCCGACGTTCGCTCTGGATGCATCGGTCTCATCGTAATAGACTTGAAGACTCATAGGATTAATCACGCCCGAAGCCGTTGAAGAAACGGCAGCGATTTGCCCGCCATATCCGCTTGGGATCACGATGACAAATTGCTTATCCCCTTTTTTGAGCAGCTCTTGCGCCTGCGACTCATTCGCACTAACAACCGCTTTCAATGGCGATAAGGAAGAATCCTCCAAAGCAGCAATAAGCGACTGCGACTGCGGGGTCGCATCTTGATCGACGATGACCGTTTCAAACGACATGCCGCCCCCTTTGCCGACGAATGAACCCAGCATGACCATGAGCAGAAGCGGAAACAACAGGGTGAAGAACAACATTTGGCGATTACGGGCAAAAATACGGAGCTGAGCAAGCGTCAATTGAATATAAGCAGCAACATTCATTCCTCTCTCAAGCTCCTCCCTGTCATGTGGATGAACACGTCTTCGAGGGTCGCTGTCCTCGTCTGCAGCTCATCATAGGCGATTCCGGCTTCGCCGGCTTTTTCGATAAAGTCAATGAGCGAGGCCTGCAAATTGTCGGTATACAAGACGAACGCATCTAGACGCGAATCGACCTGTTTCACTTCCGCGACTGATTGCATGAGCTGCAGGAGCGATGTGCGCTCCGCTTCTGGCAAGCTCTCGTAGCCGGAGAGCCTAAACTCAATGGCGTTGCCGGAATGCAGGCTGCGCACGAGGCGATGCGGGGTATCGAGGGCAATTACTTTTCCCTGGTCCATCAGACAGATGCGATCGCAGAGCACGTGCGCTTCATCCATATAATGAGTGCTTAAAACAACCGTTTTGCCCTGCTCCTTAAGCTTAAGAATAATATCCCACAACGTCCGCCTTGCTTGCGGATCTAGACCCGTCGTCGGTTCATCCAGGAAGACGACCTGCGGATCATTCACGAGCGCGAGCGCAATCGCCAGCCGCTGCTTTTGACCGCCGGACAAGTGCTTGACACGATCATTCATCTTCTCCTTCAAAATCATAGCTTCAAGCAGCGGCTTCACCGGCAGCGATTTGGGATAAAAGCTTGCGTACATGCGAACGATTTCCTTCACTTTCAGCAAGTCAAACATCGACGTCGATTGCAGCTGTACGCCGATCACTTCCTTCACCTTGCGCAAATCTTTCTGCGTATCGTAGCCGGCGACTTTCGCCGAACCGCCATCTGGGCGGCGGAGCCCTTCGATCATCTCCATCGTCGTCGTCTTCCCTGCGCCATTAGGACCAAGCAGTCCTAACACTTCTCCGCGCATAACGGTAAAATGGACACCATTGACCGCCGTATGGGCTCCGTATTTTTTGACTAAACCTTCTGCAACGATGATCGGTGCGCCTGTTTCGCCGGCGGCTTGGATTGCTTCAGCAGCGCTTCTCATTTTCACACTCCTTTTTTTATAAATGAATCTAATGACCCACCATATTATAACATTTTACGTTAGAGTCATGCTTCGCTTCCCCTAACTCACCCGTAACAAACCTTTGACAAAACAAACTATGCTGATCGCCCACAACATGCCAAACGCGGCAATTGAGCGTGAGTGAACCTCTTCTTCCTTTCCACCCCGCCGAAGCCGTATCCAAATGTACCGACAGTATGTATAGCTAGTCCAACTAGCAACCATTGTTGCTGTATACCTAGAGTTACGCCCAGGATTCGAAGTGACTAATAGCACTTATATGACCAGAAAACACAAAACAGTAGCATGAATGGAAGAAATTGGTTAGTTAAAGTAGTACTTAGGTGGCGAGACACGGATACGGGGGTTAGCGTGGGATTTCGAGATGAAGCCGATATGCGGGATCAAAAGGGGGCTATTAAGCTTGTGAAACAAGCTTAAATATATGATACGAGCAAGCTAAGGAGGCAAGGCTGAGCGTTAGCTTTGAAATAGAACGCTAAGTCAGTCGGCGCCAGCAAAGTTGTCATTTTAAGCGCGAAAAACAAGCTTAAACTTGGGAGCTGCCCAAGTAAGCTCCTCCCACCCTGCCCCGCGCGCGAGCTCAACAGCAAAATATGCCGCTAAGCTCAAGCACGCGCACAGGACTTCTTACAACGATTGCCGTCATTCGCCCGGATAAATAATAGATAACCCATTACCTATTAGATTTGTCAACGAAGCCACTTTGCTCAACGCCTGAAGCTCCTCTCCCAGCGATACTTCCATCTCCCTCATGGCCGGGTTAGCAGCAGCCAGCTCCAGCAGCTCCAAGCGCAGCAGCCAATCATTCGGATACGAACGGCCAAGCGCTTCATGAATTTCGCGAAGCTCCTGTACATTTTCCGCCAAAGGACCTCGCTCTCTTAATGCTGCCACATGCTGGTACAAAACTTCCAGATCCGTCAGCGATGCAGGAGCATCAGCAATCGGCTCAGCCACCTCAACCTTCAGGACAGGCGCGTCATAGTAAGAAGCTGGATCAGCCGCTCCTGGATAAGCCGAAACAATCCGTGAACCGACTGCCATATCATAGGTGCCCCATTCTTTTTTAAAAAGAACCTCATCCTTCCATGTCACCGTACATTCCTCGAAGGAAACAAGGATCACACAAGCCGCGCTCCTCATAATCCCGGCCACTCTGCCTGATACTTGAATGCCGCTCTCAAAGATAATCTCAGCGAACTGGCCTTCCACAACGCCCAGATCCGCCAGAGCTTGATCGTCGCAATGCTCCAGTGCAATCTGCCCTTGCAGCAAGCCAAGCGGCGTACCAAACCCCTTGGCATGGTAATCTTTCCCATGACCTGGCAGCTGATGATGATTCACGCTTAGCGCAGTCTCACCGGCAGTATGCACATAGATGGCTTCGCCGTTCTCATCCTTCCTCAGACTGTCGACGATTCCTGTCACACAGATCCCGGAATTGAATTCGCAGGTAGCGACATTTCTCGAACGGAGCGCTTTCTCCAGACTTTCCGTGCCGCCAACCCGGAACGCCATTGTGCTCGCTAACGATTCCACGCCTTCCATTAATTGTTTAAAGCTTTGACATACAAAAAGTTGGCTCTGCATCTCCGTCACAGGCTTAGGGCTGGCGACACAAGCCTCTACCGAGTACGGTATTTTCTCGACCGCATCCGTAAAGCAATGCTTGCTTTCACCAACCGAAGATAACAATCCCGCGCCGTAAATTTTCGGATCGTTCACATCCCCTATTAGCCCATATTCGACTGTAGCCCAAAATAAACGCGACACTTTCTCCGCCTCTGACAATCCGACGATCGCTTTCTGCTTCTCTTCTGCAAGCTTCTGGGCTGCCGCTTTTTCTTCCAGTGTGGATTGCGGATTCTCCATGACAATGGTCAACTGCCGAAGCGCCTCAAACGCCTCCCGCCGCTCTTTCATAGAGAATGCTTTCGCACCAACCGCTCCGATCGCCTGCACATAAGCTCGATACGCCGGATCAAATAATATTGGCGCATGCCCCGCCGCTTCATGGATGATATCCGGTGCCGGTGTATACTCAATGTTCGTTAATTTCCTAATCTCCGTAGCGATCGGCAATATGCCATTGGCCAGCAATTCATAAAATACGGAGCCGGGTACAAGGCCATTAACGATGATGGCGCCCCAGCCAATTTTGGCCAAACAGTCGTTCATCTCGGAAACACGGGGTATTTTCTCCGTCCCAATACCTGACTGTAAGAGTCCGTCAACAAATGCAGTATGCGCTTTATCATGTAAAGCATGATGGTTCTGACGCATCACATAGCGCCATACGGCGTGATCAATGGGGGTATAACGGTCATAATGCTGCTCGGCTTCATACGGCTGTAAATGAGTTGGAATTCGTTTCATTTCATTCATCAACTCCTTATTATGCTACACATTCTTAAGTTGTAAGCCCTTACAAAATCTTATACCATCCTATTCATGAGCGCCTCCCTATGCCTCCTCAGCATCTATTTCACATTCCTTTTTTCATTATATTTCCATTCCTCCTAATCAGCAAAAACATGCGGCATCGTGCGCCCGTATTGCCGCATGTTCGCTTTAATTCAGTGAAACTCAGCCCCGCCGTGCACTCACACAGTGATAACGACGTTCCCGCGTTTGTGCCCTTGCTCGACATAAGCATGTGCTTCAGCCATCCGCTCCAACGGGTAGCTGCGGTCAATAGCCGCTATTAGCTTGCCCATCTCCATAAGCGTCTTCAGCACTTCCAGATCTTCTTTGCGCACCTTCGCGATTCCCTGGCCGTCAACGGTCACAAAGACCCCATTTGAAGCTAATCCTTTTCTTCGCTTAAACTTCGGTATTTTTCCCACCGCATCAAAAATAAGATCATAGTTCACGCAGGTCTCAAGCCAATCCTCCTTCGTATAATCAATGACCCGATCCGCACCCAGCGATCGGACCAAATCGATATTCGAAGTACTGCATACGCCGGTCACTTCCGCCCCCAAATATTTGGCTAGCTGCACTGCAGATGTCCCGACAGAACCGGATGCGCCGTAGATGAGAACTTGCTGCCCCTTCCGAATCTGTCCTCTTCTAAGAAAATATAGCGCAGTCGTTCCCCCGGAAAGAATCGCAGCCGCCTCTTCATAGGACGCATTGTCCGGTTTCACCGCGACCAGTCCGTCTTCCGGTAAGCAAATGTATTCCGCATGGGCGCCAAAGCGCATGCCTGGGAAGGCAAAAATTGGATCACCCTTTTGAAATCGTTTCACATTTTTACCAATCGCCACAACCTCCCCAGCCAACTCCACGCCCAATATGGCTTTTCTAGGTTTAGTGATTCCCAAAAACAAGCGCATCGGGAGCCAATACGCGGCGGGGCTGTTAAAACTCCGGACTCTGCAGTCCCCTGCAGTGACGGTTGTCGCATGAATGCGCACTTGAATTTCATCGTCTTTCGGCGGCTTTGCTCCTACCTCCACCAGCTTTAAAACATCTGGTGACCCATATTTCGTGCACACGATCGCTCTCATGACCATCCTCCAGACTCCATTTGGCTCGCAGGATCCCGGCAATTGCCGATCCATCTGTACGTTTCCAAATATATTCCAGCTGCAGACTTTGATGTCCTAAATAAAAAAAGACACCGCTATGGTATTCCCCCTTTTAGTAGACAAGAAAAGGACATCTGGTAAGATGAACTTAACCTTGTTGAAAGGGGATAATACCGCTAAGGTGTCTTTCTTGGTGTCTTTCTTGGTGTCTTTCTTGGTGTCTTACCTGCTCTTTCTCTTTCGCTTGCTTGCGTTATCGCACGTAAATCCCTCTAGCATACTGAACCGGAGGTTCCACTTTTCTAGTAACGGTTCTCAAGGCGTGCATGCTCCAATAAGGATCATCCAGCATGCCGCGGGCAACGCCTACGAGGTCGGCATCGCCATTTGCCAGCGTAGCCTCAGCGAGCAGCGGATCTTCCAATTTGCCGACGGCAATGACAGGAACGTCTAACGCCTGCTTGTACGCCCGGGCAAACGGAACTTGATAACCTGGGTGATTGCCGGGTTTCAACACCCCTGGAGGCGCCTCGCCACCGCTGGATACGTGAAACATATCCACACCGGCCGCTTTATATTTCTTCGCGATGGCAAGCGAATGCTCTAGGCCATATCCGCCATCCATATATTCGATGGCCGAGATTCTTAGGATCAACGGCATATCCGCAGGCATCACGCTGCGCACCGCTTGAATAACCTCAACGCCGAAGCGTGATAAATCTTGGCCGTATTCATCCGTCCGTTGATTAATGCCCGGCGAATGAAATTGATGCATCAAATAACCGTGTGCGCCATGCAGCTCGATCGTGTCGAAACCGGCTGCAACCGCTCGCCTTGCAGCCTCTTTGAATTTGTTGACCATATCTTTCACTTCTTCAGTAGACAGCGCTCTCGGCGGGGTTAAGTTCTCGCCTTGCACAGGGATGGCCGATGCGCTGACAGGCTGCACGGCATCCTGTGCTTTACGCCCTGCATGTGCAAGCTGAATGCCGATCTTGGAGCCGTATTTATGCACTTCATTAACGATCCGCTTATAAGCAGGAATCTGCTCATCGGACCATAAACCCAAATCTCGGTTTGTAATCCGGCCGTCAGGTTCGACATCAGTCATTTCTATAATGATCAGCCCTGTACCGCCAACGGCGCGGGATACATAGTGAACGTAATGCCATTCATTCGGCGTGCCATCTTCGGCATCTACGGAATATTGACACATCGGAGCCATCACGATCCGGTTCTTGAGCATCAAATTTTTTAGAGTAAAAGCTGTATCTATAGTAGTCATGGAATCACTCCTAGTCATGTAAATAGGGACATCATGCCCCTCTTATTTTAATGGTTATCGAAATATAAAACAAGCAATGAATAAAGAGGACAACCTAAGCCATCCATATGGCTGTTAGGTTGCCCTCTATGTGCGCACTATTATGCTTTCGCAAACTTGTATCCGATTCCCCAAACCGTCTTGATCATCTGCGGATTTTTGGGATCCTTTTCAATCTTATTTCTGAGCTTTGTAACAAAAACATCGATGGACCGTTCGCTCACCTGTGTGTCACTTCCCCGTAAATACGTAATCAATTCTTCTCTGCTGAACACTCTGCCAGGATTATTATTAAACAAATACATAATCTCGAATTCGGAGAACGTCATCTCCACATCTTTGCCGTCGACGCTGATTGTACGCAATGCTTTGTCGATGCTAATGATGTCATCGACCTTCCCCGGGCTAAGCGGCTGAATAGGTTCATAGGTGTGATTCGCTCTTCTCATTTGCGCGGCCATTCTGGCCTCCAGCTCTTTCAAGCTGAACGGCTTGCATAAATAATCATCTGCACCAGCCAGCAAAGCATTGACGCGATTCATAATATCTGTGTTCATAGAAATCATAATAATAGGCACCGTGGAAAAATCACGTATTTCTTTACATACATCAATCCCGTCAATGTCTGGCAAAATACAGTCGGTAATGATAATTTCCGGATTAAACACTCGGATAATATCCAATCCTTGACGTCCATTCTCCACTCTTTCCACCTTATGATCTTCATCGGTCAAATACATCGCAATCATATCACCGATAATCGTTTCATCTTCAATTAAAAGTACTCTCATGAATCAGATCCTCTCCATTCATCAGATATTGATTGTAAGGAAGCAAGAACGGTTTGCAGCTCTCGTTCCAGCTGATTAGCAGCAGTTTCATCATCTTCGCCTTGTACAATGGATTTCTCTAATGCGGCAGTGGCGTTAAACAACTCGGAGGCGGAAATATTCGCGGCAACTCCTTTGAGCGTATGGAGCAAGTATTGGGCTTGAACGCGGTCATTCTGTGCTAAAGCTGCCCGCAATTGTTCGATAAACAGGCTGTACTCCCGTTGAAACTTGCTAAGCATGTGCCAGACAATGTTTTCTTTGCCGCCGACTCTAATCCTAATCGCTTCGATATCGATACCTTCTATTTGACTATAGCCGCTATGCTTCAAGGAAACTTGGTGAGTAACGTGCTTGTGAATAGCTTCCAGAAGCTTTTCAATTTCAAGCGGTTTCGTTAAAACATCATTCATCCCAATCTGCTCGTACATCTCATAATCTTCCTTCACGACGCCGGCCGTTAGCGCGATGATCGGCAGCTTATCATAACGGCGATCGGCCCTGATCAGCCTGGTCGCTTCAATGCCATCCATCTCAGGCATATGAATATCCATGAGGACGATATCCCATTGCTGAGCTTGCAGCTCCTCCAGCACCTCCAAGCCATTATTGGCAATAGTTACGGAGTAGCCATGCATCGTTAAATATTCCGTGACGACAAGCTGATTAATTTCATTGTCTTCAGCCAGCAGGACCCGATTCCCTTTCACCGTTATAGGAGGAGGAAGCTGCTTCACAGGGGCGGAATCGCTGTTCATCTCGCTCCTAAGCAGCTTTTTCAGCGTTTGATACAAGCCGCCGCGGCAGACCGGCATGAGCAGAATCGCATCCGGCTGCGCATGATCCGGCCATTCTTGCTGCACGCGATCGCAAATGATCGGTGTGGCCATCATCACATGTTTGCCGCCGCTAGAACTAACTCGATTTTGGAAGGCTACCCAACCATGGAAATCGATGTATTCTTCCGCACCCAAATCGCTGAGAATGACATCGTATGGCGCCTGACCGATATCACAAGTCTTGTAATCGGCGCATGCATTGACCTCAAGGTTCATCGTTTCCAGCATGGTGCATAAGCTTTGTCTAACTAACGGGTTGTTTTCCACAACCAGAACCCTCTTCCGCGGAAGTATCAATCCATTGGCAATTGGCTCTGCTGAATTCCGGGAACCGATAGTGAATGGTAAAATAAAGGAGAACTTGCTCCCTTTCCCCGGCTGGCTCTCCACGTCCATCGTCCCACTCATCAAATCAACAAAATGTTTGCAAATGGATAGGCCAAGTCCTGTTCCTCCGTGCTTATGCATCCTCGAATATCCGAGCTGGGTAAATGGCTTAAATAATTTGCAGATTTGTTCTTTCGTTAAACCGATTCCCGTGTCCTCAACGGAAAATTCCACATAAATCAGCTCATCCTCATGACGGACAGGCTCTACTTTAACGAAAATATATCCCTGCTCTGTAAACTTGATAGCATTATTGATCAGGTTGATCATAATTTGCTCGATTCGCAGAGAGTCGCCAATGAGCGTTTCCGGTATATCCGGAGAAGTGTCGATAATGAATTTCAGCTGCTTTTGCCCGATTAGCGCACTTAACATATCGGATAATCCCTGCATCATTTCGCAGACGTTAAATTCTTCTTGATCCAACTCAATTTTGCCGGATTCGATTTTGGAGAAGTCCAGCACGTCGTTAATAATGCCCATCAGTGTGTGAGACGAATATAAAATTTTGTGTAAATAATCCTGCTGCACCGGAGACATCTCCGTTCGTTGTAATAACTCCGAAAGACCGATCACACCGCTTAACGGCGTGCGGATTTCATGGCTCATGCGAGCCAAAAATTCACTTTTGGCCTGATTTGCCTCGTCGGCTTCCTTTCGTTTCTTGATATCCGTGACATCGTGCATCGTGCAAGTGATTCCAATGATCGAATGATTCATATAGAACGGACTCAAGATGACATTGAAATCGATCTTTTGAACCTTTACATGCAGACTGCACTCAAAATGCTGTGCCGTGCCCATTTGTACCGCTTGATCAAAGTAATAAGCGAAAGCATGAATGTGCTCCCCTGAAGGAAAAACCTCATCTAAGCGCATGCCAAGAATCTGACGATCTTCCATCTGACAAATCTCTCGAACCCGTTGGTTGACGGACGTAATCTTGCCATCAATCTGTAAGCGAAAAATCAAATTATAAGAGCCTTCGACGATTGAACGATATAACTCTTCACTTTCCGCGAGCTTTTCTTCCGATCGCTTGCGCTCCGTTATTTTGGTTACTGACCCGATGATCGCCTGTACTTCATTCTCCTCATAAATCGGCTTTAATGAAATGATCACCGTATGATTGGCTATATTGGCTTCAAAAGATACAGGTTGTCCTTGCCAAGCCTTCTCCATCTCTGTGTCTAGAAGTTTGTGCAGCGTCGGTGTATACATACGACGAATATGCTCGACAGACCGGCCTACCAAATTCTCGGCAGGGATTCCTAGTTCCCGCGATAGATCCCCGCCGGCAAAGTCGTAGACATCCTTGCCATTTTCTTTGACCACCTTGTACGTCAACCCAGCTTGCGATTGAAGAATTTCCAGCAAATCCATCTGCAAGACGTCAAATTTCTGCTTCAACAGCTGTGAATTGATTAAGTAATACATGACAAATGCGACAAAAACACCGCCTATTTGAAATGTAATGATATACGGAATAATTTGGTAGGTTAATGAAAACTGCATGGATAGCAAGTACAGAAAAAGAATAATACTCGCACTAGACACCGCGACGAGCCAGAAGGCCCAGTATTTCGTGACATAGCGTTTCGCTACAATACTGGTGATACAAATCATCAAGAGCGTAATCGCAGCTTTAATCATAACTTTTGCGGAAAAAGCGAAAAATAAACGGGTCAAAATAATGATGATAGCGGAGACGAATGCTGAGAGCGGACCTCCCAAATAAGAAGCTACTAGGATCGGGAATGCTCTGAAGTCAATAATGAGAGATTCTTCAATATGAATGCCTGCACACATCAGGATCACGCCCGCAACGCCTTGAAATAGTCCAATCTTCCACTTGTAACTCCAAGAATTTCGGATAACAGGTTTGATTTTATAGATGAAGGCTACAGAGAAGAACATGAAGATGGTGATTAAGCAAAAGTTTAGAATCAGATCCCTAATCATACTCCGCCCCCTCGCATTGTTATAATCGAATTTAGAAAAACAAATGAAATAAAGTTATGTTCTCTTCATTATGGAATTTAATAAACAATTAACAATTAACTGTTTATAATTTTAAGACTTCTTACCGCTAATTTGTATCAGGGACTCTCCTGATCTTTATAAATAAAGGTGAATAGGGATAGAAACGTTATAATGTTATAATTATTGCTGATATTTTTCATTTCAATTAAGGGAATTCCCTGATTCGTAGAATGAAAATAATCGTATATAATGAAAATTAATGAATTAATAGATAATATTAGAAAAATATTAGGCGGACGTATTGAAAGGATGGTTAGCTATTGGTTAATCAATTTGATTCACAGATCTATTCAAACTTAATGGGGCCTACAATTATCAGGCTGCAAGAGTATCTTGATGAGCATATTCAAAATCCCGACCATCGCGAGCGTTTAAAGAAATCACTCCGGCATTTAGCCGACGTTAAATTTGCTCTGGACGAGTCCTCTATTGTGGCCGTTACAGATCGTTATGGCAAAATTCAGTATGTAAACGATAAGTTTTGCGAGATTTCCAAGTACGAACGCAGTGAGCTCTTAGGCCACGATCACCGCATAATCAATTCAGGTTATCATAGCAAACCATTTATGAGGAACCTTTGGCAAACGATCACTTCGGGTAAAATATGGCATGGCGATATTAAAAACAGAGCCAAAGATGATACGTATTACTGGGTCCATACGACGATCGTGCCTTTCTTGGACGAAAGCGGTACTCCGTACCAGTATCTTTCGATTCGCAATGAAGTGACGGAATTGAAACGAGTCGAGGAAGAATTGCAGCAGATGATGACGCATGTCATGAAGGTGCAAGAGGAGGAACGGCGGCGATTTTCCAGGGAGCTGCATGATGGAATCGGGCAAAGTCTGTTTTCCCTGCTCGTACAGATGGATCGGTTGATCGGCATATCCGGAATTAACGAGCTGGAGGAACTGAGGACGACCGTGTCCACTATTATTGGCGACGTGCGCAGCTTAGCTTGGGAACTTCGCCCGTCCGTATTGGATGACTTGGGCGTCGTCCCTGCCATTCGCACTTATATTGAAAACTTCACTGAACATTATCATATCAAAGTTCATTTCCAGAACAATTTGCGGAAGCGGATCGAACCTAATAAAGAAACGACGATTTACCGTGTGATTCAAGAAGCTTTAACGAATATCGGCAAGTATGCCGATACAGCTGAAGCATGGGTAAAAGTTCAGGATCTGGAGAGCAGCATTCATGTCACCATTGAAGATCACGGCAAAGGCTTCACGAAAGTCAATAATTTGGAAGGGATCGGGCTGTTCAATATGGAAGAAAGAGCTCGTAGTGTCGGCGGCCAGTTCTCCATCCAAACCGAGATTGGCAAAGGAACGAAAATTCATTTGATCGTCCCCTGCTAAAAAAGCCGCTGATCCGAATTGGATCAGCGGCTTATCCTATTAGCAAAACTGTGGATTTTCGCGCAAGATGACTTCGAAATGCTGCGTGCTGAGCGGTTTGCTGAATAAATAGCCCTGCAGCTTTGTGCAGCCATGTTGGCGAAGAAAGTCGCATTGGTCATCCGTTTCGACGCCTTCAGCGACAATTTCAATCTTAAGGCTGTGAGCTAGAGCAATAATAGCTTTTAGAATCCCTCGTTGATCATGGTTTTCTTCAATATCAGCGACGAAAGACCGGTCTATTTTCAAAGTATTGACAGGAAATCTCTTTAAATAATTGATAGCCGTATACCCTGTGCCGAAATCATCGATCGAAAAGCGGATTCCCATGCTGCATAAGCTTTTAATTTTGCTATCGACGTTATCCTCGCCGGTAATCGCGACATTTTCCGTAATTTCAAGATACAGATACGCGGCATCCAGTCCCGTATCATCCAGCACGCGCGTAACAGTTTCCACAAAGTTATGCTTCTTGATCTGGCGTGGCGAAAGATTGACGGAAACGGCTAAGGACGGCAGCCCTGCTTCCTGCCATGCCTTCGTCTGTTTGCAGGCCTCGCGCAAGGCCCATTCCCCGATCGGTACGATCAAGCCGGTCTCTTCCGCAATGGGAATGAATTTCTCCGGCGAGATGAGGCCTCTGACCGGATGCCGCCAGCGCAGCAGAGCTTCCATCCCGCTGATCATTCCCGTTTCTGCATGGATGATTGGCTGATATTGAAGCTCAAACTCCTCGCGCGCCAGCGCTTTATGTAAGCTGTTCTCCAGCTCCAGGAGCCCCGCTCCCGCTTCTTCCAACTCCGGCGTAAAGAGTTGATAATTGTTTTTACCGAGCTCCTTCGCCCGGTACATCGCAATATCCGCGTGCTGAATCAGAATCTCCGGCGGCGTGTCGTCGAGCGGATGCAAGCTAATCCCGATACTCCCGGTCACATACATTTCATATCCGCCGAGAGATAGCGGCTCCGAGATTACATCTAAGATTCGTTTGGCCAGAGCAATCGTTTCGCCGCTATGTTCGAATTCCGTCAGCAGCAGAATGAATTCGTCCCCTCCCCAACGCGCCACCATATCAGGGCTATGCACACATGACGCCAGACGCTTCCCGATTTCTTTCAGCGTTTCATCACCAAAATTATGGCCTAGCGTATCATTAATATTTTTGAACCGATCCAGATCGAGAAACATCACGGACAAATTTTGCTGCTGAGCTTTGGCATGAGCAATCGCATCTGTCAATCGCCGCCAAAATAACGACCGGTTCGGCAGCTTCGTTAATAAATCATGGTGGGCTTGGTATTCAATCATCTCCCCAGCACGCTTTAATTGGGTAATGTCCGTCATAATCGTGAGAAGATGCGGTTCATTCCATAGCGTAATCGGAATTTTGGAAGATTGATACCACCGTGCTTCGTCACCAGATCCGATTTGAACCTCAGGAATAAACAGATCGTTGAAAGCGTTTAGCGCCTCTGCATCCGACGCCATATGCCAATTGGCCACTTCCTCCGTTGCGAGTTCCACTTCACGCTTTCCGATGGCGTTTTGAATCGTTGTCCCGTAGAAGGAAGCCATGGATTGATTCAAGTCCTTGATCACGCCTTTGCTGTCTTTCACGGAAATGGAGCTCGGATTCGCATCCAAAATTTTACGTAAGAACGTCGTTTGTTCGTTGAGCGTCAAGTTCATCACTTTGAGAAGCTTCGCATTCATATGCGTAAACGCGGAAAAAATACAAATTGAGAAGATAAGGCAAGCGATTCCGCTCGTAAAAAGTGCTATCGCTTCATTCGTATTCAATATGGCAATAGCATATAAGAGTGTTGTGGAACCGAAGAATTGCAGCAGGAAAGACCGCGTCACCTGATCCTTCACTTTCACGCTGACGAAAAAGCTGCAAGCGATAATAATGACGTAAAGACCAAGATGAAGCATGAACATCCATGCCCATGGTCCGTAGGTCGGGTAATAGAATTCAATAAATCGTCCTTTAAAAATCGGGTGAATGTTCTGAATGCCTTTATCCGTCCAATTGGTTAAATAGACGAAAACGCTCCAAGCATACAAGAGGATGAGCACTTTCCGATTCAGAACATACGGCATCCAGCGGCTGCGGTTGGTGAGCGCCAAATTTTTAAATACGAAGTAGGTCACGCCGTAAAAAGAAGGGATGACCATAATGGTCCCAATTCGCAGCAGCCGGAAGAGCATTTCTATGGTTGTTGTTGACAATAAGTTTTGTCCATAGAGAACAGCTACATCCAATTGCCAAATACTGATCCAGCCGAGCACGATACAAATCGATAAGGTCAGTTTCATATTTTGGAAAAGCACAGCTGTCACAATACCGAACACAAGCGGCGCGAAGGCAATGATCAGCATAATAAAGAATGTCATCGTTACCACCATTTCAATTTTCAATATTTAGAAATCAATAAACAGGAATTATTGCCGCCAAAACCATGTGACGTAATGGCAACGGATTGGACGTGCCTGCGCATCGTTTCAAACACAATCGGCAAGTCTTCGAAGCCGCATCCGTTAGAACGGGTCGTCGGCGGAATGAAGCCGTCCCTGATACTGATTAGCGCTGAGATAGCTTGCATTGCGCCGGCTGCACCAAAGGGATGACCGATCATGCCTTTAATCGACGTAATGGGCACGGATGCATCAAACAATTGCCGATGCACTTCTTTTTCCACGTTATCATTGGAGTCTAGTCCGAGCGCCTGACTATTGACGTATGTAGGCATTTGTCCCTCCATCAGCTCGCGCATCGCTTCGATCATCCATGTACCCGACAGGTCCGATTTATAAATGGAGAGACCGTCATTATTCGAGCTTCCCTTCGCAACAATCCCCTGCACAGCAATTTCACGCTGCAATGCATCCGCTTCGCGCTCCAGAATCAAGACCCCTGCTCCCTCCGAAAATACGAATCCATCACAATCCTCTTGAAAGGGACGACCGAACGCTTCCGCTGTTCCGTTCATATCATTCCCTTTATAGAAGCTATATATCGCAAATGGAGTGATAGGCGCCTCGGCGCCGCCGACCATGCAAATGTCCGCTTGTCCCGTTTCGAGCAGCAACTTCCCCATGACGATCGCATCGGTACTGGCCGTGCACCCATTCGTCAGGGTTAGCGTCAAGCCATTTAGGCCAAAATGCGCGGTAATCGCCGATGCTCCGCTGTGAAAGTTAGAAAGCCCTGCGGATAAAGGCGGAAATTGCGAGCTATTGCCGGCTGAACTAAATGCTGCGCCTTTCTCAATGTCGATTAACCCGCCTGTCGAGGTACCGATAATGACAGCTACACGCCTACCTTGCATCTTTTCGCGGAGTCCCGCCATTTCCACAGCCTCCACAGCAGCCAGAAGTGCCAGACGAGCAACCTTGGGATAGGATCTATAGTTTTTGCCGTCGATTCGGTGTTTCGTATGCGCGATTTGCCCGCAAAGAATATCCGTCTCGTTCGGGCCTATTTTCTGACAAATGTTTAGCGTACAAGTACCGTTCTCTAAAATTTGTTGAAATTGCTTGGTATTATCAATCATTGGACCTTTCATTCCGTACCCGGTAACGACAATCATTTCGTTTCATTCCACCTTATCACCCAACGATGGATGCATATCTAAAGACTTAGTTCTTCAAGATTATAATAAGTACAAAGTACTAATATACACCTTTTCGATAGGCTTACCAAGAGAAATAATTTTCCTAAACTAGTAGTTGCTCCTTGCTCGCACAGAAAAAGCCTGTATTCACTTCGGTGAATACAGGCCCCTTTACCTATTTTAAACTTAACCTACAAAATTTCTAATAAAAGCGACTAACGCTAATATTCCTGCTGCTATTGCAATGACATAGAGCGCGGTTAGGCGAATCCATTTCACACCTGTATGCTGAAAGTAAGTTTGATCGCCTTCACGATTCTTACGGGAAAATCCAATCATAAATGTCGCTACAAGACCAAATAATAATACAATTGAAAAGATTGCATAATAAATGTACAGATTCATTTGAAAGACCCCTATCATAGAGTATTGTCTACCTCTTTGAATTCGATTATATAAGAGAACGGCTGAAAAGACATCATCCACTTTAGGAGAATGCATACCAACCACTTAATCTCGTTACCTCAGCTTCATGTTCAAGGAATTGTCATGGTTCAGTTGCAAACAGGCGGCTATCCCGCCGATTATCAATGGTATGATTAGGAACATGAGCATGATGTTACGAAATGAAGAACGGAGATATTATGTGGAAACCCGATCGTCAAAGTAAAAAACCTTTATATGAACAAATCGCCGACCATCTGCAGCAGCGGATCGCATATAGTGAATTTCCACCTGGCAGCTTGCTCCCGTCCGAACGTAAATTGGCTGAGCAGCTCGGTGTGAACCGCAGCACGGTCGTTCAGGCTTTTGCCGAGCTTAGGTCTATTGGCATTATTGAGAGCCAGACCGGCAGCGGCACGCGGGTCAGCATGAGCAAATGGGGCGCTACACCGAAGTATACACCAAATTGGAATCGCTATGCAGAAAGCGGAAATTTTCTGCCCAATCCAGCTTTTCTGCGCAGAATCCGCGAAGCGCTTAATCAGGAGCCTTCTTTGATCGATATGGCGAGCGGTGATCTGGCAGGAGATATGGCGCCGATCCATGAAATTACGAAATTGATGAGTGAGAATCAATACGCTTCGTATTTGGGCTATGACAATCCGCAGGGGTATATTCCGCTTCGAGAGGCGCTGGTCACGTTCCTGGATAAGTACCGCAGCATCCCGTCGACGCCCTCTTCTATCTTGATTACGTCAGGTTCGCAGCAATCGTTATTTTTGATCACCCAATGTCTCTTGTCGCCGGGAGATGCGGTTGCGATTGAAGATCCGTCGTACTGCTATTCATTGCCGATGTTTCATTCCGCCGGGCTTCGGCTGTTCCGGCTGCCTATCGAAGAGAGGGATGTATATCCCGAAACGATTCGAAACTTATACAAAAAGCATCGCATCCGGATGGTCTTCCTGAATCCCAACTTCCAGAATCCGTCGGGAACCGTATTTAATGTGCAGCGGCGCAAATCATTTCTTGATGCAGCCAGCGAGTTGGGGTTGCCGATTGTGGAAGACGATCCATTCAGCTTAACCGCCTACAACGGCCCTGTCCCCCCGTCACTCAAAGCGATTGACGCGAACGGGACGGTTATTTATATCGGATCCTTCTCGAAGATCGCCGCATCGGGTATGCGTATTGGCTGGATGGTCGCGCCGAATGCCATTGTGGAACGGCTGGCCGATGCCAGACAGCAGATGGATTTCGGACTTAGCGTCATCCCGCAGCAAGTCGTGGCACAATTTATCAACTCCGCCTACTTTGAGCCGCATCTTGAACGCTTGCGCATGCAGCTGCAATTCAAACGTGATTTGCTAATCGAATCCATCGAGAATGAATTGCCGGGCTTGATGACGTATGAGGCGCCCAAAGGCGGATTGCATTTGTGGTGCAAGCTGCATCCGGATGTCCAGGATGGCAAACTGCTGGAGGAAGCGATAAAGCGCGGGATGGTTTTTGTCCCTGGCAGCGTGTACGGCTCGGATGCCAGCTATGTGCGTTTCAACTACGCCAGAGCCAAGGCGGATGAGATTGGTCCAGGCATCGCCAAATTTGCGGCTGCACTGCGGGAGCTGATGTAGCTAGACACGCGCTCCAAGCGCTGAGTGGCGGTAGGTAAAGCAAATAGCGGAAGGGTCCTTCCGCTATTCCGTCTTTTGTGTCCTGCGCGGGCTTTTAAAACAAATCCTTATTTTTCTTCCAAAACATCCACCCAGCTACGAACATAATAAGCATTAATACATGAATACCGATTACGAATGTCCATATACCAAAGGGAGTTCCCATCATTCATCACCTGATCCTTAAGGTTTATTGGAACGCTGAACGCTATACCCTCATAGTAAACATACCTCCCTCTTTTGTCGCCATCCATTCACTCGTTATTATTCCCCATCCATGTTCATTAATTTGCTACAAGATTTTCATGGAATGTTCACGCCACACCTTGTCATTGAAAAAGCAAAACGACTGAATCCATAACTGGCTCATAGCCGATCTCCATATAGATCTTGTTAGACGTCGGGTTGCTAAGATCCGTGTACAAGCTGGTCGATTTATACCCGTTATCAAGCATCTGCTGCGTCAACGCAGCCACACAATCCGCGGCGTATCCTTTTTTTCGTTCGCTGACCGGTGTGTACACATAGCTAATGGTGACATTAGTCCGCGTCGGCCGCGTGCCATTCGCCATGGAAACGAGCTTCCCATCCACTTCCCAGCCGGCCAAGAGACCTTTTTGAATCAACAATGCCGTCCGTTTTGCCGCCTCTTGTTCACTCATGGCCTGATTCGTTTCTATGCAAAATTGATAAACCCATTCCCGGATCGTCGGAAGATCCTTCGCGGCAATTGTCCGAAGCCTCCCCGGACTCAGCGGCTTTCGCTTCAAGGTTTCCAATTTATAAATGCGTTGGTTCATAAATACGGCAGCCGGTATCCCGCCGCGAAAATGTGTGATCGACGCAGCGAGCTCGCTCGTCGCTTGCTTCTCTCCAATAAATCCCGGGATGTCCGGCAGACTGCGATGCAAGCTTTCGCCGACCGAGCGAATGTCCTCCGAAGTCAATTGCACATATCGCGATAAAATAATTTGATGAGGCTGCGTCTGCAGCAGTACAAGCCCTATAGAAGCCCCTTTATATACCACAGCCATATAGTAAATCTTTGCTTCCTCGGTCAAAGCTTGCAAGACCCCAAGCACTAAGTTGTTTTCCGCTTCCGCTTGTTCGAGGAAGGGAATCACTTCCTTTTTAAAAAGTGAAAGATCGTCAAATTGGATCAATCGGATCATACGAAACCACCCCCACGAATATGTACGCCAACGAACAAAAAAAGTTCTTGGCCCGGCAACCAACCGGCCGTCAAGAACTTTTCAAGTGCTTCTTAATTACTTTAACTCAAGCTCCTGCTCGCGGCGTCTGATTTCCTCGATGGACGTGTTCAGCGCTGCTTGTGGCCCTGGGAAGTGTTTGCGATAATAGGCCAGATCCATGATGATCAGCAGCACGAGCATGCCGCCAAGCGCATAGCCGGCCATTTGATTCGGCGGAATCACCATGACGATACAGATGAACACGATCCAAATCAGCGACACGACCGAGATGAAATCGCTATATTTGCCAAGGTTCCACGGCCCTAGATGCTTCGCTTGGAACGTTCCTTTTGACTTGGCGATGAGCTTCAAGAGAATCGGTATGCCGTATGCGACATAAAGTCCCACCACGCTCACAGCCGTAAGGAAGGCAATCGTGGTATAGGTGGCATCGGGATTGGCCATTTTGATCAAATAGTCAATAAATGCAAGCAGGAACGAGAGAATGACGGCAAGCCAGATTGCTTTGGCCGGGGTGCGGAATTTGCGGGAAATTTGCGCCCATTGACTGCTGAAAGGCATTCCTTTATCCCGTGAAAAAGCGTACATCATTCGCGAGAACGAAGTGATGGAGGAAAGCCCGCAGAACCACATGGCGGCCGTGACCAGCCAGAGAATGATCGAGCCGAACGTGCCGCCAAGAGCCTGGCTAATAACATAAATAAAGGCGTTGTCTGAGCCCGTCGCCGCCGCCGCGTCCTTGATCGACAGTGTCACGAAGGCCAGCATAATAAAGCCGAAGACGAAGGAGTAGGCCACGGAGGTAAAAATGCCCCACGGCGCGCGAACACGCGGATTGACAGTTTCTTCAATCGTGTGCGCGGAGGCGTCATAGCCGGTGAATGTCCACTGGGCTTGGAGCAGCCCGATGAGGAAAGCCATCAAGTAAGGCTTGTCGGAGAAGGTTTGACCGACTTTGAACAAATAATCAACGCTGTTCAGACCGCCTTTTGTAAAAAACGCCAAAGAGACGACCAGCACAGCAACAATAGCGATATGGTACCAAGCGGAAAAATCGTTTAGCTTGGCGACGATGCGAATGCCAATATGGTTCAAAATTCCGTGCGTCAGCAGGATCACGGCGAAGGCGATGAGCACCGTCGTGTTGCTCGACTCGTAGCCGAAGACGCTGGCCAGAAGCGGATCGGCAAACAGCGCCACCGAATAATCAATTCCGGCGACGATGCCGATTTGGCCGATCAGGTTGATCCAAGCGGTGTACCAGCCCCAGCGCTTGTTTTTCAAGATCGCCGCCCAGTGATACAGTGCACCGGCTGTCGGGATGGCCGAAGCCAGCTCCGCCATCGCCGCAGCAATGAACATGACGAACAAGGCGACGATCGGCCAGCCGAACCCCATCATGCCGGGGCCGCCATACGTCAGGCCATGCCCGTAGAGCGATACGGCGCCTGTCAGAATCGAAATGATCGAGAATGAAATCGCAAAGTTGGAAAATCCCCCCATGCTGCGAAGCAGCTCCTGCGCGTAGCCAAAGCGGTTCAAGTCCTGTTTATCCTTCTCGCGGTGGTCAACATGTTGGCTCATGGTTTAACCTCCTTTTATCCGGTCTTCTATTTGCCCAAAAAGTTTTCATGCTTGCTTTCGTCGAATTCCCGGATGCTCTTCCCTGCCAATCGTACAATCCACCAAGCAAATAAGCAGGCAACCACAATTAGCAGAATGCCAATCGTTACCCCCATCCCTTCCACCTCCCTCCTGGCCAGCTCTTCACCCTTCCCTTCATGTCTATAGCTCTAGATGGACGCCGCTTGTGCGCTGTTCAAGCATCTTGTGGACGATGGTGCCGATATGCGCTCCCGCTTCGACAGGCGGCGTGCCACCACGATGTATGTTGGATATGACAGTCCGATCGCTCTCTACGGTGCCTTTGCGCGGAAGGTAGCACATGTAGGCGCTCATCGATTGCGAAGAGACGAGTCCAGGCCTCTCCCCGATCAACAGTACAACGACGTCAGGCTGCAGCAGCTCGCCGATGTGATCCATTACGGCCACCCGTCCCCCGCGCACAAAGAACGGCACGCCTGTCGAAAGCCCGTAAGCCTGCAGAGAATCCAGCAGCGCCGGGTACACATCCCGCAGGTTGGCATCGATGGCGTTCGCGCTCAGCCCGTCAGAGACGACAATTTGCACCTGCGGCTTGGCTGGACAGCGCTCGCGGATCGCAGCTAGCCCTTGGTCGGATACGATGCGTCCCATGTCGGGACGTTTCAAGTAATTCTCTGTATTTTCGTAGCAGGTCTCCACCGTAAATAAAGCAAATTCATCGATCACCGCCGGGTCCACTTGACCGTAGATCGAATCGACGGCGGCAGCGTGATCGCAGCGGAATCGCAGCATCTCTCTCGTCAAGGGCCGTGTGCCCGCCCGCCATACCCCGATGCGCGCCGGTGTGCTGGCCAGCAGCTCCTGCAGCCCCTCCGCCCATTTGGGGTGGGGGACATGCGCTGCGGCGGTCTCCGCGGTGTCATCAGCGGCATCTGCGCGTGCAGCGTCGCTCAGGCGATTCGGCTCGTAGGGAGCAGGCACATCCTGATTGAGGGCCGAAACTGCTCCCTCCTGCCCGCGGGCGCTGTCAGGGACGGATTCGGCAACTCGTTTTTCCAACTCTGCCATCACAAGATCAACCAATTGCTCCAAAGGAACGGTCATCTCCGTCTCCCTCCTTGGCTCACATAAATAGCGTCGGGTCTCCCGCAAGCGGTGTTAATCGGCCATTTTCCATGATGCCCATCTTCACCAGCCAACGCTCAAAATCCGGCGCCGGCCGCAGCCCCATCAGCTCGCGCAGCGTTGCGATATCATGGTAGCTCGTAGATTGATAGTTCAGCATGCAGTCGTCAGCCATCGGCACCCCGATCAAGTAATTGACCCCTGCAGACGCCAGCAGCACTGCCAAATTATCCATATCATTCTGATCGGCTTGCATGTGATTGGTGTAGCACACGTCGACGCCCATCGGCAGCTGCTGCATTTTGCCCATAAAATGATCCTCCAGCCCTGCGCGAATCACCTGACGGCTATCGTACAAATACTCCGGACCGATGAACCCGACCACCGTGTTGACGATAAACGGCTTATATTTCCTCGCCAGTCCGTAGCAACGCGACTCCAGCGTCACCTGATCGATGCCGTGGTGGGCTTCGGCGGACAGCTCGGAACCTTGGCCGGTTTCAAAATACCACAGATTCGGTCCCGTTCCACTGCCTTCTCGCCGCACCAGATCATCAGCCTCGTCAAGCAGCTCGGCGCTGATGCCGAACGCTTTGTTGCCGTCTTCGGTACCGGCCAAACTTTGAAAGACCATATCCGCCGGCGCGCCTTGGCGGATCGCTTTCATCTGCGTTTTGATATGCGCGAGTACGCAGTTTTGCGTCGGAATGCTCCATTTCGCCATGACCTCTTTCATCGCAAACAGCATGCTTTTCACGCTATCGGCTGAATCGATAACCGGATTGATCCCCAGCACCGCATCGCCGATCCCATAGCTTAAAGCTTCGAACAAAGAAGCTTTCATGCCCTGAATGTTATCCGTCGGGTGATTCGGCTGGGCGCGCCCAGCGAGGACGCCCTTCTGCCCGATCGTCATGTTGCAGTGCGAGATCACTTCGATCTTGGCGGCCGCTTGCACCAGATCTAAATTGCTCATCAATTTGGCGGCGGCGGCGACCATTTCGCTAGTCAACCCTCGGCTGAGCCTGCGGATTTCGTCGCTGCCCGTGCCCTGCTGCAGCAGGTGTTCACGAAGCTCCGCCACAGTCCAATTGCGGACTTCGGCGTAGATTTTTTCATTCACGGCTTCTTCAATGATCCGGGACACTTCATCCACCTCAGGCGCAAGCAGCGGAGCATTGCGAAAATCCGCCAGCGTAAGGTCCGCTAGCACGAGCTTGGCGGCCATTCGCTCCTTGGCGTCGGCAGCAGCAATGCCTGCCAGCTGGTCGCCGGATTTGACCTCGTTGGCTTTTGCCATTAAGTCTTTCAAATCGCGGAATTGAAACGTCTGCCCCAGCAAAACGGTTTTGAGCTTCACCTCGGCATCCCTCCCTGGGCTGTGCCCGGAAATGCTAATGTTTTCACGACGACCGGAATCATCATCCCCGAGATCGGCTCGCCTAAATCGATATAATCGCCGTACTCGACGCTAATTTGATCGATGCAAATAATGCGCAGTCGTCCCGCGGCATGTTTGCTCAGCGATTGGCCGAGCGCTTTGGCGATGTCGCTTTCACAGATGACGACGAGACTACCTATTTCTGGAAACAAAGTGCGATAGCCAGCGATAAGCGCGGAAGCCATCAATTGCAGTAATGCGTAAGTCGGCGTGAAGGAGAGCGATAACGCAAAAGCAAACGGCGGGGCTGTCTCTTTGGCGTCCTGTCCGAACAGCGCCTTCCCCGTCCTCATCACTTGCATGACAGACGCTTCGAAAGCATCTGCGTCGCCCGGCGCTGCCAGTGTCTTCAGCGGGACGTCCATTTTCAGCACCGGTAAATTCCGGATCGGCAGCAGCGCTGCGTCAACTTGGATCGTAGCCCCGCTGATCTCGGTGCTCTGCATGCCGGCTCCGATGACCGTCGCTCTGACCGTCTGGTCCGGCTGCAGCAGCCGAATCGGATACGCTGCGGCTTGCTCTCGCATGCAGCGTGCCAGCAGCGGTCCCATATCGCCATACCGGGCGCTGGCTGCCATATCCGCAGGATCGGGTTCATGCAAACATAAACCGATTCCTCCGGATATGGTCCATGTCTCGATCTGCGGGACATCGGGGAGCGGCTTGCCGAGGATAAGCGCCTTGAGTCCTGCACGCTCTCCAGGCGCAACCCGGCCGCTTATATAGTCCAGCATATCCCGGCACATGGAGGTGCAAATTGACTCCAATTGGTGAAAACCTACAACTTGACCGATACTCAGCAAATAGCCGTTAGCCTCAAGCCAAGGCTTAAGCGAAGCTGAAATCGCCGTAATCCGGCCGGTACGATCCAGTTGAATCAGTCTGCCGCCAATGTGAAACGTTACCGTTCCAAGCGGCTTGCCCCGCTTGAATATCGCCACGTTCGCCGTCCCTCCGCCGACGTCGATGTTAGCGACCGCCTCGCGCGTGTGCAGCGAGAGCCGGTCTGCCCCTGCGCCTTTGCCAGCAAGCAGCGCCTCCAAGTCAGCGCCGGCTGTCGCCACGACAAAATCGCCGGCCTGTTCAGCGAGCAGATGCACGATGATCTGCGCATTGGTTGTATTGGCGGTTTCACCTGTAATGATAACCGCGCCGGATTTTAGCTCGGCGGCGCGAACGCCCGCCTGCGCATATTCGAACGCGAGCAGCGCCCCGATCCGCTCTGCGTCCACTTCCGTCGCGCTCCTGAGCGGCGTCGGATAGATCGGGCTGGCATAGATCAGCTCCCGTTCCACGATCTCAAATCGCGGCAGGCTCAGCGCGTTGGACGTTCTAGAGAGCCGCAGCCGGCTCACGATCATTTTAGTTGTGCTCGTACCGATGTCGATGCCTACACTGGTGATCCATTGATCTTCCATCCGCTTCACCCGCTCCCGTCATCATCATCCACTAGCCTCGTTCCATGCATGCGGTCCCTTCTCCACAACGAGCGCCGCCAGCTTGGCAAGCGGTACGCCCATATGCATGCTGGCACTGCGCAGCTTGCGGTAAGCTTCCTCCTCATCGAGGTGATTGGCCTTCATCATCAGGCCTTTCGCCCGGTCGATGAGTTTCCGCTCTTCCAGCGATTGCTTCAGCATCGCGATATCACGATGGAGCGCAGCCATTTTTTCGTTTTGGCTGAGCGCCATTTCGACGGCGGGGATCAGATCCGCCTCCGATACCGGCTTGACCAGATACGCCGAAACGCCGGCGCTGCGCGCATCTGTCACAAGCTCCCGCTGACTGTATGCCGTCAGCAGCAGAACAGCGGTCTCCTCCCGCATGCTGCGGATAATGCGCGCTGCTTTGATGCCGTTCATCACTGGCATTTTAATGTCCATGATGACAAGATCCGGTCGGGTTCTGGCCGCCAGTTCAATGGCATCCTGCCCATTTTTCGCTTCACCGGCTACCTGATAGCCCGCTTCTTCCAGCATTTCGCGGATGTCCAGCCGAATAATCGGATCATCATCGACAATTGCGATGAGAGGCTTCACAGCAATTCCTCCCTGTCTGCGGTTTGGGCAAGCGGAAATGTGAGGCGAATGCTCGTTCCTGTATCATCCGACTCTACGAGCAGCACACCGCCGAGATTTTCCTGAACGAGCGTCTTCGTAATATGAAGTCCCAGGTGCGGCTTGCCTAGCGAATCTTCACCACTGCCCGTGTCCATGCCAACGCCATCATCCATGATCGTCAATCTGGCCATCTGGCCGCTCACCTGAAGCGCAATATCGATATTGCCCACGGACCGGTCTCTGAACGCATGGGTCACACAGTTTTGCACCAACTCGTTAAGCACAAGTGCAAGCGTACCCGCACATTCCGACGGCAGCGTCAGCGCATCACCGTGAATCGCCAGGCGAATCTGCTGCTCCGGTTTGGCAGAGGCCGAAACAATATGTTTGGCAATCCGCTCCATCACTTCTTGAAAAGGGACCGTATCCAAGCCGTCCGAGGCAAGCATTTCATGCAAAATCGCGATGCTAGTCATCCGGTTGATGCTGTCTTGAAACACTTTTTTCACTTCGTCTTGCTTCGATCTGCGCATTTGCAGCCGGAGCAGACTGGAAACATTTTGCAAATTATTTTTCACGCGATGGTGAATCTCTTTAATGACGGCTGATTTAATGATCAGCTGTTTCTCTTTAAGCTTCAAATCTGTCATATCCCGGATCAGCATCACCCCGCCGATCACCTGATCGTCTCTGTATAGCGTCACAGCTTTCAACTCGAATATGACACCACCCGCATGCAATTCCTCCTGATAATGCCCGGATTCCCCCATAATGCTCGGCCGTTTCAGCTCTCCGCCGAACAATTGCTGTACACTACAGCCTTCCTTAAACTCATCCTGAGCGAGCGCACCAAGCAAACTGCGGGCCTGTGGGTTGATATACGTAACGGTTTCCTTCGCATCAAATAGGACCATGCCCTCCTGCATAAGCGCCGGCATCCCGCTCTCGGACATCGCCACGTTCAGCAGCGTTTCGCTTAAATGCTCTGTCGTTTCCTGGAGCCTCTCTACGTGCCGCTCCTGAGCAAGTTTCTCGGACAGATCCTGTTCCATGATGAGCGCGCCGATGACGTTGCCGCTTGGCGAGAAGATCGGCACGACATTTTGCTGTATGACGCGCTGCTCTTGAGAAATGCCCCTGGCGCCGTTGACCGGCTTTCCCGATAATAGACAGTACATCACCGCCGGTTCATTCTGCGCATAAGCGTACTGACCGACGACGGAAGTTCGATAAAGCGAAGGCGAAGTCGCCGGCTGCGATTGGGCAACGACGATGGCGGAACTGTTGTCCATCAGCGGGCAATCTATGAATACATCCGATTGAGAAACATCGGCGAACGCCTGCAGTTGACGGGACAGCTCCTCAATGAGGCCAACATCTTCGTGCGTTAGAAATGTATGCTCCAAACATAGGTTACGAACGGATGTCATGCCCATCCCCCACAGCGGTGAAATGTAGTTATGTTCCGAACACAAGTTGATGCAATCTCTGCCTCAATTCATCCATACCTAGATCACTGGCTGCCGAGGTGTAAAACAGCTCCCCCGCCGGCAGCGCCTGCCGAAGAAGCGTTTCAGCTCGCTTCACATCCGCTTGGGGATGATCGATCTTCGTGATCACGCCCAAAGCCGGCACCGGGAACCCGCCGGCGAAGCCTGGCGGGAAATAATTGCGCTGGCGCGTAGCATCATGCACCAGCACGACGGCGACTGCCTCATGGGAAGTGGCCATGAGCGAGCGGTAAAATAGCGGGTTCTCCGTATACTCGCCTGGCGTATCGATCACCCAATCCCGGTAAACGAGGCTTTGCGTTTTCACAGCGGACGGCTTCTCGCCGAACAGCGCTTTGATGAGCGTGGATTTGCCGGCGCCGACAGAACCGATGATCATTACTTTTTTCATCGGATCACGACCTTGTCAACGAAGCGGTAGCAAACTTCAGTTTTTCCTGTAAAAACGTATTAACCGCCGCAATCGCCATCTCGACCGCAGCGACTTCACCCGTGATCACCAGCGAACCGGTGAACCGATCCAAATAACTGATGCCCACGTGCGCCGCCTTCGTGGCAATGTCTGCAGCAATAATCGCTGTCTCCGTTGGCGTCAGTGTTAATATCCCGATCGCGCTGGCCTCCTCAATGCCGAGTTTGGTGTACAGGATCGGGTCCGGATTGGCAATGACATGCGCCAGCGTCAATTGTTTGCCGGGCACGTATTCTTGGATGACACGCGTTTTCTGCTCTTCCATCGACATCGCGATTGTTCACCCCCCGCCCCCGCCGGTTATTCATCCGTATCGGCTATTTCGTAGCTGTCCACGATTCCAACGACCATGGCATCGATCGGAACGTTCTTTCCGCTAAATAAAATGCGGGCCGGGCTCCCCCGGGAGATAATCACTTTCTCCCCGGCGCCTGCGCCGATTCGGTCGGCGGCTATGACCGTTGCCCCCGCTTCACGCCCACTGAAATCGATCGGTTGAATGACCAGCAGCTTCAAATTTTCCATCCCGTCTTCCTTTTGCGTTGCCCACACACTGCCGATCACTTTGCCCAGCAACATAGCGGTCACCTTTCCTGTTCATCGTCCACATCGTGCAGCGCAATACCGTGATCGCGCAGTAAATCTTTCGCTAGCGGTGACACGAGCGTTCCTCTTGAAAGCGCAATATACGAGAATTGCGATAGGTTTTGCTGCCTTTTGACCCATTCCGCGGAGAGGAGCCGCCCTTCAAAGCGCAATACCGGCATCTTCACTTCTACCGGCTGTACCGGCATTGGCGAATCCGCCGTAATCACAGGCACAGGTGCGCTTTCCACCTCCTCCGTGCGGCTATTCGGCACACACTTCTGGACTACAACCTCCGCAAGCTCCTTCGCAGGCGCGAACTCTACGCCATACATAGCCATCTCTTTTCTATAATATTCAAAAAGTTTCTGATAAGACTTCGGCAGCGTAAGAGATTGCAAGATTCGCCGGTCCGCCCGCTTCATTCCCGGCGCATCGTCGGCAACCAGCACAAATTTGTTCAAAACAAGCGCGGCGAACACAAGCTCCGCCTTGACCGTCCCTTTCATTCCGAGCGAGATGCGCCCGGCATTATCCAGATCGATTTCCGGGATGATAATGCCCTCATAGGCTTTCGGTACCTCTAATGGTGTCGGGGCGTATTCATCGGACAAAATCGTTCTACCGGGCCCGGCGGATTCAATCCGGTGCTTTCCCAGCCAAGCCGATGTTTCCCCGTCAAGGAACATGAAGTCGAAGGCAATTCCGTTTTTACGCAAGAGGATAAAATGGTCTGAAAATGCTTCATGCGCGGTGCTGTCGCAAAACACATAAAGCACTTTGGGCGGCTTTATCGCCTCGGGCTTCAAGCCCGCAATGAGTTCGCGAACAATGGACTCGACCATCTGATTCATCTCCACGAGCGATCCCCCCTTATCGCCTCTTTCTTGCCGATGCACATGACGGTATCCCCTGTCCGCAGCCCGGCTGCATTGCCTTCATCGGTATCCACATGGAAATCGAGCACATACCGCTCGCTAACACGAACGATAACGTCTGCAAAAATGACCGGCCGCTCTCCCATCGTTTGCAACATGAGCCGATCGCCGGATACGACTTGAAAGGCTGCTGCATCCTGCAAGGACATGTGCACATGATTTTTGGCAATGATGACCCCCTCGGATATCCGGATAGCTGACAGAGGACCGACAATCGTGATCCCCGGCGTGCCTGCAAGCTGTCCGGATAAGCGGACAGGCGGATGTACCCCCAGGGCATAGCCGTCTGTCTGAGCGATCTCCACTTGCGTCGCGCCCCGGGACGGGCCGAGGATGCGCACTTGCGGCAAAATGCCCTTCGGTCCGACGAGCGTGACCGTTTCCTGCGCCGCAAATTGACCTGGCTGCGATAGTTCGCGCAGCGGGGATAAGCGATAGCCGGCGCCGAACAGCTCCTCCACATGCCCCTCAGAGAGGTGAATGTGCCTGCCCGATACGCCGACCGGGATGGGCTGCAGAGGCAGATTGCCAGCTGGCACGGCGGAAAGCGCGTCTGCCTCCGCTTCGGCTTCGGCGGGATGTAGCTTGAGCGCAATCCCTCTGCTTCTCAAAAAATCGGCGGCGGCCGGTGTCAATCTGTCTCCCTCGCGCAGCGGGAACGGGTTCGGCAGTCTTCCGGCCAGCCCGGTAGATCGTGCGCGCAGGTCGCGCTCCGTTATGAACGCCATCGGCTAAATCAGCCTTCAAGCTTCGGCAAAATAAACTCGATGTCCGAATGCGGACGCGGAATGACGTGCACGGAAATCAGCTCGCCGACTTTTTCCGCTGCTGCCGCCCCGGCATCCGTCGCTGCTTTCACCGCTCCGACATCGCCTCTGACCATCACCGTAATGAGCCCGCCGCCGACATGCACTTTGCCAATCAGCTTCACATTGGCCGCCTTCACCATCGCATCTGCTGCCTCGATGGAACCGACTAATCCTTTCGTTTCGATCATGCCCAGTGCCGCCATTTCTCCTGCCATACGATCGCCTCCTAAACTTAAATCATAATCTTGCCATTTTTATCCCAGCTGCATCTCAGCCAAGACGCGTTTTACGATTTGCATCACTTCGTCCCGGGTAATATCCGGCCTGCCGTGATTCTGCAAGGCGCTCTCCAGTTGTTGGACTTGAGCAGCGAACGAACCGGTCGGCTCAGACGGCGGTTCCGTCACCATCTCCCGGATGCCGAAGGCGACCCGTTTGATATTGAGCAGATGCATCGGTCCAATATTGTCCGATGTAATATTGTTGCCGAACGATCCGCAGCCGAGTGTCATCGACGGCAAAATGCCCGTCGTCGCACCAATACCGCCAAAAGTCGTGCCTGCATTGACAACGATGCGCGATGCCGGCTTTTCCAGACCAAACGCTTCAATTACGTTCTGATCCTCGCAGTGAATGCCCAGCGTGTGGCCTAATCCGCCGAGCTCCAAAAGCTCGATACAGCGCCTGCAGCCCTCCTGCCAATCTTCAACCGTATATAAAGCCAGCAGCGGGCTTAGCTTTTCAATCGAGAACGGATGGGCCAAGCCGACTTCCGTCTCTTCCGCCAGCAGCACACGGGTGCCTTCGGGAATCGAGATTCCCGCCATCTCCGCAATCTTTTGCGGTGATTGGCCGACAATCTGCGGATTGAGGCTCCTGCCGCCGTTCACGGAAATGACCGCCTCCACCTTCCGTTTCTCCTGCTCCTGGAGTACATAAGCGCCATGCAACTTCAATGCGTGCAACAGTTCCGACCGTATTGAACGGTCGACGACCAACGCCTGCTCCGAAGCGCAAATCGTGCCGTAATCAAACGTTTTACTCTGTATGATAGCGCTCACAGACGCATTGATTTTCGCGCTATGATGAATATAAACCGGCACATTCCCCGGCCCCACGCCATAGGCAGGCTTGCCGGAGCTGTACGCCGCTTTTACCATCGCAGTACCGCCCGTAGCCAAGATCAGATCCGTCAGCTTATGTGTCATCAGCTCCCGGCTGGCTTCCATCGACGGCTGCTGCAAGCAGTGAACCAGCCCCGCTGGCGCACCTGATGCTTCAGCCGCTTCGCGCATCACCCTAGCGGCTTCTTGTGAACACCGCAGCGCAGACGGATGCGGGCTGATGACAATCGCGTTCCTCGCTTTGAGCGCGATCATGCATTTAAACAGGACAGTCGACGTAGGATTGGTCGATGGGATGATGGCAGCGATCACCCCGACAGGCTGAGCGACCTCCCACACTTTACGCGAATCATCGCGGTGAATGATCCCAACCGTCTTCATCTCTTTGATCGCCTGATACACATTTTGCGCGACAAAACGGTTTTTCGCCGCTTTGTCCCGTGCATGACCGAAACCTGTTTCCTCGCAGGCGAGCACACCGAGCCGTACAGCTTCTCGCTCTGCCGCGTCCGCCATCGCTGCGATGATACTGTCGATTTGCGCTTGTGACATCGTCTCCAGCAGCTTTTGCGCCGCTTTGGCTTCGTGCAGCCTTTGACGCACTTCTTGAATCGCCTGCAGGTCAGCGTCCAGCTTCATGTCAGCCCCTCCCTTCCGCAGCTATTCTGGCGGCATCAGCTTCTCCAGCATGTTCCATAGCGAAGCGTCAGGTCTTGGAATCACATGCGTGGCGAGCAATTGCCCGACCTGTCGCGCCGCTTCCCCGCCGGCATCTACCGAAGCCTTGACCGCTGCGACTTCCCCCAGGACGTAAATCGTCACCAATCCGGCATCGGCTTTCTCGTATAAGGTCACGCGAACATCTGCCGTCTTGGCGGCCGCATCAGCTGCAGCGACCAGACCGGCTACCCCTTTCGTTTCGATCATGCCCAGCGCATGTTGTTGTGGTTTCATCGCGAATCACCCGACTTTCGCAGCGGATTTCCGGCCACAGCCTTAACCGCCTCCGCAAAAGCGGCCGCAGCCGCCGTGCAAGCCGACTGGCTGCCGGTAACAAGTCCCCCGCCGAAATTCGTCTCCGTCGGCGGGCCGTAAAATTGGCATAGCCGCACATCGGCTGCCTTGAGCGCCGCATCCAAGCCGGCAATCGCCTCCAGCGGCGGCGCAATGAGATACGCCAGCGGATCCCCTTCGGGAATGTCCGCGATCTTGGATAAATAAGAACCCGTCCGCGAGATCACATGCGCATAATAGGCATGCGTTCCTTCCGGGTTCAGGCCATAGAAGCAGGCGCCGCTTTCCATCAGGCGCAATGCCGCATCCAGGCCGCTTCGCACCTCATCCGGCGATGCGCCGCCGATGATGCCGAGGAACTCGCCCGACAGCGGCCCGGAAGCGTGAGCGGCGCCAGCGTAGAATGAGCGGGCATAGACGACCTCGACAGCGGCCATCTTGGTCGCTTCGTCCACGGCTGTGTAGCCGACGTCGTCGATGCTGCTCGTAAGCAGGCCCAGGCTGCGGAGCCCAGGCTTCAAATCCAGTTTGACCGCCAGCTCCGGCGCGACGTTCGGAATCATCGTAACGGCCAGCGCAGCAGCGCGAATCGGTTGTAAGCTCATCGCATCCCCTCCATGCGCAACAATAAACAAAAAGATGCCCGGGACAACAAGCAGATCAAGTTCCGCTTATCGCGCCAAGGCATCGTCGCCTTCATGCTATGCTTTTTTGAGTCTCACGTACCATCATTTTATGAACGAGCCTGGGCTTCTATGCCTCGAATTGCCGGGAAATATCGGTTAATTTCCGAATTCCTTCCCGTAGCTTTTCTTCATTGATAAAAGAATAATTCAAACGAATCCACGGCTTCATCTGCTGCAGCGGATCACAGATCGTTCCAGGCACGAACGAAATCGAATGCTGGAAACAAGCCTGCAGCAACGTTTCGACCGGAAACGTATCCGGCAGCTTCAGCCAGAGATTAAGTCCGCCTTTCGGACGGACCCACTCCCAATTCGTTCGCTCGTGCAGCTCCGCTTCCATGATGTCGCGCCGCACCTGGAGGGCGATTCTTAACTTCTTCAAATGCTGCTGCATCCGATCCGACTGGAAATAATGCAAAAATATTTTTTGATTCACCAGGGGCGTTCCATTATCTGCCAATGATTTGACCGTTACAAGTGGCCCCATCACCGATTGGCGGCAAATGATTGCACATATGCGCAGCCCCGGTGCCACATATTTGCTGAAGCTGCGAATGTATAGGACCCAGCCTTCCGTATCGTACGTGAACAAAGGCGGCGGCGGCGGCGTGTCAAAATACATCTCATGAAACGCATCGTCCTCAACGAGGATGCATCGGTACCGCTCAGCTAACTCAACGAGCAGCTTGCGCTGCGCCGAAGGGACCGTATAACCAGTGGGATTGTGAAAGGTTGGATTCATGTAAAAAAATCGCGGCCGGTGCTGCTTCATCAACGCTTCCACCTGCTCCAAATCGTATCCATCAATGCTGATTTCAACGGGAATCAACCGGGCGCCATGGATGCGAAATACATCCAGCGCACCGCTGTAAGTCGGCCTTTCCACCAGAATCGCATCCAGGGGACGAATATAGAGGCGGGCGATCAAATCAATGGCCTGTGTAGCCCCGCTTGTGATCAAAATCTCGTTCAGCTTGAGCTGAGCCTTGTGTTTATGAGCGATATATCGGCAGAGGAGCTCGCGCAGCTCGATGTCGCCTTGAACAGGTGAATACGAACCCATCAGCTTCGGGTAAATGTCAAATACTTTTTTCACATATTCCGATAAAAACAGATTAGGCAGCAGATTCGGATCGATCAAAGCCTGTGAGAATTGATACGCCACGGGAACCGCCTGAATTTCCGATAAATTGTTTTTGAACTCGCCCAACACTGTCGGCGGCGCAGCTTCCAGATCAGGATCCAACGCGTGGCAACTTTGTTGTGCGTCTTTGACATAGTAGCCCGATTTTTCCTTTACCAGCGCCTTTCCATTTTCCTTGAGCAGTTGATACGCCTTGAACACGGTCAAACGATGGACCCCGAGCTCTTCCGCCAGCAAGCGGATGGAGGGCAGCTTCTCTCCAGCTTGCCATTCATTCCGTTCGATTTTGCCCACGATGTATTGATAAACTTGCTTGAATAACATGCTTGCTCCCCCTCGTTCGGCTTGGCGATGTTATCCTCTATTGTACACGATTTCCCTCCCATCTGTTCTATTCATTACATTCTGTTCTGTGAAGAACCAGTTATGATACAAGGCAAAGGAGTGAAGTACGATGATTATGTTCAACTATTTGCTTATCTGTTTCATCTTTGGCACCACGTTTCTGGCAATCAAAATTGGTGTCGATGCCGCTGCGCCGCCTTTTTTCTCGGCGGGTTTACGCTTTTTTATTGCAGGTCTCATCTTATTCCTGTGGATGGCAGCGAAGAACAAAGTTCGCTTCAGCCTACTGCTGCGCAAAGAAATGCTGCTGACCGGCGCATTGTTAACATTCGGCACCTTCTCCACCTTATATTGGGCTGAACAGTTTGTCTCCTCCGGCATCGCCGCCGTCTTGTCAGCGACCGGACCGATCATGATTATGCTGTTGCAAATCATCGTGCTGAAACAATCGTCGAGCACGCGTTCCATCGTGGGCTGCATCATCGGCTTTGCCGGTGTCATCTTGCTGCTCATGCCAAGCCTGACAGTTTCCGCCAACATCTGGTGGGTCATCGGCTGTATTGCCATCTTGATCGGGGAATTCGCTTATTCCTCAGGCGCCTTGTTTTCCAAAAGCGTTATTGCTCGTTTTCCGGAATCCTCCCCGATCGCATTGAACGCCGCCCAAATGATGTACGGAGGGCTGCTCTTGCTGGTGTTTTCGATGTGCACGGAGCGATGGCACGTTAGCTATCTCCTTGAACCAAGGGCCCTCGGCTCCTTGTTATACTTAATCGTCATTGGTTCGATGGTCGGACACAGTCTGTTCTATTGGCTTGTCGCCAAAACCAATCCGGTTTTCCCCTCCACGTGGCTGTATGTTTCACCGTTGATTGCGCTCGTGATAGGAGCTATCTTTTATGAGGAAACGATCACATGGGTTTCGATGCTGGGCGTGGTGACCATCATTGCCGGCACGATCGTTGTCAATTTGGACAATTTGCGGCAGTTGATGCGGAGGAAATCAGTGGCAGTGGGTCGATCGCAGAAAGCGCAAAATGCTTCTAATGTGTAAATGATGTTAGATCATATACGCCCTTGCCTTGTACTCATCCGAGTTTCTCGTACCATGTACGTGCAAGGGCGTTATCATCATGCGATATCGATCCGCAGCTCATGCTGTACTTCAGTCCACTTTAGCACCATACGAAAGGGTGAACAGAACAGCTTGTTCCCGATCCATGCGAACACCTTTAATGGGAAACGATTTAAAATCGACACCGTCAAGTTTAGCGCCCCGGACGTCGGCTCCCTGTAATTTCGCTTGTGTGAATATTGTTCTCGTCAAATCGCAATCTCTTAGATCCGCTTTTTCCAGATTCGCTTGTGAAAGATCAGCCTCGAAGAAACGAACCCCGCGCATGTTCTGTTTCCCTAATCGGGCATGACGCAGATTCGTATACGACCAGTCTCCCTTTTGAATGGTAATTCCATCCATATTGGCACTTGAAAAGTCTGACCCCGTCATTTTGCAATGTTCAAATTTGGCCACAAACAGGTTGGCTTCGCTGAAATTGCAGTTCTCGAATGCAGATTCCGTATGTATCGAACTATTGAGTGACGCACCGTGAAAGTTGCATTCCATGAAGCGGCAGCTTTTCGTCGCAATTTCCTCCAAGGACCCATTAGCAAAACTGCAGCGCGAGAAGGTGCAATTAATCAGCTCTCCATATCTCAAGTCTTGGCTGCTGAACGTGACTCCTTCATAATGTTGATTACTATATTGAAACATGTGAACCTCCTACGTATGGCTATCGAACAATCATCCCCATAAGCCCGACGAATGCCGAAGCTTGATGAGGCGCAATGACACAACCATCTAAATTTTCCGCCTCCACACTGAGTTCATCGAAGCTGCAATCACTAAAATCGACATCCTTCAGCTTGGTTCCCATCAAATAAACCTGATCCATATGGCAGCGAGTAAACGCTATTTTTTGAAAAGTAACGGTATAATAATCAGCACTGACTAATGAACAATCTTCAAAACTCACTTGCTTAAAATTAGTGAAGCGAAAATTCGCTAAATTACCTAAACAATTCTGAAACCTGACATTTTGCAATCTGCTTTGCCCAAAGTTCGTTCCGACCAGTTTACAGGTGCGAAATTCAGTCCGATGCATAAAGGAGGAGGTAAAATTAACATTGGATAAGTCGCAATTCTCAAATATGACATCAGTACATTCGATTTGTTCCAGCGATGATTCACTAATCGTTACATTTCTAAAAATCATTTTCTCCAAGGAAACTCGGACCGCTTCCTGGTGTTCAATGGTCATATGTTCAATAACTCCATGGCTAATCTCTTCTCTTGATGCAAATGAGTCGAGAGATCTTGCTTCCAATAAATCAGCAGCAAGTTTAGGCTGTTCGATTTTAAAATTCATAGTTTCCTCCAAGCGGCTGCTGACTGTATATTCTACCATTCACATTTAAGTAGGCAAGTTGTTTCATACCATGAAGAAAGTCAGGCTTCAAATCGATCATGCACATGTCTAAATCCAATATGCGCAAGTGCTTCAGCTTCTTTAGCTCAGGCGGCAGCTCACGGATCGAAGTGTATGCAATCGTCAACTGTTCCAGTTGCTCCAGTTCTCCAATCTCTGGCGGAATGCGGTTTAAGCTAATCTCCTCCTTGGGCTTTGCCCTCCATCCCAAAGCCGGTCGATCTGAACTCCCACAATGGATACACAACACTCGCAGATTATTCAACCTGGCAATAGAGGCAGGAATACTCTCCAAATCAGACGTCATGATTTTCAAATTTTCAAGCTTGTACAACTCGAACAACGCTTCAGGAAGACGATAAAGATCCTGTGCGAAAATTTCCAGTTCACGCAGCTCTGTGAGCTCCCGAATTCGGTCAGGAAGATCAGTCAGCTTATGCCCACTTAAGATCAGCCGATCGGTTTGATGCTTAATGGCATCATCCAGCAGATGATCCAGATCTCGGTGAGACTCTAATTGGTCTAATTGGAGAAAAAGCCCCGGAATCCGATCCATCAGTTCGATTGCTTCTGTATCTGTTACGTCTAACCCATACATTTGTTCATGCACAACGGAGTAAAGGTAGTCCCCACCACCTTCTTTCAAGAAACACAAATCTTCCGGCAGGTTCGGATAAACCCAATCCGCCATTCTACTCGCCATTTGTTTCAAGATGTATCCACTTTCATCGCAGCATCGATAAAAATAATAAGTTCCCGCCGTATAAAAGGCATGGCTGCGATAGGTCTTTTTCATTTGTATAACATCATCCATATGATTTCTTTGGATTTTGATCGTCTTCACTAGATAAGGTTCCAGTGCTGCCAATAGTTTTGAGTAATGGCCTGCGACCCTATCATCGGTTAGAAGTTTTTCTCCAAGAACAAAACATTCCGAGCTTCTTATCGCCAAATCGATGACTTGCTCGTAAGCTTCGCCTTTGGGGTCCGTATACATTCTCATTACAATAGTCTCCATTCCGAAACGAGGTGGACGTTAACGAAGTCTACTCACTGATTATTCCATATTAACACATATAAGACCTCGATGAGATTGTTTCAGTTCCATAACTCAAAACTAAACCTCGCACACTAAAAACAAAAAAACTTAGTCGACCTGCCATAAGCAGTGACTAAGTTTTTTCCTTATGCCGATTCCTCCGGCTGAGGCTCGAGACGGATGAGCGAAGAGCCAGAGTCGCCGACACGGTGGCAGCCGAGCATCATCCCCGTGCCAAGCGCGGTGCATTCCATCGGTGATTCCGCGATATGAACAGGCACGCCCGTCTCCAGGCGGATGCGTTCATCAATGCCTTCGATCAAGGCGCCGCCTCCGCAGAGCAGCATGCCTTGCTCGATCACGTCCCCGGCTAGTTCTGGCGGGCACAGCTCCAAAGTGGATCGAATTGTTTCCACCAACACGATCAAAAATTCATTCACGACAGTGAAAATTTCCGTCGAGGTCAAGCGAATCGAACGCGGTAAGCCGTTGACGAGATCGCGTCCCCTAATGTCGATTGTGCGCTCTGGTGTGCTATCGAGCGCCGTTCCCACTTGCTTTTTAATCTCCTCAGCCGTGCGCTCGCCGATTTCCATGTTGTACTGACGTTTCACATAGTCCATAATGTCCTGATCCAGCGTCATCCCGGCACGATTCAGCGTGTTGCTGGCTACGACCCCGCCCAAGGACAAGACGGCTACTTGGCAAGTTCCTCCGCCGATGTTCAGCACCAGGTGGCCCAGAGGCTCATCCAGGCTAAGTCCAGCGCCAAGCGCGGAAGCCAGCGGTTCTTCGACAGCCACGGCCTTCTTGGCTCCCTTGATGACCACGGTTTCTTCAATGGCCCGTTTCTGAACATTCGTAATCCCGCACGGAACGGAGATGAACATTTGCGACCCTCGCAGGAAGGAAGCGCGTCCTTGCAGTTTTTTCACAAAATATTTCAGCATGCTGCTTGTCTTCTCAAAGTTGGAAATAACACCGTTCACTAGCGGATACGTAATCTCCACATGTGCAGGGGCTCGTCCGATCATCGCTTGTGCTTCGGTGCCTGCTGCCAGCAGTTCTCCCGAAAGTTGATCAAAAGCGATGACAGTCGGCTCGTTCAGCACGATGCCTTTGCCCTTCTGATAAATCACCGTATTGGACGTTCCCAGGTCAATCCCGAATAATTGGTCAAATCGTTTTAACATCTACATTTCCTCCTTAAGTATCAGCTAAGCGTAGTCCGGAGGTGGCATACACATGGTTATAGTATTCAGCGGAACGTTCCGTTTTGAGGGGGCATGCCTGGAAATGTAAAATAGTGTCAATTAAATAATTTCATCAATGATGCCTGCTTCCAACGCCTCTTCGGGGCTAAAAAACTTGTCGCGATGGTGTTCCTGCACGTTTCGCAGATCTTCAACGAGCAGTTTGGTGCGGGAGATTAGATACTCGTCGTACACATTTTGCAAACGCTGCGTTTCTTCAATCCGGTTTTTCAGCCTTTCAAGCTGGCCTTCAATATGATTGGAAACGGAATGATACATAAAGGTGCTCAGCCGGCCTGAGTATCTTTTGTGTCCGCTGACGGCGATCAGCAAGCTCATGCTCGCTGCGAAGCCATAGACGTAGGTGTGAACAGGCGTTTTGCTGTTTTCAATCACGTTGATTAGTCCTAGGCCATCATACACGCTGCCCCCGTTGCTATTGATAATCAGGTCGATAGGAATGCGCTTAAAGTCCTTCTCCTTTTTATCCTTTTCATCGTCCGCCTGGTTCAATTTCATGATCTGCTCAATAATGGGTTTCACAGAGCCTTTATGAATGCCGTCAAACAAATACAACGTTCTCTCGCTCATGATGGGTCCCCCTGTCTCCGCAATGTTGGTTATCTACACTATATGTCTCCTAGTTACAAAATGTAACTCATTTCAAAGCAAAAAATCCTCGACTTTACGAGGATTGGGGAGGATTGCTCTCATACCGGATATCCGGCACTTGCTCGCTATGATTGACCCATCTGGCGGCAGCGAACAGGAAATCCGACAGCCGGTTTATATACTGCAAGCCCTCGGGCTGCACGGGATGCTCTTTGCTCAGCCGGACGATCGCTCTCTCCGCTCTTCGGCATACGGCCCTGCTCACATGCAAAGCCGCCGCCAATGGCGTGCCGCCCGGTAATATAAAATAAGTGATCGCCGGAGTCTGCTCGGAAAGAGCATCGATCCGACTCTCCAGATGCGCCACGTGCACATCTTGAATTTTGTATGCCTGTGGCGCGACAGTTGCCAAATCCACGCCTAGATCGAACAGCGCATGCTGGATGTGCTGCAGGATCGGCTTCAGCGGATGGGCGTCATCGGTCATCACGCTGATTGCCTGGCCGATGAAACAGTTCAGCTCATCGACGGTGCCGTAAGCTTCGACACGCGTATCGTCCTTATCCACGCGCGCTCCGATCACGCTTGTTTTTCCTTTATCCCCCGTTTTGGTATAAAGCTTCATAAGCTTCACCTCTTCACGCTGCTTCTCGCGCTTACACCCGGATCAGCACGGCATCGCCTTGCCCGCCTCCGCTGCAAATAGCGGCAATGCCGAAGCCGCCGCCTCGTCTACGCAATTCATGTATCAAGGTCAAAATAATGCGCGTCCCGCTGGCGGCAATCGGGTGCCCTAAGGCTATCGCGCCCCCATTCACGTTCACTTTGTCCCGGTCCCAACCAAGAATGCGCTCGCAGGTCAGCAGCACGGCTGCAAAAGCTTCGTTGACCTCGAAGCGTTCAATCTGATCAAGCGGGATCGACGTTTGCTGCAGCAGCTTCTGAATCGCCAGCGCCGGGGTCGTCGCAATGTAGCGGGCTTTCTGGCCAACAGAAGCATGCCCCAGAATCGTCGCTAAGGGCTGGATGCCTTGGTCCAGCGCTTTCTCTTTGGACATCACCACGAGTGCAGCAGCGCCGTCATTGACGCCTGGCGCATTGCCGGCTGTGATTGTGCCGTCCTTGACGAAGACCGCCGGAAGCTGCGCGAGCCGCTCCAAGCTGGTGTCCGCACGGGGCGCTTCGTCCTCGGTAATGAGCAAGGACTTGCTTTTGTTCACGATCGGCACAGACACGATTTCTTCCGCCCAATAGCCTTGTCGCGCTGCCTGAATCGCCAGCTCATGGCTGCGCAGTGCCCATTCGTCCTGCTCAGCCCGAGACACGCCGTACTCCTCGGCGACATAGCTGCCGTGCACGGCCATGTGCACTTTGTCAAAAGCGCATTCGAGGCCGTCGTGGAGCATCAAATCGATGAGCTCCCGGCTTCCCATTCTCGCGCCCCAGCGGCCGCTTACATCCAAATAGGGAGCGTTGCTCATGCTCTCCATGCCGCCTGCCACAATCGCGTCCGCATCACCGGAGCGAATGATTTGGTCGGCTAAAGTTACGCTGCGCATGCCGGATGCGCACACTTTATTAATCGTTTCCGTCGTAATCTGCCAATTTAATCCAGCTTGCCGAGCTGCCTGACGGGAAGGAATTTGCCCGGCGCCGCCTTGCAGCACCATGCCCATCAGCACTTCATCGACTAGCGCCGGATCAAGGGTTGAACGCTCCATCGCGCCTTTAATCGCTGCAGCGCCCAGTGTGACTGCGTCCACATCTTTCAGCGAGCCGCCAAATTTGCCGAACGGCGTGCGCGCACCGCTGACGATTACGCTTTCTCTCATCTGCATCGTCCTCCATCGGGTTAGGAGATTAAGTATATACAAGCCTAATATATGACTGTGTCCGTATTCACATGCTCCAAATTGGATTTCACCCGCTGCAAAAATTGACCGCAAATAACTCCGTCCAAGACGCGATGATCCAGCGACAGGCACAGATTCACCATAGAGCGGATGGCGATCGCATCGTTTGTGACGACGACCGGCTTGCGCACAATCGATTCCATCGTAATGATCGCAGCTTGCGGATAATTAATAATGGGATATGAAGAAACCGAGCCGAACGCCCCGGTATTATTAAAAGTGAACGTACCTCCCTGCATATCGGCCGGAGTCAGCTTGCCCGCTTTTGTACGTTTGATCAAATCATGCAGCTCGATGGCCAGCCCGGCGATCGTTTTGTGCTCGGCATGCCGGATGACGGGCGTGACGACGGAGCTGTCGGAGCCGATCGCGATGGACAGGTGAATCGGCTTGTAGATGACGATATGATCATGGGCCCAGGAAGCGTTCAAAATCGGATAATCTTTAATCGCATTAATAATCGCCTTCAGCACAAAAGGCGTATACGTCAGCGGTACGCCCTCCTCGCGCTCAAACCGTTCTTTCCACTTGGTGCGCAGCGCGACCAGCCCGCTTACATCCGCCTCGACAGTCAGCCAAGCGTGAGGGATTTCCGTCAAGCTTTGCTGCATCCGGGAAGCAATGAGCCGGCGCAGCGGGGTGATTGGCATCCGCGTCTGCTCGGTTTCCGATGTCGGCGGCTGTGCAGGCAGCTGTGCAGGCGGCGTCTGCGGCTTCGCAAGCCCGCCTTGAGCCGTAGAAGCTCGCGCCGGCGCCGGACCTGGCTCCGCCACGACGGATGGCCCCGCTGCCGCTTCACTTCGCTCAGGAGCCTGCACCGTCGCGCTCGATGCCCGATTTTTCACATATAGCAAAATGTCCTTCCGTGTGATCCTGCCCCCAAGCCCTGTTCCCTTCACCCGCTGCAGCTCGACGCCATGCACCTTCGCCAGCTTCAGAACAGCCGGTGAGAACCGGGCGCTGTGCACGCCGGACGGCTCGGGTTCAGCTGGCGCCGCCGCTTCTTCTGGCCGCACAGCACCACCTGCCGCCTGCACAGTACCACCTAGCGCTTGCGCAGCACCGCCTAGTGCCCCCTGCGTGGCTCCTGCCTCCTCGTGCTCGCCCGCTGCCCGAATAATACAGATCGGCGACCCGACACTCGCCGTCTCTCCTTCCTGCACCAAGAGTTGCACCACAATCCCGTCCAGTGGCGAAGGCATCTCCACATTAACCTTATCTGTCATGAGCTCGCATAAAACATCATATTCCCGAACGGCATCGCCGGGCTGCTTCAACCATTTGCCCACCGTCGCCGAAACAAGACTTTCAGCCAAATGCGGAACGGTAACCTCAGTCCCCTGCTCCTTGCTTGCCATGCTGTCCACCCTCCCCGCATTAAAGTTCTGCTAAGCGCCGCATAGCCTCCTTCACCATATCGACGTTCGGGATATACAGCTTCTCGATCGGAGCCGCCATCGCGATCAGTGGAATGTCCGGCGCACATACGCGCATAATTGGGGCATCCAAATCGTACAGCATTTCTTCAGCAATCATCGCCGACACTTCCGCCCCAATGCCGCCTGTTTTGTTATCCTCATGAAAAATCAGCACCTTGCCCGTCTTGGCCGCCGCCTCGCAAATCGCTTCTTTATCCAGCGGATACAAAGAGCGGAGATCCAGAACATGCGTCGTAATCCCCTCTTCGGCCTCCAGTTCGTAGGCGGCTCTAACCGCATGATGAACGGCGATGCCGTAAGCGATGACCGTGATATCCTCGCCTTCGCGCCGGACGGCGGCCTCTCCGATCGGCACGATGTAATCGTCTGCCGGAACCTCGTCTGAGACGGATAAATAGCACTTTTTATGCTCGAAAAAGAGCACCGGATCGTCGTCGCGTATCGCAGCCTTAAGCAGGCCTTTGGCGTCATACGCCGTGGACGGAGCGACGATTTTGAGGCCAGGCGTGCCGAAGAAGGCCGATTCCGGACACTGCGAATGGTAAAGCCCGCCGCCGCCGGTCGCGCCATACGGGGCACGAATGACGATCGGGCAGTGCCAGTCATTATTCGAACGGTAGCGAAGCCTCGCCGCTTCGTTCACGATTTGATTCGTTGCCGGAAAAATAAAATCGGCGAACTGCATTTCCGCGACCGGCCGCATGCCGACCAGAGCTGCGCCGATGGAGACGCCTACAATGGCCGACTCGGCCAAGGGCGTATCCAGCACGCGCAGCTCGCCGAACTTGTCGCGCATCCCCTTGGTCGCGTTCAGCACGCCTCCTTTGCCGATATCCTCGCCGAGCACGAAGACGTTCTCGTCACGCTCCATTTCCTCCATCATGGCCGAGCGGATCGCTTCCAGATAAGTGATGATCGCCATCTCAAATCTCACCTCCCTGGGCAGGTTCAGCAGGCTCGGCAAATACATGTTTCAAGGCGTCCTCAGGTGTTGGGTATGGGGCCTTCTCTGCATATTTGGTCGCCTCGTTCAGTTCTTTCATGATCGTTTCCTGCAGCAGCCGGTCCGTTTCCTCATTCAAAATGCCGCAGTCCGTCAAATAACGGCGAAAGCTTTCAATCCCGTCCTGCTCCCGGTGGTAATCCACCTCTTCCTTCGTACGGTACAGCATATCGTCATCCGCTGTCGAGTGCGGAGAGATGCGGTACAGCATCGCCTCGATCAAGGTCGGTCCCGCCCCACGCACGGCTCGTTCTCGCGCCTCCTTGACCACGCGATACACCTCCAGCACGTCGTTGCCGTCCACACGAATACCGGGAAAGCCGTATCCGGCGGCGCGATCGACCACTCGGCCGGCCACTTGGCGGTGCGCCGGAATGGATATGGCGTATTGGTTATTTTCACACATAAAAATGACCGGCAGCTTGAATATACTGGCAAAGTTAAAGCTTTCATGCACATCGCCCTGATTGCTCGACCCTTCGCCGAACGAGACAAAAGCGACGCGCTCCTCTTTTTTCATCAAAGACTTGAGCGCAATGCCGACCGCATGGGGGACCTGTGTCGCGACGGGACTGGAGCCTGACACCACATGGTGCAGGCGATGACTGAAATGCGCCGGCATCTGCCTGCCGCCATTAATATCTTCAGCTTTGGAAAAGGCGGACAGCATCAGCTCCTGAACCGTCACACCAACGGACAACACAAAGGCGTAATCCCGGTAATACGGGAGAAAAAAATCGTGCTGCCGCTCCAGCGCAAATGCCGCCCCTACCTGTGCCGCCTCCTGTCCGATTCCGGATATATGAAAAGCAGTGCGGCCGGATCGCTGCAACAATGTCGCGCGCTCGTCGTATTTTCGCGCCGTCATCATGTACGTGTACATTTTCAACACTTGATCATTCGACAAACCAAGCTGCCTGTGCTTGGGAAGCTGCTGAAAGGACATCGAATCCCCTCCTTCGCGTTACATATTGCGACGGTATTGTCCGCCGACTGCGTACAAAGCATGGGTAATTTGCCCCAAGCTTGCCACTTTGACCGTTTCCATCAGCTCGGCAAAAATGTTGCCCCCCGCCAAAGCCGTCTGCTGCAGCCTGGCGAGTGCGGCCGGTGCCTCAGCCTGATGCTTGGCATGGAAAGCATGCAAGTTGCGGATCTGATGCTCCTTCTCTTCGGCCGTGGCTCTGGCCAGGGGGATATCCAGATCCTCGTCCGTCGCCGCCGGGTGCGGATTGCGGAACGTGTTCACACCGATGATCGGGAGCTCGCCGTTATGCTTCTTCGTTTCGTACAGCATCGATTCATCCTGGATTTTCCCGCGTTGATATTGGGACTCCATGGCGCCAAGAACACCACCCCGGTCGCTGATGCGCTCCAGCTCCGCAAGCACCGCTTCCTCCACCATGTCGGTTAGTTCCTCGATCAGGAACGAGCCCTGCAGCATGTTTTCATTTTTAATAAATCCAAGCTCCTTCGTAATGATCAATTGAATCGCCATCGCCCTGCGCACCGACTCCTCCGTCGGGGTTGTAATCGCTTCGTCATACGAATTCGTATGCAGCGAATTGCAGTTGTCCAGCAAGGCCATGAGCGCTTGCAGCGTCGTGCGGATATCGTTAAAATCAATCTCCTGCGCGTGCAGCGAACGGCCGGATGTCTGAATGTGGTACTTCAGCTTCTGGCTGCGTTCATTCGCCTTGTACTTCCGCTTCATCACCGTCGCCCAAATTCTTCGCGCTACACGGCCGATCACCGTATATTCGGGATCAAGTCCGTTGCTGAAGAAGAACGACAAATTGGGAGCAAAGTCGTCGATCGCCATCCCTCTTGACAAATAGTACTCGACATACGTAAACCCGTTCGCCAGCGTGAACGCCAATTGCGAAATCGGATTTGCTCCGGCTTCCGCAATGTGGTAGCCCGAGATGGAAACGGAATAATAATTGCGCACCTCATGATCGATAAAATATTGCTGAATATCGCCCATCATGCGGAGGGCAAATTCAGTAGAGAAGATACACGTGTTCTGACCTTGGTCTTCTTTTAAAATATCCGCCTGCACCGTGCCTCTTACCGATTTCAATGTCGCTTCTTTCAACTGGTCCAGCTCTTCGCTGGTCGGTGACCTGCCATGCTTATTGGAAAAGAGCTCTGCCTGCATATCGATCGCCGTATTCATGTACATGGCCAGCAGCACAGGCGCAGGACCGTTGATCGTCATCGAAACGGAAGTCAACGGATGACACAGATCAAATCCGGCGTACAACTTCTTCATATCGTCCAGTGTGCAAATGCTGACGCCGCTTTCCCCGATTTTGCCGTAAATGTCGGGTCGATAGTCCGGGTTTTCGCCGTACAAGGTCACCGAATCGAAGGCGGTGCTGAGCCGCTTGGCCGGATCGTTCTGCGACAAATAATGGAACCGCTGGTTCGTCCGCTCCGGTGTGCCTTCGCCCGCAAACTGCCGTTTGGGATCTTCCGCCGTACGTTTGAAAGCAAACACGCCGGCCGTGTACGGAAACTCGCCGGGTACATTCTCCAAGTACATCCAGCGGACGAGATCGCCCCAATCGCGGTATGGAGGCAGGCTGACTTTGGGGATGTGCAGGCCGGACAGGCTTTCCGTTGTCAGCTCGGTGACAATCGCTTGACCCCGCACGTGCGTGACGAAAGTCTCGCCGGTGTATCGCTTTTGCAGCTCCGGCCAGCTGGCCAGCCAGTCGCTCGTCTCGGGCTGGAGCTGACGCTCGAGCTCGGCTCTAAGCTGAGTGAGCTCCGTTGCAGCCGCTCCAGGCTGGGCGCCAAGCTGCTGCAGCGCGCCTTGCAGCCGATAGCAGGCGCTCGCCAGCTCGGCCTCGCGCCGGATGAACGCATGATAATCGCGCACTGTTTGCGCTATTTCTCCCAAATAGCGGATGCGGTCGTTCGGGATGATCACTCGTCTTCTGTCGGCAAATAGAGCTGAGGGAAACGCCGGCAGCTCCCATTGCGCCTCGAACTTCCGGTTCAGCACATCGATTAACGCTATGAATAGGCGATTTACCCCTGCATCGTTAAACTGACTGGCCATCGTACCATGGACAGGCATCGTTTCCACGTCCTGCTCGAATAACATGTGATTCCGCTGATACTGCTTTTTGACATCACGCAAGGCATCCAGCGACCCTTTGCGCTCGAATTTATTAATCGCAATCAGATCGGCGTCATCCAACATGTCAATTTTCTCCAGTTGGGAAGGGGCGCCGAATTCACTGGTCATGACATAAAGGCAGACATCGGCGACATCGACAATTTGATGATCCCCTTGCCCGATTCCGCTCGTTTCAACGAGAATCAAATCAAATCCGGCTGCTTTGACGACAGCCAGCACTTCGCTCATAGCTTTCGACAGCTCCGTACCTGAATCGCGCGTCGCTAAGCTTCGCATATACACCCGATCTGAATGGACGGCGTTCATGCGAATGCGGTCGCCGAGCAGCGCGCCGCCTGTACGCCGTTTCGTCGGGTCGATCGAGATAATGGCAATCGAGCGGTTCGGATCATGCCGCAGGCAGCGCAGGACCAGCTCATCGGTCAAGGAGCTTTTGCCCGCTCCGCCTGTGCCGGTAATGCCGACGACCGGGCTGCGAGCCGGTTGCGCAGCTGCGCTTTGCAGCCTGCTGTACGCCGCAAGCTCGGCAGCGGATAGCATGCCCTCGCTGTGCAGCTCAGCCGCCGTCAAATATTGCGCGATGGCCAGTGGCTCCTTCCGCAGGCATGCCTCCGGGTCCAGCGCCGCATGCGCCAGCGTGCTGAAATCACAGGCCTGCATCATCACGTCGATCATGCCCTGCAAGCCCAGCTCGCGCCCGTCCTCCGGCGAAAAAATCCGCGACACCCCGTAGGCATGCAGCTTTTTGATCTCCGACGGCAGGATCACGCCACCCCCGCCACCAAACACGAGAATATGGGAAGCCCCTTTCTCCCTAAGCAAATCGAGCATATAGGTGAAATATTCCATATGTCCGCCTTGATATGAAGAAATCGCAATCCCTTGAACATCTTCTTGAATCGCTGTCCGCACCACTTCATCCACCGATCGGTTATGACCGAGATGGATGACCTCTGCCCCGCTCGCCTGAAGCATGCGCCTCATCATATTGATGGACACGTCATGACCGTCAAAAAGAGCGGAAGCCGTTACAAATCTTACCTTGTGCTTGGAACGATACTTCACAGAGGATCCCATCTTCGCTCTTCCCTTTCGCTTTAATCTGGATGATAGCCGTTTATTGATGCTGTTTATTGATGGGGGTTAATGGCAAAGTTCATTGATGCGCTTAATTATCCATAGGTTAATTAATATGGCCGATCAGTCCGCTAGGAGCATCTTGGCGATGACAAGCCGTTGAATTTCGTTCGTACCTTCGTATATTTGCGTCACTTTGGCATCGCGAAAGTATCGCTCAACCGGAAAATCTTTGATATACCCGTACCCGCCAAAAATCTGCACAGCATCAATCGTCACCTGCACCGCCGTATCACTGGCAAACAGCTTGGCAATCGCCGACTCCTTGCCGTACGGCACACCTTGACTCTCCCGCCATGCCGCTTGGTAGGTCAATAGACGGGCCGCTTCGATCTTCGTTGCCATATCGGCGAGCTTGAACGCAATCGCCTGCTGCTGCGCGATCGGCTTGCCGAACTGCCGGCGCTCTTTGGCATAAGCGATGGACGCGTCGAGCGCGCCCTGGGCAATGCCGAGCGCCTGCGCTGCGATGCCGCTTCGCCCGCCATCGAGGCTTTTCATGGCGATCGTGAAACCTTCGCCCTCTTCGCCAAGCCGGTTCTCCGCCGGTACCCGGCAATCTTCAAAAATCAGCTCCATCGTCGGTGACGAGCGGATGCCCAGCTTCTTTTCTTTTTTGCCGAAAGAAAATCCGGGGGTGCCTTTTTCGATCAAAAATGCACTGCATCCTTTATGTTTAACGGACGAGTCCGTCATCGCAAACACGAGATACAGGTCCGCTTCGCCGGCATTGGTGACGAAAATTTTGGAGCCGTTAATGACATAGGCGTTCCCGTCACGCTTCGCTGACGTCCGCATCGCGCCGGCATCGGATCCGGACACACTCTCCGTCAAGCTGAACGCGCCAAGCTTACGGCCTTCCGCCAGCGGGCTCAGGAACTTTATTTTTTGCGCTTCTGTGCCATATTGGTACAGCGACCAGCCGATCAGCGACGTGTGCACGGACAGCATCACACCGGTGGCCGCACAAACGCGCGACAGCTCTTCCACCACCATCACGTACGTCAAAAAGTCACCGCCAAGCCCCCCATAACGCTCCGGCCATGGGATTCCGGTCAAGCCGAGCTCGCCCATCATATCGAAAATCGTCCGGTCGAACCGCTCCTCCTCGTCCCGTTCTGAGGCTGTTGGCTCCAGCTCTTTTTTGGCGAAGTCGCGCACCATCCGCCGAATCATATGCTGTTCTTCCGTTAACGTGAAATCCATGCGGCAGCCTCCCTCATGTGCTCGTCAATCCTTCCGTTGCTGTGAAGACTATGCCTTAGCGTGCAATGGTCATCTTGCCAAACTTTCTTGTAAGCGTTACCAAAAAGAAGGGGTTCAATTTATATATACACGATGCCAAGAGGCTTATAACTGTCAGGATAAAAAAGATCTTGCTGTCGGTTCGCCGGCAATATAAAAAGGATCCGCTCCATGGAGTGAATCCTTTTTTTGGCGTTGGCTAATTTATAGGTTGTCCACGGATTCGCTGACCATCCGATTCGTCAAAGCACCAAGCTTTTCAATTTCAATCGTGACAACATCACCTGGCTTCAAGTAAACTCGCTTGTCCTCCGGATAACCGAGAACGACACCTTCCGGCGTTCCTGTCAGGATGATATCCCCTGGGCATAACGTCATATGTTGGGAAATATAGCTGACAATTTCATCGCAATGGAAGATCATATCCGATGTATTCGACTTCTGGCGAACTTCGCCATTCACTGTACATGTAATCGATAAATGATTGGGATCGGCAACTTCATCGGCGGTGACCAGGTAAGGCCCTAACGGACTGAAATCATCGCAGGTTTTGCCGAGCAGCCATTGCCCTGTTCTCATTTGCAAGTCACGGGCAGACAAATCGTTGACATTGCAGTACCCGAAAACATGCTCCAATGCTTGATCCTTATTCACATATTTCGCTTGCTTGCCAATGACAATGACCAGCTCCGCTTCGTAATCCACTTGACTGGATACTCTTTCCGGCAAGGCTACAGGTTTTAGATGGCCTGTTAACGTGTTGTTAAATTTATTAAATAGTATCGGGTATTTCGGAATTGGCGCGTTTGTCTCTTCCGCATGCCGCTTATAATTGAGCCCGACACAAATAATCTTATTCGGACGGGTTACACACGGGCCGTATTGGATATCATTTTCGCTTAGCAAAAATGAATTTGTATCAGCACCTGCGTTGATCACCTTATCGATGAACCGCTGCAAAGCAGTTAACTTTTCCGCACCGCCAGTGATAACATCCATGATATCCGTCGGGACATCAGCGTCCGGAACGATTTGAAGTGCAGCTTCAATATCCACTACCTGCTCTTGATGTCTAACTCCCAGACGAAAAACTCCTTCGCGATCAATCGTAACCAATTGCATATGGATGACACCCCTCCTATAAAGTTTCTGATGAATAATGAAGTGAATTCTTAAGCATTTTTCCCGAATGTGACCCCACCGTCAATATACAATGGGGAGCCCATCATAAACTTGGATTCATCGGATGCAAGGAACAGCGCTGCTTGCGCAACATCCCCCGGTGTTCCGAGTTCGCCGCTTAGCTGTCTGGACTTAATAGAGGCAATAGCAACCTCAGGATCATCATACGAGGTTTTCAAATAATTTTCCACAAATGGAGTCATAATCGTTCCAGGCAGTAAGGCATTTACCCGTATGTTGTACTTCGCATAATCGACCTGCATGGATTTCGTTAATGCAAGCACGGCGCCTTTCGTAGCCGAATAGGATGCACGTCTAGCCAAGCCTATCTCCGCTATGCAGGAAGACATATTAATAATGCTGCCTGAATGCCTCTCCATCATATGGGGCAGAACATATTTCGATGTTAAATAAACCCCGCGAATATTGACATTCATCACACGATCCCAGGCATCGGGTTCAATTTCATGGATGGCCCCGACCCCACTGATGCCCGCATTGTTAAAGAGAACATCGATACGGCCAAATCGCTCAATCGCCTGCTTGATCAGAAGATCCACAGAGTCCGGCTGGGTCACATCTCCTTGAATAAAAACGGCTTGCCCGCCATGGGATGCAATTCGCTCTACCGTTTGCTGACCATTCCGTTCATCCACATCATTGACAATGACGATCGCGCCTTCTTTGGCAAATAATTCAGCGGTCGCCCTGCCAATTCCCGATCCGGAACCTGTTATTAATACCACTTTATCCAACAATCTCATGTTCAACAGCCCCTCAGTTTAATAGGATTAAACGAAGTTTTCGTAAGCGACCTGCGACATCCTCCTTACACATTGCCAAGTGCTTTCCGGATATAAGCAATACTTGTCTCAAGCTGGCTGCTCTCATACGCTATGATAGCTTCTGCGTGCTCACCGCATTCATAAGGGGTGCGCCAATCTCCAGGCGGCTCCGCGCGGTTGAATACGAAATGCATCACCTTGGCTAGCTGGGCTGCAGAGCGAGGCGGATATTCCGGCCAGTAATCGTCAGCGAGCAGACGAACATGCCTGGATTCCAGCGCACCAATCTCCACCGTCATCGTGATATCTGGACACGTTTCCGAGAACATCGAGAAAAGCTGCGGAAAATCAACCACGCCTTGGCCGAGCGGACAACGAACGAGCCGGAACCCCTCTTCACTCAGATAAAGTTTATAATCCTTCAAGTGCACGTGTTTAAGATATGGAGCAACCGTTCTAGCAAATTGAATCGGCTCCTCCGCGGTTGCAAGCGTATTTCCCGTGTCCAAAATAATACCGAATTTTTCGGAGCCAATCGTTTTACACAGCCAGAGCAGCTCCTCGGAAGCAAGATCCTGATGATTTTCCACGGCAAGGTTTACGCCTAGGCGTTCCGCAGCCTTCACCGCTCCCTGTAGCCCATGGAGAATGTCATTCAGAAAGGGTTTCCAGCGTCCTGTCAACGGTCTGCGGTCACCCCCAAACTTGGCTCCCATAACAATCGTGCGCAGCGTAGGGACGCTCATCCGAGCTGCCAGCTCCAAAGCTTCGGTCAGATGCGCCGGATCAAACCCGACGGTCTCCAGACCGATAAACATATCGCGCTCGCGCGCATATCGGGCAACGGCCATTACGTCTTCATGCTCCAGAAGCTCGATAGGGATCTCCACCCCTTCCAGCCCGAGTTCCAGCGCCTTATCGATCAAGGCCAACGGTCTAATTGGAGAACGTTCCGAAGCTTGGACGATCCCCATGCTAAACATCGTTCCGTAGACGGAAAGTCCTAATCGCATGAGCTGCTCCTCTTTTCCTTCTTGAGCATCTCCAAATAGGTATGCCCGGCATTGAGTACTTCGATAATGCGGTCAACATCATAAATGCTTCCCCGCCACGTGCCTCCGCTAGCCGCCTGTAACGCAGCCCAGAGACGAGTATCGTCCGGCAGCTGAGGGTCAGGCCTAAGTTCAGGATGTGAAGGACGCGAGTTCAGGATGACAGCTCCTTCTTGCGGACTAAAGCGTTCTTCACCTTGCCCGATAAATTGAATACTTCCTTCCAAACTGGCAAGATCGATGATGACCTCCAGCAAGTCACCATTACGCAGCTTACCGATCGGTCCGCCGGCGAGCGCCTCAGGACCTATGTGACCGATGCACGCCCCCGTTGAAACGCCTGAAAACCGAGCATCCGTGAGCAATGTGACATATTTGCCGAAGGGGAGATGCTTTAAGGCAGAGGTAAGCTGATACGTCTCTTCCATCCCAGTGCCCGACGGGCCTCTGCCTATTAATACCATAATGTCGCCTTCAATAATGTGGCCGTCCTTAATTGCTTTAACAGCCGATTTCTCCGTCGTAAACACTTTCGCGCGTCCGGTATGGCGATAAATGCCGTCTTCCCCGACGACTTCCGGGTCAATAGCTGTCGATTTGATGACGGAGCCCTCCGGCGCAATATTTCCGGTCGGAAACGTCACTGTTGACGTCAGCCCCCGGCTCTTTGCTTGAGCAGGACTCATAATGACAGCGTCGGGATCGATACCGTCGGTCTCCAGCAATTGCTGCCGAATCTGATGACGGCGTTCCGAGGATTCCCACCAATCCAGCAGGGTGCCCAGGTTCTCGCCTGCCACCGTTTTGACCGACACATCCAACAACCCCAGCTTCCGCAGGTGGAGCATCACTTCCGGCACGCCTCCGGCCATAAACACGCGAATCGTCGGATGATATTCCGGTCCGTTCGGCAATACACTGACGAGACGTGGTACGCTTTTGTTAATCCGGCTCCAGTCGGCCACGTCCGGAATACGGCATTTCGCTGCATGCGCGATGGCCGGGATATGAAGCAGCAAATTCGTCGACCCGCCAAAAGCGGCGTGAACGACCATTGCATTGTGAATCGCCGCATCCGTCAGGATATGGCTCATTCGAATGCCGTTCTGCTGCATCCAATAGATGGCTCTCGCCGACTGTCTGGCGATATTTTTCCACAGTGCCTGTCCGGACGGAGCGAGCGCAGAATGTGGTAAAGACATGCCGAGCGCCTCGGCAACGACTTGCGCGGTTGCCGCAGTCCCCAGAAACTGGCAGCCTCCGCCAGGCGTTGCACAGGTGCGGCAGCCCATATCCGCTGCTTCCTGCAAAGAAATTTGCCCCTGCGCGTAGCGGGCCCCAATCGTTTGAATCTTCGCAGCATCCTCGCCGTTCGTTGGGGGCAGCGTCACGCCCCCGGGAACGATGATGCCGGGCAAATCATGGATGCCGGCGAGCGCGATCATCGTTGCAGGAAGTCCTTTATCGCAAGTCGCGATGCCAATCACTCCGCTTCGCGTCGGCAAAGAACGCACGAGCCTGCGATACACCATCGCTGCATCATTGCGGTACGGCAATGAATCGAACATCCCAGTCGTACCTTGGGAACGGCCGTCGCACGGATCGCTCACATAGCCTGCGAACGGCACCCCGCCTAGCTCGGTGATCTCAAGCGCCGCCTCTTTCGTGAGGAGACCGACCTCCCAGTGCCCTGTGTGATACCCAAGAGCAATTGGCGTGCCATCCTCTGCACGCAGTCCCCCTTGAGTGCTTAGGATGAGCACTTGCTTCCCGTGTAAGCGATCCGGCTTCCAACCCATGCCCACGTTTTGACTCAAGCCGAACAAGTCGCCGCTAGGCCAGTTGAGCAGCATGTCGCCGGTCAGCGGCAGCGAGCCCTCAGGACCCGCCGCGTGGGTTTGCAGGCGGTAACTCGCGTGATCTTCCTGACCCATAATATATGTCAATGCGTCGCTCATCCTGACATCCTCCCGCTCGTCACGTTATTTCCAACAAACGATCGTCTCGCCGCTCAAGGCATCGGATTGCGGTCCGCACAAAAACATAACGATATCCGACATATCCTCCGGCTGGGCAACTTTCTGCAAACGTGAACGTTCATCCTGGCCTGTAACCGTGCGAGTCGCCAGAAACCGCGCCGTGTAAGTCGGCGCCGGAGAAATACAGTTGACATTCACGTCGAACGGACGCAGCTGCTCCGCAAGACTGCGTGTATAATGGGAAATTCCCATTTTGGCCGCTGCATATATGATCCCTTCCCGCACCGGAATATGTCCGGCAATCGACCCGACGTTGACAATTTTACCGGAATGGCGTTCGCGCATATGAAGACCGGCAAATTTACACGCGTACATCGTAGAGAGCAAGTTACGGTCTACAACCGAGCGGATATCGTCGACCGAAATATCCAAGGCGTCATTGGGATCCGGACGCGGTGTATGTAAGCCGATATCTCCACCAGCGTTATTCACCAAAATATCGATCGAGCCCAGCGCCTCAATCGATTGCTCGATCAGTGCTTGAACTTGATCCGCGTCAGACATATCAGCCGCAATAAACTTAGTCTTAACTCCGTACTTGGCTGCGATTTCTTCCGCAACTGCGCTGCCGGACGCCGCCTCGTTAAAGCGGGCCGCTGCTTCTTCATTCACATCGTGAATAATGACATTCGCGCCGGCACGCGCCAAATCAACGGCATACTGCTTGCCAAGACCTCTGCTGGAACCGGTTACAAGAGCGTTTTTACCTGTCAAATCTATCGTCATATCCTGATCACCTCATCGGTTTAATGGGCTATGCATATTGCTTGATTAGGCTCGATAAATAGGCCATGCCGGTATTCATTTCTTCTAATTCATAAGCGGCGATTTCCTCAGCCGATGCGCCTTTTTCAAAAGGCGTTTGCCAATCCCCTTTATTTCTTGCATGATCCTCCACGAACCGCAGTAGACGCGTGAGCTGACGGGCCGAGCGTTCGGGGTATTCTGTCCAAAAATCTTCCTGCAGCACACGCACATGTCTAGCTTCCAAAGCGCCGTGTTCCACCGACATCGTCACATGCGGATTCAATTCATGGAAGATCCGCAGCAATTCGGGAAAATTAATGACGCCTTGACCGAGCGGCTTCCGGACTAGACGGTATCCTTCCTCGGACGAGTAAATCGCGTATTCTTTCAGATGTACATTTTTCACATAGGGGGCTACACGCCGAAAGAAATCAACAGGCTCTTCTGCTGTGGCGAGTGGATTACCTGAATCCAGCGTAATGCCGAATTTGTCGGATCCAACGCGTTCGCATAACCAGAGCAACTCTTCGGACGCCAAATCCTGGTGGTTCTCGACAGCTAGATTAGCGCCAGCCGGATCAGCCTCGTCCATCACCTGTTGAAACGAATGCAGAATCGATTGTAAAAAAGGCTGCCATGTCCCCGCCATATGCCGGCGGTCCCCGCCGAATTTAGCACCGCCAACCACGGTTCTTACCGTAATCGCACCCACGCGTTCGGCCAATTGCAAAGCTTCCTTTAGTTTAACAGGATCAAATCCGCCTGCTGCAATGTTGATAAACAACCCTTTGTCTCGAGCGTAGTCGGCAGCCTCATCGGCATCACTGCTCTTGAGGATGTCAAGCGGGATCTCGCTGCCTTGAAGCCCGTAAGTCTCGGCCGTCTGCAGAAGTTCTTTCGCCGTAATTCGTTTCCGTTTCGCTTCCGGGTGAATCCCCATCGCATAGACCGTTCCGTAAGCCGTAAGTCCAAATCTCATTGACACACGCCTCCTATTTGTTCCTTATTCTGATGTCCAACCGCCGTCTATCACGATCGCCGATCCCGTCATGAAGCTGGAAAGATCAGATGCCAGGTACACCATTAAACCAGTCAACTCTTCAGGTTGTCCCCAACGTTTGACCGGTAAGTGATTAAGGAAAAATTGGTTGGCATCCGGATTGTTGATAACAGCTTGGTTCATATCAGTCGCGAATGGACCTGGGCAAATGGCGTTTGCGGTGATGTTATGTTCAGCCCACTCCAAGGCCATCACCTTCGTCAATTGAATCAACCCGCCTTTGCTGGAGCAATAAGCTGACCGCTCAGGAAGCGCAACAGTCCCCAGCATGGAGGCGATATTGATAATTCTTCCGAATTTTTGCTTGATCATCTGAGGCACGACCGCTTTGGCGCACAGAAAAGGCGCTTTCAAGTTCGTTGTCTGCACGAGGTCCCAACTTTGTTCATCATATTCGAGAATCGGCTTACGCACATTGACACCGGCATTGTTAATCAGAATATCCAAACGCCCGAACGTGTCCACAGCTTGCTCAACCACGGCTTGAATTTGAGCAAAGTCGGTCACATCAGCAACTACACCTAGCGTATCCCGGCCGGTTTCCTTGCGGATCGCATCCGCACTAGCTTGTGCTTTACGCTCATCCCGGCTTGTCACAACAACATTCGCTCCAGCGCTTGCTAATGCGCGTGAAAACTCCAGCCCAAGCCCCTGGCAACCACCTGTAATGAGCGCAACCTTCCCATCCAGATTGAAATTGGTCATTGGTCCGTACATCCTCCCACATTGGTATTTCTTTTTCGTTTTTAATTATATTGGCCTTGTTAATGGGAAAGAATGGAATTTTTTTAGGCGCATTCGTAAATATTTTGTGAATTTCTCATAAGCAAGAACCCTCACCTTCCTCCAGGAAGTGTAAGGGCTTCTTCAGTCATGTTTGGATGATCTTGCTGGGCACGATGTGGAACTTCTTTTTGAAACACTTGCTAAAATAATAGGGATCTGCATATCCGACGCTTCGCGAAACATCTACAATCTTCAAAGATACCAGCCCTTCCGGCGATACCTCCCGCAGCATCTCCATCGCGCGATCCAACCTCAAATCAGATAAATATTCGGTAAACGATTTACCTGTCTCTTTCTTGAAGATATGGCTCAAATAACTGGGATTGGCACAGATGTTTCGTGCGGTCTGCTGTAACGTTAACGACTCCTCGACGTAGTGCTCCTCTATATAAGCAACGGCTTTCCCTACGATATCGGAACCTTTGAATCGGGACAATTGGCTTTCAAGTTCAGTGAAAACCATCTGGTTAAAAAACAGCTGCAGCCATTGCCTCATGCTGGAGATCGTTTCCAAGCCGTGCATTTGCTTAAATAAGGGATGACGGTCCGTCATCCATCCGCTGGGCAGCGTTCCTCCACGTTCCAGAATGACGGCGCTGCCGAGGGATACACACTCCATCAAAATGAAAAAAGCAATATCCTTGCTAGCCTGAATGCTGGCGAGTCGTTGACAGAGTTCATCGATTTTCAAGACCACTTCATCTCGGTTCTTATTCCGAATAGCAGTAATCCATTCCATTCGATCGAGCGGCAGGGAAAAGACAGCCTCCTCCGAACCTTCTTGGTCCTGCGTGTAGGCAATAAGTCGGTTGCCTCCTTTGGCAAATTTATATTTTAAAACATACAGCGCCTCCGAGTACGACAGGTGTATTTGGCTTAAGCTTTCGTACGTTTGCCCTAAGGCGAGGGTAATGTTCAGATGCATCCTCTGATCGATAAACAAGCGGGCTTGATCACAAAGCTCGATAAGCGTCTTATCCCGAAAATCGGTAAACCCGACTAAAACGGCTATTTTATTGTCCTCTCCGTCGATTACCGCGCAATAAGCCCCTGACGACTCGAACGTATCCTTTAAAATGTTTTTGACCGCAAAACGCCAAAGCTGCCGTTCTTGTTCTTTGTTGTAGCGGACGGTCAGCTCGTCAATTTCAGCTACAAACGCAGCATAACTATGGGCATTCAGAGGAATGTCATAGTACTGCGCTTGACTGCACAGCGTTTCCGGACTTTCCGTCGATTCATAAAGGAGAAGCTGGCGTATAAAGTGATCTCTTAACAAAGGCTTCGTGCGTTCGACTTGTTCTTTCAAGTCTTTGACATCATGGGTGAATTGCATCTCTTGTAGCAGCTCAACACGGATTTCCTTCAAGGATCGGATAAGTTCCTCTTCATCCACAGGTTTCAGCAGATAGTAAGAGGCGCCCAAAGCGATGGCCGCTTGTGCGTATTCAAATATATCGTAGCTTGTAATAAAGATGACTTTGGTTTGTATGAACGAGGATCTTAATGCTTCTACAAAATCTAAACCTGTCATGCCCGGCATATTGATATCGGCAACGATCAAATCATAATGCTGTTTCCGCGCAAGTTCCAACGCTTGCAAGCCGTTCTCCGCTTCTTGGTCCACCGTGTAACCATGCGCCTCCCAATCGATTAAATGAATCAGAAGCTTACGGAAATAATATTCATCATCAACGAGCAGTACACGCAGTTTAGGGATCATCGACAGCTATATCCTCTCCTCAAGCTCTGTTTTTTTGACGATCAGGGGGATTCGCAGCTTGACTTCTACGCCTTCTCCCGGCAAAGAAAAAATCGTAATACCGTAAGGTTGTCCATATCGAAGTCTTATTCGCTCCTGAATGTTGCGAATGCCAAAGCTGGATAAACCATGCTCCGTCTGTTCATACTGCCAAATCCGCTTTAGTTTGTCCTCGCTCATTCCGTTGCCGTTATCCTTCACCGTGAAACAGAGGACGTCGATCCCGTTCATCTCTTCAATCCAACCGCTGATCTCACAGAGCGCTCCCTCCTGCTTTTCTCTAAGCCCATGGTAGATCGCATTCTCCACAAGCGGCTGAAGCAGCATATTCGGGATCCAGCATTCCTGGATCCGGCTATCGAAATCAATCCGGTAATTCATGTGATGATATCGGCTGGTTTGGATAAAGAGATAGCTTTCAAGATGTTTCTGTTCCTGCGACACCGGGATAATCTCTTGCCCCCGATTAAGCGACATCCGGTAAAAATCGCCCAGCGATTTGACGACCTTGCTAATATCGTGGGCCTGCCTCATTAGAGCCATAGAACGAATCATTTCTAAGGTGTTATATAGAAAGTGGGGCTTAATCTGTGAATAGGATAACTGGAGCTCCAGCTTCCGCTTTTGCTTCTCCTCTTGATTGATGGTGTGCATCAAATCCTGGATCCGGCTGACCATTTCATTAAATTTATAGGAAAGACGACCGACCTCGTCATTAGCGCTAACCATCGTACGCGTATGCAGCTTGCCGTCACCGACTGCTGTCATCGCTCTGCTTAGCATCATGATCGGATTGGTGATCCACTTGGAAAAAATGATAGAGAGGACGAGTGCCAAAAGTAACCCTGTCAGACCGAATCCGATAATAAACATCGTGATTTTCCATTGGTCTTTCATAAATTCACTCGTGGGCACCGCATATACAGCTCTCCAACCGTTTTTATCCAAGACTTTCGACGAAACGAGTATATTCTGTTTGCCGCTCTTCACAATCGCAGAGCCATCCACATCGATCAAGATCCTACCGTATAGGTCTTGCGTTGATTGAGACACGACTTCAGCACGATTAGCCGAAAGAATCTTGCCTTCGGGATTGACGATCATGATATTGCTTCGCAAATCGTCATTGCTGTAAATCTTGGACAGTTTTCGCTCGTCGATGTTGATATAGATATAGCCGATCAGCAGCCCGTCGTTAATATTAATGATGCGCCTCCCAATGGACAGCAAGTTTTTATGCTGATCATTAACAAGAAACAAGCTTTCAAAGGTTTCAATCCACACCGCCGTACCCTTCGCATTGATCAGCTGTTCTTTGGGATAGACTTGCACTGATGGTACGGTCACATTCGACATGTTGTCCGAATAGTAAATTTTGCTGCCATCCATCGATTGAATCACAACGGAGTCAATGTAAGGGTTGGACTCGACCAACGTATTCAAGCTGGCATACATCGATTGAACATTATCCAACTGCTGCAGCTCGCTGTTCTCCGCCCCCGTTTCCATCAGCGCAGACTGGTATGTTTTATTGATCATGGAGAGCTTGGAGAAATTTTCGATATCATTAAACAGCGTATTAATGGTATTGGTGATATGGCCGACCTTTTGTTCAGAGCTGCGAAGTGCCCGCTCTTCCGCTTGATGCAGGGTCATTTGATATAAGGTTACGGTCAGAAATACGATACTGGGTAAAATAATGATTACGTTGATGAGCTGAATCTTTCTGCGAATCGGCATGTCTTGAAACACTTGGATCGCCTTCATACCTATTCCTATCCCCTCCATCAAGCTGTGCCGTGCATCTATCTGTTTACGGCTTCCTCATGATTTGTTCCATACTTTCCGTATACTGCGAGGAAGATAGTGTTCCCGTATATAATTTCTGGTTCAAATCCCGGTATTCGTCTCCCTTTGTCGTTGTAATTGTACTGTACCAGTACGTTTGAATGAATTTAAAGCTTTTGAAATCCTTTAAGTACTGCGCATAAGCCTCATTTATTTTACCTTCCGGTTTCATCGGCGACTCTGCGTAAGAAGCCTGGCCAATCTTGACGAGTTCATTATTGATTTTGAGTGAATAACGGATTGCGAATTCCTTCGCTTTCTGAAGCTGCGGGGATTGGACGTTGACGAATAGACCGTAAGGTGTACTGCTTCGCTCTCCACTGTTCGTCGAGAATGGATCCGGGGCTGCCCCCGTTTGGGGAAATTTGATATAGCCCAGGTCATCGCCTAAGCTGGAAATGGCTTTCGTGAACACCCATGAGCCGTTGATCATCATCAGCGCTTTACCGGTGTAAAAGAGATCACGCGCTTCTAGATCGCTATGATTTAAATAATCAGGTTGGAATGCACTAGCCTGCACCAAAGCAATAACTTTATCAGCCGCATCTACAAAGGGCTTTTCCGTAAATTTGATTTCACCTGCGAGTGCTCGCTGGAATGCATTCGGGTCCTCACGGAGCACCAGTGTGTTATAGAGGATATCTCCAGGCCAGCGGTCCTTGCCGCCCAGAGCAATGGGAATAACGCCATGACGGTTGGCCTCCTTAATTACAGTCAGGAGCTCGTCCCACGTTCGAGGCGGCTGTACGCCCAGATTAGCCATAAGCTTCTTATTGTAGACAACGACTTGCGATTGCTCGGGACGGTAAGGGACCGAATAAATGCTGCCGTCCGCCTCATGAATCAAGCTTCCTTTATTAAACTTGGATTCAAGCCCTGTAGAGGCAAAAACGTCATTTAGCGGTGCAGCCACATTGGCATTTAAAATTAACTCCCGTTCGGATTTGCCCAAGTATTGCGCGAATACGTCGGGCAGCTCATTTGCCGAAACGGCTACTTTGATTTTCGTTTTATATCGTTCCGGGTTGATAAACTCATAATCCAACTTGATATTCATCTCTTTGGCGACTTCTTCGGCAGCCGGCTTCAAATAAATATCCGTATTGAACATCCATAAAGTCAAGGCCCCACCGTTGTTCGTTTCCTCTGCAGCTCCTCCAACTGAGAATTTGGAAGCGCTACCACTACATCCAGACATAAATACAAGACCAATCATCAACAAAGCGAATCGACTTTGCTTCTTCTGATTCATAGTTACATCCTCCAGAGATGTTGTTTTGTTGGTGTTGTTTTGTTGGTGCTGTTTTGTAGGTAGTGTATGGTTAGTGTATGGTTGGTACTTTTTAGTGGTAGATGCTGGTAACGACTATGACACTTATATTTCTTCAAAGAATATAAGAAAACCTCTATCGAGGCCGTTCAAAAATGAGCGACCGCGTTTAGAGGTATGATTTCATCATTGGGCTTAATATTTAGCACCGCCGTCGGCTAGTCCGCCAATGACAAAGGATTGGGCGCCGAGGTATAGAATCAAGGCAGGGATGGAAGCAATTACCGAAGAGCTCATGAGAAGTCCCCAGATGAACGAATCGGAAAACTTAAAACTCGCGATTCCCACCATCGCCGTTAGCTGGCTTGGACTCGTTGTCACCACGAGAGCATAGAGGAACTCGTTCCATGACATCGTGAAAGCGAAGGTCGCTACGACCGCGATTCCCGGAGCTGCTATAGGGAATATAATTTTCCATAATGTTTGCATTCGCGTACACCCGTCAATCAATGCCGCTTCTTCCAATGAGCCCGGAATCGCCTTAAAGTAGCTAAGCAGCATGTAGCAGCAATACGGCACAATAAAGGTCGGGTAAATAATAAGCAAGCCGTATTTATTGTCCGCAAAACCGAGTTTGCTGACGAGTACATACATCGGGATAAACAGAACCGCTGCCGGCATCAAATAGCAGATAATGATGCTTTTCGTTATGAACTTTTTTCCGCGAAACTTGAGCCGGGTCAAGCTGTAAGAACCGAAAATGCTGATGATTAAGGAGAGCAAGGTGGCAAGCACGGAAACAATCAAACTATTTTTCAGATTGGTCATAAACTCCGTTTGGCTAAACAAATCTTTATAATGCTTCGTCGTCACCTCCGCCGGGATCAGTGAAGGCTTGGCATCGTACATGAGTGCATCGGGTGTGAACGACGTCTTGACCATCCAGTAGACGGGAAACAAGGTCCAGATTAATCCGACGATGACGATGATATAGATCAATACTTTTTTACGAACGTTTCGTACAGCTGATGCTCTCATCCTAACTGCCTCCTCCTCAGTCTTCCTTCGCAAGCTTTCGGGTCATGAAGAACATGAGCACCAGCAAGATAGGAATGATAGATCCGGCCACACTTAGCGATTTGCCCATATTGTTTTGGAGAAAGGCGGTCTCGTAGGTATAAACGGAAATCACGGCCGAATTGTACAGAGGTCCTCCTCCGGTAATTAAATAAATATTCTCGAAATCATTGAATGTCCAAATGGAGGAAAGCATGGTCGTAATGACAATAACTGAGCTGATGGAAGGAATCGTGACCGAAAAAAACTGTCGGATCGGTCCCGCTCCGTCAATTTTCGCTGCCTCGTACATCTGTTTATCAATCGTCTGCAGGCCTCCGAGAATGCTGAACAAGAAGAAGGGAATCCCCCGCCAAATATTTACGATGATGACGGAGACCAGCGCGATCTTAGGTCCGCTTAACCAGGCAACCGGCTGATCAATGAATCCGGAATCAAGCAGCACTTGGTTAATGATGCCGTAAGAATCGTTATACATCCACTTCCACGTAAGTGCTGACACCAGCCCGGAAATCGCCCAAGGGACAAGGAACAACACCCGTACGACGGATCTGCCGAAGAACGCCTGATTGAGCGTCAAGGCAAAGATCATCCCGAATACCAGTTTAAAGAACACGTCCGTCATAAAATAAATGAATGTATTTTTGAGAACTTTCCAATACACAGGGTCGGTAAAAATTTCGCGATAATTCGCAAAGCCAATAAAATGCGCTTCGGCACCTACGGTTTTATCGGTTAAGCTCAGGTATAACGCGTTAATAAAAGGAATGCCGATCACCACGAAAATGACGATGATAATCGGCAGTACCGACGTATACCCCAAAACCATTTCACTTCTTCGATTGGATGATTGCAGCATGGTTTCACCTACCCAAGGAATGTACGCCAGTTACGATGTTGTTTTATTTTTTCTCGTAAACTTTCTTATAGCCCTTGTCGATGTCATCAAGCGCTTTTTTCGGATCTGTGTTATTCACGACAATGCTTTGAACAGCCTTTGAAAGGATGTATTCGCTGATGACTTGCGAAGCGCGCGCATCCGGAGGTCCTGGATCACCCAGCGGGACGATATTTTTCGTTGCGTCGAACCAGCCCTTATTCTCCGGCTTTTGCCAAAACTCCGTATTTTCAAATCCGTTCAACACCGGTACGGCTAGTCCGTTCAATTTCTCAATCAATTTTCCATAAAAATCCTTGTTGAAGAAATAGTCGATGTACTTTTTGGCATTATCAATGTTCTTACCTTTGTTGAACATGACGAACACGGTACCGCCGCCTGAACCAAATTGTCTCTTAGGACCTGCCGGCCAAGGCATGATCTGCGTATTGTTCAGCAATTCCGGCTTCTCTTTTTTCATGGCCGCATATACGCTGCTGGAGTTGAAAATAATGCCGACTTGTCCGTTCAAATACGCCGTATTGTTCCACGAGTCATCCCCAGTGACGGCGCCTGGAGGGGTTAACTTTTCGGTGAAGAAGCTGGCGTCATATTTAATCGCTTCCAAAGCTTCCGGTGTATTGACAGTAACTTTACCATCTTTATCAACCAAGTCCGTACCGAACGTTCGAATCAGGTTTTCAATTCGCCCTGTCGAGTCACCGCCGCCTCCAAGCTGGAATCCAAGCCCATAGAAGTTGTTTTTCGGGTCATTGATCGCTTGAGCCACTTTCTTGACATCATCCCACGTTTTCGGAAGCTCCAGCTTCTTTTCTGCAAGCTTATCTTTTCTTACGTACATAACGTTAGGGTTGTGGTACACCGGAACCTCAAACCAACCTTCTAACGCAAAGGCATATTTCTTGGAGTCTTCCCTGAAGTCATATTTCTTTAAAATGTCTGAAATTTCCACCAGTTGATTATTGCCGACGAATTGTTTAGCGACAAAATCGTCAGCTAGCAGCAAATCCGGAGGATTGCCCGCTTCCACCGCTGCGAGCAGCTTCGTTTTTAAATCGGCCGGAGGGATCGCGACATACTCGACATCGACATTAAATTCCTTGGAGAATTGAGCCACTCTCTCTTTTTGCGCATCATTGTATTCCTTCACATATTCCGACTTGTCCCAAAAGACTAACTTCGTCTTTTTCGCATTGCTTTGATCCCCCGACTTTGCAGCGTCTGCATTTTGCGCCGCTGGAGTCACGGTACTGCCGCTGGCTGGAGTTGCATTCGTACTGGCAGTGTTGCTAGCACTACTGCAACCCGCAGCCGCGAGAACGAGTGAGAAAACAACCGGCAATGACATCGCTTTTTTTAGTTTGGACATGTGGGCCCTCCTCAATTGTATCCGTTTACATTTATGATTATAGGGCCTCGCGGGATCAGGGTTGAATGGATTATTTTTGGGCAGACCAGTAAATATTTTGTGAGTCCGTTAACGGCTCATTATCTTCTTTTACATTACAAACGACCCAAATTACCTAGAAGTGATCTCTACCTATGTCAAGATAAACGTAAAATGAAAGAAACCAACAAGCTCAAGAGCTTGCTGGCTTATTAGAGACTCGCTCGCACATGGTCCCAACCATCTATCGGAATAAAGGCCGTTCCCAACTACTATGCGTCCGGCGCGATCCACTATTCTTGTGAGAACAGCCGAACCGATGTTTTTTTCTTGACCAACAGTCGCGCCTGTTCCACGTATTTCGTCCAGTAAAACAAAAAACACCTTTAAGGTGTCTTTTATTCGCTATCCTTTTAACCAATGGCTTGCTCTTAACGACTCGATAATTCCGGACGCGGCTTCTCTGGCGGCATGCTCGGAAAGAAAATCCTCTTCAAACGCTTCGCTGCAAATTTCGAGTATCTTTTGGCTTAGCGCCTCGACGGAGAGATCTTCCACATGTTGCGTAATAAAAATCGTAATCGTGCGCACTTCCCCATCGTACTCGTCCTCAGGCGCATCGATTGCCAGCAAATGCGCCGGGTCCCACTTGTCGATGTAACGCTTCACGACAGCCATGATCGGCTCAGGATCATAATCTAGTGATTGCAGATACTTGTTCTCTCTCGTGATCTCTTTGCGAATACTCCACATCAAGTAATTCATTTTCGTCTCAGCGGATACAGCTCTAAACTTCATGAAGTGATTCTCCCTTTAAGCATAAATTGCAGAGCTTTATCCATTTTGTGCACATATGCCGGATCTTGGCTGGAACACATCATTGTGATATCTGCACGCCCGTGCTGGTTCAGCAGATTGCGCTCCTGCAGAATTTGCTGCAGCCTCTTCACCGTACCTTCACCGCCATCGACGATTTGAATGTGGTCTGGGAGCAGCTCCTTCAGAATTTGCCGGTAAAAAGGGTAATGCGTGCAGCCCAAAACAACGGTGCCATAACGGCTGAGGTCAAAATCGGCCAGCTTCGCCTGAAAATAAGCCTCGATCGTCGCGTGGTCAAATATAAGCTGCTCGCAATATTGAACCAATTCCGGCAGCGGCAAGGAATCGACGATATGGTGGTCATCAACCCGCGAAATGAGCTCGGAATACTTAGATTGCGACAGCGTTAACGGCGTTGCAAACACGAGCACGCGTTTCCCAGTCGAACGGTTCATTTCAACGGCCGGCTTGACGGCAGGCTCCATCCCGATGATCGGAATCTCATATGTACTTCGCAAATCGTTGACAGCAATACTAGTCGCTGTATTACAGGCGATCACGAGTGCTTTGACATCTTGTAGAATAATCGTTTCCACGGATTGACGGACGAATGCTTTCACTTCATCTTTCGACTTCGTGCCATATGGCACATGCAGCGTATCTGCGAAATACACAAAGTCCTCTTTGGGCAACTTCTGGATCGCTTCGGACAGGACCGTTATGCCCCCAAGCCCGGAGTCAAAAATAGCTATTTTCATCACATTCACCTTGTCATTTAAGATTCATATGAAATTATAGCATATTTTTGGAGAATTCTTTAGACCGGGGAAAAGAGGGGAAGTGAGGTTGGAATATCAGGAACGAATCAAGGAACATACAACATTGACAATTCCGACCCTCATGAGAAAGATAATGTGGATGAAAAAGATAAGAACGACAAATTTAAAGAGGACTTCGTAAGTAAATACAAAATAAAGTAAACAAAAACCGGGCTGAGGCATCCCGCCTCAAACCGGTTTTTTACTGCCATACTCAGTGCCTGGCCCGATATTCGGACAAATTCCATGCTTGCCACGAAGTATCATGCGACCTGCTTTTGATACGGTTAATCGTCAACTGCAACTCCTTCAGGTCAGGATGTCGTTCCTTAAATTTCACCAAAGCCGGGACGGCATCCGTCGATAAGCTGCTTAAATAGGCAAAATCTATCATCCCCGTCTGTTCAAAACGGCTCATATTGTTCATGGCGATTCGCGCGTCCAAGTTCGCATAGTTCAACAGCACATACGCGAGGATGCCGAGGCCGATGTATGCTTTGGACAAGTTGATCCGCTTCATCCAGATGCGCGCCATGGCAATAACGAACATGACACCAAGGAAGATCATAAACCCATGTACCATGAGTCTCAATTGTGTGAACCCGTACGCTTGTTCATATAAAGATAGCCGGCTATAAGCAGAGATCAGCATTACAATGGTGCAGCCAACCAGCAGCGATAACAGCGACTTCAGTATGTACGTCCCCGTCCGGCCAGCTTCTTGCACGCGATGGAGGCTCAAAAGCAGCAGCCAAATATTGAGTATAGCTACAACGACCAACTCGGCAAAACCTTTGCGAGCATACTCGGCATAAGCCACTCCCGCTGGCAGCAGTCCGTTAGCCGCTCCGAATAGGTAGGAAAATTGAATCGAGACGAATAAGATATAGACGAAATTGATGACAACGAGCACCGTGCTGGCGGTTACCGGATCAAGCTTCCACGGCTGTGGAGGCGCTGCCGGCAGTGTGTCCCATGCGGGGGGCTCGGCGGTTTTGGATGAAACAGTTTTGACAAATAATAGCCCGCACAAGTAACAAAATGTATACAAGGCAACGACCGCTGCAGCTCCCAAGCGAACAGTCCCGTCTGAGATGGAAATATGACCAAACCAGGACCCAATATGGGAAAGCCAGGAGGCGAAAATCCGATCGGCTGAGGAAAGCAAAACGATCACGATAAGTAAAATCGGTGAAGCAATCAACAAACCGGCGATTACTTTATTCGCTTTTTTCCAGGCTGGATTGGAATCATTCCCAATTGTTGGAAACCAACTTCGAATAATCCCGAATGGGGCTGGCAGATGAGCAAACGGCTGAATCAAGCTATGCTGCACTAGATCGGCCAGAAAAGTTGCTCGATACCAAGGGTGCTTCCCATTGCGTGATAAAATAATCGTCTGCATCAAGATACAAAGCGGCAGCGCCAAGGCATTCAAGATGTAGAACGTTGTATTGGCAAACAAAGCGTAAGCGGCCGCCAGCAGTACGACAGGAGCCAGCAGCAGCCATCCCGCCCTCGTTTGGCCCCTCCAAAGATCAAATCCGCCAAATCTTCCCTTCACCGCATAAAAAAATAACCCATAAAAAGCGCCAACCGCAATGAGCATCGAAATGCCCGCAACATGACCGATGAACAAATACTGCATGACCAGCCCGAACAATACGGCGAAAAGCAGCATGAAGCTGTACCTTTTCTGCCAGGGTGCAGGATCCCTCATTCCATAGTCACTCCTTTTTGCATATCATTCGATAAATTTGTGATTTCCTGCCTTTTATTGTAACCTGAAAAACAAGAACAAAAAGAGTAAGTTTCAAATTGGAAATTTCATATTTTATCGATATAGGAGCAGGAAACGATTATGAAAATCCGCAAGCACTATTTGGCCTTGCGCCGCTGTTTTCCACAGCTTACGGAAGACGTGCCGCTGGAAACGACGCTGGATGAGCTTTCCCAATTGCTCGATTGCACGCACCGCAACATGGTGCTGCTTCTAAAGCGCATGCAGCAGGAAGGCTGGCTGTCTTGGGTGCCGAAGAAAGGCCGCGGCAATCGCTCGACCCTGCTGTTCACAGCACGGCAGGAACATATTCTCATGCTGGAAGCGCAGGAAATGGTTCATAAGCAAAATTTGCGTTCAGCGCTCGAACTGCTTCAAACCTACGAAGCCTCCCTCACCTTGCGCGAGCAGTTTCAGGATTGGCTGTCGGGGCAATTCGGCTTTCGTTCGGAAGTGCAAGGGCAGCGGCGGACGGATATTTTACGCTTTCCGCTAGCGCAATCCATCCATTCGCTGGATCCCGCATCGATGCATTATTCCGGTGAATCGCACCTCGTGAATCAATTGTTTGATGGTTTGGTGCGCATGGATGCTAGGGGCCAGCTCATTCTCCCCCACCTTGCGCTTGGCTGGGATACCGACGATTCGCGGACATTATGGACGTTTTATTTGCGCAAAGGAGTCCAGTTTCATCATGGACGGGAAATGCTGTCATCCGATGTCAAGTTCTCGCTGGAAAGGCTGCAAAAACTGGCACCCCGCGGTCTATTCAGCTGGGCTTATACCAATATCGCCGCGATGGAGACGCCGGACGATACGACGATCCGGATCCGGCTGCGCGAACGGAACGAGCTGTTTTTGGGCTTTTTGACGACCAGTCGCGCCTCGATTGTTCCGCAAGATATTTGTGAGGCCGCCGAGGGCGGCTTGATGGGCGTCTCACCAGTCGGAACCGGGCCATTCCGACTCATAGGGCATGAGCATGGCATTTGGCAGCTAGATGCGTTTCCGTCATATTTTCAAGGTCGGGGCTTTCTGGACCGTGTAGAGGTGTGGACGGTTCCGGACGGTGAACGCCGCGAGGAGCAGGAACTAGCAATCGGTCCGGGCAGCAAGCCGCTGCAGGAAATGCATCACGTCCGCGTCTCCGATATGACCGTCCAGCAGTGGAAGCAAGCCCGCCAATCCGGGATGACGGCCAAGTTCATTACCGTAAACGAGCATAAAGCGGGGCTCTTCACGCAAGCACCGATGCGACACGCGCTGCAGCTCGCTCTGGACCGCAGGCCATTAAGCAGCCTGCTGCCTGCTGATTGCCTAGATGCGGGCAATAGCTTTTTACAGCAAAAAAGCTCACATGACATGTTGTCATGGAGCTTCGATACAGTTGTAGACCACCTGCGTGCAGCCGGCTATCAAGGCGAATTATTCACTTTGGCGACGATTCCACAGTATGAATCCGATGCTATCTTGATCCAGCAGCTATGTACGCAAGCGGGGATTCAGTTGGACATTGAGCTGCTGTCCGCCGAAGATTTCAAAGGGGAAGCGCGCTTGAAAGCGGATCTGCTGCTTTTTGCCGTCGTGCTGGACGAGCACCGGGAATTGCGGCTTGTGGATCTGTACAAAAGCATGCAGGAGCATGCGATTCCCCAGGTACGCGAGCAGTTGGAGACGGCGCTGCAGCGTCTTGTGACGGAGCCTGACCCGGCGCAGCGTCTCGAGCTGTTGGCCAGCATCGAAGATGGGCTGCTTCAGCGGCACAGCTTGCTTTTTCTATACAAAAAGCATCTGAAAACAGCCTTCCATCCTTCGATTCGCGGCATTTCTCTCGACTCCCTCGGCTGGGTCCGGTTTCGCGATATTTGGTTTACTTAGCAACCGCCGCGCTAAGCTCCACACCTTCAGGCAGCACGCGTAGCACATGCTCTCTTAGCGTCTGGTCACGGTGCAGTTCTTCACTGAAAATGGCAATGATGCCCTTGTCCTCGCGGGAGCGGATCAGACGCCCCATGCCCTGTCTCAAGCGCAGCAGCATATACGGAATGTCGACCTCTTCAAAAGGTGACGACGACGCTTGCCGTTTTGCCATAAAGACGGGATCTTGCGGCGGAAAAGGCAGCGCCCAGACGATCACATTCGACAGCGACGGACCGGGCACATCAAGCCCTTCCCATAAACTGACAGCCCCTAGCACGCTGCGCTCGTCTTCCTGAAAAGCAGCAATCAAATGGCTGATTTCTTGGTCGCCTTCAAATAAAAAGCGGAAACCGGCGCATCCGGGACGATTGGCGATTTCCTGTTTGAACCGCTGGAGCTCTTCCCGCGTCGGGAACAGCATCAAGGCGCGGCCATCAGAACGCTTCAGCAATTGTTCGGCCGCATCCATTTTCTCCGTAAACGAACCGCCTGCCGTCCATTCCGGGACGATAACTTCCATCCGTTCTTTGTAGTCATACGGCGAGTTGACGGAGAATGACAAATAGTCGTCGAGCCCTAAACTATCCGCCATATACGCAAACGACCCTTCTACTGACAACGTAGCTGAAGAGAACACAATCGGCATGTTGGCAGAAAATACGCGCTCGCGGAGCACTTCCTTCACCGTTCTCGGCATGACGACGAGGCTGAGCCCTGTGATGCTGTCCGTTGCCCAGCAAATAAAGGCTTGATCGTGCTGAAAAAGTCCGAGCGCTTTTTGCATCATTTCCAGATGCTCTTCGACGATGCGTAGTTGGTAATCATTCAGCGTGAACAACTCGCTTTCAAACACCAGCTCCTCTTCAATTGCCGTCAAAATCTCGCAAAGACGATGAATCTCCTGAAGCAGGCGCTCGTTCATGATGATTTGCTTGCGCTCCGAACCGGGAATCGGCTGGCAGCAGCTTTCCAGCACATCAAACATCATTTCACTTTGATCAATCGCTTCGTCGATCAGCACCGCTAACGTTTCACGGATTTCCCCTTTCAGCAATCGCGTGACCAGCTCTTCGAACACCACATGCTTTAACTTGTAGGTTAAAGCTTTTTGTGCCGCCGCTTCCATCAGGTGCCCTTCATCAAAAACAACCGTGCAATGCTCGGGCAGCAGCGGCAGCTGACCTTCGCGTTTGCGTCCTTCGTATGTCCACACATGCTCCATATAAAAATCATGCGAACAAATAATCAGATCGGTCGCCCGACGGTAATTATCCCGTGACAGCGTCTGCCCGCAACGATGGCGCCTATCGCAGACAAAGCAGTCCTGGAATGCGTCCCAGCCGATCTTTTGCCACTGGGCATCGTTCAGATGCGGATAATCTTTGCGATCCCCATAGGCATGAAACGATTGCAGCGCTTCACGTGTGTGTACAAACTCAGGCAAGCTTTCATGGAGATCTCGGTACAGCCCGACATCATCATGGCCAAGTCTCGCTTCGTCCAGCTTCACTAAGCAAACGTATTGATCTGGCGATTTCGCGAGCCGCGCATCAATCGTCATATTCAAATGACGCGACAGCTTGTCGATATCCCCGCCCGGCTTTACCAACTGCTCGATCAATGACTCATCGGCACAGGCGATAATCGCCGGTTTATTCATATATCGTGCATAACAAATGGCGTACAATAAATACACAAGCGTTTTGCCTGTGCCTACACCGGCTTCGGCGAAAATCGTCTTCTTTTCCGCAAAAGCGCGCTCCAGCTGAAACGCCATATAAATCTGTTCATCGCGAACTTCGAAACCAGCCTCCGGCAGAACTTCATAGAAAATATCTGCGATCCAGTCCGACACCTGCCCCATATAAGGCTGTCCGCGGTCATATGCAAAAGGATAGCGTGCCACTTTTAATGCCCCCAACAAATCAAAATTGCAGCAAAACCTTATTATCCCACGATCGCGGAGCAAAAGCAAAAAAATATGGCTGCAGCGCCACTGGCTGCCAATCTCACCCAGCCCCAGGAGTTCGTCGATTATGATTTCCATAACCGCCGCTTACACTCACGCAGTCCGGTTTTTCCCACTTACAGCACCCACATTCCCCTTTTCTACCTCCCTAGTCCGGTTTTCCCCACTTATTTCACCCAAAAACGAGTCTACTTGCCAAAAAGTGCTCTGTAAGCCGGATATTTCGGACTACAGCGCAAACTGCCGCCGCTCACACTCACGCAGTCCGATTTTTCCCACTTACAGCACCCACATTCCCCTTTTCTACCTCCCTAGTCCGGTTTTTCCCACTAACAGCACCCAAAAACGAGTCTACTTGCCAAAAAGTGCTCTGTAAGCCGGATATTTCGGACTACAGCGCAAACTGCCGCCGCTCACACTCACGCAGTCCG
>NZ_JAQFVF010000017.1 GCF_027789125.1 Paenibacillus aestuarii | reverse complement strand
TTAAGTATCAGAATGGTACGGAAGGAATTAAAAGCGTTGCAAAATCATTAGGGATAAACCATGAAGTTTTACGTATGTGGGTTAGGCAATACGAATATCACGGGGTAAAAGCTTTTGAAAAGAGCTATACAGCTTACAGCATGTCATTTAAACTAGACGTACTCAACTATATGAACGAGCATGGGACGTCTCCAAATGAAGCTGCTGTCATTTTTAATATTTCCTCCCCTGGGATCATTAGAAAATGGCGCAATCAATTTAATGAAGATGGAAAGGACGCCCTGAAATCAAAGAAAAAGGGGCGCCCACTTATGACAAATAAGAAAGAGAACAATTCGAAAAAACTAGAACCTGCGGAGGGTTCAGTTGAAGCTCTGAAAGCAGAAATAGAACGTTTGCGTATGGAAAATACCTATCTAAAAAAGTTGAATGCCTTAGTTCAAAACAAGGAAAAATCACCAAACAAGACAAAGCACAAGTAGTCTATGAATTAAGGCTTGAATTCCCGGTGGTTGCATTGCTAGCGTTTGCTGACATCCCTCGTAGTACCTTTTACTACTGGGTAAAGCAGTTGAATAAGCCCGATCTAGACAAAGATCTAAAACTCCTTATTCGATCCATTTACATCGAACATCAAGGACGTTATGGCTATCGTCGTATCCGTGATGAACTATATAATCGGGGACATCGGGTTAATCATAAAAAAGTGCAGCGTATCATGAAAGAATTAGGCTTGAAATCAGTGGTGCGTATGAAGAAATATCGTTCCCATAAAGGAACAGTAGGTAAAATTGCACCTAACGTACTCAATCGTAATTTTCACGCGGAAAAACCAAATGAGAAATGGGTTACCGATATTACGGAATTTAAGCTATTTGGAGAAAAGCTGTACTTATCACCTGTTTTGGACTTGTTTAACGGTGAAATTATCACTTACACAGTAGGGCCCCGCCCTACTTATTCCTTAGTCTCTGAGATGCTAGATAAGGCCTTTAAACGCTTATCCGAAGAGGATGAACTCCTCCTACATTCGGATCAAGGCTGGCACTACCAGATGAAGCCGTATCAACATGCTTTGAAGAAACAAGGAATTACCCAAAGCATGTCACGCAAAGGAAATTGTTACGATAACGCGGTGATGGAGAACTTCTTTGGCATTATGAAGTCGGAGTTTCTTTATCTTAATGAATTTGAAAGTGTAGATCACTTTAAGCTAGAACTAGCACGATACATTGATTACTACAATCACAAACGCATCAAATCAAAATTAAAAGGCATGAGCCCGGTACAATACCGTGCTCACGCCCAACAGGTTGCATAAAATATTTGTCTAACTTTAAGGGGTCACTTCATTTTGGCGGGACTGCTTCGTCATATGGCGATTATATTTTGCGGGATCTCAATTTCGCTTGCGTAAAGAGCAGCAAGTAATCGTAGCCGCCTGCTTTGGAATCTGTACCGGACATATTGAATCCGCCGAATGGGTGTACGCCGACCAGCGCGCCAGTGCATTTGCGGTTGATGTACAAGTTGCCGCAATGTACCGATTCCAGCGCCTCAGCAATACGCTCCTCGTCTGTGGAATAGTAAGAACCTGTCAAACCGAACTCCGTATCGTTGTACATCGCAATAGCTTCTTGCCAATCCTTCGCTTTAGCGAGCGCAAGCACTGGCCCGAAGATTTCCTCTTGCATGATCCGCGCTTTGCCGCTGACATCGCCGAACACCGTCGGCTGGATGTAGTATCCGTTGCCTTCCGCTTTGCCGCCGCCTGCCAGCAATGTACCTTCTTGTTTACCAACTTCGATATAGTCCAAAATACGATGATAAGACGTGCTGTCAATAACCGGACCGGACGCAAAATTATCCTCTGGCAAGCCCACAGCCAGTTTATTCGTCAAAGCGACTACTTTCTCAGCGACTTCATCGTAGACGGATTCAACAATAATCGCTCTGGACCCTGCGGAGCATTTTTGTCCTTGGAAGCCGAACGCCGAGGCGACAATCGCAGCAGCAGCTGCATCCAGGTCAGCCGTTTCGTCAACGACGATGCCGTCTTTGCCGCCCATTTCGGCGACGACGCGCTTGATCCAAATTTGCCCTGGCGCGGTGTCCGCGGCTAATTTGTTAATGCGCAGACCCACTTCTTTGGAGCCGGTGAAGCTGATGAACCGGGTTTTCGGGTGGGTCGTCAAGTAATCGCCAACTTCAGCGCCGCTGCCAGGGATGAAGTTGATAACGCCTGCCGGCAGGCCGACTTCTTGCATCAAGGCAACAAACTTGTGTGCGATGATCGGCGTCGTCGACGCCGGCTTCAGCAGTACGGTGTTGCCGGAAACGACGGCCGCCGTTGTCATCCCTACGCAGATCGCCAGCGGGAAGTTCCATGGCGGAATAATGACGCCTACTCCGAGCGGGATATAGGAGATGCTGTTGTCTTCGCCGGCGATTTTGGCAAGCGGCTGCGTTTCGTTGATTTCGCTCAAGCGGATCATTTCACGCGCGTAGAACTCCATGAAGTCGATCGCTTCCGCCGTATCGACGTCTGCTTCCACATAGTTTTTGCCGGATTCCAAAAGCATCAACGCAGAGAACTCGTGCTTGCGCTCGCGCATCAGCTTCGCCGCTTTGAACAAATATTCCGCGCGCTCTCTAGCAGGAACTTTCTTCCAAGTCTCGAACGTCTCGAGAGCAACTTGCATGGCCTTTTCCGCCAAAGCTTGATCGGCTTTGCTGACATAACCGATGACTTCATCTACATGACCAGGGTTGATGGAAGTAATTTTCGCATCCGTAAAAACTTTCTCCGCACCGATATACAGCGGGTATTCGCGGCCTAATTCCGCTTTCACTTTGGCGATTGCCGCCTGCATCGCTTTTACGTTGTCTTCTTTCGTGAAGTCTGTAAACGGCTCATTCGTATAAGGGCTGATTTTTGTAAAAGTTGTCATGTTATTGCTCCTCTCAAGTTTCGGAATTTTATTTAAACATATTTTTAAGAACAAACCAGACATTCGCTGGACGTTCTGCTAACCGTCTCATGAAATACCCAAACCAATCCACACCATAAGGCACATAGACGCGCACGCGGTACCCTTCTGCGACCAATTGCTTTTGCAGCTCCTCGCAGATGCCGTACAGCATTTGGAATTCGAACCGGTCTTTAGCAATGCCCTTCGCTTTAACCAATTGCTTCGTATAGTTAATAATCGCTTCATCGTGACTGGCTACAGCGGTGTAATTGCCATTGAGCAAATGCATTTCAATGATTTTTTTGTAATTATCGTCAACATCCTTCTTCTCAGGGAATGCGACTTGAGGGGATTCTTTGTAAGCACCCTTAACCAAACGTAAGTTGGCTTTAAGCGTGTTCAAATCTTCGATGTCTTGAACAGTTCTGTACAAGTAGGCTTGAATAACGATACCAACATTGTCATATTCCTGGCGGAGCTCACGATAAATGTCTAAGGAAATCTGACAGTGGGCGTAATCTTCCATATCGATGCGTACAAAATTGCCGTACTGACGTGCCCGGTCCAAAATCCGTCGCATATTGCTCATGCACAACTCTTTGCTTATATCGAGACCCAATGAAGTCATCTTCAAGGAGAGATTGGATTTAACTCCCGAGGTTGCAATTGCATCCAGCGTCTGAATGCACATATCCGCGGATTCCCTGGCTTCAGCTTCGCTGAACACAAACTCTCCCAGGTGATCCAGCGTTGCAATCCGGCCATCTGCATTGAGTGCACGTACGGCATCAATCGACTGTTTAATAGTTTCTCCGGCTACGAAACGCGCTGCGCCAAACCGTAATCCGTATTTCTTGGCCAAACGGTTGGCCGAGCGGCTTTTGCCTAATGCTTGAAACATGTTTCTCAGCATCATTTCCATATGTGTGATTCCCCCATCGGAATTATACAATGTTGTTTAATTTATGATTTGATTATACACTATGGACAAAATTTTGAACAGTACTTGTTTACAAAACACCTTTTTCGGACAAAATAGACATGAAAACCTTTTCATTCCTTGTACAATCGCCATAAACAGCTTAACTGGTTATCTTCCTAGGATATTCGTGGGGCACATGAATCGTGTTGAATCCCCTTATCTTTCATGGTAAATTAAAACGAACGAATGCTATATGAACGAGGTTAAAATATGTTCAAACAAGAACAGTTCCCGTTGAACACCGTTTTCGCTCAGATCTCGGTTGATGCAACTCTGGAAGAACTTTTTTCTACTATTGAAAAAGAACGAGATGTGCTCGTGGCAACAAGCCGCGGAGCCTGCTTATTTACAATGGAAGACTTGGCTAACCTGAAGCGCGATGCGGCTGCTACTGTCGGCTCTTTTTTAGATGCCCATTTGCACTGGTTATCGCCGATTGTTCCTTATACGGACGAACTGCCCGCCCTGGATGCGATCCTGCAGCATCTGCCGGTTCATACGAACCGCCCGCTCCTAATCAAGGATGAGGACGGGAATATTCGCGGGTTTAGCTACGTATCAGCACTGCTGCAGTATGCCATTAGAGAGCAGCAACGGTGGGAATCCTACTTCACCGCTTTAGCTGAGACGGTCACGGATGCTGTTACCGTCGTCGATCGTAACGGCGAAGTCATTTGCTGGAACCAAGTGGCCGAGGATCTTTATAATTTGCCGCAGAGTGAAATCCTTGGTCGACGAATCGGCGAGCATTTCGAGCAGGAGACGCTCATGGTGCTCAAAATTCTCGACGAAGGACGCATGATCCGCAACACGTATCACCGACCTCGGCCGGAAACGCACGTATTGATCAATGCCTCACCGATCCAGGATGCGCAAGGTCAAATCATCGGCGGAATCGCGACCGAGCAAGATATTACTCAGCTAGTTCGGCTAAATGAACAACTAACGACTCAAACGTTCGATGGCCAAGTAAAAGTGAACACGGAAGATCTTTTTTCTTTTATAAAAGGCAAAGGGCCTGCTATCGGCAAAGTCGTCCAATGGGCCAAAAAAGCGGCTGCAACCGAAACGCCCGTCCTCTTAATAGGTGAAACAGGCGCTGGCAAAGAACAGCTTGCGCAAATTATTCATAATGCGAGCCCGCGGTCGGAACGGCCCTTTTTAGCGGTTAATTGCGGCATTGTGCCCGCGGGGTTGCTCGAAACCGAGCTGTTCGGCTTCCAGGGCGGCGCATTCACCGGCAATTCCTCCGGGCAGCCTGGCAAATTGGAGCTGGCGAAGGATGGTACGCTCTTTTTGAACGAAATTGACAGGCTTTCCTTGGATCTTCAAGCGAAGTTGTACGACTATATGAATCAACAACTCGTGGTGCGAACTGGCGGAAACACGCCTATTGCCGTTCGTACCCGTTTGATCGCAGCATCGACGCAGGATTTGGCCACCTTGGTGGAAAAGCAGGAGTTCCGTCCCGATTTGTACTACGCGCTCAACGTAATCACTTTACGAATCCCGCCCTTACGCGAGCGGATCGAAGACATCCCAGCCATGCTGCAAATGTATTTAAAACAGCTGTCCCTGCAATACCAAAAACCGCTCCCGACGCTTTCGCCGGAAGTGATTTTGGCCTTTACGAATTATGACTGGCCTGGCAACCTGCAGGAGCTGCGCAATGTTGTAGAGCGCTGCGTCATCTTGAGCGACGACGATATGATTACGCTCGATCACCTGCCTCCCGCTTTGCAGGAGCAGCAGCCACGTCTGGTCTACCCCGACAATGCTTCGGGAGAACCTAAGCCAAAAATTACGCAAGATGACGAAATCGGCCTTATTCAAGAGGCGCTCGCCAAAACCGCCGGCAACAAAAGCGCAGCAGCCAAGCTGCTGGGAATTTCCCGCGGAACGCTTTACAACAAGATGAAAGAGAATCAAATGGAGTAGCGAAAAAAAGAAGGGTGCATTCTTCGGTATGCACCCTTTTAGCATATTTTCCACTTGATTCAGTTCGGGGCATTGCTTACTCTGATCACTATCCCCTTGGCTCAGCTTCGGTGATGCTCCTTTCTGACCACTATCCCCTTGGCTCAGTATCGGTAACGCTACTTTCTGACCACTATCCCCTTGGCTCAGTATTGGTGATGCTCCCTTCTAACCACTATCCCCTTGGCTCAGTATCGGAGATGCTCCCTTCTGATCACTATCCCTTTGGCTCAGTATCGGTGACGCTCCTTTCTGACCACTATCCCCTTGGCTCACTCAGTATCGGTGATGCTCCTTTCTGATCACTATCCCCTTGGCTCAGTATTGGTGATGCTCCCTTCTGATCACTATCCCCTTGGCACAGTATTGGTGATGCTCCTTTCTGATCACTATCCCCTTGGCTCAGTATCGGTGACGCTCCTTTCTGACCACTATCCCCTTGGCTCAGTATCGGTGATGCTCCTTTCTGACCACTATCCCCTTGGCTCAGACGATACTCTTTTGCGGTAGAAAGAGTTTGTTCATTTTCTGAGCGAAAAGGATCGTCCTCAGATCAACTCTCCACTTTTGCCCAACTTCTGAGTTAATGGGATAGTGACTAGATTCTCAAACACACACGTTTACCCTGCTTCTGAGCGAAAGGGATAGTACTCAGATCACCCTTCCACTTTCACCCAACTTCTGAGCTAATGTGATAGTGACTAGATTCCCAAGCACACACGTTTACCCTGCTTCCGAGCGAAAGGGATAGTGCTCAGATCAACTCTCCACTTTTGCCCAACTTCTGAGTTAATGGGATAGTGACTAGATTCCCAAGCACACACCTTTACCCTGCTTCTAAGCGAAAGGGATCGTGCTCAGATCACCTCTCCACTTTTACCCAACTTCTGAGCTAATGGGATAGTGACTAGATTCTCAAACACACACGTTTACCCTGCTTCTGAGCGAAAGGGACAGTGCTCAGATCACCTTTCCACTTTTACCCAACTTCTGAGTTAATGGGATAGTGACTAGATTCCCAAGCACACACCTTTACCCTGCTTCAGAGCGAAGGGGATCGTGCACAAAAAAGGAGCTGCCTATAGGGCAAGCTCCATCGGCGACGCGGTACGCCGCAGCATTATGTTATATGATCCGCTTGCCGAGCAGGGAAGCGATGAGACCGACTGCGAGGCGCGCAGTACGGCGGCTTTCGTCCAACACGGAGTTGACTTCCACCATGTCGATGGATGTGATTTTGCTTGATTCCGCCAATAGCTCACAGGCAAAGTGCGCCTCACGGTAGGTTAGGCCGCCTGGAACCGGCATACCGACGCCCGGCGCTTCCAGCGGATCAAGGCAGTCCGCATCGAAGCTGACATGTATACCGTCGGTTCCGTTTCCGGCGATATCCAGCGCTTTTTTAATCACATTCTCAATGCCCATCCGGTCGATTTCATGCATCGTGAAGCAGGCAATCCCCTCTGCCAGCAAAAGCTCGCGCTCCGCCGGCTCGACGTCCCGAACCCCGATGAGCACGACATTCTCCTTATTAACCGCAATCGCTTGCTCGGCAATATCATTTAACTGCAGGCGGGTCCTGCCGAGCGCTACGGCCAGCGGCATTCCGTTCCAGTGGCCCGTTGGACTCGTATCCTCGGTACTAAGACCAGCATGCGCATCAAAATAAATGACGCCCATATTCCGAAAGTTTGCCGTGAGTCCTGCCAAAACGCCAATCGTTACACTGTGATCACCGCCCAAAACAACCGGCACTGCGCCGCTGCCCACAGCTTGCGATACATGCCTGGCAACATGCGTACTCATTTCCAGGACTTCAGGCAGGTGCTTCGTTGAACTATCGATTCCGTTCCCCGCGGATGGCCGCGGACTCCGTACTTTATTTTCACAAGAAATGATGTTGGCCGTTTTTCTCAACTGGCGAAGCAACCCGGCTTGCATCATGCTGTCGGGCCCCGTTTCCGTGCCAGGGCGACCTGATCCAAGTCCGAATGGGACTTGAATGATGTTGACTTGTTTATCGTTCGTCATGTACCCGTTCAACCTCCTAAAATACTTGCTGGATACGTTCAACCGCCCAGTCCAGTTGTTCTTTGGTGATCGTTAGCGGAGGTGCAAAACGAATCGTTGTGTCATGGGTCTCTTTGCACAAGATGCCCAGATCTTTCAGCTTCTCACAGTAAGGGCGTGCCATGGTGTGAAGTTCAACACCAATAAATAAGCCGCGGCCACGCACCTCTTTGATTTGCGGACTATCCAACACTCTCAGCTTGTCGATGAAATACGCTCCGAGCTCCAGCGAGCGCTCCGTCAATTTTTCTTCCTCCAGCACCTCTAAAGCGGCAATTGCTACAGCACAGCCTAGCGGGTTGCCCCCGAACGTCGAACCGTGCGAGCCAGGGTTGAAAACGCCTAAGATTTCCTCGTCCGCCGCAACCGCTGAGATCGGAAATACACCGCCGCCAAGCGCTTTGCCCATGATATAGACGTCAGGGAGTACATCCTCCCAATCGCAAGCGAATAACTTGCCCGTTCTCCCGAATCCGGTCTGAATCTCATCCGCCACAAAAAGCACATCATTTGCCTTGCACAGTTGATACGCTTTTTTCAGGAAGCCGTCCGTAGGAATGACAATTCCGGCTTCGCCTTGAATCGGCTCCACCAAGAAAGCGGCCGTATTCGGTGTAATCGCTTGATTCAATGCTTCCAGATCACCGTAAGGAATGATTGTGAATCCTGGCGTAAACGGTCCGAAGCCCATCTTGTATTCATCCGAGGAAGAGAACGATGTAACGGTAATCGTCCGACCGTGGAAATTCCCGTCACAGACGATGATCTCCGCTTGATCCGCAGATACGCCTTTCACCTGATAAGCCCAGCGCCGAACCGCCTTGAGCGCCGTCTCTACGGCTTCAGCTCCGGTGTTCATCGGCAGAATCATGCTTTTACCAGTTAAAGCAGAAAGCTTCTCGTAAAATTCACCCAGCTGATCATTATGAAAAGCACGCGATGTCAAAGTGACTTTGTCCGCTTGATCTTTGAGCGCCTGAATGATTTTCGGATGACGATGTCCGTGATTAAGAGCTGAGTAAGCGCTCAGCATATCCATAAAGCGGTTGCCCTCAGGATCTTCAACCCACACGCCTTCAGCCCGCGAAATGACGATTGGCAGCGGATGATAGTTATGGGCCCCGAATCGCTCTGTTTGTGCAATAATTTTAGTCGTTCCGTTCATAGCGCTACACTCCCTCAATTATAAAATCCGTTCCCCGAACACGGAACCAATCAGCTCCACTGCGGTATTCGCCGTTTTATTGTTTTGATCGAGCATCGGGTTCACTTCCACGAATTCCGCCGATACGAGGCAGTCCCGTTCATACAGCATTTCCATCGCAAAATGGCTTTCCCGGTAAGACAGGCCACCTGAAACCGGTGTGCCTACGCCGGGTGCTTCATTCGGATCCATGCCATCCAGATCAAGGCTTAGATGGACGCCATCGGTTCCGTTGGTGACGATTGCGAGTGCCTCTTCCATGACCTGCTTCATGCCAAAGCGGTCAATGTCGTGCATCGTGAAGACGCGAATCCCTTGTTCCTTCAAAAATGTTCGCTCGCCCCGATCGATGGAACGCGCTCCGATGATGACCACGTTTTCTGGTCTCAGCTTCGCTTCTAACCCGCCGATAGCTACGAGATCCGGGTGTCCGAATCCGAGTGCGACTGCCAAGGACATGCCGTGAATGTTCCCTGAGAAGGTCGTCTCATGCGTGTTCACATCCGTATGCGCATCAAACCAGATGACGCCAAGCCTGCTGACATGCTGCAGCACACCTTTGATCGTGCCGATGGCAATGCTGTGATCACCGCCAAGAACGAGCGGGAAATTCCCTTTTCCCATTTCGGCAGAAACCTTTTCGCACAATTGACTATTTACCGAAATAATTTCTTTTAAATACTTCAGCTTTTCGCCGGTCTGGTATGGCTCTATCGTTCTATTTACATGTATATCGCCTAAATCATGAATTTGATACCCAAGAGATTCCAGTCTGGCTTGGACGTTCGAGCCGCGAATTGCATTGGGGCCCATGTCTACACCTATGCGGTCTGCTCCGTATTGTAAAGGGACACCGATCATCGAAATCCGGTTGCTCTTAAGCGCTTTCATCTACCGCACCTCTTTCTATCTCCTGTGATATCGTCATTGTATCATGGGGATTTTCGATGGAAAAATTGAAAGTTCCAATCATAACAATTGAAAAATATAATACTGAATATTCAATTATCAATGACTGTGGCACAAAAAAACGCTCCTCCGCAGCAGCGAAGGAACGCTTTTTTACATTTCTGTCCATATGCGTTTGACAATTTCAGCGAAGGAGTGGATGTTTTTTTCTTCCAGCCGGTTTTTGAGGATGACCATTGAGGTTTCTATGATGCCTGGAAAACGATGAATCTCGGCCAACGTTCCCTTGCGCAGTTCTTCTTCAACAAGCGCGGAGCCGAGCAAGGCAATGCCTGTATGATGCAAAACGGTCCGTTTGATCGTTTCATCCGATACACATTCGATACAATGGTCCAGCACGAATCCATACTCCTCTAAACATTCGTTGACCAGCCGTTGAATGTTCGAGCCGGACTTGTAAGTGATAAACGGATACTGCGCGAGCAGCGTTGCCGTATCATGAGCAAGATAGAGCTCTTGCGTCGTTACCAGGACGAGATCTTCTTTGCCCAGCGGTAAAGAATCCATAATTGGCGAATCGCATGGGCCTGCGATGATAGCCAAATCGGCTTCGTTTGACGCCACCTTTTTCATCGCCTCATTGCTGTCACAGGAAAAAAGTTGCAGTTTCACTTGCGGATTCTGAGTGATATAAGAATGAATAATGAGCGACAAATATTGGGTACAGTAAAATTCAGGAGCTGCCACCGTCAATAGACCGTGCGGACTATCGAGTTTCCTGAGCTCCTGCTCCATCTCGTCCAGCAGTGAGAAGGTTTGGTCAATGTAACCTTTGACCAGCTTGCCCGCAGGCGTCAAAAACGTTTTTTTGCCGACGCGGTTAAACAAGGTCACGCCTAACTCGCTTTCCAGTGACTGCAGCTGGAGGGTGATCGTCGGCTGCGAATAGCCTAGCTGATCAGCGGCCCGGGTCAAATTCAGCGTATCTGCAACTACCTGGAATGTTTTATACTTTTTGAAGTCCATGTGCGGCGTCCCTTCAATTGGCTCGTTGTTAACGTATCATAAAACAATTTGCCTATTTACTCAACTAGGGGACGTCATTCAACTGTGTGTAACCGTTTACTCAGGATTCTCGAATCCTTAAATTTTGATCTGCACTTTAAACTCTCCCGGGTCCCTCGGACCTTGCAAAAATGCGATCGTCTCTTCCAACGATATTTCCCTGGAAATGAGCGGCTTGACGTCGATTCGACCCGATTGGATCCACTGATAAGCCGGTAAAAAGGTGTTGTTAATCGCCATCGAGCCGAGCAGCGTCCAATCCTTATTGTACAGCTGAAAAGGATCTACCTTGATTTCAGCGTCTTTTGGCGTCACGCCAAACTGCAAGTATTTGGCCCCCTTGCCCATGAACGTCAGCGCAAGCTCAATAACAGCAGGGATGCCCGTTGCATCGACAACGATATCATAACCCTGCGGATGATGCAGCCGGTCGGCGGCTATTTCCGCTTCCTCGCTCAGGATGCACCGCGTCGCACCGCGCTTCAGTGCCATCTCCAGCTTCGCAGGAGATACATCGACGACGACGAGCTCGGAGACGCCTGAGTGCGCAAGCGTTTGGATCAGCTGCTGCCCCATCGCGCCGGCGCCAAATAGAATCGCCGTATCGCCAGCCTTCACCTGCAGCCTGTTCATCGCATGGACCACGCAGGCCATTGGCTCAATAAAAGCCGCTTCAGCGAAGGACATGCTGTCGGGTATTTTCACCACGTTGGCGGCTGGCACACGAACATATTCGGCCATGCTGCCGTCAACCGTGTTGCCAAGTGCCCCCCAGCGGGCGCACTGATTCCCTTTGCCCGTCTTGCAGTACGGGCAGCTGCCGCAAAACAGCGATGGATCCGCGCTGACGCGATCTCCTTCCGTAAAGTCCTCGACCCCTTCTCCGACCGAATGAATCACGCCGGAAAATTCATGCCCGGGCACGATCGGGTATGGTGAAATAAATTCACCGCGATAAATGTGAATGTCCGTCCCGCAAATTCCGATGTTGCGCACGGCAATAGTGACTTCTCCCGGACCGGGAACCGGATACGGGATGTCTTTTATTTTCGCTTGAAAAGGTGCTTCGATCACAAGAGCTTTCATTGTCTTGGTCCTCCTCTGATTTGGCTTTGTCGAAATATGTTATCGTTTACATATCTCCTAAAAAACAAGCTGCCACTTCGTTTAAGGCGACAGCTGTATGAGACGCGGCATTAGGATGCGGTTTTGCGGCGCCTCCACCTCTTCCCCTCCGCTTAAACGACGAATTAACAAGTCTCCCGCCGTATCGCCGAGCTCTTGAGGATTTTGCATGATGACCGTGAGTTGATGTTCAAAAAGCGAGGAAAATTCGAGATTGCCAAAAGATACAATCTCTATGCTGTCAAGCGGAATACCCATTTCCTGCAGGCCCAAATAAATGCCGAACGTCATCTCGTTGTTTGTGGAAAAAATAGCGGTCGGGCGCTCGGGCAATTCACAGAAATGGCGGATAGCCGCAATGCCCGATTCGCGGGAATAATCGCCCTCGAACACCAGCTCCGGCGTCAGCGTAATGCCTGCTTCCTGCAGGGCTAGCGTCGCGCCTTGCTTTCTTTCCTTCGCCGTGCTGATCGACTGCGGGCCGTGAATCATGCCGATCTGCTGATGATTTTTCTCCAGCAGGAACTCAATGGCCGACTTCGCCGCATAGATGTTATCCTCCGTGACCGTATCCAGCTTCAGATTCGAGAACCGGCGGTCGATCAGAATGACATGAATGCCCGAATCGCTGATGGCTTGGATTTGATCCCGGTTCGCGCCGGTGCCGGCTAGAATCAGTGCTTCGATCCTTTTTTCCGTCAGAAAGTCGAGCGCTTCTCGTTCCTTGTCAGGATTCTCTTCGGTGTCGACAAAAAGCAAATGATAGCCTTCCTGAAAGCAGCGATGCTGAATGGCGCGCGCAATCTTCATGAAATAAGGGTTCGTCATATCCGGCAAAACAATGCCGATGCTGCGAGACTTTTCTTGTTTTAAGCTTCGCGCGATGGCATTGGGCTGATAGTTGAATTTGCGGATGACTTCGAGCACCTGCTGTTTGACATCCTGACTGACATAGCCGGAATTGTTCAAAACGCGCGATATCGTCGCCGTGGAAACACCCGCTTCTCTGGCGATATCTTTGATGGTCAATTTGGACAAAAAAGTGATCCTCCCGTGACTTAAAATCGTTGACGTGTATAATATGTTAACGTTATCACATTAATTTTATCCCGCACAACGAGTTTCGTCAATGAGAGCTGGTGGACGGTGCCCGATACGGTGCGCTGTGGTCCGCTTTTGCCCACTTGCGTGGTGGTACAAGCGCGCTGGGAGCGCTGTAGTCCGCTTTTGCCCACTTGCGTGGTGGTACGAGCGCGCTGTGAGCGCTGTAGTCCGCTTTTGCCCAATTGCGTGGTGGTATGAGCGTGCTGGCGGCGCTGTAGTCCGCTTTTGACCAATTGCGTGGTGGTACGAGCGCGCTGGTAGCGCTGTAGTTCGCTTTTGCCCACTTGCGTGGTGGTACGAGAACGCTGGGAGCGCTGTAGTCCGCTTTTGCCCACTTGCGTGGTGGTACGAGCGCGCTGGGAGCGCTGTAGTCCGCTTTTGCCCACTTGCGTGGTGGTACGAGCACGCTGGTAGCGCTGTAGTCCGCTTTTGCCCACTTGCGTGGTGGTACAAGCGCGCTGGGAGCGCTGTAGTCCGCTTTTGCCCACTTGCGGTGGTGGTACGAGCGCGCTGGGAGCGCTGTAGTCCGCTTTTGCCCAATTGCGTGGTGGTACGAGCGCGCTGGGAGCGCTGTAGTCCGCTTTTGCCCACTTGCAGCGCTTTTAGCGGCATGGGAGCGCAAAAAACAGTGCAGTAGTCCGGCAAAATCGGACTACTGCACTGTAAAGCGCCCCGCCCCCACCTGCAAGTGGGTTTTTCCGGACTACAGCGGGGAGATACGCTCGCGGGGGGCCGCCACATCAATAATCAAAACACGTTTTAAAGTCTTCCGTTTTAAACGGTAAAATATCAGGCAATGGCAAGCGCTGCGCCACCGGTATAATAATCGGATGATCTTTGTGCGGCTCGGTCTGATACCAGTAAGCCGTGCTCGAGTAATCATCACTGCGGTTATTGTTATGTCCATGCTCTATCGTTACCCGGATGGAGGTATCGAACATGACCGGATCCTCGATATGGAAGCGGTATGCGGAGATTTTGCCCGACCAGTTCGGACCGCCGCCGAGAATGATGCCATGGTATGGGGAATGGTATTCCTGCTGCGGACACCAAGCCGTATTGAAGTAATCCTCCATACCTGTGCCATGCAGCGAAGGCGGCCACGGCTCGCCGTCAATGAAGATCATGTCGTCACCTTCACCGTACCAATTCCACTCGCGCGTCATGCGCAGGTTATGAATGTTCAGGTTGCAGCCGACATAGTGGCCTTTGCCGACCGCATCGAGCATCACGTAGTTGCCGTCGCCGGTCGTATTTTTGCCCCCGAATTCATACAGCGCATTCGAGGTGTTATCTTCAATGCCGTCGGTCAGCTCACGGCGCCAAATCGCATGGAAACGGAGCTCGCTATCGATCGGAAACGCATACTGCTCATAATCCACGTAGTAGTAAAACTTGATCGGATGATCGGCATTCGATTCCACTTCAATTCTCGCCTTGCTGCCAAAAGGCATCGGGAAGAAGCAATTGAGCGCTCTTCCATCCTCCGGACTCATCGCCAGCGGAGCGGAGCTGTAATTTCTCGTGATGCCGTGGCCCATACCGAAGAAATCGCCGATCGGCGCCTGTACGCTCGGATTCTCCTCGCCGTCCCAATACATGCGAAGCACAACTTTGCGGTGCAGAAATTCTTCCACGGCAGCATCACTAAGCGGAGCCATCGTCATCCAAATGTGTGTAATGCAGCCTGAACCCTCCACATCAAATATATCAACTGTAGTCCCTGACTGCACCGTCAAATAATCCCGGTTGCCGCCTGTCGTGTCATAGCTGGACGCTCTTTTGCGCTTGCCTTGTCGTGTACGGTACAAATCTCTTAATGATGATCCTAACATGTAGAAGTCAGCTCCTTGTCGTCAGTTGTCCGTGTTTTTGTCAGTGTTGTTCCTTACTTAATCCCAGTCATTTTAATGCCTTCCACCAGGTAGCGCTGCATAAAGAAGAAGAGCAGGAACGTTGGCAGTGCGGCGATAACTGCTGCGGCAAGCACTACATTCCATGGTGTGACATAGCCACCGCCGACCAGATTGGCCAATTGCACCTGGATCACCCACATCGTCTCTTTTTGCGTAATGATCAGCGGCCAAATATAGGAATTCCAATTGGCAAGGAAAAATCCGATCGTTAACGGGGCGATAATCGGCATGGACAGCGGCAGCGCGATTCGGAGAAACGTTCCCGCAAGCGATAGCCCTTCTATGTAGGCTGCCTCTTCCAGCTCTTTTGGAAAGTCCCGGTAAAACTGGCGGAACAGGAAGATTCCATAAGCGTTAAAAATGGCAGGAATAATCAAGCCGGAGAAAGAGTTCGTCATACCCAGGTTTTTCGTAATCAAATATAACGGAAGCATAATGACGGCAAATGGAATCATCAGCGTACTGAGCATCCAGGAGAAAATCAGCTTTTTACCTGGAAACTGGAATCGGGCCAGCGCGTAACCTGACATTGCATGGAACAGCATCGCCACCACTGTCACCGTTGTCGAGACAATCACCGAGTTCAGAATCGACCTCAGCAAATGCGACGAAGTGATCGCTTCCATAAAGTTCGCAAGTGCAAATTCAGTCGGCCAGATCTGGATGTCAAAGATATGCGTTTCCGAACGGAATGAGCCGATAAACAGCATATACACCGGAAAAATCATCGCGATCCCGATCAGGACCGAAACCGACGGGAGGACGAATCGATTCATTGTTTTCATAGTCACACCGCCTAATCGTTAGAAGAGAAAAATTTGAGCTGGATCATCGATAACACAAAAATAATGATGAATAACACAAAAGCCAGAGCAGACGAATATCCCATGTTCAGCATTTGAAAAGCTTGTTTAAAGATGTACAGAACGCTGACTTCCGTGGAATCCATCGGACCGCCTTTGGTCATAACCATAATCTGGTCGAAAATCTGGAAGGAAGCGATCGTCGTCACGATGAGAATAAACGTATTGGTTTCACGCAGCAGCGGAAACGTAATGTGTCTGAAGCGCTGAAAGCCGGTAGCACCGTCGATTTGCGCAGCCTCAAAGTAATCGCTTGGAATTTCTTTGATGGCGGAAACAAAGATGGTCATGTTATAGCCCAAGTTAATCCACAATAGCGTAAAAATTACACAATACATCGCTTGCGTAGGCGAACCGAGAAATTGCTGCGTTCCGATGCCGACAGCAGCGAGCAGCTGATTCGCCAAGCCGTTGCGCGGATCGAGCAAGAACATCGCAATGATCGCGGAGATGACCGAAGTAATGGCGAATGGCAGCAGGAACATCGTGCGCACCACCCCTACCGCTCTGCCCCGCAACGTGCTCACCAGCAGCGCCGAAAGCAGTGCTAAGCAGAAGAGCAGCGGTACATAAACGACACTGAACAATAAAGTTCTCGATACGGAGTGCCACCAGTCGGCATCAGACATCAGGGTGACATAATTTTTGAACCCGACGAACACTTTTGGTGACAGCGCGTTCCAATCATGCAAACTTACATAGAACGCATAAACAATCGGTATAAACACAAACGTCATCAATCCCAGAATGTTGGGAAGTAAAAAACTGTAGGCAGTTAGCCACTCTTGCGTTCTGCGGGCATTGCTTTGTCTTGAAGCCACATTATACCCCTCCCCGGTATATAGAAAGGGGGACGAAGCTGCAGATTACGGAGCTAGCCGTCCCCTTGTTGGATCGTTATTTCTGCTTGCTGAGAATATCGTTAATTTTGGCATCGGCCGCCTTGGCTGCGTCCGCACCGGACATCTTGCCATACATGACGTACTGCATCGCATCGCCGACAGCGTCTACGACTTCAGACGGGTAGCGAGGTTCCGGAATCGCCGAGTTGTAAATTTCTTCCGTGAACACTTTGCGCAGCCCTTTCGTGTAAATGTCTTTGCCTTTTTCAACGACAGACTTACGTGGGGAGTAGGCGAATTTCACTTCTGTCGCCCATTTCAAAGCATGCGAAAGATCGTTGGAACCGAAAGCCCACATCACGAACTTCGCAGCTTCATCGGCATGCTTGCTTTGACCGTTGACCGCCATTTTCCAGCCGCCTGCATCCGTTGCCGGTTTGCCGCCTGGTGGTGTTGGCAGCGGTGCGAGACCGATCGGTACATCTTTGAACTTGTCTTCGGTAGCATTGATCGCCCATGTGCCGACGATTTGCATAGCCGCCGTTTTATTGCCTAAGTTCTCAATTTCCCAAGGTCCGAGCTGCAGTTTCTTCGGTGACAAGCCTTCTTTGAAGAAGCTGCCCCAGAAATCCAATGCTTTGGCGGTCTCAGGTGTGTTGAACGTAGATTTGGTGCCATCAGCCGTCATGACGTTACCGCCTTGCTGCCAGAGCAGCGGATACCAAATAAAGTTGAAGTAAGGGCCTTTATCCGGTGGAATGATCAAGCCTGCCACTTTATCCGTTGTCAGCTTTTTCGCAGCGTCATGCAGTTCATCCCAAGTTTTTGGCACTTGCACGCCGGCTTTGTCCAGCATTTCTTTGTTATAGTACAGACCTAACAGCTCCAACTCAAAAGGCAGCGCCATAACCTTGCCATTGTAGGTCACCGCATCCAGAGAAGCTGGCAAGAAATCATCCTTAACACCTGCCGGGAAGTCAGGCGTCAAGTCTTTCATCAAGCCGGATTTCGCGAATTTCATGAAATCGCCAGGGCTGATCATATAAATATCCGGTCCTTCACCACTTGCGAAGCCCGTAGGCAGCTTCGTCGTCGTGTAAGAGCCCTGATCATACGTCGAATACTCGATTTGCACGTTGTCCTGCGATTTGTTGTACTCGTCTACCAAATCTTTGAAGAACTTGCTCTCGGCATCGGAGTGCATATCCCAGAACGCCAGCTTTACTTTATCTTTCTTGGCGGCTGTCGCATCCTTGGATGTGTCCTTCGCCGCTTCCGAAGCTTTCGGCGCTGCACTGCTTGTCGCTGTATTCGTCGTCGTAGCCGATCCGCAACCAAGCTGCAAGACTAACGCTGCACTAACTGCCGCAACCCCTGCCATTTTCAATCTCAGTTTCATCCGTTGTATCCCCTTTCATTTTGTGTACAACGTTAGTATAAAGGGGGGGCGGACCTCGACATAACGAGAAATAATTTAGCTGGGGGGACTATTTTTGGATTTTAGCAAAAAAGTGCTCAATCTTCTCATCCATGTTCTGAACAATCTCTTTGCCGGATTGCTGGCTGTACAGCAAGCTTTGCAGAGACTGGTTGAACGTGCGGTTGATCTCTTCCGGAAATTGCGGTTCAGCCCGCTCCGTTCCGAAAATTTCATTCGTAAACACGGATCTCAGACCGACCCGGTAATAATCTTTGCCCGCTTCCATCACGGATTTACGCGGAGAATAGGCGAATTTCACATCGCTGCACCAGCGCAGCGGAATGCTCGGATCACCGGAAAAGGCCCACATGACGAATTTGGCGGCTTCACTCGTATAATCGCTGCGCGAATTTACAGCAATTTTCCAGCCCCCTGCAATCGTGACATGGTTCCCGCCATCCGGTGTCGGCAGCGGAACGACGCCAATCGGCTGGTTGGCGTACTGCGTCTCCAGCATGCGGATATTCCACGTGCCGCTGACCTGCATGGCCGTCTCCCCGCTTGCCATAATGCCGATATCCGTCGCCGGCCGGGACGGCTGCATATTGATCAAGCCCTGATTCACCATGCTTCTATAAAAATCAAACATCGCTTCGCTCTTCGCACCTTTGAGCCCGGAATGCTTGCCGTCCTCCGAGATCAAATCCGCGCCTGTCTGCCATAAAAAAGGCAGCCAGGAGAAGTTCTGGTACACACCGCCGAATGTTTCAATCGTCAGACCGCTTACGCGTGAAGATTTCAGCTTTTTGGCAGCTTGCATCATCTCGTCCCACGTTTTGGGCGGTTGCACATGTTGCTGCTCGAACATCGCCTTGTTGTAAAATAACCCCATTAACTCCGTCTCAATAGGAACCGCATAAATGTTGTTGTACAGCGTCACCGCATCCAGTGCCGAGGGGTAAAAATCGTCCTTCATCTCCGGCGTGAAATAGGAGGTGAGCGGCATCAGCATGTTCACATCGACGAGGCGCTTAATCATCGGGGAAGAAACGAAAAAAAGATCCGGCCCCGTACCGGATGCAAACGAAGAAAGCAGCCTTTCTCCGGTAAAATAGTCGTCGCTGGATACGTACTGCACCTTAATCTCGATATCTGGATGCAGCTGCTGATACTGATTGGCCAGTTCCTGCCAGAACTCGAACTCCTTCGAGATATGAAAGGACCACAGCTTTAGCACTTTTTTGGGCGCATAAGGCTTGCTAGCCTGATCATCCGATGCGTGGAACAGCTTGTCCAACTCTGGCACGCTCGGATCCCGCTGATTCGAGCAGGAAATCAGCAAGCTGCTCAGACAGAAGCAAAGCAGCAGCTTGCCGATAAAGACGCCTTTCTTTTGCGCTGATAATGTCATCATGTCGAATCAATCCTCTTTTCGAAAGAAAAACTGCCGGTATTCCGCAGGCGTGACGCCCATTTTTTTCTTAAATAAACGCGAGAAATATTTCACTTCCTGATAGCCGACCATTTGCGCAATTTCATAAAGCCTCAACTGGGCATCCATCATCAACGTTTTCGCCTTTTCCATCCGCAACCCCGTCAAATACTCAACGAACGAACTACCGGTTTCCAGCTTAAAATAAGAACTGAAATAGCTCGGATTCATCTGCACCGATTTGGCTGCATCCTCCAGCGATATATCCTGCGCATAGTTGGTTTGCATGTAAGCGATCGCCTTCTCAATCGTGCGATTCTGCTTTTGCGTCCGATTCCATTCAGCCGAAAGGATGCACGATTCCATCAAGCTGCGCATAAAATCGACGTACTCTTCGAGCGTAAAATTACGGTCAAATAAATCGATAGGCCGGTCCAAATGTTCTAGCACCAAGTCATAAATTTTCAGCTCGTATGTTAAGCGGATCACAGAGGACACAAGCTGCAAGCAAAACCTGCGAAACAGGCGGAAAGAGACGTTCTTCTGCTTGACGGTGTTGACGAATTGCTCCAGCGTAGACGCAGCAGCTTGATGCTGTCCGGTGCGCAAAGCTTTGATCAGCTCTGTCTCCAAGCTGTCCGGATACCCGACATCGATGATGTCCTCCAGCTTCAAATCATCGTAATCGCTGACCGTCCTGCAGCCGTAAATCCATTTATTTTGCAGCGCGAGGCGCGCACGTTGGAGAATTTCCGGCAGCTCCGTGTAGCAGGCAGTCTCATCACTAATGCCGATGGAAATGGATATTTTCAGCCATTTCAGCACCTCCTCGATGCAAGCCTTGGCCAGCTGCCTGAGATCTGTCTGCCGCATCGTTAAAAAGAACAATTGCGCGCCATGGACGAATAAAAATTGTGCCCCCGCCTGCTCCCGCATGCCCGGCACATCGAGAATAATGTTGCGCACGGCAAACAGTATCAGCTGCCGGTCGCCCCACTGATCCTCACGGATGAGCTCGTCGATGAGATCGACTTCAAGCACCATGATCCGGAAGGATGCGGCATCCGCTGGAAACAGCGGGCTGAGCATCTTCGGCGGTTCTTTGTCCTCCTGCAGGCCGAGCAGCCAGTCCTTCCATATTTTGGAGTAGTTCGGTCCGCCTGCTTCCATCTGCGAGGAGGACGGTGCCTGCTGCCTGGCCGATTTGACGCGCTGCAGCACCGACTGAATATCTTCCGGCTTAAGCGGTTTCAACAAATAGTCAAAGGCGCCGTATTTCACCGCCGTTTGCGCATATTCAAAATATCCGTAGCCGGATAAAATCACGACATGCACCGGATACTCTTTGAGATGGCTGAGCAGATCCAATCCGTTCATATGCGGCATGCGGATATCGGTAATCACCAGATCAGGCAGTTCCTTTTTGACCGCTTCCAGACCCTCATATCCGTTCTTCGCTTCCCCAATTACCGTCCATTCGCTATCCAGCTTCGGAATGAGACTTGTCAGACCTCGGCGCACCCTTGGTTCGTCATCAACTACTAACACCTTATACATGCTGATCTCTCCTGTCGTCATCTAACGAATAAAAGGCAGAACTAGGGTAATGGTCGTCCCTTCCCCATATACCGATTGGATCGACGTCCCGTAATGAGGTCCATACTCCATCTTCAATCGCTCGTCCAAATTATAAATACCGATGCCGTGGCTTTGGCGCTGCTTGATCTGCTCCAGTTTCTCCGGTGAAATCCCGCTGCCGTTATCTTCAATCATGACCATCAGCATGGGCTCCTGCTCACTGCCGATGCTTTGCACCGTAATGCGGATGATCCCGCCGGTATCGACAGTTTCCATGCCATGAATGATCGAATTTTCCAAATACGGTTGGAACATAAGCCGAGGCACCTTCCACGAACGCTCCTCCAGACGGACATCGAACACAACCTCGAACTTGTCCTCGAACCTCATCTCTTGCAAATACGCATAATTTTGCGCCCATTTCAGCTCCTCGTCGATGGACACCAGCTGCTCTCCAGGCTTGATCGCATAGCGCATAATATCGCTTAGTGACGTAATCATTCGGCTGATCCGGGGCTCATCGTTCTCAATCGCCATCCAGTTAATCGCATCCAGCGAGTTGTAGACAAAATGGGGGTTGATCTGCGCCTGCAGCGCCCTGATCTCCGCTTCTTTTTCTTTATTGGAAATGAGTCTTACTTCCTTAATCAGATCATTGATTCTGCCTCTCATCGTAAGAAATGCCGAGTGCAGCATCCCCATCTCATCCGAAGATGGCGTAAGCGTTGTCATTTCGTAGTTGTCTTTGTGAATTTGTTTCATCGCCACAGCCATTTGTCGAAGCGGTCTTGTGATGTAATTGGACGTAAACGCCGCCAGCATAATGAACAACGCCCCGAAAGCAATAAGCGTGGCTGCTAGAAAACGTTTCAGATCGTTCGTCTGCGCGTTCAAATCCGTTTGCGGTACAAACGAGAAATAGTACCAACCGTTATAGTCGGAGCGAAGGAACGTAACCCTGTAGGAGCTGTCATTAATGCTCTGCGTAAAATGTCCCTCTTTCTGCTGATCCAGCTGCGTGAAAAATGAATAATTGGACAAGTTGACGGCATACGCATCCGGATTGCGATTCCAAATGATTCGTCCTTGATGATCGGAAATGAATAGAACGCTATGTGGGCTCACCTGCACGTTGCTAATAATTTTATCCAAAGCATCAATCTTCACGTTCGCGATTAACGTTCCCAATGTTTGTAAGGAATCGTACACATCCTTGATCTGCATGCCCACCGAAAAATAATGGGATGGCTTCGAGTTGTACTGGTTCGGCGGGAGCTCATAGCTCGGCAGCCAAACTGCCCGGCCGTTGGCCAGGGAGATAAAGTCCTCCCAGTTTGCATGCTTGCGGTACTGTTCCATGAAAAATTCGGAACCCTTGAAATCGCCAAAGTATGTTTGTTTATTTGTGATCAAATATACGGAATCCAAGTCGTCCTTGCTGCGCAAATAATCTCTTAAAAAGCGGTTGACCGAATCGTCGTTCGCCTCATCCTGTTCGGCCTTGCCTTCGTAGGAAGGGCTGATCTGTTTCAGCAAATCTTCATTCTCATAAATCTCGTTCAAGCGGGATTCATAGCCTTTCAGCAGTTGGGTCACGTTCTGGTTCACGAGCGTCAGCACCTGCTGGCCCTCTTTGTCCGTGCGCTGCGACACGAGGTCTTTCGAGCTCTGATAAAACAGTAGGCCAAAAGTCATAAGCGGAAATAAAATAAACAGCACGAGAATAATCATGAATTTCGTGCGCAAACTCCAGGTTTTCAAAACCGATACATGCATGGAGCGTTTCTCCATTTCGTATAATCTAGCGGACGAATGCCCGGTTCGCTGTGATCAAATTATAACATATCCGTTCGTTAGCGGATTGTATTTCTACGTCGTTAGCGTCAGGAATAATATGGAAGACATGTCGATTGGTGCTTGTTTGGGAGCGGAGCGCGAGCTGCTGGGTAAGTAGGGCAGCTGCGCGAGCTGTAGTCCGAATTACCCAAGTAGCAGGGCACTTTTCTACGCGCTTAAGCGAAAAAGTGGGCTGTAGTTCGGCAAATCCGGACTACAGCGATCAAATTGCGTAGGCGCCGCCTGCAATTAGGCTATTCCGGACTGTAGAGCTTGACCAGCGCCGAGCGCCCGCGCGATTGGGGTTCGGTCGGCTGGTAGCTTATGCAGTAGTCCGATTTTGCCCAATTGCAAGGCACCTTTCTACGCGCTTAAGCGAAAAAGGTGCCTGTAGTTCGGCAAATCCGGACTACAGCGACTAAATGCGCGCAGGCGCCGCCTGCAATTGGGCTATTCCGGACTGCAGAGCTTGAGCAGCGCCGAGCGCCCTCGCAATTGGGGTTCGGTCGGCTGGTAGCTTATGCTGTTGTCCGATTTTGCCCAATTGCAAGGCACCTTTTTACGCGCTTAAGCGAAAAAGGTGCCTGTAGTTCGGCAAATCCGGACTACAGCGACTAAATGCGCGCAGGCGCCACCTGCAATTGGGCTATTACGGACTGCAGAGCTTGACCAGCGCCGAGCGCCCTCGCGATTGGAACTCGGTCGGCCGGTAGCTTATGCTGTTGTCCG
>NZ_JAQFVF010000016.1 GCF_027789125.1 Paenibacillus aestuarii | reverse complement strand
GGGCAGCATTCCTATTATGAAGAAATACGAGGTTTGAGAAATAAAAAGACTCCTTGGTAAAATGTTAATGGGTCCTGAACGCTCGCCAGCAACCGGATCCAAAAACAAACCAAGGAGACTACAACATGCATTCTACTCAAAATGAAAGAATTAATCAAATCACATCTTCTACCTTAATTATCGGAGTCGACATTGCAAAATTCAAACATGTAGCGAGAGCCCAAGACAACCGCGGAGTCGAGTTTGGGAAGTCCATTACGTTTGAAAACAATCGACAAGGCTTTGAGTTGTTCGTAAGCTGGTTTCAGAAGATTTCAATAGAGCAAGGCTTCCAGGACATTATCGTTGGGATGGAACCAACGGGCCATTACTGGCTGAACTTCGCCCATTTTCTAAAAGAAAAGCATGTAAAATACGGTGTAGTGAATCCGCTGCACGTGAAGAAAAGCAAAGAACTAGATGACAATTCTCCAACGAAGAATGACGTCAAGGATGCTAAAGTCATTGCGCAACTGGTCAAAGACGGAAGATATGCCGTACCGAACCTTCCTCAGGGCGTTTATGCCGAACTGCGAGAAGCGATGAAAATTCGCGATCACCTGACGACTGATCTTTGTGTTGTGCAAGCACGTGTCCATAATTGGTTAGACCGGTATTTCCCGGAGTTTCTGACGGTATTTAAGGACTGGGAGTGCAAGTCAGCCATCCAAATGCTAAGTCTCTATCTACTGCCCCATGAACTTGTTGATGTACCAGATGAAACCCTGCTGCGGCATCTGAGAGAGGTTGCCAAGCGTGGGCTTGGTTTAGGCCGAGTAAGGAATCTGAAGGAGGCAGCAAGCTGTTCAGTGGGCATACAACAAGGTGCAGAGTTAGCTAAAATGGAGCTGAAACTTCTGCTGACTCAGTACGACTGGTTTAATAGCAAGCTGGAAGAATTGGAAATGAAATTGGATGAACTGCTGGGGCAGATCCCGCATGTGCAGCAATTACTGGCCATTAAAGGGATTGGAAGAGACACCATCGCGGGTTTTCTAGCTGAGGTAGGTGACATTCGGCAATACCGTCATCCCAAACAGATCACGAAACTTGCTGGATTGAACTTAAAAACGAATTCCTCAGGCAAGCACACCGGACAGACGAAGATAACGAAGAGAGGTAGGAAGCGCCTTCGTGCCTTGCTCTTTAGAGTGATGATGCCACTGGTTGCTAAAAATACAGCATTCCGAACCTTGCATGAGTACTACACGAAACGACCGGTAAATCCATTGAAAAAGATGCAATCCCTCATCGCTTTATGTAACAAGCTCATACGAATCCTGTTTGGCGTATTGAAAAAGGGACACGAGTTCAGTGAAGAAAAGATGATCCAGGATATTCCTCGATTTGAAGAGCGATCACAAGCTGCATAAATTACGATTTTCAGTGATGATGACCTAAGCAAAAGGAAGATGACAAGAAGCACGGATGAGTCGGAACGGCGTTAACATACGGACGAAGAGATCCTGTCGGGCAGCATATCTGACCTCCACCTCATGGACAGGTTGAATGAAGGAATGTGAGAGCGAAGACTCTGCGAGATGTGGGAGGGTTGACCGCCATGAGCCCATGTGGAGATCCAAAAGTGCAACCATACTTTACCTCAGTATCCACTATTTACAGCATGTGGTATAGGTGAAGAGTTTTTTTGCACCTCTGCAACCCATAAATTTCTTCCTCTTCAACTTCATTCCATTAAAATGTTATCTACAAAGAAGTAATTGTGGTCAAAATCTAAGAAAACGAGAGTATTAAGGAGCTATGTGATTCTCCATAGAGGGAGTTTTTTAAAGTAATAAGCCCAATTACCTTGTTAGGTAATGTAGCTGATGTAAGCCACGGTAACATAATGTAGTTTACTGGCGAGTAGCAGCAAATAAGAAGCATGTAATTGCTTTCGAAGCCTTATTTACAGGCCAGACATTCGTATGAGATACTTTAGGAAAAATATACCATATAAGTAGGAGTGATGTCGATGACACTTTTAAACGAAAATTTGGATCTTTCATCGCCAAGTTTTAAGAAAAATGCGCATGAGATATATAAACATCTTCGCCGGCATGATCCTATGCACAAAATCACCATGCAGAACGGTCAAATAGGATGGTTAATCACACGATATGACGATGTGGCACAAGCTTTAAAAGACGATTTGCGGATAACCAAAGACAGAAGAGATCAGAGCACAATCCCTCCAACGGTGAAGCATTTGTTTGATCACTTGCTTGCTACGGACCCGCCGGATCACACCCGTCTCCGGTCTATCGTTTCCAAAGCTTTTTCGCCCAAAATCATTGAATCCTTGCACAGTCAGATCCAACAGATAACCGAAGAATTGATCGACCGAATTGAATCCAAAGGCGCCATGGACGTGATCGATGATTTCGCATTTCCACTGCCGATTGCCGTACTCAGCCGAATGCTAGGCATTCCTGAAGAAGAGCATTACCTCATTCGAGAATGGTCGAACGCAATCATCGCTGCGGCTAGCGATAATCAGAAAATCAAAGAGGCACTTCCATCCATAGAAGCTTTTGCGGAATATATTGAAACGCTAATTATTCAAAGAAGGGAAAAACCGGCTGATGATCTGATCAGCCATTTCGTTTATGCTCATGACAACGGGGAGTACTTGACTGCTCAAGAGGTATCGTCGATGATATTCCTGCTTATTATTGCCGGTCATGAAACAACAGTGAATTTGATCGGCAATGGTTTGTTGGCATTACTGGAAAACCCGGATCAATTGGAATTATTCAAAAAAAATCCCCATGTAGCCCCTTCCCCCATCGAGGAATTGTTAAGATACTACAGCCCTGTTGAAATTGGGACGGTCCGGTGGGCGAAGCACGATTTTACCTGGTATGAGAAAACCATTCATCAAGATGATTTGATCTTTGTAAGCATTTCCTCGGCTAATCGCGACCCGGAGCAATTCGAGCAACCCGATCGACTTGATCTTACGCGAACTAAAAACAAGCATGTTGCATTCGGAAACGGGATTCATTATTGTTTAGGCGCACCCTTGGCCCGTTTGGAAGGCAAAATCGCGTTAACTGCTTTACTTCGGAGGCTTCCCAACCTCTCATCAGCAATTGATTTCGAAGAGTTAACCTGGCGCCCTGGTATTCTAATGAGGGGTCTGGTCAGATTTCCGGTTAGTTTTTAGTTTGCTTTCATTGGGCTTTGAGCCAAGTGACAACTTCATTTGGCGAATGGAGCATGAAGAGTTCGATGTAAGTGCGATCGCCATCCCTCACATTGGTAAGGCTCCATTTTGGGTCCTTCCATTTGAAAAGCGGACAGGTAAAACTGGTGTTCCAGTTAACCGCTTGTGAATTGGGGACATTATTACCTAAAAAGGAAATGGTCGAAGTATCTCTATTTGATCTCGAAGGTGTGTCATAATGTGGTAAAAGCCCGTGCATTATCAGTATGCGCAGGGCTTTTTCTTTTAAACATGAGAATTTTTCAAACTATCCTAAGTTGTCGCATTTCTCCCAATGCGCTTCTGTTAAGTATTTAACCTCATATGTCCCGTAAATCAATGAACCATCAGCGTACTGTTCTTCGCATAATAAGGTTGTGCGGTTAGGAGCCATATAGAGAACCCTTAGAGTGAGATCAGGAGTTTCAGGGTTTTTAAACTTGTCATTAAGTAGGATCTCACTCTCACCACAAATATCGGATTTCATTGACCATCCCCCTTACATAGTACAGAATAACATTCCCATACATTGGCTTTCGTGCTCAATACCCATTAGTTTGCTTTAGCTAAGCACGAACTATTGTGTTTACGATAACCCACGAGTGTGGTAGATTCTTTTCCGCAGCGGGGACATCTCAGATTTGAATTGTTACTTAATAGACTGCTTTGGTTTCGGTAAGTGTCGGCTCGACCAGCATAAAGACTAGCAACTGCTCATAATCTTCTGGGTCACTTATTACTTCAGTATTTTCGAGCCATTCAGCTTCGCCAAATTGATGTATCACGCTGATGATTCCGTTTGTTTTATAAATTAAAAAAGAAGTCGTCGAATGTTAATCGAAATGATACTAAAGATAATCCTAATTAGAAGCAGCTGGTCTTTAGCTGCTATTTTATTTTGATAGAACCATTCTCATAATTACTTCATTTAAGGAATGTATAGTTGGAGTTAATTATTAAGAGGAGGTAGGTAGGAATGACGCAGCGTGAGAGTACTCTTCTCGGAAAGGGAAAGAAAGTATTATTGCATGTTTGAATGTTGGATCCGATAAGCAGCCGCAATTTGTAGGTGACCTACATCTCTTTAGTGAAAGGAGTCCAGGATGCATCCGCGATAGACTTCGCGAGCTTGTGATTTTTAAGCATATTGGCTACCGCCAGATTTTCAATGCTGATCGATTGGTTTTCACGAATCAGCTCGGCAGTTGTTGATTTTTTCGTGAATTCGGGAAATTTGTGTTTGAACGAAAAGGCATGGGCAGAAATAGATTGATATTTTGAGGGTAGTTCGATGGTTGGAACTTTTATTTTTCAGGACCTCGTTTGACATAACTTTGACATATATTTTTGGTAGTGTATTTCTGTAAGAACAAAAAACAAACAAAGGACGATTAGAATATGAAAAAAAAGTTGGTAATCTTATCTGTGTTCTCGATACTGTCTCTCTCCGCTTTACCCGCATTTGCAGCAGAAAGCAATGGTAACAACAACATCAATGGTAACCATGATAACATCAAAATGAAAAGCAACACCGAGGTAAACAACTACAATATTATTTTGGACGACATCAGTGGACACTGGGCTGAAAAATACATAAAGGATCTTGTGAGCAAAGGTATCCTCCAGGGTGACGAAAAACATCATTTCAATCCGGACCAGCACGTAACACGCGAACAATTCGCCGCAATGGTAGCAAGAATGTTCCATTTGAAAACCACCTCCACTACGCAAGATTTTGTAGACGTACCGCAAAAACGTTGGTCATACAATGTAGTGGAAGCAAGCAAAGATTATTTCGATGCTTACAAAGATCTAAACGGTGGCTATGACTTCCAGCCTGCAGAAGGGGCACAGAGACAAGATGTGACGGTTACTCTCGTCAAAGTGCTAATGAAAGTGAATACTTCCATTCAAGTTATGGATGCTAATTCTGCTGATCAATTGCTTCAAAGTAAATTCAAGGATAGTAACAATATTGCAGCCGCACTTCGTCCTTATGTAGCTACGGCTGTTCAAAACAATCTGATCCAAGGGGACGACCAAGGCCGATTCAACCCTGATCGTACGCTTACCCGTGCAGAGGCGGCGACGCTGTTGGATCGGTTATCCGACTTGAATGTGGTTGTCGGCATTCCATCCGGATCTTCTACGACGGTTACCGGCATTACGTATGGTAATACATCCAATTAGTGGGCGAGCTAGTATGAACCACTGCCTGTAATAAATAATACAAAGAAATAACAAATAAGACCGCAGATCCTCTATTCGAGGGATTACGGTTTATTTGTTTATCAAGCTATTAGCGAGAACAGCTCCTCCTCTATAGGTGGGGGATGAATTACATGCTCCTCAGGCTGCAAAAACCTACAACGTGACTATTACCAGGCGAATAAGCGTACGTCTGTGAGCTTCATAAGGTCGCGATGCAAGGGGTTATTACGGTTAAATAGTACGTTTAACAATATTTTTGACCTCGTTTTTTTGCTGCGTAATCGAGGCTTTTGTATTAAATGGGATCAAGTTTTTCAAGAGTCTTTGACAAGACTTGATCTCATTCCGGACAAATCCCTTTAAAGACTCATTATTACACTAACGCATGCTATAGTACAACCAGAGCAGGAGCAGGTGGCCATGGTGCTGCTCCTGCTTCATTGAGGTAACTGGCAGTTATCATCAATGGTTCTTTGAATCATTAAACGGCCAAACGTCAACCGGGAATGGGAATATATCATTCGGCTGACGTTTGGCTCCTTTGATTCTCTTGTCTTAATTCTTTCATCCATGCATTGCAATCGCATCGTTCAGTCACGGGCGAAATCCGCCGATAGTGTAACCGCCCTCGACGAGTATGCTCTGACCCGTAACAAAACGGGCGTCCTCGGAGAGAAGCCAGAGCGCAACGTCTTCGGATTGGCCCACCCGCTGTAAGGGAGTTTGCTTGACGAAGGGACTCGCCGTAGTTTCGTCGCCTAGAACCTCTTGCGACATCGGGGTTGCAATCATCCCAGGACTAACATTGTTAACTCGATTGTTACTAGGAATTTCTATATTTGCATTCGATAAAGTTAAAGGCAGAATCCAGAACGGCAAAGTAGATAAGATTCCATATTTTTTGACGGCTATATTGAGGCAGTTAAAAAAGATAAGAAAACCGGATACAGTGCTACTATAGTTTAGATCATAGGCTCCCATGAAAATTAAATCCGGAGTATCAGAAAAAGGCCGCACTAAATAAGACGCCACTTAATCATTTTTTGAAGCGTCTGGGGAATGGAGCTAGGAGTTAGCGGCAATTGTTACGGAGTAACCTAAGTTCTCTAATCTTCGAACGGCATACTTTACAATAGATTGCTGCTTCTGTTTGTCAAAATAATCTTCACCAAGATCTACGTACATTTCTTTACGAGTGAGGAGATAAAATGCAATTCGCAGCATTGCATGGGCAACATTTATTGCTGCTCGTTTTTTACCTTTTCGCGCAGCTGTCCGCCTATACATTGCTCCGAGAAAATTCTT
>NZ_JAQFVF010000015.1 GCF_027789125.1 Paenibacillus aestuarii | reverse complement strand
TTCATAATGCCAAAGAAGTTCTCCATCACCGCGTTATCGTAACAATTTCCTTTGCGTGACATGCTTTGGGTAATTCCTTGTTTCTTCAAAGCATGTTGATACGGCTTCATCTGGTAGTGCCAGCCTTGATCCGAATGTAGGAGGAGTTCATCCTCTTCGGATAAGCGTTTAAAGGCCTTATCTAGCATCTCAGAGACTAAGGAATAAGTAGGGCGGGGCCCTACTGTGTAAGTGATAATTTCACCGTTAAACAAGTCCAAAACAGGTGATAAGTACAGCTTTTCTCCAAATAGCTTAAATTCCGTAATATCGGTAACCCATTTCTCATTTGGTTTTTCCGCGTGAAAATTACGATTGAGTACGTTAGGTGCAATTTTACCTACTGTTCCTTTATGGGAACGATATTTCTTCATACGCACCACTGATTTCAAGCCTAATTCTTTCATGATACGCTGCACTTTTTTATGATTAACCCGATGTCCCCGATTATATAGTTCATCACGGATACGACGATAGCCATAACGTCCTTGATGTTCGATGTAAATGGATCGAATAAGGAGTTTTAGATCTTTGTCTAGATCGGGCTTATTCAACTGCTTTACCCAGTAGTAAAAGGTACTACGAGGGATGTCAGCAAACGCTAGCAATGCAACCACCGGGAATTCAAGCCTTAATTCATAGACTACTTGTGCTTTGTCTTGTTTGGTGATTTTTCCTTGTTTTGAACTAAGGCATTCAACTTTTTTAGATAGGTATTTTCCATACGCAAACGTTCTATTTCTGCTTTCAGAGCTTCAACTGAACCCTCCGCAGGTTCTAGTTTTTTCGAATTGTTCTCTTTCTTATTTGTCATAAGTGGGCGCCCCTTTTTCTTTGATTTCAGGGCGTCCTTTCCATCTTCATTAAATTGATTGCGCCATTTTCTAATGATCCCAGGGGAGGAAATATTAAAAATGACAGCAGCTTCATTTGGAGACGTCCCATGCTCGTTCATATAGTTGAGTACGTCTAGTTTAAATGACATGCTGTAAGCTGTATAGCTCTTTTCAAAAGCTTTTACCCCGTGATATTCGTATTGCCTAACCCACATACGTAAAACTTCATGGTTTATCCCTAATGATTTTGCAACGCTTTTAATTCCTTCCGTACCATTCTGATACTTAAAAATGGCCTTCAATTTCTCATCTAAACTGAAATTAGGCAAAAAAACTGCACCTCCATTGTTAGTCGTGTCTAACAAATGGGGTGCAGTTCACATCTTGCTCGGCTGCTTTAAGTTTTTAATAAAGTCGAATTCCTTATTGACAGTAGGAAAGGATATCCTTATACTGTAATTGATTTAGTAACAGTAATTAAATCAATAACAGTTTCGTGGCAGCTAGTAAGATGCTGCAGATATGAACTAAATTATTATTTCAAATGTGGAGGTTTCCTATGAATAAAACGCAAACTGTACAATCGTTATTCCAACCATTCTCATCTAAAAACATGGATCTGGCGAATCGCATCGTGATGGCGCCGATGACCCGCCAATTTTCCCCGAATGGGGTGCCGGGTGCAGATGTGGCAGCGTACTACCGTCGCCGGGCTGAGAACGGAGTTGGTCTTATCGTCACAGAGGGAACTGTCATCAACCACCCGGATGCATCGAATATTGCGAACGTCCCGCATTTCTATGGGGAGGAAGCTTTAGCGGGCTGGGCCCACGTAGTGGCTGAAGTACACGAGGCAGGAGGCCGGATTATTCCGCAGCTTTGGCATATGGGCGCGCGCGGAAATGTTGGCGATTATACGGAAACGGAGATTGCGGCGATCGTTGAAGCTTTTGCCCAGGCCGCGTTCGAAGCGAAACGAATTGGCTTTGATGGCATTGAAATTCATGGAGCGCATGGCTATTTAGTAGATCAGTTCTTCTGGGAGAAAACAAACACGCGCACAGACAGCTACGGCGGCGACATGGTTGCACGGACCCGATTTGCCGTTGAGGTGGTTGAAGCTTGCCGCCGCGCGGTTGGGCCGGATTTTCCTATCGTGCTGCGTATTTCTCAATGGAAGGCAAGTGATTATACGGCCAAATTGGCTGCAACGCCTGAACAGCTGGAGCAGTTTTTGGCACCATTAATTGCTGCCGGCGTGGACATCTTCCACTGCTCAACGCGTCGCTTCTGGGAGCCTGAGTTCACTGGATCCGAGTTGAACTTTGCCGGATGGACCAAAAAGCTGACGGGCAAGCCAACAATTACGGTCGGGTCCGTTGGTCTGGATAGCGATTTTATGAGCTTTTTTACGGAAAAAACAGGATCGAGCAACACAGGCATCGAAGCGCTGATTGAGCGGCTCGAGCGGCAAGAATTCGATCTAGTGGCCGTGGGGCGCCCATTCATCGTGGATCCAGCGTGGGCGATCAAAATCCGCGACAATCGGACTGCTGAGTTGATCCCGTTCACATCCGAGGCTGTAAAAACTCTTTTCTAAGATGATAGTCGATTAAAATAAGCATATTAAATTGATATACGGGAACGATCAGTAAAGATTATTCTTTACTGATCGTTCCCGTTATGTTATAACTATATCAGAAGGGAGATTGACCCATGCCGAGAACGAAGGAATTCGATGAGGATGCAGTGCTGCTGAAAGCTATGCATTTATTTTGGATACAAGGCTATGAGAAAACATCGATCAATGATTTGGTCACTCATTTAGGCATTCATCGAAGAAGCTTGTACGATACGTTTGGTGATAAGCACCAGTTGTTTCTGTTAGCTATCGAACGATATAAAAAGTTTTTGAACGGACATTTCGAATCCGGCATCTCACGCGCGGGCAGCGCCAGACAAGCTATACAATACCTGTTTGATTTTATGATTGATGGCTATGAAGGTAAGCCGCCAGGTTGTCTGTTTGTCAATATGGCCGTTGAGCTCGCTCCACATGATGACGAAATTGACGGACAAGCGAGTGAAAGTTTTGTGATCGTGGAGAAGCTTCTTGCCGATCTGATAAGGAAAGGCCAGGAGAACGGGGAGTTTGCGACCACTCGTGACGCCAGTGAGCTTGCAGAGGATATGCATAACTCGCTGCTTGGATTGCGTGTGCTCGCCCGAACTTCGGCTGATAAAAAGAAACTGCACCGCATCGCAGATTCCGCGATGTCTAAGCTAGATACCTAAGGGAGCGATCAAATTTTTTTACCCATATTAGAATGATCGTTCCCAAATAAAAATAAAGGAGATTGAAAACAATGAGTAAAGTATGGTTGATTACAGGAACATCGACAGGATTTGGCCGTCAATTCGTGGAGCAGCTGCTGAAAGCAGGAGACAAGGTCGTCGCAACAGCACGCAAACTGGAGGCTATTCAAGATTTTAAACAACTGGCACCAGATCGTGTTCACCTTGCCGCGCTGGACGTGACCAACAAGGAGCAAATTCAAACTGCCGTTCAAGAAGCTTTAGATGTCTTCGGCACCATCGATATTGTCGTGAATAATGCTGGCTACGGGCTCTTCGGCATGCTGGAGGAGTATACGGACGAACAAATCCGCAAGCAGTTCGACGTCAACGTGTTCGGCGTACTCGATGTCATCCGTGCGACACTGCCCGTTTTTAAACGCCAGGGTTTCGGGCATTATGTCAATGTTTCATCATTCTTTGGAACCTGGTCCATGCCCCCTTACAGCTTGTACGCTGCTTCTAAGTTTGCTGTTGAAGGCTTCTCCGAAGCATTCGCGCAAGAGTTCGCCAGCTTTGGGATTAAGACAACGATCGTAGAGCCAGCCGTGTTTGCTACCGAGTTCTTAGGTCATTCGCTGGAGCAAACGGACAAGAAAGAAGAATATGCTCCTCTGTATGCAGCTTATGAAAAAGGGATATCGAGCTTGAAAATTGGCGAGCCAGCCAAAGCTGTGGAAACGATCATTTCTGTGATCAAAAGCGGTCAAGCGCCGCTTCGCTTGCCCATTGGTTCGCAAGCGGCTTATACGATTCGGGAAGCTTATACGAAACGTCTGGAAGAGGTCAACACATGGCGGGAGCGTTCGGCTCAAGCAGATTGATGATCGAGCTGACTTCGAACACCCCCGGATAAAGGCCTGTTAGGAATAAATACTTTTGCTCCTTCGGCTCCATGCTTTCGTGACGGACATGGCCGTAAAGTAGGCGAGCAGCGAGAAGCCAATGGAACCCAGGGTGTTCCATAGCATAGAAAGCTCCAAACTTTCCAGGTACCGTATCGCGGACTCGCCGCACAGAATCATAATGATCATCGAGAATACGACCCTGGCGAAAGGGCGGATGTCCATGTAGAACCCGATGCTGCCAGAGATGGAGTAGAAGTTGAGCATCGCAATGAGGACCATGCTGAGGCCAAGGGCAAAAGCAATACCAGCGATGCCGTATTGACTGCCAAGCACGTAGATGGCGGCAATCTTGAACACCGTGGTGACGGCGTAATTCCACAGGGTGGCGTTCGCGCGGCCGAGTCCCAGCAGAATGGCATGCAGCGGCGCATCAAAATAATGCATGAAAAACATCGGCGCCAAAATTCGCAGCAGCAATCCGGCCTCCGGCGCATGATAGATCAGTGTAGTGAGCGGCGTAGACCAAACGTACAAGATGACGGTGGCCGGCGCGCCGATCCAAAGACCGAGGCGCAGGGCTTGCTCCATTCTGCTGTGCATCAGCAGGCTGTCCTTGTTGGCGGCAGCTTCACTGATGGCGGGGATGAGCGCCGTGGAAAGCGACTGCGTAATGAAGCTGGGCATGAAGAGCAAAGGGAAGGCATACCCAGCGATCATGCCGAATTGCTTGGTCGCCATAGCCGTTCCGATGCCGGCGGCGGCCAAGCTTGTTGTAATGAGCAATGGCTGGAAGGCGCCGTAGAGCGAATGAATCACGCCATTGCCGGTCGTCGGCAAGCCGATGCGAAGCAGCTCCGTGAGGGTCGAGCGGCCATGGCGCAGGTGGGCTGACCACGTCTCGCCCGGCAATTTGACTTCGCCGCGCATCTTGTAACTGGCCAGCAGAAACAGCAGGCTGCTGATCTCGCTGGCGACCGAAGCGGCCATCGCCCCGGCAGCGGCGTAACTTACACCGTAAGGCAGCAGGACATGCACCAAGGCCAGCACGCAGGCAATCTGCACGGTGTTCTCCAACACATCGGACGCAGCGATCGTATGCATCCGCTGCTTGCCGCGGAAGTAGCCTTTCAGCACTGCGGATACGGCAACGATCGGCGCAATCGGCGTGATTGCGAGCATGGCGTAATACGCGCGCTGGTCGCTAAGCAGGACGGAGGCAATCCACTCGGAGCCGAGCAGGGAAAGTGTCGTCAGGGTGACACTCAAGAAGCCGGTGACGAACAACGAGACGTGCAGGATGCGTCGCACCTTAACCCGGTCATCGCGGGCATCGGCTTCGGCGACCAGCTTGGATATGGCGACCGGCAAACCTAATTCCGTAATCGTGATGACCAGCGGAACCAGGGGATGCGCCATCATCAATAGGCCGATTCCTTCCGCACCCAGCACCCTGGCGACGAACATCCCGCTGATGAAGCCGAGGATGCGGTTAATAAACGCGGCGACGGACAAGAAAAACGTACCTCTCATGAAGGCTTGCGATGGTTGTGACATTGGGCATCATGTCCTCCTGTTGTTCAAATAGTTCCATTGTATTTACCTATTCGAAAAATAAGGTGAACATGCTTATTTGTCCAAAAGGACTGAACAAAGAACTTGTCAAGTGTGACGAGATCATGTCACGTCAAAGCCGCGTATATCGCGGCTTTTTGTTTTTATAGGAGAATATAATATGGAATGCTTTATTCCTATCAAAAATCTTTAATCGTATGACGCTTGTCTGCAAATGTGGTATTTTATAGTAGTTCATGTTTCAGTCCGGAAAGGAGCTGTAAGCGGATGACGTCGGTTGCCTGCCGCCATGTGATTATTCTTGCACTATGTTTAACGTCCGGTATTGTGGATGTGGTCGGTTATTTAAGCCTTGGGCACGTATTTACTTCAAATATGACCGGTAATATTGTTTTGATGGGGCTGGCCATTGGACATGCCGAAGGCTTTGCCATTCTGCGTTCACTGATCGCGCTTGTTGGTTTTATTATGGGAACAGGGTTTGCCGCGGTCATCATCGGAAGAACCACGGATACATCCTTCTGGCCCAAAAGTGTAACGGCTGCCTTAACCGTTGAAGGCGGGTTCTTACTCTTATTTGCAATCATGACCCTGTCCGATTCATCGCCATCTGAAACAATGATTTACTTACTGATCACCCTATTAAGTCTTGCCATGGGCATGCAGACGACAGCTGCGAGGCGTTTAGGAGTCGCGGCCATATCTACAACGGTATTAACGAACAATTTGGCCAACGTGATCGAAGATGTCGTGTCGACGATCCGAGGCTGGGTGCGGAATAACCACTTCCCTTCCATCAAATGGGATTCAATGCTCCGGCTGGCGGCCATCGTGATCTACTGCTTAGGTGCTGCTATGGCAACCGTTGCAGAAAGATCGTATCCCTTGGCGATCATTTGGGTACCGATCGTGCTCGTAGCTTTAATCCTGGTTACAGCAGTGACGTATTTTCCAAAGCTGGAATCAATCGGCAAGAAAGCGTCAGGTGTTAAGAACAGCTAGAAGTACGAACAAGCCTACATCACTTTCGTCGTGTAGGCTTTTATTCATTTCTCACTTTATGTTTTTTTACCAATATATACGAACGAAAGCACACTTCCACCTAACAAAATAACTGTAGTAACGAGCAGCGACACATGCATGCCGGCTATAAACGAGCTGCTGCTGCTCACCATGGAGCCGATGATCGCGACGCCTAGCGTTGCGCCAAGCTGGCGGCTTGCATTTAGCGCGCCTGATACCGAACCAGTTAGTTCTCGTGGAGCGGAAGAGATGACAGCCGCCATTAACGCGGGGATCGTAAAGGATACACCGAATCCGATCAATAGCAATCCTAGGATCGTAGTGGCATAGCCAGTGTCCATTTCCGTCTTCATTTGCAGGAAGGTCCCGGCCGCACTGAGGCAAAAACCGATTGTCATCGGTATCCGCGCGCCGACCTTGCCAACCAGACGCCCGGTTAGCATGGGGTTGAAGGCCAGCGGAATCATCATGGGAAGGAGTGCGAGGCCTGTCATGTGGGCGGATAAACCTTGAATTTGTTGGTAAAATATGGGCAAGACGAATAAAACTCCGGATAAGCCGATGTTGATCGCCATCCCCGCACACATGCCGGCCGATACCGTCGCATTGTGAAATAAGCGGAGCGGGAGCAGCGGGGATTGGCCCTTCGACTCTATCTTCCAAAACAATCCCGCACTGATTAGCGCCAGAAGGAATGCGGCGATAATAACAGGGGAGTGCCATCCATACGTTGCCCCCTCCATCAACCCGAACGACAAAGCAGCTATGGCGATAATAGCCGTGATTTGCCCCCCCGCATCCAAGCTTCTACCCGATGTACGATCCGTTTCCCCTACGTACATGAACGTCATTATTAAGCTGATGCCGGCCAGAGGCACGTTGATCAGGAAGATGCTGCGCCAGCCCAAAGCATCCACCAACAGTCCGCCAACAACAGGGCCCGCTGCCATTGCCGCACCGGTAACTGCTGCCCAAATGCCAAGCGCTCTGGCGCGCTCCGCGGGTTCAGGGTAAGCATGCGCCAGCAGAGTAAGTGAGGCTGGCATCAACGCTGCGCCGCCAAGACCGAGGAGAGCTCGCAACCCGATCAGCATGCCTAGCGATGCTGCGGCTGCCGAAGCAGCTGATGCCAGGAGAAATAACGCGAGCCCGCCCATGTAGAGACGTTTAGCGCCAAAACGATCAGCTAGCGCCCCCATAGATAGCAGGAATCCGGCAAAGACGATCGTATAGGCGTTGACCACCCACTGCAGCCCGGTTATCCCACCCCCTAGATCGGCGCGAATCGCCGGTAGGGCGACACTCACCACCGTCATATCTAACAGAACCATAAAGTATCCGAGCGCAAGTCCAAGAAGCAGCATGGTTCTCGCCAACTTTCCGGTCGTGCTCGATAGCATTGCTTTTTCCAATCCAACTCACCTTCCATCTTTTGTTTTCGTCATCTTGGAAAGTGTACAATGAATTCTATACTAGAATAAGATGAGGGTTTATCATGGGACTATCGATCCTATGATAGGCGACAAGAGGGAGCAGGTGACACTTATGCAACTATCAAATCAAACACGGCTGGATGAGCTGGCCCAGTTTTTGCGGACGCGCCGCGCCCGTATTTCACCTGAGCAAGTCGGGCTGTCTGGAGGAGGCCGGCGGCGAACGCCGGGTCTTCGTCGCGGGGAAGTGGCGCAGCTCTCAGGTGTTAGCGTGGATTGGTACACGTGGATGGAGCAAGCGCGGGATATTCAAGTATCGGCGCAAGTGCTCGAGAACATTGCCCGGGCGCTCCAGCTTGATGTGAATGAGCGCAAACATTTGTTTTTGCTGGCATTGCAGCAGCTGCCTGCTGATCTGACGCTGGTCGAAACGACAGTGAGTCCGACTTTGCAAGACTTCCTTGATCTGCAGGGAACAAGTCCAGCCTATGTGAGTGATCAGCGCTTGAATATTGTCGCCTGGAACAGGGCGGCAAGCTTGATTTATGGTGATTATGCGGCGATGTCGGCCCGGGAGCGTAACACGGTTTGGCGGACATTCACTTCACCCTACGTGCGTGACATGCTGCAGGACAACTGGGAAGCGCATGCGCGTCACCGTTTAGCGCAATTTCGCGCCAGCTATGGCAAGTTTGCGGGTGATCCTTGGTGGCTGGAACTTATCGGGGATTTGAATCACGCCAGCGAGGAATTCAGGGCATGGTGGCCACAGCACGATGTACTGAACGGTCCTGAGGGCAAAAAAATCAATCACCATAAGTCGGTCGGATTGCTGATTTTCGACCAGATTTCGTTTCTAGTGTCGGATGCTCCGCATCTTACGGTCACGATCAATATACCGACAAATGACAGCGATACGAGCCTCAAGCTTCGTCAGCTTTTAGCGGATTAGATAATAGCCGTGCAGCATGCACGGCTGTTGTTTTTGTCAAGAGCAATTACTATAATCTTGTTAGAGACATTGGATAGAAGAATACGAGGCTTCTTAAAACAATACAAGGACGGAGGATTCTAATGATACTCGTAACAGGCAAGAAGATATTCCGTCATCTGCTATCCCCTTTTAATAGGAGCCTTCGGTATAAACTAATGCTGATCATGGTCGTCATTGCTGTGCTGCCGTTAAGCTTAGTCACTCTTTTCGCTACCCGGACAACGAAGCAGTCGTTAAGCTTGGAGGTAATTCGTTCCAATGAATCGCGTATGGAGTGGGCGGGCAAGTACTTCAATGAAAAGTACGATCAGTTGCAAGCGATCGCCTATTCTGTTTTGTTAGATAAAAATTTGTTTCCGAACGGTAGCGACGCCATAAGTAGTGCAACAGTCAATTCGGAAAATGCGTCAAATAGTTACATCGATGAGAAACTGAGAGCCTTATATACGGCCAATAATAGTCAAATTGCGCGAATTTCATTGTTTATGAAATCTAAGCAGCAATTGTTTATAGTGGATAAGGATGCTGTCCGCGCCACGTCGCAGCTAAGTACGCCGAGCATGGATTGGCAAAAGGCCGAAATGTCGTTTGAAAGCGTAAACATGATGACGAATTTGAATCGCAATTTGTTCTCTATCGTGCGCAGCATGAACCGGTTTGAGAACCGCGAGATTCTCGGTGGGGTGTCGCTGGATGTCCGCTGGCAAATGATGAACAGCGTGCTGGACATGCTGCATTCGGAGTCGAGCAGTGAAGTGTATATCGTGGATGGGCGAGGGAACATGATGTATGACCCCTACTCGGGTCCTACGCCAGGTTCTATCAACAAATCCATACTGGGACAGATCGTTTCCGCTCCGACTTCGGCGGGTTACCGGCAATTAAAAGAAGGATTTCTTTTTTATCAGCCCGTTGCATCCGATCAGATGTGGCTAATCAAGTTTATTCCGATGCGTTATGTGACACAAGGCGCTTCTTCGACACTGACGTTCAGCTTCGTAACTGCGGTCATTTTCATCGGTTTTGCGATTGCCTTTTCCGTGCTGACAGCGTATTTCACGACGAAGCCGATTATTCGCTTGACCAAGTCGATGAAAGCAGTGGAGTTTCAAAACTTCGACGTCGGTGTCAACCAGGTGCGAAGCGATGAGATCGGCACGCTGGAAAGACGCTTTAACTCGATGCTGCTCCGGATTAAAGAACTCATACAAACGGAGTATAAAGCGAAGATCGAGAAGAGAACCGCGCAATTAAAGGCGATGCAGGCACAAATTAATCCGCATTTTCTGTATAATGCGCTGCAGGCGATTGGCGGTATTGCCCTTGAGCGAAAAGTGCCGGAGATCTATGAGCATGTCCGTGCCATCAGCGATTTGTTTCGCTATACGATCCGAATGAAATCCGATCTCGTTACCATAGATAATGAATTGGAGCATGTCAGCAATTATTTGCATATTCAGAAGATTCGGTTTCACGATACGTTGCTCATTCATATGGACGTCGACGATGAGTGCCGATCGTGTCAGATCCCCAAGTTCTCGCTGCAGCCCATCGTTGAGAATTGCTTCGTGCATGGGCTCGAAGGGAAAATGGGGACTTGGTCGATCGCGATCCGCGTACAGCTGATTTTGGATGAGCTGGAGATCAGTATTGAAGACAACGGCATCGGCATTGCGGAGGAGCGGCTGCGGCAGATTAGCAAACAGCTCACACAAGAGTCGGACGAGCAAGAGCTGGGAGATAGCATGGGCATGAGCAATATTCATTCCAGGATTAAACTTATTTTTGGCAGCGATTATGGACTATATGTCACGAGCAAGCAGGACGCGGGAACAACGGTGAAGCTGGTGATTCCGTCAGTCCCGAAGCAAAGCGAGGGGGTTGGAGCATGAAGGCCGTCATTATCGATGATGAATATTGGACACGGAACAGCATACGCCGACTTGCGGATTGGGAGCGTTTCGGTATCGTACGGGTGGAAGAGGCGGAAGAAGGCCTTAGTGGTCTGCAAATCATTCAGAGCATCCAACCGGATATCGTCATAACAGACATGAAAATGCGCGGTATGAACGGGGTGGAGCTGCTGCAGAAGCTTTCGGAGGATTACCCGTTCATTCGGAAGATCGTCATCAGCGGGTATGATGATTTTGCCTATACGAAGCAGGCGATTCAATCCAAGGTGGACGAGTACATACTAAAGCCGATCCATCCGGAAGAGCTGAACCGCGCTTTGGAGAAAGCCGTCAGGGAGCTGCAGATCGCACGGGGACTTCATGCGGTTCAACCGCTCGACAAGGAAATTTTGCATATGATGACGGATGCCAAACAGGTAATAACCAGAAATTTCCAAGGACTGGAGGTGGAAGGCGTTTGCAAAAAGTTTGCGGAGCTGGCGACCGTTCTGACGGCTCTGGAACCGCTGCAAGCGGGCATCAGCAACTCTTTATACAAGCAGTTCATGTATTTGCTGGAGGAACAGGTTTCAAGGATGCTGGCCGACACAAAGTCCGTCATCCCGGCTTCTACAGGAACGCTAATTGTGACGGACGACACTCCGGTCGCCCAATGGGTCCATATGTTGACGGAGGCGTACATGGGCGTGATGGAGGAACTGATTCAGAAACGGAGAAACAAGACTCGGATTAATATCGATGAAGTCCGGCACTATATTGAACGCACATATGCGGAGCCGATTACTTTGGAATCGGTTGCCGGGCAATTTTTTGTGAGCAAGGAGCATCTGTCCCGAACATTTAAGCAAGAGGTCGGCTCCACTGTGATGGATTACATCATTACGATGCGGGTGGAGAAAGCCAAGCAGCTGCTGCAGAACCCGGCAACCTCTATCAAAAGTGCCGCAGAAGCGGTCGGATACGCCGATTTGACGTATTTTCACCGTATTTTCAAAAAAGTCACTGGCCTGACGCCAGGGCAAATCCGCAATGACAGCCATGAGTAAATCCGATATCAATATTGTCCAATGAACAGCGCAAATCCAGTCCAATGTGCTCTTATAAGCTTCCCGGTATACTGAATTCGAAAGCGTTACCAATATAAAGGGGAGGCATAAACGAATATGAAGAAGGCACTTGTCATGGCGGCTGCTATGCTGATGTTGAGTTCTACGGTCGCTTGCTCTTCGGGTACTCAAGACACGGCGGCAAGCCCAGCGGGAACGCAAGATAATAAGACCGCAGCGGCTCCCAAGAAGGTGGAGTTGAAAGTGTTTCTCGGCGGTCTAGACCGCTTCCGCGATCAGTTTGATAAATATTTCGCGCAATTTGCGGAAAAGGAAAAGAAGGAAAAAAATATCGAGGTCACTTTTAATTCCGAGTACCCGGGCTCTGAAAATGCGACGCAGATTTTGAAGACGCGCCTAGCAACCGGCGATGTACCGGACATTTTCAGCATCCATGCGGTTAACGATATTCCGGATTACTATAAGGCCGGCTATTTGGCGGACTTGTCCAGCCAGCCTTTCGCCGCCAAGCTGCAGGACGGCATTAAACCTATTGTATCCTTCGACAACAAAGTCGTAGCTGTTCCGATGGAAAGCTTGCAGTGGGGGTTCTTGTACAACAAAAAGATATTCAATGATCTGGGGCTTAAGCCGCCTTCAACATTGACCGAAATGAAAGCCGTTGTGCAGAAGCTGAACGATAACAAAATCAAACCGTTTCTGCTCAGCTACAAAGAAAGCTGGATTCCACAGCTATTCCTTCCGCTGGCCGTCGGCGCGCTTGTCAACAGCTCGCATAAAGACTTCATCGACAAGATGAACAAAGATCAAGGCAGCTTCGCAGATATCAAAGAAATGTTCGATATTATCGACTTGGTGAACGCAAACGGAACGGAGCGCGCTTTTGAAATTGGCAATGATGATGGTTCCGCAGATTTTGCCGCCGGTAAAGCGGCGATGTGGGTGCAAGGCCCTTGGAATGCCGACAGCATTCTGAAAGCTAATGATAAAATGGAATTTGGTGTAGCGCCCTTACCGCTGAATGACGATCCCAAATCTTCGCTCATCAATGTCTCGGTATCGACTTCGCTAGCGATGGCGACGAACAGCAAAAATAAAGAGGTTGCACAAGACCTGCTCAACTATATTCTTGACGACAAAGACTCCAACGGGCTTTATCAAAGCTTGAAGTTTAATCCGGTATCCAAAAATCATACGTTCAAACCGTATCCTTGGGTCGAGGAAGCTGCAAGCTACGCCAATAAAGGACTCTTTTATAAGGACCCATCGATTCCCTCCTCTGTGAAGGATGAAGTGGGCAAGGCGCTGCAAGCGTACTATAACAAGAAAATGTCCAAGGACGATGTTATAAAAGACCTGGATAAAACTTGGAAAGACGCGAATGCCGCAGCGATCAAGAAATAGGAGATATGGACCGCAGTCATGCCCTGCCGTCGTCGTTTGACGATAACAGGGCCTGAGGTTCATAAAGGAGTGCAATCATGCTAAATCGATCCCGTAAAGCATCAGTATCGTTGATCCTCTTTGTAGCCCCCGCCTTTGCGTTGTACGTCATTTTCCTCGTGATCCCTATGATTCAAGGCTCTTACTTCAGTTTTACGAACTGGGACGGCCTGAATAAATCATACAGCTTTATCGGCATCCACAATTTCGTAGAAGCGATTCGTGACGATGCTAACTTCCGAACAGCGATCTTGTTTACAGCCAAGTACGTGGTTGTTGCCGTCATTTTGCAAAATACGATCGCACTCTTGCTTGCCTTGCTGATTGAGTCGCAGAGAAGAGCGAAGGGCATGTTTCGAACTATCTTCTTCATGCCCAATATGCTAAGCATCATTATCAGCACGTTCATGTGGGTGTTCGTCTTTTCCAAAGTGATGCCAGCCTTATCCAAATTTGCCGCTTTGAAATTTCTAGGCATCTCTTGGCTCGGCGATCCGGATGTTTCGTTCTGGACGATTTTGCTTGTATCGGTCTGGGGCGGAGTCGGCACGCTCATGCTCATTTACATGTCCGCTATCCAAGGGATTCCGCAGCCTCTGAAGGAAGCGGCCATCATTGACGGCGCGTCATCGTTTCATATGTTTCGTTATATTACGCTGCCATTGATTGCGCACGCGCTAACCATATGCATCTTCCTGACGCTTAACAGTTCCTTTAAAGTGTACGACCTCATTTTCGCCTTAACTGGCGGGGGGCCTGCCCGAGCAACGCAAGTCATTACCATGAATATTTTGGAGGAAGCCTATCAGCGTAACTATCGTTACGGTTATGCAAGCGCGAAGGCGATCATCCTCTTTTTGATCATCCTTGTCATCACGATGATACAAGTGTCCGTCATGAAGAAGCGGGAGGTGGAAGCATGAGAAGAAGCATGTCTTCCGTTTTGTCGCTGCTTGTTCTCGCCATTCTGGCCATTTACTTTCTGTTTCCGATTTACATGGCCGTCGTCAATTCGTTCAAGACGCAGAGCGAGATGTACAATTCCGTACTGAGCCTGCCTTCTCGCCTGCATTTGGATAACTATGTTCAAGCGTTCCAGAAAGCGAATATGCTCAGAAGCGCTTGGAATACAATCGTCGTCACGGTGACGGGGATTGCTGGAATTGTATATTTCAGCTCGATGGCTGGATATAAGCTTTCCCGTACGCCAGGCAAGCTGAGCCATGCGATATTTTTGCTGTTCGTTGCTTCCATGCTGATTCCGTTTCAGACGATCATGGTAACCTTGACCAAGATGGCCAAGGACTTAGGGCTGCAGGGCACTCCATTCGGTTTAGGCGTGGTGTGCGCCGGATTAGGCGTCAATATGGCCATATTCCTTTATCACGGTTTTGTCAAAGGTGTTCCGCGAGAGCTGGATGAGTCGGCGGAGATGGATGGATGCGGCGAGTTCAGGACCTTTTTTACGATCATTTTTCCACTGCTGCTTCCTATCACTTTTACAATCGTTATCCTGAATATGCTTTGGCTTTGGAACGATTTCCTGCTGCCTGTTTTGCTGCTGACAGACTTCCGCAAGTATACGCTCGTGTTGACGATCAACATGTTTTTTGGCAAGTACAGCAGGGAGTGGTCGTTAATTCTCGCTTCGTTAATTTTGTCATCGATACCGATTGTCATTATTTTTGCTATTTTCCAACGATGGATTATTCAAGGTATAACGGAAGGGGCAGTGAAAGGGTAAAGGAGGTATGATCATGGGATGTCAGGGGTTTTATTCCAGTACCCACTATGAAAAAATGATGCTGGCCTTACGCCTGCAAAATGATGCCGAAATCAAAAGACAGCTTGACGATGTCTTTCAGACGATTCGCGAACAGAAACTGACGGCTGAAACCATATATGTGATGGTGATCGGTCTAGTATCGCTATGTTTGTCCTATATTGTGGCCCGTGGCTATGAAGTAGGAACGGTACTCGGCGCGGATTTTTCACCTGATCTGGAAATGAAGAGACATGAAAACCTCGATGGCATGTATGTGTGGCTTGAAGAAATTTTTCGAAAAACGCTGAAAATCAATGATGAAACAAAGAAGCTTTCCCGTTCGCAGCAAATCTACGAAGAGACGAAGCTGCACATCGAACAAAATTATCAAAACCCCAATCTGAATGTCGAAGAAATTACGAAGCTTGCTTTTATACATGGAAGTTATCTGCGTAAAATATTCAATCGAGAAGCCAACATGTCGATATCCGATTATATTACCTATGTTCGGATGCAGCGAGCCAAGGAATTGATTCGAATGAAATGTGCCAATATATCGACTATTTCTGAGATGGTGGGGTATAACGATCCAGGTTACTTCAGCAAATGTTTCAAGAAATTTTACGGTCACACGCCGAGTGAATACGTAAATTATATTGGGAACTAAGCATTTTGGAGCGATTTTTACCCTGTTTTCGTAGCGATTCTTTCATTCATTAAATTTCAGGTAAGACTTAGAATGGATTCAGGGTTTATGTAAGCGCTGTAATAACCTGAAAATTACGAATGGGGGTACTCGAACTTGAAGATGTGGACAAAACTTGGCAGTATGGCACTCGCATCGATCATGACGATTTCTCTGGCAGCTTGCGGTTCAGGGACACAGAAAGAGGCAGGCTCAACAGCAACGCCTGCAACCACAACATCTGCCGCACCCGCAGCGGAAACCAAACCGGCTGCGACGGCCGAACAAGCCGTTGTGAAGTTAACGATTGCTACCAATCACTTCGACGATGACACCTCCAAGCCTTACGATTACGCTGTTGCAGAGCTCAAAAAAGAAATGCCGAACGTGGAATTAACGCTGCAGGCTTACCAACAAGACAACGGTCAAAAAATCAAGACACAAATGGCCACCGGTGACATGCCCGACATTATTGACACCTCATGGGAGATTATGCAGATCGGCAGTAAGTCGAACAATATTTTGACCTTAGATGATGCTCCGGAAACTGCACAATTCAAGAAAGATTTGAATAAGGGCAACGAAGCCAAATTGATTGCGCCAGATGGCCACGTGTATGGCTATCCCTATGCTGGTATTGAATTTATTATCTTGTACTACAATAAGAAATTATTTGCCGAAGCGGGCGTCCAGGCACCGATTAAAACGATCGAGCAAATGAAGGATGCGGCTAAAAAATTCAATGCGAAGGGCATCATCCCGCTCGCCATTTTCTCCAAAGAAAAGTGGATCGGCAATTCATTTCTGCAAGGATTTATGACACGTGAAGAGCCGAAAGGATTCGGTGTGCTTAACGGTGCGACGGAGACACCTGCTGCACTGAAGCTGGCTGCCAAGCAAGTGGAAGAACTGCAGGCCGCAGGCTTATTCGCGAAGAACGCGACCCAAACGAATTACGATCAAGCATCGTCGCTGTTTTATCAAGGTAAGGCGGCCATGTTCGTTAATGGGCAATGGGAAATCGCCAGCTCACAAAAAAATATGGGTGACAACGTGGATTTCATGAACTTCCCGGCCAAGGACGAGGCTACCTATGACAAAGCGAAATTCGCCATGAATGGAACGGGTGATCCGTCGGGCTTCGCCGTTTCCGCAAAAACGAAAAACAAAGAAGTCGCGATCAAAGTAGCCGCATTCATGGCGCGCAAATACGCTGAATATAAGTACACGCAGACGGGGACGCCAATCGTATCGATCAAAATCGATAAGCCGATTACGGCTCAAGTTCCAGCAATGCTGTCTCGTCTCGGCAAAGAAGTGATCCCGAACATCACCAGCTTCGCTGATGTACTGAATGATACGAACGTCAAACTGGGAATTGACGACAACGCACAGAACTTATTGGTGGCTGGATTTACTGCCGAACAATTCGCCACAAATTTGAACAAAACGATGAAAAAATAACTGCAAATACCTATGTGACTCACATCGGCTTGTAAGTCGGTGTGAGTTTATTTTCGGAAAGGAACATGGCGATGAAACAATATTTAGGCAACAAGTGGGCCATTTTTATGTTTTTAATGCCGGCGATTGTTCTTTATAGCGTGATCGTGTTTTATCCGATTTTGCAGACGTTTTACCGCAGTTTTTTTGAATGGGATGGGCTAGGTCGTGCGACCTTTGTCGGTATTGGGAATTTCATCGAGCTTGCGCATGATTATTTGTTAGTCACTTCGCTACGTAACGGTTTTTTGTTTGCTGTCGTCCTGGTCGTTTTCCAAATTGGATTAGGGACGTTATTGGCGCTCATTTGCTCAGATCCGACCGTGAAGGGGCGTAAACTGTTAAAAACGGCGTATTTTATTCCCGTTGTGCTTTCGGTCACTGTCGTTTGTCAGCTTTGGCTTTCGATGTATGACCCCGTTAACGGGCTTATCAATAAATTGTTTGAGGCTTTCGGAATGGCTTACCGCCAAGACTGGCTTAATTCGCCGAGCATATCGATCATAGCGATTGCTTTTACCAATGCATGGCAATATATGGGATTTCAGTTCGCCTTACTGTATGCCGGAGTAAAATCCGTTCCTGAACACTACTTGGAAGCAGCCCGTATTGATGGGGCGAGTAAATGGAAGGCACACCTGCATATTACAATCCCGTTGATGAAGGAAACGTTCAAGTTCTGTTACGTCATTGCCATCACAGCTGGGATCGGGGCTTATGTGCAAATGGCCATTATGACGAACGGCGGGCCGGGGACAACGAACTATACGTTGACCTTCATGATTATTCGGAGCGCATTTTCAAGCAATCAATATGGGTATGCATGCGCTATTTCGGTTTTGTTAATTGTGATTAGCTTAATTGTCACGCTCATTATTAACAAAGTGTTCGATCGGCAAGAGAGCGGAATGGAGCAGAGTTAAAGGAGTGTCATGGCATGAATAAAATTGTCGGAATCGTCCTGCAGTGCTTCTTATGGATTTATTTCGTAGTTTCCGTTTATCCGTTAATTTGGATGGTCTTTTATTCCTTGAAAAACAACGATGAAATTTTCGTAACCAATCCTTTCGGCTTACCGACGCACTTCAGATTCGAGAATTATGTGAATGCCTGGAATAAATTCAATGTACCGAGCTATATCGCGAATAGCACATTCGTCGCCTCCGTAACGACGCTCGCTGTCGTCCTTATCGCCGTCATGTTCTCCTATGCGATTGCCAGGCTGCGTTGGAAATTTCGCGAAGCGGTGCGGATGTATATGATTATCGGCATGTTTATTCCGATGCAAGTGATCATCATTCCATTGGCAATTATCGTCAAAGATTTTCACCTGACGAATACATATGGTGCCTTGTTGATTCCATACATCGCCTTCGGATTGCCCTTCGCATCGATGGTTTTCTATGGTTTTTTGCGGGGAATTCCGCATGAAATGGAAGAGTCGGCTTGCATGGACGGCGCATCGATTTACCGAGCGTTCTTTCGAATCATTTTGCCGATCCTCTCCCCAGCGGTCTCAACGATTATCATTCTTCAGTTTATGGGCACTTGGAATGAGTTTTTCTTGGCGTCCATCTTGATAACGAATGAAAAATTAATGACTTTACCGATAGGGCTCATTTACTTTCAAGGGCAGCATGCTACAGATTGGGGGGGAATGGGCGCTGTTATGACCATCGCCAGCTTGCCTATGGTGATCTTGTATTTGTTTTTCACCGATCGAGTGGAACGGGCGTTAACGGTCAGCTCGGCAGTGAAAGCCTGAAGCGGATGCTTGGCTGAAATCCATTTTTGTTCTTATGGAAGAGTATGCTAAAATAAGATAAGCAGGGTCACAATCTGCGATTGCTAGCGCTGTAGAAAATTCCAAAATTTTCATTTGGGAGGTTGTCGTATGGACGATTATTTTTTGGTGAAAGACGGTAGAATTGTACGTTGGGACGGACTTACATTAGGGGGTACCAAAATCCGAGCCGACGAGCTCATCGAATCTTTTGGCCGTAAGGCTCTGGATGAAATCGAGCAATACGGAGTTTACATCATCAAGAAATCTTAATGAATACATGCCTGAACGCATACAGATCCCCGTAAACTGGGGATTTTTTATTTGTTAGCGGGGTATTACAGCGAAAAGAGTGGAGGAGAATCTATCGATTCTCTTCCACTTTTGATTTGTTGAATGGGTCATTGAATTTGTCTTGCGACACGTTCACCTAGCTCAGAAGACGCCTGAGAAAGGTAGCTAAGCACGATGTTTTGCGTTTCGCGGGCTACGCCGACAAGATCGGCAGCCAGGTTTTCGACTAAATGCTCTTGCTCTAACGGGGTAAGCGCCCGATAAAACTGCCCGGCTTGCGCGAAGTCGTCCTGCTTTGGGATCTCCGACCGCTGGAGGCGTCCTTCTACGAATCTGCCGTTCCCGCTGGTTACCAGCGAATCAGGCGTCCAATTCTGCTGATGATTAATCGGAATTTTGCGGAATTCCGGACCTAGCCGCCGTCGCTGTGAATCCCAATAAATATTGGCCCGCCCCTGCAATATCTTATCGTCCGACAGCTCTGCACCTTCCAGCAGATTGGCAGGGGAGAAAGCCAACTTTTCCACCTGCTCTTGATAATTGTCCGGATTGCGATTTAAGACTAATCTCCCAACCGGGAGCAACGGATATTGCCGCTCATCCCATACCTTCGTACTATCTAAAGGATCATAAGGGAGAAAGGATTCGTCTTGGGGGTTCATGAGCTGCACATAAAGACCGTATTCAAACGGTTTGCCTGCGTTCAGGGCATCAAACAAATCTTTGCCGTTATAATCGGGATTCTCGCAAGCGATCCGGGCTGCTTCTTGCCGATCTATATATTGCACACCCGCAAAAGGGATCCAGTGATATTTCACGTACGTGCGGACTCCTTGCGCATTTTTCCAGACATAGGTATTGACGCTGTGGCCTGGCATGTGACGCAGACTTTTGACTGTGCCGGCGTCAGAGTATAGCCTGAGCAGAAAGTGGGTGGATTCCGGCGTTCGGGCAACGAAGCTCCAGAATCGATCTGGGTCCATGAGGTTGTTGACGGGTGATGGCAGTAAGGCGTGGATAAACTCGGGAAAACGGATGGCGTCACGGACGGCGAATACGGGGTTATGGTTAAAAACGAGATCGAATACACCTTGCTCGGTGTAAAATTTGGTGGCGAAGCCGTGCACGTTCCGAGCCGTATCCGGAGTGCCTTTGTTGCTGACGGCTAAAGAGAATCTGACGGTTACGGGGGTCTGTTGACCTGGATTTTGCAGAAAACATAGCTGTGTATAAGGTGTCATGGCATGTACGGTTTGAAAGTAACCGAATGCGCCATATCCTTTGGTATGAACAGGCCTTTCTAACAATTTCTCATGAATGAACGTTTCCAGCTTTTCATGCAGTACGCTGTCCTGTTCCAGAACAGGTCCTCGTTCGCCCACCGTTTGTGAATGCCAAGTTGCTGGAATATCTCCGGAGCGTTTGTTAGGACGATTGTCATTATTCTCGTACATTTTTCAACCTCCCATGCCGGCTTGCGAATCGATTGAATATATCCCAAAATATGTACAGCTACTATCTGAATATGACAGCTATTTTAGTCGGATTCTCTAGACGGCTCCAGCTTTTCTATGTATAATAAAGGAAATTTCTGGTATGCGTAACTGGCGAAACGTAGAGGACTACGGGGGAGCGCATATGACATACAGCCGATCGCCTGGGCAGAGCGTTTGATCCGATGGGTCTTATGCTCTTTTTATTTGTTAGGAGATGATGTCGATGACGAAGGCAAGGCAGGTTGCAGTTGTGCTGTATGAACAGGTAGATACGTTGGATGTGGCAGGGCCGCATGATGTGTTTGGCGTAGCTGGCTACTTAGGCAGGGATTTTCATGTGTTTACAGTAGCTGAAAATGAAGCTCCTCTAACGACGGTTAGCGGCATCACGATTACGCCGAAATTTAGCTTTGATACTTGCCCTGCGCCGGACATTCTCATTGTGCCTGGAGGCCTGGGGTCTCGCACCGAAATCGCTAACCCGCGTCTGATCGCCTGGATTCGCGATACGGCAGCCGGCGCTGCCATTGTGCTCTCGGTATGTACCGGCGCGCTTCTGCTGGCGAAAGCCGGTTTACTGGACGGCATGCGAGTGACGACGAATCGGCTAGCGTATGATCTTTTGCGAAACATGGTTTCACCAAGGACAACAGTTGTCGATGATGTGCGTTATATCGATAACGGCCGCATCGTTATGTCCGGCGGTGTCACGACAGGCTTTGACGCGGCTTTGCATGTCGTGGCGAGGCTGTGCGGCGAATCGCGGGCGATAGAAACCGCTTCGCGGTTAGAGTACGGCTGGCGGGCGAAGCTGGACATTCGCAGAGCCGTGCTGGCGGATGCGGAAACGATACGCGGGCTTTTGGTTGGCGCAGCGCAGTGGATTCAGCGGACGAAGGGAGTAGACCAGTGGCGTGAGGAGCGGTTTACGTACGCGTATGTGTCCGAAGTGATCGAGCGCTATGAGGTTTTTGTGGCGCAGATGGGTGAAGTGGTTGTCGGCTGCTTTTCCGTACAATGGGAGGATCGAGTGATTTGGGGCGATCAGTTCCATGAAAATGCTGGCTATGTGCATCGGCTGGCAGTCTCCCGAGCCCATCCGAACATGGGAATCGGCGCGCGGCTGATCAATTGGGCCGAAGACTATGTCAAGAACCAGGGCAAATCTTGGCTTCGATTGGATTGTATGGCGGAAAATGCGGCACTCAATCGATATTATGTCCGTGAGGGGTTTGCGTTACGCGGTCGCTACGATGGCGAAGGCTGGAGTGCACACTTATACGAACGGCACGTCGCCGGAATGCCGGATCCGGAAGTGTAACTAAGGATGTCAGAGAAGCAACGAATTGTGATAGAATGAGAGAATAAAAACACAAAAAGAAGGGTCATATCTTGGGTTACTTATTGCTAGTTCTTGCAACTATCGCTTGGAGCTTTGTTGGCGTTCTCGTGAAGACCGCATCGACGATGGTGGATAGCTCGATCATTACGTTCTCTAGGTTTTTCTTTGGCGTCGTTTTCCTCGGTATTTTCCTGCTGATCAAGGATGGTCGCGTGCAGCTGCGATCGGGGCTGAAATGGATCTGGATTGGCGCCGTTGGCAAATCTGTCAATTACATTTTTGAGAATATCGCGATTACCATCGGTTATTCATACGGCAACATTCTTGTTCAACCGATACAGACGGTCACATTGCTGCTTGCCAGTGCATATCTTTTCAAGGAAAAGGTGACCCTGCGAGGATGGTTCGCCGCATCGCTTTGCATGATCGGTGTGATTGTCATCGGATGGAATGGAGTATCTCTTCACACCTTGATGCAGGGAAGCGGACTGACGACGCTTTTATTCACCCTGGCGGGAATCGGTGCGGCTGTACATGTGCTAAGCCAGCGGTCGCTGGCGCGGACGATGGATTCGGGCAACATGAATTTCTCTGTATTTTTATGGAGTACAATGCTCGTCTCACTGCCAATTCCCTTTCAGTCGCAAGGGTTTAGCGGTACCGTCTCGGTGTGGGCTTGGGCTGCACTCATTCTGCTTGGGGTCATTACAGGACTTAGCTTCTTCTGGTTCGCAGAGGCGATGAGGCGGGTATCGTTCGTGGTTGTTGCGATCGTTGGTAACTGCTCGGTATTGTTTTCGATTGTTTGGTCTTACTTGTTCTATCACGAGCCAATAACCTGGTATGTACTTGGCGGGACCCTCGTGTTTATTGCCGGATTTTTGATCATGAACTTTCCAATTCGGCGTCGAAGCGTGGATAAAGCAGCGGCGACAGCTACCGCATAACAGGTAAGGCGCAGCGTGCATCATTGTCGCACATTGCGCCTCAGCTTACTTCTCTATTTGCAGGCGTGACGCCGGGGATAGAGAAGTTTTTGTTTTTTTGGCAAGAAATATGAATAGAAGAAAGCATAAGACCCCTAATGCGGCAAAAAGGGTCGAGGCATACAGGGCCGCAGAAGCGCCGGTACGTTCGAATAGCATGCCTCCCACGACAGGCCCCAGCACGCGTCCGAAGGTTGGTCCGCCCGCAACCACCCCTTGCACAGTGCCTTCCTGTCCCGGCTCGGCATAATCGGCGGCAAGCGCAGGTACGCTCGGCCAGACGAGCATTTCGGCGACCGTCATGATGACCATGGCCACGACAAACCCTGCATATCCGCCGGCCTGGGCCATTACCAGAGAAGAGCCGACGAAGATAAGGCCGCCCCAAAGCAGCTGCGATTTCAGCGACAATCGGCATTTGCGGATTGCCCAAGAGATAAGCGGCTGGGCCAGTACGACAATGATCGCGTTGATCGTCCATAGCAGGTTGTAGGAATAGGAGGGCAGTTGGATGTTCTGCAAAAGAGTCGGGACGACGGTCAGCCATTGCATATACATGAACCAGGTGACCATGACGCCGAGACTAAGAGTTCCGAGGGCGATCCATTTTAGCTGTGACGGGATACCAGCCGTTTGGCGTGCAGAGGCCGAATCGTCCTTCTTAGCTGCGGTGCAGGACAAGTGGTGTTTGCGGAAATAGATGAAAAATAAACCTAGAAATGCGGCACAGCACAGCACGTTGCACCAGTAGGCGAGAGCGTGCGAGATGGCGTAGGCCGTACCGCCCAAGGCGGTTCCGACCGCTCCGGCTACGTTTAAAACAACGTAAACCAAGTTGCTGTTCGACCGGCCGCCGGTCGGGCGCAGGCGCGTAGCCCACGCGTTCGTGACCGCATAGAAAAATCCGCTGAAAAATCCGAGCGGCAGGAAACAGGCAATAAAAACCGTGAAATTGCCGCCAATCCCGATCGCGACCGAACAGACGAGTGGAACGGCGGAGGAAAGAACGATTGTCGTTTTTGCTTTCCATCTGTCAAACAGGATGCCGCCGACCAAGTTCCCGGCAAACTGCATGGCAAAATGAATAGAAAGCAGCGTGCCTCCGGTCGCCAGCGAAATGCCGAGTTCTTGGTTCATATAGGGCATGTAGACAGGCCAAATGAAGGAAGCTCCGGTATGGTACATAAAAATGAGCAGAACAAGGTGCCTGATGTCAGGCGTCATCGCGGTTATGGATTTGAACATACAAACGCTCCCTTGAGATGTGGATGAGAATTTGGCGATTATGCTTATGTAGATAGAAGGTAGATGTGACATAATCATTGTAGACGGAATGTGTCCTATACAAAAGATACAGTTTTAGACAATTTATCAGGGACAGATGGCATAGGTTGAACGGTTAACCCACTTGCGGAGAGCTTTTAGATACTGATATGATGGACGTTGGATAATTCATCATTTTATGGACAGAAAAGAGGGCTTACTATGATCGATGAGATCGGCCTATTGTTAACTAATCAACTAGGAATGATCGGAGAGCAACGTACATGAAAAGTCGGACTTTCGTATTAATCAGCATCGTCTTGGCCATGCTGGTGGCGTCGATGGACTCCACGATCATGAACACAACAATGCCTATCGTCGCGCAGGAGTTAGGGCGCTTCGATTTGTACGCCTGGTCGTTTGCAGCTTACATGATTTTCAACACGGTACTGGCGCCTGTGGCTGGGCGGGTTTCAGATCTATTCGGACGGAAAAAGGTTTTTGCCTGCGGGATTTTGCTTTTCCTCGTCGGCTCATTGCTCTGCGGCCTATCGCAGTCTATGGTGCAGCTCGTCATTTTCCGGGCGGTTCAAGGGATCGGCGCGGGCGTGATGATGCCTTTTCCGATGATTATCGCAGGGGATTTGTTTTCGGTTGAGAACCGGGGGAAAATTCAGGCGCTCTTCACCTCGATGTGGGGACTTGCCGCGGTACTGGCGCCGATGCTCGGTGCCTTCTTTGTGGAGTATTTGAGTTGGCGCTGGATTTTTTATGTCAACTTGCCGATTTGTTTGCTGGCCTTCCTGATGCTTCTTCCTTATAAAGAGGTGTACCAGCCGAAACCGGCGAAGGTCGACTACATCGGAGCGATCTTGTTCACGATTGGCGTAAGCGCGCTGCTGCTCGTGACTGTGCTGGAGAAGAATCAAGTGGTAAGCGGCGTGATCGGTGTCATTTTTCTGGTCTGGTTCTATGTATTCGAAAGAAAACAGCAATCGCCGCTTGTGCCACTCAGTATGCTCAGCGACCAGACGATTCGGTGGGTCAATATTAACGGCTTCGTCGCGTGCCTTTCTCTGTTCGGCGTCGGCAGCTTCATCCCGCTGTTTCTGCAAAATTTTGCCGGCGCCAGCTTGTTTATGAGCGGACTTCCGCTTCTCGGTCTGGCGGCGGGCTGGATGGTCGTGGCGGTGCCTGCGGGCAAATGGGTTTTGCGCTATGGCTTCCGTCCGCTCCTCCTCGTTGGCAATCTGCTGCTCGTGCTATCCGGCGTATTGCTGGCGCTGATCCATTCGGCGTCGGGGGTCGGCTATGCCACGTTATGCATCACGGTCGTTGGTCTTGCCTTCGGCCTGACGTCGACCGTCTCGATTATCGCTGTGCAGCAGTTGGCTGAGGCGCATCAGAGAGGGATTTCCACCTCGTTCCTCATGTTCTGCAGGAACATCGGGACCGCGGTTGGCGTCACGATTATGGGCGCCATCCTTAATCGAACACCAGGAATTACAGGGTTCCACGATCTATTTCTCTTCGGCTTTATCAGCACACTGGTGGCGCTGGGAACTTCGCTCTTTATCCGGAACCGGAAACTAGAGATGAGTCCAACTCGCGTGCATCAGCCGGAATAATGGAAAGAAGCAGCTTGCCGAATGGCAGCTGCTCTTTTTTTTATCTTTTATCCAGAAAGAGGAATCCGGAGGCTCCTCTCACTGGCCAACGCTGCCTTAGCCACAGATAACGCTGAAGCGGCGCGAGGCCAGCCTGTGTAGAAGGCAAGATGCGTAATCGCTTCCACCAGTTCCTCTGGCGTTAATCCATTCTCCTCCGCTAAGCGCAAGTGGTAAGGGAGCTGCTCGCTTAACCCTCCCGCTACCAAGGCGGCAATCGTAAGGAGACTGCGATCGCGCAGAGCTAACGCTTCTCTTCGCCACACGTCCCCGAACAGCACATCCTCCGAATACGCGACAAATGCCGGTGCGAAATCCCCGAACGAATCCCTTGCCGTGGACTTGATATTTCGGTGCGCCATCTGTTACACCTCCTCAGTACTTTGAAGCATTTGGGCAGCGCCGTTTCCGAACGACCAATCGGCAAATTCGTTTTCAACGAGTACGACGAATACGTTTTCTTGTCTCATAGGAACAGCCTTTGATAATGTTGTGGCAAGTGTTTCGTACAAACGGGTCTTCTGTTCAGTCGTTCTTCCCGACTTACAAGTGATTTGAATGAACAGCACGCCGTCAGACCGCTCGATGTTCAAATAATTTTTGCTATAAACGAATTCTTCACGCTTATGGGCATGAAACACTTGAAAGCAATCGTCTTCAGGCACTTGAAAATGTTTGATTATAGCTTCCATAATCGTTTGACTGATTAGCGGCAGCTGGTGGGATGCATATTGCTTTTCCATATAACTGACGCGAATAAATGGCATCTTCATCACTCCTTAATTGAGATACCTTCATTGTACGGATAGACTTATCATTTGTATAATGGATTAAGGTGATCAACTCGATCTAATAATTCGATGAAGGAGACGGCAATGGATTTAAAAGAACTGACCGCTTTTCAAACCATCGTTCAAGAAGGAACATTCTCTCGGGCAGCAGAGAAATTAAATTATGCGCAATCGACGATAACGAACCAGATTCAGCGATTGGAGAAGGAGCTGGGGGTGCAGCTGTTCAAAAGAGGATGGGATGCACAACTGACGAGTGCCGGACGGGTACTCGCGACGGAAGTGGATAACCTCATTCATCATTGGCACGATGTCGCTGAGCTTGCGCAAGCGCTAGAACACGACGAATACGGTTGTTTGCGAATCGGTGGGATCGAATCCGTGGTTGACGGGGGCATTTCCCGTTCTGTCCGCAGATTGCAGCAGCAAAAGCCACGCATGGCGTACCAGATCTTGACGGGAAATACCGACGCCCTAGCGCAGCTCCTGTTGCAAGAAGAGCTTGATTTTGCCATCTGTGGAGAGCCATCCGAGTCGACCGCATTTTACTTCGAGCCCTTATATCATGAAACAACGATGCTCATTGCGGATCGCAACCACCCGCTCTGTCAACGAAGCCATGTTGCCTTCGAGGACGTCTTGGACTATCCGCTGACAGCAGGAGGGAGCACGTGCCTATACCATCTGCAGTTCTCCAAGCATTTGTCCCGGTACCAGGCGTCGCCGCTGCAGCTAAATACGGTTAGCCGCATCACGGCCATCCCGCAGTTCATCCAAGACACGAAGGCTGTCGGTGTCGTGCTCGCGTCCACGCCATTGATTCCTGAGGTCGCGAGGATCGATGTTGAGTTCGTTTTACCCCATATTCCGATCGGGTTATTGCAACTTCGCAAGGCGAGCTACGCTGCTGGATCGTCTGTACGATTGCTGCAATGCATGATAAAAGAGGAGATCGGCCAACCGTTCACTTGAGCAGAAATTTCTGCTTGCTTGCATGAGGGCGGATCGAGGCTGCATCTGGGATCGCTTCATATGCAAGATCCGCAAGGGAATTATGCTGTGGTTGCGGATACGCTTATCCAAGCAGGGGGTAAGCTTCCGGAGTAAGGTAGGACTTAACCGGATGTTCGATTCATACTATGGTAAGGCACTCCAAATGGAAGGAGAGGGAAGATGTCGATACCAAAGTATGTAAAGTCCATTGACGTGAGGGGAGTTAACATCTTTTTCCGTGAAGCTGGTAACCCGATGAACCCGGCAATCATCCTCTTGCATGGATTCCCAAGCTCCTCGCACATGTTTCGCAATTTGATTCCTTTATTGGCTGACCGGTATTATGTGATCGCCCCGGACTATCCGGGATTTGGGAATAGCAGCATGCCAAAGGCAGATTCTTTCTCTTATACGTTTGAAAATCTTTCTCTAATTATCGAAGAGTTGCTTCACCAACTCTGTATCTCTAAATACATATTGTACTGCCACGATTATGGAGGCCCCGTCGGTTTCCGTCTAGCGGTTCGCCAGCCGCAGCGAATCCTCGGATTTGTCATTCAAAACGCGGTCATCACTGAGGAGGGGCTAGGCCAACCTTTTGATGTGTTCAAAGCGCTTTGGTCTGACCCGAACCCCCAAACCAAAGCTGACTTTGCTGCGTTAGGTGATTATGAGTTTACGAAGAAACAGTATTTGTATGGAGCTTGTCATCCATTTCTTATTAGCCCTGATGGGTATAACATGGACCAGTTTTTTCTCGATCGGCCGGGAAACGCAGACATTCAATTAGCTCTCGGTTATGATTATCAAACTAATGTTGAGCAATATCCAATTTGGCAGCATTATTTGCAGATGTACCAACCTCCCATACTCGTAACATGGGGGAAAAATGATTTCATTTTCACCTTGCAGGGAGCTTACGCTTTCCAAAGCTATGTGACTTATGCAGAAACCCATTTGTTATGTGGCGGGCATTTCGTGCTGGAGGAAGCGAATTATGCAATCGCTAATTTGATCAAAAGTTTTTTCTGCCGGATGTACGGATTCTAAAAAACAGGAGATCGCGCTTTGTCATATTTAAGCAGTTACTGGGAAACTTAGTTAAGTAAGTTATCTTACATAACTAAGGAGTGCTAAGAGATGATCGTCATGCAAAAGAAATTGTATACAGCCACTGTGAACGTTGAAGGTGGCAGAGAAGGCAAAGCGGTTTCCAGCGACGGCATTCTGGACATAACCCTGAAAGTTCCGAAGGAACTAGGCGGGCCGGGCGGGAATGGAACGAACCCGGAGCAGTTGTTTGCCGCAGGATTTGCCGCATGCTTTGAAGGTGCGCTGGGGGTTGCGCTGCGCAATAAGAAAATGAAAGCGGAAGGCATTCAAATCGCTTCTCAGGTTAGTCTTGGCAAGGATGAGCATGACGATTACGTGCTGGCAGTCGTATTGGACATTACGATAAAAGGAATTGAAACCAGCGTGGCAAAGCAACTTATCGAAGAAGCGCATGAGATTTGCCCTTATTACAGAGCGGTGCGTGGCAACATTCAAGTCGAAACGAATCTCGTTGGTTAAACAATGCCGCGTAAATCGCGGCTTTTTTTATTTATACAGATAGACAAATAAACTGATTCCCTCTTTTTTGATCCGATAATGTTGAAAGGGGTTTTCTCTAATGAAAGATTCAAAATCTTCCTGCGTGTAAGCACCTTGCTTGAGAAAAGTTCGAAAGGCAAATTTTACAAAATGCTTGTCAAAGCCTTTCATGCCTGTCTGGCTAATCTCATGGTTAATGTCTTCCAGTGTCGCCTCGTAGTTCATGTCGATGATTAAGGAAGTTCCACCTGCTTTCAGCACCCGATACATTTCACAGAGCGCCTTAGCCGGATCTTTGAAGTTTTTGAATGCCGCACTGCAAACGATAAAGTCGAAAAAGCGATCTTCGCATGGCAGGTTAGCAGCGTTCCCTTCCTTAAAGTCGACAGTAACATTTGCTTCTTCGGCGTTCTTTTTTTCAATTTTGACAAAGTCCGGGCTCAGCTCAACGGCTGTAACGTGATATCCTTTTTTGGCGAGTTCGATGGACAAGTAACCGGGTCCAGGTGCAACTTCCAAGATTGTTGATCCGTCCTTTACTAAGGAAGCCACTTCATTCGCATAATTTTGCATTTGTGTTAGCCGGCTTTTGCGGGAATTCTTGTCATACCACTTTGCGGTCAAGCCATAAATACCGACATCTTTGTTTTTTCGTATATTTTTCATAATGACACTAGCTCCTCTATCTTGAGATCGATCCAACGTTTCGACTTCATTATATGGAATGGATTGCGAGATTTGAACACTCCGGCGAATGACATTCAGCTCCGTCTACAGACGGATTTGGAGGTTAGCATTTATCTTTTTTTTACGCTCTGCTCTCAAATATTTACCCTGCTTTTATGCCGATCAGGTTTAAAATTTGAGCATGACAGATGAGGCAGGGGGAAATGGTGATGAAACAACACGATGTCGTTAGGTTTATGAAACAACCGGCTGATTTGCAGGTTGCTCATTTTTCATGTGCGCCAGGTTATCTGGACATTTATTCGTTGAGATACCGATGGTTCGGAGCAGTATGGACCTTGAATGAACAAAATCAGCGTGTCGTGAGCGGTTATTGGTTTGGGAATAACCGGGAAGACGTCGTTGAACAAGCGCTGCATGAGGGCTGGAACAGTTTCATTGAAGTTGCAGGAGAGAGCAGCATTAAGAGCATTTATGAAACGTTCCGCAGGCGGCAGCAGGAAATTGACTGGCATAAACGTTCTTTATTAATTAACAAAAGCTTGTTTTCAAAGGTTTGGAAAACGGCGAAGTCTGGTTGGTATATCATAAAATCCAGGGATCATTTCCCGTTTTATATATCGTCTGTGAAGAAAAAAGGCCATCTCGTTTATTTGGAACATGCAGATATCTGTGAGAATGAAGCTGAAATTCGAAGCTTTATCAACAAAGTGAACGAGGAGCATCAAATTAAGCTGCCAATTGCAGCAAGCTGTGATATTGAATAGAGATGACCGTTAAAAACCGCAGATATCTGCGGCTTTTTTCCATTTATGATCGTTGATGTCGAACTGACTGAAAAATGTTGTGCAAGCTTGTTATTACTTTCACTTCTTATGCGTATTAACTTGTGTGAGACTCACAAGAGCCTATGCGCATAGGTTGCAACATCGGCCGATGATACCTGGATGAAGGAGGGATGGAGTTGGACAGAGACGTGGAACAATATTCCTGCTGTGAAGAATAAGCGCGTTATTGAGATTGATACGAATTCATCGTCTTATAGTGATCCAATCACCCTTGATTACTTATTACATATTTTTGAAAAAGAATTCTTAGGCTCCAATCCATAATACGCATAGCGGAATGAAAGAAAAGGCGATCCAGCTGCTTCATTCCTATCGATGTTCACCTATACAAAATTCAGGTTTCCCCATACTTTATATTAATCATGTAAAGAAACTGAAGGTGACCAGGATGGGCGGCAACTATGAATTTGAACAGAAATCGTTAATCGCTTGCATTTCTAGAAATCATCCAGAGCTGGCAAAAGAGCGGTTTCAATTTGCGGAAGAATCGTGGTCCAATGCTGTTGTTATCGTTGGGAACCGATACATTTTCCGATTTCCCAAAACGGATTCTGCCAAAAAATCGCTCAAGATAGAAAAGCAAGTTTTACCTAAGTTAAGTGAACGGTTGTCGCTTGCTATTCCTTCCATCAAGTATGTCTCTGGGCTAAATGAAGGATTAGCTTATGCATATTATCCACTGATAAAAGGCAGCAAGCTATCCAAGAAATTTTATCAGTCCCTGCCGAGAGAGCAAAAAAAGGGCGTACAAAAAGATCTCGGCCGGTTTTTGTCCGATCTCCATGCTTACCCAGTGAAAGAAATCAATAATGCTGATTTCACGGATGTAGATGTAAAAGAGAATTGGGAGCATTTTTATAAAGAAATAAAAAGAGCAATAAGCCCTTATTCGAACAAGGCGTTAGATCGCTCGATTAAACAACTGTTTGATCGTTTTTTATCAAATCCGGCGAATTTTAAGTTCAAGCCATGTTTGCTCCACGCTGATTTAAAACCGAGTCATTTGCTTTATGATGTTGAAAATGAGCGTTTGTCAGGTGTCATTGACTTCGGAGCTATGGAAGTGGGAGACCCTGCTTTTGAATTTGTAGGCCTTTATGATGCATACGGCAAGGAATTTATTATGAAGGTGATGGATCACTATACCGGAATCATCGACCCTACATTTTGGCAGCGAATTAACGATTTTTATATGAAAATAGTCCACTTTTATGATGTTATTTATGGGGTTGAGACAGGAGATGCAGCAATGATTAAATACCATCTCTCTGTCATTCAAAAAGTTCTGCAAAATTCATCTTAATCATTTGCAGAGCCCCTATGATTAAGATAAAAAAATCCCGTGCCAGGATGGCACGGGATTTTTGGGTTTCAACGAAGCTTTCAATCTATAGATCGAGTCGAAAGTCTCTCCACGAAGTGAGTATCCACTAAAATTTTAGAGAACGAAATCGTGTCCGTTTCAATCGCTTCAATGATCATATCCACGGCCAGGTGAGCCATTCGCTCTTTTTCCACGTGTACAGTTGTCAGCTCGGGCGAGACAATTAACCCTTCTTGGATGTTGTCGAAGCCGACGACGGAGATGTCTTCCGGCACTCGGTATCCGAGTTCCGTCAACGATTTGATCGCGCTGATGGCGATATAGTCGCATTCACAGAAGAACGCTGTCGGCAGTGAATGCCCTTTGTCCAAGAACGCTGATAACTGCCTCTTTAACGCTTCCTGCGAGGATAAAATGGTGGGTGCGACAGCAAACACGCTGTCTTCCGCTAGTGCTACGCCGTTATCACGCAGCGCCTGCATAAAACCAATTCGGCGGTCTTCGAAATTTCGAATGCGGATATCTGAGGCGATATAGCCGACTTCGCGGTGGCCGAACCCGCATAAATGAGCACCAGCCTGATAGCCGCCCATAATGTTATTGATCTGGATGAACGGAATCGGCAGCATTTCGAAACAAGTATCCAATACGACAAGCGGGGCATCCAACTGCTGCGAGACTTGTTCCAGATGCGCTTTGTCCAGGTTCGTCCCGAGTAGGATTACACCGTCCGTCCGCTTCTCTTGGGCAATCGTACGGATGCCGTGTTGAAAATTGGCCATATCAACGGATGTAAAAATAAGCGAGTAGCCGTTGGCGCGGCACCGCTCCTCAATATAATGAATCAGCTCCCTAAAGAAGGGCTGCTGGTAATACTGCTCCAGAACGATGCCCGAGTTGGCGAATACAAGAAAAGTAATTGAATCTGTTTGCTGATCACTTGCTGTACTTCTCGTTTTGGGCTGGTAGCCGTGTTCTTTGGCGATTTGGATAATTCGCTCGCGGGTTTCGGCGCCGATTCCCGGTTTGCCGCTGAACGCCAAGGACACAGCTGCTTTGGAGACCCCAGCTAATCTAGCAATGTCGTCCATTTTCAACGTAGAATCCCCGTCCTTCAATTTAGTAAGTTTAGTATACAATTAATAAAGTTTAGAAGCAAGAATAACTAAAATTTCATTTAGTTAAGTCATATATTCAACTGAATCACCTTAAATACATACTAAAATTAACTAAAATATCATTGACCAAGTTAAAAATAGGTGCTAAATTGATGTTATTGTCATAAACTGTTTATTAAAGTTATAACTAAATTAAGTATTAAGAGGAGAGCGAAGAATGAAAAAATTCAAGCTAGGTTACGCACCTACACGCCGCTTTGTGTTCAGTGCAGAAGATGCTTTCCGTTACAAAGTGCTCATTAGAGAAAAAATCGAGAGTTTTGGCCTCGATCTCGATATTGTAGACCTGGAAGGACTTAACCAGGAAGGTCTACTCTATGACGATCATATCAACGCTGACTTGATTGCCGATAGATTTCGGCAGGAGAACGTGGATGCAGTATTTTTCCCGCACTGTAATTTCGGTACAGAAGATACGGTGGCCCGCGTAGGCAAATCATTAGGCAAGCCGGTGCTGCTGTGGGGCCCGCGCGACGAAGCTCCGCTCGAAGACGGCATGCGCCTTCGGGATACACAATGCGGACTTTTTGCCACCGGTAAGGTGCTTCGCCGCTTTAACGTGCCTTTTACATATGTGACAAACAGCCGTGTCAACGACCCTGTGTTTGAACGAGGGTTCACCAACTTCATCGCCGCTGCGAACGTTGTCCGCCAGTTCCGCAGCCTGCGGATATTGCAAATCGGACCTCGCCCGTCATCGTTCTGGACGATGATGTGCAATGAAGGCGAACTGCTGGAACGATTCGGCATTGAGATTCATCCGATCACCCTCGTCGACATCCAGCGCGCCGCCCAGAACATCGAGAAAGGCAGCAGCTCCGAGTTGGCTGAAGCGATCGATTATATCAAGGCTAAGCTGGACTGGTCTGAAGTGACTGAAGCGGATGTCAGACGCATTGCTGCATTGAAAGTAGCGATGAAGCAATATGCGCTTACAACGGGCAGCTCGGCAATCGCCATTCAGTGCTGGTCATCGCTGCAGTCGGCGATGGGCATCATGCCATGTCTGGCCAATGCGATTTTGACCGACGAACAGATTCCCGTCACTTGCGAGACGGATATTCACGGAGCGATCACTTCGGTGATGGTGCAGGCTGCGACGATGAATCAGCACCCGACTTTCTTTGCCGACTTGACGGTTCGTCACCCTGACAATCCCAATGGCGAACTGCTGTTCCATTGCGGCAATTTCCCAGTTTCCCTATCGGTTGAAGACAAACCGGCGCTGCGCAAACATTTTCTGTTTGACGATCACTCTCCGGGTACGCACGAAGGTGAAATCAAAGGCGGCAGCATGACGTTGGCTCGTTTCGATGGCGACCATGGAGACTATCAGCTTTTCCTGGGCAAAGCTCGCGGTATTCAAGGTCCTTACACGAGAGGCTCGTATGTCTGGGTTGAAGTGAACGATTGGCCTTTATGGGAGGAAAAGCTAGTTAAAGGTCCTTACGTTCATCATTCGGTCGGCATTCACGCCAACGTGATTCCGGCTTTATATGAAGCTTGTAACTATATTCCGGGACTGACCCCGGACCCAGTCGATCCGACTGAACAGGAAATTCAAGCTTGGCTTCGCGGAGCAGGACTTTAACTTTCAATGAAAGGGGACATCGGCATGGAAACGACTGCGCTTAAAGCGAAAGCCGCCCAAATCCGGATGGATTTACTTACAATGATCCACGGCGCCAAAACCGGCCATACCGGCGGTTCGCTCAGCAATACGGACATTCTTACTGCACTCTACTATAAAGTGATGAAGTTGGATCCGAGTCATCCCAAATGGGAGGAGCGGGACCGTTTTATCGCGAGCAAAGGCCACTCCGTGGAATCGCTCTGGTGCATTCTGGCTGACAGGGGATTTTTTCCAAAAGAGGAGTTGAAAACGTTCAGTCAGTTTGGTACGCGTCTGATCGGACATCCGAATAACAAGGTTCCAGGCATTGAAATGAACACCGGCGCGCTCGGACACGGGTTAGCCATTTCCGTTGGTATGGCGCTTTCCGCCAAACTGGACAACAGAGGCTTTCGCGTATTCTGTCTGATGGGGGACGGCGAGCAGGCGGAAGGTTCCGTATGGGAAGCAGCGATGGCCGGGGCTCATTATAAGCTGGATAATCTCATCGGCATCATCGATCGTAACCGCCTGCAAATCAGTGGATCAACGGAGGAAGTGATGGGGCTTGATCCGCTCGAAGAGAAATGGGCGGCTTTTGGCTGGAACGTTGTTTCCATAGATGGCAACGATATGGACGCGCTCGTGCGGACGTTCGAGTCCATCCCTACTGCTGCGGGTAAGCCGACACTCGTGATGGCTAACACCGTGAAGGGCAAAGGCGTATCGTTCGCAGAAAACGTCGCTCACTGGCACCATCACGTGCCGAACGATGAGCAATTGGCGCTCGCTCTGGCAGAATTGGCAGCCGTCCGCGAAAGTTATGAGCAGGAAGAAAGGGGGATTTAGAACGATGGCCAATACGATTCCGAATCGCCAAGTCATTTGTGATACACTGCTGGAACTGGCTAAGGATGATCGCGATATTATGGTGCTCGCCAGCGACTCCAGAGGTTCTGCGGCAATGGCATCGTTCGCGAAAGCTTACCCTGAGCAATTCGTGGAGGTCGGCATCGCCGAGCAGAACATTGTCGGCATATCCGCAGGACTGGCGCATAGCGGGAAGAAGCCTTTTGTCACATCGCCCGCATGTTTCCTTAGTATGCGAAGCATTGAGCAGATCAAAGTCGATGTCGCATATTCCGCAACCAATGTGAAGTTGGTCGGCATCAGTGGTGGCGTCAGCTATGGGGCGCTGGGCATGTCTCACCATTCTGTGCAGGATATTGCAGTTGCTCGCGCCATTCCTGGTTTGGCCGTCGTGCTGCCTGCGGACCGGCATGAAACCAAAAAAATGACGGAAGCGCTCGTTCAATACGAAGGCGGCGTCTACGTGCGGATTGGGCGAAACCCGGTCGAGGACTCGTATGAGTCCGACGATTACGAGTTCGTCATCGGCAAAGCGGTCACGATGCGTGAAGGGCACGACATCACGATCATCGCTGTCGGCGAAACCGTGCGCATCGCGCTCGACGCTGAAGCCGCATTGCGGGAGGCCGGTGTATCTTGCCGCGTTCTGAACATGCATACGATCAAGCCGTTGGATGAAGAGGCGATCATCCGAGCTGCAGAAGAAACCGGTCATATCATTACGGTTGAAGAGCACAGCATTAACGGTGGACTCGGTTCAGCTGTGGCGGAAGTCGTCGTTCAACACCGGCCTGTTCCGATGCGGATTCTGGGTATACCGGACGAACCGGCCATCGCCGGCAAAACAGCGGAAGTATTCGCGTATTACGGGATCAGCGCCTCAAATATCAAAAGCATTGCGCTGCAAATGCTTGGGAAATAAGGTGACGCGCATGGAAAAATTCATTCTGGCGATTGACCAGAGTACCTCCGGCACCAAGGCGCTGGTCATTCATCAAGACGGCAAAATTGTGGCTAAAAGCGCTGCAGAGCATCAACAGATTTATCCGGCGCCCGGCTGGGTTGAACACGATCCCGATGAGATCTACGAGAATGTCAAGCGAACAGCCCAAGAAGCGCTCAAGCTGGCGGGCATCAGCGCCGTGCAATTGGCCGCTTTGACCATTACGAATCAACGGGAAACAGCCGTCATGTGGGATCGGACGACAGGCAAGCCGATCCATCATGCGATTGTGTGGCAGTGCCAACGGACAGCAGACGAATGTGCCGCTTTGCAAGAGGCGGGCTTCGCACCGCTCGTCCGCTCGGCGACCGGCTTGATGCTGGATCCTTATTTTTCCGCTTCCAAATGGCACTGGATGCTTCGCAACGCAGAGGAGGCGCGAACGTTACTCGCACAAGGAAAGCTGTTGGCCGGAACGATGGACAGCTGGCTGGTGTGGAAGCTGACGGGCGGGAACGTGCACGCGACGGATTATACGAATGCGAGCCGCACGTCATTATTCAACATTTATTCGCTTCAATGGGATGCTGCGATGTGCGACTTGTTTGGTGTGCCGTTGGAGGTGCTGCCGGTCGTCAAATCATCCGACGACCTCTTCGGCTGTACGGCTGACATAGATTTATGGCCGGAAGCCGTGCCGATTTCCGGGGTGATCGGCGACTCGCAGGCGGCACTGTTCGGCCAGCAGTGCTGGGAGCCGGGCATGGCCAAAGCGACTTACGGCACGGGCACTTCTGTGTTAATGAACGTCGGCGGCAAGCCTGCGTTGTCGGAGCAAGGCCTCGTTAGTGCCATCGCCTGGGGCAGAGACGGACAAATCGAATATGCGCTGGAAGCAGTGATACGCGTGTCAGGGGATTCCATTAAATGGGTACGCGACAATTTGGGCTTGTTCCGTTCGTTTGCCGAGATGGGTGAGCTGCTTGCCCAAGCACCGCGTAACGAAGGCGTTTATTTGGTGCCGGCGTTTGTCGGGCTAGGGGCGCCATATTGGGACCCCTACGCGAGGGCGGCGATTACGGGGATGCATCGAAGTACCGGAAAGCCCCATATTATTCGGGCAGCCCTTGAAAGCATCGCCTATCAAGTGCGCGATGCAGTTGAATTGATGCAGGCAGAAACGGGGATTCGCCTTAAGGTTCTGCGCGCAGACGGCGGTGCTTCGGATAACGCCGTGCTGATGCAATTCCAAGCCGACTTGCTCGATATCCATGTGGCCAAATCGGATATAGCCGAGCTATCGGCGATGGGCTCAGTCTACTTGGGCGGCCTAGGCGTCGGGTTTTGGCGTTCTGTGGAGGAAATTCCCACAAGACATTTATCCTACCATGCATACGAACCATCGATGGACATGCATGAGCGGGAAACGCATTATACCGGCTGGAAGCGGGCAGTGGCTGCTGTGTTAAGATCTGACGCGAAGGCTGAAGCGACTTCCAGAGGCGTGAATCACAATGAAGGTGTCGGCACCTAGAACATGAATGACGACAAGTCCGAAATTTCCCAAACCGCGGTCCGATCGCAGGATGGGATTTTTTTGTATACCAGTAAGCTATACTCCCTTATAATGTGAGGAAATAATGACAGCTTTCGCGGGGTGTATCGATGTCGAAATGGAGAAATATTCGCTTTCAAACGAAATTGTTCATGATGTTCTTATTGCTCAGCAGCATTCCCTCTTTGTTGATTGGCATTACCGCTTACCAGAAATCGGCTGTGATGCTGCACGATCAGACCGAGCAGGATCTGAATATCATTCTCGCTCAGCTGAACACCTCCATTGAACGTCAGATCAATGACTTCGACCGCTTTTCCATGCTTCCTTATTTTACTCCGGAGACGTTCAGTTTTTTGAATAAACCTTATACAAGCCCGGAGTTGTGGGGGACGGCCGAGAGGGATGCACAGAAGACTTTGATTCGTCTCATGAGCGTTTATCCGTCGATTAATTCATCGATTAAAGGGCTGATGGTCTATGGGATGAACGGGTCGGAGAACGGGTATTTGATCAGCGGCAATCCCACGCTCAATGAGGAAGACCGAGCTAGAGAATCCGCTTGGTATCAACAAGTGATGGCTAAAAAAGGCGGTTTCGTCGTCACCGGCATCATGGATATTCATCAGTTTAAAGATCCTTTTAAAGCGATCCTAGGTTCGCGGTTGATTTTGGATGAGGATTCCAAGCCGTTGGCCGTCATCGCGTTGTACATGCTGCCTGATTTCATTCCAAAAATTGTGAATTCACTGCAGCTGAATAATGTTCAGGTGACCGTGCTCGATCAAGAGCGAAATCTGATTTACTCGTCGGATACCAAATTGGCGGCGCGCATTCAAGCGATCAGCAATGCGCAAAAAAGAGGCAGTTGGGAAGCAAGCGTGACGGAAGACAGAAATGGAAAGATGTTCAGCGGCGTTTATTTACAAAGCGATTACTTGGGTTGGAAAGTGTATATGGGCGTGAACAAGGATGAAATGCTCCGAGGAAGCCGCACGATCCGGAATTATACGGTAGCGATCGTCATTACGATGGCCATTGCGGCGGCTGTGGTGTCCTGGCTTTTGGCGCGAGGGCTGTCTAAGCCGATTTCGCGCTTGATCCGCTCGATGCGGGAAGTGGAGCGGGGGAAATTTTTGGCGCCGGTACAGCTGGAGCGGGGCGATGAGATCGGCCAATTGCAGAACAGTTATGGCCGCATGGTGCTGCGGCTCAATGAGCTGGTCCTGTCGATCGAGGAAAAGGAACGGCAGAAGCGCAAATCCGAGCTGTATGCGCTTCGCGCGCGCATGCAGCCCCATTTTTTGTACAATACGTTGAACTCCATCCGCATGCTGGCTCTTCTGCAACAATCTACCCAAATTGCGAAACTGATTCATTCTTTGAATAAGCTGCTGCATGCGAATATGAAGCTCGACGCCGAACTCATTAGTCTGGAACATGAAATTGAGCTGTTGAAGCATTACGTCAGCTTAATGGATCTGCGTTATACCAACGTCTTCGAAGTGGAATGGAATATCCCGGATCGGCTGCTGAACGCGGCTGTGCCGCCAATGCTGATTCAGCCACTATTGGAAAACTCGATTTTCTATGGTTCGACAGGTTTGGAGCGTAAGCTGCATATTGCCGTATCGGCTGAATTGCAAGATGATGAATCGAATTTGCTTTTGCAAATTACGGACGATGGCATCGGCTTCTCAGAAGAAAAGCTGAAGCAAGTAGGCGATGTGCCGCAGCTGGAAGATTCGACAGATTCGATTCATATCGGGCTTCGAAATGTGCGAGAACGCATTCGATTGCGATTCGGCGACAAATACGGACTTGCTGTGAAACAGCGAGAGGGCAAGGCGCAAATCATCCTCTGCATGCCTTATATTACAATGAAAGCGGTGTCTAACGATGTGGAATCTACTCGTAGTTGAAGACGAATCGATCGTCAGGGTTGGCCTTCGCTATATGGTCAATTGGGAGAGTCTCGGCCTTAACTGGAAGGCGGAAGCTTCCAATGGCGAGGAGGCACTCAGCATTTTGGCGTCGCAGCAAATTCACATCGTGCTGACGGACATTCGCATGCCGGGCATGGATGGTTTGGTGTTGGCGAAGCAAATCAAACAGCAATATGCGGGCGTACAGGTCATTTTTTTGAGCAGCTATGACGATTTTGCTTATGCCAAAGAAGCGCTTCGTCTCGGTGCGGTTGATTATTTGCATAAACCGACGATGGACGAGGACGAAATCAGAGAGGTGCTGGGCAAAGCCGTTAAGCTCCTGGAGGAGCAAAAGCCGCCTTCACGCCAGCAGTTGAGCGGTGATGATAAGAATGAGTACCTGCTTTCCATGCTGGACACGTATACGTTCCCGTCCCCGCCGTTTGCCTCGGAGTTGGAGACGGATGAATTCAAGATGGGCTGTTGGTTGACCATCATTCGCAAAAGAGAAGATGCGATTGCGGAAACTGCCGATTCCGAGCATTTACGCTTTGTTTCTTTGCTGTACTTGATTGACGAGCTGGTAGCGAAGGATTGGGGAGGCTTCGTTTTTCACCGTCATTATCGTGAAGTCATTTGGATCGCTCCGCTCATGGCCAAGGCAAGCGGTAATAAGCAGCCGGAAAAGAGTAAGTATTTGGAAGGATTGCGGCAAAAAGTGCTGGAGCTGCTGAATGCAGCCGTCGTCTACTCGCACAGCTCCTGTTACGCTCATATCACCGACCTGCCAAAAGCTTATCTAGAGGCGCTATTGCGGCTGCCGGTTAAAGAGCAAAGCGATAATCTGATTGTGCGTATGGCCAAAGAATGGGTGGACCGCAGGCTGCTGGAGGAAGATATGACGCTCAGTAAGGTCGCTGCAGACATCCATGTGAGTCAAGGCTATTTGAGCCGGGTTTTTCAAAAAGAAGTGGGGGAAAATTTCAGCGATTACGTGATCCGCAATAAGCTTGAATACGCGCAAAAGAAGCTTCGCGAAACGAATCGCAAAGTATACGAGATCGCCACTGAGGTTGGGTATGCAAACGCTCATTATTTCAGCAAATTGTTTAAGGAGAAATTTGGGGTTACCCCGATTGAATACCGCAACCAATAAGGACAGACCAGAGCAAAAAAACATACGGAATGTCAAAAAAGTTCTATTCTAGCACCGGGAGCTCCTTTTTCTTGGCTGAAATGGACATAAAAACAAAGGAAAGAGCAAGTTTAGTTCCTTACGGCTGCTCACAGGTTCCCGTACAATGAAGTTAACGCTTACAAGAAAGGAACCGCAGCCAATGACACTGAACGAGAATGGTTACGAGATCGAGCAATGGGGGAGATTCGAGTACCGGTGTACCGGACCGCAGGAGGGGAATCCGTTTACGGACGTCCGGCTCGTGGGACGCTTTCGATACGATCATCGAATCGTAGACGCAGAGGGATTCTATGATGGAGATGGGCAGTACTGCATACGGTTTATGCCGGACACGTTAGGCTTGTGGACGTTCGAAACCGTTAGCAATTGCGAAGCGCTCCATGGTCATACAGGGACGCTGCGCTGCCAAGAGCCGCTGCCAGGCAACCGAGGGCCTGTGCGGGTTCATGATACGCATCATTTTGCGTATGCCGACGGCACGCTATACCGGCCGTACGGAACGACTTGCTACGCATGGACGCACCAGGGCGAGCAGCTCGAAGCGATGACGTTGGCCAGCTTGCGTCAGTCACCGTTTAACAAAATCAGAATGTGTGTTTTTCCGAAACATTATGATTACAATCTGAACGAACCGCAGCGGTACCCGTTTGCAGGATCTTTGGAGGCGGGTTGGGACTTCACAAGATTTGACCCATCTTACTGGAGTCATTTGGAAAGCCGGCTGCAGGATTTGTTGGACATGGGCATAGAAGCGGATCTCATCCTGTTTCACCCTTATGATCGTTGGGGTTTCTCCAAGATGACTGCAGAGACAGATGAGTTGTACTTGCAATATGCGATTGCTCGCTTAGCTTCTTTTCGCAATATCTGGTGGTCGCTGGCGAATGAATACGATCTGATGCATGAGAAAAAGATGCAGGATTGGGATAAGTTTTTCAAGCTCATCCAAGCGAAAGACCCTTACCAGCACCTGAGGTCGATTCATAACTGGCACCACCCGGAAATTCATTATCGCAGCAATGCCCATTGGTACGATCATGGCAAGCCGTGGGTGACGCACGCCAGCATTCAGCATCACGATCTGAATTTCATTCCGGAGTGGCGCAAGCTGTACGGCAAGCCGATCGTCATTGATGAGTGCAGGTATGAAGGAGATTTGAATCACGGTTGGGGCAATCTGACAGCCGAGGCGATGACGGAATGTTTCTGGCGGGGAATGGCTTTTGGCGGCTATGTCACACATGGTGAAACGTATGTGCATCCCGAGAATATCATTTGGTGGTCGCATGGCGGTACACTGCATGGCCAAAGTGCTGCGCGCATTCAGTTTCTGCAAGCGCTCATGGAGGAAGGTCCGCAGCTTGGACAAATCGCAATCAATTTCCAGTGGGATACAGCAGCAGGTGGCAGCGATCAGGAACATTATTGGGTGTATTTTGGACAAAGCCGTCCTGCTTTTCGGAAATTGAACCTTCCTGAAGGGATCCGTTTTGAGATGGATCTGATCGATACTTGGGAGATGGCAGTTACCCGCATGCAAGGTTTGTATGAGGGGGTATGCCGGATTGAATTGCCGGCCAAACCGTATATGGCGCTAAGAATCAGAATAGCATCATCCAATTTACAACGGGGGGAAAACGTATGAAAAAAGGATTTTCCATTCTTGCATCTGTCTTGCTGGCCGGAGGCATGCTGGCTGGATGCAGCTCAGGCGGCGGGTCTAATGACAGTGGAGGCGCAAGCAGTACCGGGGCAGCGGCTGGCGGCGATAAAAAGGATGCCGGACAGAAAGTAACGATTACGGTGTGGTCGCTGGATAATGGCTGGGAATGGTTGGATAAAGCCGTGGACGATTTCAAGAAAGAAAATGCGAACATCGACGTGCAAATCAGTAAATATGGAACGGATCCGATCAAAGAGAATCTGAAGCTGGCCGCAAATTCCAAGACGCTTCCGGACATGTGGTTTACTTGGGGGGGATCGCTTGGATCCTTTTATCCCGAGAATGGCTTGACGCTCGATTTGACGCAGATCGCCAAGGATCATAAATATGCGGAGTTGTACAACAAAGCGGCATTGGATATGTCCACTTATCATGGTAAATTATCCGGAATTCCGCTCCATCTGAACGTGCTTGGCATGTGGTATCCGAACAGCGTGTATGAGAAAGCGAATTTGAAGCCGCCAGCGACGTTTGCCGATTTTGAAGCACAATTGAAAACGTTGAAAGATAGCGGTGTCACTCCGCTGGCGTTCGGCAGCAAAGGCGGCTGGCATACGATGAGGCTGACCGAAGCGCTGCTGGAACATTTTGGCGGGCCGGAGCTGCATGATAAATTGACGAGCTTGAATGCGTCTTGGAACGATCCGGCCGTTGTGAAAACGTTTGAGAAGCTGAAAGAGTACACGGATAAGGGATATTTCCCGAAAGGTTACGTCTCCCTCGATCCGCAGGAAGCAGAAGCGCTTATTTATCAGCAAAAAGCGGGCTTAATCAACGAAGGCACATGGTTTGACCGCAATCTGAATACCAACGCGACAGATGCCAAAAATTTCAGCGTATTCAAGTTTCCGACAGAGCAAAAGCCGGCACGCCCTTCGGTGTTCGCCGAAATGTTCCAAATTAACGGCACGGCCGATAAGGCGAAGCAAGAAGCGGCTGTAAAGCTTGCTGAATATGTGACGAGCGTGAATGTCGTCAATAAATATATTGAAGATTACGGTTCACCGGCGGCGTTGAACACGAAAATTTCGGATAAGACGCCGCATCTGAAAGAGCTGCTGGATAGCGCAAATGATGGCGCTTTTCTGATCATGGACCAGGCGCTGCCACAGCAAGTGATCCAGAAAGTGTTCGAGGCGCAAGACCGTGTCGCAATCGGTGAGTGGACACCACAGCAAGCCGCACAAGAAATCGATAAGGCGGCAACCGATTACAAGAATAAGAAATAGAAAGAGCGGTTGGCTGGGGCGATCAAGATATTGATCGCTCCGGACGCTTACGGAAGGAGTGGATGGACGGATGGGACTTAGGACCGTGAAACCGTGGATATTTTTGCTGCCTGCTTTGGTCATTTATATGACGGTCATTTTAGTGCCGTCGCTATATACGCTTTATTTAAGCTTTTTCAGCTGGAACGGAATCGCGCCTACCAAAGCTTTTGTCGGCCTGCAAAACTATATGGATTTATTTATCAAGGACACCGTTTTTCCCCGGGCGCTAAAAAATAATTTGCTTTGGATGGTCGGCTCGCTTGTGGTGACATTGGGTCTCGGCTTGTCGCTCGCTCTGTTATTGAATAAGAAGCTCAAAGGGCGCACGCTGATGCGAGGCATCTTTTATTTTCCGTATATTTTGTCAGGCGTCGTGGTTGCCACGGTATGGGCATGGATGTACAACCCGACTCAAGGATTCGTCAATAAAATATTGGAGTCCGCCGGTTTGGAAAGCTGGACGCATGCCTGGCTCGCAGAGCCCAAAATCGCGCTCTATGCCGTCTTCGTTGCAGGGGTCTGGCAAGGTGTAGGCCAACCGATGGTTCTTTTCCTGGCAGGCTTGTCCACATTGCCGCAGGATCCGTATGAAGCAGCCATCATCGATGGCGCTAAGCCTTATCAGTCGTTCTGGTATATTACGATTCCGTTATTGCAAGAGACGTTTGTGATTGTTATCGCCACAACCATGATCGCCTCGATGAAAGTCTATGACATCATTATTGCCATGACTGGCGGGGGACCGGCAGAGAGCACGCAAGTACTCTCCTCCTGGATGTATTACCAAACGTTCAAATTTGCCAATATCGGGATTGGTTCAGCGATTTCGTGGATGCTCGTCTTTATCGTTATGATCGTGATAGTTCCGTATGTCTATTACACCACGAAGAAATCGCATTTGTAATTGCGGGAGGAAGGTGAATATCAGATATGCATGAAGCAGGAACCCGCCCGATATCCGGAGCAATCCGCTATGTTGCGCTCATTCTCTTATCGGCTCTATTTTTGATCCCCCTTGCATTTATCGCTTTTACAGCGGTGAAATCCAATGCTGATTTGATGAATCATCCTTTCTACACGCTGCCGAAGCAGGTGCATTGGGAGAATTTTCTAAAGGCTTGGAAGCAAGGCCGAATGGATATGTATATGAAAAATACGGTCCTCATCAGTGTCATCAAAGTGCCTCTGGGCATATTGATTGAAGCCTTGGCGGCCTTCGCTTTGACGAGGCTGAATTTCAAATGGAGCGAGCCGTTGTTTACGCTGTTCCTAGTTGGCATGATGATTCCGATACAGGCAACGCTTGTGCCATTGAACATTTTTTTGAATAAAACGCATTTGGTCAGCACCTATCCAGGGATCATTCTGATTTACATCGGTTTCGGGATCCCGTTTGGCATATTGATTTTACGCGGATTTTTTCGCACGATACCGAAAGAGCTGGATGAGGCGGCACTAATCGATGGCTGCGGCGATATCGGCAAATTTTTCAGAGTCATTATTCCTTTATCCATGCCGGCTATCGCGACACTTGTCATATTTGACTTTATGGCAACTTGGAATGAATTTTTGCTCGCGCAAATATTTATTACGAAGGATACGATGAAAACGATCACAACCGGCCTCATGGCTTTTCGAGGTCAATTTACGACGGACTACACGCTGCTCAATGCGGCTGTATTAATCTCCATCGTCCCCATTTTTATCGTCTATCTCACGTTCCAGAAGTACTTTGTTAACGGCATGGCAGGCTCCGTCAAAGGGTAATGATAGATCAGAATCCAAATATGTGGAGGTCAAAATCGATGATTCAACATCCGTACGACATTCCAGAAAGCAAAAAAATACGCTTAATCGTCAACACAGACGCCAAAAATGAGGCGGACGATCAATTTGCGATCGTACATGCACTATTGACGCCTCGTTTTGATATAAGAGGCATCATTGCCGCCCATTTCGGCGAACGGCGGACGAAAGCTTCCATGCAGGAGAGCTACGATGAGATTGTGAAGCTATTGGATTTGATGAAATGGGATGGCAGCGTTTCAGTATTAAAAGGCGCGGAAAAGGCGATGCCTGATGAGCAAACACCGGCCCCGTCAGAAGGAGCCGGCCTGATTATCCGTGAGGCGCTTGCCGATGATTCGAGGCCGTTATATGTTATTTTTCTTGGCGCCATCACTGATTTGGCAGCAGCTTATTTAAAGGAGCCAGCCATTGCCGACAAGTTGACGGCGGTTTGGATCGGCGGCGGGGTGTGGCCGGACGGTGAGAATGAGTTTAACTTGAGCAATGATATCCATGCGGCGAACGTCGTGTTTCAGTCCAATATTCCGCTCTGGGTCATCCCTCGCGATGTGTACTCGACGATGCGTGTCAGCATTGCCGAGCTGGCGGTCAAAGTGAAGCCATGCGGTGCAATTGGTGAGTATCTGTATCAGCAATTGGTTGATTTTAACATGGAGATGGGTTGGCAAGCGCACTGGCCCAAAGGGGAGATGTGGAGCTTAGGGGATTCCCCAGCGGTAAGCGTACTTTTGGACGATCATACATACGGCTACACGCTGAAGCCCGCACCACGGATCACAGCAGATATGCGATATATTCATGAGCAAGAGGAGCGCCTCGTTCGTTGGTACCATTTTATCGACCCGCGTTTTACGCTGGAGGATATGTTCGCCAAGCTCAAACTGCACTACGGGGCGTAAAAGTGGGCCCCATCCATTTTCGATAAATCCGCCTTATGTGCGGGCAGTGGGGACTTTTTTGAAAAGGTAGCCAATTATTCGAGTGTATCTTGATCAATTGATCGTTGTTATAGGATGAAGTTCTTGTCAAAGTACGATGACAAGGGCTTCATCTTATTTGCTTTTCGGCTAATGTTGACAAAACGATCGACTAGTATTATTTTAAATATTATTAGAATAAATAATTTTAGGATGATTTTCGTCCAAATCATCTATATAGGGGTAATGGGAATGACCATGCGCGATGATGCCGGTAAGGCGCTTGATTTACAGCTCGTCCGTGTTTTACGAAACGCGGTGAACACACTTTTTGGAAGCTTAGAGAAAGACATCGACAGATTTGGCCTTAACCGGGAGACGTTTCAAATCATGGAGCTGCTTTACAATAAGGGGCCGCAGCCTGTTCAACGAATAAGTGACACGTTCTCGATTCCAAGCGGAAGTATCACGTATGTGATCGACAAGCTGGAGAAGAAGGGATATTTGGAACGGCAACCGATTCCGGGGGACCGGCGTAAGACGAATGTCGCCTTGACGGACGAAGGTCGTCGCTATTTCGATAAGATTTTTCCACAGCATGTTGAAACGATTTGTGACAATTTGTCTTTTGCGACGGATGAAGAGAAGATGATGCTGATTAGCGTCATGAAGAAAATCGGGTACGGCATCCAACATCGTGAAGATGTGGCTGGGAGTGGCGAGACGGATCATTTTAAATGAAACACCTTTACTTAATAGGTAACGTTTAGGGGGGAAACGATCATGGAAATTGGAGTAGATACATTTGTAGAAACAACGCCGGATGTCCATACAGGCAAAACAATCAGCCATGCGCAGCGATTGCGCGAGGTGGTGGAAGAAATCGTACTTGCCGATCAGGTCGGCTTAGATATATTCGGTGTCGGCGAGCATCATCGTAAGGAATTTGCGGATTCAGCGAACACCTTGATTCTGGCTGCTGCCGCATCGATGACGAAGAACATCCGTTTAACAAGCTCGGTTACTGTGCTATCCGCAGCGGATCCGGTTCGTGTGTTTCAGCAATTTGCCACGCTGGATGGGATTTCCAATGGTCGTGCGGAAATGATCGTAGGTCGCGGCTCATCTGTCGATGCGTTCCCATTGTTCGGCTATGATTTAAAGGACTATGAAGAGCTGTTTGAAGAGAAGCTGGAGTTGCTGTTAAAAGTCAGGGATTCCGAGATCGTAACCTGGAGAGGCGGTCACCGCCCGGCGTTCACGAATTTAGGCGTGTATCCGCGTCCGGTGCAAAACCCGTTACCCGTCTGGATCGGCAGCGGGGGCAATCCGGAGTCGGCGATCCGTGCGGGTGTGCTTGGCTTACCGCTCGTATTGGCTATTATAGGGGGGAACCCGTTGCGATTTGCACCGATTGTGAAGCTTTACAAAGAAGCAGGTGCACGTGCGGGACATGATCCTTCGAAGCTGCAGGTTGCTTTACATTCGCTCGGGTATGTCGCAGAAAGCACGGAGCTGGCGGTAGAGAAGTATTTCCCGCCTACGCAGGCTACGATGAATACGTTCGGTAAGGAACGCGGTTGGGGTACCTTTACCCGTGCACACTTCGATGCCTCTTGCACTCTTGAAGGCGCGTTGTATGTAGGTGATGCTGAAACAGTGGCTAACAAAATTGTTTACATGAGCAAGCACTTAGGCTTTTCACGCTTCTTCTTGCATATGCCTGTCGGCTCGATGCCTCATGCAGATGTGATGAAAGCGGTCGAACTGCTGGGGACAGAAGTCGCACCGCGGGTTCGCGCACAGTTGTCATGAATCGCTGTTGAGACAGGGGGATTCAGAAGATGAAAGAGCAGCGCATTCTTGACGCTGTTCTTTTATTTTTAATACAAAACAGCAGGAACCGTGGTAAAATGGTGGGATGACTTATTGATTTATAGACAATACTATTTTAGGAGATTTACATGAAAATCAAAAAGAAATATGAACTCATTGTGTTTACATTTTTTATGGCTCTTGGGATGTCCTGTATTATTTCTTTCATCACAACGCTAGTAAAAACAGGGTTTCATGCAGATTTTTTCGGAAAATGGCCCGTAGCATGGGGAATGTCTTTTGTCATTGCCTTTCCAGTCGCCTACTTTTTGCCTAGAGGAATAAGAAAAGTGATGGGCAAAATTCATTTTGTGGAAAATGAAGCTTAAATAACCATTCCGGTTTCAGCAGCAGGAGACATCGGAATATATGGAATAATCAAGGAGCAACTGCCAGGGTCGCAGCAATGCTCCTCTTTCATTTCGTTCAAGAAATTAATTCCAATCCTCTTGGAAAATTATGCTATAATTATCGTTGAAAACGATTCCGGGAGGGATAGGTAAATGAACTCGAGTATACGACTGAATGAGCGATTGACTCCACTGCTTAAGAGTGTGATGGAAAAAGGGTCGGCTGGTTGTGCATGTACCGTAGTTCGGCGAGGCGAAGTTTTGTATGAGGAATCTCTGGGGTATGCGGATATAGAGAAGAAGAAAGCACTCGCTCCTGATTCCATCTACCGGATCTATTCGATGACGAAAGTAATTACTTGCGTAGCGGCACTTATGCTGTATGAGAAAGGGCTATATCTACTAAACGATCCTTTGGAAGAATACTTACCAGAGTTTAAAAATCCGCAGGTGTACCGATATAACGAAATCGGTGCCAATCAGGTTTCGTCTGCGGCGGGGCCGATTCGGATCAAGGATCTGTTCACGATGACCTCCGGGCTAACGTACGGCGGGGACAACACAGAGACAGAACGGCAAACCCGTGCCATGATGGAGAATGATGCAGGGATTGAGGACATGCAGGCTTTGTCCAAAGCGTTGGCGGCAATACCGTTGGCCTTCGATCCGGGCACGCATTGGAAGTATGGAACGAGCCATGATGTCTTGACAGCCTTGATCGAGGTCCTGTCTGGACAAACGTTCGGCGAGTTTTTGCATAAGGAGATCTTTGCGCCGCTAGGAATGAACGACACCTTCTTCCGAATTCCGGATGAGAAGCGCGATCGCCTATGCACCATGTATGATCGAGCAGAGGACGGCATCTTGACGCCTAATACGAGGATGGACGCTCGTTACCAACCGGGAAGCCGCTATGAAAGCGGTGGAGGCGGTTTGCTTTCCACGCTCAGCGATTATAGCCGGTTCGCCCAATTGCTCGCCAAGGGAGGGCAGCTCGACGACGTACGGCTGCTAAGTTCGAAGACGATTCAGTTGATGGCGACGAATCATTTAAATCCGCAGCAGCTTAACGACTTCAACTGGCCGCAAATGAGCGGTTATGGTTACGGCCTGGGCGTTCGTGTGATGATCGATCCAGCCGCTGGCGGCATCAACGGTACGATAGGCGAATTCGGTTGGGCGGGATTAGCTGGTTCTTACTTGTTGATCGATCCGAAGGAAGAGTTGTCCGTTGTGTACATGCAGCAGATGCTGCCAAGCCTCGAGCCTTACATTCATCCCCGGCTGCGGGCTGCTATTTACGGAGCACTGAACTAAGCATAGCAGGAAAAGAGGCATGGACTTTGCGTCCATGTCTTTTTTTGGGTTTTATGAAAATGACTTACCTTCTTCAGTAATCTACTAAAAATATCGATAGAAACTCTGTATTTCATAATATGTTATAACGATGTTTAGGGAATACAATACGTTTTGTAACGAAATACTACAGATTGTTGCCTAGATATACAGGGAAAGTATGTCTAGTATTTTAATCAAGAAGCATGCAAAGGAGTCTAAGAGAATGAAGCATTTATTTCAAACATTTCAAGTAAAAGGGCTTGAGTTGAAAAATCGCGTCGTCATGCCCCCGATGTGCCAATACGCGGTGACGAAAAAAGACGGCGTCGTGAATGATTGGCATTACATGCATTACGTCAATCGCGCCATCGGCGGAGCCGGCCTTATTATCATCGAAATGACCGATGTGGAACCGGACGGGCGAATCACGGACCTGGATCTAGGATTATGGTCGGACGATCATATCGCACCTCTAGCGCGTATTATTGAAGCATGTCATCAATATGGTGCCAAAGTCGGCATTCAAATCGCGCATGCAGGACGTAAAGCGGAAGATGCAGCTGAACCTGTTGCCCCATCGGCGATTCCTTACGATGAGAAATCCAAAACGCCAAGAGTACTAACGACCGAAGAAGTGAAGGAAATGGTAGAGAAATTCCGCAAGGCTGCTGCGCGGGCTGTCAAAGCTGGGGTTGATACGATGGAGATCCATGCTGCACACGGATATTTAATCCATCAATTCCAATCGGCATATACCAATAAACGGACGGATGAATATGGTCAAGATTTAACGTTATTCGGCAAGGAAGTCGTACGGGCCGTGAAAAGCGTGTTGCCTGAAAGTATGCCTTTAATCATGCGCATTTCCGCGAGAGAATATGTGGATGGCGGATATGGCATTGAAGAAAGCATCGCCTTTTCCAAAGCTTATCGAGATGCAGGTGTGGACGTCTTCCACGTGAGCTCCGGTGGAGAAGGCCCGATCCTGGCGCATGGCAGACCAGGTACGCATACTGCATATCAAGTGCCGATGGCTCGAGATATTAAAAATGCACTTCAAGTCCCTGTCATCGCAGTCGGCAGACTGGACGAGCCTGGGTTAGCGAATGCCGTTGTCGGCAATGAAGATGCGGATCTGGTAGCCGTAGGCAGAGGGATGCTCAGAAATCCTTATTGGGCATTGGAAGCAGCTACGCAGCTAGGCAAAGAAATTCAATATCCTGGCGTTTACAACCTTGGCTTTAAATAAGCAGAAACGAAACATCAAGGAGGAGAAACGATGAATGCATTTCAATTTCTTAATCCTACTAAGCTGATTTTTGGTAAAGGGCAGTTGAGTAAACTCAAAGCGGAAATTCCGGTGTACGGGAAGCGCGTGCTGCTGCTGTACGGCGGCGGCAGCATTAAGCGCAGCGGCTTGTACGATCAAGTGCTGGCGAATTTACAAGAAATCGGTGCGGAAGTCATTGAGCTTGGCGGCGTTGAACCTAACCCGCGGCTAACGACGGTTAACAAAGGGATTGGCCTGATCAAAGAGCACCATCTTGACATTATTTTGGCCGTTGGCGGTGGTAGCGTCATTGACTGTGCCAAGGCGATCGCCGCAGGCGTGCATTATGATGGCGACGTTTGGGACATTATTACGCGGAAGGTGGCCGTGACATCCGCAGTTCCCATCGGCACTGTGCTGACATTGGCTGCTACAGGTTCTGAAATGAACGGAAACTCCGTCATAACCAATTGGGAAACGAACAGCAAGCGCGCTTTCGGCTCAATCCATGTGTACCCAAGATTCAGTATTTTGGACCCTGAATTGACGTTCACCGTACCGCGGGATCAAACCGTCTATGGCATTGTGGATATTATGTCACATGTGTTTGAACAATATTTTCATGCTTCTTCCAATGCTCCTCTGCAAGAAAGAATTGGGGAAGCCATCTTGCGCACGGTGATGGAGGTAGCGCCCAAACTCGTTAACGACCTAGAAAATTATGAGTACCGTGAAGTTATGTTGCTGAATGGCACATTTGCTCTAAACGGCATTACGGCGATAGGCGTACAGACAGATTGGGCGACTCACGACATTGAGCATGCCGTTTCGGCTGTTCATGACATCCCGCATGGCGGCGGATTAGCGATATTGTTCCCGCACTGGATGGAGCATGTCGCCAAGCAAAAGCCGGAAAAAATCGCACAGTTAGGCGTGCGCGTATTTGACCTCGCAGCTGAAGGCAAAACAGATGCGCAATTGGCGGCGGAGACCGCTCATGCCTTACGGCAATTTTGGACATCGATTGGCGCGCCGTCGCGGCTATCCGATTATAACATCGATGATAAAGAACTCGACTTGATGACGGAACGAGCGATGGTGGGTGCAACGATCGGCAGTTATGTGCCGCTGGCGAAAGAGGATGTCAGAGAGATTTTGCAAAACTCGCTATAAAAATTAAAGAAACGCGGTGCCTCTGTTGAGGACCGCGTTTTTACTTATTTAATGAGAAAATCAAGCAAATGGCCAATACCCACGAAAGCCGGGAAGGGAACTTGTTCGCGCTGTGCCGATAAGTTGATGAGCAGGGATGTAGGCAATAATTCCTGATGATAGCTGACGATGGCCACATATAGAGCAGGCGTAAAAATGGCAAGCAAAAATGTGAACATACGCAACCAGCGGATGAGCGTGGCAATGTCAGCCCGTTGATAATGGTCTTCAGGCGATGTGAAAAACTGAAAAAAGGCGACGGGTCCGAGCAAAGCCATTGGTGTACCGTCCGTAAGTACGGCGACTTGTCCTTCGGACCGCGGATAGCCACCTCTGAACTCGGTTCCTCGACGCCTCGGTATTTCGAGTTCGAAACATCGAAGCTTAGGTACTGTGATTCTGTAGAAGGGATGAGCAAACAGTGACCGGCGAGCAATTGTTGAGCAGCTTGGCTGTAATCATGCAATACCGCCTTTGCCCTAAAGGTATCGCGCTCTTCAACCACTCGGTATTCCCAGCATGGCTTCCTTGCTGACTGGCCTCGATGATAGGCTTGATAATTAATTCATCCACTTGCTTCGTCATCACGTTGGAGACAATATAAAGGCAATGAATCGTCGAATGGTCATGCATATCGATTGCCAGACAAATGAGATCCGGCGGATGGCCCAACTCTTGGGCAATTGTATGGGCGATAACATCCGCTTCTAACTGCATGACGATGTCCTCCTCAAAAGTTGCTAATTCTACCCTTTCCTGTGATAAATTCGTTTATGCACATGTTGAAGATGGTTCATAGAGAGCGTTTACTCGTACCTTGTTTCCGTGTAAGCTAGAATAATACAAATGGAATATGGCAGTCGGTTCGTTCAAGAGGAGTGAAATGGCGGGACCTATTTTCATAAAAATATAATATAATAGGGTACATGCACACATGGAGGAGGACAGGCCGTGAATAAAAAAGATCAAGTCATAGTAGGTTTCAGGGACTTATTAAACAAGATGTCTTGGCTGAATAAATCGAAGATGGAAGTCTGCCTTAAAGACTATAAGCCTTCTGAAGTGCATTGTATTGAATATATTGGCAAACATGTAGATTCCAATGTGACCAAACTTGCGGAATCCTTATATATGACTAGAAGTGCCATCAGTAAAATAACGAAGAAGCTCATGGAAAAAGACTTAATTGAAAGCTACCAGAAGCCAGATAATAAGAAAGAAATCTATTTTAAGCTGACGGAGCAAGGGGAAGCCATTAACCAAATCCATGAGGAATTGCACAGCGAGTTTGAAGAGCGGGATAAAGCCGTATTTGAGCAAGTAACCGAGGCACAATTCGATAAGGTGCTTAACTTCTTGAAAACGTATAGTCAGCATTTGGATGCGGAAATCAAGAAACAGGGATTAGATATGAAGTCGGAATAATGAACGACAGGCAGCCGCTCTCTAAGGAGAACAGGCTGCATTTTTATTGCTTCGTTTTTGTTTACAAGGAAACAAAATTAACATATGATTATTGTTAACTAGGAAACAAAACATCATCGAGGGGAGAATTTCATGTCCAAATTTAGATCACACAACGGACAGAACACCGAACAAACTATAGATAGAAAAGCTTTTTTATTCGGATTAATGTCCGTTTTTCTTTGCGGGATCGGTTTTAGTATCATTACACCTGTCGTCCCATTCTTAGTGCAGCCTTATATAAGCAATCCGGGAGATCAAGCTATCGTTGTTACGCTGTTAACCTCTGTCTATGCAGTCTGTGTGCTATTTGCGGCGCCCGGACTTGGCGCTTTGAGCGACAGATACGGCCGTCGTCCATTACTGTTAGTTTGCCTATTGGGTTCCGCAATCGGGTACTTTATTTTTGGCATCGGAGGAGCTCTATGGATCCTTTTTGTTGGGCGCATCATAGAGGGTATAACAGGCGGGAGCATAAGTACGATCTTCGCCTATTTCGCAGATATCACGCCTAGAGAAGAACGAACCCAATACTTTGGCTGGGTAAGTGCGGTTGCGGGTGCTGGTGCTGCGATTGGACCGACGCTAGGCGGATTGCTTGCCAAGTTTGGTTATTCTGTACCTATGTATTTTGGAGCGACGATTACATTAATAAATTTTGTGTATGGCATGTTATATATGCCTGAGAGCCTTAAAAGAAATCATAGACTGAATAAGATTACCTTAGGAAGGCTGAATCCATTCACACAGCTTGTAAACGTACTTTCCATAAAAAACTTAAAAAGGCTGCTTGTGTCCGCGTTCTTACTTTGGGTACCTAACGGATCTTTACAGGCCGTCTTTTCACAATTTACTATAGATACTTTCAATTGGAAGCCTGCGCTTATCGGACTTATGTTTTCAATAATGGGCATCCAAGACATTCTTTCACAAGCTTTCATTATGCCGAAACTATTGAGAAAACTTAGTGATGAACAGATTACAATTCTCGGAATGGTTTCTGAGATTATAGGCTACAGTCTTATTGCAGCATCGGCCTTGTTCTCCTTCTATCCTCTTTTAATCGTTGGCATGTTCATTTTTGGATTTGGTGATTCGATCTTTGGGCCTTCGTTCAATGGGATGGTCTCCAAGTCTGTGGATTCTAGCGAACAAGGAAGGATTCAAGGAGGCAGCCAATCGATTCAATCTTTAGCAAGAATCATTGGGCCTATCCTTGGAGGGCAAGTCTATGTATCACTTGGCCATGCCGCTCCTGCTATTATGGGGATGATTCTTATAGCAGCCGCTATTCTCGTGTTGTATAAAGGTAGTCGCTTCGCTAGCCAGGCACTAAAGACAAAAAATCAGTCGAACAGCTAGATGAGTTGGTGGAATCGTCTAAGAAGATTGTCAATCGGGCAGCACTTGCATTAACGGAAGCTGTGACCCGAATTTCCGATGGCGGCGTGCCGGAGGCGTTGTTTGATAAAGTTCGTAGACTTTTTGATGAAGAGCAATTTGTTGATTTGCTCATGGCGATTAATGCGATTAACGCTTGGAATCGTATGGCGATTTCCACAGGTATGATACCAGGAGATTATCAACCAGCCGCGAGCAAATAAATAACAAGAGTCTGCCCGCTGACATCTGCGATGATGACTTGGGGCGGACTCTTTTTGTATTTAGTGCGTCTGAAGCGTTTGATTGTGCTCATGGAAAAACGCCGTTAAATTTGCTGCGGCCTCCTCGCCAAATATCATTTGCAGATTACTATCCGACATTTGTGCGGATTGGGAGGAGTAGGCGTACATTTTCGCTTCATAAGCGGCAATGGCGGCATCCAGCGCTTCGTGATTGACGATAGCGAGCGCAAGCTCCATCGCATCGAGCATCGCCAGATTGACGCCTTCCCCGGCAAAAGGAGACATGAGGTGCGCGGCGTCACCGATAAGCGTAACGCCTGGTTTGCCGCTCCACTGGAGACCGACCGGCAACATGTAAATCCGGCGCGGCATTAACGTATCTCCTGCGCAGCGGATATAATTCAGCAGCATCGGATCCCAGCCTGCGAAATGCTCAAGCAGGCGGCGCTTCGCTTCCTCCGGCTGTTCGAACGGTATGCCGCAAGTGTCCAACCAATCCCGGTCGGCTCGAAAGCTGGCATACACTTTGATGCGGCCGTCGCCATTCAGCTGGGCAAGAATCGCTTTGTGCTCGCCGAGTGCAAACAGTTTGCCGCGCGCATTGAAAGCGGCAAGCTCCGGATGGGCGGCTGCCTCGACGTTCAGCTCGACCATCGTGAGCCCGGCGTACTCGGGAGCGGCGTCCGTCAAAAGCGGGCGCACACGCGAGAATGCACCGTCAGCGCCAACGACCAGATCGACCGTTTCGCTATGCCCGTTCTCGAAATGCAGCTCATGCTTGCCGTCTTGTAGAGGAACGGCTTGCAGCAGCTTATAACCGTAGCGGATACGATCCGGATCGAGCGCCTGCAGCAGGAGATCGCATAACGCACCGCGGTCAATTTCCGGCCGATCACCGTCATGGCTGTCATCCGCCACTTCGTCCATAAACACGTTCCCGTGTTGATCCAAAAGGCGGAAATCTTCGCCTTCATACCTGGCGATGGCTTGAAACTCTTCGAGCAGACCGGCTTCCTTCAGCGCCAATTGGCCGGAATCATCATGAATATCAAGCGATCCGCCGCGCTCTTTATTGGGATCAAATGCCTCCCGTTCATAAACGACGGCCGGGATTCCGTATTTTTGAAGAATGAGGGCTAAAGACAGTCCTCCAGGGCCGCCGCCGATGATGGCGATGCGACCGTTCTTCCATGAAGACTTCGTTGCTATATTCGATATTGGCATCCAAACAAGCTCCTTTTTCAAAATGTGTGATCTCATATTTGTATCTTACCTTTCCTACTTAAACGGAATGTAAACAAAAAAGACAGCTCTGTTCAAGACGAAGAGGGCTGTCTTTTTAAAGTTAAGCATGCTGCAAAGCTGGTTGCTTCTGCGGTTTGTGACTTTGCCAGAAAGAAATAAGCTCCTGTGTGCTGGCTACCATGCCAAAATAGGTATCGACAGTCTGTAAGGTCATATCGTGTTCAGCTTGCGAAAAAGCTGCGCAGGCATCTTTCATAAACACGATGTGATAATCTAGCATAAAGCCGTCTCTAGCGGTGGATTCCACACAAAGGTTTGTGCTAACCCCTGTCATGACTAGGGTTTCAATCTTTAATGTCTGCAACACCGATTCAAGCCTGGTATGAATAAATCCGCTATATCGATGTTTGTTGACGATAATTTCATCCGCGCGTGGAGCGACTTCGAAAAATTCCGCCCCCCAACTGCCCGTATGGCAAATCGGGTTGATCCCATCGGCAAATCGCGATAACCATACCTCCGAATCGGTCGCTTTCTCATGATTGGTTTGCAAAAAAATGACAGGAACTTGATTGTCCCGCGCCGCTTCCAATAGGCTGTGCAAGTGGGGCATCATCTTCTTCACAGCGCTAACATCACTGCCGGATTTGGCAATCGCACCATCGGGGTGGCAGTAATCATTTTGCACGTCGACAACGATTACCGCTGCATTTTTCTGCTCTAAGTTCATTTTTAATTTATCCAAAGCATTCACCTACCCATACGAACATTACTAATAATGTTTCCTTGCCGAGGCCGTTTTTATTACAAAAGGAAAAAGCCCAACCTCCATAGGTCGGGCTTTGCGTTATTTCGCGTTCTCATCCGGTTGATGAATGCCGATAATATTGCCTTCCGTGTCGATGAAATACCCCTGCCAAGCCATGCCAGGCAATGCATACTTCGGCAAGGCGACTTTGCCTCCAAGACTAAGAATCTTGGCTTCCGTAGCATCATAGTCGCCAACGCCCATTGTGCAGGCGAAGCCATTCACAGCTTGTCCTGGCTGTGGAGCGGGACCTTGACGCTGCATTAACGCGCCATTGATACCAGGCTGGCTGGCGTCACCGGTGACAGCTCCAAAGTACGGCATACCCGCATAGCTGCTCCAGTCTTCAAAAGTCCATCCAAACACTTCGCCATAAAACGTCTTGGCGCGCTCCATATCGTCAACATGAATCTCAAAATGAAGTACTCTGCCCATCATAACCTCCCAAAATTTGGCTTCTTTATTACTTTCTTTAATCATGGTTTCCTTTCCTTCATTTGAGATACTTCCGCGTATTAAAAAACAGAAAATTTTGCTACAGCTCGACGAAAAAGCGGAGCAATTTTAAAGGAAATCACAAATAAATCGCGAAATGTATTATTTTGGTTCGAAATGTGAATGGCTGATGTTAAGGAATAATGGAATAGAAGGAGAGAAGGAAATGTCCTATGTCGTTGATTTTAAAAATGTGTCTACGGTTGGGTTAGAATCCTCACCTGTAGCGGAAGCGCTGGCTGGCTTACGTGCGAATGAAGCCCGTTACTTCATGACCAAATACAAGCATGAATTTACGGTTGTGCCCGCTAGTGAAAGCCAGGAGACCCTCGATTATGTGAACCGGGTTTTGCAGGAACGCAATATTGAGTTTGCAGCCAAACCTTTAGAAACATCGCTTTTTCAAGTGGAAAATATTAGATGGGCTTACGTCTTCTATGAGGATGGCCTATCGGTGAACGTGCTGTACACGATTGATGACCCGAAGAAGCGTGCAGTTGGTTTTAAGCTTTCAGAAGGGATGGAAGTACCAAAGGAATTAGAAACGAAGTTTAAATTTGCTCGGCAGAAGTCGAAGTTAGCCGGGACGATTCGGGGCTCGTTTTTCGTTATTAAAGGTGAATATTAAGATCCGCAAACCACTCCTGTAAAGGGGTGGTTTTTTTATGAGTAGGTGCAGACATTCACCTTAGAGCCTGCCCCCGCGTGGGTACTAATAGGTCGGTACGATTCATAATCTTGTAGGGAAACCAATAAGAAGGAGTGTAAAGTAGTTGAAAAAAGTAAAGGTTCATTTACAGCCCCTTGTGAGCCAAATCAATTTACCTACGGTTTTGAAAACAGCGTTCCTTCCAGGTGACTCCACGGAAAGATTATTTATTGCAACCCAGGTCGGAGAGATCTTTTATATAGGGAACGGAGTTATACGTACATTTTTGAATATTCGCTCACAGCTGTTACAAATAGGTGCGTCCAGTGGTGGATATGATGAACGAGGTCTATTGGGGCTTGCGTTTCATCCTCATTTTTATTATAACGGTCTGTTTTATCTCCATTATTCAGTAGCCGGAACACAAGGGCCAGGTGCGCTTGCGAAACCTTTTAAGCCCGATCCGTGTGATCCGGAAACCTTACATCTAAAGTGGATGAATCGGGAGAAGCAATTTGATCACATAGATACCGTTGAAGAATGGACGCTACAATCAAATGGGCAGCCACAGCGACGACGAACGCTGCTTAATATCAGAAGACCCTTCTTAAATCATAATGGCGTCAACAGCTTGAATTTTTCACCAGAGACAGGGAAACTTGTGCTAACAACAGGAGATGGCGGATCGGGCTATGATCCGTTTCATTTAAGTCAGGACGATATGGAAATCGCCGGCAAAATCATTGAAATCGATGTAAATAAACATACATTTATCAAACATCCGCCTGTAGTCACACGGTTTGATGAACTTCCTGCGCCGATTCAGGAAACACTTACGGTAATGGCCAAAGGAGTTCGCAACATGTCGGGCGTTTCTTTTCAAAGGTTTTATCATCAATATATCAAATATGTCGGCAATGTCGGACAGGATTTGGTAGAGTCGGTTTTTTCATTCGTCCATTATAAGCCAATACCGGTTCCTCATCTCATTCAAGCTTATGCCATGAAAGTTGAGCCGAACTTGGAAGGGTTTATTAATTTGGGCTGGCGAGGGTGGGAAGGTGCTTTTCCGACTTCGATCATTAGAGAATGCCCCAGCAGCAAAACTATAGATGAGCAAATTATCGCCTATTACAATGATACTGTAAAAGTTTCAGGCAGTCGTCTTCAGCCGTTAACCAGTTATTTCCATAAAGATCCGCGTCCTGATAAATTCGCAGGAATTGCTCTTACAGGCGTCCAGCCCTATATGGGAAATGGAATTCCTGATCTGAAGGGAAGCGTTGTGTTTACAGACCTTGCCCGAAAAGAAGAGTCACGACCACCGGTGAAAGGAATTTTAGCTTATACCAGAGCGAGATTCGATGGCAGACCAAGTGATTACAGTGTGATTGAAACCGATGATCCTTTTGGATCGAAATCAGCTTATTATGTTAGTCTAGGTACGAATCAGGATCAGAGCAGACTCTATTTAGGGGTTTATGGCTCGATGAAAGTGGCGGATAGGAACCAGGGTACTGTATATGAAATTGTTCTGTAATCATGGATGTGAGGCAAGGATTAATGTGAGTTTTTAGGCTTTTCCCGGTGTGCTCCTGAAGATACTTCTGTAAATAGATCACTTGTTGTATCTGATCGTGGAAGGGTAATCTGTGGAAAGTTGGCTTTGAGTACTCTCTCCAGGTCACCTAAAGTTAGCGGTCTTGCATGAGGCATTAACTCAAATCCTAATTCACCATTGGCTTCGATTGTACCGGTCTGAACATCTTCAATACGAGACACACCGGCCATTCTCAATCTTTTTTCGAGATCGTCGACGGTTAATCGAAGCTTTCTTAAATTTTTCATATGGATTGTGCCATGAGTAATGACAGGTATAGCTACACCTTTTAAAATTTTTTCAGCTGCATTCCATTTGAGTGTTATCCATTCAATAACGACAAGTGAACTGACAAAAACAGCAGTTGCCACAATCGTCATGATCATTCCTTTGCCTCCAACCTCCGAGCCTAAAACGGCCCCAATAGATAGAAGGATGGCTAATTGCGGCGTTGTCATTTGAGCAATGGATTTACGGCCTGCCAATCTCAACAATATTGTACCGACAATTGCAAGCGCAGCGGATTGCCAAATAATTGTCCACATCTAAAAGACCTCCCCAAACGAATTAAGACTGTATTGTACCGTATATGGTTCCCAGTTATATACTTTTGAACCGAATGAATCTGAGGCATTCTTCAAGGGGAATCGATGAATTCCCCTTTTTTTATGGAATAATCTAGAAGTTCGTTGGGTAAACTTCCCTTCATATACTCGGGATGATGCAATGGTATGGGGGATGCAACATGACGGAACGTCCGGGGGAATTGCTTAGTTCCCTAGAACAAAATATGAATTTGCTTTCGCAGCTCTATGCAGACAATGATTGTTTCGTGATTCGTTACTTGGACGGAACAGAGGCTAGTCCTCAATTGGCCATCGCATATTTAAGTGTACTGGTCGATGAGGAAAGACTAAATGAACTAAATGCTAGTTTCCTCAATCATGGACTCCAGCGAAAAGATTCATTCGTTGATGAGGCTCTCGCGCTTGAATGGATCAAATCGCTAGGCGGAGCAACGGAGCTGCAGCACATCGATGTGGTTGTACAAGCCATCGCAGATTCCAATGCTGTCGTATTCATTGATGGGTATCCCCAAGCTTTCGGGGTTTCGCTGCCTGGCTATGCGACACGTTCAATCGATGAACCGACGCTCGAAGTGAACGTGCGTGGGCCACGGGAAGGATTCATCGAGGATATTCAGAAAAATCTCGGCATGGTTCTGCGCAGATTAAAAACACCAGAGCTGAAAATCTTGACTTATCAGATCGGTAAGCAAACAAGTACGAAAGTCATGGCGATGTATTTGCAAAATCAAGCAGAACCATCCACCGTGGACGAAGTCAAACGCAGACTTGCAGCGATCCAAATGAACGTTCTTGTCGATAGTGCGCAAATCGAAGAGTGGATTCAAGACAGCACGTTCTCGCCATTTGCTCAAATCATGAACACAGAACGTCCGGACAGGATTGCGACAGCACTCAATCAAGGCAAAATAGCCATTATGACGGATGGGACGCCAAATGTGCTGATCGTACCGACGACATTTTTCGACCTTCTTCACCCCAGCGAAGATTTGTATGAACGGTTTTATTTTGCTAATTTCTTAAGGGTGCTGCGGGTGTTTACGTTCTTTTTGTCGCTTTTCGCCCCGTCTTTATATATTGCCTTAACGACATTTCATTTAGAGATGATTCCAACACCGTTGATGCTCGCCTTTATGGCAACCAAAGCGGGCGTTCCTTTTCCAACATTCATTGAAGCGATGTTGATGGAAGTTGTTTTCGAAGTGCTACGCGAGGCCAGTTTACGACTGCCACGATCCTTAGGACAATCCGTAAGTATCGTCGGCGCCTTAATTATCGGGGAAGCAGCGGTTCAATCCGGCATCGTATCTCGCCCCGTTGTGATTGTAGTCGCTCTTACCGGAATAGCTTCATTCACCATGCCATCCTTTAATACGGCGATTTCATTACGGATTTTACGGTTCCCCATTATGTTTATCTCCGCTTCAACAGGTGTCTTTGGCCTGGCTCTGTGCATGTTTGCCATCATCCTGCATCTCTGCTCGCTCAAGTCGTTCGGGACTCTGTTCTTACCGACATTAAATTCACTGCAAATGAGAAATGCATTGGAAAAATATGTGCTGCTGCCTGCCCCATACAGACGATTATCGAAACAAGAAGGTCATTCCCATGAGAAGCGTTAAAAAGCTGTTGATGGGCTGCATGATCTTGCTATCATTGGTGAGCTGCTCTCCGGATGTCAGGGAAATCAGCGACATTGCGCTTGTGATGATTACCGGTATCGATTTCGATGCAAAAACGAAGACATATACGTTTACCGCATACTGCATCCTACCCACCACAACGAGCACGGATAAAAAAACAGGGAATAGCAATGAATGGGTAGCTAGCGCCTCGGGAAATTCGATCATGGAAGCGACTAGAAATTTACGAAGTCGAGCGGGGAAAATGCTTATTTGGCAGCATGATAAATTTTTTATTATCGGCGAGCAAGCAGCCAAGTATGCCATGCCACAATTGGTAGACTTTTTAACCCGCAATCGTGATATTAGAGGATCAAGTTATTTAATCGTAAGTGAAGGGCGGGTGGCCAATAAATTAACGATAAAAGGGGAGACCAACGATCTGCTCGCCAACGAGTTATTGGGTAAAGTGTTAAATGAACGTCTTTGGGGCAAAAGTCTATCCATGCAGTTGAAGGATGTAACCGATTATTTAGCCGACCCTTATCGGGGCTTTATCACGAGCAGATTGACCGCTGCTCAACCCGCGGATAAACGTCAGGAAGTTCTTTACTTGAATGGAGGCAGTGTATTTCATAAAGGACACTTCATAGGTTGGATGAATGGTGAAAAAGTGATTGTGGTCCATTTGCTGACTTATGGCAGAGGAGGGTTAAGCAAGCTTGAATTCCCGCAAACGTTTCATTTGGATCATACCCAAATCACGATGCTGCTGAGGAATCCCAAACGAACCATTCATTATCATGAGGAAAAAGGGAAACAGAAGATGACAGTTGATCTCAACCTACAAGGCGTACTCATGGATTCCGACAAGCCTTTATCCTTTCATAGCAAGGATTCGATTGCGAAGCTGGAGCAAACGATTTCCTCGCAACTGCAGGAAACTGTTAACCGTAATCTCTACAGTATTCAAAAAGAGCTGAAAGTTGACGTATTTGGCTATTCCGACTTTATTAGCAAACATGATCCTAAATCTTGGAGCACATTGAAAAGTCAATGGGGAACCATTTTCCCCGAGATGCCGATTCAAGTGACTGTACACATACAAGTTACAAGTATTGGAATGAAGCAGTAGCAGGGAGGCTATTCCATTGTTCTGTTTGATCGTCTGTGTTCTATATTGGTGTTATGGGATTCCGGTGGCAATCCGATTAGCGAAACAACGAGCAAACACCGATTTGGTTGTTTTCCTGCTATTGTCGTTGGCGGGTACTTGCTATTTAATCCCCAAGCTGCGCACCTTCATGCCGACAGAAGAGACGTATAACTGGTACGTGTATGGTCCAATTTCTAACTATATCTTGCGCTTACTGCATATTCAGTTGGAGGAATAAGCATGCAGAATGAAGATCAAATAACGCCTTTTGAGCTTGGGGCACTATGTTTTACGTATTTATCCGGATTCTCGACGTTGTATTTGCTAGAGACGAAAGTCGTTGGTCCAGATGTCTGGATTTGTCATGCAGTCTCCTTGATCTTGGTTATTGGAATTATGAAATTAATGAATTTCATTATTTGTAAGTATCCGGATTTAAGCTTGTCTGACATCCTGATGAAGCTGTTAGGGAGATGGATCGGGACCATTGTGCTCATTGTCATCCTCAAAGATCTGCTAGGCTTGGGAACGTTATCGCTTCGTTCTTTATCCTTGTTCTACACGACGGCGATACTACCTAACACTTCGCCTGAATTGCTAATTCTTATGATTGTAATCGTCACTACCTATGCCGTTTCTTTAGGACTTGGCACAATCGTTCGGAGCGTGCAAATCGTGATGCCTGTGTTCATTATTAGTATGCTCATTATCAACATCATGATGGTAAAGAATGTGACGATCAACCCTTTGCTTCCGCAATTTCGGAGCACACTGCCGGAATTGACTTATGCGACATTGCTCTCAATGGCATTTCCGTTTGGGAAAGCGTTGACGCTTGTTTTTCTATTTAGAAATGTGAAAAATAAAAAAAAAATTTTCGGAACCAATTGCATTGTCTTAATTTCATCTAGTGTTTACGTGCTCATTTCAACGTATTTAACTATTGGATCGTTAGGGATTCACGCCACGAAGTCTGCTAGCTTTCCGTATTTCTCTGCCATTCAACTCGTGCGGATTGGTGAGTTTTTGGAGCGTTTTGAAATTATTGTGATCGGGATTTGGACGATCCTAACGCTTTACGAGATTATCGTCGTGCAATATGTTTACGCGCAAATCATGAGAGACGTCTTCAAGTTGAAGCATGCAAACTATTTTATTGTGCCCATCGGCTTGTTTTATTTTGGAACGAACGTAAATAGTTATGAGAGCCCCTTGGACATCTTCAATTATGATACAAGAATTTTACCGTTTACAGGTCTTCTGCCTGAGTTTGTGTTACCTGTCGCGTTGGTCGTCTTAGCATGGATGAAAAGTAGGAAAAAGGCAGTGCCGATGCTTGGAGGCGAGAGTAACTAATTCCCGCTTTGGTCATACCAAAGCGGGTTTCATGAGTTTAATGAGAGATTCAAGACCTCTGAATTCCTTGAAAAGCAAGCGTGACGATATGTTTGACGAAGGCGTCATCGAGCTGTTCACCGGTCATGGTCAATCGGTAGAAGATCGGTCCATAGAGGAGGTCGATGAAGAGATCGGGATTGGCATCGGAGCGCAGTTCATTCCGCGCAATGCCCCGATCAATGATTTGCCGCGTCTCTTTGCGGCGCGGCTGCACGTACCGGCTGCGGTACGCTTCCGCGACACCGGGATCGATCTGCCCTTCGCCGATGAGCTGCGTGATCACGCGGCCTTCGTCGCTTGCCAGAAAGCGAGTCAAGTTCGTGGCATGCGTGAGCAGATCCTCATAGACGCTGCCGGTATCGGGCACAGGTAGTCGCTGCGAAGCGGCGGACAGGTAGCCGTCAACGACAACGGCAGCTTTGCCCGGCCACCATTTGTAGATGGTGGCTTTGCTGACCCCGGCGCGTTCCGCAATATTTTCCATCGTAATCGCCGCGAAGCCTTTTTCAAATAATAAGTCATAAGAAGCCTGCAAAATTGCATTCATTGTTTCCATATTCCGAGGACGACCTCGTTTGCCGGTATTCGTCATGAAGCGGAATCCTCCTTACCGAGCTGACATGTATACATGCTGTATGTTTATTATATAATTGAAATTGCCTATTTACAATACGATACGTTCAGTATATGATTTGAATTAATAAACGCAACGTTCATTAATTGCAGAGTGCAGGAAACTAGATAATAATCCTGAGCTCGCTGAAGAAGAACGATATGAGGAGGAAAGAAATCAGATGGAAAAACAGAAGGAAAGAAAAGCAAGCATGCCGGGCTGGCTCACCATTTTGCTTGCCGTCTCCTGTGGCATTATCGTTGCTAATCTCTATTATGCGCAAACCTTGGTCGGTCCGATCAGCGAAGCCACGGGGCTTTCTGCCGCTGCGGCAGGTCTCATCGTGACGATCACGCAAGTCGGCTATGTACTCGGCTTGCTGTTTATCGTTCCTCTTAGCGATATTATTGAAAATCGCAATCTGGCGGTATTCTCGCTAAGCGTCGTCGTGCTGGCATTGTTCGCCGCGATGGCTGCTCGCACCGCAGCGGTGTTTCTTACAGCCTCGCTGATCATCGGGCTAGGTTCCGTCGTTGCCCAGATCTTAGTGCCGTACGCGACTTATTTGGCGTCGGAAGAAGAGCGCGGCCGTGTCGTCGGCAATGTGATGAGCGGCCTGCTGTTTGGCATCATGTTTGCCCGGCCGGTGGCGAGCTTCGTCGCCAGCTTTTTCAACTGGCAGGCGGTCTTTCTGATGTCGGGCGTGCTCGTCATTCTGTTGATCGTTTTGCTGTTCTTTGCCTTGCCCAAGCGTAAGCCAACACCAACCGTGCACTATGGTGCACTTATTGTGTCACTTGGCGCGATTTTTAAGCAAACACCGATATTACGCCGCCGCGCCTTTTACCAGGCTTCGCTATTCGGTGCGTTCAGCCTGTTCTGGACAGTGATTCCGCTTCATCTGGCGAATCATTTCGGCGTAACGCAGCGCGGCATCGCCTGGTTCGCTCTGGCCGGGGTCGGAGGTGCTGTCGCAGCACCAATTGCCGGCCGGCTGGCCGATAAAGGCTGGACGCGCAAGCTAACCGGCGCGGCAATAAGTCTTGCGGCGTTGTCTTTCTTAGTCGCTTTGGTACTTCCCAACCATTCTATAGTCTCCTTAGCGATATTGGTTATAGTGGCCATCACACTGGATATGGCGGTATCGGGAAATTTGGTGCTGGGACAGCGTGCTATTTATTCACTGGGCCAGCAGGCCCGTGGGCGATTGAACGGGTTGTTCATGTCTATCTTTTTTATAGGCGGTGCAGTCGGCTCGTCCCTTGGAGGTTGGGCGTATGCGCATGGAGGGTGGAAGCTGGCTGCTTTGATCGGATGCTTATTGCCGGTCATCGCTTATGTGTATTATCTGACTGAGAAAAAGACGGAAGTCAAAGCTGCCCAATGACAGGGTAGGGGGCGGAGTCTTCATGGAAGTCATCATATAATCCTAATTTAAAAGCCCTTTGCGACTTCCTAACGAAGTCCAAGGGGCTATTTTTTTATACAAGAATGGCTTTCCAAGAAGCTTCGAGGAAATGTTGGATTTGAATTGATGCTAAGCGTAGTACGAGCCGAATGAAGAGTCAATAGCATTCATGACGGATCACGCCTTTAAAAGTATGATCATGTTTACAAAAGATTTGGAATTAACATTCCGGTGTGGTTCGTTTGTAGCAAGCCGGTTGCATGCTCCAGTTCAAACGATCTTAATAAAAATGGATGAAAATGCGCTTGAATCAGGGGGCTTGTGCATGATGATGATAGTGGTAAAATCCTTTGATGGAGCGGGATATACGCGTATTTTTGGGCGACTGGAAGGCATTGCTTGGAATAAACATTCCGAAACTTGTTGACGAAATTGGATCTGTGGAGATATACTAAGCGCATGGAATAAACATTCCATAAGATTTCATAACCAGGAGGCGCATGTACATGTCTAAAGTTTGGCTTATTACAGGAAGTTCGCGAGGTTTCGGCCGCAGTCTTGCCGAAGCGGTTTTAGCTAAAGGAGATCAATTAGTCGCAACAGCGAGAAAACCAGAGCAGCTAGCCGATCTTGCCGATCGCTATGGCAGCCAAGTTCATATTGTTCAACTTGATGTAAACCAGTACGAACAGGCAGAGTTAGCAATCAAAGCCGCATTCGATACATTCGGACGTTTAGATGTCCTGGTCAATAATGCCGGGTACGGCAACGTTTCTTCGATTGAAGAAACATCGATGGAAGATTTTCGCGCGCAAGTGGAAACGAACCTGTGGGGTGTCATTCATGTGACGAAAGCCGCATTGCCGTTATTAAGAGAACAGGGATCCGGTCATATCGTGCAATTCTCTTCCATTGGGGGCCGTACTGGCGCTCCAGGTCTTGGACCTTACCAAACAGCCAAATGGGCTGTGGAAGGGTTCTCTGAGGTGTTGTCCAAAGAAGTGGCTCCGCTGGGTTTAAAGGTGACTTTGATCGAACCGGGCGGCTTCCGCACCGATTGGGCTGGCTCTTCTATGCAGCATATCGAGCCTCGAGATGCGTACAAAGATACGGTTGGCGGTCTACTGAAACATCTGCGTGATGTGACAGGGAAGGAAAATGGCGATCCGGATAAAGCCGCGCAGGCGATTGTAGCGATCGTCGATGAGGAGAATCCGCCACTCCGCTTGCTGCTCGGCAGTGATGCTGTAGCGATTGCCAACGCGGTGGATGCGGGCAAATTAGCTGAAACGAAGCGCTGGGAGAAGCTGAGCCGCTCGACGGATTTTGAAACAAGAGCGTTGGACCCGTCCGTGTCTCGCATGTACGACGAATTTAATAACTGATTAACAAGAAAGAAGGTACATCATTGAAACCGAGTGTAAAAACGACTTTATTGGCAATGGCTGTTACCACCACCTTCGGAACGATGATGGCCGCGCCGGCAGTTAAACTGCTGGCGGTAGCTTTTCCGGATACGAACGCATTGTGGGTACAGTGGGTCGTTACCTTATCTTCGCTATTTATCCTGCCAACCTTATTTATTGCCGGGAAGCTTGGCAGACGGTTTCCACGGAAACATATCTTAATTGCAGGGCTATTGTTATACATCATTGGGGGAACAGGCCCGGCTTTTGCGAACTCATTTACGATGATATTAGTGTTCAGGGCGCTATTAGGGCTAAGTATTGGTCTCATTTCGCCAACATGTAACGCGCTCATTTCCGAGAACTTCCAAGGTAAGGCACGCTCACAAATGAACGGTTTGCAAACTTCCGTAAACGGAATCGGCGGAGCCATCTTCCTCTCCATAGGAGGCATGATCGCTTCGTTTGGCTGGAGAGACGTTTTTTTAACCTATAGCTATGCGATTGTCCTGCTGCTGATGGTGATTGCCTTTCTTCCGAATTTTCCGCCGATGCAGACGGACGCAGTCATCAAGCAATCTATGAAAATGCCGAAATTTCTCTATGCTGTTGCGATCGCCGGCGGCGTGCACGCGATGTTGTTCACTTTAATTCCTACGAATCTTTCCTTATTCCTGTCCAATAATGGTATCGGAAGCGTAACTTCCGTCGGATATTTGACCGCGTTTGCTTTGATCGGCGTTTTTATTGGCGGGTTAGCCGTAACACCTCTGACGGGTGTATTCAAAAAACTGCTAGTGCCACTAAACTTAGCCTTAATGGCCTCCGGCTTCCTGCTAATCAGCTCCGCACATACGGTGTGGACAGTTGCGCTGGCTGTATTCTTAATCGGTTTGGGGGAAGGCATGCTATTTCCGCTTTCCTTTATTAAAACGGCGGAAGTTGTGCCTAAACTAGTTTTAACGACAGGCATCTCTATTTTGTTAGCGAGCGTATATGCATGCCAATTCCTCAGTCCGTTATTCGTAAAAGGGGTGGAGCTGCTGCTGCATACCGATTCTACCCGCGGCGTGTTTATGGCTGTAGCAGCTGCGTTGGCTGCGACGGCAGTCATTTATTTGACAATTGTCCAACTGAACAAACGTTCCAAAGTGCAATCCACGAATGCTTAACCAATCATCTGAATAGGCGGTGTAACTTATGAAAACAATGGAACACATCTATATCAACGGCCAGTTTGTAAAACCTCACGGCACACAAATCCAACCTCTCGTGAACCCGACAACGAGAGAACCTTTCGGCAGCGTCTTGCTCGGCGACGAAGAAGATGCGAAGCTTGCCATCCAGGCGGCAAAAGCGGCACTTGCGTCATTTTCCAGAACGACAGTGCAAGAAAGAGCAGACATGCTGCAGCGACTGAGTGACGCGATCATGGAGCGCATGGACGAATTGGCAGAAGCCAATATCCTCGAATATGGAGCGCCGCGGATGATGGCTGTCGGCCGGGTGAAGCTGGCTGCGGCTAATTTCATCGATAGCAAAGAGGCGCTTGAACAATTTGAGTTTGTGAAATACATCGGCAAAGCCAAAGTTGTCTCTGAGCCAGTCGGCGTGATTGGCATCATTACGCCTTGGAATGCCAGCTATTCGCAGATTACAGCTAAGCTGGGGGCGGCGATCGCAGCGGGATGTACGGTCGTCATCAAACCTAGTGAATTAAGCGCCCTACAAACGCAGCTGTTAACCGAATGCTTCCATGCAGCAGGCCTACCAGCCGGTGTGATCAACGTCGTGAATGGGCTTGGCACAACTGTAGGGGCTGAATTTACGCGCAATCCGGATATTGCGATGATTAACTTCACCGGGTCGACACGTGTTGGCAAAGAAATCCGCAGAGCAACGGTTGACACGATGAAGCGAGTCACGTTGGAACTCGGAGGGAAATCGCCGAATATCGTGCTCGACGACGCTGATTTCGCCAAAGCGATTCCTGCGGCAGTCCGCTCTTGTTATACCAATAATGGGCAAGCATGCGTGGCCGGCACCCGGTTATTTGTTCCTGAGCATCGGCTTGAAGAAGTGAAGAGACTTGCCCGTGAGACGGTCGAATCCATTAAAGTTGGACTTCCATCTGAAGCTGATACGGTACTTGGGCCAATCGTCACCGAGAAGCAATATCTTCAAGTTCAACATTATATTAGAAAGGGCATTGAAGAAGGAGCCGAGTTGGTCATTGGAGGCGAAGGGCATCCAGATGGCTTGGAACAAGGGAACTTCGTCAAACCAACCGTGTTTGCTAACGTTACGGAAGTGATGACGATTGCGAAGGAAGAGATTTTTGGCCCTGTACTGTCCATTTTGACCTACAAAACGGAGGAAGAAGCGGTCGCTATGGCCAATAACACCGATTATGGTCTAGGCGCCTACATCAGTACGGCGAATTTGGCGAAAGCGAACGAACTCGCCTCGCGCATTCAAGCCGGTGTGGTGCTCATCAATGGGGCCGGCTTTGAAATGAAAGCCCCATTCGGCGGTTTCAAACATTCGGGGATTGGCCGCGAATATGGCGTTTACGGCTTGGAAGATTGCCTGGAAACCAAGACGATTACAGGTTATGACATGGTCATGTAAGTGTCAATTTTACAAGGACTTCCGTTCTTTTCATCATGAAAAGAGCTGAAGTTCTTTTTATTTTGCGCAGTGAGCCTGTATGGCGAACGCATCACTTTCCTGTTTTTTGGAATAAAGGAACATCATGTCACACAAAATAAACCAAATCATGCGAAAGCGGGGGAAGGATATGGGCCATGGCTTTTCAGTGGAAGTCAATGAAAGTGTCACGGTCAATTGCGATACGTTACAACATATTTTTCACAATTGTGCGGATATCGTATTTCGGCCGTTAACACTCGCGGATCACTCACAAATTTTACTTGTTTACATAGAAGAGTTGACGGATTCGGATAAACTGGAACAAATCATTTCGGCCTGTATGATTCGTCGCGATTTTGACCGATTGACACAATATACCGTTGTGCAGCAGGTTCCGGAAATTGTAGCCAAAGTGCTGAAAGGAAGTACGGCTATTTTTGTAGACGGTAAACCTTTTGCTTATTTAGCTGATTTGGCGAATTTTAAACAACGCGCAATCAATGAGCCATCCAATGAGGCGTCGATTCGGGGGCCGCGCGAAGGATTTACCGAAGACCTGAGAACAAATCTAAGCATGGTTCGCAGAAAAATCAGCCATCCCAAATTAAAGTTTGAAATGCATCAAGCCGGTGAACTGACCAATACGGAGTTTGTCCTGGCGTATATCGAAGACGAGGCCAAACCAGAGCTGATTCAAGAAGTCAGAAGAAGACTCCAGGCTTTTCGCTCCAATCAACTGCTGGACTCTGGATATATTGAAGAATGTATTGAAGACAAGACTTTTTCCCTCTTTCCGCAAATCCAAAATACCGAACGTCCAGACACTGTCTCAGCGAGCCTACTGGCGGGTAGAGTTGCCATTATCGTCGACGGCTCGCCTAACGCTTTATTGCTGCCGATGACGTTTTGGTCCGGATTTCAAGCAGCGGAAGACCATTATGAACGGTTCTTATACGTCTCGGCAGTTCGAATCATCCGCATCCTGCTGGCTATCATGTCCTGCTTACTTCCTTCTGTTTATGTTGCACTAACGACGTTCCATCCTCAGATGATTCCGCTTAATTTAATGCTCAGTATTTCGGTATCGCGGGAAGGGATTCCGTTTCCTACCGTCATCGAAACGTTGTTAATGGAACTGATGTTCGAAGGGTTGCGGGAAGCGGGTCTTCGCTTGCCGAAAGCGATCGGCTCGGCTGTGAGTATCGTAGGAGCGTTAGTCATTGGAGAAGCTGCTGTGCAAGCTGGTTTCATCTCCGCGCCCATCGTGATGATCGTGGCAGGAACGGGCATTGCCTCGTTCGCATTTCCGAACTACAGTTTGGCGCTGCCTTTTCGAATTTTGCGGTTCCCACTTCTGATATTAGGTGGGTTCCTTGGCCTGTATGGGGTTGCCATCGGGGTCATGTTCGTCCTGATTCATTTGATGACCTTAAAATCGTTCGGAGTCCCTTATCTCAAACCGATTGCACCTATCGGGAAAAAGTTCTGGAAGGATACGCTGATAAGAATGAATAAACGATACGTTTCGGAGCAGCAAAAACGATGAGGAACATAGGGCTAATTCTCATGCTCATATTGACATTGGTCATTTCCGGATGTTGGGATCGGAACGAAATTAATGAATACGCCTTCTGGATTGGAACGGCCTTGGATCTGGCAGAGAACGGAAAACTTCAAAAAAGCGCACAGGTTGCAGTGCCTGCCAGTATCAATAGCAAAAGAGGCGGAGGGGGCGGCGGGAGCGACCAACGAGGCAACATCGTCCTTACCGCTACCGGATCTTCAATCGTTGACTTAGAACAACAAGTTCAAGATAAACTGCCGCGCAAAATTTTTCTGGGACACCGCAGGTCGATATTCATTGGGGAAAAGCTGGCCAAAAAAGGCTTGATCGAAATTATGGATCAATTTACCCGTAATACCGATACGCGAATGCGTACGGATATTTTCGTTGTCAATAATGGCGAAGGCAAAGATGTTTTGAAAATTAACAGTCCGTTCAATCAATTCTCGGCGATCGTGGCCGTAGAACAAGACCGGTTTTGCCGTTTAGGGGATACGGCTTTACGCGATGTGTTGCTTGATATCGGACGCGATGGAATCCGGCCTTGCATGCCAATGGTTGAAATTACACCGAATAATGAGCAAGAGAAACATGAAACGATCGAAGTGAAATCCGTTGCGATCTTTAATAAACAGTTGCAAATGGTCGGGAAAGTGAGTGGACGTGAATCGCTGGAATTGTTCTGGGTGAAAGGTGTACTGAGAGATCAATTTATTACGGAAGATACAGGAGATGGAGATGTCTCTTTATACGAAACCAACCTAAAAAAATCCATTCAAACCTCCTTCATAGGGAATAAAATTATCGCCAATGTGAAGCTGGAGGGTAAAGGAAGAGTTCTTGAAAACAACACGAATATTGACATCTCCGAATCCGCAGAACGGATACCGTTAGAACGGAAGCTGAATGAAATGAAAGCCAAGAAAGTAGAAGCAACGATTAAGAAATTGCAGCTTCAGTACGGTCAGGACGTGATTGGCATCGGCGAAGAAATTCATCGCGAACATCCTTACCGCTGGAAAGAAATACGCAACAATTGGGATGAAATTTTCCCGACTGTTGAGGTGACGGTTCATGTCCAATTGAAAATTCAGAATTCGGGGGATATTGGCAAGCGGATCCCAGGAATAGGAGATAGAAAGTGAAAATTTCGATCTGGCAACTGTTTTGGATGTTTACAACTTTAGAAATCTCCATGAGCATTTGGCTCACGGTATCCCCCACGATCGAGATTGCGAGACAGGATGCCTGGATCTCACTGACTGTGGCAGGCGTTATTGGAGTCATCGTGACGCTGGTTTTAGTAAGCTTGTCGCAAAGGCATTCTACGTACACCCTGGTGGAGTTTGCACAAAAGCTTTTTGGCAAATGGATCGGGAAGCTGATCGGTGTGCTCTATATTATAGTGTGGTTCTCCGTATCCGCGGATATATTGCGTATATTTTCCTTATTTATTAAGCAATTTTTGTTTCACGCTACACCGATTTGGGTCATCACTGTACTGATGGTCCTTGCCATGGTTTATATCAATTACGCAGGAGGCGTCGAAGCCATTGCTCGCTTCAGTGAACTGGCTGGCCCTTTGCTGCTAGTTGGCATTGTCATCACCTTTGGATTGAATGTAATGAATCTGCACCCATCGCTGATTTTGCCTGTATACGCAGACTCGGGGGCTATACCTATTTTGAAAGGATCGTATGTGAATGCATCATTTCTAGGTGAATCTATGATGATCATGATGTTGGTGCCTTTTATTGCAAATCCGCAGAAGATGCTTAAACCCACGCTAATAGCGATATGTATTCCATCCATAATCGCCGTCATTACGGCAATTTTTGTGATTATGACATTTGGTACGAACATTGGGTCCACTTTAATTTTTCCTTATTTTAGCATGGTTCGATTTATTAATTATTTGGAATTTATTCAGAACATGGATGTCTGGATTATGTTCATCTGGATTTTCAGCGTTTTCGTTAAGCTAGCCATTTACCTGTTTATCAACAGTTATGGAACTGCACAATTGTTTGGTATCAAGAATTGGCGGATCCTCATCGGATTCGCGGCAACCGTCATTTTTACGATTTCCTTAGTGCCGCCCAACATCATAGGTCTATTGGATTATACGAAATTCGTATGGATTCCTTACATATTTCCGATTTTTATCGTGGGCTTCCCGATGATCCTGCTACTTGTTAGTTTGATGCGAGGTCGGTCACTGGCACAGGGCCAGAAATAGCGACTATCCCGGGCTTGGCAGCACGGAATCAAATAAAGTTAATAATTGTTTGCTTGCAGATTGTTCGCGCGTAATGGCTGAGATTTGCCGGGTCAAACCAAAATCCGATATGGGGATGGCTTTAACCGTCTCATTGGTTTGTTGAACAAAGATTTCAGGCAAAATGGCGATTCCCAAATTGGCTTGGATAAAACCAAGAATGCTTTGGCCGAGCTCGATTTCGAATGAAATATGGAGCTTTTTTCCTTTTGCAGCAAATGCATGATCAACCAGCATTCTGACATCGCATCCTTCAGGCAGCATGACAAAGGCTTCGTTCGCAATCTCTGCAAAGGTGACTTCTTGGCGATTTCCATATAACGGGTGATTAACGTTAACGAATAACAAGAATGCCTCAGTAAAAAGAAGCGACGCCAAAAAATCGTGTTTCACTCCTCTGTCATCAAATAAAGCAGCGTCGATTGTGCCTGTTTCTAAACTTTTCAGCATGTCAAAAAAGCTATAGAACACTCTAATTTTATAGGCAGAATGGGTATCCGTTAGTTTATTTCCAGCAATTCGCTGGGGCAAATAAAGCGCAGCTATACTCGGCCAAGATCCAATGGTGAGGTGGACTTGTTTGCCTTCTGCAAGGGCAATTTCCCTTTTCATCGTATTCACTTCACTCATTATTCGCTTGCTGCTTTCATGTAAAATTTCACCGGATGGCGTAAGGGTTACGCCGATTGTTGAACGGATCAATAATTGTGTTCCCAGTTCGTTCTCTAAATTGCGGATTTGTTTGCTTAACGCGGGTTGACTCACATGCAACATTTCACTGGCTTTCGTGAGGCTTTTCAACTCCACGGTCTGAAGAAAGGCTTCTAACCATTCTGTTTTCATGTTCAATTCCTCATAACTTTTTGTTATGTCCCACCCAACATAGCTGTAGTACAAACGTCGGCAGCGGGGTGTTACATTATATTCGACCCGATTGCTTTCATACAGTTTTTGCATTTTGCCATGATTTCATGAATGGAGGGATGCAAAGTGCAAACGATCAGGCGCTTACAGATCAGCAATTTGCAAGAATATCGTTCAAGCAGCCGGGAATCTTATAGCAGTAGTTAACTTGTATACGGTCTATATAAAAGATGCATCTTAGGAGGATAAAACGATGACAAATGAACCTACAAACACACAGCAAGTGATGAATCGTTGGAAAATGCACCGCAATGCTTTGCTGGAACTCGTTGAATTACTGCCTGAAAAAGGCGGCTCCTGGAGTCCATGGGAAGGCGCGTTGACAACAACTGAACTGATTCATCACCTGGCCTGGACACCTGATTTCTTCTTTTCCGCGATGGATGAACGTGAGATGATCATTCCACCTGTACCGACAACATTGTCCGAAGCCCGTGAGCTTCTTAAGCAATTAACGGAAAAACATGAAAAGAAGATTGCTAGTTATTCAGAATCGGACTTACAGCGAAACGCAACGATCGAACTGCTCAAAATTACGGAGCCAGGCGTCGATATCCTGCATCGTCTGATCGGACATGAAGCCCATCACAAAGGACAACTTTATGTGTATGCCCGCATGCTTGGCGTCAAACCACCATTTTACGTTGCCGGCTAAGGAACGGCGCGCCGCGGGTCGGTATCTAACACTGGCGTCTGATATCTGAATTTCTTATAGTTGATATCATCATTCTGTATTATCCTTGATAGTAAAAGGCATAGTATGATGTTTCTGCAGCAGGCACGCTCACTAACGCGAAGGAGGCATCATTATTATGTCAACATTATTGGATGTCATGGAACCACGAATTCAGCTCCTAACAGAGCTATCGGATGATAGAGATTATTCCCTTATGAAAGGGGAAGTAAGGGGAAGTTCCACCAGGCGTTATGGTTGGACGTCCCACTGATACTGTAGAACCGGGTCCTCCATCACCGGATGTTGTTCAACATTTCGTTGAAGTGGCTGTGGCTTATGGTTATTGGCTCGGCACACCTGAAGATCATGCATCGATCGGTATCTCGCTTGGTTCTTAAAATAGAAAATGGTATAAGGCAGCCGCTGATATTAGCGCGCTGCCTTTTCTTCTATAAAGCAGGGCCACAGTCGAATCGTTAGCAACAAAGCAGCGAGTTTATACTTTGTTAATAAATGATTTAGAGGGATTCAATAAGCTTGCTTTAGAATAAGTAGTAAGGAAACGTTTCCCCCTAATTTTGTGCTTAAAAGGAGAACCAAAATGAAAATTGGTAAAAAAGGATTAACTGTGCTTTCGTTTACCGTTGGCGCTTGCTTGTTCGTCTCAACAGCTTTCGCCGATTCCTTGCTTGGATCCGGCTACGACTTGTTGAAAGGCTCCGCGAAATCGACGGCTGCGATGATGGAGAAAGGGCTTGACAACTACACGGTGGAGACGCTTTACACGCTCAAAGATAACGATAAAATTTTGTTGCAGTCCTCCGAAACGAAAAAATTCGATACGATCAATAAAATGTCCGAAAGCAACGATGTGTCAACAGCAACTGACGGCAAAACTTCCAGCCACTATACGTATGAAGATGTGAACATTTCCGCCTGGAAGAATAGCGGTGATAACAAGTTTTATGTGACGGATTATCCCAAGGATATGAAGCGCCGGGCGCCGGGCGAGTTCAACAACCCGTTCAACGAAAATAACGCGCCGGAAGTTGAAAAAATTGTGGACGCCGTGGTCGGAAATTTGAAGGATTACGTCCAAGTCGAAGAAGGAGCGAACGGCAGCAAAATGTATGCCGGCAGCTTGTCTGAGGCGCAGGTACCTGCGCTTGCGAATGCGATCGCATCCTTCGGGTTCAAGAGATCGTTAAGTCATGAATCTGAGATGCCTGCTATCAACAGTGATATTTATGTGAAAAAAGTTGTAGGTTCTGCGGTTGAGAACAAAGCAGGCTACCTGGAAAATGTCACTGGCGATATTACATTGTCAGGTAAAGACAAGAATGGCGTTCAGCATGACCTTGCCTTGAACATCGTATTCAAGTTGACTGGCGTAGGCGCGACGAAGGTCGTGAAGCCTGATCTTGCGGGAGCAGACGTGGAGAAGGTTAGCTATTCCAATGGGCTCAGCAGCAAATATGTAGGGACCTTTAAGAACAATATTGTCATGGAAAAAGACGGCAAGTTCGTGAAGATTGGGGAAAGAACTCTGCAAATTACGAATGTGAATGGCGATAAAGTGGCGGGTACATATACAGAGACCGTATACCCTGGCTTCGAAAGTGACTATCCAGACATAGATGCGTTTACTTTCGAGTATGATCAGACAGCTTCCAATCAGGCCTTTACTTATCAGAATGCAAAAGGCGAGCAGAAGAGCGGTATGCTTCATCCGAACGGTAATGGCAACGTATATTTGGAACTGAACCTGGAAATCACCAGCAACAACTCGTACAAATCTACGGCAAAGCCATACTTTGACGGCCAATTTGACCGCGTGTTTGAATAAATATACCTTTCGGGAAGCTGTGGTTCGTCACGGCTTCCTGAGCATTTTTTGTGGAGGAGTTGAAAGAAAGTGACTGTGAAGGCCATTGAAATTAGTGGTTTAACGAAGTCGTTTAAAAACGGGCGCGGCATTAGCGAATTGAATCTGGACGTCAATCAAGGGGATGTCTTCGGATTCCTTGGACCGAACGGGGCAGGGAAAACAACTGCTATGAAAATGATTACCGGGTTGATGAAGCCTGACCGCGGCGATGTGAAGATTTTTGGCGTTAGTGTGGTTGACGATTATGTAAATGCGATGAAGCATGTCGGCTGCCTGATTGAAACCGCGGAGTCATATCCGTATTTAACAGCGAATGGAAATTTAAAGCTATTTGCACGATTTTATCCGGAAGTCGATCAGCGGCGTATTGATGAATGCTTGGAAATTACTGGAATGCTAAAATATAAGCATGAAAAAACGCAAAAGTTCTCCTTGGGCATGAAGCAGCGGATGGGGATTGCCGCGGCCATTCTGTCCAGGCCGAAGCTGCTCATTTTGGACGAGCCTTTGAACGGGCTGGACGTGGAAGGAATGCTGGAGATGAGGAAGCTTATCAAGCAGTTATCGCAAGAAGGGACGACCTTCTTTATTTCCAGTCACTTGATCCACGATGTGGAGTTGACTTGCACAAGAATCGGAATCGTCTATGGGGGCAGATTGGTCAATGTCGAATATACGGAGAACATCCTTTCCTATTATTCGTCGTTGGAAAATTATTTTGTAAGCGAGGTGGACCGAAATGGCCGGGTTTAAAGCCGCATTCCTTAATGAAGCGGTAAAGTTGATGAAAAAGAAGAAGCTGCTGGCAGCTGTTATTTTGTCCACGCTTGCCGTGATGATCGGGCAGCTGGCCGTAACCACAATTAAGCATGGCTTAGGCTTGCGGGTCGTGGGCAGCGTTGAATTTCCGATTGTGGTGCTGCAATTTTTCTCCTATACCATTCTGCCATTGTTTGCGACCTTCGTAGCGATCGATATGTTCAACGGGGAAGCTTCGAACAATACGATGAAGCTTACCTTACTAAGACCTGTGTCGCGTTTCGGTGTATTTAGCGCGAAGGTGTTGAACCTGGCTTTATTTATTGCCGGTAATTTGCTGTTTGTAATGTTGATCTCGATGCTGGCTGGATTTATCTTCAATCCGTCCACAGCTAGCTTGAGCGGTGTGTTCAAAGTGATCGCGTCGTATGTGTTAACCTTTTTCCCTGTGTTCGTTTTTGCACTGATTGTTGTCGTATTGGCGAATGTGATTCAAGGCGGGTTAGCGGTTTTTTTCCTATCGATATTGGTCTTTATCGCCTTTAATTTCTTAGGCATTGCGTTCTCGGCTTACTCCAGCTTCTTCGTGACTTCGATGTTCGATTGGTACTTTCTCTGGATTTCCGAATCGATGAATTACTTCAAAATAATACGGCAAGTCTTGATTCTGGCCAGTTGTGGTATGATGTTATTTACGACAGGTTTTTACTTGTTCGACAGGAAGGATATTTAGCGAGGTATTGTTATGGACTTCACCAAACGGTTTTTTACGATGAACATGCTGGCGATGCTGGCATCCATTGGGCTCACGCTGCTGGCGGTTATCATTTTTATAGCAACCTATACGAAGGTATTCGGCCACGAAGTGCAATCGAAGGGATTACAGCGCGCCTTCGAGGTCCGGATAGCGATTAGCGAGCTGCAGCGGCAAGCGCAAGTGGCTGGGTTCGACAAGCTGCTTGATCACCAATATCAAAGCGAGCTGACGCAGCGAGTGAACGTTCTGGGGGCCAGTGCCGTCCTATTAAAGAATCGGGAAGTCCTGTATGCGACAAAAAAATTCAGTACATTCGATATTGAAAAAAGCTTGATTTTATCAGGAGAAGAGACGCATTCAGATATCATCGAGCTGGATGGCGACAATTATCAGTTTGCCCGCGTGGATTATAAGCTGCAGAGCGGTGACACGGGCATTCTGCTGCTCATGGCACCGATTCAAATGAACACGGATTTTTACTGGGTGTTAGCCGGTTTTACAATAGGCTTCTTCACATTCGTCTTTCTTGTGATGAACTTATGGGTATCGTACCGGTTCTCACGCGGCATCGTGACGCCGATCTCACGGCTGAAAGCTGCGGCACAAGCCATTAGTGTAGGCGATTTAAGCCGGGGTATTGCCGAGGAGGGCGAAGGCGAAGTACGCGAACTGAGCAGAACGCTCGAGATTATGCGGATCAAGCTGAAGGAATCCGTCTATTTACAGGAAAAATACGACGACAACCGAAAGTTCCTGGTGTCCAGTATTTCACACGATTTGAAAACGCCTGTGACATCGATTAAAGGATATATTGAAGGTATCATCGACGGCGTCGCCAAAACACCGGAGAAGCTGGAGGAGTACCTGGAAACCGCCAGGTCCAAAGCAATTCTGGTGAACGCGATGATCGACGATCTCCTGCTATACTCGAAGTTGGATCTGAACCAGCTTCCGTATCATTTTGAGAAGAGTGATGTGTTGGCCTATTTCGAGGATTGTGTAGCGGATTATCGCTATGAATGCGAGAAGGCGGGGATCCGCATTGAACTCATCGATGATTTGCAGGCATCGGTCCAGGTTCGTATTGATCGGGAGCGGTTCAAGCGCGTCGTTCAGAACATCGTGGATAATGCGATGACGTATGTCGAGAAAGGGCCCGGACAGATTACAATTTCGCTCCGGGATACGCGCACATCAGTCATTATTGAAATTAGAGATAATGGAAAAGGGATACCGGAAACGAAGCTGCCTCACATTTTTGAACGATTTTATCAGGCGGACCCGTCGCGCAAGAGCGGCAGCGGACTGGGCCTGGCGATCGCCAAGCAAATTATTGAAGGGCATGATGGTAAGATTTGGGCAACGAGCGAAGTGGGTCAAGGTACCCGGATCATGATTTCGCTCAAGAAGTTTTAGCGTGTAGGGAGAGTTAGAAGATGAAGAAGATTCTGATCGTGGAAGATGACCAAAGCATCGCCAATCTGCAGCGGGACTATCTCGAACTCAGCGGCTATGCGGTGAAAATCGTCAACAGCGGAACAGCAGCCCTCCAAGCGCTCAAGGAAGAGGCGTTTGAGCTGATTCTCCTGGATATTATGCTGCCGGACATCGACGGCTTCGAGGTGCTGAAGAGCGTCCGGGAACGGGACGATATTCCGGTGCTGCTCGTATCCGCAAGGGCGGAGGAGATTTATAAGATCAACGGACTGGGCCTCGGTGCGGACGATTATATTACCAAGCCGTTCAGTTCGGGTGAATTGGTAGCTCGAGTAAGTGCACATATGAAAAAATTCGAACGGATGAAAGAACGGTTCGGCAAAGGCCATGAGGGCTCGAAGCTGCAAGTGCGGGGCTTGGAAGTGCATAAGGATGCTCGTCGCGTATTTGTAAACGGTAGTGAAGTAATGCTGGCGCAGAAGGAGTTCGACTTGCTGCTCTTTCTTCTGCAGAACGCCAACCGGGTTTTCGGTAAAGAGGAGCTATTCGAGCGCATATGGGGCTTGGACAGCTTAGGTGATGCATCCACGGTGACAGTACATATCGCCCGCATCCGGGAGAAAATTGAGGAGACGCCGTCTAAGCCGCAGTATATCGGAACGGTTTGGGGCTCCGGTTATCGGTTTATCGTATAATCGAATGAACGAGCGAATGGGAGGCAGCCGGATACGGCTGTTTTTTATTATATTAGAGCGAATGCATTCAATAATTGGCAGGATTTATCGCGATCATTATGGAATTATATGGGATTCAATAATTTTTGGCAAAGGAGCTGTTTCATGAACAAAACTGTTATTTTATTTGACTTTGATGGCACACTTGCGGATACGTTACCAGCGTCGTTTGAAGCATTTCGAACGGTTTTCAAAAAATATGATGGGCAAGATGTGACCAACGAGCAGCTCGTTTCCATGTTTGGACCAACGGAAGATGAAATCATTACTATTAATTTTGCCCAACAAGCAGCTGTTGCTGAAGCCATACGTGAATATTACGTTTTGTATGAAAAAGCACATGCTAGCATGCATGAAATCAATCCGATTCAGGAGCTGCTCATCCTGCTTAAAGAAGCTGGAAAACACATTGCGGTTATTACGGGGAAGAGTCGAAAAGCGTTTGACATCTCCTCGGAAGCTTTACAGCTATCGCAATATTTTGATTTTGTTGTCACAGGTGATGATGTAGAAAAACCGAAGCCAGATCCTGAGGGGATCTTTAAGGCGATGGAATTTTTTGCGGCAGCTCCTGATGAAGCTGTCTTTCTTGGTGACAGTAATGCTGACATTTTGGCGGGGAAAGCCGCAGGCGTTCAAACCTACGCCGTGCAATGGTTATCAACGTATCAAAGCGTAAAATATGATGTTGAACCTGACGCTATATTCAAAAATATAGCGGAATTTGCCTCACTTTTTAAAAGATAGTGGAGGCGTGCTGGATGATAGCGGCAAGCCCCAAAGCTGCCAAACGCGTCATCGCCATCGATCATGTTGATTATCGATTGGAGCATGCCCGTAAAACGAATCATGTTGAAGTTTTCAATTTCAAAAAGCAGGACAATCTTCTGCAGGAACTCGCGGAACTAACGGGTGGCGGGGCTGATGTTGTCATGGACGCAGTAGGGCTCGACTCCGAGAAGACTTTAGTCGAAAAGGTGGAAACACTCCTTAAACTGTAAGGCGGCGGTCACGGGGCTTTCCGGATGGCCACGAAGCTTGTCCGCAAAGGTGGCACGATCCAAGTAACTGGCGTTTATGGCAGTAATTATAACGCGTTCCCGTTTGGCGATTTATTTACCCGGAATATTACGGTGAAGATGGGACAAGCCCCTGTTATTCATTATTTGCTCGACTTGTACCGCCAGATTAAAGAAGGTGTGTTCGATCCAACGGATATCATTACACATCGCCTCAATTTAGATGAAGCCGAGCACGCCTACCAAATCTTCAATAATAAAGAGGATAATGCGATAAAAATTATTTTAAACCATGACACGAGTAATTTTTTAGATGCTGCAGCGAAGTTCGCGGCTTTTTTATATCCAATTGTTCGTGCAGTGGGAGGATTAGGCAATCATTTAAGAAAATCGAGATACCGCTCTGTTTCTACCGATTATGTAGATCTATATCAAATTCATCGCTGGGATTACGATACCCCCATAGAGGAAAGGATGGAGGCTTTGCACGATGTCGTGAAAGCTGGGTGCGTTGGCCCGGGCGCTTGTCGTGCAGCCGGAAGTGCTGCTTCTCGATGAGCCGTTATCGAATCTTGATGCCAAAGTACGGCAGCGGCTTCGGGTCGGCATTCGCAGCATCCAGCAATCGTTTGGCATTACAGCCGTCTACGTTACGCACGACCAGGAAGAGGCGCTGTCGATGGCTGATTATGTCATCGTGATGAATGAAGGCCGGGTCGAACAGGCGGGCACACCCGAGGAAATTTATCGTCAGCCGGCAACTTACTTTGCCGCACAGTTTTTAGGTGAGAGCCACACGCTTACACTCAGTTATGAATGAAGGCAGCAAAAAGTCGTCATTCGTTCGGGGGATTCTCATATTGAAACGATCGATGCGCTTCATGATGAAGAATCTAGTGCTGACCTCCAGCGGGTTCGACTAGAGAATGGCCATTATTTGCTGGAGGGCGTGATTCGCCATCATTTATTTATGGGCTCGTATTATCGATATATGGTGGAAATTGAAGGCCAGCCGATTTTTGTCGATGAAGCTTATCTCGAATTAGGCCCATGTCTGGTGAGAATTGCCCAAGAGAAAGCGTATTGGTTTGACGCATGAGCATGCTAAAGTATCGGAGTAGTAGATTTAATAAATAACAAACGAAGGTAGCCGATTTGAAATCTGGCTGCCTTCTTTACGTTCATGGGAATCTGCTTCATAATGATTTGAATAACATGCTATAATCTGGTTCGTTAGGTGTGACGCGTATCAGACTTGGTATGGAAAACGATGAATCGGAGGGTCAGACATGGGCGTGGCGAAGGCATTGGAAAGCGTAAAGAATAAGGCTTACGGGATTAAAAGGAACATTTTCGTACTGTACTTGGCATATCAAGACCCGAGAGTACCGTGGTACGCGAAGTTATTTACGATTTTGGTTGTAGCGTACGCATTTAGTCCTATAGATTTAATTCCCGATTTTATTCCGGTATTAGGTTATCTAGATGATTTAATCATCGTTCCTCTCGGAATAACATTGGCACTAAAGATGATTTCGCCAACTGTTATTGAGGATTGTAGAATAAAAGCGGAGGAAATCCATAAGCAGGGAAAACCGAAGAATTGGATAACTGGTGCGTTATTTATTCTGGTTTGGTTTTTATTAGCTGTTTGGCTAGGGACTTTAGCTTACCGATATTTTAGTAAATAAGGATCAGTTGATGAAGAACTCGAATAAATATCCAATCTAAAGTATAATGACTCCATATTGACCCAAAATTTGTGAATCGATGGAGGTCGTACCTTCGGATGAAAGAGCGATATGAGTTTACGCAAAATGAGATCGAAACGATCAGGAGCCGTTTTGGGAACGATTTCTATGAGAAGGTTTTGAGTGTAATTCAAACCTATTCGGATAAATGGGAACTGAACGATTTTCAACTCATTCCTTCGTATTCGGCAAACTTAGTTGTTAGATGCCATTCAGCTCATTTTGGAAGCGCTGTCCTTAAAATTGGCAACCCTGCATCCATTTCGACTGAATATGAAACGTTAAGTCAATATAAAGGCAGACGATTTTGCAAAGGGCATGATGTTGATGTTGAGAACGGTGTCATTTTGGAAGAGTGTGTACGTCCTGGGACTTCATTGAGGGATGAGGCATCGCTTCATAAAAGACTGACTGTATTTAGCTCTTTATATAATGGCTTGCACATCGAGCCTAAAAAAACCGATATTTATCCGACTTACACAGGCTGGGTCAGTCGAATAACCGATTACATGAGCAAGCGGGAGGACTGCCCCGAAATGTATCTGCACATGAGAAAAGCAAAAGATATTTGCTTAGCAGTCGCTTCATTATACTCACAAAAGATGCTGCTGCACGGCGACTTTCATCATGACAATATTTTGCTCAGCGGCCATGATATATATAAAATTATCGATCCCAAAGGTGTCATAGGTGATCCTGTGTTTGATGTGCCGCGTTTTATTTTAAATGAATTTGAAGATGCCAAAACGCAGGAACTACATGAGAAAATAATTGAAATCATCTCGATTCTCGCAAAAAGCCTCCATATTCCAAAGCAAATTTTAAAGCAATGCCTATATGTAGAAACGGCCATGGGCGTTTGTTGGAGCGTAGAGGACGGGGCGACTCCTGAGGAATACGCCCAATTAGTAACGAATGCTGCTTTTGCAGAAGCCATTATGCATACAGCATTTTGAAGTAAAATGAAATAGAGGAGATGTCTCATCTAGTATCCGCTCGCCATACTGCCTTAGATGTTGATGATATGGAAGCAATTGTTGCCAAATTGAAAGTAAAAGGCACTGAAATTTTTAGTAAGATACAGCAATAGGAAAATAGCACAAGTTATGCAATGGTCACGGCCGGAGGGAATGATTTTGGAGTTGTGAGAAAAAGTGGCATTATTTTAATCCGTATATCGGGATTTTAATACAGATTGAGCTTTTTGCGGGTCATGATCCAAAGTAATCCGGTATTCTAACATAAAGTGAAGCGTGTCCAGCATTTGATCAAACTGGTACTTCTTCTGTTCGATTTCACTTATTTTTTGGCGAATCCATTCTATCACTTGTTGATTGGTACGCGTATTCGTATCATGATCCTGCAAAATTTCCTTCAGTTCTACGAGCGAACAACCGATCCCTTGAAATTTCTTGATGAGTCGCAACCGCTCAATAGCGGCATTCGAATAGTTACGGTAGTTATTTTTCTCTCTTTGGACATGCCGGCTGTCTAATAAGCGTTCCTTTTCATAATAACGAATGGTATGAATAGTTAGCCCAGTCTTAACTACTAATTCCTGAATCTTCATAAAAAATCTCTCCTTATGATCGCTTGCCATAGAGTACACTCTATAGTTTACACTAAAAATGATTCAAATACTTAACCACTTAAGGAGTAGATCATATGCGTATATTTGTAACAGGAGCAGCAGGCTACATTGGTTCAGCGGTCGTCTGCGAACTTATCCATACAGGTCATACGGTTGTCGGATTAACACGTTCTGATGATAGCGCCGCCAAGCTGATAGCCATGGGAGCCGAGGTGCACCGCGGTACACTTGAAGACCTGGACAGTCTTCACAGCGGCGCAGCTGATGCGGACGGTGTCATTCACCTGGCGTTCAAGCATGACTTCGCCGATTTCGCCGGCGCGCTGGCAATGGATCTTCGCGCCATAGAAACGTTAGGTGCGGCGCTCGAAGGCAGCGGCAAGCCGCTTGTGACTACGGCTCACTTCAATGGCGAGGCTTCCGACCAAGCGGCGATCGCCCTGGCTGAACGAGGCGTACGGTCCTCGATCGTCTCACTTGCGCCATCCGTGCATGGCGAGGATGACAAAGGGTTCGTGCCGCGATTAATCCATATCGCCCGCGAAAAAGGCTTCGCAGCCTATGTAGAAGACGGCGCGAACCGCTGGCCGGCCATTCATCGTCTCGATGCCGCGTCGCTATTCCGCTTGGCACTCGAATCTGCGCCGGCGGGGTCACGGCTTGACGGCGTAGGTGACGAGGGCGTGCCATTCCGCGAAATCGCAGCTGTCATCGGTAAACATTTGAATGTACCGGTGGTCAGCATTTCGCGTGAGGAGGCGAGCACGCACTTCGGATTCCTCGCTATGCTTGCCGGGCTCGACATCCCGAGGTCGAGTGTACAGACACAGGATCTCTTGGGCTGGCGCCCTGTTCACCAAGGGCTGATCGCAGATCTTGAACAGGGGCATTATTTTAAATAGTGAATGGCGGCACCATTTATCAGATTGCAAACAGGTCATTGGATCATCTTGAGAGATGATCTGATGGCCTTTTCCTTTGACATTCGTTGATGTCGCTGTTAACGATGATAGCGAAGTGTGAAAAAGGGGGTTGACGTTAGTAATGAATCATCATATGATTAGAATGATCGTTCGATCTAATTTGATTGGAAGGAGTCAGGTCATGTTTGTACAATACAGTGCATTGTAGATCGTATTCTTAGAGGCAACGCTACATCTGGTCATCGAGCGACACCGCGGGAGAGGAGTGGCGAGTTGACAACAGTGGAACCGTGTACTATGATTAGATCGATCGTTCGATAGAAAATAGGCGAAAGGAGGCTGGGAACATGTTTGAGACTTACAACAAGGTCCAACAGGCCGTCCTGGAGACAACGCTGAATCTGATCATTGACAAGGAGCTGCAGGCGACGTCCATGTCGCTGATCGCCAAAGATTCCGGCGTTTCCACTGGAAACATCTATCACTACTTCAACAGCAAGGAAGATATTATTAACGAGCTGTACAAAGCGATTGTGCGATTTAACGGAGAGTATGTGACGAAGGATATGACCGAGACGGATTCGATTCAGACACAGTTTCGCAAAGCTTGGCGCAACTTGATCGAACTAGGGAATATGTATCCGAAGGGGTTCCGGTTCATTGAGCAGTATTCATTTTCGCCCTATATTTATGAGCAGTCTAAGTTGGAAGCTTACAAGGACGGCTGGTGCGGGCCGCTGGAGAAGCTGTATCGGAAAGCAGTCGACGAAGGCGTATTCGTACGATTGGAGCCTCAGATGATGGTGCAGATGCACTATGGATCCATCGTTTATCTCCTCAAGGGTTATCAGCAAAATCTGCTGGAACTGACAGAAGATATCGCGGAGCAAGCGGTTCTCGCTTGCTGGAACGCGGTGAGCCTTGAAAAGGGTTGGAACGAATAAGTTCAACCCGATTCTTTTGCCTAAATTAGATCGAACGTTCGATATAAAATTAAAATTTAACTAATTACAGAATATACAACGGAGGGAAACAAACATGGAAAAGAAAACAATTTTTATTACTGGAACAAGCTCAGGATTGGGAAAACTAACGGCAATTCATTTTGCCAAGCTCGGCTGGAACGTAGCCGCGACCATGCGCTCGCCGGAAAAAGAAACAGAGCTTACCGCATACGACAATATTAAAATCTTTAAGCTGGACGTTACGAATGTGGACCAAGTCGAGTCAGCCGTAAGAGATGCGATTGACGCATTTGGGAAAATCGACGTGGTTGTGAATAATGCGGGGATGGGATCTTACGGAGCACTGGAATTAGCCGCAGAAGATACGATCGATTGGCAGTTTTCCGTCAATGTCCGCGGCCCGATTAACGTCATTCGCAAATTCCTGCCTCATTTCAGAGCCGCAGGCGGCGGCATGTTTATCAATATCAGTTCCTTTATGGGTGTCACCACGGCCGTCCCGCTGGGTTCCCTCTATAATATGTCCAAGTTTGCTTTGGAAGGATTGACGGAAGGTCTCTATTACGAGCTCAAACCGTTGAACATCGAGCTTCGGCTTATCGAGCAAGGCGGTTCCAAAGGCAATAATTTCGTTCAAAGTATCATTTGGAATAAAGATGAGAACATTAATGCATATGATGATTTGACGAACAAGGTATCGCAAATGATGGCAGTAATGCCTGAAGATCAGCTCGATGACCCGCAAACGATCGTAGAAGCGATTGCGGCGCAAGCGACCGGGGCAAGCAAGCAATTCCGCACGATTGTCGGTGAGGCGGGGAAAGGCTTGATGGCGCTTCGCAAATCCGTGCCGATCGAGCAATATTTGGAAACCATCGCGGCTAACTATAACTAAATTACAGCTACTTAATAAAGAAGGGCAGTATCCGGAAGTCGCGTTGCGCTTTCGGGTACTGCCCATTTTAGTTACGAAATCGGTTGAATCGGCTTGCTAGCTAAAATATCTTCTACTTCCTGATAGCCTTCCGGGAACGCAAAGTTATAGCGCGCCGGGAGCGCGAAAACATACTTGTCATTGCGGGTCAATTCGCTTGGGCCGACCGGAGCTGCACCGATATGAAATTTGTCCTGCTGGAGCTCATTCCATTGGTCAACGGTAAAGACGAGAATCGGGATATCCTGTCTCGGCTGTTCAGCCGTCCATGCGGGATGACGAATGCTAATCTTCGCACCGCTTTCCACCACGCTCTCACCTTGTGAATCCCCGATCGACAGTCCTTCCCATTTGTCATTTACGATGGTGTAACCTTTCCAGCTGTCAGGCAAAGTGAAACGAAAGCCGTATTGGGTATTCTCGTATACGGTTTGATCGGATTGATTCGCAGCAGGGTGGACGTATTTCAGCGCGTTATAAATCATCTCAGCGGCTTGCGCACGTGTAATTTCCGCTTGTGGATGGAAATTACCGTCGGCGTCGAGCGAGGCAATCCCTTTGTAGATCGCGGCTTGGATTGAACCAAGAGCGTCTAAGGTAATATCAGCCTTGTCTTTGATCTCGATCGGCGGAAGCTTCATCATATGCATGATGTTGTGGCCATCCAAAGCAACAAGCAACTCTTTGGTAAACATTTCCTTCGTCCATTTCTGGTTCGGATCAAAATCAGCTGGAAGGCCCAGGTCTTTATTTGCCGCAATAATTAAGCTTTGCGCATACCATGCGTCATTGTTTGCTTTTGCAAAATAGTCGGTTGCATGTGGTGCTTTTACAAAATTAATGGAGTTGAGATTTAAACCAAGCGCCTTGACGATTAATTGCACGCCTTGGGCGGCTGTTAGCGTTGCATTGGGCTGGAACAGGTCGTCACTGACTCCCGATACGAGACCTTGCGATTGCAGAGAAATAATTTTATCTTTGGCCGCAACCTGCTCCAGATCGGTGAAAGCGGTCGTTGCTGCAAAGCTTTGACCAGCTATGGAAAGGGACAACACGGCGGCAGCGGATAGGCTAAAAAGTTTTTTCCGGGAATTCAAGTTCTATCACCTCGTTGAATTTTTGCTTTCATTATCTCAAACGACGGACAGTCTGGAATTGTTGCAAAAACAAAGCGATGCCTAAAAATAAATAGTACCCCTTCCGGGGTACTATGGCAGCAGGACGATCACCTGGGACAATCTCTATGCGATTTTATTCATCCATTTATCAAGCGCGTTTATGACGCGATCCACACCATTCGTAATGGCCATCTCAATACGATTCAGACCATGATCGAGCGCAGCTAATAAATGATTTTGTTGACGTATAGCTGCGGTCTGCTGCTGGATGGAGTTGTTTACGTTCGCGACCTGGTCGCTTAACTCTCCGATTGCCAGCACGATCGTTACCAAAGCGATCAGTACAACGATCATCCATACCCAACCTTGACGGTGCCATGGACGATTATCCATTTGCATCGGAGGTTCCGGCAGGGTGTTCCTCACATGCTTCTCTTCCGTGGGATTCATGTTGTTCATGTCATACACTCCTTTTCGTTCAAACAACTTTGAGAAAGGGCAGGTATGCCGTTTACAGGATTCCTTGATGAATCCCCATGAGTTTCTTAGCTGCATCCATGTCGCGTTGATGTACTTTCAACATCATGACCGCACCTGAATCATTGGGCATCATGTCGGTTGCATGTATGAAACTGCTGCTTCCTACGGGACCAACATCCGTTATTAACTTACATCTAATCTTATGAGATTGAAAATAAGCGTACATCGTTTCTACTTGCTCGCTATTTGCCCTTGTAGCCGTAAGCAATACTTTCCATCTCTTGCTTCTGATCAATAAGCCTACCCACAGCAAAGCGACAACCAGCAACATCATACCTAATACCATATAAAACACCACCTTAAGCAAAATTTTATGCATTCAGGATTGGATGTCTCGATGGTTGCGATATCTGTTATTGGAGTTGATATAGCTTTCGACAGGAGTGAATGTATTGGTGGGGTAGGTACAGAATTTGGGCTTGGCCCTAACAACGAGCGTGATGACCTAGTTATTCTCTTGAATGTCTTTAGGGACCAATTTGAAAATATCACCAGACTCAAACGAATCGATAAGACGATCCAGCCATAAGTAGTAACGAATGGCTTCATTGATCTTCGTCATATCGCTTTGTACGGCGTTTTGTAAAGTTAAATCGTGAGGAAATTGATCTAGAAGCTGAACAAGCTCTGTTCTTGATTTGCGCAAATTGTTGAGATTCATTTCTAATGCTTTCCGCCATTTTAAGCTGAAAAAGTCAGCAAAGGTTTGGAACCAGTCCATTTCCACTTCATAAAGATCTTTTCTCGATCCCTTTTCCCAAACTTTATTTACCATTTTTAAGTCAACCAGCGTTCGCACGCTCGTGCTCATGCTGGTTTTACTCATTTCCATGGCTTGGACCATTTCATCTAAGGTCATTGGTTTGTTTTGGAAGAAGAGCAAGCCGTAAAGATGACCAATCGATTGGGTGATACCATAGAGATCCATATTGTTGCCAATGGATTCTATCACACGCTTGCGCGCCCTTTGAATGATGTTTTCTTGTTCTATAGTTAAGTTGTGTAGTTGTTCCATCGAGAAGTCACCCTGCCTTTATATGTACATCGCTATTGTAAAAAACATTTTTAATAATGTAAAGATAGTCATGAACAAGGATCAATAAGCGTAAGGTAGAGAAAAGGATGTTTCGTACAGTTTTTTCTGTATAAACAGTAATAACGGAATTTAGTGTTGACATAACCAGTTTTTGTTCTTTACACTTAAATGGGCACGAGGATATTAACTCATACAGAAAGGAGTGAGCGTATGGCAATTATTGATGTGCAGCAGGTTACCAAAATATTTGGGCCTGAACCTGAGTGCGTTCTGCCACTATTGGCGAAGAAATATTCAAAAGAGCAGATCTACAAGGAAACGAAGCATACAGTAGGTGTCAACGAAGTCTGCTTTTCCGTACATCCCGGTGAAATTTTTGTCATCATGGGGTTGTCAGGCAGCGGAAAGTCAACGCTTGTCCGTCTGCTAAACAGGTTAATAGAACCTACCAGTGGAAGTATCAGCATTCATGGCAAAGATGTTGTGCAGATGAATGATGAAGAGCTTCGACGCGTAAGAAGAGAAACAATCAGTATGGTTTTTCAGAAATTTGCTTTATTTCCTCACAGAACGGTTGCCCAAAATGTAGAATACGGTTTGGAAGTCCAAGGTGTCGGCAAGAAGGAGAGACGGTTAAAGGCCGTCGAGGCTTTGCGTTTAGTCGGGCTTGAGCAATGGAGGGATAGTATGCCGGCTCAATTGAGTGGAGGCATGCAGCAAAGGGTAGGACTAGCAAGGGCGCTAGCTAATGATCCTGACATTCTATTAATGGATGAAGCCTTTAGCGCGCTAGACCCGCTAATCCGTAAGGATATGCAAGATGAACTGCTGGAACTGCAGGACAAAATGAAAAAAACGATTATTTTCATCACGCATGATTTAGATGAAGCGCTCCGTATTGGTGATCGCATTGCTCTGATGAAGGATGGAAGCGTTGTTCAGATTGGTAAACCTGAGGAGATTATGATGAATCCTGCCAATGAATATGTGGAGAGGTTCGTCGAAGATGTTGATCTGTCCAAGGTGCTTACGGCCTCGTCCGTCATGCGAAGACCTGAGACTGTTGCAAATGACAGGGGGCCTAGGGTTGCTCTTCAGCTCATGCGCGAAAATGGGATATCGAATTTATTTGTTGTCGATCGCGGTAAGAAGCTCGTCGGTGTTATTACAGCCGAAGATGCGTCAGATGCTGTACGGGCAGGTAAAGGTTTGGATGAAATTGTTATCAGAGATGTCCCGACTGTAGCTCCGGACCAATTGCTGTACGAATTATTCGAAATTTGTGGTACTTCCAGGTATCCGGTAGGTGTCGTCGATACGAATAATCGAATTATAGGGGTCATCGTTCGTGGCGCTGTCCTTGGAGCCTTGGCAGGTCAACCCGTGGCTAAATTGGAGGTGCTTAAAGATGTTTCCAAAGATACCGCTGGCTGACTGGGTGGAATATATCGTTGACAAGCTTGAAAATCATTTGTCAGTCCTGTTTCAAGTCATTTCGAACGGCATCGAGAGCATTGTACATGCATTTGCCTTCGTTTTTCATGCGATACCGGCTCTTATACTTATTGCGTTAATGACTTTGCTAGCGCTTTACTTAGGGCGGTGGACATTTGCTTTGTTTTCGGCAGTGGGATTGCTGCTCATATTCAATTTAGGGTTTTGGGACCATACGATGGATACCCTTGCACTCGTTCTGACCTCTGCGTTGATTTCGATCATCTTAGGCGTACCGCTTGGCGTTTGGTGCGCTCAAAGCGATAAATTTAGGAACGTGGTCACACCTTTGCTGGATTTCATGCAAACCATGCCAGCATTTGTTTATTTAATCCCAGCCGTCACATTTTTTGGTCTAGGTGTAGTTCCAGGCGTCATTGCATCCGTTATTTTTGCTGTACCGCCAACGATTCGCCTAGCGAATTTGGGAATTAGGCAGGTTGCGGAAGATTTAGTGGAGGCTGCCGACGCATTCGGATCCACATCATCACAAAAACTGTTTAAGCTACAATTTCCATTGGCGATGCCATCGATTATGGCAGGAATAAATCAGACCATTATGCTATCCCTGTCTATGGTGGTTATTGCGTCGATGATTGGCGCTCAAGGAATTGGAGCCGATGTATATAGGGCTGTCACTCAAATTAAAACAGGACAGGGGTTTGAAGCCGGCTTGTCCATTGTCGTATTAGCTATACTTCTTGATCGCATGACACAGTACATACTCAAAAGAAAAAGGAGTGCTTAAGCATGTTGAAGAATACAGCAAGATCGTTGATGTTGGCGAGTCTGATTGCTTTTGCGTTCATGACTGGATGTTCAAATGCAACTTCATCTGACGGCAGCATTGGAAGTCAAGTTAATCATGAAATCATCGGCATTGACCCCGGGGCAGGTTTAATGAAACAAACTGCGCAAGTCTTAACCGATTATGATCTTAAGGATTGGAAGCTTGTTGAAGGCTCAAGTGCAGCCATGACAGCAGCTTTGGATAAAGCCTATAAAGCGAAAAAGCCGATCATCGTGACAGGTTGGACACCGCATTGGATGTTCGCCAAATACGATTTGAAATATTTGAGTGATCCCAAAGGTGTGTTTGGGAAGGATGAGCAGATACATACAGTTGTACGAAACAATCTGCAAAAGGATGCTCCTTCTGCTTATGCAATGCTTGATCGATTCGAATGGACACCTGAAGAAATGGCTGTGGTGATGTCGGCCATTATCGACGGGAAGAAGCCTGAAGAAGCTGCATCCGACTGGGTAAAGGACAATGCCGCCAAAGTAGATAGCTGGGTAAAAGACTTACCGGAAGAAAAAGGGAAAAAGCTGAAACTTGCCTATGTCGCTTGGGACTCGGAAATTGCAAGTACGAACGTGGTAAAAGCTGTTTTAGAGGGGAAACTCGGCTATAAAGTTGAAATGCTGCAAGTGGAAGCTGGGCCTATGTGGGCAGGCATTGCAGACGGAAGTGCCGACGCAATGGTCGCAGCTTGGCTCCCAACTACACATAAGGACTATTTTGATAAATACAGCGGGAAGTTTGAGGATCTCGGAGCGAATTTGAATGGAACAAAGCTGGGGCTAGTTGTTCCTCGGTATATGAATATCGATTCCATCGAAGATTTAAAGACGAAATAAGCAAGGTAACCATCCAAAAACCATCAGCAAATAAATAGCGATGGTTTTTTGGTTTAAAGACTTCTCCCTAACAAAATGCCAACTTGTTTAGCCATCACTTGTGGCGGATACGGCATCCCATTCTTAATCCACCACTCAATGATTCCGACATAAGCGGTCCCGGCATATTGCAGCATCACATCATCACTTAAATCTGTATTCCTGTCGCTTTCTCTGTCAATTTCACCTTTAAACCCTTCCATAAAAGAGTTTAAAAGCCGAGTACGGAATGAGGAGGGGGCACCCTTAGCTTCTTTGCTGGCTAGCATGGTGGAAAAGAATAAATAATTGGATTCAAAATATTCGAAATAAGGCACGAGGGCGTCAATCCATTCCATTTCACAGGCCCATTCCTCCATTTCACCCAATTCATTTAAGTGTGTTTCAATGAGTTTATCCAATAAGTCATACTTGTCTTGATAATGAAGATAAATGGTTCCACGGTTGAGGTTGGCCCTGTCGGCAATATCTTGAATTGTAATGTCATCAAAACTTTTTTCAGACATTATATCAATGACGGCTTTTTTTAACGATTCCTGTGTTTTGACAATTCTTCGATCCGTTCGGGTCATTAAAAAAGATCACCTGGCTTCCTGAGATAATAGACACTTTTCATTCTTGTGTTGATATATCAACAAATCCCGGTTTTTTAACCATTGATTGTAACTTCTAATCTATATAATAATGAACATGAGTTGATTAAACAATCTATTTTTGTTATCCAGTTCTTGTTGAATTTATTATTGGAAATGTGGGAGGCTATACGATGATTACTGTACATGCACGCGCAGCATTTAGTTCAGAAAGCCCTATTCAACTGACAACGATCGAACGCCGCGAGCTTCAGCCGCATGATGTTCTTATTGAGATTAAATACGCCGGAATTTGCCACTCTGATATTCATTCCGCTCGCGGTGAATGGGGACCGGTTCAATATCCTTTTGTTCCAGGGCATGAGATTGCCGGAATTGTCACTCAGGTCGGTTCGGAAGTTACCAAATATGCCACTGGCGACCGCGTAGGCGTAGGCTGTATGGTTGACTCCTGCGGGAAATGCGTGAGCTGTCATAAAGGAGAAGAGCAGTATTGCCTGAATGGGATGACTGGCACGTATGGGTCGGTCGACCGATACGGACAGTATACGCAAGGCGGCTATTCCACCCATATCGTCGTCACCGAAGACTTCGTGGTCCGAATTCCTGACAGTTTGGAGCTAGACGTTGCCGCTCCGCTTCTATGCGCCGGCATTACCACGTACTCGCCGCTGCGCCACTGGGGAGCTGCGCCTGGCAAAAAGATCGCAGTTGTTGGGCTCGGCGGGCTGGGACATATGGCCGTGAAGCTCGCTCACGCCATGGGGGCAGAGGTTACGATTTTATCACAAACCTTGAAAAAGAAAGATGACGGTTTGCAGATGGGTGCAAACCATTATTACGCCACGAGCGATCCGGAGACGTTCAAGAAGCTGGCCGGCACGTTCGACCTCATCGTGAATACGGTGAGCGCCAAGATTGATATTAACGCCTACCTATCCTTGCTGGCGGTAGATGGTACTTTGGTTAACGTCGGTGCCCCATCGGAGCCGCTGCCGGTTCAAGTCTTCTCGCTGATCCCGCAGCGTCGTTCGTTCGCCGGCTCATCCATCGGTGGAATCCGCGAAACCCAGGAGATGCTGGACTTTTGCGCTGAACACCAAATTACGCCTGAAATCGAAGTCATTTCCGCCAACCAAATTAATGAAGCTTGGGAGCGCGTGCTGGCTTCGGACGTCAGGTATCGGTTTGTGATCGACATTAGCACGATGGACCGATAGAAGCTAATTTCAACGCTGAATACATATAGAAATCAATGGAGGCAATTGAAAAAATGACTATCAAAAGAATCGGTTCCCAACCTTCCGGCAAGGGACCTCATGAATATTTCACGGGAACAGTACGTATCGATCCGCTGTTTGAAGCGCCTGAGCCTGCACGCGCAGCTGGCGCGAGCGTGACGTTCGAGCCGGGTGCAAGGACGGCATGGCATACTCATCCGCTAGGACAAACACTGATTGTAACCGCGGGCAGCGGACGAATTCAACGATGGGGAGGACCCATTGAGGACATTCATCCTGGCGACGTGGTTTGGTTCCCACCGGGCGAGAAACATTGGCATGGCGCATCACCAACGGTAGCAATGACGCATATTGCCATCCAAGAACGGCTGGAAGGTAAGGCGGTTGAATGGTTGGAGAAAGTAAGCGACGAGCAATATCAAGGCTGATTGGATGGAGCAAAACATAATGAAAGGCAACCGATCTTAAAGATCGGTTGCCTTTTTTTATTCGCTTGCGTCATCCTTCGACTCATGCTCCATTCTTTCTTCCAGCCAGTCGGTAAGTGTGGCTACTCGATTTGGCCGAAGCCGGCTTCGACCGAGAAAACCAATGCCGTGCTGCGGCATAGGATCCTGGTCTGTTGGCTGATATCGAAGATCAACGCTCCAGCGAACGCTATCTGAAAGGTTCGGTGTAGACATATGAATTAAGCGATCATTAAATAAAATCGCTGAGCCTGCCGGTACGGGCAGCGCGACAGTTTCACGCTTGCCGACTTGATCCTCCGTTAAGGCCGTGTAGCCTGTGCCTGTGGAACTTTCTGTGTGCCAATCCAACACTCTGATCTTATGTGTACAAGGTTTGATATGCAGGCAACCGTTCTCCAGCGTCGCATCGACCATAGAGATCCATACAGTGATGACAGGATTAGAGTTGGCATCCGGCCAATATGATTTGTCTTGATGCCACGGGACGGCGCCTGCAGCGACACGAGGTACTTTGGGCCGTACATTATAGACCGGATTAACAAAAATCTCAGGTCCAATTAAAGATTCTACTGCATCCAAAATTCTGGGATTGGATAGTAGATTAAAGTATCCGGGAAGACGGTCGCGCCAACTGCGCCCATATTTTAAAAACTCCTTATCCGACAACCCCTTAAATAAATCCGCAAGCCGATTCGGGAATGGTCGTTCTTCCCATTTATCCGAAATAAGCCCCGCCGCAAATAGCTCATCCGCGATCATCGATACCTTATCGGACATCGCTTGTTTTACGGGTTCCATATCAGCTTCCTGAAGAAGGTTCGGAATAACTAAATAACCTTGCATGTCATAATGCGCAACCTGCGCTGGGGTCAGGCTGCCGCTATTTATGCGATATCCCGACTCTTGTACATTATTCCGAGTTCGCTTTGTTCGCTTTGGCCATTTTACCTCGTTGGTATCCGCTACAGGATTTGGATTCGTAAGATTGTCCATATAGGTATCCTCCTCAAAAATGTAGGATTGTGATACTTTGATTGTATCTATCATGAAGGATCCTGTATTGAGTTCTTGCTCCGATCATTTGTATTTTTTTCCGCTTAATTATTGACGAAGCTGTGATCTAGATTCATACTACGAGTACCAAAGTTTGCCATTCATTGAAAGAAGGGGGAACAATGAGACCAATCATTGCTATTCGTCCAACGGTGAGGAATGCACATCCATATCGATTTCAAGGTACGTTTCATGAAACTCCACGAATTGGGTACAGATATGCTTTACATTTATTTATGGAAGGCAAAGGAGCGATGTCCGTAGACAATCAATGGTATCAGCTGGAGAAGGGATCCCTTATTTTTGTCCCGCCTGGAATTCCGCACAGTTTTGTGAATGACGATACAGCACCACTCTTTTCCTATAATGTGTACTTTAATTTATGGAACAAGCTAGCCGCCGATGAGAAGCACTTTTCTTATGGCAGTGAACCGTTTGAGCAGCAATTGATGACAGAGATCGCGCTCTGTCCTGAACTTGAAGCGCTTCCAACGTACACGAAACTCCAATTATATCCGAGGCTCTTAGAAGATTTGATACACGTAGTCAGATTGAATGAAAGTCTACCTGTCTATAAGAATGAAATTGTAAATGCGCTGCTCTATGGCTGGTTGCTGCAATGGCAGCAGTTGACACAAGCCAAGTATCGCGAAAGTGACTTCCGGATCCGCAAGCTTATTGAAAAAGCTGCTGGAAGTGAGTTCATCCCAGACTACGAAGAATGGTTGACTGCTAGTGGATTGCAGAAATCGCAGTTCCACAGCGTATTTAAGCAAACGACCGGTCTTTCACCGCAGCAATATATCGTCAAGCTCAAAATGAGGAAAGCCAAAGTTATGCTGCTAGAAAGCAATAGAACCATAACGGAAGTAGCTGAGGAGTTGGGCTTCGATTCTATCCATTATTTTTCAAGGCAATTTACCGCTATGTTTGGAATCCCACCCTCATTATATAGAAAGCGCATGAATTCATCTGACTTGTAAGTCGGAAGTATGGGACATCCTTTTTCCTTATAAAATGTAGAATGACGTTTGGAAAAGGGGGAGTAAAGCTTGACCGTCATAGGCAAAGCGATCCCACGCGTGGAATCGAAGGATAAAGTGACTGGAGCTGCCCGATATACGAATGATACGCAGTCTCCTAGTCAATTGCATGGCTGGCTGGTGACAAGTCCATATGCTCATGCTCGGATTACACATATCGATTGCTCCTCAGCCCTTCAAGTAGTAGGTGTTCACGCTGTTGTTACCGGAGCCGATCAGGATGTGCTCGTCGGAGGTGTACTGGCTGATCGGCCCCCATTAGCTAGAGGTAAGGTGCGGTACTACGGCGAGCCCTATGCGGTCGTTGTGGCGGATTCCGAGCACATCGCCAAGCAAGCGGCAAAGCTGATTCGAGCCCGCTTCGAGCCGCTCCCTGTCGTGCATTCGCCCAGCAGCGCACTGCGGCCCGGAGCGCCCTTAGTTCATGAGAACCTGGCGAGCTATCAGCGGACGAATGAGGTTCACCCTGTACCGGGGACCAATATCGGCAATCACGTGAGAATTCGCAAAGGCGATATGCAAGCCGGCTGGTCGGCGAGTGAAGTGACGGTTGAAGGCAGCTACGCCTTTAATTCGTCGGACCATTGCGCGATGGAACCGCGCTGCGCCATTGTCGAAGTAAAGCCGGACGGAACGGTACATATGGAGACATCGACGCAGGACCCTTATACGATGAAGCGATTTTTTCAGCGTTTTTTCGGAATTGACCAATCTAAAGTTATTGTGCGCGTACCGCTGGTCGGGGGCGCTTTCGGAGGCAAGGGCTCGGTGCAGCTCGAGTACATCGGGTATTTGGCTTCGCTCGCCTGTGGCGGACGTCCAGTCAAGCTGAATAATACCCGCGAGACGGACATGGTCGGTTCGCCATGCCATATCGGCTTGGAGGCGCGAGTGAAGCTCGGCGCTACTCGTGACGGGCTGTTGACGGCATCAGAGATCACGCTTTTGTTCGACAACGGCGGCTATACCGATGAAGGGGCGATCGTTGTGGAATCGGCAGCCGTGGATTGTACCGGGCCGTATCGAGTCGAGCATGTCCACTGTGACGCGCTGAGTGTGTATACGAACCACCCCTATGCAACCGCTTATCGGGGGTTCGGCCATGCCGAAGTGCTCTACTGTACCGAGCGGGCAATGGATTTGCTGGCGAAGAAGCTGCGGATGGACCCGCTGGAGCTGAGGTACCTTAATGCTATTCAGCCCGGAGACACGACACCGACACAAACGCTGTTGAACCGCAGCAGTGTAGGCGACCTAAGGGAATGCATCCGCAAGTTGAGAGAGCTGATACAGGGAGATGGTGGGCAGAGCGTGCAGGTGGACCGCTTCAAGGTGAGAACCACAGGGGTCGCATGCATTTGGAAAGTGTCAGGTTCCATGATCGATACGGGATCAGGCGCGACCATCACGTTCAATCACGACGGGTCGCTGAACCTTAGTGTCGGTTCGATCGAGATCGGGCAAGGGAACCGAACGGCCATGGGTCAGCTCGCAGCGGAGCGAATGAACATACCGATGGATCAGGTTCATGTCAAGCTCGATGTCGATACGCAAATCACGCCGGAGCATTGGAAGACGGTGTCGAGCAGCAGCACGATGATGGTCGGCCGGGCTGTGCTCGATGCGGCGGATGATGCGATCGCACAGCTGAAGCATAATGCCTCGATTGTGTTGAACCGCTCTCCGGAGGAGCTGGAGGTTGGCGGCGGCAACGTATATGTGAAGGATCAACCTGATATTTTTCTGGAAATCCGCTCCCTCGTTAGCGGATATATGTACCCGAACGGCAGCGCTTCAGGCAATCTGGTGATCGGTCGCGGTAGATATCGGGTGCATCATCAGAGCGCGTTGGATCCGGAGACAGGCAAAGGCATTCCCGGCCAACAGTGGACGCTCGGCGCACAGGCGGTTGTCGTCGAATTCGATACGCGGGAATGCACGTACCGGATCTTGAAGGTAGCTTCCGTCTTTGACGCCGGCAAGGTGATCAACTTCGGAACGGCGCGCGGGCAGGTCGTGGGCGGCGTGAATATGGGGCTCAGCTTCGCGACCCGTGAAGCCTTCCTGTACAACCAAGCAGGCGTCGTCTTAAATCCCCAGCTGCGCACTTATAAGATAACACGGTACGGCGAGCAGCCGGAATATTTGGTTGATTTTGTCGAGACTCCTTTTGTCGAAGGCCCTTACGGCGCTCGTGGCATCGCAGAGCATGGAACGATTGGTGCGCCTTGCGCTCTGGCGAATGCGCTCTCCATCGCCGCCGGTGTCGAGCTGAACCAGCTGCCGCTTACACCTGAGTTCATATGGCGTGCAAGGGGGGCTGCACATGATCTCGTTTGATTTCGACTATATCAAGCCGGCTACGATGGAAGAGGCGGTTCAAACGTTTCAGCGCGCTGACTCGCTGGGATTGGAGCCGCTCTACTATTCCGGCGGCACGGAGATAATTACGATGGCACGGGTCGATCAGCTTCGAACGGGAGCTATGATCGATGTGAAGGCCATTCCGGAATGCAACGTGCTTATGCATTCGGGAGGGCAATGGATCGTTGGTGCAGCACGGACGCTGACAGACCTCGCAGACGACAATTCGTTCCCGCTGCTCACCGAGACGGTTCTGCATCTAGCCGATCAGACGAACCGCAACAAAATAACGATTGGCGGCCACCTCTGCGGGAAACTGTTTTATCGGGAAGCGCTGCTTCCTTTCTTGCTCACGGACAGTCAAGTTGTTCTTGCGGGTCCAAGCGGTGTACGGCGTGTATCGATTCATTCTGTCTTCAACGGAAGGCTTCGTTTGGCGCGAGGGGAAATGCTGGTCCAGCTGATAACTGATCGCAAGTATTTGGATCAGCCCTCATACACGGTGAAGCGTACTAAGATCGAGTACATCGATTATCCGGTCGTTCGCATCTGTGCGATGAATACGGGAGGCTGGATGCGATTCGCCTTCGGTGGTGTAAGCGCCGTACCATTTCGCTCGCAGCAGATTGATGAAGTGCTGAACGATCGTTCGCTTTCTCCTGAAATGCGGATTGATAATGTTATTCGAAGATGGCCCGTCCCGGTGTTGGACGATATGCTTGCCTCAGCTGACTATCGCAGATTCGTGCTTCGTAACACCTTATCGGATACATTAACCGCTCTGGAACGAAAGGGAGGCTAACGATGCAATCACTTCGTAGCGGTAAAAGAGAAGTTGAACTCATTATCAATGGGAAGAAACATCAAGTGACCATTCGTTCGGCGGATACGCTGCTGCGCGTGCTTCGGGAGCATCTTGGGCTTACCGGTGCCAAGGCCGGATGCGAGAATGGGGATTGCGGCGCATGTACCGTGCTGGTCGATGGCGTGCCGATTAAGTCCTGCTTCATGCTCGCCGTTGAAGCTCCAAGCCGTAACGTGACAACGATTGAAGGCTTGGGGGGAGAGACGGCGGTGCAGCAAGCATTTATTGAAACATTTGCTTTTCAATGCGGCTTTTGTACGCCGGGATTTATTATGGTTTGCCATGCCCTGCTGCAATCGAAGCCGGATGCTGATGAAGATGAGATTCGTAGCTGGCTGCAGTCGAACATTTGCCGATGCACGAGTTACGAAGAGATCCGGGATGCTGTCCAAATTGCGAAGCTGAAACATAGAAATCAATAAGCATGATGAAGGCAGTGGCGAGACGGGGACGTTATAGAACCTTGTCCGAGACTGCTTTTTTGTTGGTCAATACTAAGCGGTCCGCGTAAATCGCGGCTCGTTTTTGTAAAATGAGGGGAAAACTAATCAGAGGGCCATTCCAGATTACGGACCCAGCATGCGGCGGCACGGCGAAGACCTTCATCAACTGATGCAGCACCTGGGGCTGAAAGCTCCTATCCTAGTGGGCCAATCTATGGGGGCTTCAACAATCTTCTCGTTATTCAGAATTCCCATTCTCTTCTGGCCGGTGCGCAAAGTCCAATGTGGCCATCTGGTCGCAGAGGCTGCTGCGAAGAGATGCCGCCATGCGACATTTTGCATTGTCAATAATGTCGGGTACGCGGTGAACTTAGAGAAGCCGAAGACGTTTAACCAGGAGATGTTGGATTTTATCGGAAAGTCCAATAAGCAAAAACAAGAATAGCGGCAAATGGATGAATACGTTAATTTGTGCGGGCGGTTTGTTTTGTCTGTCGGTTGGTCGCACACTTTTGAATTAAATAACGATGTATGACAAATACTACTTCTAAAATTGTGGGGGTGGAAGTATATGTCATTTCAGAAGCCTCAAGTAAAGCCTGCAAATATCGAATTAACCTGTACGGAAATCGGGGGCCTATGGGGCGTTTATATGCAAGAATGCTTAGCGGAGTGTTTTCTTACTTATCTCCTTTTTCATCTTCAGGATGAGCAGATTCTCCCACTGGCAAAAAAATCATTGGAATTGTCGCAAGATAGGAAAGAACAAATAAAAAAATTTTTTCAAGCAGAAAATTTTCCGGTTCCTGCCGGGTATTCGGAAGGCGATGTGAATCTAGCCGCTCCACCTCTATTTCACGATACGTTTACCTTGAGTTTCATCTATATGATGAATCGATTGAGTATGATTAATTTTTCTTTTACAGCTTCCAATAATGTTCGCCTAGATGTGTTGGATTTTTTTAATGAATGTTTACACAATTCAACTGAGATGTTCGGGAAAGCTGTTCGCATGATGTTGGAGAAGGGCATTTATGACCGGCCACCCAAAATGAACTACCCCCAAAAAATTGAATACGTTCAAAAAGAATCATTTATTGACGGTATGCTAGGAAAGAAGCGTCCACTAGATGCTATTGAGTTGTCTGAAATATTTTTCAACATTGAGCGAAATTATTTTTCTGTTATTATCATGCTCGGTTTTGCTCAAATATTGGAAGATAAAAGATTAAAGGAACTCATTCTTCGCGGAAAAAAAATCAGTGAAAAGCAAATTGATCTTTTTAACAAGCTGTTAATGGAGGAAGATTTGCTGGGAACGGTAACAGTCAGCATGGAAGTTACAGATTCTAAAGTCTCACCGTTTTCAGACAAACTGATCATGTCGATGATCAATGTTTTAAATTCGGTAGATATTGTATTGATCTCACATGCTATGTCATTAAGTATGCGAGCTGATCTTACGGCTCACTATTCTAAACTAATTGCCGAGGTCATGTTGTACGCGAAAGACACGTTTGATGTTATGGTTGAACGAGAATGGCTCGAACAACCACCATTAACGACGAATCGGAAGCAACTCATTGAAGATTAAGAAACGAAGTACACAGTAGGGGGCCATAAAGGCAGCCCCTTTTTGGTTTGAAAACATGTATAGCGAGAGAGTCTTAAAATTTCAGGTTGATGGATGAAAAAAATCATGGTACTCTTTTTTGAAATATTCGCCTATAGGGGTGATTGCTGATATGAATGAAATAGATCCAATTATGTATTCGATCCCGGAGAGTTTTGAAAGTAACAGGTTGCTAATACGTGCACCATTATGGAATGATGGCGAAAAGGTCAATGTGGCAGTAAAAGAAAGTATGGCGGAACTGCGTCCCTGGATGCCATGGGCAACGAGCATGCCTACAGTCGAAGAATCTGAAATGAGTATCCGTCGTTCTCGACTGCAATTTCTAGATCGCACGGATTTAAGATTGCTGCTTCTTTTAAAGGGAACCGATGAGCTAGTTGGCAGCAGCGGTTTACACAGAATAGATTGGCAGTCACGAAAATTTGAAATTGGATACTGGGTGAGAACTTCTTATGCTAAGCAAGGATACATAACAGAAGCTGTAGAAGCTATCACAAACTTTGCCATCAGCGAGCTGCAAGCGAATCGGATTGAAATCCGATGTGATGAACGGAATACAAATAGTGCAAGAGTGGCTGAACGAGTGGGATATTCTTTAGAGGGAATACTTCGAAATGATAAATGCGATATAGATGGCTTATTGCGAAATACAATGGTATTCTCTAAAGTGCGAGGCGTAGAATTTTAGTAAATCATATTGAACTAGGAGGCTCGCAATGAAATACAACTTTGACACGGTCATTCGAAGGGAAGGCACGAATTCCGTTAAATGGGATCCGGCTATTTTGAAGAAAATCTTCGGAATTGAAGGCGACAATATCCTTCCTTTATGGGTCGCTGATATGGATTTTGCAGTACCTCAGTCCGTAACAGACGCGCTGCAAAAAAGAGTCGAACACGGTATCTTCGGTTACTGCGCACCTCTGGATGATTACTATTCAGCGCTGGCTTGGTGGCAGCAGGTCAGACACAATTGGACGATCAAGCAAGAATGGGTGACAATTACGCCGGGAATTGTCCCTGCATTGAATTTTATCATTAGGGCATTGACGGATGAAGAAGATCAGATCATTATTCAGCAGCCCGTTTACCATCCGTTCCATAGTACAGTTACAACTAACAATCGGGTCGTTGTCAATAATCCACTTATTTGGGAAAATGGCACTTATGTAATCGATTATGATCATCTGGAGAGTTTGGCCAAGCAGCCCAAAACGAAAATGATGATTTTATGCAGTCCGCACAACCCGCTTGGCATCGTCTGGAGCTATGAGCAATTGCACAGATTGGGTGAAATTTGCAGCCGAAATGGTGTGATTGTCGTAGCAGACGAAATTCATAACGATTTGATTTTACCAGGAAATCTCCATACGACATATGCACGGTTGGGCGAAGAATTCGCCGATCATGCTGTAATATGCACAGCACCCAGCAAAACGTTTAACCTGGCGGGACTGCAGACGTCCAATCTTATCATTCCCAATAAGAGCTTGAAAGAAAAAATTGATTCAGAGTTTAAGAAATCTTCTATTTCCGGCGCCAATTTGTTCGGTATTGTGGCCACGACAGCAGCGTATACGCCAGAGGGTGCGGAATGGCTGGATCAACTGCTGGGATACCTTGACGCGAATGCCGATTTTATTCAGGCGTTTGTCCAAGACAAAATGCCAGGTGTTACCTATGTCAAACCGGAGGCTACATATTTAGCCTGGCTGGATTTTAGAAAGAGTGATATCGATATTGAACAACTCGATAGCCGGATAAAGGAAGCAAAAGTATTGCTTAATAGCGGCGCATCGTTCGGTGCCGGTGGGGAAGGGTTCATGCGGCTCAATTTTGCGTGTTCAAGGACGATTCTCGAAGAAGCGTTGATGCGGCTTGCGAATATGCTAGCGTTAAAATAAGGATAGATAGGCTGAGGAGGCAGTTGCTCGAGCAGCTGCTTCTTTTTGCATTCATTAACCTTTTGAAGCTCTGAGAGTACGCTCTAGCATTCTCTCTCCTTGGTTATCATATATATGACTAATGCGGCATGCTGATATTGTGGCGGCCTAGGCAAAGGGGATAGTCATGATGAGGAAGCGATTGGAGAACAAAGTTGTAGTCATCACAGGAGCCACGCAAGGAATTGGCAAAGGAATAGCCCTCATGTGCGCAGAAGAGGGAGCAACGGTCATCGTAAACGGCAAGAACGAAACCGATGGAGTAGCCGTTGTCCGGCATATTGAGGAACAATACGGCACCGAAGCCATGTTTGTTCAAGCCGATATTAGCTCGGAAGCTGCGTGCGCACAGCTTATTGATTCCGCCGTTAGACGCTTCGGAAGAATAGATGGGCTCGTCAATAATGCAGGGATTTTTCCAAGAGGATCGATGATTAACACGACGGAGGCATTATTTGACTCCATTTTTGCTGTCAATATCAAGGGTGCTTTCTTCTGCTCCATGTACGCCATTCAGGCGATGCAGAAGGCAGAAGGCGGTTCCATCGTACAGATTGGGTCCACGAACGGGTACAAGGGCAATAAGGAACTGGCGGCTTATTCGTGCTCCAAAGGGGCAATGCTCACATTAAATCGACATATCGCTGCACATTACGGTCGTGATCGGATTCGTTCCAACTGGATTACCGTCGGTTGGGTTGCATCCGAGGGTGAAATCGAGTTACACGAGAATTTGGGTATAAGTGAAGATGAGCTTCGCAAGCGAGGCGAATCGTACGTCCCATCCGGCCGATTGCAGACGCCTGAAGATATCGCTTACGGGACTGTATACCTCTTATCGGACGAATCTTCGCAAGTCACCGGCACCGAGCTGCATATTAACGGGGGGATAGGTCTTTGAGTTCACTTACGAAGCCGTAAAGTTATCGAAGTAAATTAGAACTTTTTCGAAACTCCTTGGGGGTCTTCCGGAAAAGTTCTTTTTATATGGAGCGAGCGGGCGGGCGAGCGAGGGTACTTCCTGTCCTGGCAACAGGAGGTTTTTCATCCGCAATAGTTCTATGTTAAACTAGTCCAAGTACAAGATCCGTCGAGGTGCCGGATAAGGCAAAAGCTCGAAGTATAGGATGTGTGAAATCATGGATTTAGAAATGGTCATGCAAGAGCTTGAAGCCCTTGGCAAGGAACGACTCAAGAAAATGTATATCTCCAATGGCGCGCGGGAGCCGCTATTTGGCGTAGCCACAGGCGAGATGAAGCCGATTTTCAAGAAAATCAAATATAATCAACCTTTAGCGGAACAGCTTTATGCTACAGGTAATTACGACGCCATGTACTTTGCCGGCATCATTGCTGAACCCAACGTGATGACAGAGGCGGATTATGAGCGTTGGATGGATGCAGCTTATTTTTACATGTTGTCCGATTATGTGGTGGCTGTCACTTTGTCGGAAGCGGATATTGCGCAAGAGGTTGCCGATAAGTGGATTGTAAGCGGAGAAGACTTGAAAATGTCAGCGGGCTGGAGTTGTTATTGCTGGCTGCTGGGCAGTCGCCCGGACAGCGAATTTGTAGAAAGCAAGCTTGCGAAGATGCTTGAACAGGTGGCTGCTACGATTCACGAAGCTCCGGAGCGAACGAAATATGCGATGAATAATTTCATGTACACCGTAGCGACCTCCTACTTACCACTTCATGATAAAGCGGTCGCAATTGCGAAGACCGTATGTCCGGTAGAAGTTATCAACGACAAGGGGAAAAGCAAGCTTATAAGCGCTCTCGAAAATATTCAAAAGGCAGAAGCTCGAGGGAAACTTGGTTTCAAACGCAAACAGGTAAGGTGTTAATAGGCCAGGCGCATACCACTGTTCAGGTGGAAACGCGGCTGGTTTTTTTTTGTATGAGCTGTAGCATGGTTGACGGCTTGGTACAAGCTCTTAGGAGTGATCTTTTTTTAAAATAGTTAAAAAAGCATCTACCACTTTCGGATCAAATTGCGACCCTTTGTTGTTGATAAATTCCTGATATACGTATTCCAATTCCATCCGCTCCCGGTAGGCGCGTTTGGTTGTCATCGCGTCATAGGAGTCTGCTACCGATAAAATACGGGCCATCAAAGGAATTTCCTGGGCTTTTAATCCTTCAGGATAACCTTGTCCATCGTATCTCTCGTGATGATAAAGCACCATGTCGAGCACGCCATGTGTTTCCCGAAAGGCGGAGATATGCTTAATGATCTCAAAGCCGATCTTGGGGTGACGTTTAATTGTGTTGTACTCTTCTGCGGTTAGGCGTCCGGATTTCGTTAACACACTTTCGGGTATACCGATTTTTCCGATGTCGTGGAGCAAACCACCGATATAAATGATATCACACTGTTTAGCCGAAAGTTTCATCTCTTGGGCGATCATTGACGCATATTTGGCTACATTTTCTGAATGAGTGGCTGTGTAGGTGTCGCGTGAATCCAACAATTTGGACAAGGCCAGAAGCACTTCTAATGCAGCTTTTTTCTTTTTCTGATATAAATTTTCCATCGTATAGGCTAAATAGGTCATAACAGCATACACAATCCAAAGCGTGATCAGGTCAGCTGATGGTAATCTGTGGAACTGTATGTATACCCGCAATAAAACGACAAATGTACTTACGGTTAAAACTAGGATAAATGGGCGATGCGAAAATCCGATGCCTAAGAAGATGACAGATAGCAGATAGAGTGAATAGACATCAATATTAGGCAATATAAAGAGATTCAGAATTGGCAGAAAAATAATCATAACGAAGAATGAGCAGCGGTAAACAGCTGTGTTGCTTAAATAATCTGCCGCTTTTTCCTTAAACATTTTAAACATCAGCTCACACCTTCAAAGAATGATCTCAGGACCACAAGCGTAACAAAAAAGTGTTAGAAAACGTTTAGGGAAATGATTGTAGATAACTCAAACTTTCCTAACATTATGGGGGAAGAATCATTTGCGCAGCTCTAAAATTATTGCTTCCATGACAAGTTGGGATAAAATACAAGCGAAATATTCATACTAAGACTCGAAACGATGGAGGTGAATGTTATGCCAAAAAATGAAGCAGACCCGAAGCATGACCGCGAGAATAACCGTGCGGATAGTAAGAATAATCAGCAAAATGATGCTAGTCTTCTTGAAGAAGCGCAAACACTCTCAAGCAACACGGCCGCTGATTACGTCCCAAGTTTAAATAATATCAATAAAAATCAAGTTTGAGTAAAGGTCCACGACGGAGCTGCTCAACGGATCGAGAAGGAACCCTTTTAGCGAGGGTTCCTTTTTAGTGTCCTTATTTTTTCCCGGTTAGCGGTTATTTAATAGGGTTGCACCCATTTTTCTAGTCAAAGTAATATAATTGGAACATTACCTTGACAGTCATAGTAATATGTCTTATCATACAGTTATGGAGGTGAGGTAATGAATGATAGCAAGATCACATCCGACCTGCTGCGCGGACATACGGATACGATGATTTTACGGCTACTGTCCGAAGCTGATCGTTACGGTTACGAAGTTGTCAAGCTGATTGCCGAGCGATCAGGCGGTGAGTATGAACTTAAGGAAGCCACGATGTACTCCAGCTTCCGGCGGCTTGAAGCAGATGGCGACATCGCGTGGTATTGGGGCGATGAAACACAGGGTGGACGACGCAAATATTTTAGAATAACCGAAAAGGGCAAAGATACATACTCCCGCAACAAAAGCAATTGGGCGTATGCAAAACGAGTGTTAGAAAACTTATTATAAGGAGATGGATGGATATGACGAATCACAAACTGACGGATTATTTGAACGGTGTTTTTACGCCATATGACGGGGTAAAAAGCGTTTCCGAATTAAAGGCCGACCTGCTCTCCGATTTGCAGGAACGGTACAGCGAACTCAGAGCTGCGGGTAAAGACGATGAAACGGCGTTTAAGCTGACGATTGAGAGTATCGGCGACATTGAACAGACGATTCTTGAAGTCGCCAATCTCTCTCGCTCGCTTGAGCGGCAAGTACTGACCAACTTTAGCGCAAGTAACCTCGAGAAAAGCGATTTTGCAGGTGTGAAGGCCCATAAAGGCCAATTTAAAGCGAGCGCATTGCACGGTGCGGACTTTTCGGGCGCAGATTTGACGGGCAGTTCGTTTAAGGCGAGTGACGTACGCGAGGCTAATTTTGACGGTGCGAATTTAACGGACTGCAGCTTGACCGTGCTTGACTTGTCAAATGCAAGTTTCAATAAGACAATTCTTGTTCGCACCAATTTCAACAAGTCGGGTCTTGATGGAGCCAAATTCACAGGAGTAAAACTCATTGACGTGACGTTAACGATGACCGATCTTAGAAAAACGAAATTTAAAGGTTGTATCTTTGATGGAGTTGACTTCAAGTATACCGATTTAAGCGGGCAAAGTTTTGAAGGGCAGACGTTCATTGGCGTGAGATTTGACAAGGCGGCACTAACGGATGTTTCGTTCAAGGGAGCTACATTAAAAAACGTTTCTTTCCAGCCTGGGTTTACTTTAACGAATAAGTACTATCGTATGATCAAAACCATCTGCTTTGATGGCGCGGCCATGGATAAACTGACCTATGCAGCGCTCAAAGGCATGGGAGCCGATTTGTCGAAAGTAACCGTTATTTAAGGGAGGGAACCACATGCAAAGCGTGCAAACCAAACCCATTCAAGTTAAAGGACTGCAGAAATCCTACAAGCAGCATCAGGTGCTCAAAGGTGTAGATTTTGAAGTGGAAAAAGGCAGTATATTCGCTCTCCTTGGCTCCAACGGGGCAGGCAAGACAACGGTTGTCAAAATCCTCACTACGCTGCTACAACCGGATGGCGGAACCGCCGCTATTAACGGATTCGATGTCGTGTCTAAACCCGATCATGTACGGCAAGCGATCAGTTTGACTGGGCAATTTGCCGCTGTGGACGAAATATTGACTGGACGGGAGAACCTGATCATGATTGCGAAGCTGCGATACCTCAAGAATCCGCGGCAGGTAGCGGAAGACTTGCTTAATCGGTTCGGCCTGACAGACGCCGCCGACCGCAGGGTATCTACGTATTCCGGGGGTATGCGCCGCAGGCTCGATATCGCTTTAAGCCTCGTAGGCAACGCTCAGATCATTTTCCTAGACGAACCAACGACAGGGCTTGACCCCGAAGCGCGCATCGAGGTTTGGAAGATCGTCAAGGAGCTAGCCGATGGCGGCACGACGATATTCTTAACGACACAGTATTTAGAAGAGGCTGAGGTGTTGGCCAATCGCATTGCTATCCTGCATGAGGGTAGAATTATCGCCAGTGGCACACTGTCAGAGTTAAAGAAGCTGTTCCCATCCGCCAAGGTGGAGTATGTAGAGAAGCAACCGACTTTGGAGGAGATATTCCTCGCAATCGTCGGCAACAAGGAGGAGAAGTAAATGGAGACGGCAAAAAATCACTTCTTCAGCGATATGGGCGTTATGGTTGGACGTTCCATGCGTCATATTTCCCGCAGCTTGGACACCATCATTACGGTTACCATCATGCCGATCGCGTTTATGCTTCTGTTCGTCTATGTATTCGGTGGTGCGATTGAAACCGGAACGGATAACTATGTGAATTACCTGTTGCCCGGTATACTCCTGATTGCAATTGCTAGCGGTGTTTCCTACACGGCTTACCGTCTGTTTACCGATGTGCAGCGGGGGATATTCGAGCGGTTTCACACGATGCCGATTTCCCGTTCCACCCTACTGTGGGGGCATGTCGTAACCTCGTTGGTATCCAACGCGATATCCGTTGTCGTCATCATTCTCGTGTCGTTGATTATGGGCTTTCGTTCATCCGCGGGGGTGCTTCCATGGCTTGCCGTAGCCGGCATACTCACGCTGTTTACGCTAGCCTTGACTTGGGTAGCAGCTATAGCCGGACTGTCCGCTAAAACTGTCGATGGCGCGAGTGCCTTTTCCTACCCGATTATTTTCCTGCCATTTATCAGTTCGGCATTTGTACCGACCGCGTCGATGCCGACCGTCGTTCGCGTCTTTGCTGAGAACCAACCGGTGACCGCGATTGTCGAAACCATCCGTGCATTGCTGTCAGGTCAACCGCTAAACAACGAGATATGGATCGCGCTTGCGTGGTGCGTCGGAATTATAGTCATCGCTTATTTCTTTGCCATGAGGGTCTATGATAGAAGGGTATGAAAAGACGTCTTCTATGTGTTTATCCATGTTTTTAGGTTTAATCTGGCAAAGCTATCTTTAATCAGATGCAGGCTTGCCGCATGCGCTCCAGTTCTATTTTGCCGACTTATTGCAGCCACCCTCTCGAACGCCATCCAGTCCAACCTTGCCCACATACAGACATGAAATTGCCATCCACGGACCAACAGCTGTTGGAGTGGATCCACCCTGACTATTGCCGCTCAACATCGGTACTGACCGCAATTCGTTGGGCTAATTCGCGAACTCTACCTTTGCATCCATGCTAAATCAACCTTCATCATCATAAAGAGCGTTAGCACACCTGTAAAAAAAAGGGCGGGCTAACGCTTCTCGCGTTGGCTTCCTTTTGCAAAAGTGATTGCGCTTAAACGTAGGCATTCAAAAGATACAGGATCGGGAAAGTGCTTAGGGATAAACCTGTCAAACGGGGATGTATAGGTGAGTTTATACAATGTGATGTTGATGTTGTAGGTGTAGGCGTAGAGGGCCCCGAGGCAGAAGGAGAAAGCATGCAAATAGCTGCTGAAGGTTTAAATTGCGTGGTATAACCGACATTTTTGCATGAAAACGCATGAATCTTTCATTTTTTCAAACAATCAGATGCTGTATTATTTTGTTAAATAGTAAATAAAGGAAGGATCAAGACTTTATGCAATCAACATGCTTATACGGGATTAAAATTGGAGTAAAGAATTGATACTTGGTACCAAAATTGGGACAACCGTTATCTAGAAACGGGTTGTCCATTTTTTCTCCGGCGCGCCGTAGTCCGAATTTGCCCAATTGGAGCGGCCTTGCGCGGGCGGTTCGACTGCGCAGTCCGATTTTGACTGCTTGCAGCGGCAGTTTGGTG
>NZ_JAQFVF010000014.1 GCF_027789125.1 Paenibacillus aestuarii | reverse complement strand
CCCCCCCCCCCCCCCCCCCCCCCCCCCCCCCCCCCCCCCCCCCCCCCCCCCCCCCCCCCCCCCCCCCCCCCCCCCCCCCCCCCCCCCCCCCCCCCGGCTGCGACACTACGGGTCTCTCGATCGAGCTCTGTCACGGCATCTGCGCAGACTGCCGGTAGCGCAGCGGTGTCGTATTGGTCACGTGCCGGAACACCCGGCCGAATTGCACTAATGATCCGAAGCCTACCTGCTCGGCGATCGTAATGACTTTGATTTTGCTGTTCACGAGCAGCCTCTGCGCTTCTTGCACCCGAACGAGGTGGATATACTCGACGAGCGAAAAGCCGGTAATTTCTTTGAACATCCGGCTCAAGTAAGCGGGACTGATCTCAAACAGCAAAGCGAGCTCTTCCAAGCGGATAGGCTCCGCATAGTGCTGATTAATATAACGCACGATCGTCGATATTTTGCGATGCAGCGGGCTGACGTGCTCCGGCGAGGTGACGGCATGATTGCGCACGAAGCGGGCCGTGAACAGGAGCAGCTCGATCAAATAGTGCCGCATGGCAAACGTTTGTTCGAAGCTATCTTCACTTGCCTCATGGAGCAGCTTGCCCAAAATATCTTCGACGACGCGACGCGTCGGCAAATCCAGACGCAGCACCGGCGAGCCGTGCGTAAAAGCGTTCAAAATAAAAGGCGATTCCTGCTGCATCCCGTCAAGAAAGCTGTCGCCAAAATTAATAACCACTCTCGCATGCCCCCACGTGTCCGAATCTGAAGTGGCGTGCAGCTCCCTGCGATTAATGAGCACGAGATCCCCGGGGAGAATGAGATAAGAGCGGTCTCGGATAAAATACATGCGCTCACCTTCATAGAGATAGTAGATCTCGTACATTTCATGCATGTGCTGCGTTCTTTCGAACGAGCCGGAGCGGTGAATATGCTGGATATAAAAGGGACCGTCCTCTTCGTTCCCATAGGTAATCGTGCGGGACATATAACGAAATCGCCTCCTTCTGCCTCCATTATATCATCATCGCAAAATATGAATAGTTTCTTCTGAAAATAGGAAGAGATGATGAGAAAAGTTGCGATAATTGCGATATGATCAACGTATACATGCTTAGTAAACGTTTGCAAAAGAATGAGGGAGGATTATCGCAATGAAACAGCTTATCGAGGCTCTGCAATCCGGTCAATTACAAGATTTCGCGTCATCCGAGATTAAAGTATACGAATCATCTCTTACGCAAGTGGAAGGTTCGACATTGCTTCTTTTAGTCCGCACAGATGCAGGCAAGAAGCTGATCGCTGTCGGCGATGGCGAAATTTATAATCAATTAAACGGAGATAACGTTTTCGGTGCCAAAGTGTGCCCGCTCACACATGAAAACCGTTTGACGCTGAATAAATTTTTGCCTTACACTGCACCTCAAGCGTTCGGTACCCAAGTGGCTACAATGGGTCTTGGAGACCGTCTCGGCATCGCCAGCCCAGGTCATATTCAGACGATTCGCGGGAGAGACATTCGCCCCGTATTGGCACAGCAAAGTATCCGTGAGCTCACGCTGACAGGCCGCACTTATGAGGATGTATTGGATGCGGCGGCTTACGCGGTATTCCAGGAGGGCTACAAAGACGGATACGGCGCAGACGGCGACCACTTGAAAAAAGAAGAAGACATCGAATACGCGCTTCGCCTCGGCTTCACAATGCTGACACTCGATTGCTCGGAGCAAATCGATAATACGATCGAGGGCCTTTCCGAAGCGGAGGTTGCGGCCAAATATGAGCAGCTGCCAGCCGAACTGCGCAGCCGGTATGAAGAGCGCTACCTGCAGACGGCTGCGAATGTGCCAGGCGCCAGCTTGACGTTCACTCGTCAATCGCTGATGAAAGACGTCCTGATCTACGATAAGGCGATCGACTTCATGGAAGCGATTTTCCGTCGTTATATCACGACGCTCGACCGGGCTGTCGATTTCGAAATCTCCATCGACGAAACGGCCACACCAACCTCGCCTGAGGCGCACTATATGGTGGCGAATGAACTTCGTCAGCGCGGCGTGACGATTTTCAGTATGGCGCCACGCTTCTGCGGCGAGTTCCAAAAAGGCATCGATTACATCGGCGACATCGTACAATTCGAGAAAGAGCTGGCGAGCCATGCGGCGATCGCCGTGCATTTTGAATATAAGCTCAGCATCCACTCCGGCAGTGACAAATTTAGCGTATTCCCACTCATCGGGAAATACACGAACGGCTTATTTCACTTGAAAACAGCGGGCACGAACTGGCTGGAAGCCGTTCGCGTCGTGGCAAAAGTGAATCCGTCCTTGTACCGCCGCATGCACCAGTTTGCGCTGGAGCATTTTGAAGAAGCGACGGCGTATTACCACGTGACGACCGACATCAACGCCATCGTTCCACTGGCGAGCGTGAGCGATGAAGAGCTGCCGGCCTATATGGACGAGAATAACGCGCGCCAACTGCTGCACATCACTTACGGCTTGCTCCTGCAAGCGAAGAATGCCGATGGCAGCAAGCAGTTCGCTGACGAATTCTTCCAGACGCTCGCCGAGCAGGAAGATACGTTTGCCGCAGGGCTGGGAGCGCACATCGGCAGACACTTGGAGCTGCTGGGTAAATAAGCGAGGGCAGCCGCCAAAAACAAAAGAGCTAAGCGCATTTTTTGCGGCTTAGCTCTTTTCTCGTCTTATTCCTCGCTAGCTTGATCCAGCTCGTCATCAGCGCCTGGATATCCGCGCGGAATGCCTTGATGCAGCGCCTGGTTCTCATAAGAGTACGCGCTGGGCGTACGTTGGTCCTCCCGCCATGGCGTGCTCTTGCCCAGCGATTCGACATCTGAAGCGGAGCCGTATGGCCCGTCGGGAAACTCCTCTGCTATCAGGTCATTGCGCTGCGATTCGACAGTTGCTAGATCGGTGTAGGCATCGCGGTATTCATCGATAAAGCCTTCGGCTTGCTTCTTATCTTGATCTTCGAATTCAGTGCTCATGGAATAGCCTCCTGTCCAGTGAAAACAGCTCAATGTCAGTGCTTTTCCATTTTCCCCAAAGCTCGGATTAAATATCCGTAAAATGGATAGATCCGATGACTTGCGATAAGAAGGCAGTCAGCTCCTGCGCCTCTTCTTCGTTAATTTTGAAGGCATACTCCAGGTATCCTTCTTCGGCCAGATCATCCGGTCCCATCACGACGGTGCGTCCGGTCTGCAGATCGATGACCAGCTTTTTGCCATAGTAACGGGTTGTTGTCATGATCGCAAGATCAAAGCGGCGCATGGATTCGTTGCCGATGAAGCAGACGAAGCGCGTTGTAGTTTCCTCGGAATGGTCGTATAAAAAGTCAAAATCGGACATGATGGCCTCCATCTCTACTGTTATGCCTTTATTATACCTGAAAAGAGCTCGGCTACAAAACAAGACTTGCGCCTATTTGTCAAACATGGTATGATTTGGATATACGAAAGGGAAGCACCTTATCTACGATCACGTAGAAGAGGTGCTTTTTTTTGTTTTCCCAAATTGACTCGCTTGGAGGAGAGAGCATGAACATTGTATTTGTGAACACGTTGGAGAAAGAGACAGGGGAACACCGGGTCGCTACGGCACAAGTGTCGATCGGCGAAGAGCATGGCATCTGGCACGTGTACTGGTGCGATCAGGGCGATGCCGGCCATCCTACTCAGGACGAGTGGTATCAAGGCATCAGCTGGGATGAGATGCTGAGTGCCTTCCGCTATGGCCTGCGGGATAAGATGCGAGCCGGGTACCGACCCTTAATAACCGCTGACACGGACTCTGGCCAGAGGCTGTCCGGCAAAGCAAGAATGACGCAGCTGCTGAACTATTACAGCGAGGAGAACCTGAACGAGCCGGTGTATGAAAGCTTACGGCAATGGAGACGGGAGCTGGCTGCGCGCGAAGGCAAGCCGCCGTATTTGTTTGCAACGAATCGTGTGCTGCGCATGATTTCCGTTTTTTTACCGCAGAATCAGGATGAGCTGCGACAAATCCCCGGCTTCGGCGAGCTCAAGTCCACGCTGCACGGCAAAGAGATTTTGCAGTTCACAGTCGGGCAGGAGCGGAAGGGCAGCTTCCCGCTGGATTGGGTCGCGAGAACGGTGGACAACGCTAAATTCGAAGCATGGCAAGTTGCCCAGAAAGAGCATAAGCTCCGCATGGAGCTTGATCGTGAAGCCGGCAAGAGCAAGCTGCTGGGCATTGTTGCCGGCGGCGGGGACCTTACAGAGCTGCAGCAGGTGTTATCCATGCCACGACGCGAGCTGCTGCAGTGGATCGAAGAGCTGGGACGCGAGGGATATGATATGGACCCTCTCATCGATGCGGAGCTGCGCACCGTACCCGAGGAGCAGCAGATCAAGGCCTGGAATGCCTTCAAGTCGGAAGGCGAACGCTATCTGAAGCCGGTGCTGCAGCACATGAACGGGGGCGAAGAGATGAAAGGCAAGGAGCTGGACCGCGCTTACGAATGGCTGCGCTTGCTCCGTCTGCGGTTCCGCCGGGATAAGGATATGTTCAACGCGCAAGCGGCCAGTTAGGGTTGACAACGACAGAGCAATGTGATTTAATGTACACAATTTAAATATCAGCTAAAGCGATGACGGATATGGGCTTGTGCCCGAGTAGGAGGAAGGCCGCTGCATCAGAGAGCCGGTGGAAGCTGCGAACCGGCGCAAGCGTTGCTCCGAATTACAGTCCCGAGCAGGAAGAGGGAACGTGCCGTGCACGGCATTAGTAGCTTTTACCCGGCATCAGCATGCCGTTATTCAACTAGAGTGAAAGAGGAGCAATGCCTCTTTAATTAGGGTGGTACCGCGAGACAACATTCTCGTCCCTTTGGGGATGAGAGGGTTGTCTTTTTTTATATTCAGAGAACAAGGAGGAGTTTGGCATGCAAACAGGAGAACAGCTAACCAAAAAACAGGAATTGGAGGTAGCACGCCAGTATCAGATCGTTCGCCGCGGCATCGCCCAAATTGTTCCTGAAGAGGCGCTTATTGCGAAAATCCGTCATTCCGTCATCCACGGCCGACCGCTGAAAGTTAAGCTCGGCTTGGATCCTTCAGCGCCGGATATTCATATCGGGCATACGGTAGTTCTGCAGAAGCTGCGCCAGTTCCAGGATTTGGGCCACGAAGTTCAGCTCATTATCGGTGACTTCACGGGACGGATCGGTGACCCTACTGGAAAGTCCGAGACGCGCAAGCAGCTGACGGAAGAAGATGTGAAGCGAAATGGGCTGACGTACCAGACGCAGCTGTACAAAATTTTGGATCCGGCGAGGACGACCTTCTACTACAATTCCGCATGGCTCGGGGAGCTTAAGTTCGACGACGTGCTCAAGCTGGCAGGCAAAGTAACCGTTGCACGCTTGTTGGAGCGGGATGATTTTGCCAAGCGTTATGCCGGCAATTTGCCGATTCATCTGCACGAATTTTTTTACCCGCTGATGCAAGCTTATGATTCCGTCTCCCTGGAGACGGATATCGAATTAGGTGGAACGGATCAAACGTTCAACATTTTAATGGGGCGCACGCTCCAAGGCGCCTACGGCAGTGAAGATGGGCAGGTCGCCATCCTGATGCCGCTGCTGGAGGGGTTGGACGGCGTGCAGAAGATGAGCAAGAGCCTGGGTAATTACATCGGAATTGACGAGTTGCCAAGTGAAATCTACGGCAAAACGATGTCCATTCCCGATCATCTGATGCTGAAATACTTTGAGCTGACAACGTCAATCAGTAATGAGGAATTGCAGCAGCTGGGGCAGGGGCTGAAGGTAGGAAGCGTGCACCCGCGGGATGCGAAAATGCAGCTAGCCAAAGCGTATGTCCGCATGTTCCACGGTGAGCAAGCGGCTCATGAGGCGGAGCAGCAATTTATCGCTGTGTTCCAGAAGCGGGAGCTGCCGGATGAGATCGAAACGGTCCAGCTTCCGTCCGAAGAGCTGACGGACGGCGGGATTTCGCTTATCCAGATGCTTGTGGCGCTTCGTTTGCAAGGCTCGAACTCGGAGGCCAGACGCAGTATCGAACAAGGCGCAGTGCGCATCAATTCGGACAAAATGACCGACATTCACGCTTCCTTCAAGCCGCAAAGCGGCGATATCGTGCAGGTGGGCCGTCGTAAATTCGCGCGGATCGAGCTTATATAACGACGAAAGGGGCTCTCCATTCGGCAAACTGCATGTTGCCGCTAGGAAAGCCCCTTTCTTATCCTTATAGCCATTCTTTTTTCCGGAAGAAGACGTACATCCCCAGCCCCAGTAAAAACATAATGACTAACATGATTTCATCGCCATGCGGATAATGAATAAAACCGAGAATGTCGTCAAAATTCATTCCGAAAACACCGGTGATAAATGTGAGTGGCATGAAGATTGTGGTCAATGCAGTAAAGACGCGCATGATTTCGTTCGCCCGGTTCGCAACGCTGGACTGATAAGCTTCTCGTAAGTTGCCCATCAGATCGCGGAGCGTATCGAACGTATCGACGATTTTGACGGCATTCTCATAGATGTCGCCAAAATACTTTTGCAGCTGATGGTCAATCAGCCGAAGGTCTTTTTTGCCGAGCGTTCCGATCACATCGCGCTGTGGAACGAGCACTTTTTTGAGCCATAATACTTCCGAACGCAACCCGATAATCTCATTCAAATGTGTCTTCTTCGTTGCCATCAGAATATCTTCTTCCAGCTTCTCAATCTTGGCTTCGATTCGGTCACCGACCGCAACGTAGTTATCGACGACAAGATCGACCAGGTGATAGAGGAACCGATCGGCGGTGTTGACTTCTTCTTCCCAAAGGAATGGTTTCAGTGCGCGAAGTTCATTAATTTTTTGCCGGGTAACCGTTATAATAAAGTGTTTGCCTAAAAATAAATTAAGCGCACGAAGGAAAATTTCTTCATCATCAAAACGAATACTGTTAATAACAATAAAATAGTGCGAGTCATAAATTTCAATCTTTGGACGCTGCTCTTCTTCACTTAAGCAATCCTCCACGGCCAAATCGTGCAAGTGAAACAAGGGCTGAAGGATTTCCAAATCCTCAATCCCTGCGTCAATCCAGTAGAAGCCGCTCTCCGGAGGTGTTAGCGCGACGGTCACATCCTCAATCAAAGTAAATACGCCGTCTTGTACCCATCGTGTTTTCATCTGATCCACCCCTTCGAATGGAATCAGTCAGCTAACCCTCCGCACGTAAAAAGGCAACGGATGGAAGGAGAACCGACTGCATTCCCGCCATATGAAATTGTTTGTTAATTATATAGCTTCTACTCCTCGGGTCTCCGTCCATACGTATGCCCCCCTTTTCCGTCCGTGTCGAATACTTGTCTAGTATAACCCTTCAATTTCCTTGTTTCAAGCAATAAAGTATAGATTTTCAGGTGTCTAGGGCCATTAGCATAATGTATGGAAAAAAGGCTTGGCAGGTGCCAATTTGAGTCAGAATTTACTGAATATTAAATCGCATCTTTCATGATTTTGGCTTTGAGTTCTGTGTAAGCTTGAATGATTGTCGAATCGTTTTGCATGAGCAATTCCTGTTCATTGGAGACACCGTAGAGTTGGCACAGGCTGCGAACGGCTTCATCGGCTTGTTGGCGCGTAGGTTTACTGGTCTGGATCAGGGCAAAGTAGCGGTTAAGCGTGATAAAAGCATCGAAAGCTTTTGAATTGGACATCATACATCCTCTTTTCTTTGGTTAAATATAGTATTTTACGGCTGCACGATTTTTAAACTTCTTCCCTCCTATGCGCAATTTGTAGAAATTATGGTTAATTGATACAACTTGTATCTATTTTATCATATCGTATACAGTTATAGAAATTTTACTCTCAAAGGCCTAGTTCGAATTCACCCATTTTATTGAGGAGGCTAACTTCCGCCGAAACACCTCTAGAGTCCGGTTTACAGCTATCATTTCCCTCCTCCTGACGCATGCAAATGGGCAAAAATCGGAATGCTAAGGACGAGTGCATACATAATTAAACGATTTTGATTCAACCTAATGTTAATCGTCCTATCAACCGCTAAGGAGGGATTGCATTGGATCTGGTTCACTTAGGCTATTTCTTAGTTTTGGGCATACCGTGTGTGATCGCGATTGCTGCAATGGGTTGGCTGATTTATCACCGTCGAAAAAGAAGAGCCCGCTAGGAATACCTAACGGGCTTGTAGGGACTTTCATGCATCATTACCTTTTTACGTTGATTCGGTTCGAAGCCGATATTGAGGCCCGTGCGGCCGGAGTAAGAATGGCGATGGTTGTCAGCCGTTGTTGTATTCCCTCGGAAGGTGTGCCGGTGCCGGCTGTCTTCGGGGATGAATCGCCAATGGTCACAGCAGCCTTCCCACTTGGAATCTAGTAAGGTATGTGCTGGCGCACCGTTTGGATTGGTGCAAATATACCGTTTCTTGTGGAGCTTTTTTCGTCGCGCAAAGTTCTTGACAATAGCGGATCCGACCCATTATGATAAGTTTAACTGAATACGTTGACTTTCTTATCAAGAGTAGGTGGAGGGACTGGCCCGATGATACCCGGCAACCGACAAACTTTGGAGACAAAGATTTGCACGGTGCTAATTCTTGCGGAGACGCTGTGTAAGCGGAATCTGAGAGATAAGAGTAAGGACATATCTTTGAATTTCTATGACCTGCTCTGTTTTCCAGAGGAGGTCATTTTTGCATTTAGCCACCATTTCGAATAAAGGAGTGAACAGGATGCCGATCAAGATTCCTGACAACTTGCCAGCTAAAGAAATTTTAAATCAAGAGAACATTTTCACGATGGATGAATCTGTCGCGTATCACCAGGATATTCGTCCACTTCGCATTGCTTTGCTCAACTTAATGCCGACGAAAGAGACGACAGAGACGCAATTGCTTCGCCTTATCGGAAATACGCCGCTGCAAGTGGAATTTGTGCTGCTTCATCCTAAGACGCATACGTCCAAGAACACATCCACCGAGCATTTGGATACATTCTATAAAACGTTCGAAGATATTAAAGACGAGAAGCTCGATGGCATGATTATTACGGGCGCGCCAGTGGAGCAGATGGATTTTGAAGATGTCAACTACTGGGAAGAGCTGAAACGGATCCTGGATTGGAGCAAAGACAATGTCACCTCGACCCTCCACATCTGCTGGGCGGCTCAGGCAGGGCTGTACCATCACTTTGGAGTGCCGAAATATGGTCTCGACCAAAAAATGTTCGGCGTATTCCCGCACGTGGTAAGCACACCGAATACGAAGCTGCTGCGCGGCTTTGACGAAGTCTTTTATGTGCCGCAATCCCGCCATACCGAAGTGCGCCGTGAAGATATCGAGCGATGTCCGGACTTGGAGATTTTGTCCGAATCTGAGGAAGCCGGTGTGTACATCGCCGCCACTCGCGACGGCAAGCACATCTTCGTTACAGGCCATTCTGAATATGATGCGAACTCGTTAAAATGGGAATATGACCGCGATGTCAATAAAGGGTTGGAGATCGCCGTACCCAAAAACTACTATCCGAACAATGATCCGACCAGACAGCCTTATAATATATGGAGGGCACATGCCAACCTGCTGTTCTCGAACTGGCTGAACTATTATGTATACCAAGAAACACCGTTCGATCTGAATGATGTCAACAAAAGCCTGGCAAGCGCTCAACTCTAATCGCACCTGAACCCTTTGAAGGAGGACAATGATTCATGAAAATTGAAAGTCGTCTCGCCCAGATTGGATCTCAAAATGACCCGGATACCGGTGCTGTCAGCTTCCCGGTTTACCAATCCACAGCGTTCCGCCATCCGAAGCTCGGACAAAGCACAGGATTTGATTACGCCCGCACCAAAAGCCCGACGCGCAAAGTTCTCGAAGATGCGATTGCCGAGCTGGAGTCTGGAGATGCAGGCTTTGCCTGCTCTTCCGGCATGGCGGCGCTGCAAACGATTTTCGCTTATTTCAGCCAAGGCGACCACTTGATTGTATCTTTGGATCTGTACGGCGGTACATATCGGTTGCTGGAAAGAATTATGTCGCGCTTTGGAGTGACGGCTACATATGTTGATACCAACGATCTGGACGGTCTTGAGGCGGCTTATCAGCCTAACACCAAAGGGGTTGTGATCGAAACGCCGACGAACCCGCTCATGATGATTACGGATCTGGAGCTCGTCTGTACTTGGGCCCGGAAAAAAGGCATCTTGTCCATCGTCGACAACACGCTGTTGACGCCATTCCTGCAGCGTCCGATCGAACTGGGCGCCGACATCGTCATCCACAGCGCCACCAAATATCTTGGCGGCCATAACGATGTGCTTGCCGGACTGATCGTGACCAAAGGCAAGGAGCTTTCCGAGCAGATGGCGATTCTCCATAACTCCATCGGCGCGGTCCTGGGGCCGCAGGACAGTTGGCTGCTCATGCGGGGGATGAAGACGCTCGCGCTGCGCATGGAGCGCCATCAATACAATGCTACAGCGATCGCGAACTTCCTGCTGAAGCATCCGCTGATCGCCGAAGTGTTCTACCCGGCGCTGGAGAGTCATCCTGGCCATGACGTGCAGAATAGACAATCCAGCGGCAATACAGGCATTTTCTCCTTCAAGGTGAAAGATGCTAGGCTGGTTGAGCCGGTTCTGCGCCACATTCAGCTCATCGCTTTCGCTGAAAGCCTAGGCGGCGTGGAGTCCTTGATGACGTATCCAGCCGTGCAGACGCATGCGGATATTCCGCTTGAAATCCGCCAAAAAGTTGGCGTCGATGACCGTTTGCTGCGTTTTTCCGTAGGCATCGAGCATGTGGACGATCTGATCGCCGATCTGGATCGCGCGCTTAGCCTGGCGCAGGCTGAACTCGAAGGAGGTGCTTAAGGCTATGAGCACGCCGAACGAGGAGAAGCGCAAACCGCACGGCAAGTTCGCGACGAAGCTGATTCATTTCGGCAGCGAAATCGACGAGGCGACCGGAGCATCCAGTGTACCGCTGTACCAGGCGTCGACGTTCCACCAAGCGGATCTGGAAGCGTCGCAGGAGTATGACTACACGCGCTCCGGCAATCCGACCCGGCAGGCGCTGGAAGATTACATCGCGCTGCTGGAAGGCGGGGAACGCGGCTTTGCCTTTGCTTCCGGCATGGCGGCGATTTCCTCCGCTTTCATGATGTTGTCGCAAGGTGACCATGTCATCGTCACCGAAGACGTCTATGGCGGCACCTACCGCCTGCTGACGACGATTATGAATCGCATGGGTGTTGAATCAACCTTCGTCGATATGACTAATTTCGCCAATGTCAAAGCGGCGCTGCAGCCGAACACGAAAGCCGTATTTCTGGAGACGCCGTCCAATCCGACACTCAAAATTACGGATATCGGCACCATCGCTGCATGGGCCAAAGAGCATGACTTGCTGACGATGCTGGACAACACGTTCATGACACCGTATCATCAGCGCCCCATTGAGCTGGGGATCGACATTGTGCTGCATAGCGCAACCAAATTCCTCGGAGGGCACAGCGATGTGCTCGCCGGTCTCGCCGTTGTCGCCAATTCGAGCCTCGGCCGCCGGATGAAGCAAATCCAGAACGGGATGGGCAACGTGCTCGGCATTCAAGATTCCTGGCTGTTGATCCGCGGGATGAAGACCCTGCAAGCCCGGATGGAAATGTCCGAGAAAGGCGCCCGCCGACTGGCGCAGTGGCTTTCTGAGCAACCGGACATCGATGTCGTCTACTATCCGGGACTGCCTAACCATCCTGGCCGGGAAATTCACGAGAAGCAGTCGCTTGGCTATGGCGCTGTTGTTTCTTTTGACGTGGGCTCCGGCGAGCGGGCGAAAAAGCTATTGAGCCGCGTGCGGATCCCGCTTGTTGCGGTAAGCTTGGGCGCGGTGGAGAGCATCTTGTCCTATCCGGCGATGATGTCACATGCGGCGATGCCAAGAGAAGTGCGCTTGCAGCGGGGCATTACAGATGGTCTTGTCCGTTACTCGGTTGGCTTGGAGGATATCGAAGATATTATTGAAGATTTGGAGCAAGCCCTTAGAGGCTGATTCAAGAATTTGTCAAAGATAAGCAGCGTTTCGCTGCTTTTTTTGCCGTTTTCGTGAAATGCCTGTTCTGGCTGGAAAAATACAGGGAATTTCCGTGACGGTGCCCAGCGAATATGTTAACATAAAAAGATACAAGCTTGATTCCCGTAACAGCATATATAAAGGAGTGTGTAGATGTGAAACCGATTGATCGCATCTTAACGAAAGCACAGGCGGGCGGACGAATCGATGTGGAAGAATGCATCACCCTGTTCGAGTCTGATCAAATAGAAAAGATCGGGGATACGGCTAACCGGATTATGCAAAAGTGGCATCCCGAGCCGATTACGACTTTTGTCATTGGACGTAATATTAACTATACCAATATTTGCGATGTATACTGCAGATTTTGCGCATTTTACCGGGCACCGGGTTCCGCTGAAGGCTATGTGCTTCCGGATGAAACCATTTTCCAGAAAATTCAAGAGACACTTGATGTGAACGGTACAGAGATCCTTATGCAGGGCGGGACGAACCCGAACTTGCCATTCAGCTATTACACGAACTTGCTGCGCGAGATTAAAAAGCGTTTTAACATTACGATGCACTCGTTCTCCCCAGCTGAGATTATGAAAATGAAGGATGTATCCGACGGACTGTCCTTGGAAGAAGTTGTTCGTCAGCTGCATGAAGCAGGGCTGGATTCCTTGCCAGGCGGCGGCGCTGAGATTCTCGATGACCGTACAAGACGCAAAATCAGCAGGCTGAAAGGCTCTTGGCGCGATTGGATGGACGTGATGCAAACGGCGCATAAGATCGGTATGCATACGACCGGTACGATGGTTATCGGTTTTGGCGAGTCTTTGGAAGAGCGCGCGCTTCATATGCTTCGCATCCGCGATGCGCAGGACGATGTCATCCTGCAGAAGCTGAACACGCCGGGCTTCCTGGCCTTTATTCCATGGACGTTCCAACCGGACAATACGAACATGAAGGCTGAGAAGGTTACGCCTGAAGAATATTTGAAGACGCTGGCAATCAGCCGCATCATGCTGGACAACGTGCCGAACTTCCAGTCCTCCTGGGTAACGATGGGACCTGAGGTCGGCAAGCTGACGCTTAGCTACGGCTGCAACGATTTCGGCAGCACGATGATCGAAGAGAACGTCGTCTCCGCCGCGGGCACGACGCACAAGGTCAACATTGGCTCGACGCTGGACATTATCCGCCAGGCGGGCAAAATTCCAGCGCAGCGGAATACGAAGTACGAAATCCTGCGTGTGTTTGACGATGAGAATGTCAAGGTTGATAAGGATTTTGTGATGCAGAATTAAGGCATTGTTTTAGCTGACTACAACGCTTGTCTATAACTAATCCAATTGGATGGATTACTATGGATAAGCGTTCTTTGTCGTCTGATAGAGATAAAGCCAACGAACGGAAAAACATCATAATTTTCATCAACAATCCTTTCACGTCGTATTCTTTATCATAATGATTGCAGTGTGTATATTTAATTTAGTTTTAGAATTGTCTTTTTGGAAAATCAAATTAGCACAATCTTATCTAAGAGTTGTAAGGGGGGAACAATGAAACGATGGTAGATAAGGACAAGGATTTGTTTCAAGAGTTTTTAAAGATTGCGGGTAACCTGAATAACGAACTTGACATTGTTCCTGTTCTTTATGGCTCTCTAGGTTTGCAAATGAAATCAGGTATTGATTTCGAACCGGAGGATATTGACGTTCTTGTTCCATTGAAATTTCTTAATGAAAAATGGAGTAACCTGCGAGAAGTCGTTGAAAGAATGGGATATACTTTTGTGGATTTACGAGAACACGAGTTTCATAAAAGTGGAATCAAACTTGCATTCACTTTTATGGAAGATTTAGCTGATTTTGCTGGTGTGGATTATAGAACACTTGAAACAATGGAAATGAGCGGAGTCAAGTATCACATATTACAGGTAGATGATTTTTTAAAGGTTTATACAAGAAGTTTGAGCGATAGCTATAGAAGGACAAAAAATAACAATAAAGATGCAAACAAAATACATATAATTGAAGAGATGCTTAATCAATAAAGAGTAATTCTACCATAAATAATGTGCTCTGATACTTTAAAAGATCAGCTACACTTATAAAAGGAGTTGTAACAAATGATTGAATTCGAGCGTATTCACCATGTCAGTTTAGCTGTAAGAGATTTAAGTAAAGCCAGGACGTTTTATTCCGAGCTTCTTCAATTCAAAGAAATTGAGCGGCCGCCTTTCAACTCCAAAGGGATCTGGTATGCAGTAGGCACGCAACAGCTGCATTTGCTTGAGCACCCTATGGGACAGGCTTTGCGCGAGAGTGGGATCGACTCGGTTGACGGCCATTTTGCAATTTGGGTAAAAAGCTTCAAAGATACGATTCAATGGCTGGAGCAAGCCGGCATTGAGTACGAAGCCAGACCGAAAAGTGTTGCCGGTTTTGCTCAGATCTATATTCTTGATGTTGACCATAACATTATTGAATTCGATGCAGCTTATGACTCTTAACTTTTGATTCCAAAAAAGGAAATGAAAGCGGAATGAAAATAATTAAGGTTATTTTCATGTTATTTTCATGAAACTCCATTTTGAAAGGAGTATAGTAGAGGTAGTTCACAAGACCGACAAAATTTCGAAGGAGTGATTATTGTGAAACTACTAAAAAACTTTTTTAAAGGATTCTTATTCGCTTTTATTTCCATCGGCGCACTTCCATTTTTGATTGTCAAAAGCTTTCTTGAGATGCAGTGAGGTTTCTGACGGAGAGGTCGTTTATATATAACATCACTTTCGAGCGGATGTTAAAGGGAGGAGCTATGATGCTGCTCCTTTTTTGTTTTGATCTGCTTGCTGCGAGTAAAGCGGAATTCCCGCTCTACAGATTACATGCACGCATTTGCGCCGCAGTTCGCCGAGCTCCCGCCTCCTGCCCCGCCCACACCGCACCATCACGCCGTCTCAAGGCGCAAAACGGCGTATGCCGAAGCAAATGGCAAATTGTTCGTTGTATATCTCTTTCCAATCGACCATATACTCTTAAGAGAAATAGGTGCAGTTGGAAAGGAGAGAGCGCATGGAATGGTTTGATATCATTGTGATGAATGCTCAAGAGACATATGTGAGTTCGCTAAGTTCTCTTATTGAGAATGAGCTGCGTTTATTACATAATGGTCAAGAGGTTGTGGCGGTTCGCATCGAGTGGAGCGAGAAGTCTGCCCATATTCGTGGAGAAAGATTTGCGATAGATCATGGAGCGGCGGTTGAGCGGAAAAAAGTGATGGAGAAGCTGGCCGAGGTGCTCGCAGACCATATCATTGCGGTCAGAGAACCTGGGCTCCTTCGCCAACTGATCGTCAAAGAGTTTAAATACGAAACGAAAGAAGATATCGAACTGATCGAAGGGTATTGCAAGCAGTTTTTATTCGGAGAGAATGGCTCGGGGGATGCAGGGGCGCCTATAAGCTCTGAAGCAAGCAGGCAACGTAGAAAACAGTTGCTGGTTCAGCGGTTGTCGCAGTATTTTGAGGAGCACCAGAGGGTCTTTAATTTAGACGGTTTCCTGAAGTTCCGCCTCCAAGATTACTTGGATGAGTTGCGGGAAGTTGTGGAGTATGCCGTTGATGAATATATGATGGATCGGCAATATCAGGAATTCATCTCTTTGCTGCAATATTTTGTCTATATTCAAGAGGCCAAAATTCCGGCGGCGCATTTGATCCATAAAGGCGGTCACGAATTTGTGATTTTGAACGACAAATTGGAGCCGATTGATGCCAATGAATTTGATGCTACTTTTAAGCTGGAAGTGCTGGAGAAGGACATTAACTTCGAAGACATGATCGTAAGCACGCTGATCACGGTGTCTCCTGCCAACATTTATATTCACACAAGGGATCCGGAAATGACGGTAATTAAAACGATTAGGCAAATTTTCGAGGACCGGACGACGGTTTGCGCCTATTGCCGAACTTGCCATTCATACCTTGGGGAAGCGAAGAAGCAGGATCAGCTCTCTCCTTGACCCCTTGACCTCCCCTTGCCAGATCATTATAATAATGAACAAAGGCGTTAAGAGCAAAGACATGAACTTTTTGGAAGAGCTGTTCAGAGAGAGGAGACAAGGCTGCAATCTCCTTCTGCGACACAGGAAGTTTACCCCTTTGTAGCCGTGTTGTGGAACTTGGCCGAGAGACAGGCTGACAGTATACAGCACCGGAATCATTCCCGTTATCGAATGCTGATGAGGATTTGCGACTTTTCGCTAATCGAACTAGGGTGGAACCACGAGCTGAGCGCACTCGTCCCTTTTGGGATGCAGTGTGCTTTTTTGCGTTCAATAAAACCAACAAGGCTCAAGTTAGAATGAGGAGGAAATTCAAAGATGGTTGTACAAGTTAAACTGCCAGATGGCGCAATTCGGGAGTATGCGGTTGGAACGACAATCGAACAAGTTGCCGAGTCCATTTCGTCCGGCCTGAAGAAAAATGCGGTTGGCGGTAAAGTGAACGGCAAATCCGTAGATCTTTCCTTTGCTTTGGAGCAGGATGCGGATGTAGAGATTTTGACGCTGGACAGTGAAGCAGGTCTGGAAATGTATCGTCATAGTACAGCTCACCTGATGGCTCAAGCGATCAAACGCATCTACGGTGAAAAAGCAGTTAAGCTCGGCATCGGACCGGTGATCGAGGATGGATTCTACTATGATATTGATTTGGAAAAACCGATTACTCCGGAAGATCTCCTTAAAATCGAAAAGGAAATGGAGCGAATCGTTCAAGAGAATCTCTCCATTACGCGTCGCGTCGTATCCCGTGAAGAGGCGATCCGTATTTTCACCGAGCTCGGAGACCCGTACAAGCTGGAGCTAATCCGCGACCTACCTGAAGATGCGGTGCTGACGATCTATGATCAAGGCGAATTCTTTGATCTTTGCCGCGGACCGCACTTGCCGTCCACAGGACGTATCAAGGCGTTCAAACTGCTTAGCGTAGCAGGCGCTTACTGGCGCGGCGACGCGAAGAACAAGATGCTGCAGCGTATCTATGGAACAGCGTTCCCGAAGAAAGCGCAGTTGGACGAGCACTTGCATTTGCTGGAAGAAGCGAAAAAACGCGATCATCGCAAGCTGGGCAAAGAGTTGAAAATGTTCACCTTCGCCAAAGAAGTCGGTCAAGGCTTGCCGCTGTGGTTGCCGAACGGTGCGAGATTACGCCGCACGATGGAGCGGTATATTGTTGACCTGGAAGAGCGTCTAGGCTACCAGCACGTATATACACCAGTACTTGGTAACGTGGAACTGTACAAAATTTCCGGTCACTGGGAGCACTATCAAGAGGACATGTTCCCAAAAATGGACTTGGAGCACGAGGAACTTGTTCTTCGTCCAATGAACTGCCCGCATCATATGATGGTCTACAAGAGTGATATGCGTTCTTATCGGGATCTGCCGATCCGTGTGGCCGAGCTGGGTACCATGCACCGCTATGAAATGTCCGGAGCTTTGACAGGCTTGCACCGTGTGCGGGCGATGACGCTGAATGACGCGCATATTTTCTGCCGTTTGGACCAAATCAAGGATGAATTCGCGCGCGTTGTGAATTTGATTCGCCAGGTGTATGCAGATTTCGGTATCACAGACTACCGTTTCCGTCTTTCTTACCGTGACCCTAAAGATACTGAGAAATATTTCCAGGATGATAAAATGTGGGAAACGTCCCAGCGTATGCTGCGTGAAGTTGTTGAGGAGCTAGGCTTGCCGTTCTACGAAGCGGAGGGCGAAGCTGCTTTCTACGGACCGAAGCTTGATGTGCAAATCAAAACCGCGCTGAAAAAGGAAGAGACACTGTCCACAGCGCAAATCGATTTCTTGCTGCCTGAGCGCTTCGAACTTGAATATGTTGGCGACGATGGTCAGAAACATCGCCCAGTCGTTATTCACCGCGGTATCATCAGTACGATGGAGCGTATGACAGCCTTCCTGCTTGAGAACTATGCCGGTGCGCTGCCAACATGGCTCATGCCGGTTCAAGCAAAAGTGATCCCGGTTTCGCCGGCGTTCGAGGCGTTCTCGAATGAAGTGACAGAGAAGCTGCAAGAAGCTGGTATCCGTGTGGAAGCCGACAACCGTAACGAAAAGCTTGGTTACAAAATCCGTGAAGCGCAGCTGGAGAAAATTCCTTACATGCTCGTCGTCGGCGAGAATGAAATGAACAACGGCAGCTTGTCTGTTCGGAAACGCGGCCAAGGGGATCTGGGGTCGCAGCCTATCGGAGAAGTAATTGAAATGATTACTACGGAAATTCGCAATAAAAAATAGTAAATACACAGTAATTCCGCATTGAAGCAGAGGAGCTTGAGCTCCTCTGCTTTTTTTGATTCCTCGACATGCATAAATCAACAAATGTAGGAAACCTTATACAGTGGGTCTGCATCCAGAGTATGTTTGCAGAAGGAATTGGACAACCTGCTATAGTAGGGGGAGGTATCAAAAAAATGTTTACCGAATTGTTTAGCCAGTCCAAATGGTTCAGTTTGTTGATGGTTGTGAACGTTTTGCTCGCGTTTTTCGGACAAGATGAAGCTAAAGTCAAAGTGACGGAGCCTCAGCAGCAGGCGCAAGCGGAGGTTGCCGCGGATTGGCAGCATGCTGGCAGTGAATCGGCTGGAAGTAAGGTGCTTAGCAATGGAAAGGCGGAGTCCGTCACCTATATAGATTCATTAGCGCAAAACGAAACTCTATCTGCCATGGAGGCGGAATCCGAAGCGATGCCGGTTATCCAGGAGCGTGTTCGTCAAATCAGCTATCGCTATATTCCGAAACTGAATTCGGACTTATCCAAGCTGAAAGCCGTAGAAGTTGTCGCTACGGGCTATTCCGCAGGGGAGGAATCCACAGGCAAAACCCCAGGCCATCCGGAATACGGTATTACCTATTCTGGCGTTAAAGTGAAGCGTGATGACAAAGCATTATCTACGATTGCTGCAGACCCAACCGTTTTCCCGCTTGGAACCGTACTGTTCATTCCCGGTTATGGCTATGGTGTCGTTGCAGACACGGGCAGTGCCATCAAAGGCAAGAAAATTGATCTGTATTTCGACACGAAGGATCAGGTTTACAAGGAATGGGGCAAAAAGACGGTTACAGTGTTTATTGTGAAAAAAGGCACAGGCAAAGTGACGGAGGTCATCTGGAACCAGCTCAAGGACGAAATAATTTCACCGACCCAAGCGCTGTGATCGCCGAAAAGTTTCGTCATAACTTCTCTAAAAAGGGACACAATATTTTTAGGGGAGGTGATTGATCATGGCAAAGAACAAAAACAACAAACAACAAGCGCAAGACGTAGAATTTGCTGCGGAAACATCTGTACCTAACAAAAAGCAGCCGCAAAACCAGAATAAATAAGCATCACCAAAAGCACATAGCAGACAAGAAGAGGTCCCTTGGGGCTTCTTCTTTTTGTTCTTTTCATCTCCTGCTTTTTTCGATATAATGTAACAAAATATAACATGGGTTTATCTGGGAAGGGGCATGTTGGAATGAGTGGGGGTAAAAAACAAAGCGGTATCGTTTACGTCATTCTTGTAATCGGATTAGTTGTCAGTTTATTTGCGGTGATGAAGCCTTCATGGCATCTAGAAGCAGTTGTCCCGATTGTTTTTGTGTGCGCTGGCTTGTGCTTCTGGCTGTATACCCGGTGGCAGTCAGGTCGGAGCGCCGATCTTCATGGCTTGCGTCAGCAGGAGCAGATTCAATCATTCGTTCAGGAGTCGCAGGTCGTTGCCGACAGGCTGGCTGCTGCGGTGGAGGAGGTTAACCGTTCCATCGATCAGCTAACGGCAATCGCCGATGCCTCGATCCAAGGCGAAGAAGAGCTGAAAACACGCAGCAATCAAGCCGTAGAGCAGCTGCAGGAAGCTTTTGCTGCGATTCAGCAAGTTGCGGCGGCGGCGGAGCAGATCATGGATTCCTCCTTGCATATGCATGAGGAGAGCGAACAGACCAAGGACACGGTCATCGATGTGAGCCGTTCCTTGAACACGACCGATGCGGTCATGAATGAATTGCATATGAATTCGGACACGATGCAATCCAAGATTCAGAATTTGACGGATCATACCTCAAAGATTGAAGAAATCAACACATTCATTACGGAAGTGGTATCACAGACATCTCTGCTGGCGCTGAATGCTTCGATTGAAGCGGCGAGGGCGGGCGAGCATGGCCGAGGCTTCTCGGTGGTCGCGCAGGAGATTAAGAAACTGGCAGCGCAGAGCCATGAAGCCGTCACTCGTTCGTCAGAAATTTTGGACGCTATCGAAGTTGGGGTATCTCAGGTCGTCGCTGCGGTCGAGCAGGAGAAAGCATCCGTCGCACACGGCATCGCGGAAATGAAAGTGATGAAGGAGAAGATGGATACCATTTATAACCTGATCCTTCATGTGAACCAACTCGTTGCCAGCACGACGGACTCCACGAAGCAGCAATCTTCTTTTGTAAAAGGGACGACCCTCACCCTCGGACAAGTGGTAGATCTTATGAACGAGACGATGGGCAGCGTGGAGCGGACGCTCGGCCAGATGAAGAAGCAGCGCAAAGAAGTGCTGATGCTGCAGAATACGAACCGCAACCTCGATCGTTCTTCGACTGAACTCATTCAAGCCATTCAAGCGATCGACATTCATAAGCAAGCTGCAGCTACAGTGAATCTTAATACGGAAGAAATGAAGATGATGCTAAGCGCCCTGGTGCTCAAACCTGACATCACATCGTTGGACGAGCAGTTACATACCGTTAGTTTGAGTGCGGTTCTGCAACGGACGGAGGGGATTGAGGCGATTTGGTCTAATCGTGCGGATGGCACGTTTATATTCTCCTTGCCGGAAGCGGGACTTGTGAATGCCAAGGGGCGCGAATGGTGGAAGCGTGCGATGAATGGCGAACTGTTTGTTTCGCCGGAGTATGTGTCAGCTATCACGAAGAAGCCTTGTATCACCTTATCGAAAGCGGTAATAGATGACACGGGAGCTCCGATTGGTGTTGTAGGCATCGATTTAATCCTAAAATAATGGTTCTCAAATCGTTTATTATGGTGTAAAATAAAGTGACTGTAATGAATGCTTACATGGGGAGATAGGTGAGTTATCATGTTGAATATTTTGCGATCGGAGGAAGGACCTCTAGGCCGACCAAGACGTGCGGCGGAAGTGTTTCCGTTCCTGGAAGCCTACATTGCCCGGAAAGAGCAGCAAGCCTCCGAAATTGAGCAAGTCGTTGAGCGCTACGAAATGAAGAGAATGAAAGAAGAGCGCGCTTATCAATCAATGTCCGCATTGCGTCGCATGTTCTCTGGTAAGAAACCTGACCACCATCTGGCGGTTGAATATATTCATTATGTAAAGAAGCCGATGGAGCAAGTGAAGAAGCTCCGAGCCGAAATTGAGCGGGCACGCAAAATTATGAATGAATCGAAGCCGAACGATGTGATTTCCATCCCTGAAGAGATAGAGCAAGATCTAACATAATAAAAAGGTTGAGCGGAACTGGCGTTCCGCTCAACCTTTTTTTTGTATCCATGAATCCCGCTTTGCTTACTTGCCGCCCTTGAGCTGCCCGATGTCGATAAACCCTTCTTCCTGGCTGTACGCCGGAACTCCGTGAATCCCGACATCCAGTCCAACCATCTCTTCGTCTCTGCTCACGCGCAGCGGCGTTATCCGGTTGATGACTTTCAGCGCGCCCCAAGTCAGGACAAAGCCCCAAATACCAATGATCGCAAGGCCCAGCGCCTGCACGCCCAGCAGTTCGAAGCCGCCGCCGTACAACAAGCCGGCGGTTCCTTCTTTGATGGCATTCGGCTGCGCGCACAAGCCGACGGCCAGGGTGCCGATGCTGCCGCTTACGCCATGCACAGGGAATGCGCCGACAGGGTCATCGATGCCTCGGGCCTCGAGGAGCTCCGTCGCATAGACCATGGCGATGCCGCAGATGGCACCGATCAAGATGGCAGCCACGTCGCTGACGAAGGCGCAGCCTGCGGTGATGCCGACGAGGCCGGCGAGCGCGCCGTTGATGACCATCGGCGGGTCTGCCTTGCGATAACGCATCATGGTGAACAGGATGCACGTTGCACTTCCGGCGGCAGCAGCCAGCATCGTCGTGACGGCGATATGGCCGATGGAGCTGTTCGTCGCGCTCAGCGTGCTGCCGGAATTAAAGCCGAACCAGCCGAACCAGAGGATGAATGCGCCTACGGAGGCCAGCGGCAGATTGGATGGCGGTACGATATTGGCGGAGCCGTTCGCGGAGAACTTGCCGATCCGCGGGCCGATGATCGTTGCGGCGGCGAGGGCGGAGAAGCCCCCGAGCGCGTGGATGACGGCAGAGCCGGCGAAGTCGACCATGCCGAGCTTGCCCAGCCAGCCGTTCACGGCCCAGACCCAGTGGCCGGCGATCGGATAGATCAAACTTGTCATGGCGATGGTATATAGAATATAGGCGCGAAAGTTAACACGCTCTGCGACCGCGCCTGATACGATTGAAATTACGGCAATAACGAAGGCGCATTGAAACAGCCAATACGTCTCATGCGAGATGGAGAGCTGAATGTGTGTTAAGTCTCCTCCCATGAAGAAGCCTGAGGTGCCGATGAAGCCTCCTGCATCCCGGCCATACATCAGGCCGAATCCGACGAAGTAGAATATAAGTGCGCCGAATGCGATATCAACGAATACTTTCATGATGATGCTCACGGCGTTTTTCTGCCGGACGAAGCCAGCTTCCAGTAGGGCGAAGCCGCCTTCCATTAGTAATATCATTGCTGCCGTCAGGACGACCCAGATGGTGTCCAAACCGCTCGTCAGCTGCTGAATTGCATCCATATTCTTCTCTCTCCTTGCAGAATGGGCTGATTACGAGGTTGTTTGCTTCACAATTATACGGTTCTGATGATAATGATGTCAACGAAATGCGTAAGAATACATGACATTTAACGGCGAATGTTCGGATCTCATGTGAGGTATTTTCATCGGCATCCACACAATCGTAAAAAACTCAGTCTAGAGACCGAGGACGCCTTCAATCCCTCGTCTCTTTTCAATCCTGTCCGCATCTTATAGACTAGAAGTATCTTAACCAACATGCACATAAATGGAGGAAGCAAGTATGAACTCGCATATATTCGGGCGCGTGATCTGGGGGCTGGTGCTCGTCGCGGCAGGTGTGTTCTTCCTGCTGGATCAGATGGGATTGATTCATATCGATATTGCCTATTTATTTACTACGTATTGGCCCGCTATCCTCATTGTTTATGGATTGGGCAGTTTTTTCTTTCAGCGCAAGCATCACTGGGGCGGATCCATATGGGGGCTGATCCTGGGTGCAGTAGGCACGATATTTCTATTGAAAAATTTGCAGCTAACCCATTTGTCCATCAGCGAGATGTTTCAATATTTATGGCCGGTGGCGCTCATCCTGTTTGGGCTTGGCGTTATCTTCAGGCCGCGGCGTAATGAAGCGGAATGGGAAGCGAAGCTGCGCGCTAGAGAGGCGAAGCGCGCTTTCAAACGCGAGATGCATAACAAATTCAGCAATCACTGGCAGCATGCAGATTGGAGCGGCTTGGAGCGGAAAGAGCAGAAAACGCCGGCTGAAGATGAGAAGCGCGAGCTTAGCGAAGACGAGAAGGCGGTGCTCAAGGATATTCACGGGGAGTTTGGTGCGGAGAAGCTTCGCGCACCGTGGGACGAACCTGCACAGCCTGCTCAGCCGGAGCCCTCTGCGAAGTTCGAGACACCGCTGCGAAGACCTCATATACGCCATGAGCATAAGCATCATTATCATGACTTTGTTCGGAATTTCGATGGCGGCGATGTCGTGCACCGCCACGGCTTCATTGGCGACGTGCATTTAGGCCAAGACCCTTGGGAGCTGAAGCCTGTCCAAATCTCCCATTTTATCGGCGACTCGGTCATTGATCTGACCAGTGCTGTAATTCCAGTAGGTGAGACACCGATTCAAGTGACGGCATTTATTGGAGATGTCAAAATCTTTATCCCTAACGATATCGATGTGGAAGTTCGCGTCATGGCGAGTTCGTTTATTGGCGATATGAAGGTGTTGGATCGTCGTGAGAGCGGCTTCCTGCGCAGCGTGAGAACGCAAACCTCCCATTATGAGGAAGCGGAACGCAAGCTGGTCGTTACGACAAGCATGTTTATCGGAGATGTCACCATTAAAAGGATAGGTTGAGAAGCCGTATGTATAAATTGCGCGCATTTAATATGAAATGGCAGCTGCTGAATTATTTTCTCATCTCCAGCATTATTAGTGCTTCCAGCTTTTACATCGTGCTCGAATACTTCCAAGAAGCGCTGACTTCATGGGAATTCCGGTTGTGGTTCATTATCGCGGTTATCGCGGTATGTCTTTCAGTCGGATATGTCGCGACCAAAAGATGGCAGCGCAAAGTTGACGAGCTGCATCTGGCGATGCTTGAAATTTCTAAAGGCAACTTCTCCAGCAGGATTGAGATCGAGCCGGTGGAGCCCTTTTTATATCTCTACGATGCTTTCAATACGATGGCTTCAGCCATCGAAGAACGCGTCCAGCTGCTTCAGAAGCTGGGTGAAGCGGAAGCGATCCGCGATCAAGAGCTGACCGAAGTTGCGGTGATGGAGGAAAGGCGCCGACTTGCCCGAGACCTGCACGATACGGTGAGCCAGGAGCTGTTCGCGATTCATATGTCAGCCTCTTCCTTGCCTAAAATTTTGGAAAGAAACCCTGACGCTGCCGCGGGCATGATGAATCAGCTTATTCAAATGTCCCATCATGCGCAGAAGCAGATGCGCGGCTTAATTTCGCAGCTAAGACCGATCGAACTGAATGACATGAGCCTGCAAGAAGCTCTGGAGAAATGGTTTCCGGAATACTGCCGAACCCATGAGCTCCAGGGCCAGCTTGATGTTATGGTCGGCGGGGCGATGTCGGAGGCGATCGAGCATCAGTTTTTTCTCATTATCCAGGAAGGGCTCGCCAATGTGGTGAAGCATGCGTCGGCGACGCAAGTGCGGCTGGCGATATATGAGCGGGAGCACCAGTATGTGCTCCAACTGCAGGATGATGGCCAAGGCTTCGAGCGCAGCGACATCCCCTCAGCCTCTCACGGGCTATCGACCATGAGAGAACGGGCGCAGAAGCTAGGCGGTCAAGTAGAAATCGATAGCAAAATAGGGCTGGGAACGCGTGTTCGGGTTAAAATTCCGCGCTTTGCGGAACAGACATTAGCGCCTACGTCGGTTAAGGAGGAAGAATAGGATGAGCACAACGATCAAAGTAATGATTGTCGATGATCATGATATGGTCCGGGTTGGACTGCGGACGTATATTTCTTTGGAGCCAGACATGGAAGTCATCGAGGAAGCGGGTAACGGGAAGGACGCATGTGATCGATTGGAGCAGCTCCGTACATCGAACGCCGCTTTCCCCGATGTGATTTTGATGGATCTGACCATGCCTGTCATGGATGGGATCTCAGCAACGAAGGCGATTAGCGAGAAGTATCCCGAGGTGCGGATCATTATGCTGACCAGCTTTTTGGAAGAAGCCAAAGTGGTGGAGGCTGTCGAATCGGGAGCGATTAGCTATATGCTCAAGACCGTCTCATCCGACCAGCTTATTCATGCGATTCAAAGCGCTTACCGCGGCATGCCTGTGATGAACTCGGAAGTATCGCTGGCCCTCACCAGAGGCATCCGCCAACGCAATGCGGCGCCGGAGGAAGACGGCCTGACAAGCCGCGAGAAGGAAGTGCTGCTTCTCATTGCCGATGGGAAGAGCAATAAAGAGATTTCGGAAGAGCTGTTCATCAGCATCAAAACGGTCAAAACGCATGTCAGCAATTTGTTGATGAAATGTGAGCTGGAGGACCGGACACAGCTAGCCATCTATGCCCATCGCAAAGGTTGGGTTTAAGAACAGGGAATAACCGCACATAAAAACAACAATTTGGCACACTCTATGGGTAAGTACAACATTACGAACGCCTAAGGAGTGTCTGCTATGAAAACACTATCATCATCCATAACGCAGGTGAAGGAGTCTTTTGACAGTGTGCGTGATCACTTGCATGAATTCGAATTCTCCCTGGGCGGCAATTGGGAGTATGACCATGGATATTTTGACAGGGCCTTAGATGATGCTAATAAGGTTTGGCTGCGTATTCCTTTTCAGGTGGTGACGGGAAGGATTGAAGGCGATACCGAGGCGACGGATGCCATTGTCCAGCTGGGGGCTCCGTTTGTCCTGAAGCATCTTTACAATGAAGGGTTAAGTACAGGGGCTGAGGCCGAGACCTACGGTGCATTAGTGGACCAATTCCAATCGCCGGTGGACCCGGATGCGCAGGTGGATGACAAATGGGTCAATCAGGCGTCCGAGGTGCTGAAGCAAGTCGAACAAGCCTGGATTCAATGATAAGGTCACCACGAATGTTCTATTAAAACCGCATAAAAACGCTTTTTTACCTCCATTTTATTGTTTTTTAATATTGATTTAAGGTTGTGGGTGCATGATAGGACTATAGACAGCGTGACCTACTAAAATTTATTAAAATACCCATGCATACAACGTATTCGACAACCGATAATGTGGAGGTAAGAAACATGGACGATAACAAGAAAGATTACAGCGACTTCTACAAGCCGCAGAACAATGATAATAGCGATAAACCATCGCAAGGGCATGAACAGCAAGAGAGACAGTCTTACTACTATTCTTACGGTCCTTACAAATCAGCCTTTCAAGACAATAACCAGCCCGATTCACTCACGACTTCGGCTTCCAGTTCGGAAGGAACGTCGAGTGTAGAAGTGACGCCACCTAAGAACTTGCGTCCGTTCAGCTTCCAATCCGATGGCGGACAACAAGGCCCAAGCGGACCTTGGGATCAGAAAGCGAAGAAGCGCTCCACAGCGAAGAGCATGTTCGCAGCCTTCTTGGCTGGCGCTTTGGTCGTAGGCGGCCTGATGTTCAGCGCAGACAAGATGAACCTTTTCACTGGAGGCAATCAGCCGCTGGGCTCGGGTAGCTCCTCCGCCGCTTCGACCACGACAAAGAGCTCCGGTAGCAACGGTGAAGTCAAGAACGTTGGACTTGATGTGGCCCGCCCGAATAATATTTCGGAAATCGCGCAAAACGCTGGGCCTGCCATCGTGAAGGTCGAATCTCTTGTGAAGACCAAGCAGTCCACGCGCGGCGGCAATTCCTTGTTCGATGATCCGTTCTTCCGTCAATTTTTTGGCGATAACGGCGGTGGCAGTGCAGCCCCGAATCAAGGCCAAGGAGATTCCGGCGACGGAGACTTGCAAGCCGCGGGCATGGGGACTGGATTTATTTTCGAGAAAACCGGTTACATCCTAACGAATGAACACGTGATCGACGGTGCGGACCAAGTTCAAGTTACCGTTCAAGGCACCGATAAACCTTACACAGCTAAAGTGCTGGGCACCAGCTATGATCTGGACTTGGCCGTTCTGAAAATTGAAGGCGATAAAGATTTCCCAATTCTTCCGCTTGGCAAAGCTGAGGATGTGAATGTTGGCGACTGGGTTGTAGCCATTGGTAACCCGTACGGTTTTGATCATACAGTAACGGTTGGTGTACTTAGTGCGAAGGAACGTCCGATCAGCATCCCGGATTCCAAAGGCACTCGCGAATATAAGCACTTGCTGCAAACGGATGCTTCCATTAACCCTGGTAACTCCGGCGGACCGCTGCTCAACTTGAACGGTGAAGTTATCGGTATTAACACAGCAGTAAGCTCGCAAGCTCAAGGTATTGGCTTCGCCATCCCGACAAGCACGATCTCTTCTGTTCTTGAGAACTTGAAGAACAACGTACAAATTCCGAAAGAGCCTGTTCCATATTTGGGTGTAGGGTTGCAGGATATTGGTAAAGATTGGGTTAGTGAATTGAAGCTGTCCAATACAGATGGTGCTTTAGTAGGCAGCGTTCAACGTAAGAGCCCGGCATTCCAAGCAGGTCTGCGTCAATACGACGTGATTGTAGATATCAACGGTGCGAAAGTGAAGAACTCGCAAGAGTTGATCACAAAGGTTCAAGCGGCTAAAGTCGGCGACAAAGTGACGCTGGGTGTTATCCGTGACGGTAAACGCACAGAAATACCTGTAACTGTCGGTGACAAAAACACGCTGACCGAAACGGCGAATAAGTAAGAAGTCGTTCATAAGTGATACAAGGAAGTGGAGTCCCGCAGCCGCAAGCTTGCAGGCTCCGCTTCTTTTTGCTTCAACCCATTTTTTGTTACAATGGTAAAAGAGAGGTGGATGTGAGATGAGAGAACAAATTTTGGTGATAGATGACGATGACAAAATTACTTCCATGCTGAGAAGAGGCTTGGCTTTCGAAGGGTATTCGGTTCATACCGCGGGTAACGGAGCGGAAGGGCTGAAACAGATGATGAGCAGTGACCCTGATCTGCTGATTCTTGATGTGATGATGCCGCAGATCGATGGCTGGGAAGTCGTGCGCCGGGTTCGTGAAAGCGGGAGCGAAGTGCCGATTCTTATGCTGACGGCGAAGGATGAGATTAGCGATCGCGTGAAGGGGTTGGATCTTGGCGCCGACGATTATTTGGTCAAGCCGTTTGCGCTCGAAGAGCTGCTTGCGCGGGTGCGCGTCCTGCTGCGCCGCAAAGCAGAGCGTCCTGAACAGCCGACGAACCGGCTGCATTACGAGGATCTTACGCTTGATTTGGATACGCGTGAAGTGTTTAGAGAGGACAAGTTGGTCGAGCTTACGACCAAAGAGTTTGATTTGCTGCATTTGTTTATGTTAAATCCGAAGCGGGTGCTTTCCCGTGATGTCATTATGGAAAAAATCTGGGGATACGATTACAGTGGAGAGTCCAATGTGCTTGAGGTGTACATCGCTCTGCTGCGTCAGAAGACCGAGGAGCATGGACATAAACGCCTGATCCAAACCGTACGGGGAGCGGGGTATGTGCTGAGAGGAGATTCGTAATCATGTCTCTTCGCCTCCGACTAACGCTTTGGTACTCCGGCATATTGGCGCTGACAATGCTGTTGTTCGGGATTGTTTTGTATTTTCTGTTGAACTATTTTCTTTATGACCAAGTGCGTCAGGAATTGCAAAGAAATGCAGAGGACACTTACTCGCGCGTTCAAAAAAGTATTGCCCTATCGCAAAAAGGGCTTGTCATTGACTTGGAGCTTGTAAGCCGCGACATCTATTCGACGAACACGTTTTTGCAATTATATAATGTTCAGCTTAAAAGCTACAACCGTTCAGCGAATTTGCAAAATTATGATGTGACTTTACCCATCACGAAAGCGACACTAGATAAGCTGCAGCAGACCGACGGCTTTTTCGATAAAACAAAGGTGGTCGGCCAAGATATCCTGATCTACAATCAAGGTATCTATGATACGTCGAGCGCACCCAAGCTTATCGGCATTCTGCAGGCAGCTGTACCGATTGGCAGCTATGAAAGAACTTCTGACATGTTGGGGTATACGCTGATTGTATGGGCGATTCTGACGATCTTCGTCGCGGCTTCGCTAGGCTGGTTCCTGGCGCGTAAAGCGCTCAAGCCGATCGATCAGGTGATCGAAGCTGCCAGCCAAATTGAAAGCGGCGATGACCTGGAGAAGCGCATCTTGTATGAAGGCCCGCAGGATGAAATCGGCAGGCTGACCGACACGATTAACAGCATGCTGTCCCGCATTCAAGTAACCTACACAGAGCTTGACGATGCTTACCGTGCGCAGCGCCGTTTCGTGTCCGACGCATCGCACGAGCTTCGCACACCGCTGACGACGATTCGCGGCAACGTGGATTTGCTCGAGAAGATGTGGAAAATGACATCGGGCAACGCACAATTGGCGACGTCCGATCAAATCCAGATGTCCTTGGAGGCCATGCATGACATAGCCGGAGAAGCCCAGCGGATGAGCCGCTTGGTGAACGACTTGCTCGCGCTGGCGAGAGCGGATGCGGGCGTCGTAATGGAGAAGACGCCGGTGGATATGCTGCCGGTAGTGGAAGAAGTGGTTAGACGCGCGCAATTTTTGGCGCATACGGCAGAATGGCACGTGGGCAGCTTGGATGCCCTGGAGAATGCCGTTGTTACCGGCAATCGGGATTACTTGCAGCAGCTGCTCTTCATTTTTATTGAAAATGCGTTCAAATATACCAAGGAAGGCACGGTATCCATTGAAGCTGAGCGGCAAGAGGGCTTGATCGGCATCCGTATTGCGGATACGGGCATCGGGATGGATAAAGAGGATGTTCCTCATATATTTGATCGCTTCTACCGGGCGGACTTGTCCAGGGGGCAAACGAGTGGAACGGGGTTGGGGCTGTCGATTGCCAAATGGATCATTGACGAGCATGGAGGCGCAGTTGAAGTGAAAACACGCAAAGATGAAGGAAGTACCTTTGTGATTTGGCTGCCAGCTAACTTCCCTCTCCAGGTGTAATCCGTTATAATATAAGAAGACATTTTCAAACATTTTTCACAAATAATTATTTCGGGCAGGTGCAAGAAATGGAAGTTGTTAAAATATCACCAAGAGGTTATTGTTATGGGGTAGTCGACGCTATGGCATTAGCGATGCAAACCGCCAAGAACCTCGATCTGCCTAGACCGATCTATATATTAGGTATGATTGTCCATAACGCGCATGTGACGGACTTTTTCAAAGATGAAGGCGTCATTACGCTCGATGGGGAGAACCGACTCGAAATTTTAGAGCAGGTAGAGAAAGGGACCGTCATCTTTACCGCTCACGGCGTCTCGCCGGAAGTGCGCCGGAGAGCCCGGGACAAAGGGCTGACTGTCGTAGACGCAACGTGTCCGGACGTAACGAAGACACACGACCTCATTCGCGAGAAGGTGGCAGACGGCTACGATGTGATCTACATCGGCAAGAAAGGTCATCCAGAGCCGGAAGGCGCAATCGGTGTCGCACCGGGAAGGGTGCATCTAATTGAGAAGCTCGATGAGGCGGAACGGCTGAATATTCAGGCGGAGCGCATCATTATTACGAACCAGACGACCATGAGCCAGTGGGATATCAAACATATTATGAGCCGCTTATTGGAGCTTTTCCCGAAAGCGGAAATCCACAATGAAATCTGTCTGGCTACGCAAGTCAGACAAGAGGCTGTTGGAGAGCAAGCGAAAGAAGCGGATCTGGTTATTGTTGTCGGAGACCCGAAGAGCAACAACTCGAATCGTCTCGCTCAAGTCTCCGAAGAGATTGCTGGGGTTAAGGCTTACAGAATCGCTGATATTTCGGAACTGAAGCAAGAATGGCTGGCTAACGTCCGCAAGGTCGGTGTGACTTCAGGTGCTTCAACGCCTACGCCGATCACCAAAGAAGTGATCACCTATTTAGAGAATTATGACGTAAAAGATGAAACCAGTTGGGAAATAAAACGTACTATAAATATGAAGAAACTCATTCCGGCTGTTAAGTCCAAAGCTGCGAGCAGTGAGTGACTGCTAAACCATCCCACTCGATAGGAAGAGACCTAAGATGCAAAGCGCACAGAAGGTGAAACCGAGAAAATCCCGCTACGACTGGAACAGCACTAAGCGTTGGTTTAAATATAAATATTTGCAGTTGCAGCGTGCCAAAGGCGGGCCGTCCAAAGTTGCACGAGGCTTCTCGATTGGTTTAGCCGTTGAGATGTTTACCTTACCGACTGCGGGATTCGCATTCGTGCTGATATTCCCGCTTGTGTATTTATTAAGAGCGAATTTACCGGGGGCTTTAATTGGTTTTGTTTTTGGTAAAGTGATCTATATTCCTTTTTCTATTCTCAATAAGCAGGTGGGCGACTGGCTCGTGCCTAAGCATCTCAAGATATATCTGATTCATCACCTGCCGCATATGCTGTCCAATATTATTAGAAGCGGATTAGACTTGATTGTAGGCGGTATGGTTGTCGGCACGGTACTTGGCATTATCGCATACTTCCCAGTCATGTTGCTGCTGAAGTATCATACGAACCGACGTAAAGAGAAACGCAGAATTCGCAAGGCGCAATTGGTTTCATCCGACTCAAATGAATAGTTGAAATAAATTAACGCTTGACGAATCTTCGTCAAGCGTTGTATATTTGCTTTAGTGATTAAAAGCGTAGAAGCTTAAAAGCAAACAAGCGTTGAAGCATGTAAGTACTTATACTTTTTTATATAGGAGCGTGTATACACATGATCGTTATTACATCTAATAAAACCTCGGAAGAGCGCATTCAAGAGATCGTCCAATATATTGAGAAACAAGGTGTGCAGGCACATGTTTCCAAAGGCGAAGATCGCACGGTAATCGGCATCATCGGCCAAGCGGACCCGAAATTGGCTGAGCACCTCCGCCAAATGTCCGGCGTCGAGCAAGTCGTGAAAATTTCGAAGTCTTATAAATTGGCAAGCCGTGATTTCCATCCTTCCGATACAGTCATCAACATCAAGGGCGTGGAGATCGGCGGCGAGCAGCTAGTCGTGATGGGCGGACCTTGCGCAGTGGAATCTCCGGAGCAGATCGATGAGATTGCCCGTCTGGTTAAGGCAGCTGGCGGTCAAGTGCTGCGCGGTGGTGCCTTCAAGCCACGCACAGGCCCATACAGCTTCCAGGGCGTTGGCGTCGAGGGTCTGGTGATGATGGCGGAAGCCGGCAAGAAGCATGGCCTGCTGACCATCACGGAAGTGATGACGCCTGAATACGTCGATGTCTGCGCTGAGTACGCAGATATCCTGCAAGTGGGCACGCGCAACATGCAAAACTTTGATTTGCTGCGCAAGCTCGGCTCGATTCAAACACCGGTCCTGCTCAAGCGCGGATTCAGTGCCACTTACGATGAATTCTTGAATGCAGCGGAGTACATTCTTGCTGGCGGCAACCCGAATGTTATGTTGTGCGAGCGCGGAATCCGAACATTTGAAACATACACGCGCAACACGCTCGATTTGTCAGCTATTCCGGTTCTGAAGCAGTTGAGCCACCTTCCTGTTATCTCTGACCCAAGTCATGGTACAGGACGCCGAGAGCTGGTCGTGCCAATGACCAAAGCTTCCGTAGCGGCAGGAGCCGACGGCCTCATCATCGAAATGCATACAGATCCGGATAACTCCATGACAGGAGATGGCGTACAATCCTTGTTCCCAGAGCAATTCGCAGAACTGCTCGTCGATCTGGAGAAACTGGCGCCACTGCTTGGCAAGAAGTTTGATACGAAGAAAGAAGCGATTCTCGCTTAAACGATTGAGATGCCGGAGACTAGCCTCTTCTAATAAGAAGAGACTGGTCTCTTTTCAATATTTTGGATAATTTTTGAATTGTGTGAGCATAGCTTACACATCGATAAAAAATACCTGACATAAGTATTGACTGTGTTAGCAGAATAGCTATATAATATGTGCAAGATAACAACCAAAAAGATGAACAATAATCATGTTAAGTACGTTGAATGTACGGAAATGGGAGGTAGTTTTAAATGTCAGTTCAAAATGTATTGAGCCTTATCAAGGAAAAAAACATTGAGTGGGTAGATTTTCGCTTCGTAGGTCTTGCTGGTAAAGCCCAACATATTTCTTTGCCTGCGACTGAAGTGGACGAAGAAACTTTCGTGAACGGGGTAGCTTTTGACGGTTCTTCCATCCCAGGCTTCCGTGGAATTGAACAATCTGACATGGTTATGATGCCAGATACAGAAACTGCTTATGTGGATCCTTTTACAGCACATCCAACATTGGTTATCATGAGCAACATCTTTACTCCGGATGGCGAACGTTATGACCGCGATCCTCGCTCCATCGCTCAAAAAGCGGAAGAGTACCTGCAATCAGCTGGCGTTGGTACACAAGCATTCTTCGCACCTGAGTCCGAGTTCTTCATCTTCGACGACGTTCGTTACGAAAATGGCATGAACAAATCCTACTTCGAAGTTGATTCCGAAGAAGCAGGCTGGAACACAGGACGCAAAGAAGAAGGCGGCAACCTTGCTTATAAAGTTCCAGTTAAAGGCGGTTACGTTCCAGTAGCGCCAATCGATTCCCAACAAGACATTCGTTCCGAAATGTGCCGTCTGCTTGCAGAATCTGGCCTTCGCATCGAGCGTCACCATCACGAAGTAGCTACAGCTGGCCAAGCTGAGATCAACTTCCGTTTTGACTCTTTGACAAAAACTGCAGATAACTTGCTTAAATACAAATACATTGTAGCGAACACAGCTAGACAATATGGCAAAGTGGCTACATTCATGCCTAAGCCGCTGTTCGGTGATAATGGTAGCGGTATGCACGTACACATGTCCATCTTCAACGGAGATGAGCCTTTGTTCTACGAAAAAGGCGCTTATGCGAACTTGAGTGAACTGGCTATGAACTACATCGGCGGTATCCTGTATCACGCTCCAGCGTTGATCGCGATCACCAACCCAAGTACAAACTCTTTCAAACGTTTGGTTCCTGGTTATGAAGCTCCAGTTAACCTGGTATTCTCCAAAGGTAACCGTTCCGCAGCTGTTCGTATTCCAATCGCAGCTGTAACACCTAAAGGCTGCCGCATCGAGTTCCGTACACCGGACAGCACAGCGAACCCTTACCTTGCGTTCGCAGCTATGCTGATGGCAGGTCTTGACGGTATCAAAAAGAAAATCGATCCTCGTGCTCTTGGATACGGTCCTTTCGATACAAACATCTACGAGTTGTCCGATGCAGAAAAAGGCGAAATCCGCAGTGTTCCTGGAACATTGGAAGAAGCTTTGGATGCTCTTGCAGCAGATTCCGACTTCTTGCTTGAAGGCGGCGTATTCACGCAAGACTTCATCGACAACTACATCGAATTGAAACGCGGCGAAGCGAAGCAAGTAGCGATTCGTATTCACCCACACGAGTACAACCTATACTTCGACTGCTAATTCTCGGCATTTATCCAAGTTTAATTAGCGAAGCCGTTCTTCCGTGGTTCCACGGGGGAGCGGCTTTTTATTTCCGCTTCGTGTAAGACTAAAGTCGTAGACAATATCAGTTAATAATCATTCCAATTACTGAGGTTCCTTTACATAAAATGCACTATACTAGGAATATAAAGGTAAATAAAAAAAGAAATAGACGCCAAGATGAGGAAGGAAGATCATGATGAATATTGTCATTTTAGCTGGAAGCAACCGCAAAGAAGCGACAAGTACAAGACTTTCTGAGTATATACAAGCGTTGATGGTGCAAAAAGGGAAACAAGTGCAGCTGATTGATCTCTATCAAACGCCTGTGCCCTTCTATTCACCAGATGAGGGTTACCACAACCATCCTGGACTTGCAAACCTGAAGAAATCGATGCTAGAAGCGGATGCAATCGTGTTAGCTACGCCAGAGTATCACAGCAGCATCTCCGGCGTGCTCAAAAATGCGCTCGATCACTTAAGCAAGGACCATTTTGGCGGTAAAGTGGTTCTATCCGTCAGTTCGTCAGGAGGAGCCATTGCAGTGAGTTCGTTAACACAGCTGCAAACGATCGTTAGGAATCTGCACGGCATCAACTGCCCGGAATGGATTTCCATCGGCGGGGATCAGAGAAAATCGTTCTCGACACCTGTCGCCGAAACTATTCAACCGGATGTCGAAAAACGAGTAAAGCATGTGGTTGACGCTTTCCTGCAGCTTGCTGGACAGATGAGCAAAACCAAGGCACACTAAACACAAGTAAATAGCTTAGTAAATAGCTGACACGTGATGGGAGAAGTCGAGGGGGGAATAGCCTCGGCTTCTTTTTTTTTATACATAGTTTTGACACATTTAAATGGTAGGTTATAAGCACTGAGTTGGGGGTGAAAGCGTGGTTGGTGTATGGACGGAAAAGGAAGTTATTCATTTATTAAATCGCGCCGCTTTTGGAGCGAGCAGCAAAGAAATAGCGGCATGTCTGAACTTAGGCCGAGAAGAAACTGTGAGGCGGCTTGTAGCGGGGGAGGCGCTGATCGAGGGGATTCCGGCGCTAACGCCGCTTGAAGAACTGAAAACGGAAGGCAACAAGGCGCTCGACCCCGCACAGCTCGCTGACCAGCAGCTGTATTGGGTCTACCGGATGGCTTCATCCAAGGCACCATTAGTTGAGAAAATGACGCTGTTTTGGCACGGGCATTTTGCGACAGCCTATTACAAGGTCAAAGATGTGGCCTTGATGGTGGAGCAAAACGAGCTGTTTCGCAAACATGCGCTAGGCAGCTTTAAAGAGCTGGTTGTCGCTGTCGGGCAGGATCCGGCGATGATGATTTGGCTGGACGTCAACAAGAACAAAAAAGGGAAGCCGAACGAAAATTACGCGCGCGAGGTGATGGAGCTTTTTACACTGGGGATCGGGCAATATACCGAACAGGATGTGAAGGAAGCGGCCCGCGCTTTTACGGGCTGGACGTATAACAAAGCCGAAGGCAAAGTGAGCTTTGCCCCGAAACAGCACGATGATGAGAGGAAAACGCTGCTGGGCGAGAGCGGAAAGCTGGATGCAGCCGGGGCCGTCGATATCATCTTCCATCAAAAGGCGCTGCCGCAATTTTTGGCGGCTAAGCTGCTCGCTTTTTTTGCCGTTGATCCACCTCCGCAGGCGTGGATCCGCAAGGTGGCGGACGATATCGCCACTAAGGCAACGATAGGCGAGGTTCTGTACGCCTTGATGGTGTCCGATGATTTCTACGACCCGGCCCTGCAGATGGCGCTCATCAAAACGCCGGCTGAATATACGGCAGGCATCGTGAAACAATGTCAGCTCCCGCTGGCCAAGGGATATGTGCAAGCGATGAGAAAAATGGGCCAGGAGCTATACATGCCCCCTGATGTGGCGGGCTGGAGAGGCGGCTTAACCTGGCTCGGCACCAGCTCGCTGCTGGCCAGATATCAGTACGCGGAAACTGTTGCGAAGCAAATGAAGGCGGCCTTGTTGACCTCGGATACCTTCCAGCCACAGAACAAGGAGCAAGCGGAGCAGTGGGCAGCGCTATGGAGCCGTAACCTGGGAATTGCCAAGCTGTCGGCGCCGACGTTGAAAAGCTTGAGCGCTTATGCGAACGATACCATTATACATGCAACAAATAAGAACTCAGGCTTGCGCGGTTTGATGCACCTGCTGCTGATCAGTCCGGAAGCGCAGATGAAATAACATGGGGAAGGAGGAAATAATGGATGAAATTAACGAGAAGAGATTTTCTGCTTAAAGGATCAGCCTTGATTGCGACGTTAGGGCTTGGCGGCGGCTTGATTTACAATCATTTCGGCAAATCTGTATTCACTCCTGAGGCGGAGTCTTCCGCCGATGATCCCATTCTCGTGGTTGTGCAATTAAACGGCGGGAATGACGGTATCAACACGTTGATTCCTTATGGGCAAGGCGTCTATTACGATGAACGTCCGACACTCGCTTACAAGCAAAATGAAGTGCTGGCGCTGGATAATCAGGTGGGCTTGCACCCAAGCTTGGCGGGTATGGCTGCGCTTTACAAACTCGGGAAGCTTGCTATTATTCAAGGCGTCGGTTATCCGAAGCCTGATCATTCGCATTTTCGTTCGATGGAAATATGGCAGACGGCGGAGCCGGACACCATCAGCCATAGCGGCTGGCTGGCACGGTACGTGGAGTCTTCGCTTATGCGCAGCGATAATCCGCTTAAAGCGATTCAGATCGGCAATGCGGCCAGCAAAGCGTTTAGTTCAGATAAGCTGAATTTTCCGGTCATTCAGTCTTTGGAGTCGTACCAGCTGATCGACCCGAAAACCGCGATGATGGAGAAAAACCGTATCCTCAAGGCATTTCAGGATATGTATAATCCTGATGGGCAGCTGGATCAGCTTCGAGTCGCTAGTCAGCGGGGGCGGGATGCATATCAAAGCGTAGAGGCGATTCACGCGCTATCGGCTAATTATGTCAACAAAATTACATATCCGAATTCGGGTTTTGCGCGGGATCTTCAGCTCGTTTCCAAGCTGCTGGCAGGCGGGGCGGGGACGCGCGTCTTTCAGGTGCAGCTCGGCGGATTTGACGATCATGCCGATGAGAAGGAGCAGCATGCCCGGGTGCTGCAGCAACTGGATGAAGGGCTTACTGCATTTTATAAGGATATGGAAACACAAGGGCTTCAGGATCGCGTAGCGGTCATGATATTTTCTGAATTTGGCCGCAGGGTTCGGGAGAATGGCAGCGGAGGCACCGATCACGGGACGGCAGCTCCGATGTTTGTGCTCGGGGGCCGCGTGAAGGGCGGACTGTATGGAGACTACCCTAGCCTGACACAGCTGGACAATGGGGACTTAAAATACGAAGTCGATTTCAGAGCGGTGTACGGTACGCTGATCGACAAATGGCTGCAAGGCGATGCCGCGGGCGTGCTTGGCAAGTCTTATGAGAAGCTGACGTTTATCTGAAAAAAAGCTGATCCACAGTCAAACATGGCTGGTAGGATTGCAGCAGATGCAGACGTTAAACAAGCCGCACATGCTCAGTCCGATTTTGCCGACTTATTGCCGTAGGCTATAGAATTTTCAACTCAACCCGTGACCCGCTGGAGGGAAAGTTTTTGATGCTTAGATACGCTTGTTTCGACCTCGCCGGGAATAAATGGTAAACTAACAGGTGAGTGCATGAACGCTGCGGTGAATGAAGGAAAGGGGATATCTAACATGTCCGTTCACCCGATTTCCGATCATATTCAGGCGGATTTGCGTATTTTGTTCGTTGGGTATAATCCGAGCATCCGTTCTGGCGAAACCGGTCATCATTATGCCAATCCTAGCAATAGGTTTTATCGGATTTTGCACCAGGCAGGGCTGACTCCACGGCAATACTTGCCGCAGGAGGACGGGGATTTGCTGCAGCTGGGCTACGGATTTACGAATATCGTCGCCCGCCCGACGCTGACGGCTGCAGAAATTACCCCTGAAGAGTATCGGGAAGGCAGAATTTTGCTTAGAGAAAAAATTCAGACTTTTCATCCAAGAGTCGTATGCTTCGTTGGAAAAGGGGTTTACGAGCAGTACAGCGGAAAACGCGGCATGGGCTGGGGAATGCAGCAGGAACCGGTCGTGCCCGGTGTGATCGAATATGTATGCCCGTCTTCAAGCGGGCTCGTACGGATGAAGCTGGATGAGATGGTGGCCATCTTCAGAGGCATATTGCCGTACAGTCATCCCGAAAGGAGCGCAAAATGAACATTCCATGGTTAGATTGGGCTAAGCAAATTCAAGCGATCAGTCAGGCGGGGCTAACCTACGCCAAGGATGGCTACGATTTGGAGCGGTATGAGGCGCTGCGGAGCATCAGCGTAGAGATGATGAGTCATTTTACGGATACGCCGGTGGATAAGGTAGCTGAGCTGTTTGCAGGCGAGACCGGCTACGCGACGCCAAAGGTAGATATTCGTGCCGTCGTGCTGCACGAAGACAAGCTGCTGCTGGTGCGTGAGCGCGCCGACGGCGCCTGGTCATTGCCCGGCGGCTGGGCGGATATCGGCTTAACGCCTTCCGAGATCGCCGTGAAGGAGACGAAGGAGGAGGCCGGATACGATGTCCGGCCAGTGCGCTTGCTGGCGGTGCTCGACAAGAGCCGCCATGCGCATCCACCCTCGCCCTATCACGTGTACAAGATATTCATCTTGTGCGAGCTCGTGGGCGGGGAAGCGTTGGAAGCCGGTCTGGAGACGACCGGAGTCGGTTTCTTTGCCGAGAGCGCGCTGCCGCCGCTCTCGGTTGAGCGCAACACCGCCGAGCAGTTGGGGCGGATGTTCACGCTAGCACGCAGTTCAACGCCAGACGTGCTGCTGGACTAGAAGATGGGGGACGAACTACAAGCCTATTCTACTGCTAATATATGATGAAATAACTAAAAATTGTAATTCAATGATAGGGAAAAACGCCAGCCGGCCAGTGCAGAACAAGCGACTGGCTTTTTTGGCTAGCCGCTCCCCAGCGGGAAAGCGGCTATCGGCTCATAGGCAGGCTGCCGGCCCATGTGGCTGCGGTAGAGGACGATGTCCTCTACCCGCCACGCGGGCCCGCTGCCTGCCGGCGCACCGGCCGCGAGCGCGGCGCGGTCGAACGGGCCCGCCGCCGCGCGGTAGCGGCGGGCCAGCGTGATATGCGGCCGGTAGGCACGGTCCTCGGCCGCGAAGCCATGGCGGGCGCAGGCCCGGACCGTATCGCGCTGCAGCGCAGCCAGCGCGGGGAGGTCGCCGGCGACGCCCGCCCACAGGATCGACGGCGCCGCCGGCGGCCCGAACACGCCAAGGCCCTCGGCGTGCAGGGTGAGCGGCGCCGCAGCCGCCGCGAGCTGGCGCAATGCAGGCGCCAGCTGGTCCGCCATCTCGGCCTCCGTGTTGCCGAGAAACTGCAGCGTGACGTGGAAGTCCTGCGGATGCGTCCACTTGCTGAAGGGCAGCTGCTCCTGGATGCTGCCCTGCCACAAGCTCAGCTCCCGCATCGCCTCCGGCGGGAGCCGCAAGCCCACGAACAGCCGAAAATCGACAGCGTTTGAGGCGTTTTTTGGTGGCGCTGCATGTTTATCGGTAAAGCTCGTATTTTTCAAAATGAGTGGGCTCCTTTTTTGATTTTTTTTATCCACTGGTTAATTCTTCTCCTAGTATTTCCAAGTCAGGTTTTACTTGATGCACACCTAGAATCTTGCTATCATAGCCATAATACAAAAGGACTTATAAACACAATGAAATGGATGAGGTGTGGATGGATGGGAAACCGGGCTTACAATTTTAATGCAGGGCCAGCGGCGCTTCCGCTAGCCGTGTTGCAAAAAGCGCAGGAAGAGATTGTCGAATTTAAAGGTATTGGCATGTCGATTATGGAAATTTCGCACCGCAGCAGCGAATATGAACAAGTACATAATGAAACGCAGCAATTATTGAAACAAATCTTCGGCATCCCGGACGGTTACCAAGTCCTGTTCCTGCAAGGCGGCGCCAGCACGCAATTTGCAATGATTCCGATGAACTTTTTGAAGCCGGGGAAAGTTGGCAGCTATGTGTTGACAGGCGCATGGGCGGAGAAAGCGGTGCAAGAAGCCGGATTATTCGGTGAAGTGTCCATCGCGGCTAGCTCCAAAGAGCAAAAATTCATGAAAATACCGGATCTGAGCGAGATCAATCTGCATCCAGATTCCGCTTACTTGCATGTGACTTCCAACGAGACCATTGAAGGCGCGCAATTCCAAGCTTATCCGGACACGGGCAATGTGCCTTTGATTGCGGACATGTCCAGTGACATTTTGAGCCGACCGGTCGATGTTTCCAAGTTCGGCATGATCTATGCCGGCGCGCAAAAGAACCTGGGACCATCAGGCGTAACCGTCGTGATCGTCAAAGACGACATGCTGCAGGACTTGCCGAAGTCCATTCCAACCATGCTTCGCTACGATATTCAGAGTAAAAACAATTCCCTGTACAATACGCCGCCGGTTTATTCGATCTATATGGTGAACCTGGTGCTCAAATGGATTCAAGAGCAAGGCGGCCTCGCTGTCATTGAAAAAAATAACCTGGAGAAAACAGGTCTGATTTATAGCGCTATCGACCAAAGCGGCGGCTTCTATCGCGGTCCGGTTGACAAAGGCAGCCGTTCCACGATGAATATCACATTCCGCTTACAGGACGAAGAGCTGGAGAAGAAGTTCATTAAGGAGAGCGAGCAACACGGCTTTGTCGGCCTGAAAGGCCATCGCAGTGTTGGCGGGCTTCGCGCGTCGACATACAATGCTGTGCCATATGAGTCTTGCAAAGCTCTGGCTGATTTCATGACGGATTTCCAACAACGAAACGGCTAAAACGATAGTTTGAGGCTATTCATGACGCCTGCTGGCGCTTGTGAATAGCTTTTTTTGTTTGTGCTCGGCATTTGTGCATTTGTGCCCGGCAGTTAACCTGACATCTATCTGAATCATCTGACAAATTGCAGTATGAGTCGCTTCCGTCAGACCGGGAGTCATTGAACTTGTCGGCTCGTCGCAAATGGTGTCATTTTTCACACATTTTCGACACGTTTGATACATTTGATTTGAACATAATTTAATTTAAAAAAAATAAATTTTTTTCACACCCCGAGATACCGCATGGCTACTGGATTTTGCTATTTTCACAACATTCAATAGACCATTTTCACCATTGACAAACACTATATCTTGAGATAAATTTGAATCTATCATCAACATATCGGTTTTGAGAAGGTGCGAGCACGAATCTAGCAAGTGCCCGATAATAGGGGAAGTCCGGTGGGAAACCGGCGCGGTCCCGCCACTGTAAGGGAGCATTCCTTGGATCATCGGCGACGTAATTTGTCGAGTCGAGTTGACGCAGATCGGTCAGATCCAACGCTGCCAAGCCAGGAGACCTGCCTTCTCGTATGACACACCCCTACGGCTGATAGGAAGTTGTCTGATTCCCACGTACACGATGTGCGCTTGTTTCGCATGTCCTTGTGTGGCGTATTCGGATCCCTCAGCGTTCCGAGTGCGTCATTTTTATTTGTAGATGTCAGAGTATCTTACATAATGGCGTTGACACATAGATCTAGTTTGGAATTTTGCTGTAGATGTATTTGCAGATGTTGGAGAAGGAGACGATCCCTATGCTGATTGCTTACGATTCAAAGACGGGTAATGTTCGCCGATTTATCGCCAAGCTGAAAATGCCTGCGATTCAAATTGAGGAAGCCATGAAGATGGACGAGCCTTTTGTACTTGTGACTTATACAACTGGTTTTGGTCAAATTCCGCCGAAGGTGGCGGAGTTCCTGGAATCGAACCATCCGCAGATGGTTGGCGTAGCAGCCAGCGGCAATCGCAATTGGGGAGACGGCTTCGCCAAAAGCGCAGACCGCATCTCGGAGTTGTATGACGTTCCGGTATTATCGAAATTCGAATTGTCCGGAACGAAGAGTGATGTAGAACGATTTGTACAGGGGGTACAGGCAATTGCGGCACATTGAGCTTAATAATGAATTAATGCAGCGCGGAGCTGATGGTTTTTTCCAATTAGAGAAGGATAAGGAAGCCGTAGAAGTATTCATGGAGGAAGTTCATCGCAATAGCCTTTCGTTCCCTGACACTTCCGCGAAAGTCCGTTACATGATTGACAACAACTACTACGAAGATGTCTATCAAACATACAGCGAAGCGGAAGTTGAAGAAATATATCAAGTTACACATGCAGCCCCATTCGAGTTTGCTTCTTATATGGCAGCATCGAAATTTTACACGGATTACGCGCTCCGCAGCGACGATAAGTCGCTTTATATGGAACACTTTCCGGACCGCGTGGCGATCGTTGCTTTGCACTTGGGACGCGGGAATGTAGAGACGGCGCGTGCGCTTGCGGTCTCGATGATGGAACAACGGCTGCAGCCGGCGACGCCGACGTTCTTGAACGCAGGCAAAAGCCGTCGCGGCGAGCTGGTGTCCTGCTTCTTGCTGGAGATGGACGACTCGCTGAACTCGATTAACTATGTGCTAGCCACTTGCATGCAGCTGTCCAAAATTGGCGGCGGCGTGGCAGTAAATCTATCCAAGCTGCGCGGACGCGGCGAATCGATCAAAGGCGTTGAGCATGCCGCAAAAGGGATTATGCCCGTGTTGAAGCTGATGGAGGATGCCTTCTCCTACGCCGATCAGATGGGCCAGCGCAAAGGATCTGGCGCTGCTTATTACAACATTTTCGGCTGGGACGTTATGGAGTTCCTGGACAGCAAGAAGATCAACGCGGACGAGAAGTCCCGCTTGAAAACGTTGTCCATCGGCTTAATTGTGCCGAACAAATTTTATAAATTAGCGGAAGAGAACAAGCCGCTTCACGTATTTGCCCCTTACACGGTATACCAGAACTATGGCAAGCATATGGACGATATGGATCTCGATGAGATGTACGACGAGCTGCTGGCGAATCCGAGCGTGAAAAAGAAAGTCGTGATGAGCGCACGCGATATGCTGGTCAAAATTGCGACAACCCAGCTGGAATCCGGCTATCCATATATCATGAACCGTTCCAATGCGAATAAGGACCATGCGCTGAAGGCGATCGGAACGATCAAAATGTCCAACTTGTGCACGGAGATTTTCCAGCTGCAAGAGACATCGGTCATTAACGATTACGGTCAAGACGATCTTATCTTGAGAGACATCAGCTGCAACCTGGCTTCGATGAATATTGCTAATGTCATGGATCGCAAGAAGCTGCGTGAAACGGTCTATGAAGGCATGACAGCTTTGACTGCGGTCAGCGATATGGCTTTGGTTGCGAATGCGCCAGGCGTCGCTAAGGCGAACCGTGAGCTGCATTCCGTCGGCCTCGGTGTCATGAACCTGCACGGCTACCTGTCCAAGTGCAAGATTGCTTATGAGAGTGAAGAGGCGAAAGATTTTGCCCGTACGTTCTTCATGGCGATGAATTATTATTCCATTGAGCAAAGCAAGGAAATTGCTAAAGCGAAAGGCCAAACGTTCGAAGGCTTCGAGCAGTCTTCGTACGCGGATGGCACTTATTTCGATAAATATTTGACTACGAATTACGAACCTGTGACGGATAAAGTGAAGACTTTGTTCGAGGGTATGCATATTCCTTCGCCGAGCGATTGGGCGGCCTTGAAAGAAGAAGTGCGTGTACACGGTCTATACCATGCCTATCGCATGGCGATTGCGCCGACGCAAAGCATTTCTTACATCCAGAACTCGACGTCCAGCGTGATGCCGATCGTTGAGCCGATTGAGACGCGCACGTACGCGAATTCAACGACGTACTATCCGATGCCTTTTATGCAACGAGACAATTTCTTCTATTATAAATCTGCTTATCAAATGGATCAGTTCAAAATTCTGGACTTGATCGCTGAGATTCAAGCGCATGTGGATCAAGGGATTTCCACGATTCTGCATGTGAATAGTGATGTCACGACCAGACAACTTGCCAGATATTACCTGTATGCGGCGCATAAGGGACTTAAATCGCTCTATTACACGCGAACCAATCAACTCTCCGTTGAGGAATGCGTCAGCTGCGCGGTGTAAATCGGAAGGGGATTGAACGAGAAGATGAGCACGAGCACGATTGAGAGTCAGGCGACCAAAAGAGCCGTTAACTGGAACCGGCCTGACGATGATTTTACGATTACGTTCTGGAATCAGAACATTATGCAGTTCTGGACGGACGAAGAAATTCCGCTTTCTGACGATAAAATGTCTTGGATGACACTGAACAGCGCGGAGCGCGAGCTGTATATGAAGGTGCTCGGCGGACTGACGCTCTTGGATACGATGCAAGGCGGCGTCGGCATGCCGAAGATTTTGGAGCACGTCGAAGGGCTTCAGCGCAAAGCGGTGCTGAGCTTCATGGGGATGATGGAGCAGATTCACGCGAAGTCGTACAGCAGTATTTTTACGACCTTGTCGACGACGGAGGAGATCAATGAGATCTTCCTGTGGGTGGAACGTAACCCGTATTTACAGTTCAAAGCGAACACGATTTCTCGCTATTACGAGAACATCGGCACGCGTAAGGAGCTGTACATGGCGATGGCGGCTTCTGTCCTGCTGGAAAGCTATTTGTTCTACAGCGGCTTTTACTACCCGCTATATTTGGCTGGGCAAGGTAAAATGACGAGCAGCGGCGAGATCATTGATTTGATTTTGCGGGATGAAAGCATCCATGGCTTGTATGTGGGGGTTCTGGCTCAGGAAGTGTACGGAGAGCTTAGCCCTGCGGAGCAGGATGAGGCCTACGAGACGCTGTGCGAGCTGTTGAAGGAGCTGCATGCGAACGAAGAGAAGTATACGGAGAGCTTGTACGATTCCATCGGCTTGACTGAAGATGTGAAAGCTTTCCTGCGGTATAATGCGAATAAAGCGTTCATGAACTTGGGGCTGGAGCCGATGTTCCCGGAAGAGGACATTAACCCGATCGTTTTGAACGGTTTAAGTACGAAGACCAAGCAGCATGACTTTTTCTCGAAAAAGGGTAACGGCTATGTGCGCACGATTCACGTTGAACCTTTGAACGATGACGATTTCAAATTTTAGGCTTTGACCAGGGCGTCCCGCGGGGCTCTCTGGTTTGTTTATTTTCGTGCAGTCGGTGCCGGGGTAAACAATGCTGCGTCCCAGCCCATCCAAGCATGCAAAAATGGGTGCCTAGCGGCACCCATTTTTATCGAAATCGGAGGAATGAACAAAGGTTTAATACAATTAAGCGAGTGATTCTTTGACAGCAGGTTCAGTCAGCTTGTAGCCGACGTTCCTGATGGTCATAATATATTCCGGATTACGCGCGTTGTTCTCGATTTTGTCGCGCAGGTGGGAAATGTGCACATCGACAATCCGTGTATCGCCCAGGAAGTGGTAATCCCATACGCCGTGCAGCAGTTGTTGGCGACTCAACACTTTTCCGCGGTGCTTGCAGAGGAAGAGCAGCAGCTCGAACTCTTTTGGCGTCAATTCAATCGGTGATCCGCCTACTTTCACTTCCCGTTGATCGGCGTTAATGGAGATTTGACCGATCTGAATAGGAGCATTCTCCACAGTGGAAGGGAGCGTCTGAATGCGGCGCAAAATCGCTTGAATGCGGGAAATAAGCTCCTGCGGGCTAAAAGGCTTCGTCATATAATCGTCGGCTCCGTTATCGAGTCCGGCAATTTTATCAGTAAGGTCCTGCATGGCCGTCAACATAATGATCGGTACGAGATTGTTCTGGTTACGTAGTTTGCGGCAAACTTGAAAGCCGTCCATTTTCGGAAGCATCAAATCGAGAACGATTAAGTCAGGTCGAAACGTTTGAATAGCATCGAATACGGCTTCTCCATCAAATACGCACTGTACCTCGAAGCCAACGAGCTTCAGGTTAAATTCGATTAGCATGGAGATTGAAGGTTCGTCATCCACGACTAAAATTTTCTTTTTCATCGGCTGGTGGGCTCCTTTAATCGCTTTGATAAGTCTATTATGTCAAGACTCTATCAAGGTCGTATTAAGATAAAGTTAACGCTATGTAAAATTGCATTCCGGCTTGTCTTATAATAGGATATAAAATGAGGTGAATGACAGACCATGGCTTTTCATATTGTACTAGTAGAACCTGAGATACCAGCCAATACAGGCAACATTTCGCGCACATGCGCAGCGACAGGGACGTATTTGCATCTCGTCCGACCTCTTGGCTTTGATACCGATGATAAGACGCTTAAACGGGCAGGTCTGGATTACTGGCATTCCGTGAAACTGGAGTACCACGACTCTTTCGACGAAGTGCTGGAGAAATACGCCGGTTCCCGTTTCTTCTTTGCAACGACGAAGGCGAAGAAGCGGTATAGTGATTTTACTTTCCAGGATGGGGACTTCTTCGTATTCGGCAAGGAAACTAAAGGCTTGCCTGAGGACCTGCTGGCCAAGCATCCGGAGACCCTCCTGCGTATGCCGATGTCCGATGCGGTTAGATCGTTGAATCTGTCTAATTCAGCGGCAATTATGTTATATGAAGGCTTGCGCCAGACCGGCTTTCCGGGATTAACCTAACCCCTATCGCTCATAGCTCCTCCTGTTCGACATGAATTGCTAAGATGAGAAAGTTTTCATGGAAGTCATAGAAGGATTTCTCCTTAAAATGGCGAATAGGTACGTATCAATGCGTTTAGACAAGCTAGACTCGTTGCAAGGGGCATAAAACGGGAGTGGAAGTGAGGTGAAGTCCTATGATGAAGCCAGCAGGCGTAGTTCGTAAAGTTGATCAATTAGGACGAATTGTATTACCTAAATCACTGAGGAAGCGTTATCAGATGAACGAAGGTGATCCTGTTGAAATTCTAGTTCAAGGGGATCATATTATTCTCGAAAGATACCGTCCGAAATGCGTATTTTGCGGCAACATGGAAGGTGTCAGCGAGTTTAAAGAGCGTCACATCTGCAGCATTTGCTTAGGCGAAATGAATATGTTGAAATCCAGAGCATAGGATTTCGGCTGTACAACGAAAAAGCATCGCATCTCCTTAGGAGAATAGCGATGCTTTTTTTGTTTTGCAGCTGAGAAAGCTGAAGCTTACAGGCCTCTAGTTTTGTCTTCGTTATAGGCAGCTGTCAACATGGCGACGATAAATAAAGCAAAAGTCGTGATTACGAGCCAAAAAGTAGATGACAATCCGAACATATGCTGCACCTCCTGTAGGGTTAAAGAACGAATGGACATAGTTAAAATTTATTATAACCAACGTTCCAAAAAAAAGAAACGAATAAAATGTGAATTTTCACCTGTACTCATCATTTGAAGAAGAGAAAGTGTGTCGCCAACGGTCGAAGTTTGCCGTCGGAAGGGCGATTGATGACACTTCCGTTCATGATTAACGTAGAGGAGCCACCACCGTCGAGATTGTAGGCGTCGACGATACCGAGCTGCTGCAGCTTATCTTGCAGCTCAGCCAGCGTGGCGCCGGAATTGCCGCTCTCATCATAGCCATCGGTGACGATGAACAGCAGCTGGTCGTTCTTGTAATTGGCCATGACCGTTCGCGCTGCGCGGGCCGGCGAGCTCTGCCATTGATACGGGATGGCGGTCTTGCTGCCGTTCTTGAGCAAGGTCGGCACGAAGGTTGAACCCATCCACGGATTCAGCTTATCCAGCTCAGCCTGGGAGTTGAATTTGCCGCCAATGAGCTTGCGGTCCTTGTTCAGCCCGATGAAGATCGTATCGTTGCGGCTGGGGAAGAAGCCGTTTAAGTATTTCCCGTTCATGACCGTCGTATCCAGCGGATACCGCTTGCCCTTGCTGTCGTCGGCGAAGCCGCCTGCATTCACGCCGGCAACGGCGCCATAGCGCTGGACTGCGCTCAGCGTCGTCTCGCTGGAGCCCATCTTGTCATTGCCGAGGACAAGCTTGATTGCCTTATCGCTTTTGAGATTGACCTTCAGCGCGTAGCCCTTATAGTTGCTTTCACTCAGCGTGAACAACTTTAGATCAATATTACCGGACGATGCTTGCTGGACAGGGCTGCCCAGCTTGGCGGTGATTCGGGCATCATAGATCAATCCCGGCTTCGCGGCCTGCGCGACAGCGTTCTGCAGCATGCCATTAACTTCCGCAGTGCTTTTCTCATACAGTTCAAAATATTTCTCAATGATGGACTTCGTCTGCCCGGCATCCATATTCGCTTTGATCAGCTTACTGTCCAAGACGATCGCTTCCTGGTGGAAAGAAAATGGCACTCCTATGCTTGGCAGTGACAGACTGGGAAGTGTGATGCTTGTATTCACAAACAGCAGCCAGATGAGCACGCCCAAGAATGGGGCGCAGGCGAGCAGAAACACACGGTTAATTTGTTGAATCGGATTCATTACTTCAACACATCCAGATTTTTTTGCAATTCTTCCAATTTCGCCTTCACGTCGGCAAGCTGCGTGTACAATTGATTGCTGTTATCGGTCTTGCTGTTCGCGCTATCTTTCGTAAATGCCAGCAGCTCGTTCAGCGAGTCGACTTTCTTCTGCATGTCGCTGATATCGGCGTTGACACTGTCTTTTAATTGGCCAACTTGCTTCTGGTAATCGTCCTGCACAGCTTTAAGCTGCTGCTGGGTCTGCTGCGCGATATCGTTAGCAATGGCAGCTCGCAGATGATCTGTATAAAGCTTAGCGGCAGTGACGCCAATGGCGATCAGAAACAGCCAACTAAGAAATAGATAGACATAAGTTTTTCTTTTAACTTTGGTCGACTTGGCGGCGCGCGGAAAAGGATTTACTGCCGATGTTTCGATGGGCATATTCATGAACTTCACCTCTGTTTCCTAGTATAGCATAATTCCGTTTTCTAGCAATTTCAGATAGATTTCGATTGTTTTCGATACTCGTTCGGAGACATGCCCTCCTGCTTTTTGAAAACTTTGCTGAAATATTTCTCATCATTATACCCGACCATTTCGGCCACCTGAGAGATGCGCAGATGCGGGTTGCAGAGGAGCGCCTTGGCTTTCTCCATGCGGATTTGCCCTAAATAATCGGAGAGATTGACCTCGAACTCCTGCTTGAATTTACGGGAGATATATTCACGGCTTAAAAAGAAGCGGCTGGCAATGTCCTGCAGCGTGATGTCCTCGTTGTAATGCTGATCCAGGTAGGCAGCAATATCGAATATGACATTTTTATCCTTTTGCTGGTGATGCAGCACAAGCTTGGACAACTGGACCATGCTGCGGGTCAGCTCCTGCTGCCAGAGCGGCAGCGACAGAATGCCTTGTTCGTCAAGTGGAATAATCAGACTATCCGGTTCGCTACCCAGCTGCTGTTTGATCTCTTCCTCGCTTTTGCCCGGGAAAAATTCCTGCAGCCAGCGGCGCCGCATGACCGAGTACTCGCGCCACCAATGGTCTAGCTGCTCGAGCGTGATCGCGTCGGCCTGTTTAACCGCATCGATCCACAGCTGCGCCGCTTCCTGGATCTGCTCCAGGCTGCCGCTGCGAATGGCGATGCGGATGCGCTCTTCGTAGTGGCTGAACGATAGCGCGCGATGCGCAGACTTGGCGGACGGCATGAGCCGGCTGTGGATCCAAGAGTCTTTGGCCAGCAAGTTACGCTGGCGCAGCGCCTCACGCGCTTCCTGATAGGACAAGGACAGGCCAGCCGGGAACGGATGCGAGCCGCCAATACCGAAGTCGACGCGGCTGCGCAGCGTGATGCGCATGCCTTCGTTAATTTTGCTGAGCATCGCCTCAGCTTCTTCTTGTTCCTTCCAAAAAAGCAGCACGATCTCGCTGTGGTTGTTCCAATAGCCGAAGGCGATGCCGCGCTGCTGCTCGCGCAGAAATTCGTTGCAAATATTAATCAGCGAGAACAGCAGCAGCTCCAGATTATGCCCGAATTTCGTCTTCAGACTGCGTTCCATCGTATCGAGCGACAGAATCGCCACCCGGCAGTCCTTCGTACTCGGAGGCAAGCCCAGCTCCTTGGCGAATTGCTCGGCGTTCTGCTCGTAAGTAGAAGGGTCGGTAATTAAGCTGGACAGCAGCTTGTCCCAATAAACGGGCTTGATCTGATTCATTTCGATATTACGGTTGCGATTTTGCTGGCGGTGTTCCTCGTCCTTTTTCCAGACGGTAATCGCTTTAAGCAAAGCTTCGTTCAACTGATCCGCGTCGATCGGCTTCAAAATATAGTCTGTACCGCCGTACTTTACGGTATGCCGCAGCAGGGAAAAGTCATCATGCCCGCTGATGACGATCGTTTTGCTGTCCGGCGCATTCTGCTGCAGCCATTCCAGCAGCTCGACGCCGTTCATGATCGGCATCATCATGTCCGTCATAATGATTTCCGGCTTCTCTTTCTCTACTAGCTCCATGGCCGCCTGGCCGTTAGGCGCTTCGAGGATGGTATCGATCGCGTGCTCTTTCCAATTGACGAGCAAGCGGATCGCGTCTCTTACGTGTTTTTCATCATCAACAATGAGTGCTTTCATATATGGTCTTCTTTCTGTAAGGGAATCGTTATGATGATCCGCAGCCCTTTCGGCTCGTTATGTTCAATCTGCAGACTGGCGTCACTTGTAAAATACAGCTGGATGCGCGTCAGCACATTGCGCAGCCCGATGTAAGTTTCATTCCCGATCGCAGGAGCGGATAAGCGGCTCTTCACTTCTTGCATGCGTTCATCGCTCATGCCGGCGCCGTTATCCTCGACAACAACGACTAACAGCTCCCGCCCTTCCTCGTCAACGCCTCTCGACGACTGAATGCGGAGCAGACCGCTGTCGGCACCAGGTTTGAACCCGTGCTTGAAGTAATTCTCAACAAGCGGCTGCAGCATCATTTTTGGAATAATGAGCGCTTGGGTGCTGTCTTCGATTTGATATTCAATGGCAAATTGGTGCTCAAACCGTTGTTTTTGCAGCTCTAAATACGACTTGATATGATCCAGCTCTTTGCGCAAAGGGACGACGGATTCACTGGTGTTCATGCTGTAGTGCATCATTTTCGCCAAATAAGAAATAAGGGCATAGATCTTGGGTGCATCATGCTGCAGCGCAAGTGTACCGATCGATTGCAGCGCATTATTCAGAAAATGAGGATTGATCTGCGCCTGCAAAGCCATCAGCTGATTCGATTTATTGGCGAGCTCAAGCCGGTATTCCCGCATGACCATCTGATCCAGATTTTGCATTAGCGCATGGAAGCGGTTGGCGAGTATGCCGAGCTCGTCCGTGCGCGTCAGCTCAATTTCGGAATTTTTCTGTCCGGTCTGAATCCGCGAAATGTAGCGAATCAACTGCTTAATTGGAGCGGTGAAGCGAATGCTGATGTAAATCGTGCCAATGATGACAATCATTAAAAATAGCGTGAGCACAAAGGAATTGATCAGTGTCAGTTGTTTCGCGTTTTTCGTCAGCTGCGCATAAGGCAGCCGTTTAACGATCGTCCAATCGACGGAATCTGTCACCATTTTTTCATACACGTTCATCCCTGCATAAGGGCCCTTGCTCCACTCGTAGCTTCCGCTTGGAGCGAGGCTGTGGATCGCTTCGTCAGCCCACTTGGTGTTGAGTGTCTGTCCCCACATGGCGGGATCGGGGCCGAAGACGATTTTGCCGGAATGATCGAATATATACAATTCTTCTTCATCGTGCGTATATAGGTTTCTGCAAATTTCCGAAATTAAATCGAGTCCAATATCGATCACCAGTTCGCCAATATCCGTGTTATTCGGAGAGTACAGGATTTTCCGGTGCATAGATAAGACTGGCGATGGTGCAAAATAATCCTTAAGAGGGATGCCATAGCTGTTACTTTCATGGGTGGTTTCGATATAAACGTTCTGATCCGCAGGAAATGCCGGCATCTGATCATATTTGCCGATCGAGGTGCCTTTGAAATCATTCACCATTAAATAAGATCGATCACTGACTTTGGCATACAAATAAACTTGCTTGATCTCTTTAATGGAATGGGACATCACTTGCAGTCCGCTGGCAATTACTTTGTCGCTCATGTAGTCAATATCTTGCTGACGCAGCAAAATATCGTACAACTGTCCTGTCTCGGAGAGCGGTTGTCCGGTGTATAAGGTCAGAGAAGCTTGAGTGACGCCGTTCAAGTAATGAATAAGATTTGTTTTTCCTTGCGAAATTAAGGCTGCGTTGTTCTTGATCGTGTCTTCAATGACCTTCTGTTTGGTGAAGAAATAGGAAACAACAATAGAAGTAATGAAGGGAATGAGTGTGGCAAGCAGCAAGAAGAGAATCAGCTTATTGCGTATACTGTTGCGAATCATGGCGAATCAACTCGGTTTCTGTTGGTCTTTTTCCCCTACATTGTAGCAGGAGAGGTCAACAAATTCCACCTAATGCATCACGATAATCTGTGTTGCAAGGCGTTTAAGAAATTTATACTAATTGTACATATTCGGTAAGGGGGAAATTTCCCATGAAAACTAACAAGGGAATGGCAGGGATGTTCCAGCAATGGGTATTCGTTGGTCCTGCTTTGATCTTTTTCACGCTCATTGTATTAATTCCGTTCTTGATGAGCATTTACTATTCATTCACAGAATGGAACGGTGTTACCACGACGGTGAAGTTCAACGGCTTGAGCAACTTCAAGCATATCTTGCTAGAGGATGAGGACTATCGCAACGCGTTCTGGTTTACGACCCGGTTGACGGTCACGAACGTAATTCTGACGAACCTTGTCGGCTTCCTGCTCGCGCTGCTGCTGACCCAAGCGCTGAAAACGCGCAACGTGCTGCGTACGATCTTCTTTATGCCAAACGTGATCGGCGGCTTGCTGCTCGGTTTCATCTGGCAGTTCATCTTTGTCAAAGGCTTCGCGACACTCGGCGACCTGACGCACCTCAGTTTCTTCGAGCTTCCTTGGCTGGGCGACGCGCCGACCGCGTTCTGGGCGATCGTCATTGTCAGCGTATGGCAAGGTTCCGGTTACTTGATGATCATCTATATCGCTGCTTTGTCCAACGTACCTAAAGATATGGTGGAAGCAGCCTATATCGACGGAGCGACACGCTCCCAAGTGCTGCGCAACATTATTATCCCGCTCATTATGCCGGCGGTAACGGTATGTCTGTTCTTGACCATTTCGTGGTCGTTTAAAATCTTCGATTTGAACTTCTCCTTGACTAAAGGCGGACCGTTCAACTCGACGGAATCGGTATCCATCAATATTTATCAAGAAGCGTTCCGCAATAATAACTACGGTTTGGGAACGGCAAAAGCTTTCGTATTCTTCATTGTTGTGGCCATTATTTCGACCATCCAAGTCATGTATACGAAGCGCAAGGAGGTTGAAGTCTAATGGATGCAGTCAAAAAATATTCGGGGCGGCTGTTTACGCTCGAAGTGCTGGGCATACTGATCGCACTTCTCTTCTTAATTCCGTTCTATTTCGTGATCGTCAACTCGCTGAAAACTTTCCCGGAGCTGGCGGCTAACACGGCCAGTCTCCCTAAGAGCTTATATCTGGACAGCTACGTTAAAGTATGGACGATCATGAAGTTTCCATCGGCGTTCCTGAACTCACTGATCATTACCGTGGTCAGCAACGTCGGTCTGGTTGTTATCAGTTCGATGGCCGCTTACCGCATGGTTAGAAAGCCTTCGAAATTCAATAACCTGGTTTTCCTGGCTTTCGTTGCAGCGATGGTGATTCCTTTCCAATCGATCATGATTCCGCTTGTCCGCGTAGCCGGCCAGATTGGTCTCATGGACAGCAAACTTGGGCTAATTATTTGTTACTTCGGATTCGGCGTTTCGCTTAACGTCTTCCTATATCATGGCTTTATCAAATCGATTCCTCTGGAGATTGAAGAATCCGCCACTGTGGACGGAAGCTCTCCATATGGTGTCTTCTGGCGAATCATTTTCCCGCTGTTGAAGCCTATGTCAACGACGGTTGTTATTTTGAACAGCTTGTGGATCTGGAACGACTACCTGCTGCCGTCTCTGGTGCTGAACAGTCCGGAGCTGCGTACGATTCCGCTTGCGACGTTCTCGTTCTTTGGACAATATACGAAACAATGGGATTTGGCCCTGGCCGGTTTGACACTGGGTGTATTGCCGATCGTGATTTTCTTCCTGGCGATGCAGAAGCATATTGTTGAAGGGATTACTGCAGGTTCCGTTAAAGGGTGACAGATTTGCAAATAAGTTCAAAATCTTCCACCTTTATGTTCAATATTCTCTGTGTTAAGGGTTTAAGTAAGTGTTTACAATAAACCATGTAAGCTGTTAGCAAGCGATTTCAAAATAAGATACTTGTTAGCATGAAACGATTTTTTAACACAAAAAGGGAGGCAATACCTACATGAAAAAACTGACGATGATCAGTATGGCAGCCGTGCTTTCACTATCTCTGGTAGCAACAGGCTGTGGTAAAAAAGAAGAAACTCCTGCTCCTGCCGCTTCTGCGGGTGCATCCGCTGCCCCAGCTGCTGGTGGTAAACAAGTAACCATTAAAATGTTCCAATTTAAAGTAGAGATTGCCGATCAACTTGGCAAATTGGTTCAAGAGTATCAAAAGCTGAACCCTAACGTGAAAATCCAAGTGGATACAGTTGGCGGCGGCGCAGACTATGGCGCAGCATTGCTGGCGAAGTTCAACTCTGGCGACAAGCCGGACATTTTCAACAACGGCGGTTTCTCCGACTTGGATAAATGGATCGACAACTTGGAAGACCTGTCTGATCAACCATGGGTTGGCGATCTGGTAGACGTAGCGAAAGAGCCAATGACTAAAAACGGCAAGCTGTATGGCCAACCGTTGAACTTGGAAGGCTATGGCTTCATCTATAACAAAGATCTGTTTGCAAAAGCGGGCATTACGGATCTTCCAAAAACGTACACGCAATTGGAAGCTGCGGCTAAGAAGTTGCAAGCTGCAGGCATCACGCCTTTCGAGAACGGCTATGGCGAATGGTGGGTATTGGGTAACCACTTCGTAAACTTGCCGTTTGCGAACCAAAAAGATCCGAACGCCTTCATCGACGGATTGAACAAAGGCACTGCGAAGATTCCTGGCAACGAAGTGTTCAACAGCTGGACCAAATTGTTTGACCTGACTTTACAATATGGCAACAAAAACCCGCTGCAAACGGACTACAACACACAAGTAACTGATTTTGCAACAGGTAAAGCGGCGATGACGCAACAAGGTAACTGGACACAAGTGCAAATTACCAAAACGAATCCAGACCTGAAAGTCGGCTTCTTGCCAATGCCAATCTCGGATGATGCAACAGCATCAGATAAGTTGCTTGTAGGCGTTCCGAACAACTGGGTTATTAACAAGAACTCCGCTGTGAAAGACGAAGCGAAGAAATTCTTGAACTGGCTCGTTACTTCCGAAACAGGTAAAAAATACATCACAGATGAGTTCAAGTTCATCCCAGCTTTCAAATCCATTCCTGCTGATGAGAAAGTACTCGGTCCTTTGGCTGCTGACATCATCAAGTACAGCAAAGACGGCAAAACACTTAGCTGGAACTGGTTTAAATTCCCAGGCGGCGAAGCTTCCAGTAAAAAATTCGGCGATATTATGCAAGGTTATGTCGCGAAGAAATACACGAAAGACCAAATGCTGGATGAGTTCCAGAAAACATGGGATAGCCTCAAGAAGTAACTCGATAACGGTCAAATCCAAAGCCTCAGCGCCAATGCTGAGGCTTTTTGCCGTTTAACAGAAGCGGCATGGGCTGGTACAATGGGGAAGACTGGAAGACTGGAGGGTGTCCCTGGACGATGAACATGAACTTAAGATGTTGGCTTAAAATGAAACAAAATGAACTACCTCCCGAGAAGCGGCTATCCCGGGAAGCAATCATCTCCTTAATCATTCATTCCACTTTTCAATTTGGGGCCTCCATGTCAGGCGTGTTTTTGAATTTGTATTTATGGCGCTTGACGCACAGTCTTTTCATTAATGGCACCTACAATATTGTGATCTATGTGCTTACTCCGATCGGCTTCGCTCTAGGGGGCTGGATCGTCAAGAAGAAAGACCGCATGGTTTCTTACCGATTAGGAATTATGTTAATTGGTATTTTTTATTTAGTGGTCATTATTGCCCAGGAAAAGCTCGTTCCTTATTATATTCTTTTTGCCATTTTCAATGGACTAGCTGCCGCTTTTTACTGGGTAGGCTATTTAACGCTAATGTACGATGTTTCCACCGAGCAGAACCGGATCCGATATTTGGCCTTTAACATGATATTTTTTACAGCCGCGACACTGGCCGGGCCTGCACTTGCCGGCGTGATCATTCGGTTGCAGGAAGGGCTGCGCGGTTACACCATCGTGTTTTCCATCGCTTTTTGCATGTTCCTGCTCGCTACGATGATTTCATTTCGCATTAAAGCGTCTGGTGGCCATCACAAGGTGTACTATTTAAGATTTGCTGGACTCCTCATGAAGAAAAACCGCGTCTGGTTAAAAAATTTACTCGGCTTCTTTGGCATGGGACTGCTGCAAGGCATCATGTTGTTTCTGCCGAATATTTTGCTGTTTAAGACAGTCCCGCGTGAGGACATCGTCGGCTACTTGGGCGTACTCTATTCGAGTCTTAGTATCGTTATGGCGATGCTCATTTCCAAATATGCCAAAGCTGACAAAGCACGGTTGTATTTAGCCATTTCCACCGTGGGCTATCTGATCGGTTCCTCCTTATTATTAGGAAGCATGAACGTCTGGACGGTCGTTAGCTTCATGATTTTGTATTCCCTTTTTGCTCCCTTGCAAGGGAATACGATGACTGGTTATTATTACGGTTTGATCAGCAAGCTGCCGCTAAAGGGAGAGCTGAAAGTCGAAAGCGTTGTCATTCGTGAGTTGTTTCTCAATATTGGCAGGGTCATCTCGATTTACTGTCTCATCTCGTTCGGGAGCGGGATGGACGGGAACTGGATTCCATGGATCCTGATTATTGCGTCGCTTACGCAAGTGGCATTAATTTGGTCAGTGAATACGAAGCCGTCAAGCAAGCCGGGTGCAAATGTGGAGCATATGGCAAACAAACAAGGGATTAGCAAATAGCCGGCTGCTTGGTGGAGAGCCGCAAAGTTGCCGCATGGCAGCGCTCTGTTTCGGGTACTTTAACTAAGAGTACACCTGAGAAAGAGGGTGCGGAAGCTTATGAAGCAATACGATAGCATTATCGTTGGCGGGGGAATCGCCGGGCTGCAAGCGGCTATTCAACTAGGCAGATATGAGCATCAAGTGCTCGTCATCGATGCCGGTTATGGACGCTCAACGCTTTGCCGCAGCTACCACAACATCTTGGGCTGGCCTGACGGTATATCAGGTGAGCAGCTCCGCCAGGTTGGACGGCAGCAGGCGGAGAAATTAGGCGTCCAGTTCTTCCAGGACGAAGTCGTCCATGCGGTAGCCAAAGGCAAATCAGGCGAGGGCTTCGAGCTTTGGGGCAAATCAGGCAAAGGCTTCGAAGCCAAGACGGTGCTGCTGGCCACGGGACTGATCGACCGGATGCCCGAAATCAGCGGCCTGAAACCGTGCTTAGGATTAACGGTATATGTATGTCCGGATTGCGATTCTTACGAAATCAAAGGCCTGCCGACCATCGTCATGGGGTCAGGTGCGGCTGGGGCCAACATGGCTTTGACGATTAGCCCGCGTACCCAAGAGTTAACTTACATTAATCACGAGCTGCGTCCAGTGCCGAAAGAGATTTTGAATGAGCTGCAGCAAAAAGGCATTGTTTATATAGCCGAGGAAATCGAGGAAGTAATGGCCGGGACAAATGGCAGCTTTCACGGCGTCAGGCTCATGAGCGGGAAAAAAATCGAAGCGGATCGCGGATTTATCGCTTTTGGCGGAAATGAAGTGAAATCGGATCTGGCCAGGCAGTTAGGCGCGGAGCGGATGGAGAACCGCCACATCGTCACGGACCCGCGAAGCAAAATGACGAGCGTGCCTTTCGTATGGGCTGCAGGCGATGTGGGTGTGCACGCTGAGCAGGTGACCATTGCCATGGGCGAAGGAGCGCAAGCGGCGATCTGGATGAATAAAGCGCTGCTGATGATGAAAGAAGAAGCCAGCCTGCACAGCGTGCTAGCTCGCTCCTGAATGGTCATCCGATGAGTCGGGGCCGGACTGGAATGTTTCCGCCACATGCGCATATTCGGCAAGAGCTTTCTCGCCAAGCGCTGTGAGATGGTAAATGCCGCGGCTTTGGCGGATAAACCAGCGATAGTAGTTTTTTTGCAGCAGGGAGCTGACCGCTTTGTTGCCGGTGAGCTCGCGGAGTTGGCGGGGACTTAGCGGTCCTCGCTCGCGCATGAGGTAGGCGCAATGGAGCGATTTCTCTCGGTATGCGGTCATCAGCTTTTGCTGCGAGCTGCCTCCTACGTTATAATCGCCGCTCCGCTCATGAAATTCATGAACGACTTGCATAGCCGCCCGTTTGTTGTGGCGTAATTGATAAGGCGTTGGCTCGCAGACGACATCGACTGCGGGTTTTTTGCGTTTGTAGAACTGTACGGTCATAATGCCTAACCCGAGCATGCGGCATAAGCGGCGAATGTCCTCCCATTGCAGCCGATGCGGGGCCCGGCCTTTATTGGGCAGTTCAAAAGCGACATACACCTGATCGGTCAACCGCAGCCGGTCTATCCCCTGGACAAGCAGCGGAATGTTGAAGCTCTTCTTCAATTCGACAACAATCGGAGGCTCCTCCCCGCGAATCGCAACCAAATCGCAATGCTTCACTTCGCCCCGCACCGTATAGCCGCGATCTTCAAAATATTGTTTAATCGGAGCATAAAGCTCCGTTTCGGTTTGAATGGCCATGTGCAATCTGCGCCTCCATTATTGTTCCGTTCTGCTTACATCCGAAGCCGTCAGAATGAATATCATTATATCACAGCTTCTGCTAGAATAGAGATAGACTAAGTTGTACGTACATGTCAAATGTGAACAATGAGGAGGATGACAGATCATGAATGTGAGTGATGATGCAGAAAAAACTGCGGAACATCCTTCGAGCTTGGATGATTGGCTCGGACGGAGCTTTGATTGCGCCTGTGGTCACAGGCATGAGGTGCCCATTAAGCGCATCGTTATCGAGCGAGGCGCCTTGGGGGCTGTAGCCGGTTACGCGCAAGAGGCTGGCTACAGGCATGTGACGCTTGTGGCGGACAAGAATACGCTGCAAGCGGCGGGAAACCAGCTGCGAGAGCTGCTAGAGGCCGCGCAGGTTCAAGTATCCGTCAGCGTGATTCGTGAGAACACGCAAGGGGAAGTTGCGGCTGACGAGGAAGCGATCGTGCAGGTGCTGCTCGATACGCCGCTTGCCTCGCAGGCGCTTGTCGCCGTAGGAGCGGGCACCATCCACGACATCGTGCGCTTCGTCGCGCATCGGACGCGCAGGCCGTTCTTATCCGTTCCGACGGCGCCTTCCGTCGACGGCTTTGCCTCTGTCGGCGCGCCGCTGATCGTCCGCGGCTTTAAGATGACGATCCCGGCCTGTGCGCCTGAGGCGATCTTCGCCGACCTCGCGCTGCTGGCGCAGGCGCCGCAAGCGATGGTTGCCGCCGGCTTCGGCGACATGCTCGGCAAGCACACGTCGCTCGCCGATTGGTCGCTCGGCCGGGTGCTGCTCGACGAGCATTATTGCGAGCTGAGCGCTCGCTTGACGCTGGAGGCCGTGGAGCTGTGCACGGGCCACTTGGGTGAGATTGCGCAGCGCACCGAGCTCGGCATGCGCAAGCTGATGGAAGGCCTGCTGCTCTCAGGCCTATCCATGCTGCTGGTCGGCCACTCACGGCCGGCCTCGGGAGCGGAGCACCATCTCTCCCATTATTGGGAGATGGTGCTCCTGCGGCAGCGCCGCAGGGCGCTGCTGCACGGCGCGAAGGTCGGCGTCGCGACCGTGCTGATGGCGCAGCGCTACCAGGCGCTGCGGGAGTTGTCGGCGGGCGAAGCGGCCGCCCGCCTCGCGCAGCGCGAGGTCCCCGGCAGAGAAGCGGATGCGGCACGCATCCGGCACGCCTACGGGGACCTCGCGGAGCTGGTCATCGCCGAGAATTTCCCCGGCGATAACGGCACAGATGCGCGCTCGCTGAAAGCGCGCATCGTGGAGCGCTGGGGCGATGTGCAACAGATCGCCCGGGCGGTCCCTGCCCCTGAGCAGCTGAGCGCTTGGCTCGAAGCTGTGCAGGGACCGCTGACTCCCGAGCAGCTCGGCGTGGAGCCTGAGCTGCTGGCGGCGTCACTGACGGATGCGCTGTTCGTGCGCAACCGGTTCACGATTTTACGCCTGCAGCGCTTGCTCTAGGCGGGAGTGACAGCTGCGCCTCTTTGGAGCGCCGAGCAAGGCTTTGCCTGGGTGATAGCGGAAGAGTACTTCCGCTATCACCTTTTTTCGCTCGCTCTTTTTTCGTTATTCCGTCCCCCCTCGTGTCGCCGAGCAAGCCTTCGCCCTTTTTCCGCCCCCCTCGGGCACCGAGCAAGACTTCATTGCTTCCGCTATGCGCCACCCTTCCAGAAAGTTACAGGAAAGAAAAGCAATCAAGTGCGAATCAGATAGGAATTATGAAGTTTTTACAAAATATGGAGCGTACTTTCATCTGTAAAAAGAAGCCGCCGCCAACCTTACAGCCGTTTGCTTTCATTGATTTCTTTCATGCCGGATCCGATAGGAAAACAATCTCGCTTAAAAATTTCGGGAAACTTATCCTCCGTGGGCGCATAGGATTGTAATACACAAATCACCATCACGAGCTGACCTGATAGTAAAAGGCGGCAGTGAAAGGAGGTACCCATGGACATATTCAAAAGGATTACGGAGCATCGTACGGAGAAGGAATTATTGGCCTGGACCAGTACGTTCGCGGAGTACATAGACTTGGTTCGCAAAAATCCTGGCCTCGCCAAAACAGCACACTCCCGCGTATATGAAATGATTGCATCGCAAGGCATTAATGATCAAAGCGGCCATAAGTCTTACAAGTTTTTCAACCAAGAGATTTTTGGTCTTGATCGCGCAATAGAGAAGTTGGTGGAAGAATATTTCCACTCTGCCGCCCGTCGATTGGATGTTCGTAAACGGATTTTGCTGCTGATGGGTCCTGTCAGCGGTGGTAAATCCACAATTGTGACCATGCTCAAACGGGGGCTGGAGCAATTCTCCAAAACAGATTTAGGGGCTGTCTATGCGATCAAAGGATGCCCTATGCACGAAGATCCGCTGCATCTGATTCCTCAAGAGCTTCGCTCTGAAGTGGAGCGGGAGCTTGGAGTCCGTATTGAAGGGACATTATGCCCATCGTGCCAGATGCGTGTGAAAACCGAATACAACGGCTGCATCGAAGATGTATTGGTGGAGCGAGTGCTCGTTTCGGAAGAGGGTCGCGTGGGGATCGGTACATTCAGCCCTTCGGATCCGAAGTCGCAAGATATTGCCGATTTGACAGGAAGTATAGACTTCTCCACGATTACGGAATTTGGCTCGGAGTCCGATCCGCGTGCCTATCGTTTCGATGGTGAGTTGAATAAAGCCAATAGGGGCATTATGGAGTTCCAGGAAATGCTCAAATGCGATGAAAAATTCCTATGGAACTTGCTGTCGCTGACCCAAGAGGGCAACTTTAAGGCAGGACGGTTTGCGCTGATTAGTGCCGATGAGCTGATCATTGCGCATACCAACGAAACGGAGTACAAATCGTTTATCGCCAACAAAAAGAACGAAGCGCTTCAATCCCGGATGATCGTCATGCCGATTCCTTATAACTTGCGTGTTTCCGATGAAGAAAAAATTTACTACAAGCTGATCGGCCAGAGCGATATGTCCCACATCCATATTGCTCCTCATGCCCTGCGGGTTGCGGCGATCTTCTCGATCCTCACTCGTCTGAAGGAAACGAAGAAGCAAGGGATGGATCTGGTCAAAAAAATGCGCATGTACGACGGCGAAGTTGTAGAAGGCTACAAGGAAGCCGACTTGAAAGAGATGCAAAACGAGTTTATCGAGGAAGGCATGAGCGGTATCGATCCGCGCTATGTCATCAACCGAATCTCCAGCGCGCTTATTCGCCAGGATCTGCAGTGCATCAACGCTTTGGATGTGCTCCGGGCATTGAAAGACGGACTGGATCAGCATCCTTCGATTACCAAAGATGAGCGTGAGCGCTTCCTGAACTTTATCTCTGTGGCACGTAAGGAATACGATGATATCGCGAAAAAAGAAGTGCAGAAAGCCTTCGTATACTCCTTTGAAGAGTCGGCCAAAACATTGTTCGACAACTATTTGGATAACATTGAAGCTTACTGCAACTGGGGCAAAATCAAGGATCCGCTGACTGGCGAGGAGATGGATCCGGATGAGCGGCTGATGCGATCGATCGAGGAGCAGATCGGCATTTCCGAGAACGCCAAGAAAGCGTTCCGTGAGGAAATTCTGATCCGCATCTCCTCTTACTCCCGCAAAGGGCGCAAATTCGATTACAGCTCGCATGAGCGGCTGCGGGAAGCTATTGAGAAGAAGCTATTTGCGGATCTCAAGGATATTGTAAAAATTACGACTTCTACGAAAACGCCGGATGAGCGCCAGCTGAAGAAAATCAATGATGTCACCAGACAATTGATTGATGAGCACGGATATTGCCCGGTGTGCGCGAATGAATTGCTGCGTTATGTGGGCAGCTTGCTGAATCGGTAATGCTCGGCCCCAATGAACAAAAGACGCTTCCAACTCCACGATTGTGGGGGATGGGAGTGTCTTTTTTCCATTACAAGGATGAAAGGGGTGGATTATATAATTTTTTAATAAAGTGTTCAGAATGTGAAAATGTTGGAAACTTTCCCTCGTATTATGTCGTTTTTTGAAGGTTCCTACTCTTATCGCGTCGTAAAGATGCAGTATGGATGGTAAATGTACCCTTTAATAAGGAGGGGATGTTATTTTGATATCGAGGCTCAAAGGATGGTTGCCAGATCGCAATACCCGGGAGATTATGAGAATCCGAAAGCGTGTGCTGCCGAACATTGAAAAGGAGTACCAGTCCCTTCAGCGATCACAGAACCTTCAGGTTGCCACCTTCCAACTTAGGAGCAGACTGAAGAAAGGCGATAACCGAGAAGATTTGCTTTATCAGGCGTTTGCTTTGGTTAAAGAAGCTGTAAGGCGAACGTTTGGACGTACGATGCATGATGTCCAACTAATTGGCGGGTGGTTGCTGTGCCAGGGCAAGATTGCCGAAATGATGACAGGCGAGGGCAAAACGATGACTTCTCTTTTGCCTGCGTACTGGTTCGGGTTGCAAGGTAAAGGCGTACACGTGATTACCGTTAACGAATATTTGGCAAGGCGCGACTGTGAGGAAATGAGGGCAGTTTTTCAGCTCTTGGGCATGACGGTCGGATTGAATTTGGCAGGGTTAAGCATTCAAGAGAAGAAATTGGCTTATTTGCAGGATATTACTTATGGTACATGTACCGAGTTTGGATTTGACTATTTGCGTGATCACATGGTAACGACACGGGAACAACGCGTGCAAAGAGAGCTTGCTTATGCGCTTATTGATGAGATTGACAGTGTGCTGATTGATGAAGCAAGAACACCACTTATTATTGCGGGGAAGTCGACAGCTGCGCCTGATCTTTATTATGTGTGTGCCAGATTCGTGCAGAGTCTGCAAGAGACGCGGGACTATGAATTAGACCCAGAGTCCAGGCAGGTTATGTTTACTGAATCTGCCGTGAGGAAAATCGAAGCCGTATTTAGGATCGATAACCTGTACGAGGTTGAACATACCACTGTCTATCACTATTTATTGCAAGGTTTACGTGCCAAAGCCTTGCTGCAGCGGGATGTAGACTATATGGTCGCTGACAATAAGGTGTATCTTATCGATGCATTTACAGGGCGCGTTCTCGAAGGCCGCCAGCTTAGCGACGGACTGCATCAGGCGATCGAGGCAAAGGAGAAAGTTCCGTTAAGCGAGGAAAATCGTACTTACGCGACGATAACGGTTCAGAAGTTTTTTGGCTTATATGAACAAATTACAGGGATGTCAGGAACGATCTCAACGGATGCAGAGGAAATTCGTCACATTTATGGCTTGGACGTAGTTACAGTACCGACCCATAAGCCGGTAATTCGCCATGATGAGGATGACCTGATTTTTCATACGATAGAGGCCAAATTAGATGCCATTGTACTTGAAATTTTCAAAAGGCATGCGAAAGATCAACCTGTGCTAGTCGGAACGACTTCCGTTCAACAGTCCGAAATTTTGGCTAAGCGGCTTGCGTCCTATCATGTTCCTTATCAGGTGCTCAACGCCAAGTCAGAGGACAGAGAAGCTGAGATGATTGCCAACGCCGGCCTTCCCGGGGCTATCACGATCGCCACGAATATGGCGGGACGCGGAACGGATATTCGCTTAGGCGAAGGCGTCGCCGAGCTTGGCGGCCTGCACATTATCGGCACTGAGCGCCATGAAAGCCGGCGCATCGACAACCAATTGCGCGGGAGGGCGGGCAGGCAAGGGGACCCTGGCTCTTCGCAATTTTTTCTTTCGCTTGAAGATGAGTTAGTAGCGCGTTATGCCTTTGAGGAAGCGGGTGAGCTTAACGCGGATTGGCTGAATGGCAGTCTGAGAAGCGATCAAGGTGTGCAAGGCGGGCAGGTTCAGGCTTTTATGAATAAAGTGCAGCAGTTGGCTGAGAGGCAATTGTCATCTATTCGCTCCATGGTGTTCAGACTAGATGCCATTGTGCATGAACAGCGGCAAGCTTTTTACCGCCAGCGCGATGCCGTCCTTCAGCATAAAGAGCTGAATCGTTTGCTTCCTTTGTCGGTTTTATACTACATCCAGTGGTTAACGAAGAAGTATTGTCCCGATGACAAGGTGCTTGAAGAGTTGGATTTGCTGCAGCTTCAGCATGATGCGGGGCTTGAGGGTGCTTTGGCTATGAATGCAAGCGATCTTCACGATCAGGAGCAATTATGCTCGCGATTGGAAGCTGCTTGGACTTTGAAATGGAACGATTTCATGAAAGTCCATGATACGCCTGATTGGCGGCGCTTGTGGCGAGCGAAGTATCTCCGCATGATCGATAGCTGCTGGCTGGATCACTTAGAGACACTGCAACACTTAAAGCAAGGGATCCATTATCACAAGTACGCGCAGAAGGATCCGGTTCAGATCTATCAGGATGAAGCATGGCGGTTATTTGAGCGCATGAGCGATCGCATACACAAGCAGGTCAGCCAGACCCTCATGCGTGAAATGGCAGAAGCAGAAGCAGAAGCAGAGGCAGAGGCAGAGGCAGAGGTAGGGATTCGCACTGCCCAACATATTAGTTAGGTGGTTTAACAAGATGCAAAAGCATAGTTTTTTTGCGCAGATTCGCAGGCGTTTATTCGGTGAAGATGTCGGTGCATTGGCGGATACGTTGTTGATTGAAGAGCCGGAAAAGCCTTTGGAAGACGAGTACATCCAAGGCACGGAAGTGATTCAACTGGCAGAACAATTGCAGATGATCCGTATCGTGGATGAGCATACCAAGCAGTTTGTTTTTACGATGAAGGGGTTGGATCCTGCGTGGGTCAAAGGATTTGTTTTGCAGAACGAGATTTTCGTTACGCAAGGAGAAGAGCCTGTTTATCGCAGTAATATGGAAGTATTTTATCAGGATGGGCAAACCGGTGAGAAAAAAATGACTTATCAGGCTAATCTCATCCGCTTTGCCGATGATTCCTGGCGGGTATTCCAAGTGAAAGGGGTGATGCCTTCGAGTAAATGAATTAAATGAACAGCTCGATGAGGTAAGAGCTATACCTGGGATCAGTGGTTTTAACCAATCCAAATACAACATGAACAAGAAAGAGGTAGACACATGGCTAAGAAGAAAAATGCAAAAAAACAATATGTGGGGAAAAAGAACGTAGCTCAGATCGTAGCGGCTACGATGGCGTTGACGCCGGTCGTTGCGGCGCTGCCGGTTGTGGCGAGTGCGGCATTTGGAGACACAGACAATTCAGTACTCAACGATGCTGTAACATTAGGCTTGACTGGAACAGATGTGACCTCCAGTGATGAAACGATTGTAACCGCAGCGATTGGAACAGGTGCAGATGCTGGCAAGATCGTGATCACCTCGGTAGCTGAAGGTACAGCGACGCTCACGGTAACAGACGGAACAAACAATGCAACAATCGCAGTAACTGTTGCAGCGGATGGTTCGATCTCGGTTGGAACGATTACTCCGTATGTAGCTACGCCGGCATTTACAGAAGCAACGAACAATTCAGTAGCCAACGATGCTGCAACCTTAGGCTTGACTGGAACAGATGTGACCTCCAGTGATGAAACGATTGTAACCGCAGCGATTGGCACAGGTGCAGATGCTGGCAAGATCGTGATCACCTCGGTAGCTGAAGGTACAGCGACGCTCACGGTAACAGACGGAACAAACAATGCAACAATCGC
>NZ_JAQFVF010000013.1 GCF_027789125.1 Paenibacillus aestuarii | reverse complement strand
AACTCCCTCTATGGAGAATCACATAGCTCCTTAATACTCTCGTTTTCTTAGATTTTGACCACAATTACTTCTTTGTAGATAACATTTTAATGGAATGAAGTTGAAGAGGAAGAAATTTATGGGTTGCAGAGGTGCAAAAAAACTCTTCACCTATACCACATGCTGTAAATAGTGGATACTGAGGTAAAGTATGGTTGCACTTTTGGATCTCCACATGGGCTCATGGCGGTCAACCCTCCCACATCTCGCAGAGTCTTCGCTCTCACATTCCTTCATTCAACCTGTCCATGAGGTGGAGGTCAGATATGCTGCCCGACAGGATCTCTTCGTCCGTATGTTAACGCCGTTCCGACTCATCCGTGCTTCTTGTCATCTTCCTTTTGCTTAGGTCATCATCACTGAAAATCGTAATTTATGCAGCTTGTGATCGCTCTTCAAATCGAGGAATATCCTGGATCATCTTTTCTTCACTGAACTCGTGTCCCTTTTTCAATACGCCAAACAGGATTCGTATGAGCTTGTTACATAAAGCGATGAGGGATTGCATCTTTTTCAATGGATTTACCGGTCGTTTCGTGTAGTACTCATGCAAGGTTCGGAATGCTGTATTTTTAGCAACCAGTGGCATCATCACTCTAAAGAGCAAGGCACGAAGGCGCTTCCTACCTCTCTTCGTTATCTTCGTCTGTCCGGTGTGCTTGCCTGAGGAATTCGTTTTTAAGTTCAATCCAGCAAGTTTCGTGATCTGTTTGGGATGACGGTATTGCCGAATGTCACCTACCTCAGCTAGAAAACCCGCGATGGTGTCTCTTCCAATCCCTTTAATGGCCAGTAATTGCTGCACATGCGGGATCTGCCCCAGCAGTTCATCCAATTTCATTTCCAATTCTTCCAGCTTGCTATTAAACCAGTCGTACTGAGTCAGCAGAAGTTTCAGCTCCATTTTAGCTAACTCTGCACCTTGTTGTATGCCCACTGAACAGCTTGCTGCCTCCTTCAGATTCCTTACTCGGCCTAAACCAAGCCCACGCTTGGCAACCTCTCTCAGATGCCGCAGCAGGGTTTCATCTGGTACATCAACAAGTTCATGGGGCAGTAGATAGAGACTTAGCATTTGGATGGCTGACTTGCACTCCCAGTCCTTAAATACCGTCAGAAACTCCGGGAAATACCGGTCTAACCAATTATGGACACGTGCTTGCACAACACAAAGATCAGTCGTCAGGTGATCGCGAATTTTCATCGCTTCTCGCAGTTCGGCATAAACGCCCTGAGGAAGGTTCGGTACGGCATATCTTCCGTCTTTGACCAGTTGCGCAATGACTTTAGCATCCTTGACGTCATTCTTCGTTGGAGAATTGTCATCTAGTTCTTTGCTTTTCTTCACGTGCAGCGGATTCACTACACCGTATTTTACATGCTTTTCTTTTAGAAAATGGGCGAAGTTCAGCCAGTAATGGCCCGTTGGTTCCATCCCAACGATAATGTCCTGGAAGCCTTGCTCTATTGAAATCTTCTGAAACCAGCTTACGAACAACTCAAAGCCTTGTCGATTGTTTTCAAACGTAATGGACTTCCCAAACTCGACTCCGCGGTTGTCTTGGGCTCTCGCTACATGTTTGAATTTTGCAATGTCGACTCCGATAATTAAGGTAGAAGATGTGATTTGATTAATTCTTTCATTTTGAGTAGAATGCATGTTGTAGTCTCCTTGGTTTGTTTTTGGATCCGGTTGCTGGCGAGCGTTCAGGACCCATTAACATTTTACCAAGGAGTCTTTTTATTTCTCAAACCTCGTATTTCTTCATAATAGGAATGCTGCCCATTACTTTAATGAATCAGGGAGCAGCACCTTGGTGGACTGCTCCCTGCTCTAGATTTGATTATCGAGTCCGTTAGCTTAGTGTTCCACACACTTTACAAAGATGTGGATTTGTAATCTTCTTTTAAACACTGTTTCGCAATATAAAAAATCTGTCCCATGTGTTCTGAAAAATGAGCAGCACATTGATGCAACATGTCGAGATTCGTTCTCTCTCGATTCCTCACCATTTGCTTTTGTTCCAATGTCTCATCGGAAATTTTTCTGATTGTATCTATAATCAATTGTATCCGTTCTTCAATTATCGCTTCCAATTCGGACTTACTTACAAATGTATGCTTCAATTCATCCTCACGATTTCTCAGAATTTCTTGATTTAATATACCCTTTGAGACTCTTTCTATAATATTTCCTTCTATATGCCTAACAAGTGTCGAAATACTATGGCTGAATTCGTTCGGTCTCCAATTGAGCTGTTTATCATCTAGTTGGCTAACCGCTTTAAGCATTCTTCTGCGATTTCCCCAAACTTCTTTATTAACCACTCTCGATTAAATTCGTAGTAGTTCATATTGTGCCTCCAATTACGACTTAGAATTTTTATCCAGGTGTTTGATAATCGGTTGCGTTATCCTGCCCGTTATTTAATGCCACCGTCAGTCTAAGACTCTATTTTCTTAGTCTACAACATAATTTTCGAGTCTAAAACTTTATTCTCTTTGGGCAGTCACACCTATTCCCCAGTCGTTATGCAGGTGGAGTGACAAAATAAACATGCACTTGGAAATTCAGCTGCTCACCCACATGATATTTCCTCATGCTTGATTATGATCCGTACTGCAATTCTTCAAAATAAAAACAATACTAGGAGATCAGACTTACATTCTTCTTCAAATTACGGACATCTGAAAAGGGACTCTTAACATGAAACTCAAATGGAAACGGCTACAAGTCCCATTCCATCATAAGGATATCCAATGATAGGGATTTTTTATTTTACATTTAGTGTTCATTTAACTTTGATTTGAAATTCTGTTGATTCGTTTTGTTGATTTTCTAATCCTTCTCCTTTTAAGAAACTTGTATTTACCTTAATTGTATACGTTCCTGGTGGCAAAAGAGCTTGATTAGCATTGGAGTTTTCTAGAAACGAGTCATGATCGGTCATACCACTTTTCCTAAAATTATAATCAACTATTGTACTCAAAGGAAATTCATTATTAATCTGATTACCTGCTTTTAATTCTGTTTTTATTGAAGATGCTGTAATATAGCCTCCTTCTCTAATTCCATCTTGATCTATTATTGAGAAAGTAAGCGTTGGTAACCCGTGGATAAAATCTATCTTATTATCACCTTCGTAAGATAAAGAAGCCCATATATTAATCATTTCATTCTCATCATATGTACTTTTGGCAGAATGCAATTCTAATGTGAAATCATCAAACTTTTTAATTGAAGTTATTGAAGAATATTTCTCAGATGCTTTCGAATAATTTATAGATACCTTGGCAGATTTTTGATCATAAAAAACAGATCCACCCAATTGATTAGTAATATATCTAATTGGAACATATGTATTTCCATTAATGTTATACATATCGATATCTTTAGGAAGAGTTTTATCCTCACCATTAACCGACAAGGTTATAGGGGACTTTGTTATGTTAATTAGAGTATCTGCACTGGTAGTTGAAATAAATGTGACAAGTAGTGTACTTAAAATTAGAATAATTTTTTTTAGTTTGTTCATAGTCGTTTGCCTCCAAATCATGTATTAGATTCATATGCAAAGAGAACACCCTTGAAGAATAAAGCCAGTTTGATTTTTAAGCAAGAATGATGAAAAATTATCGGATTTCATGTTTAATCATGATTTCTAATCGATATGAAAGTTTAAACTAAGTTCTAAAATACAAAATATTAATAAAACAGTCTTTGAAAGTGGCTGTAAAAGCTTCTTCTCAAAGACTGTACTCCATATTAAGGGGTTGAGACTGATTATTTGTTCTCTGCTCCGTTTCTAAATGTTAATACAAAAAGACAGATGATAAGCATCACCTGTTTTTTTGCATTTTATTCATTCTAAAAAAATGCCTAAGCCTATTTATTCATTCTATTGCATGTTTTTTTACAACTATTTTTGAAACAAAAATTACAGCTATTTATGAACCAATTACAAGTTTTGATGAAAAATCACAAAAAGCCGAATGTGTGGTGTCATAATTCCTGAGAAAAATGGATTAAAAACTGTTGATTTATCAAGTGCCACTTTCATATTTACTGAGAAAAAAGAAAGTAATCATTGTTTAAAAAGCGGCTTTTTTCATAATTATTGCGAAAATGCATTTGGTCTTAATTTTTTATAATAATGAATTTTAAACAATTTTTTTGCATAAAATTAGAACATTCACTTTTTTATGTATATTGAAAAACGCCGGTCTAGCGAACGAGCCTTTCCCATCCGTTTATAATTGAACCAACTGAGTAAATGACTTCGTGAATTTTCCCTTGCTAATCGATTAATGACCCTCACTACCGCCGAACATCGATTGGGAGTAAATAATACCTAATCCATATGCACCGCCGTGTTCTTTAGCAATATCTGTTGTCGATTTGTAAGTTTCGGAACGTGCCTAGTCACGTTGCAATTCTAGCAGGTACTGTTCCCACGTGATTGGTGTTGCGCCCGCTTGAATCATGCGCTGAATGGCCATGTCGTGCGCTTCTTTGGATACACCGCCGGAAGCATCGGTTACGATGTATACTTAATATCCTTGATCGATCGCGGAAAGCGCAGCTGTTAAGTCGCATACCTCTGTCCAAAGACCAGCAATGACGAGCTTTTTATTACCATAGCTGTTCACTTTATCAACAACTCGTTGAAGCCGTTTTAATGTTTTATTAAAAGAAAAAGCTTAGCCTGGTTTACTGTAAACCTGGACTAAGCTTTTTCTTTTATTGACTTCTGAAGTTACCGGATTTTCATCCTGATCTTGGCTTCCACCAATTCATAAGCCCAACATTCGCTTCATCTGTGATGTGCACGACAAAAGCTCCGGTTTCTTTCGCATTCGCGCTTTATCCTTGGGAATCCCATTTTTTCGCTGCATGGACACGCACTTATTTATCATAAATTTTTCCTTGAAGCTTCTTGATGTCGAAATTCGGGTCGGCCTTCATCGTAATATCTCCTGATTTTATGCCTTTTTCCAGCGCAGCGTTGTAGCGGTTGTTCAGATCAGCGATCGTCTTATCTAAATCCCCGCCGTCGATAATGTATTTGGCGAATTCGTCGTTGTATTTTTTGCCATCCACGGTCAGGCTTGGCGTTGGGGGCAGGATGGCATCGTATTGGGTCGGCGTAAAATATTCGAAGCCTTTCACGTCTGGCTGCTTCACAATCGATAGTACCGACGGCAGCAACGAAATGCCGTAGCCCTTCTCTTGATACGCTTTAATGTTATCCTGCTGAGCCAGCCATTCGTAGAACTTCCAAGCCTGCTCCTTATGCTTGGAATCTTTGCTGATGGCAAGCCACGTGCCGGCCAAAGAAATATTGACTACGCCGTCATAATTTCCGGTATAGGTCGGCGGCGGTGCGGCGGCCCACCGGATCTTCGCAGGAAACTGAGATTTATACACGTTAGGCTCGGAGGAGTTGGAAAAGTACATGCCGATCTTTCCTTCGGCGAATTGAGCGCGGAGCGGGTCGATGTCCAGCGATTCCACTCCCGGAATCATGCTGCCGTCCTGCCTCATTTGCCGAAAAGCTTGAATCGCCTCTTTATGGCCGCTAAAGTCGTATTTGCCCGTTTTGAAATCGTAACCGGTTTTCGGAAAGCCGCTGGCGCTGGTGATGACGTTAGCCGAACGGCCCAAACCCGTGTCGGAGTTTTTCATATTCACGGCAAAACCGTAAGCGCCCTCCACTTTGCCGACCGCAGTAATTTTCTTGGCGTCTTCGGCAAGCTCGTTTAACGTTTTCGGCGGTCCTTTGATCCCCGCTTTTTCGAACAGCTCGACATTGTAGATCAACCGCTGCGTCAAACCGAAGTTCGGAAGCGTGTACACTTTGCCTTCCTGCATGTTGATGCCTTCGGTTAACTCCGGCTCGAACCTTTTCTTAAAATCGTCCTTCATGAAGTCGTTCAAAGCAAGCGGATACCCTTTTTTTTGCTCCTGCGTAAAATCGTTCACCTGATAAATATCGGGAGACTGGCTGCTGGAGAAAGCGACATCCAGAGACTGCGCGAAGTTTTCCGTGAAAAACTTCAGTTCGACTTTGATGTTGTCTTTATTCGTCTTATTGTAGGTTTCTACCAGAGACGTCAAGTAATCGGCCATCCCTCTGGCGTAACTCCAGTATTGGATTTCTGTTTTTTCGGTGCCGGTTGAAGCAGCTATGCTGCCGCCGGCGCTTTTACTTCTAGCGGAATTATCCGAGCTGCAGGCGGCCAAGCTGAATACGATTGCGGAACTTACCGTGAGAACGAGCCATTTCTTCATTTTCTTCCCCCGCTTGTTTGCAAAATGATGTAGATATACCGCTGCCAAAATCATTCCGTAGGTGCTTGCTCTCTCTGATCTGGGACGCCAATCTTGCAGCATCCATACTGCTAGGCTGTGATCCTCCACCGCGTCGCGTAAGCAAGCCCAGCGTACAATCCTATATCCAATCAGCAGATATTCTGTGTTACCGCATCACCCACATCCTTCTGGTTCAAATTGCTGGGTATCTAGCTCGGCAGCAACAAGTCTGGCATCTTCGCCCAACTTGCCTGCTCGTTCTTCTCTCATCCTTATGTCCCGCATTACTCGCTCCAGGACGGCAAACAACTCCTCTCGCTTTACAGGCTTCATGAGATATTCCTTCACAGCATAACGAATCGCTTTCTTCGCATATACGAACTCATTATAACCAGACAGCAATACAACCTCTGTTTTAACCGGATGTCCTTGCAGCTGCTCGAGCAGCTCGAACCCATCCATAATTGGCATTCGGATATCTGTGATCATAATATCCGTAGACTCCTGGCGAAGCAGCTCCAGCGCCTCTTGCCCATTCTCGGCAAATCGGTAGTTAAACAGATTGGGAAACTGTCTCTCAATCATCGATTGCAAGCCATTCCGAATGATCTTCTCGTCGTCGACGATCAGCAAGCTAATCATTGATGTCTGTTTCCCCCTCCCATGATCTATACGGCAAAGTCATGATTATGCGTGTATAGCTTCCTTCCTGACTCTCGATCTGAATCCCATATTCCTTCCCATAGCTCATCACTAGGCGTTGATCCACATTACGTAGACCGATTCCATTGCTGTCATGGTTATTTTTGTGAACCAATAATTGCCGGGCATCCTGGTAAGCGGACTCTTCCATTCGGAGCATTCGATTCAATAAACCCAACTTCCCTTCCGGTATGCCGCAGCCGTTGTCAGTGATCTCTATGACACAAGCTTGATCACTCCGGACGGCAGAGATCGTAATGACAAGTTTTCCGTCGCTGGAATGCATGCGGCTCGTCCCATGCTTGATTGCATTCTCGACTAGGGGCTGCAGTGACATTTTGAGCGATTCCTGCATGAGGCATTCCGGTGCAATCGACAATCGGAGTTCAAGTCTTCCATCATAACGGATGTTCATGACGAATATATAATGCTGGACATGCTGAATCTCATGGCTGAGCATCACGTATTCCCGCTTCCATTCCATCGAATACCGCATCATACTGCCTAGCGAGGTCATGATGTCCGATATGAGGAACTGCCCTTCAATCTCCGCCAGCATCTTGACGTTCTCCAGCGTATTGTAGAGGAAGTGGGAATCGATCTGGTTCTTTAGCGCCCGAAGCTCGGCTTCTTTGCCTACTGCCTCAAGCCGGCTGATTCTTTGGCGTTCCTCCGCCACTTCTTCTATCAGTGTGTTGATTTGCTGCAGCATGCTGTTGAATTTGTAGCCGACCTGCGTGACCTCGTCATGATACTGGCTTTCGTAACGGACGGTCAAGTCGTTTAGCTCGACCTTTTCCATCAAATCCTGCAGCTTGGCCAGCGGTTTCAACAAAAGCGTGGTCAGCACATTGGACACAAGCAGTGCGGCAAATAGACAGCCTAGTGTCATGGCTGCGGCGATCCATTTGAAATTGTTCATTTGCTCAAGCAGTACGGCGCGCGACTGTATATTAAACAAGACCCACTTCCCATCGAGCACAAAGGAGTAGTTGACAAGGTAATCCTCGCCTGCCTTCTGGTAATCGAAATATCCTTTTTTGTCATTCCCGACTCTCTCCAGCAGTTTGGCTTTCGGTATCGTGGCCCGGTCATATTTATTGATCTCGAGAATGTCCTGCCCATCCTTCGTGACCAGGAGCATATCGCTTTTTTGCTCCAGCTCGCTAGACAGCAGCTCGCTCAGCTTACGAATCGGCAAATTGATGATCATGTACGTATCTTTCACCGAATATTGCGAGCTGGATTTGACAATATACGAGATGACCTCCGAGCTGTTGGCGAACAGCTCGTCTTGATGCCGGGCGGTCCATACCTTTTTGGCCGAGAGCACCTCGTTGAACCAGGGCGAATTCACGATCGTATTATCGGGGCGGCGGTAGTAAGTAGTCGGGTAAAAATCGCCGATTGGCGAACTGATCATGATCGTGTCGATTAAAGGCTCAAGCAGTTTAACCTGAGAAAAGTCATTTTGCAATGAGGTGAGATGGGTGTAGTAGCGCTCGGCAATGCCAAGACTGACATCTTTCATCAATGCATCGTACGTTTCGCTAAATTGTATGGACAATCCGGCTATGGCCGTGTGCTGAAGCTTTTCATCAAGGACTTGAGCGGATTTGCTCATCATATCCTGTCTTTGCTTGAAGGCGTTGCGTTCAATCACACCGGATGCTATCCAATACAATAGGACGCCCGTCAGTGCAACCGATACCAAAATTAAAGCGATAATAGAGAAATGAATCCGCTGCCTAAAGGAAAGATTGTTGAAGCTGCGTTGTATATTCAAGATAGCCCCCTCGGAATTGCTTGATAAACTAAACGTAATCGGTGTCGTGTCCTGCTTCAGGCAGTCTCATCCGGAGAAGGTTTCGTTTGAGAAGCATCTGCCTCAATAAGACGGACGTTGGAATTCGTATGATCCTCAGCAGTGCCCTTGCTCGAAGTGCCGGTGTTCCCAGAACAAGCAGCCAAGGTCCAACACATCATCGTAGCTAGCAACAGCATTGCTGATTTACGAATTCTATCCATTCATAATACTCCTTCGTCTGTGTAGGTTGGATAACTTAATGTCCTATTATTGGAAAGTGGCGATCTTGCCGCAAACAGTGTAAAGTGCTTACATTAGGTTTCCTAAGCCGCAACACGAACGGGTCGAACCCTTTTGTTGAGCGATTCCGATACTCCGTGCTTTCTTTGTAATCCTGCGAATACACACCAACATTCGTTAGGAATGCTGACCATTTGTTGAGAAAAGGCAGCTAACCGTTCTGGCCAGCTGCCTTAAGCTTCGCTTGAGTTATCGTTTTCCGCCGTTACCCGTTCCCGCTTCAATTACCGATTTTAGGTTGGGTTTCAAACATCCTTCGCTGGCTTCGGTATTCCAGCGCTGTGATGCCTTCGGTATCCTTGAATATTCTCGAAAAATGCTTCACATTTTCGAATCCAACCTGATCACTGATTTCGTACACCTTCAAATCGAAGTGCACCAGCAGCTCCTTCGCCTTGTCCAGCCTTAACCGGCGAACATAGTTCGAGAAACTCTCACCGCTATAATCTTGGAAAGCTTGGCTGAAATACGAGTAATTGAGTGAGAAATGGTTGGACACGACCGCCATGTTCAAATCGTCGGTATAATGCGTCTGCAAATAAGCGAGAACTTTTTGCATCGTATTTTGATCTTTAGGTGCTTGCTCTCTCTGATCTTGGATGAACCGATCCAGACTATCGAGAAGCTGCTCAACAGCTGCATAATAATGTTCAAATCGATCGAAATTCCCGATATGGCCAACGTAGGCGTAAGTACTTAATAGGTCAAGCACTCTATTTCCGTAGATGCGGAACACCTTGTCAAACAGCTCTTCATTGAGCAGCTGACTGATCCGTTCCAGGTAGCCGATTTCACAGCAGCTAATGATACGAACATCTAGAATTTGATTGAGAAGCTGCTTCATTTCGTTCCCGCGTCCCATTCCCATCAGATTCGATAATCGTTGAATTAACTCAATAGGAACGAGATGCCGCTCATGGCGCTTACTTATGCTGGTGTAGTCCAGCACATCGAGTTCCGGAAGCACAATACTGTATTTCAAGGTTTGCTTCGCTTGGCTATATGCGTACTTTATCTGCTTTATCCCTTTTTGAACAGGCCCGCTAATCGCTATTCGCAGCTGCGATTCATTTTCACCCACGCTCCACAATTCCGCCAACTGGTAGAACATAACCGGATCGCGTGCGAGCATAATCGTTCCGCCTTCTCCATCACGAGTAAGCATCCAATACATATACCCTTGTAACAGCTCAGTGATCTGATTCCTGAAAGAAGCAGCATCCGTACTGCTAAGCTGTGATCCTCCACCGCCTCGCGTAAGCAAGTAGCCCAGCGTATATCCTTCATCCAACCAGCATAAGCCGGCCCGCTCCAGCTTGTTCTGTGTTATCGCATCACCAACATCCTTTTGAGTCAAATGCTGGGTAACTAGCTCGGCAGCAACAAGTCTGGCATCTTCGCCCGCCTTGTCTGTGTCCCGCATTAATCGCTCCAGGACAGCAAACAATTCCACCCGCTTCACAGGCTTCAAGAGATATTCCTTCACAGCATAGTGAATCGCTTTCTGTGCATATACGAACTCATTATGGCCAGACAGCAATACAACCTCGGGTTTAGCCGGATGGGCTTGCAGCTGCTTGAGCAGTTCGATACCATCCATGATGGGCATCTGAACGTCTGTAAGCATAATATCCGCAGGCTCCTGGCGAAGCAGCTCCAGCGCCTCTTGCCCATTCTCGGCAAATCGGTAGTTAAACAGATTGGGAAACTGTCTCTCAATCATCGATTGCAAGCCATTCCGAATGATCTTCTCGTCGTCGACGATCAGCAAGCTAATCATAGATGTCTGTTTCCCCCTCCCATGATCTATACGGTAAAGTCATGATTATGCGTGTATAGCTTCCTTCCTGACTCTCGATCCGAATCCCATATTCCTTCCCATAGCTCATCACTAGGCGTTGGTCTACATTACGCAGACCGATTCCATTGCTGTCGTGGTTTTTTTTATGAACCAATAATTGCCGAGCATCTTGGTAAGCGGACTCTTCCATTCGGAGCATTCGATTCAATAGGCCCAGTTTCTCTTCCGGTATGCCACAGCCGTTGTCAGAGATCTCTATGATACAATCTTCAACACGCCGGACGGCAGAGATCGTAATGACAAGATTTCCGTCGCTGGAATGCATGCGGCTCATCCCATGCTTGATTGCATTCTCGA
>NZ_JAQFVF010000012.1 GCF_027789125.1 Paenibacillus aestuarii | reverse complement strand
TTAAGTATCAGAATGGTACGGAAGGAATTAAAAGCGTTGCAAAATCATTAGGGATAAACCATGAAGTTTTACGTATGTGGGTTAGGCAATACGAATATCACGGGGTAAAAGCTTTTGAAAAGAGCTATACAGCTTACAGCATGTCATTTAAACTAGACGTACTCAACTATATGAACGAGCATGGGACGTCTCCAAATGAAGCTGCTGTCATTTTTAATATTTCCTCCCCTGGGATCATTAGAAAATGGCGCAATCAATTTAATGAAGATGGAAAGGACGCCCTGAAATCAAAGAAAAAGGGGCGCCCACTTATGACAAATAAGAAAGAGAACAATTCGAAAAAACTAGAACCTGCGGAGGGTTCAGTTGAAGCTCTGAAAGCAGAAATAGAACGTTTGCGTATGGAAAATACCTATCTAAAAAAGTTGAATGCCTTAGTTCAAAACAAGGAAAAATCACCAAACAAGACAAAGCACAAGTAGTCTATGAATTAAGGCTTGAATTCCCGGTGGTTGCATTGCTAGCGTTTGCTGACATCCCTCGTAGTACCTTTTACTACTGGGTAAAGCAGTTGAATAAGCCCGATCTAGACAAAGATCTAAAACTCCTTATTCGATCCATTTACATCGAACATCAAGGACGTTATGGCTATCGTCGTATCCGTGATGAACTATATAATCGGGGACATCGGGTTAATCATAAAAAAGTGCAGCGTATCATGAAAGAATTAGGCTTGAAATCAGTGGTGCGTATGAAGAAATATCGTTCCCATAAAGGAACAGTAGGTAAAATTGCACCTAACGTACTCAATCGTAATTTTCACGCGGAAAAACCAAATGAGAAATGGGTTACCGATATTACGGAATTTAAGCTATTTGGAGAAAAGCTGTACTTATCACCTGTTTTGGACTTGTTTAACGGTGAAATTATCACTTACACAGTAGGGCCCCGCCCTACTTATTCCTTAGTCTCTGAGATGCTAGATAAGGCCTTTAAACGCTTATCCGAAGAGGATGAACTCCTCCTACATTCGGATCAAGGCTGGCACTACCAGATGAAGCCGTATCAACATGCTTTGAAGAAACAAGGAATTACCCAAAGCATGTCACGCAAAGGAAATTGTTACGATAACGCGGTGATGGAGAACTTCTTTGGCATTATGAAGTCGGAGTTTCTTTATCTTAATGAATTTGAAAGTGTAGATCACTTTAAGCTAGAACTAGCACGATACATTGATTACTACAATCACAAACGCATCAAATCAAAATTAAAAGGCATGAGCCCGGTACAATACCGTGCTCACGCCCAACAGGTTGCATAAAATATTTGTCTAACTTTAAGGGGTCACTTCACTTCGCCGCGGGTGGGAAGCACGAAGACATTCCCCCGAGTAGCCCTCTAAGCTGTCTTTCATGAGCCGATGGGCGATGATTTTAATGGGGGCTGTATCCTTGTAAATACCTAGTCTTTTTTTGTATTGCAGGATCCTGGACTTAATCCATCTCTCATTCTCATGTGCCGCATATCCGTTTGCTGCGAAGGCACACATACCGCATCAAACTTGTTCATATCCGCCAGCCAATTCCGCGGGGTTCTGCTCGTTTCCCACACTGTATTCAAAATAATGGAATCATAAGCCCTACGCTCCAGCTTGACATTCAATGAGTTTGGCACATCGTGATAGATGAGCACCTTCTTGCCGTCCGCTGCATTTGTTCTGGTTCTTGCTGCACCGATCTTAACACGAACCCCCCGCCGCATTAACGCGCGCGCATACGCTCTGCTTGCATTTCCGAGACCGCTCGCTTTGTGAACAGGTCCTTGCCAGTGTCAGCAGAAAATAAAGTATTAGACAGGATGACTTTATTTCACGCGACTTTTTGAGTTGTCATACTGTCAAACACCATAAAATAAGTTTTAAACCGAGCCTAGAAATTAAAACAGCGATAGCCAGGGACGAGAAAATAAAGTCCTAGACTGCCGCTGTTTTATTGAACTCCCGTTAAAATTCCTCTTGAAGCCAGTACCAGCTTTCACTGTAATTTTGTGCTGTCGAGTTATTAGTTCAGTAAATGATCTTGCAATTACAGGACATTTCACCCACAACCCAAAAAATTAAATACTTATTGTTTGGTCATACTGCGACCTCAAACGTTTCATATCTTCTTTAGGTGGAAGTCCAAACATACGGGAATATTCACGGCTGAATTGTGACTGACTTTCATAGCCAACACGAAATGCGACATAAGCAGCATCGGTTGATTCGGATAATAACAAGCGCCGCGCTTCTTGAAGTCTCAGTTGTTTTTGGAACTGAATAGGGCTCATAGCCGTTACCTCTTTAAAGTGCCTATGGAGCGACGAAATACTCATATTCACTTTCTCCGCAAGCTCCTCGATCCGAAATGACTTATCAAAATTATTCGTGATATGATCGATAACATCTTTTATTTGACGGGCAGAGCTACCTTCAATCGCAATTTGTTCGAGAGTACCCCCATGCTCCCCTTGCATAACCTTGTAAAGAATTTCCTTCGTAAACAGTGGCGCAAGTATCGGGATATCCTTCGGGTTGTCCAGCAATCGAACTAGTCTCATTACCGCATCCAACAAATTCAGCTCTATTCGGCTGACGAACATACCTCGCTTCGCATTTTCTTTTGCTCCTCCCTGGATTTCAGAATCACGTAAAACCTCTAGTATTTGATTAACCGTAAATTCAAGTTTAAAACCTAAATAGGGTACATCGACAGAAGCTTCAACCACTTGGGAAGTCACCGGCAAAATAACGGATGAAACAAGGTAATCAGCAGGATTATACTCATATCGCTCCTGAGCAAGCCACACCTCTTTAGCTCCTTGAGCTACAAGGCACAAAGAAAGATTGTAAACTCCGTAACTTGGTCCAGACACAACAGAGCGGCGTATGAAAAATAAAGACGGAATGGCAGTAGCATGAACACCATCGTTTTTAGCATAACGCTTAATAAGATTGGCAAGCTCATTTTGTTGTTTTGTTATTATTTCAGACATAATATCTCCTTATTCCTTAAATACTTGTTAGTGCAATTATAAAACATAATTATCGACTTCGTAAGTGATTGTGAGAGGATTAGGCAAACATTTGAGACGAATTGGCTAAGGGTTTTTAAACGATTGTTGCATAATAAGGATATGAAGTGCGATGGTAGATGCCTGCTTTGGATGAAGTAGATAAGTACAAGACGAATCAAAAACGGGAGGAATATATATATGCAAAAAGTAATTTTAAACAATGGTGTTGAGATGCCGATACTTGGTTTTGGTGTTTTTCAAATTGCTGATCCCAATGAATGCGAACAGAGCGTGTATGACGCTATTATGGCAGGCTATCGTCTGATTGATACCGCAGCTTCTTATCAAAATGAAGAAGCCGTTGGAAGGGCAATTAAACGAAGTGACGTGGCAAGAGAAGAATTGTTTATAACTACGAAGCTTTGGGTTCAAGATACTGGTTATGAGCATACGAAGAAAGCATTTGAAAAATCATTGAAGAAATTGCAACTCGATTATTTGGATTTGTATTTGATTCATCAACCGTTTGGTGATGTTTTTGGTTCTTGGCGTGCTATGGAGGAATTGTATCGTGAAGGAAAGGTCAAGGCAATTGGAGTGAGCAACTTTAGAGATGACCGTCTGCTCGATTTAACACTTCGCAATGAAGTCATACCTGCCGTAAATCAAGTTGAAACACATCCTTTCTGCCAGCAAATCGAAAGTGAAAAGCTGATGAAAGAGTACAATATTCAAATCGAGTCTTGGGCACCTTTTGCTGAAGGGAGAAATGACCTCTTTCATAACGAAGAGTTAGTGTCTATAGCTGAAAAGCACAAAAAATCTGTTGCTCAGGTGGTTTTACGTTGGTTGACACAAAGAGGTGTTGTTGTAATTCCGAAGTCTGTTCGTAAGGAAAGGATCATTGAAAACTTCAATATCTTCGACTTTGAATTAAGCCATGAGGATGTAGAGAAGATAGCTACATTAGATACAGGAAAGAGTTTGTTCTTTTCACATAACGACCCTGCAATAGTGAAATGGATGGCTACACGTAAACTTGATATTTAACGCTCTTATTTAAACGAAACAATATTATTAGAAAGAAAGGTAGAATTCCAATTGAATATGTGAAACTTGGAAATACCGGTTTAGACGTATCACGGCTTTGTCTTGGGGAGGAAATGACCCAACGTTCAAGAAACCGATCAAGTACAGAGATCCCAATACGATCCTACTGTAAATGCCGATCAATAGGTCATAGAGAGGGTTGCCGATATCGCGGAAAAACGTAGCGTTCCCCGAGCTCATATTGCGTTTGCTTGGGTTCTTCAGAAAGAACCGGTAACTGCTCATTTCAATTAAATTAACACCTGAAGAAATTGCGTCGTTAGAACAGCCGTACGTACCCCATCGGATAATTGGCTTTCAGTAATTATGATGCGATGGAATAGATTTATCATAATATTAATAAAAGGAGAAATCGGTATGAGGTACATGGAATTAAACAATGGTGTGAAAATGCCAATTTTGGGATATGGGGTGTTCCAAATTCCAGATCATGAACAATGTGAAAGGTGTGTACTGGATGCAATAGAAGTAGGTTACCGCTTAATCGACACTGCTCAGGGCTACGGAAATGAAGTGGCTGTTGGAAATGCTATTAGAAAATGCGGGGTTCCAAGAGAGGAATTATTCATTACTACAAAGATCTGGATTTCCACTTATGGATATGAAAATGCTAAAAAATCTATCGAAGGATCATTAGAAAGACTTCAGCTTGATTATGTAGATTTATTATTAATCCATCAGCCCTTTAATGATTACTATGGAACATATCGTGCAATGCAAGAACTATATAAGGATGGAAAATTGAGAGCAATAGGTGTTAGTAATTTCTATCCGGACAGATTAATTGACCTGATAAAATACAATCAAGTCATTCCGGCAGTAAATCAGGTTGAAACACATGTATTTAATCAACAAGTAAAAGCTCGAGAAATTATGAAGAAATATGGAGTGCAAATCCAGGCTTGGGCACCTTTTGCGGAGGGAAAAAACAACTTATTTAGCAATGAAACATTAAATGCAATTGGAGATAAATACAATAAGTCCAGTGCTCAAGTTGCTTTGAGATACTTGATTGAAATTGGTGTATCAGTGATTCCTAAAACGGTGAATAAGGAAAGAATGAAACAGAATATTGATGTATTTGATTTTGAATTAACAAATGAGGATATGGATGCCATTGCTGCTTTAGATAGAGGAGAAACGTTGTTCTTTTCACATTATGATCCTGAACAAGTAGAACGTTTAACCAGCTTAGTAAGAAAGTTTTAATATACCTCCTACGGATGTGAAAAATAGGCGAAATTTTGACGCTCTGAATGCTCAGGGGCCTGTTGGTCGCAAAGAAATGTTCAACCCATGATTGCTAGGCATTAGGGAGAGGAGTAAATCAAATGGAAATTCGTTCACTTGGACAAACGGGATTAAAAGTAACGAATCTGTGTGTTGGCACGATGACATTCGGCAACCAAGCGGACAAACAAACCTCCTTCGAGATACTCGATAAGGCGTTTACTGCCGGTGTGAATTTTATCGATACAGCAGATGTGTACCCGATTGGGAGGAAATCGGCTGACTTAGCAGGTACAACCGAGTCAATCATCGGGGAATGGCTACAAGGAAAACGAGACAAAATGGTTCTCGCAACCAAGTGTTTTGGTGCGATGGGTGCTGGTCCAAATGATCAGGGGTTGAGTAGGAAGCACATCATGACTGCCGTCGAGGATAGTCTTCGCCGTCTAAAAACGGATTATCTCGATCTTTATCAAGCGCACCAATTCGACCCAAACACACCAATGGATGAAACGTTGCGTGCGTTAGACGATCTCGTTGAACAAGGCAAAGTCCGATACATCGGTGTATCCAATTGGCGGGCTTGGCAAGTGGCAAAGGCAAACGGAATAGCCGACAGAAAAAATTACACTCGTATTGCAAGTGTTCAACCGCGCTACAATCTGTTGTTTCGAATGATTGAGGATGACTTGATTCCGATGGCACTTGACGAAGGAATTGGCATCATATGCTACAATCCACTAGCGGGCGGCATGTTAACGGGACGCTACAGAAAAAATTCGAACATCGAAGAGGGAACTCGTTTCGGACTCGGTAATAATGCGGGTTCGTTCTATCAGCAGCGCTATTGGCAAGAGGCGACTTTCGACGCTGTGGAGCGGTACCAATCTTGGTGCCAAGAGCGCCGGCTTGATCCAGTCACGACGGCTGTGCGTTGGGTTATGCAACAACAGGGAATAACTTCGGCAATCATTGGTGCGAGTCATCCAGAGCAATTGGACGCGAGTCTGTGTGCTGCAGAAATGAATGCGTTATCGGAACAGGAATTGGCATGGCTCGATGGGCTGTGGTTCTTATTGCCTCGTCGTCGCGAGTTTAGTTAAGATCATTTCTTGGGAATTGTAAATTTTTTTTTCTCCTATTGGAACAAACCTGTTAATTGAGCATTTACACAGTAACGATAACGCGGCGATGGATCATTTCCATCGCCGCGTTATCGTTATTCCTATCTTAGCGCACTACTACAAAAGGTGAGTCATTATTTTCGAATTTTGTAGCAAAAACACCACTAACCGATATATCCAAAGTGATTTTGTCATAGCCATAAGTGTTATCTAATAATAAAGTTGTTTAAATTGATTGCAAAAAATGCAGTAAACCCGGCCTAGGATGTGGGCAAGGTCAGAATGAAAGTTGTTTAAAATCGTTGAACTCTAACGTTATCCTTTAACGCTAACTCCAGTCTAATACTTTATTTTCCCAGTCTAATACTTTATTTTTCGTTAATGGTTTATTTTCTTTTAACAGCCAGACCACATGGTATGGTTTCATCCTAGCATTACTCCCTACTCCAATAAGTTAAATTTATAAAAAAACCACCAACGCTGGTGGCTATGAGGGCAACGATTTGACCCTATTAATGTATGTGCCTTTCATCCAGCAGGATTGGGTAAGAGCCCATTAGCTTTCTGGCTATATGTGGGGGCTATCCGCTGCTTAGTAATTATTACGTGACCTCAGACGGTACGCCCATCATGGAGCTGGATTTTGTGGCTTTAATTCGGAAGCGCAAATAAAATCGCGTGGTGGTAACGTTGTCGTTGACTCACCGGACTCGACAACTTTTAGGTTTCGAGAACCATTCCGGCCGTACTTCCGATCGCTATGAACCATTAGGAAAAGTGATCAAAGGATATGCAATTACGGGGAGGATGGCTGGGAAGGCATTAAGGCTTGGGATGGGTTCCAAGAATTATAATAACTCAATTATAAATAAATCCTCCATGTTCCATCCCAAGATAGCACTCAATTTTCGTGCCGTTGCAGGACCACTGTTGGCCGTTCAACGTGGTCAAGGCCGTTTTTTGGCAAATGACCGGTTTGTCAACGACTGGGGCGGTATGGTTTTTTAACGGGTAGAGAGCCTGGAGCAGGTCACGGCTGTAATTGGGTGTAGATGTGCCATAATGTTCAACAGCTTCATCCCCCTTAAATAACGAAGGTGGAGATGAAGCTGGTCTTGGGGGGAAATATGTTATTCAGATTTATATGTGCTTGGTCTAGGTAAATAGGACAAACGCCGACTAAATATTGAGTTCAAAGTTAATTGACTTTTTTTATGTTCCTAAATAGCCAAACATGGTACCAATAGGAAAGTAAGAGGGTTAGTGTCATTGAGATGAAGCTCATGTACCATGTCCAATTTATGTATCTGATCAATTGTGTATGTTTTTCAAGATAGAGACTTCTATTATCGTCATTACTGACGGGAAAACAAGGATATAAATTGTTTTAATATACCAAGGTTTCTCTTTAGGAAAATGGACATTAAAGATGGCACTTATTGCTGGAAATACAAAAAACTCGAAGGTAAAGCTTGCTTTGTATACGACGCTAAGGAAACCAACAGGGTATTCAATTAATCTTCCCTTAACAACTAAAGTACCAAATAACCAAGTCGGTACTTGCATGAACAAAAAACTTATTTGTGCTTCAATCAAATTTTTCTTCTGATAAATACAAACAAGAGAACTGCGGTGATTATCCAAGCCGCGTAGAGGATGATGGTATCCATAATTCACAAGTCCTTCATCATATATTGATAAAATCAATTATGTGCAAGTAATCAAGTAATAATCCTTGCTACGATCAATTTGAACGTTTTAATGATAACCGCTAATTGGCGGTTATTTTTATTTGAACAATGCGTTTAGATTAAGGATATATGTTCTTGTCGTCGGACAACAACAAAGCCTTGGTACCTAAGGGATTTTTCAACTCTATAGACATATGTATAAAATACTATATATTCTTTAGTTATAAGTTTGATTTACGATGCTATGCTAGACCTGCATTGTCATATAATGTGTCAGATGATATTGGCGAGTCCCGTATTTGGACTCATCATATTTGACGATGAGAAGAGCACATTTTTACCTCTCACCGAGCATTATCATCAAATCACTAGGATTGGTGAGAATTTATTTTGCGTATTTAAACGCCGTGGAGCCCTTATTCTAGTGGCTAAAGCACACGAGTCAGTATCAGGGTAGTTTAGTTCAATGGTATGATGAAGCAGCTGCTATCCAAGCAGCCGATAGAGATTACTTAATTTCGAAAATGAGATGTAAAATTTCGAGGTTGAGACAGTTATGAAGGAATCTACCTGACAAGAAAAAGCTCAACGACGTTGAATTTCAACAAATGTCGGGTGACAAGATCATAGTATAACATTGAAAGCCGCTAAAATTGCGGCTTTTTTGTTTTATGTCCAGGATTTTTTTGGAATTTACTGATATTGATGAAGTCACAATGATTTCATCAAATGTCGTTTTAAATTGGACTAGCTCGTTGAGCTACAAAAATGTAATCAATTTGAAATATTATTTTCATGCTATTTATGGTTTCTCATGGAGTTTTAATTAATTTATTTTACTCTCAGAATAAAATTACTTTGCGGGAAATCACCGCAAGGAAAGGAAGTTTTTTTATCGAGGCAATTAAAATCTACTTTAACAAAGTCTTTGAGTAGTTAAGTGTATTTTAGAATTGATAGTGATAAATTTCTTAAAATCATTTAATAGTAGTTCGCTAAACCTTGATTAATACGAATTGCAACTATGAAGGGCATGATAATTGTGAAGAAATCAATTTGGATTGCAACAACATTGACTCTACTATTGACCGCTTGCTCCCAAACAAATTCAGAAATTACAAGTTTGTCTATGCCAGCTAACCAAGAATATCCAGTTGCAACGGATATTCCCAAAGTTACGCAACAACCGGCAAATAATGAAACCGTTCCTGTGCAAAAGCAGCCATCGGCACCGATCAACACTATCGCTATTCCTCAACTCACAACAATGCCGCATCCAGGTTTTCCCAAGGCAGATCACGTTGTTATTGTTGTTGAGGAGAACCATTCTTATGAGAAGATTATTGGTAACAAGTCGGCACCTTATATGAATTTATTAGCCGAGCAAGGAGCTTTTTTTACTCAATCCTATGCCAATACACATCCAAGCGAACCCAATTACTTAATCCTTTTCTCAGGGTCTGATCAAGGTGTAAAGGATGATTCATGCGGACATATTTTTAAAACTGATAATCTGGCGAGCGAATTATTAAAGGCACACCTAACGTTTAGCGGTTTCTCTGAGGATCTTCCATCTATTGGTTCAACGGCCTGTTCCTATCGACAATATGGAAGAAAGCATAGTCCCTGGGTTAATTTCAGCAATGTTCCGACATATTTAAACATGCCACTCTCGAGTTTTCCGACCGATGATTTTAACAAATTGCCTACAGTTTCTTTTGTAATTCCGAATATGGATAACGATATGCATGATGGTACAATCCAAACTGCGGATAATTGGCTAAAGCTTCATATTGAGCCGTATGTGCAGTGGGCGAAAGACCATAACAGTCTAGTTATTCTGACATGGGATGAAGACGATTCATCCAAGAACAATCATATACCTACAATATTTGTAGGCCCTATGGTGAAAGCAGGTCATTATGACCAACACATCACACATTTGAATGTCCTTCGTACTTTGGAGGATATGTATAATATTCCTTATTCGGGTAAAGCTGCGTCCGTGCAGCCCATTACTGGAATATGGAGTTAAGATAACAATGCTCTAAGGAGAGGAACAACTTGATTCAGTGGTATAAAACGTGGAATAATCTTGTAAAGAATGTGCTTTTATGGCTGGTGATTATTGGCATGCTAGCCTCATTGCCGTTAGCCTATGCCAGACATCTGACAGAGACATCGGCAAACAAGGTGGAATTTGTATTTGACTATCGGGATTTGCTGGACATTGCCGATATTCAAACGAGTCCGAAGAGCTATGTAGATGAACATCTAAAACAAATGAAAGCCGCTGGCATCGGCTCTATGGCAGTGTACGAAAGCACGCTGTCCGAGTTCCGCGAAAGCCGCCGTATTGAGATGTTTAACTCACGGGATGCAATGGCTATGACACAAACGTACGGGGAGCCGAACGAGAATTTTACGTACATTTTGTACGCAGATCAGGCAACTCAGCAGCAGATTGAGCCCTTGATCCTGAAAACATTCAGCAATCTGAATGTAGCCACGAAGCCTTGGAGCTTCAAGAACCGCAATGGACTGATCATCCAGATGAGCACGGACGAAGCATCCATGAAACCGATGGATCCAGATCCGATTACCCTCAAGATGTTAAAGGATCAGGGCTTTAATATTGTGGTTCGTCTCTCGAACCGCCGGCCTTTTGTAACTAATGATATGGACCACTTGCTAAAAAGTCTGCATGATATCGGGGTTAAACGTATCATTGTAGACGGCAACGAGGTTCCAGGGTACACGGAGGAGAACACGGAAGTCAATTTGAACAAAATGGCTGAGCTGCTACATAAAAACGGCATTGGACTGGCCGCCATCGAACTGCTGAGGGAACCGCAAAAAGGGTTCAGCACATTGGCTAAACAAACGAACTATGATGTGGTGCGGTTGCATTCCTTTACTGAACAGGACGGGGAAAAGCTATCTGAGCAAGTCACAAAAGCGGAGATGGCTGACCGAGTTCAAGGCGTGGCTGATCGATTCGTGCTGGCTGTTAAAGATAGAAATATCCGCATGGTATTCTTGAATGCCAAGCCTGTCAAAAACTTGGATAAAGGAAAGCTGGCTGACCCGTTGTCCGCTTACTATCAAGCGCTGCAGGGGCCGGATGGAGCCATCCCGCGTATTCAGAAAGTTGGCTTTACATTAGGACAGGCCGAGGCCTTTACCGTACATACGACAGCCTGGAAAAAAGTGGCCAGTTTCTTCTTACTCATTGGCGGCGTAAGTCTAATTGTGCTGGCTGTCAGCTTCTTTGTGCCGGAAGCGTCATTGTTTTTGTTCGTTGTCGGCATTATCGGAGCATTCGGTCTTCATGTGCTATCTGCCAATCTTTATGCCCAAGTATTAGCGCTGGGTACAGCTGTATGCGCGCCAAGCATTGCAATCATGCTGGCTATTCATTCGGTCCGGTCCGGAGCAGCGGCGCAGTGGAAGTCAGGCTTGCTGTATACGTTATGGATGCTGCTCAAAACATCGCTAATCTCATTAATTGGCGTTGTGTATGTAGTTGCCTTGCTAAATCATATTACGTACTCCATTGTCTTGCAGCAATTCCGCGGCGTAAGCGCTCTTCATCTGCTTCCAATTGCGATTGCAGGCGTGTATCTGTTGTTCTTTAGTGAAAACAATACGTATAAGGACAAGCTCTTGAGAGTACGTCAGGTACTCACATTTAATATTACCGTGCTATGGGTAGTAGCAGCGGTTGTCGCATTAGGTGCTATCCTCTACTATTTGTCAAGAACAGGTAACGAAGGACAGGCATCCGCCGTGGAGAAATTGTTCCGCTCGTTCATGGAGAATACGCTGGGTGTACGCCCGCGCACCAAAGAATTCCTGTTTGCACACCCGATCTTCTTGTTAGGGGCATACTTGGCTGTTAGATATCGAAATGGCGTATACTTGATGTTCATTGGCGTAATCGGGCAGCTTTCTATCGTAGATACGTTCTGCCACTTGCATACGCCGCTTCACATTTCGCTGATCCGCATTACGTACGGTGTTGTGTTCGGTGCATTGATCGGTATTGTTTTAATTGTTATTTGGGAAATTGTTGCAAGGAGCTGGAAACGATGGGTGCCTCAATCCAAATAGTACTATCGGGTTACTATGGATTCGAAATGAAAGAACCTTGATGAGTTGGAGTTTCATTCGGGAGATTAAATAAAAAACGAAGGATGGATGTCCTTCGTTTTTTTTGTTTGCTTAAATAAAGAGGGGGAGAGAGAAGCAACAGAAGCATGTTGATATTTATTTTTGCCTTTTGTGGAATGCTGCTATCTGCTTAATCCTACCAAAAGTGTTGTGTTCCTTTCGAAACAATCCGTGAGCAGGAAAGGTCGGGTTGCTCTCGATGAACCCTACCTTAGCATCCTGATCAATCGCAAGATCATACCCGATTTGCCAGTCGTATTTATTTTTACTATAGACACTTGTACATAACTTCGCCATCCGAATCATTTCGTTTTTCTTCTCTGAAGCCCTCAAATCTGTGAGCCCCAGTGACTTTTGCAACGGAAAGTCGTTGATATTAGCGAGATCCAAGGAATCGCGTCAATGTGCCACTTTATCCCGATGGAGATTAGCCAACAGTTTAACAATTTCATCGAGTTACAGGCACCTCAATCGTTTATTTCATACGAGGTCAATGACTCATGGTATACGTGTACACCAATTCCCGACTCGCAACTCGGTCATTTCGGTATCCGTTCTAATGATCCTAAACCTCTAATAGTTGATAAGGATATTATTAGTTCACTCTCCCCGACCAAAATATTGGTTCATGGTTACAGCTCATGGAGGGATGTTATCGAGCAATTCAGTGACCATGTGAACGTAATCGCAACCGATGGAGGAGCATTGGTTCAAATCATGCATAAATTAGCCTCAAAGGAAGATGCCGTTCAATGGGTTCTTAATGATATTGGGGTGAAGGCAGAAAATGTAATGGTATTTGGGGACGATTTTAACGATTTAGGACTATTCCATAAGTGCGGATTTCCGATTGCTATGGGAAACGCGATAATTGAGCTGAAAAAATGTGCAAAACATATTACCAAATCCAATGATAATGACGGTGTTGCTGTTGCTCTTGAGAAATTTGTGCTGTGAATCACAGGCTGATAATGATTTAACCTAACGGGACACGAACTTCGGGCAGGTTAGCCGCTAACGGACACGTTAGTTGAAATGAAACTGACAAACAAAGCAGGTATCACCGCGAGGACGTTTCATTTTATAAACGAATTATCATTTATCTTACAGATATAATAATCATGCTTCTTCCGTTGATTTTCCTTTATCGCTATTACTTTGCTTATGTATTCAGTATTTCTTATTTTTACAACGGAGAACCTTAACTTCGACCGTCTTAGAAAGTTTTAGTTAAGTGTTGGTTTATATAAAAAAGGAGGGTGATTGAATTGGAGGACTTATTTAAGGAGTATGCCTTAGGATACGCAATGCTTCGGGATGCAATCGAAGGATTAACAGAAGAAGAACTTCGTTTCAAGCCTGCTTCAGACCAATGGAGCATTCATCAAATCCTTATACATGTAACAGACTCAGAGATTTCGTCCACATCTCGACTAAAAAAAGTCTTGGCGGAAGATGAGCCAATTCTGATTTCATTTGATCAAGACGCATGGGCGAATAACTTGGGGTATGATTTATTGGATCGAGAGCAGTATTTGCTTCTATTCAAATTACTACGTTCCAGTATGCAGACAATTCTAGACAATCTAACTAGTGAACAAAGCGAGCGAGTGGGGGTATATGTCGATCAGGGACGGTTCACATTTAAGCAATTGGTGGAATACCGCGTCGAACATGTCCGCAACCACCTTGCTCAAATTGAAAGTGTAAAGAAGGCATACCACGATAACAAATAATAACCTATTAAGCTATCGGGACACGATAGTTCAATCAGACATGACGGTAGCCGGCCAAACGATCGGCTGCCGTTTTCGTTGAAGTAACCGGGATATTTGCGGAACAATAATTTATAATTTCCATAAATAAATCCACTTCCATATTGTGTTAAAATAATGTTGTATAACAAAAAAATTCATAATTGAATACGGTGAAAGAGCTGATAAACCTTGAAGACAATAGGAAGGGTAAATATATATTTCCTGACTGCCGAGGAAGGCGGACAAAGTATTATTCCGGTAGGAAACTTCTCAATACCTATCATCTTTGAAGAAGATAGGGAGTTAATAAATGGCTTGTGGAGTGCAGTAATTGAATTCCATAAAACTCCAAATACTCAAAGAGATACAACTGCTGATTTGTATTTAGCCTTTTATGAAAAAGAAGAGGCACCGAATCATTTAATCAAAACTGGAATGAAGTTTGAGCTAACGACAAATAGAGTGATAGCCAGAGGGATAATTGAAACTTTAAAAATTTAAGTAGTATCCACCTAAAGGGACACGATAGTTCAATAAAACAATACGACTCTAAAGTAAATAGAACAGGTGTGGGGAATTGGATGCTTAAAAAGGTTATACGGAAAACAGTGTTTATTTATTCAATTTTTGGCCTGATTATTGGTATTGGATTACTAATAGCTTCTTTCTTCACGAATGAAGTTGTCGTTCAAAGCGGCGAAAAAGTAATTGTTAGTGGTGTTAAAGCAGGTGTGATAAGCGTTCCAGCTTCTGTTTTAATAGCGTCATTTATCGGATTGATTCACGCTATAGTTCTTTGGTTTCCCATGGTCTATATTTATAAGAAATTATCCAATAGGAATATTCTTTGAGGACGGATACCTAACGAGACACTATAGTCGAATCAAAACGCGACACGGAGGAAATACAATTGACAGAACTTCAAATA
>NZ_JAQFVF010000011.1 GCF_027789125.1 Paenibacillus aestuarii | reverse complement strand
GACTTGCTTCTCACTCGTTGTTCAGTTTTCAAAGAACAATTCTCTTTCGTTCGCCGCCGCGTTACCGAAGCAGCGAGATGTAATATACCATGTCGAAAACCTGATTGCAAGTGTTTTTTTTCGATCCATTCTTGAAGATAATCAACAAGCTCAGACTTCCTGAGAAACCCCACTGCATGTCCTGTTTAGAGGACAGGAATGACAATATACCATATTCAGGTGATGCGCGCAAGTATTCTATAAACAAGGCAAAGGACGCTGGTGTAACCAGTCATCCGAGCGCGCTCTAAGTGGGTTTTGCCCAATTGCAGAGGCGTGATGGCAGCCCAAACGAGCTGTAGTCCGGAAAAACACAGTTACAACGCGCTTTCGAAGCTTCAAGGAAGAATATGGTGTGTTTAATCAGGCAAAACCGGACTACAGAGACGGCGTGGCCAGTCATGGCTGCTCTAAGTGGGCAAAACCGGACTACGGGGGGGAGCGGAAACAGTCACGGAAACAGTCACGGTGACAGTCATGACGGCTGTCGCCTTTCTTCAATAGAAAAAGGCCGGACCTTACGGTCCAGCCCACCCTGCCTTACGTGTATTTAATTACATTAGCCACGATGATAAACACGGCGCCGATAAGCAGCCACATGCACATCAGCGGCCAGAAAAATCTAACCCACTTCTGGTAGGCAATCCCCGACACGGCCAAGCTGCCCATTAGGGCCGAAGACGTCGGCAAAATCATATTTGTGATCCCGTCGCCCAGTTGGAAAGCGAGCACGGACGTTTGTCGTGTAACGCCGAGCAAGTCGGACAGCGGTGTCATAATCGGCATCGTCGTCACCGCCATGCCTGTACCGGAGGTGATGAACACGTTCATGACGTTTTGGAACAAGTACATCCCCAATACCTGCACGGAAGTCGGCAAATCGCCAACAAGGATGGCCAAGCCGTTGACAATACTGTCAATGACATTGCCTTGTTCAAGCACGACCATAATCCCCCGGGCAAGACCGATGATGAACGCACCGTAAGCGATGCCTCGGATCCCCTTCACGAACTCGGTGGCAATCCGGCTCGGACCGAACCCTGCGCTGAACCCCGAAACAACGCCCATCGTTAAGAACAGCGCGCCAAGCTCCTCCATCCACCAGCCTTTTTTGGAAACGCCCCAAATGACTAAGGCGAAGCCAATAATAATGACCGCAATGGTCAAGTAATGCTTCAGCATCATAGTAGGCAGCTTGGAGAAATCAACGCTTTCCCCAGAGGCTGACTGCTCGAGCTCGTACACGATGCCCTGCGTAGGGTCTTTGCGCACTTTGCCTGCATAACGGACCAAGTACAAGCTCGTTACCGTAATAAGAACGATCAATAAGATAACACGCAGCCACGCTCCAGAGAACATGGGCACTTGTGCGATCGCTTGCGCCAGTCCGACATTGAACGGATTCAAAATGCCGGCGGTAAAGCCGCAGGAGGCGCCGAGCGAAATCATCGCCGTGCCGGTCAAAGCGTCGAACCCGAGCGCCCGGGCAATCGCGATTCCGATCGGCACGAACACCATCACCTCCGTGGACATCCCCATCGTAAAACCGCCGACGGAAAATAAGGTGAGGAATATGGGAATGACCCACCTGCCCTTGTTGGCAAACGTTTTGGCTACTCTGGAAGTAACCGCTTCAATCGTGCCCGTAGACGAAATGATCTGGAATGCGCCGCCGATGATGAAGATAAAGAAGACGACATCGGCCGATGCAATCATCCCGTGCACGAGCGCTTTTGGAATCTGCACAAGGCTCACTGGGCTTGGATCCACATACTGGTAAGAGCCCGTTACAACGAGGGATTTGCCAGTTACCTTATCCTTGACGCGTTCAAATTTTCCCGCTGGAATGGCATAGGTCAGTGCCGCTGCTACAAAAACAAGAATCACTAAGATGACATAAGTGTGAGGCATTTTAAACCATTTGGCTAAACCCGTTCTGACTTCAGCTTCTCTTTTTACAGTGCTATCCATGCCTGCCGTCCCCCATTCGATTGTGCTTCCATTCTTGAAACTCGCTGCGGACGCGCTCCATGGCCGCTTTGTCCGCGCATAAATCGTAGGCTGTCATGGCTAACGCCTTCGCAGCCCGGTTCATTTCCACCATACCGGCTTCGGAACCCGCCAAGGCAGCGAACTCCGGCGTATGCGTCGTAGCATCTCCGAGACGGATGTACGGATGGATCGCCGCCGTGACTTGGCTGACGTTGCCGATATCGGAGGAACCAACGCCGCCCTTCTCCGGAGGAGCTGACACTTCAATGCCCATCAGCTCTAAATTGCGCTGAAACAACTGCGCCAGCGCCTTGTTGTTGTTGCGCTCCGCATAAATGAGCCCCTCGGCGATGTCAACAGTCGCCCCGACGCCTTCGGCTGCGCAGCGCACGGCCCGGTATACCTTGTCCCGCACCACAGCCAGTTCTTCAACGGTAGCCGCCCGCAAAATAAATACCGCCTCGCACAGCTCAGGGACGACGTTCGGCGCATCCCCACCCTTCGTGATGATGCCGTGAATCCGCACGTCCTCTTTCATGAACTGCCGCAAGGAATTGATGGCGACGAAAGCGTTAATTAGCGCATCGAGCGCGCTAATCCCCCGCTCGGGAGCCGATGATGCATGCGCCTGTCTGCCATGGAACGTGAAGGTCGCGTCCACGCACGCCAATGCACCCCGCAGCACCATCGTTTTGTTCTGCGGATGGCACATCATGACCGCATCGATGCCGGTGAAGACGCCGTCGTCCGCCATGATGATTTTGCCGCCGCCTTCCTCTTCAGCGGGTGTGCCCAGCACCACGATCTTCCCCGGAAGCTGCGGATACGCCTCTTTCAAGGCGAGCGCTGCGCCTACGGCCGCTGTGCCGATCAAGTTATGTCCGCAAGCATGGCCGATCGCAGGAAGCGCGTCATACTCCGCAAGCAGCGCGATCACAGGTCCGCCGGGCTGTCCTTCCCATGTCGCGCGGAATGATGTTTCCAATCCGGCGATCCCGGTCTCGACCGCGAATCCCGCTTCCTTCAGCGGTTCGCTCAGCCACTGCTTAGCTTGATGCTCGTGAAAGCTCAGCTCCGGATTTGCATGGATTTGCATAGCAAGGTCCCGCAGTAAACCGTCATGCGCATCGACAGCGTTTTCAATCCGCTCCTTGTCCTGATTCCACATTTCAATACTCAAATGACTCCCCCACCTGTCTTTTTTGTCATGGTTTTGTCTGCATTTTGGCAGGAATACTCAGAAAATTGAAGTAACTCTAAGAACCATAGTATCGGTACGTTTCCCATAAGTACAATTCATATTTTTTTGATCTTTACCAAAAAAAAATTTATAACACAAAAAGCAGCCCTCTCGGGCTGCTGCCATCTCCCCCAAAGAAGATGTGCTTAAATAGCTGCATGTTCAGCTTTCATAAACTGTACGAAGCGGTCGACAATAGCCAGCTCCAGCGAGGTTTCCCTGTAGAGCATCCAGGTGTGCCGTCTGATCGGCTCTCCGCTTAGGCGTACTAAATCCACCGTGTGCAGCTCGTCTTGCGGGGTGACAAACACGCCGGGGACGATCGAATAACCCAATCCCTGCTTCACCATCGCCTTGCAGGTTTCATATGCATCGACCCGCATCGTAATCGTCGGCGGCGCTTGGTACCGCTCATGCCACCAGGCTTGAATCGTCTCGCTGAAGGGGAACTGCGAATGGCTCATCGCCCTCACCTTCGGTTCGCCAAAATGAATATGCGGCAGCTCCGGGAGTCGTTCCAGATCAAGCGGATCTTTGGAAATGAGGTAAATCGGCTCATCGTGCAAATGATACCTGGCATCCGGCCAATGGTATTCTCCCCGGATCACGCCGAGATGGACTTCCTCTTGATGCAGCAGATCAAGAATCTCCGAACTCAGCGCCGAAGTGACATTAAACTGAACGTCCGGGTATAGGTCTTTGAACTTTTTGAGCAATGGAGGCAGTTTATAGAGGCCAAAGTTGCTTGCGACGCCCAAACGCAGGACGCCCTTGATCTCGCCCCGCATACTTGTAATGTAATCTTTCATTTTATTCATCGCCAGCAGCGTTTGTTTGGCATATGTCACCAGATACTTGCCTTCCGGCGTGAGCCTCGTCCCTTTGGCGTACTTGACGATGATCGGCACGCCGAGCTCTTTTTCCAGCTGTTGGATCCGGTACGTTAGCGCCGGCTGCGTGATGTAGAGACGCTCTGCAGCTTTCGTCAAGCTCTGTTCTTCCTCAAGATACTGCAGCATCATGCAATCTTTCTCGTTCAAAACTTTCTCCCCTTTGTTCCAAGCGTACGAACATCACCTAAAATTTCACTTAAGTTTTACTATAATTTCCCTTTTTTCATTTTCACTTTCAACATTTATTGTATAATACTTTTGTCCTTTGACGTGTAATTATACGAAATCTACTCATACATACAGGAGAAACAACATGGATATCGTTGAAATCAAGGCGGATCTCATTGACGAAGATCTCGACCAGCCCCGCTACCAGTTTGATGAAGAAGCTCTGCAAGAATTAATGAAGAGCATTGAAGAGCTGGGCTTGCTATCCCCAATTAAGGTGCGAACAACGGGCGATGGTCGCTATAAAATTATTTATGGAAACAGGCGGTACAAAGCCTGCATGATGCTGGGCAAGCCGACGATCCCTTGCATTGTCTCCCAAGTGACCGATGAAATGGAAATTTATTTGGAGCAAGTCGCCGAAAATTTAACGCGAGAGGGCTTCTCACCGATTGAAGAAGCGGAGGCATTCGACAAGCTGCTCAACAATCCGAAGTTCAGCAGTTCGGTCAAATATTTATCCAGCAAACTCGGCAAGCCTGAAGCTTACATTAAAAACAAATGCGATTTGCTCAAGTTCAGCCATGCGGTTAAAAAGCTGATCGTCAGCGGAACGGAAATCCGCAAAGACAAGCTGACGGAAGATCAGCTGGCCCCGATCAAAGACCTGCCGATGGAGCATCGCGATTCGCTGGCATTAATCATCGCCAGAGACGAGCTGCCGGTCAGCGATGTCAAAAAAATCGCCCGCTTGTTCAAGGATAAAGAGATTTCATCCGGCACAAAAGACAAGCTGCTGTATAAATCCGGTCCTGATCTGATCGAAACCTGGTCCATTATGGAGCAGAACCGCAAAGAACGGGCCAAAACGATTGAACCGAAGGCGGCAGCTAAAAAGGAGAAAGCCGGCAAAGCGGACGCCAAATCTGCCGTACCGCCGATTGCGCGGAAACTGCAGACGCTTCTCGACGCACTGCCCGCTCATGAAACGCTGCCGCAGGCAGATATGACGGCGATGGATGCGAAGGAGAAAGAAGTTTTTCTGGACAGCATGGACAACCTCATCGAGAATTTGGAAAAGCATTTGGCGGAGTGGAAAGCCATTCGGGATGTGGCCGGCTCCAACTAATTCAATAGAGAGAAAGGTGTCATTGGGGATGTCCAACACTATGCAGGCTGTCATGTTAAACGATTATAGCGGAGGCGCAGGCATTCGTTACGGCGAGGTCGCCATTCCTGTTATTCAAAAGGATGAAGTGCTCATTAAGGTGCATGCTGCCTCAATTAATCCAGCGGATCTGCTGTTCATGAACGGCACCTACGGTATCAAAAGAGAGCTGCCCTGCGTCGGCGGCATGGAAGGATGCGGTACCGTGGTGGCCACCGGAAGCAGCGTCATCGCGCGGATGCTCAAGGGCAAGCGGGTGGCCTTCGTCTCCGAAGGCTACGGCTCATGGGCCGAGTATACCAAGGCCAGCGCAATGACGTGCATGGTGCTGCCCGACCACGTTTCGGACGAGCAGGGCGCCGTCTTCTTCGTCAACCCGGCGAGCGCCTTGGCCATGATCCGCATAGCGAAGAAGCAGAAATCCAAAGCGATCGTACAGACAGCCGGGGCCAGCGCGCTCGGTAAAGTGCTGGTCAAGCTTGGTGAAGCGCATGACATCCCGATTATCAGCATCGTGCGCAAAGAGGAGCACGTGGAGCTGCTGCGCAGCATTGGCGGCATACATATCGTTAACAGCCAGTCAGACGGCTTCGAGGATGCGCTCGAGCAGCTATGCAGCCAGCTTGGCGCCACCGTCTGCTTCGATGCCGTCGGCGGCGCCTTGACCGGGACTGTCCTTTCGGCAATGCCGGACGGGTCCACCCTGTACCAGTACGGACTGCTGAGCGGCGGCGCGACGACCGTGCAGGCGGACGACCTCGTCTTCCGCCGCAAGCAGATCGTCGGGTTCTGGGCGTCTGACTGGGTTAAGACGCAGTCCATTTTCGAGCTGCTATCGCTGCAGTCGGAGATGAAGAAATGGATCGGCTCCCGGATTCAAACGGAGATCAGCCAAACCTTCCCGCTGCAGCAAGCTGCGGAAGCGCTCGATCAATATCAGCGGCAGATGACCGCCGGCAAGGTGCTGCTGCTGCCTTAGCAAGAAAAAGTAACTGAACGAGTTCAGTTACTTTTTTTTATGAAAATAGGTTTTTAGTTTGGAAGGCTATTTCTCCTTCAAAATGCGCCCCATCGTTTCTTTAACATATTTTTTTAACTGGACACTAATTTCTGAGCGCATCACATCACGCGTCATGCCAAACCGGTCCTCGAACCCTCTGCACAGAAACCGGTGGTACACGATCAAATCCGCTTGTTCGTCCCCGATAACCTTGATGTTGCGCTTCGTCAATTCCCGCCGCACTTCGTACATGTCTTTGCTGATTTGGTTCATGATCACTTGGCCGGCCGCCACGTAAAATTGTTTGAGAATGTTCGTGCTGTGCTCAATATGGTCTATGCTCTTTTGCACCATCGTAAGCATATGCGGCAATAAGATGTAGTCACGGATCATAGCGAGCTCCTCTGATGTGGCACGAGTCGTCTTCTTCAGTTCATGCCGATTGTCATATTGCTCTTGATGTTCAGTGAGCAGCATCTTGGATTTCCACCTCTCATTACCGTCTAATTTGCTCATTTGTAATGCCCCCCGATCTGTTCCCCTCGTTCTCTTGCTACGCCGGCTGCCAATAGAGAGGAGGCGCGCATAATAGCGACACTGCCAAATCGATCCTTGATCTCGTCCGTAACTCTTTCCAACCCGTAGGCTTTCTCCCGGTCTTCAAAAAGGGTAAGTTGATAGACGCTGTCATCCACCAACTGCGTGAGCGAAATATGCAGATGGCTTACAGGCATGCCGCTCCAAAATTTGTGAAAAATCTCAAGCGCGGCCGCCGCGACTTCATGCGATAAAGACGTGGGCTGCTGCAGCGTCACCTGCCGATGAAATCCCGTAGTCCGCACCCCATCGGTCTCCCCTGCGCCAACGCTCACCACATAGCCCATATATCCGTGCTTCCTGCTGCGGCGGCAAACCTCCACGACCAACTCCAAAAGCACAACCTCAATATCCTCAAGCTTACGATAGAGGCTGCTGCGGAGCGCCTTCCCGTGGCTGATTGATTTCAATTGATTGCGAATGCCGGGTACGACCGGACTGGGATCGATCCCCCGCGCGGTCTGCCAATAGTACTCTGCTTGAATATCACTCTGCTTCCCCATCTCAAAACGCATGCGCCGCTTGAACTCCCCCAATTCCAAACGGGCGATGTCGCCAATCGTATTTAAGCCCATTCTCAAAAAATGACGCGTCATCCGCGACGCCACCATAAACATGTGGTGTACGGGTAACGGCCACAAATCCGATTCGATGTTCTCATAGCCAAGCTTGAATATGCCCTCAGGCCTTTTTTTAGCGAAATTGTCGGTAGCCATCTTGGCTAAAATTTTCGTCGGACCGATGCCGCAGCGCGTCCAGACACCGGTGGATAGCTGCACACGCGTCTGAATTTGCCGGGCAATCTCTTCCGGAGGGCCGAAGCATGCCGTAGAGCCGGTCACATCGAGAAATTGTTCGTCAATGCTGTACGGTTCAACCTGGTCGGTAAACGATTCAAAAATCTCCGTAATGAATAATGAAATGCTGATATAAGTTTGCATCCGCGGGCGAATGATGTTGAGCTCCGGGCATTTCGCGAGCGCCTCCCCCACCCGTTCCGCCGTAGTCACGCCGCGCAACTTGGCGACGGGGCATGCGGCGAGTATGATGCCTGACCGGCGAGCGGGATCGCCGACGGCTACCGGTTTATCTTTCAGTTCAGGATGGGCAGCCTTTTCAATGGATGCGTAAAATGATTGTCCGTCGATCAGAAAAATCGTCCGTTCAGGAGCCTGCCTCATTCACCTGCACCTCCCAAAATACAGATCGTATGTTCGTGTTTTTACTACATAGCTTATTATATACCGAACATACGCTCTATATTCAAGAATATTTTTATAGAAAATATGTTAGCGATTGGTAAGTTTTACTGGGGCGTACAGTTCGATTATACTTGGAAGAGAGGTGATGAAGATGTGCGGCCGTTATACATTAACGATCAGTTTAGAGGAATTAATGATGCATTATCATCTGGAGATGGAGCTTGACCGCTTTCACACGCCAAGGTACAATATCGCGCCGATGCAGATGGTGCTTGCCGTCATTCATGATGGGCGAACAAATAAAATGGGCGAGCTGCGCTGGGGGCTTGTCCCAAGCTGGGCCAAGGATGAGAAGCTGGCGAGCGGCATGATCAATGCGCGTTCGGAAACGCTGCTGCAAAAGCCGGCTTTCAAGACGCTGGTCTCGCGCAAACGCTGCATCGTACCGGCAGACGGTTTCTATGAATGGAAAAAAAGCGGCTCATCCAAACAGCCGATGCGCATTGTTATGAAGGACCGGCAACTTTTCAGTATGGCCGCGCTCTATGATACGTGGGTGAGGCCGGACGGAAGCAAAGTCAGCACCTGCACGGTCATTACGACAACGCCGAACGAGCTGATGGAACCGATTCACGACCGGATGCCTGTCATTTTGCGGCCGGAGGACGAGCAGGTGTGGCTGGACCGCGGCAATCAGGATGTCGGCCTCCTGACCTCCCTGCTCCAGCCGTACGCTTCGGACCGGATGCATGCGTATGCCGTGCCCAGCCTTGTCGGCAATGTCAAAAACGAAACCGCAGCGTGCATCGAAGAAATGCCAAGCTTACTCTAATGCCGCATTGCTTGGCGCCTGCTCGGGGCGGAATCTGCCGGCCCTGACGAACCACAGCAAGGCCAGCAGCTGCACAGCGGCAGCGATATAGAACGGCAGCGCCCCGTGGCCCCGATCGATCAGATGCCCGAAGGCGCCGGGCCACAGCACCACACCGATCCGCAGCGAAATCGTCGCCCCGCAGGAGCTTCGAAAGCGCATGGGCCGCCATGCTGCGCAAGTGATGCAGCTTTATGCGGACAGCGAATGATCCGGCAAGTTTCTGATCATATTAACGATGTCAGAAAATCCAGATTATAGGAGGAAGATCGATGTCCGACCAACGTTCCGAACAGCAGCAAGCAGCCGAAAGAGCGGCTCATAATGCGGTTGCCGATGCCCTCAGCAACTTGAATAAGGCGCAAACGGCGAACAATCACCGCCGTGATACGATTCAGGACGCCCATGAGCAGCTGGATGCCGCTCAAGCGCAGTTAGCCAAAGCGCGGCTCGGTGAAACCGGCAGTGCAAGCGAAGATACACTCTCTTAATAAAAAAGCAAAAAGCGGAAGAGCCCCTTCCGCTTTTTCCCATTTTCTCACTCACACAATCTTAAAGTTCGGCTTCACCTTCGTAAAATGGGGGTTTTCGCCGCTCACCATCAGCCCCATTCCCCAGTCAAAATGCACATTCTCCGTCGGGAAGTCGCTGGGATCGCGGTACTGGAACAGCACGTTGCGCCGTGAGCGCTGGCTGCGATTCGATTCCGAGCCATGGATGGTTAAATAATTAAAAAACAGCACGTCGCCAGCTTGAGCGGGGCAAGACAACCCCTCTTTGATCGGGTATTCCTTATGATTCAAGTAATAGGCGCCTACATGCGGCAGAGAGCCGACGCGATGAGACCCGGGAATGACGCGCAGGCAGCCGTTCTCCTCATCGGCATCGTCAAGATGCACACTTGCCGCCAGCATTGTATGCTTATCATGCGGAAAATACGGATAATCCTGATGCATCGGAAAAGCTGCTCCGACTTCCGGCGGTTTGACGAGCATTTTGGAATGATGCAGCTGCACGTTCGGACCGATCAGACGAGTCAACACAGCCCGCATGTTCGGATGCACGACGGCCCGCGTGAACGCGGCATCGTGATAGTGCACGTCATGGAACCCTTTGAGCACCAGCTTCTTCAATTCCTCCGGGGGCATGTAATCGCCCTGCCAGGCGGCATTGCTATCCGCCTTGGACTGCGCCGCACGGGCGATGATGTGATCCACCGCCTCCCTCATCTCCGCCACTTCTTGTGAATGAAACACACCTTTCACCAGCAAGTACCCGTTTTCTTTATAAAAATCTGCATCTTTTTCCTGAATCATGACCATTTCCTCCCGCCCATAGGATGGTACCAAACCTTATTCACACTTATAATTATAGGGAGTTGGACTTGAACTCGTCTTTTTTGAAATCGGACATCTTTTTGTAAAATCAGGACATCTTTAGAGGTGGTTCGAGCATGTATCTCTGTAAAGAAACCAGCTTGCTCTTGAACGAAATCGCCCTTGTGCTGGACGGCAGCGAAGCTTGCTTCCAAGTGCATTACTGGGGCATTGCTCCCGCTTTGCCCAGCAATCCGGTGCATAAGCACTCCTTCTTCGAGATTTGTTATGTGATGGCGGGCGAGGGCACCTATACCGAAGAAGGGGTCGATTATCCGCTTCGGGCAGGCACGCATTTTTGCTCCAGGCCAGGGGTTACGCATCAAATTCGTACGCAGCATGGCTTATTTCTGCTGTTTGTCGCTTTCGAACTGGATGAGAAGCGGTCCAGCGATGCGATGCGCGCAGCATTTGGCCGCTTGGCTGAGCAGGCCGATGTGGTCGTACATGACGGGGCGCAGCATCCGGCGGCGCACTTATGGAAGGCGCTGCTGATTCGTGATGACGCGGGGTGCAATCTCCCGCTAGCCGCCACCCCGCCGCTGGCTCAGGCGCTGCTGCTGTCATTCCTCACGCTGTTCGGTGGCAGCGGGCATATGCGGCATCTGGACCGCGCACACGCGAACCTGCTGGTCCAGCAGGCCAAGCTCTACATTCGCGATAACTTGTCGCAATCGCTGGGGCTGAAGGATGTCGCTCATTATTTGAACGTCTCCGAGCGCCATCTGTCCCGATTATTCGCCGCAGGCATCCATGAAAGCTTCACCGACTTCATCCGGGGCGAGCGCATCCGCCAAGCGGCGCACCTGCTGCTGCACAGCACGCTGTCTATTAAGGAAATCGCTGAAGCGACCGGCTTTTCGTCCGTGCACTATTTTTCGCGGGTATTCACGGAAAGCAAGCAGATGCCGCCCGGCAAGTTCCGCAGCCTGCAAGGGCAGCTCCCTTCATGAAAAGAACCCGCGCAGCTGTGTGCCGCAAACGGGTTCTTGTGGGAAGCCTGCTTTACTCCGCCTCCAGCAGAATATGCTGAAACCGTGTGACATCAAACAGGCCGAGATCGGTCAGCTTCAGCGCTGGAATGACCGGCAAAGCCAAAAACGAAAGCATCAGGAACGGGTTAAAATCGTCTCTAGCTCCGATTTGTTGCAAAGCGGTGTCCAGCTGCTTCAGGCCATCATATACATCCTGATAAGGGCTGTTCGCAATCAAGCCGGCAATCGGCAGCGGCAATGCAGCGAGCACCTGGCCGTCGGCGATGACGACCAGACCGCCTTGCATCTCTTTGAGCTTATTGGCCGCTGCGACCATGTCCTCGTCATTCGTACCGGCAATGATGACATTATGCGAATCATGGGCCACCGTCGAAGCGATCGCCCCTTTCTTTAGACCGAAGCCATGGACAATCGCGAGGCCAATATTACCCGTATGGTGATGGCGCTCGATTACAGCCAGCTTCAGCAAATCTTGCTCCACCGACGGGCGGAACTGCCCACCGGTATTATCGACTTCTTCAACCAGCGGCTCCGTGATCAGGCTGTTCGGTTTAATCCCGATGACATGGGCTTTGCTGCTGGTGAGCGGCATGTGCAAATCTTGAACGGTAATATCCGCGAACCGCACCGTTTGGGTTAAATCCGCAGCGGCGCTCGCCGCATGGAAGGAGGCAGCCGCAGGAAAATCAACCAGCTCCCCGCGCTCGGCCACTAAGCGCCCATCCTTAAAGACATGGGTAATGGACAAGGCTTCAAGCTCGTCGATGAACAACATATCGGCTTGATAGCCTGGCGCGATCGCTCCTTTTTGCGTAAATCCAAAGCATTCCGCTGTGTTTAATGATGCCATTTGAATAGCTGTAATCGGCGGCACGCCCCTGGAAATCGCCAGGCGGATGTTATGGTCCACATTGCCTTCTTGCAGCAGATCGTCGAGCAGCTTGTCATCCGTGACGAACAGGCATCTTCGGGCATTGTGCGGTGTAACCGCTGGAATCAAAGCCTCCAAATCTTTGGCGACCGTGCCTTCCCGGATCATCAGGTACATGCCGCGCTGCAGGCGCTGCTTGGCTTCTTCGACGGTAACGGCTTCATGATCGGTCCGGATTCCGGCCGTCAAATACACGTTCAGGTCCATCGCGCTCAAGCCCGCTGCGTGGCCGTCAATCTTGGCTCCTTGGCGAAGCGTCTCCGCCAGTTTGTTTACCATCGATTCCTCCCCGTTCAGGACGGCGGGATAGTTCATCACTTCGGCCAGACCAATCACCCTCGGATGCTCATAAAATGGAGCCAAATCCGCAATCTCCAGCCGTGCCCCCGCATGCTCAAAATCAGTTGCCGGCACGCACGATGGCAGCATAAAGTAAAAATCAAACGGCACGCCTTCCGAGGCATCCAGCATGTACTGAATCCCTTTGGTGCCCATGACGTTCGCAACTTCATGCGGGTCGGCGACAATCGACGTAACGCCGTGCGGCAGCAGCACTTTGGCAAACTCCGCCGGTGTCAGCATCGCAGATTCGATATGCACATGCCCGTCGATGAACGCCGGCGCTACATATTTGCCGCCCGCATCCACAACAGCATGGCCGCTGTAAGCGCCGATGCCGACGATGATCCCATCGGCAATGGCAATATCCCCCTCGATGATTTCTCCGTTGAAGACATCAATGATTTTACCGTTGGTGATCACGGTATCCGCCGGTTCTTTGCCGGAAGCGACAGCGATTCTTCTTTTATATGCATCCAAAAGCATTTGGGTCAGCTCCTTCATAGGCTTGCTTTTCATAGATTTGCTTGTATCCATTCCATCTATATTCTCTTTTTCCATGCAAAATATCCTCTATTCGGCAAAAAGAAGCCACTGCGGGGCCGCCTTCCGCGACTCGCAGGTCGCAATAGCGGAGTGCCGCTTCCGCTGCCGGCGCTGCAGCCCCCTGATGGAGCTTTCCCCACGACAAAAAAAGCATAACCAAGGCCGCTGCCTTGGTTATGCTTTTCCCTTTCCCCTTTTCCCTACAACAAGCTTAATCCAAATTCCAATCCAGGTTCACCGCTTGACCGGTTCTGGAAGACTCATAAATCGCATCCAACACGAGATTGTTCGTAAATCCGGTTAATGCAGAAGTAATCGGCTGTTTGCCATCGCGGATACAATCGAGGAAATGACGGCTCAGGCGCAGACGCTCGCCTTCATCATTCTCCGGCTTGCTCAGCTCCGTTTCGATCGCACGATCGAACTTCTCCGTGAGCAGCTTGCCTTTCGGTCCTCTGTAGCTAGCTCCGCCTTCAGAGCCCATTAGATGGATAAACGGCGTATTATCCGTGTCCATATGAACGGCCCAGCTAACTTCGAGCGTCAGCGTGCTGCCGTCTTCCATTTTGATCAGCGCTGTCGCCAAATCTTCAACATCATAGACGCCGTTCCAATCCGGCTTGCCCCAAGTGCCAATTCCTTTGCGACGCGGGCCGAATTCCGCATATGTGGAACCAAAAACCGATACCGGCTTCGGATTGCCCATCAAATATAACGCCAAATCCAGCATGTGCACACCGATATCGATCAGCGGACCGCCGCCGGATTGATCCATCCGCGTAAACCAGGTTCCCCAGCCTGGGATGCCTTTGCGGCGGAACCAGCCGGTTTTGGCCGTGTAGATTTTGCCCAGCTCGCCTCGTTCAACTTGCTGCTTGATTTGCATCGGAACCGCTTCGAAGCGCATTTGATGCCCGACCATGACCACTTTATCCGACGCCTTGCTCGCTTTCAAAATTTGCCGAGCCGCATCGGAATTGATGCCCATCGGCTTTTCCAACAACACGTGCTTGCCCGCTTCGATCGCTTGAATCGCCAGCGGAGCGTGATGCTGGTTCGGCACGCCGATAATAACAGCGTCGACATCTGCGCTATGGATCAGCTCTTCCGGAGATGCAGCTACTTTGGCGATGCCGAATTCTTGGGCTCTAGCTTCAGCCAGCGGTGAATAAGCGTCCGTAACGGTCGTAATTTCGCAGCGGTCCGCCAGTTTGGAGAACTCCTTCATATGAACGCCGCCAATATTGCCGGCTCCGATAATTCCAATTCTTACTTTTTCTGATGCACTCATGTATGCCCCTCCAACGTCTCATTTTCTTTCTATCAACTGCTCACTTGTATGTTAAAATATATTGGAGAGGAAAACGCACCTTTTTCTTCGGAAAACATCTTAAGTTTTCGGAGGCACGAGCTGATGACCCACTTTCCTGAATATCTGAAAACGTATCCAAATATGGATACCTCATCTCCGCTGCATATCAAGGTTAACCGGCTGCATAACGGTTACCGCGCTCACCGCCACGACTATTTGGAGTTCTCTTACGTCTTGGAGGGCAGCGGCTCGGAAGTGATCAACAATGTGCGCCATCCGATGGTGCCGGGCACTTTTACCTTCGTGCTGCCGTATCAGGTTCACGAGATTTTTACAGATCCTGGGAGCACGCTCGTCTTGTTTAACTGTGAATTCAGCATGGACCTGCTCATGGAGCCAGGGCAGCATGGCGATTTATCGTCGCTGATCAAAGACTTCCATTCACTGCAATCGTATGCCCAGTTCGCGGGAAGCGACAAGGAGCGGATGGAAATGCTGATCAAAGACATGCATGAAGCCTACAATGGCGATGAACTTTGGCGGCGCACGTTTTTGCAGATCAAGCTCAAAGAGATTCTGATCCGTTTTGATCGTTTTCGGCGCAGCAGTGAGGCAGCCCCTGTCAGCGATGCCCGGGATGCCCGCCAGCCGTCGAAAGTCAGCGCCTCCACGTGGCCGATCATCCACTACATTCACCGCAACTATCAGGAGGAGCTTACTTTGAGCGATTTGGCCGCCAAGTTCTCGATGAGCATGTCGCGCATCAGCGAAGTGATCAAGCAGACGACGGGGCAAACGTTCGTCCACTTCCTGCATGATCTGCGGCTGCGCCATGCCTGCAGCCTGCTCGTGTCAACCGACATGAGCGTGATTGAGATCGCGCACGAAGTCGGTTATGGCTCTTACAAAACGTTTTCACACATTTTCCGTGAAACGAAGGGGCTGCCGCCCAAAGACTACCGCAAACTGAAAGTTGCGATGGGCGGCGGCGAGTAGGCGCCACGCGCGGAGCGCGGGCCGGGGCACCCGCTAGGCGAGCGGCGCTGGGCCGCTCGGACCGAGCCCCCGTGAGCCGGCGAACGCGATGCTGCCAGCGCCAGGCGCGCGTGGGCGGAGCAGTTGTGCCGGACGCGGCCCTGGAGCGTGGCCGAGGCGGTGCGCCGAGCACCCCACCAGGCCCGGCGGCCCCTCGCGCTGCGACCACTACCGCTGCAGTCCGGTTTTGCCCAACTGCAGCAGCCATGAGTGGCCCGCCGAGCGCCGCAGTCCGATTCCACCCACTTGCAGCGAGCTTTATGCGGCTAGCCGAGCGAAACAACCGCTGCAAGTGGGTTTTTTCGGACTACGGCTGCCCCCACCGCCAAATCCGCTGCTGCAAGCCGGCAAAATCGGACTAGCGCAAAAAGTCCGCCTCGGACACGTGCGGACGGCGGGGCTAGGCGGCCCCTCGCGCGCGACCACTACCGCTGAGTCCGGTTTTGCCCAATTGCAGCAGCCATGAGCGGCCCGCCGAGCGCCGCAGTCCGATTCCACCCACTTGCAGCGAGCTTTATGCGGCTAGCCGAGCGAAACAACCGCTGCAAGTGGGTTTTTTCGGA
>NZ_JAQFVF010000010.1 GCF_027789125.1 Paenibacillus aestuarii | reverse complement strand
GGAGATGTGACGAACAATCTCTCTTATCAAGGACCTGACGCCAAGGCTCCGAATACGGAGGATTTGGTCGACGTCAAAGCGCATGTGCGAACGGCTCCGGATGGAGATGTGACCGATGTACAGGAAAAGGCGCAAAAAACCACATACATAGGGATTGTGGCAGGACCCGTTCGTATTCGGGAAGCAAGTCCAGAGGTATTAAATAAAGTCATGGAGGTCGAAAGCCACGCTGCAGTGGGTCAAGTCGCCATTGATAAGATGATTCATTCTGTTAAGAAGAGTAAGAAAGAGTCTTAATGTACTATTCTGGATGAGTATCTATATGAAAGAAGCCCTCCTTGAAACAGTGGTATGTATTCCGCAGTTTACCAAGGTTTGGCTTCTTTTTTTGTTTTGTAATACTTTCACCCTGTTCGTTAGTATTGTTATAAGGGAAAATATGTATACAGAGCAACTGGTAAAGAGTATTGTGTGATCTTCCATTTTTTAGCATAGGGGTAGATTCAGATGGCAATCGTCCAAATCAGATCCACGAATCCGCAGCTTTCATTTCTAATCAAAAAAAATCCAAACTCCGGCATGATGCTTCGCTCGATTCGCAAGGGCATGGCGTACGGCTGGTACACGGATCAGCAGACGTTTAATGTGTATTTTAAGGATGCAGATAATGAGATCTCTTATAAGCAGCATGAGCAGGAAAATTTCGAGTATCTGAATGTCTCGAGGTACAATACACCTTTATTTCCGCTGAACGCAATAAATGAATTTTTCTCTGCGCCGCTTAAGGCACTCGATGAACGGGATATTGAAGGCTACGAACATGCCTTTTTCATTAATATGATTCATATTGAATTGGTCCGGTATATCGAGTTTTTCGAGAAGCACTTGAAAGATTTTACGTTCGAAATTACCCATCAGGCGCATAAGAGCTATTCCTTAACGGTGACAACACAGAAGAGCTTGTATCAGCTGCTCCATGCCGTCAGTGTATTGTGTTTGTTCCTTTCCATGTTCGGCAATGAGTATATCGATATTTCGGACAGCATTCTCGAGAAATACATCAAAAGTATGAATGTGATCAACGCGCCATTCTATATTCGCAGTCTCTTTGTGCGGAATTTCTTGTCCTCCAGGGAGCGTTTTCAGAAATACAAAGCGGAGCTGGAGAAAACGGATCGCTACAAGATTCAGTTCGCCTACGGTGGGACGGCGCTGCAGCGTAGAAATTATATCGGCAGCAAGCTAGCCTTCGACAAATCGATCTTAGATGTGGGGTGCGGCGAAGGATATTATGCCATCCCATATGCAGGGAAAATTGAGGGCAGTTATTATGCCGTCGACATCAATGAGGAGCAGCTGGAGAAGGTTAAGCGTAAAGCGGAGGCCAAAGAGATCGATAATGTTGTCACTTATGGCTCAATTGATCAGTTCCTGGAAAGCTATAACGGGGAGCAGGTCGATGTCATACTGACAGAGGTCATTGAACATATGAGTCAGGATGAAGCAAAACAACTGATTCGTCAGATCAGTGCCCATGTCGATTTTGACAACTTTATTATTACGACTCCTAACGCTGACTTTAACCACTATTACGAACTGAGCGATTTCCGTCATGACGATCACAAGTGGGAGCTGGGTACGGAAGCGTTTCAAAATTGGATGCACGATGTTATGGCAGGGACGAATCTGTGTGCCGAATTCGTAGCTGTTGGAGACGGCGTTAACCAAATTCAAACGACACAAGGTGTCATTCTCAAGAAAAGGGGGGCCTGAACGATGGACATTCAAGTGAAGGTGCATACGATTTTCATGCTAGTAGGGTCTACGGAATGCGGCAAAACGACGTTTGCCAACGAAGTGTTGATTCCCGGGCTTCGATTTGCGGATGCTGGCAAGAACGTGAAGGCCAATGTTCAATATTTGTCCTCCGATCAGATTCGCCAAGAGGTACTTGGCTTTGCATACGATAAGTACGATCAGGTGATGCTGGAGGCCAGCGAGCAAGCTTTTCACATGCTGTTTGAAAGGCTGACAATGGCAACGTCTTTTCCGGTTAATGCGGAATTCGTTGTGGTGGATACCACCGGGCTATCCGAGGATTTTCGGGCTAAAGTAAAGGAGATTGCTTTTCAAAACAATTATAATCTCGAGGTCATTGTTTTTGATTATCGAAAGCGGGAAGATTACTACGCCTCGGAGCGTTCGAAGAAGCTGATCACGAATCATATTAACCGACTAAAAAAAGAGGTTCTCAGCGCGCTGCCTCGCGAGGGGTACGGCAAGATCCATAAAGTACGGGCGAAGGACTTTTATTTGGCTGAAGAGGGAAAGGCGAATCCCGAGTACAATATCATCATTGAAGATTTGGATGCTTACTTGGCTAATTTGCTTCCTCAGGAGCAGCAGTACATTATTATTGGTGACGTCCATGAATGTGTAGACGATTTGAAAGGGCTGCTGCTCGACCACGGTTACAAGCTCGAAGCGGGCAAGCTGGTCATCACGGATAATCTGAGGCAGACCAAGCTTGTTTTGGTTGGCGACTGGATTGACAAGGGGAAACAAACGAAGGAAATCGTTGAGTTTCTGCATGAGAACAGGGAGCATTTTTACTTCGTACTTGGGAACCATGAAAACTTCGTCGACAAGTATATTAAAGGTGAGATTAACGGCGTTGATCAAGAGCTGCTCCAAATGTATTTTGACTCAACACAAGTATTAATGAACGACTCGGAACTGCTTAGAAAATTTCAGCACTTAGTGGCAATTTCCAAGCCGTTTTACCGGTATGTGGGGACGAAGGGCCCCTCCTTTTATGTCACTCACGCCCCGTGCCGGAAGAAGTATATTGGTAAGCTGGATCCCAATTCGATCCGGCATCAGCGAAATTTCCGCATTGACCGGGAAGTGCCATTGGAGGGACAGCTGGCTTTTCTGAAGGAGGAAGCGGTCAAAAATCATCCGTATCACGTGTTCGGGCACGTCGCAGCTAAGCAGTCTTTTCGAATCGCAAACAAGATTCATATTGACACGGGCAGTGTGCATGGCAACCTTTTGACCTCTGTCAGCATCTCGTACAAACCGTTTATGAAGTCCCGGAAGTCCCGCCAAGCGGTAATCACCGAGGAACTGCAAACTGTATTCAAGACCGAACGAAAGGTATCCATTCAGGACCTTGGAGAAGACGACATCCGCAGGCTCCATTATTGTTCAAGAAATAAAATCAACTTCATTTCAGGTACGATGTCACCGGCGGATAAGAATGAGGTAACGAATGAACTCGAGTGCTTGAAACGCGGTTTAGATTATTTTAGGGAACGCGGCGTTCAGCAAGTTGTCCTGCAGCCCAAATATATGGGTTCGAGATGCAATGTATACTTGCATAAAGATCTGGAGCAGTGTTTTGCAGTGAGTCGTAACGGATATAAGATTAACCATGTGGATCTAACGGGAATTTATAGGAAATTACTGGACGATTTCAGCGGCTTTATGGAAGAAAGGAAAGTTGCCATGCTGATTTTGGATGGGGAGCTCCTGCCATGGAAGGCGTTAGGTGAAGGCTTGATCGAAAGGCAGTTTAAGCCGATTGAAAAAGCTTTGGAGAAGGAGCTCTCGTTTCTGCGGCAAAACGGTTTTGAAGAGGCCCTTAATAAGCTCACTGCCGAATATGAAACGAGCGGGTTTGAGCAAGACCAGTATCATATTGCTAAACAGGCTTTAAGCGACAAGTACGGGTCGAGTGTGTACCAGAACTATAAGTATGTTCATGAGATTCGGGAAACATACGTTCCTTTATTAGGGCACTTAGAAGCCTATCAGACGTACAAAAGACAGCTGGAGCTGTATGCGGAAGACGAGGCCATGGCATATAAGCCTTTTGCCCTTCTGAAGATCGTGTATGATGACGGGAAGGAGGAAATTCCAGAATGGAAAACTTCGGAGATGTATGGTTTTCTGTCGGATGATGAGGCGCTTACACTGGAGTTATCTGATCCGGACAGTCTGGAGCAAGCGGAGCGTTACTTCTCCAAGCTTACGATGGAGAACCACATGGAAGGCGTCGTGATCAAGCCTGAGATGTGGAACGGGAAAACCGTACCTTACATGAAGGTGCGAAATGCTGATTACTTGTCCATCATTTACGGGTACGATTACAGATTTCCGCATAAGTACCGCAAGCTTCTGAAGCAAAAGAATGTGAATCAGAAGCTTCGCACTTCGCTAAATGAGTACCAGTACGGGATGCGGATGCTGGCGGTGCCATTTGCTGAGATTATGCCGGAGCATGATGCTTATAAAGAGATCGCAGCTAATCTGCTTTTTGAGGTATCACAGGAGCGAGAAATTGATCCGCGTTTATAATACGGATAAGGTGTCTGGGTCCTTTATGGATTCGGGCACCTTTTGTATTAGGAATTTTTAAGTATGAACGAAATAGTCCCGTTCTGTTGGCGCTCGGAAGGGATATAATGCAATTAATGGAAGTCGTGTAGAAGTTATTTAGGAAGAGAAGTGTTAACGATGTTAAATCAAGCTGTAGAAAAAAGCTTAAGCAAGATGATGACCAAGCTGCTGAGGCATGCACCAGAGGACTTTGGCGTTGTTTTGGATCCTGCAGACGGTTCCTGTCCGGTAGCCACTCTGCTGGAAGCCATTCAGGCGCAGCCCAGATGGGCATGGGTGAAACAAGAAGATATCGAGCAGGTGGTGCGCAATTCGGATAAGCAGCGTTTTGAAATGGAGGGCGGTCGCATAAGAGCAAGGTACGGTCATAGCCATGATAAAGTTCAGTATGCTCCAGGCGAACCGCCGGCTGTTCTATATCATGGCACGAATAGAAAGGCTCTCGCATCCATCTTGAAAGAAGGATTGCATCCGATGAGCCGGCAATATGTTCATTTGTCGGAAGGCACTCATTTTGCTACACTCGCAGGCAGCCGTAGAGGAGAGTTGGTGATCCTTGAGGTCGATACGGTAAGTGCGAAGCAGCAGGGGGTCACTTTTTATTACGCGGGTAACGAAGTGTGGCTAGCTGAGGGTGTGCCGCCTATAAGCCTCTCCGTGGTGGAGAGTGAGTGAAAGGATAGGGGACGGGCAGGTCTCTGGGCTTCCGAGTCATGCGGATACGGAACATTTTTATCAATTGATATTAGAGCTTGAGCGCGAGAGGGGAGGAGTCGAATGAACCGAATGAACGATGAGACCTTGTACGATAAAATTAAAGGTGGCTTGTATGGCGTTGCCATTGGAGATGCTCTGGGAGGCACAACAGAATTTATGTCCGCACGGGAGATTAGAGTGCAATATGGCTACTTAAAGGAAATTATCGGTGGCGGTGTTTGGCAGTTGGAGCCTGGAGAAGTAACCGACGATACGATGATGACGCTTTGTGTAGCTGGGGGCATTCTAGAAAACCCGGCAGATCCTATGGAGCCAATCGGACGTCGTTTTATGGAATGGTATCATTCTAAGCCTAAAGATATTGGCAATACGATCCGTCTTGCTTTTGAGAATTACCATGATAACTGGTTTGAAGCGGCTTTCTTAACGGATCTGGATATGGGGCAAAGTGGTGGGAACGGCACTCTAATGAGATGTCTGCCAGCAGCACTGGCTTACACAGAGTTGTCCGATATGGAAAGGATATCCAGGATGCAGTCTAAAATGACTCACTACGACGAGAGATGCAATGAAGCCTGTGTGATCTACAATCGCATAGCTCATCGTCTTCTGGGTGGTGAAGAACTACGCAGTGCTATTCTTAGTGAGGTAGCAGGGACGGACTATGAAGGCCTCATACAAGAACCGCCGGACTGTGAGCCAAGCGGCTTTATCGTTCATACTTTCAGGTGGGTTCTGCACACGCTTCTCCATGCTGCAGATTTCAGTGAAGTTGTGCAAAGGGCAGCCAATTTAGGCGGAGACTCCGACACAATAGGCGCGATTGCCGGGGGGCTTGCAGGTATTTATTATGGCTATCATTCAATTCCCTCGGCATATTCGGATGTTATTCTGATCAAAGACCGCTTGGATGAAGTTGCGTTAGGCTTGTATCATTTGCGGTTGGGTGGTAAATAACAACTTCCACTTAGATTAACCCTTTGGTAATAAAAGCAAGCGGGGGAGGGGCAGCATGGCAGGTTCTCAACATACTCCGCCTCATTTTTGCAGTTCTTTCTGAGCAAATAGAATAGTTAATTTAATGGTATAAATAACAAAAAGATAACTTGTATCCAGTTGAACTAGCAGCGGAATTTCACTTTCGTTTTGTCTATATTCGCCCGTTTACTGGCGTTAACGGGCGTGCTGCCCGCTTATTAATGTACTTAATTTTTATGAAATATGGGTTCCGCCAGCTATTGTAAAAGCGGCCAATAATATTCGTTCAATTAATCTCTGCATGCGTTGAAGATAGTTTGCAAAAGTATATTAACACCGTAAAATAAATCTATTAACAATAAAAGAGGCTCCATCACGGCGCCTCTTTCGTATAATCCTCCCCATACCGCTCCAGGGCCTTCGTCGAGGCCTCAAGCATCCGTTTTTTCAAATAAGAACCCTCCACCACACGAACCCGCTTACCGAGAAAGCGAATCTTCAGCAGCAAAAACTCCATTTCATCGCCCATCAAACAGATGCGGATGCGGTAGATGTCGTCTTCTTCATCAAAGACAACCGTCTTGTCAAAGCATGAAAAGGCATAAAGGATTCTCGAAAGCTCCCGATTATACTCCTTAGCGACTTCGACGAACACTTCCGTTTTTCTAGACTCCAACGTCGTTTTAACCCATTCCAAGAGCTTGTCAGCATACGTTGAACCTATGGATTCAGCATGGATCGAATCGATATTTTTCAATCTAGTGCTCATGAGCGCACGACGGCCGAGGTGATACCAGATGAGGTACCACTCCCGCTTAACCATGGAATATTCGAGCTTACACGGTAGTCCGCTCACATCTGCACAGACGTTTCCACTTTTAAGTTTGTATGAAATTCGCATGCTGGACTTGCTCATGAGCAGGCGGCGCAAGGGACGTAAGAGGGGATGATAAACCCTCTGCTCTGTAGCACTGGCCTTTTCAAGCAGATGCTCGGACAGGTCCATGGATGAATCTTGTTCGAGTATGGAAGTAAGTTTCCGTAATGTATCCGGTGTAAAAGCGACAGATGCCGCCGGATTCTGAAGCATGAGCCGCAGCCAAGCACGTTCGTGTGAAGTGACGACGAAGGTCCCGGAATCTTCTAAGCGCGACAAGATTTGATAGTTAAATATTTTCTCAAATAGATTCATAGTAAGCCCGGATCTCCTTCCATTCGGCAATCATCTCGCGGCGTAAATGCGACGGCTCCAACACTTCACAGCTTGAACCGAAGCTTCGCAACCAGGGTTTAATCTCCGTAGTACCGTTAACGGCGATTTCGTAAATAAACGACTGTCCGTCTTCCTCGACGATCTGTCCCCATTGCCCTTGAAGTTCTACACGTGCTCTGATGAAGTCCCGCTCTGTAGCATCCGGTTTGAAAAACCGGGCACGTACCGTAACCGTCCGCCCGGTATCGATGAGCCAACTATTTTGAATGCTCCGCTCTAAAGCTGCCAGCTGACTATTAAATATGTCCTCTTCTACGAAATCCGTTTCCTCGATTTGGGTCATGCCCTCCACACGAAACTTAGAAATCCCGTTCCTGCCATTACCCAATAAATACCAGCGGCCATACTGGTGGTCGTACACAACTTTTAACGGAAGCGTAACAATTTGGTTACCTTCTGATTCGCGTTCAAATAAGGGATTTGTATTTTTCGCTCTATAACTTTTCTCCGTCTTGGGGGAAAAATAAAGAAACGTAACTTTTCGACGGTTGCGAATAGCATGGATCAGCGCAAATAGATGAGCCTCATCTAAAATGCGGGAAGGATAATGATACTTGTATAGGAACGGCTCTACGATATGCTTCTCCATTTGGCTTCGCTGTAAGTGTTTTTTCAAGCCTTCCCGAAGCAGGTACCCTTGGACAGAAGGGATTTGAGTGTTGGACATGATGTCCACATAGTCATACAAATCCAACAGTTCCTCATCGGTTAACTCCTGAATGAAGTAGTTTCGGACGCGGTAACGGTAAGGGCGCGTTTTTGACTCTCGTTGAATGACGCCCACTTCTTCCAAGTATTTAATGTCGTTTCGAATTGTTTTTTCATCTGGAAGGGACGATTCGGGTGGCATTTGGCTAGCGCAAATATCCAACAGCTCCGAAGTTGTGAACGCTTCTTCCTTCATTGCAGTCAAAAGCAGCGAAAGGCGCATACTTTCTGACTCTTTTAGAGATTTGGCGCGAAATAAAAACAAAAGCATTGGATCGGCAGAGTCGCGATATTGAAATCTAAGAGTTTCCTCCAGTTCCTTACTCTGCTCTTCAGGAAGTCCTTGGTACATGGTATTCACGATATCTTTAAGCCGACGAATGGTTTTATCTAAAGTATGAACGGAAATCCCTAGCCGCTCTGCGAACTGTTGTCTGCTGTAGGCTCCGCTTGTCAGCGTCATCATACGCAGGAATTGAATTTCTTTATCAAAACTTTCCTTAGCCATCTAGTTCCTCCATCTACCCCAGTTCTTTCCTTATTGTAACAGGGTAAAGATAAAGCCGAAATGGAAAAAATATGTATAGTCGTAATACTTTCACCATGTTCGTCGGCCTTGAAATCGGCGATGATAATACCAGAAGATAACAACTCGGTAATTTGAAAGAAGAGGGCGAAGATCATGCTACAAGTTAGCAAGCAAATCCAGCAAGAGTTGGTACAGATAGAACAAGAACAGAATGTCCGTATTATATATGCATGTGAGTCGGGCAGCCGCGCATGGGGATTTCCCTCTCAAGACAGCGATTATGACGTACGATTTCTATATATAAGACCTGAGGAATGGTATTTATCTGTCTTCGATAAACGCGATGTGATCGAGAGGCCGATTAGCGATATGCTGGACATGAATGGTTGGGATTTGCGCAAAGCGCTGCGGCTATTCAGGAAATCGAATCCGCCTTTGTTGGAATGGCTGCAATCTCCTATTCGTTATATGGAGAAATCCAGTGTCGCCGAACAAATCCGCGGGCTGTCTCCATTAGCGTTTTCACCAAGATCATGTATGTATCATTACCTTCACATGGCTAAAGGAAATTATCGCGAGTACCTTCAAGGCGAGCGGGTAAAAATAAAGAAATATTTTTACGTTCTGCGTCCGATCTTGGCATGTGAATGGATAGAGAGGTACAATGCTATGCCTCCCATTGAATTTAAGGACTTGGTCGATCACCTGGTACCCAGTGATTCCGTGTTGAGCGCAGCTATCGAGAACCTGCTGGAGCGCAAAATAGCTGGTGACGAAATGGACATGGAGCTCAAAGTCGATGCCATCAATGAATACCTCGAAGCGCAAATCACCCGTCTTGAACAGATAGCCTTATCCATACCAGCCTCAGAAGCCCAATACGAGCGTCAACTTGATGCGTTATTTCGGTCAGCATTGAAAGAAGTTTGGCATCCAGCCAATTAGGGAGTTGTTAATGATGACATATCAATCGATAGATGGAGTTCGTGTTTGGGGAAAACCGGATGAGAGTGCACTTACTCAAGCGAAAATATGTGCACAAAACGGGCGCGTGGTGCAAGCGCTGCTTATGGCGGACCATCACAAAGGATATAGCCAGCCAATCGGCGGAGTTATGGCTTATGAGGGGCAAATCTCTCCGTCGGGCGTGGGCTATGATATTGCCTGTGGGAATAAGGCGGTCAGAACAAATATTCGTGTCCAGGACGCGCTCCCGCAAATGAACCGTTGGATGGATGAGATCGCACGCAAGGTTTCTTTTGGTATTGGACGGTCGAACAAGGAGAAGGTCGATCATGACCTGTTTGATGATCCGGACTGGGCGGTTTATGCTGCGCTGGGTAAGCAAGAGCACGACAAGCTGAAGGCATTAGCCCGCGATCAGCTGGGGACGGTAGGCAGCGGTAATCATTTTGTTGATTTGTTTGTGGAAGAAGCAACGGGGGCGATCTGGATTGCCAATCATTTTGGCAGCCGTGGTTTTGGCCATAAGACGGCAAGTGGCTTTCTAAATTTAGCGGCTGGAAGAAAATTTTTCGATAAGGCTCCCGGGGAGAGTATGGACCAAGCCCCTACACTTCTTGAAATGAACAGTGAAGTCGGTGATATGTATTACCGCGCCATGAAGCTGGCTGGACGGTATGCTTATGCCGGGCGCGATTACGTCATCGCACAGGTGCTTGCGATTCTAGGAGCAGAGGCGGAGTTCGCAGTCCATAACCACCATAACTTTGCCTGGCTAGAGGAGCACGAAGGGAAACAGACGGTGGTCGTTCGTAAGGGCGCAACCCCCTCAGCTCCAGGGCAATTGGGCTTCATCGGAGGCAGTATGGGTGATATTTCAGTGATTGTCCGCGGGAAGAATTCCGTAGAGAACAGGGAAGCTTACTACAGCACTGTCCATGGTGCGGGAAGAATTATGAGCCGAACCCAAGCGGCAGGCAAAATGAATTGGAAAACGAGATCACGCAGCGGCGGACAGATTTCGCATGAGCAGATGATGCAAGCCGTCCGCAGCTACGGTGTGGAACTCCGCGGTGCCGGAACGGACGAGAGCCCTTTTGTATACCGAAAGCTGCAGGAAGTATTGGACGCTCATTCAGAAACCATCGATATTCTTCATGTGTTGAAGCCGATTGGTGTGTGTATGGCAGGGGCGGATGAATTTGATCCCTATAAGGATTAAACATCCTTAGTTCCACGAAAAAAACCAAGTAAATATAGTGATTTTGAGGGTATACAGCGGGGATGCTGTTTACTATAAATTAGAGGTGTTATTAGGAAGTCGTTGCCTAGAGGGCCAGCTCCATGTGAGTTGGCCTATTTTAATTGCAAACCTTGACATTTCATTTCATTATGTCATAATGAAATTATCAAATTGACAATATTGACTACGCGAAGCAGGTGCCACATGAATCCAAACGAGAACGAACGCAACTACACACCCAGTAAATACCGCACCCCCGACGGAGCACCGAGCGATATTGCGATCTTCACCATCACTACAACCGAGAAGCTCACCGTGAAAAAAGCGCTCCCCACCCGGGAGCTGCGGGTGATGCTGGTCCAAAGGAAGGCGTGGCCGTTTGCAGGGCAATGGGCCCTGCCGGGAGGGTTTTGCCACGAATCAGAAAGCATGCATGAATGTGCGCGACGGGAGCTGCAAGAGGAGACCGGTGTGGCGGACGTCCACATGGAATATTTCAACGTCTACAGCAACCCGGGCCGTGATCCAAGAGGATGGATCATCTCACATGCGTTCCTTGCCCTCGTGCAGGAGAAGCGACTGGCGAGCCGGCGTGCAGCCGATGATGCGGCGGCGGTTCAGCTGCTGCCTGTAGAAGAGGCGCTCCGCATGGATCTAGCTTTCGATCACAAGGAGATCCTGAGCGACGCACTGAACAAAATTCGTGAGAAAATGGTCACGACGACGATTGCGAAGGAATTTCTTCCTGAGGAATTTACGATTAGCGAGCTGTACCAGGTGATTCAGACTGTTGTGCCGGATTTTGAGGAGAAAAATTTTATCCGCAAGATTACTTCAACCCAGAGCCGCAAAGGCATCATCGAGGAAGTGCGCGACCTGAACGGCGAACCGAAGCTGTCGAACCGTTACTCGCAGAGAGCTGCGCAGCTGTACCGTTTTACGGACCATAAGCCGCAGCTGTCGATTTATAGTTAAGCGGATAGCTATTGCACGATATCGAATAAAGGAGCTGGAATGAATGAGGGCTTTGATCGTGATTGACTATACGGTGGATTTTGTAGTTGGGAAGCTCCCTTGTGGGCAGCCGGGTATCGATATCGAAGAACAGATCGCGGAGCTAGCCGTGTCCTTTGCGGCAGCGGGGGACTGGGTGGTCATGGCGGTAGATCTGCACGATGAGCAAGACCCTTACCACCCGGAGTCCCGCTTATTCCCGCCGCATAATATTCGCGGAACGGAAGGGCGATCGCTCTACGGCAAGCTTGGTGAGGTCTATGCCCAGCAGCAGGAGCGCATGCATTGGATGGACAAAACGCGCTATAGCGCGTTTTGTGGAACGGACCTGGAGCTTCAGCTGCGCGCTAGAGGGATACAGGAAGTGCATCTGGTCGGCGTATGCACGGATATATGCGTGCTGCACACGGCAGTCGATGCCTACAACAAAGGTTTTTCGATCGTGGTGCATGCCGATGCGGTGGCGACATTTAACCCTCAGGGCCATGATTGGGCCTTGGGGCATTTTCAGAATACGCTGGGAGCGGCTATTTTTAAGGATAATCAGCTTGTCAGGCTCTAATGCAGGAGGGGAAGCAATGTGAGGACGAATAATTTGACGCTTCATACCGATAAATATCAAATCAATATGATGTATGCCCACTGGATCCACGGGACGCATCGCGAGCGAGCGGTTTTTGATGTGTATTTTCGCAAGCTGCCTTTCGGCAATGGGTTTGCCGTGTGCGCCGGGCTGGAGCGGGTGACGGATTATATCCAAAACTTGCGCTTCGGGGAAGAGGAACTTGCGTTTTTGGCGGAGCAGGAGGAGCAGTACCAGCCGGCGTTCTTGGAGGAGCTGCGTCGCTTCAAATTTACCGGGGATCTCTATGCTATGCCGGAAGGGACGCTGGTATTTCCCGGGGAGCCGCTCATTCGGGTGGAAGCTCCCGTATTTGAGGCACAGCTGATCGAGACGGCTGTCTTGAACTTTGTTAACTACCAGACATTGGTAGCGACCAAGGCGGCACGGATCAAGCAGGTTGCCGGGCAGGACTCATTGCTCGAGTTCGGGACCCGTCGTGCCCAGGAGGCTGATGCGGCTGTATGGGGGGCCCGGGCGGCTTATATCGTTGGGTTCGACGCGACATCCAATCTGCGCGCCGGCATGATGTTCGGCATCCCCGCCAAAGGGACGCATGCCCATGCGTGGGTGCAAAGCCACGACTCGGAGGAGGAGGCGTTCTTGCGGTATGCCGAGGCGCTGCCGGATCAAGTGACGCTGCTCGTAGACACGTATGACACGTTGAGAAGCGGCGTTCCGAACGCGATCCGCGCCGCCAGGGAGCTGGAAGCGCGAGGTAAGCGGCTGCAGGCGATTCGTCTGGACAGCGGCGACCTGACGTATCTTTCCGTGAAAGCGCGGGAGCTGCTGGATGCTGAGGGGCTGCCCGATGTGAAAATCTTGGCTTCGAATGATCTCGATGAGAACATCATTTTGAACCTAAAGGCGCAGGGCGCCAAGATCGATGCGTGGGGCATCGGCACCCAGCTCATTACAGCAGCGGATCAGCCGGCGTTAGGCGGTGTCTATAAGCTGGTGGCGCGAGCGAAGGGGGACGCATACATGCCTGTGATCAAAATATCGGGTAACCCCGAGAAAGTCACAACCCCCGGCGTGAAGGAAGTATACCGGATTATTAATAAACAGACCGGCAAGGCCGAAGCCGACTACATTGCGCTGAAAGAGGAGACGGATGTGAAGGAGGGTAAAAGAATCAAACTTTTTGATCCGACGCACCCTTACATTCACAAGTTTGTGGAGGATTATGAGGCGGCGCTGCTGCTGCAGCCGGTTTTCCAATCGGGGGAACTCGTTGCCGAGCTTCCGACTTTAGAGCAGATCCGAACTTATCATCGGCAGCAGTTGGCCTTGTTTTGGCCGGAATATTTGCGCAAGCTGAATCCTGCATCTTATCCGGTTGATCTGAGCATCACGGCGTGGGAGTTAAAAAGAGGTCTGATTGAGCAGCATCAGGTTTGACAAACCTATCTATAATGGATATAACTTAATGCAAGAAAAGCAATTAAAGATGGAGTGATCTTTTGAGTAAAGCAAAAGGTAAGGGCGGAACGGGAAGAGGCACAGACAAAAAGGGCTGGAATCGCTGGCAAGCTAGCGCCAACAGGCTAAAGAGTGCGCCCAAACCCTATAAGAGCAAAGGGACAAAGAATCAGGAAAACGCTGCATCTCCGAAAGAAGATAAAAAGGATAAATAAGCGTTTGTATCTTATCGCTAATGTGATTTCACATTAGCGATATTTTTTTACTGTTGTTCAATTAACTTTTCCCGAATAAACATATACAAAACGCGGCAAAGGGGGGACCCCATGCGCACAGGCTACGGCATGTATCAACAACAAGCAGCCCGGATGCTGCTGACGCCGCAACTGCGGCAAGCGATCCGCCTGCTCCAGCTTTCAACCCCAGAGCTGCTGGAGGTTGTTCAGCAAGAGCTCGAAGCAAATCCTGTGCTTGAATATGCGATCGATGAAGCCTCGCCAGCGGACTCTATATACCGTCGGGGGCAAGAGCGAATCGGCAGTAGTGACCGACACGATCAAGCGTTGATGAATATCGCTGATCAGGCTGCCTCGCTGGAGAACCATTTATCGCATCAGCTCAACCTGACGCGCCAGCTGCCCAAAACCATTCGCCAAGCGATCCGATATATGATCGGCAATCTCGATGATAACGGTTATCTCACCCTCACCGATAGGGAGATTAGCGAGCGCTTACACATCAGCGCTGAGGATAACCAGCAGGCACTATCGGTCCTGCATGGCTTCGATCCGGCTGGCGTTGGCGCCAGAAGCCTGCAGGAATGCTTGCTGCTGCAAATCCGGCAGCTGCCGATGCCACCGCAAAGCCATGATCTCATCATGGCTTTAATCCGCAATCATCTGCAGGATGTAGCCGATTATCGGATCAATAAGCTTTCGTCGCTGCTGCAGACGCCTGTCCAACACATCCAAGCAGCCATCGCCAGGATTCAATCCCTGAATCCCCGTCCCGGCGCTGCTTTCCATCGCGAAGAAGTCCGGTATATCGTGCCGGACGTCATTATTCAACCCATCAACGGCCAGTTCAGCGTAGTGCCGCATGACACAGCCATGCCCCGCCTCACCCTTAGCCGCTATTACGAGCGGATGGCAGCGGGCAGCGCAGCCACCGAAGCAACTGCAGCTACTGCAGATACCACAGAATTTGCAGATACCACAGAAAGCAAAGCAACCGCATATGCCACAGAAGCCGAACAGCAAGAGGTGCAAAAATTTCTCCTCAGCAGGCTGAACGCCGCCAAGTTTTTCGTCAAATGCGTGGAGCAGCGACGCTCCACCATTCTCCGCGTGGCGCAGGCGATCCTGGAGGAGCAGGCTGATTTTTTCGCCAAGGGCGCTGCGCATCTCAAGCCGCTCACCTTAAGACAGGTCGCCGAGAAGCTGGCGATCCATGAATCGACGGTCAGCCGGGCTACAGCAGGGAAGTACGCGCAGACGCCGTGGGGCATCTACGAGCTGAAACATTTCTTCCCGTACGGCTTGCAGACGCAAGCAGGGGACTCGACCTCGGCCGAGCGTGTAAAAGCACGAATCAAGGAGTGGGTCGCCGGCGAGAACGGCAGCAAACCTTACTCCGATCAGAAGCTGACCGATCTGCTGCAAGGGGCAGGCATTCAGATTTCCCGTCGAACAGTCATGAAATACAGGGAGGAACTGGGGATCCCTTCCTCAGTGAGGCGCAAGCAGTTTCACCCATAAATTCATATCTTCAAACTTATCGTAGATATCGCAATTTTTGGTGAGCCGACCGCAATAACGGTAACCCATCTGGCCAAAAACCGCATTCATCCCAAAAGAAAGCGCCCGGGATAAGGAGTAAGTGCATGTCACGCCCCGGCTGACCACCAGCTCTTCCTCCAGCGCTTGCATCAGAATGCGCATCAATCCTTGATTGCGGTGAGATGGCAGCGTCGCGCAATCCGTCATTTCGGCGTTGCCGTACGCGGCGTTGATTTCCGCAGAAGCAGCGCTAACTAACCCACCACCGCTCTCAATCAAATAAAAAATCGTCCCTTCCTGCATCACGCTGTCCACATAATCGGGATCGTTCATAGGGGTGGGATAAGTCTGAAAAGTTTGCCCGTACAACGCAGCAAGCTGCCCGGCATCCCCAGGCACAGCGATGCGCATGGTGCAATTCGCAGGGAGTGCGCTCATCTCCGTTTTCGCCGGAAGTGCAAGCACCTGCTCCAGAATTCGATCCTCTTCCATCCAATAATCACTAGTCCGGCGCGCTAAGTCCAAGTAGTAAGCCATGCAGTACGCATCATCGCCGCGAAAATACCATTTGTAAACTCCTTCCAACATATATCCTTTAGCTAAAAAGGTTTGCCAATCCGTCTCACGGGACTTAATAAACACCTTGGTCAAAGCGTTCGCGCGCGCCACCTCGGCAGCACGCCGGCAAATCGCCGTGATGGAGCCTTCGTAGTCATCAATCCGCAATCGTTTATTAAAATAATCAAGGCAGTAGCTTATCTTAAACGCAGCGTTCTGCTCTTGCTGATTCACATAGTAGCTCTGTTCATGACGCATATTTCATCCCCCTTTAATACAGCCATCCCTATCCATTTACATGCAAAATAGATGCCAGCATCAAACCGTGACCAACACTGCACGACCAGCCTGACGCTGCCATTCTTTGCTGCCAAAAAATGGGCACTGCCAAATTTTTGGCAGTTAGGCCCACCTTCTCATAGACGCAGATCGCTGGACGCCTGTCACGAAAAGTTGGCATTCTTTTTGCATAGTCATGGGATATAGACTGAATCGAGGAGTGTAGATAGCCTATGAGCTGCACTTGGTGTGAATCGGATAACATCCAGCCCGCCCTCCAGGATTGCTATTGGATTTTGCCGGACGGGAAGACGGCTGTACGGATCTTATCAGTCCCGGCCATTGCCTGTGAGGGCTGCGGCATCTATGTCATGGAAAGCGTTGCCCAGCAAGTTGACGAGGCGCTTTATTGGCATGATTTGTCAGGGTTGGGGACGGAATTTACGCACGAACAACTGATGAAGGCACCGCGCATAAAAAACAATTATTTCAAATAATGCTCAGCTGTGGAGGTGCGAAATGGAGCGGGAGAGAGAGCATTTAATCAAGCCGGTATTAGGGAGGCATTATCCCGCCATCGCGTATGGCAAGGGTGTGTTTCTATATGACGATGCGGGCAAAAAGTATCTCGATGCATCATCCGGAGCCGTCACCGCAAGCATCGGGCACGGTGTTCAAGAGATCGCGGAGGCGATGCAGGAGCAGGCGGGCAAAGTATCCTTCGTCTACCGCTCCCAGTTTACAAGCGAACCAGCCGAGCAGCTGGCCAAAAAGCTAAGCGATCTGACCCCAGGCGGCGATTACTGGTCGTTCTTCGTCAACAGCGGCTCGGAGGCGACCGAGACGGCGATGAAGATCGCCATCCAGCACTGGCAGGAGCAAGGCCGCCCAAGCAAACACAGAATCATCTCCCGCCGCATGAGCTATCACGGCATCACGCTGGGCGCGCTGTCCATGTCCGGCCACGTGCTGCGTAGAAGGCGGTTCGTCCCGCTGCTGGAGGACTTCCCGGTCGTCGCGCCGCCGTACTGCTACCGCTGCCCGCTGCGCCAGACCCCAGCGGCCTGCGGGCTCGCTTGCGCGGATGATCTGGACGCCGCAGTGAAGCGAATCGGCGCCGAGCATATCGCCGCTTTCATCGCGGAGCCGATCATCGGCGCTGCCGGAGGCGCCGTCGTCCCGCCGGACGGCTACTATGAGAAGATCAAGGCGATCTGCGAGCGCCATGAGATATTATTCATCGCCGACGAGGTGATGACCGGCATTGCCCGAACGGGCGAGATGTTCGGCATGCAGCACTTCGGCGTCGAGCCGGATCTGATCGCGCTCGGCAAAGGCATGAGCGCCGGCTATACCCCGATGGCGGCGGCGATGGCCAAGGACCACGTGATGGCGCCGATTTTACAGGGCTCGCGCAGCGTCATGTCCGGCCATACGTACAGCGCCAACCCGCAGTCGGCCGCCGTATCGCTGGCGGTGCTTGCCTACATCGACAAGCACGGGCTCGTGCAGGCGGCGCAGAACCAAGGGGCGCTGCTGCTCGAACGCCTGCGCCAACTAGCCGACCGCCACGTTATCATTGGCGATGTCCGAGGCGAGGGGCTCCTCACCGCCATAGAATTCGTCGCCGATCGCCAGAGCAAACACCCGTTCCCTCCGGAACTTGGCGTCACGAATAAAATCATAGACCTTGCGTTCCAGAAAGGTCTCCTTGTATATCCGGCGGCGGGGGGCGTGGATGGCGATGGGGATGCCATCATCATCGCGCCGCCCTTAACGATTACTGACGAAGAGTTGGAGCTGCTCGTCGGTTTATTGGACGAAACGATCCGTGAAGTGACGCAAGAGCTTACTGCCGAGCGCGAATAGGGGGAGTGCGGATGGAGCGAACAGGCAAAGTCAGAAGTCTGGAAGAGGCGCTGCAGGTCATTGAGGACGGCTGTACCTTGATGTACGGCGGTTTTGGCGGCATTGGGACACCGCCTACGCTCATCGAGGGCATTTTGCAGAAAGGGGTCAAAGAGCTGACGCTCATTGGCAACGACACTGGCTTTCCGCATATTGGCATCGGTCGGTTGGTCACCGCAGGCCGGGCAAAGAAAGTGATCGCCTCCCACATCGGCTCGAATCCGTTTGCTGGACAGCGGATGGAGGAGGGCACCATGGAGGTGGAATTTTTCCCGCAAGGTACGCTCGCGGAGAAAATCCGTGCCGGTGGCGTCGGTCTCGGCGGCATTCTCGTCGATGTTGGCGTCGGCACGATCATGGAGCGGGGGAAAGCGACGGTAACGGTGGACGGCTGCATGTATTTGATCGAGCCGGCGCTGCGGGCCGACGTAGCTATCGTTCATGCGAAGCAGGCGGATCCCTTGGGCAATCTCGTGTTCGATAAAAGCGGCCGCAACCTGAACCCGCTGGTCGCCATGGCCGGCCAAGTAACCATTGCGGAGGCCGATGAAATCGTCCCGATTGGCGGGCTTGATCCGGAATGCATCGTCACGCCAGGCGTATTTGTGGATATGGTCATTCAGGGCAAAGGGGTGAATTGGACATGGGCATGGGCCAAGAAAGCCGTGACCGAATAGCGAAGCGGGCTGCGCAGGAGTTGCGAGAAGGCATGGTCGTCAATTTGGGCATCGGCATCCCGACGCAAGTGGCGGATCATGTGCCGGATGATATAGGTATCATTTTTCACGCGGAAAATGGGATCTTAGGCGCAGGCGGAGCGCCGGCTCCCGGGGAAGAGGACGCTTTTCTCTGCAACGCAGGCGGTTTCCCGGTCACAATTGTGGAGGGCGCATCCTACTGCGACAGCTCTATCGCTTTTGCCATGATCCGCAGGGGCTGCATTGACGTCACCATCCTTGGAGCGCTGGAGGTTAGCGAAGGCGGCGATTTGGCCAACTGGATCGTGCCGGGCAAGCGTGTGGCGGGCATCGGCGGAGCGATGGAGCTCGCACAGAAAGCGAAAAAAGTCATCGTCCTGATGAACCACGTGAACCGGCAAGGAGAGTCGAAAGTGAAAAAACAGTGCGTGCTGCCGCTCACGGCACGGGCCTGCGTCGACTTGATCATTACTGAAATGGCAGTGATGGAAGTGACGGAACAAGGGCTTCTTTTAAAAGAAGTGATGCTGCCTTACACCATCGAGGATGTCGTCCGCGCTACGGAAGCATCACTAGCCATACACGAGCACGTGGCGTATATCCCGTAGAAGGAGGGAGTCCAATGCGACGCAAACAAATTCACGAATGGCTGCAGTCTCACCGTGAGGAAGGCGTGCGTTTCCTACAGCGTATGGTTCAAGTGCCCAGCACACAAGGCAATGAGGAGGAGGGACAGCGTCTGATTGCGGGCAAAATGAGCGAGCTTGGGCTTGAGCTCGACTGGTGGGAGCCTGAAGGCGAGCGGCTGGCAGCGCACCCTTTTTTTTATTCGCCAAGAAGCTGGTTTGCGGGCAGTCCGAATGTCGTCGGCATCTGGAAAGGCAGCGGCGGCGGACGCTCGATCATTCTGAACGGGCATATGGATGTCGTTCCCGCGGGGAATCGGGAGCAGTGGCAGGATGACCCTTTTAGCGGCAGCGTGGTGGACGGCAAACTGTACGGTCGCGGAGCGACGGATATGAAAGGCGGCACCTCCGCGTTGCTGCTCGCCATTGAGGCGCTGCAAGGTGTCGGCGTTCAATTGAAAGGCGACGTTATATTGCAGAGTGTCATCGAAGAGGAAAGCGGCGGAGCAGGGACGCTGGCAGCGATTCTGAAAGGATACCAAGCGGATGCGGCCTTGATCCCGGAGCCGACGAATATGCGCATTTTTCCTAAGCAGCAGGGATCCATGTGGTTTCGACTTGAGGTCAAAGGGCGCTCAGCCCATGGCGGGACACGGTATGAAGGCGTTAGTGCCATTGAAAAGAGCATGATCGTAGTGCGGCATATCCAGGAATTGGAAAACGCAAGAAATACGCGGATTACCGATCCGCTGTATGCGCACAATCCAATTCCGCTGCCGATTAACATCGGCGTCATTCAGGGCGGGAACTGGCCTTCGTCCGTGCCGGACACCGTGAAGCTGGAAGGGAGAATGGGCGTTGCGCCGGAGGAAAAGCTGGATGAGGCCAAAGCGGAAATGACCGCCTGGCTGGCCCGGCTGGCTGAAAAAGACCCTTGGTTTGTGCAGCATCCGCCGGTTTTGGAATGGTTCGGCGCTAGGTGGGTGCCGGGCAGTGTGGACCCGGGGCATGACCTCATGCAGGTGCTGATCCAGCAGTACCGGGAGGTCCGCGCCGAGGAACCGGTAATCGAGGCTTCGCCATGGGGGACGGACGGAGGCTTGCTGACGCAGCTGGGCGAGACGCCTTGCATCGTGTTCGGACCGGGTATCACGGAAGTCGCGCATTATCCGAACGAGCACATCGTGCTGGATCACATATTTGAGGCAGCAGAGATTATTGCCTTGACACTTATAGCCTGGTGCGGGCTGGAGGGGGATGAGCATGGCGGCGAAGAAAACATGCATTGAGATGAAGACAGCCATACCTGGACCGCAAGCGCAATTGCTGCTCGAAAGGCGCATGGCCAGCGTCCCGCGCGGACCGTTCCACACGGTGCAAACTTTTGCGGCCAAAGGTGAGGGCGCGCTGCTGACAGACGTCGACGGCAACACTTTCATCGATTTTGCCGGGGCGATTGGCACCTTGAACGTCGGGCATTGTCCGCCGAAGGTGGTGGAAGCGTTGAAAGCCCAGCTCGATCAGTACCTTCACCCGAGCTTTCACGTCATGATGTATGAACCTTACATCGCGCTGGCCGAAAAGCTGAATCAGCTGACGCCGGGCGATCACGCGAAGAAGACGTTCTTCTTGAACAGTGGCGCAGAAGCTGTTGAGAATGCGGTGAAAATCGCCCGCAAATATACGGGTCGCAAAGCGGTCATCTCCTTTGAGCGGGGCTTTCACGGAAGAACCTATATGGCGATGTCTTTAACGAGCAAAGTGAAGCCGTACAAGAACGGCTTCGGGCCTTTTGCCCCCGACACCTACAAAATGCCGTATCCTTACTACTACAGGGCGCCGTCAGGTATGTCCCAGGACGAAGTGGATGCGCAATTGCTGCACAAATTCGAGGACTTCTTCCTGTCCGAAGTCCCCGGCGAAGAGGTCGCGGCGATCATCATGGAGCCCGTGCAGGGCGAGGGCGGCTTCGTCATTCCTTCCGTACGATTTGTTCAAGGGGTCGCAGCATTGTGCAAGCAATACGGCATTTTGTTCATCGCCGATGAAGTACAGACCGGCTTCGGGCGAACCGGCTCTAACTTCGCCATGGAGCACTTCGGCGTCATCCCCGATCTGATGACGATGTCGAAATCGATCGCCGCCGGGCTGCCGCTCAGTGCGGTCACCGGCCGCGCGGAGATCATGGATGCGCCTGGCATCGGCGAGATCGGCGGCACCTACGGGGGCAGTCCGCTAGGCTGCGTAGCCGCCTTGCAGGTGATCCGCATGCTGGAGGAAGAGGCGTTGGCGCAGCGGGCGGTGGCGATCGGGGATGCGGTGCGCGAGCGTTTCCTCCGCTTGCAGCAGCAATACGGGCGCATTGGCGACGTGCGCACGCTGGGAGCCATGAGCGCCATTGAGCTTGTGAAGGATCCGGTGAGCAAAGCGCCGGACAAAGAGCTCACGTCGCGCATCCTCCAAGAAGCGCATCAGCGCGGCGTAATTGTCATGAGCGCAGGGCTGTACGGCAATGTCATTCGCATCCTGAGTCCGCTGGTCATTACCGACGAGCAGCTGGCTGAAGGGCTGGACGTGCTCGAAGAAGCGATGATCGCGTGCTTGGGCGGCGCTGTTCGTGCATAATGAAGGTGTTACCGTTACCTCGTCCTGCCAAACAGCGGGGCATTAGGGGAGTACGCAAGTGAGCGTTAGGAGGAGCACCATGAAAAAGCATTTATATATCGACGGAAACTGGGTGGAAGCCGGGGAGTACCGCCCGCTGTATGCGCCGTACAATGGCGAACTGCTTGCCGAGGTCGCCTATGCCAGCGCAGCCGAAGTAGAGCTGGCCATCGCGGCGGCGGAGCGGGCGCGGCCCGTAATGGCGCGCATGCCGGCGCATGAGCGGGCAGCGATCTTGGAGAAGCTGGCTGCTTCGATCCGTGACAATGCGGATACCTGTGCGCGGCTGATCGCGCAAGAGGCGGCGAAGCCGTTAACAACGGCAAAGCTTGAGGTGGAGCGGACGATCACCACCTACAAGTTTGCCGCCGAAGAGGCGAAGCGCATCCATGGCGAGACGATTCCGATGGACGCCGCGCCCGGCGGCGAGAACCGCATCGCCTACACGATGCGCCAGCCGCTCGGCGTCGTTGCGGCCATTACCCCGTTCAACTTTCCGATGAACCTGGTTGCCCATAAAGTAGGGCCGGCGCTCGCTGCGGGCAACACGATCGTCTTGAAGCCCGCAGGCCAAACCCCGTTAACCGCACTATTCCTGGCGGAATTGCTGGAACAGGCGGGCCTGCCTCACGGTGCGCTCAATGTGGTCACGGGGAGCGGCAGCGTGATCGGGGACTGCCTGGTGACCGATGCGCGGGTTAAGGCGGTGACGTTCACTGGCAGTCCCGAAGTCGGCATCGCCATCCGCAACAAGGCAGGCCTCAAAAAAGTAACGCTGGAGTTGGGCTCCAACTCCGCGCTTATTATCGATCAAGGCGTCGAGCTGGATGACGCCTTGATCGCCAGAACCGTGACCGGCGCCTTCTCCTTTGCGGGCCAGGTCTGCATTTCGCTACAGCGCATCTATGTGCATGAGCAGCTGTTCGATGCGTTTGTGCGTAAGTTTGTCGCACAGACGGAACGCTTGGTACTGGGGGATCCGCTTGATCCCCGTACCGATGTTTCCGCCGTCATCGGCGCGAAGGATGCGGACCGGTCCTTGGCGTGGATCGCCGAAGCGGAGAAGCTCGGCGCCGTCGTCGCCGCCGGCAACCGAAGAGATGGCGGCATCATTCACCCGACCGTGCTGCTCCACGCCGATCCGGCCAGCCGCATCTCTTGCCAAGAGGCTTTTGCGCCGATTGTGATGATTAACCGGGTATCCTCGGTGGAAGAAGCCGTGCAACAGGTCAATAACTCCAGATATGGACTGCAGGCAGGCATCTATACGAACGATATCCGTACGGCATTCACCGCGGCGGAAACGCTGGAGGTCGGCGGCGTCATGATCAATGACATCCCGACATTTCGTGTCGATCACATGCCCTATGGCGGTGTCAAAGAAAGCGGAACCGGTCGGGAGGGCGTCAAATACGCCGTTCACGATCTGACGGAGCTCAAGCTGGTCTGTTTTAAAAAGTGAGCGGCGATTATCTGCTCAGCCAGCGGAATTTATCATTTAACAAAAACTCTCCATGGAGAACATGGGGAGTTTTGTGTATACTACTTCTATCGCAAGCAAGGGAGTTGGTATACCGTGGCAATTCGCGATTGCCAGATTGGCACAGTCTCATGCAAAGCCCAATTTAGAGGCGATACTTTGCATGGGCGTAACTTGTATTAATCGTCATCGCCCGCAATGAAGACGTCGTTTCTAGTATTTGGCTTTGCACCTTATTTTCGACTTTAATTATTAAATAAGGGGCTGAATCGCCATGAGCGCACCATTTATTAGAAACTATCACTATAATTATATTAAAAAGCAAACCGATCAACTTCTTCATGCCATCCGAACGAATGCTGAACTGAAGATACTGCAGTCCGTGCGGGACAGCGCGGAAGCCAAAGTTACCGAGCTTTTTCCGGATGTTTCCGAGGCGCACAAGCAAATGCTGACAAGTTTCACTGCTTTGGAGACTGCTGACGATTTCCATAAATATTTGAAGGCGTTAGAACCGCATCTGGATGCATTCCCGCCTATCACCGAGAAGCAGATACAGAAGCTTTTCCCTAAAAATAAAAAGCTCAAAACGCCTGATCTATCTGCCATCGATCATCGCTATACGACTTATTTGAGTTGGACGGACATCGCTACGAATAAGTTGTTCATCGTGTATCATCGGCATGGACAGTTCGTTGGTGTCGAAGGCCGATTCACTCCGACGAATAAGAAGAGCTATTGTTTCATATGCAATCGGTATGAAGAGCTTGTCTTATTTTCAGCCATTTCCAAAAAAAGACCGGCCAAATCGTCGCCTGATTACTACAAGGCGGTAGGCAATTACATGTGCATGCATAGTCATGAATGCAACAAGAACGTGACCGACCCGTCCGCACTGGAAAAGTTTCTGGACTCGGTTCTAAACTAAACCCAAGAAGGGATAATGGAACAATTGTTCTGTTATCCCTTCTTGCTTGTTTCGTCTTATCCTTCCTCATTCGACCCAGATTCCGCCGCTTCGGCCCCTTTTTGCTGAGCTTTGATCAGCTTATCTTTCATCTCATCCCGTTTTTGCCGACGATCCTTCAACGACGCATGATCCGGCGTCTCTTGATAAATTTTGCGGCGGCCGATCCGCCGCAAATTTTCTGGCACCAGATTAAATTTTTCATCTTTCATCAACGCAATAATGCCCGTGCTTTCCGGATGTTTCTCGATACCGTACACTTCATTGAAGTATTCGTCCGCTTTGCCGGGCACGTAATTTTTGGGCTCGGGGTAACCGACGATCACCCCTTCGTAATTGCGCAAAATCACTTTATCCTGGCTCTGCGAGATCAAGTAATTGGGTTGCAGCGCAATCTTACCGCCGCCGCCAGGGGCGTCCACGACGAAGGTTGGCACTGCATAACCAGACGTATGTCCGCGCAGCGACTCAATAATTTCCAATCCTTTGGAAATTGGTGCGCGGAAATGACCGATCCCTTCGGACAAGTCGCACTGATAAATGTAGTAAGGGCGCACACGCATTTTTACAAGTTCATGCATGAGCTTCTTCATAATCGTAGTACTGTCATTGATCCCCGCCAAAATGACCGACTGGTTGCCTAGCGGCACCCCTGCATCGGCCAGCATCGCGCAAGCTTTGCGCGCCTCTTCTGTCATTTCCAGCGGATGGTTGAAGTGCGTGTTGAGCCATACCGGATGGTACTTCTTGATTAGGTTACACAGGTTCTCCGTAATCCGCTGAGGGAAGACGACAGGCGCTCTAGTGCCGATACGAATGATTTCGACGTGCGGGATTGCCCGCAAATTTTTAAGAATGTACTCCAGAATGTTGTCGTTAATCAGCAGCCCGTCCCCGCCGGACAGCAGCACGTCGCGAACTTCCGGTGTTCTGCGGATATAGGCAATGGCGTCATCCAGCTGTTTTTTCGGCACCCCCATGCCGACCTGACCGGAAAAACGGCGCCTCGTGCAGTACCGGCAGTACATCGAGCACTGATTTGTCACGAGAAACAGCACACGATCCGGATAGCGGTGAGTCAGGCCAGGGGTCGGTGAGTCTTCATCCTCGAAGAGCGGATCCTCCAAATCATATTTGGTTTTCAGCAATTCAGCCGACACAGGCACGGACTGCATGCGAATCGGGCAGCGCGGGTCGTCGGGATTCATCAAAGACGCATAATAAGGCGTGATGTTCAAAGGGATCGTTTGCGTCGAAATGCGCACCCCCTCGGCTTCTTCCGGCGTCAAATTCACGACCTTTTTCAAATCATCCAACGTGCGGATCGTATGTGTAAGCTGCCAAAGCCAATCGTTCCACTGCTCATCCGTCACATCTTTCCATAGTTCAATCTGCTTATAGTGACGCTGTATCATATGCGCACCTCCAATATTGATGCTTTGCATATAAAGTAGAAAGCAAGATCAGTGCCAACTTTTTCGTCCCAACAAAAAAAGCTCCCGAGGAGCTCATCGCAGATATCGCTTTATGGTTTTCTAGCAATCCCATATCGGTTCAATTTATATTGCAGTGCCTGCCGCTTCATGCCAAGGGCTTGCGCCGTTAGCGTGATATTGTACTGATGCTTTTTCAACGCCTCTGTAATCGTTTGCACTTCGATTTGTTTCACTTGGGCCGTTAAATTACCGGAGTCAGCCAGGGGAGTTCCGTCGCTCAAAGGGGTAACTCGCAGCACAGAACCTTTGGTCATTGCGGGCTTCACGGTGTGGTCGAGGACAAAGGCAGGGAGATGATGCTCCTCCAAAATTTCGCTCTCTAACTCGATCATATTATACGAGGCTTCAATCGCATGGCTGAGCTCGCGGATATTGCCCGGCCAATGATAGGCTTCCAGGCGGCTCATCGCTGTTGGCGCGATGCCGGTTATTTTCATGCCGAACATGGCATTGAATTTCTCAATAAAATGCTGCGTAAGCAGCGGTATGTCTTCTTTTCTTTGCAGCAGAGAAGGCAAATGCAAATTGACGACATTGAGCCGGAAAAATAGATCGCTCCGCAATAGCCCTTTGTCCACGGCGTCCCTCGGATCCATATTCATCGCGGTAATGATGCGGACGTCGACCTGCTGTTCACTGGTGCTGCCAACGCGGCGAATCATGCCGTCCTGCAGCACGCGCAGCAGTTTGGCCTGCAGCACGACATCCAGGCTGTTCAGCTCATCCAGAAAAAGCGTGCCGCCATTCGCCTGTTCGAATAAGCCCGCCCGGTCAATCGCCCCAGTAAAAGCGCCTCTCGAAGTCCCGAACATGATACCCTCCATGAGTTCGTTAGGAACTGCGGCGCAGTTCTGCGCGATAAAAGGGCGGCTCCTGCGGGCCCCGGCGTTATGGATGCTTTGCGCGAACAGCTCTTTGCCTGTCCCTGTCGAACCGCTGATCAGCACAGGCGAACTTGTGCGCGAAGCTTTTTTGGCCATCGATACGGTTTGCAGGAAATTTTCATTATTCCCAATTAAATCGCTGAAGTGATATACGGCCGATCCGGCAGATTTCTTATCTTTCTTCGGAGATTCATAGATTTGGTGCCGGAGGTCGAGGATTTGATCGTGCAGATGAACGATGCTCGTGATATCTTTGGCAACCTCCAGCGCGCCGATAATTTCACCGTTCTCAAGCAGCGGATATGTACTGTTGATCGTCGTGATCCGCTTTCCTTCGACGTTGACATAAGTCTGTATCTTCTCGCGGATTTCAATCCCCGTCTGCAAAACCTTCATGAATGTGCTCGTTTCGTGAGTGAGCGAAGGGAAGAGGTCGAAAAAATTTTTCCCAATCACCTGCTCCGTATGAAACCCGTCCGTTTCAGCCATTTTATCATTATATAAAATAGTAGTTCCCTGTTTATCAATGAGATGAACACCTACGTCGATGATGTTAAGCATTTTCTCGAAGAATTTAGGCCCATAACCGTGCGAAGCAGACACTGGGTTCATCTCCTTTCTGAAATGCGATTCACATACACGATATGAGTTTAAAATTGAGAAAAGAACAGGAACCAATAGGCAACCGCCAACATACTTTAAGTTTGGGAAAAGTAATGTAGGAACAATCAAAACAGTTGGAATTGCAGAACATTTTAAAAAGGCTTGTATTTCAATTCATATCATGGTACATTATCTCTCGTTGGTTCGAGAGCAACGCAAAAGTCGCTAAGAAATAAGGACTTGCAATTGAACAACACGATATGATAAGATGTGAACTCAGCTGTAAAACGACAGAAAATATCAAGAGAAAAAGTGCTTGCAAATGATGTCGAAGCTGTGGTACATTGTAACTCCGGCCGCGAGAGCGGGTTGGAAAAAGAAAGTAATTGTTCTTTGAAAACTGAACAACGAGTGAGAAGCAAGTCGAGCAATCGACTCTAAACTTTAAAAGAGATTAACAATCTCGTCAACTTTAAATGAGCTATTCAGATTCATCCTTTTTGGAGAGTTTGATCCTGGCTCAGGACGAACGCTGGCGGCGTGCCTAATACATGCAAGTCGAGCG
>NZ_JAQFVF010000009.1 GCF_027789125.1 Paenibacillus aestuarii | reverse complement strand
GAGGCCACTGAAAAAGTCCTTCGTATGATAAAGACACACCCTGCTCAAGTTTTTGTGAGGATGGTGTGTCTTTTCTCTGTATAATTAAGGTATTAAACCAAGTAGGTGAAAAAATGATTCAAAAACAACAATCTATGACTTTTAGCCCTTATTTGGAACTTTATAACTTGGTGGTACCGAAAGACAATATGTTACGGCAAATCAACGAACTAGTTGACTTCTCTTTTGTATATGAAGAACTGAAGGAACGTTACTGTCTAGACAACGGCCGAAATGCGATCGACCCCATCCGAATGTTCAAGTACTTGCTATTGAAGGCCATTTTTGAACTGTCCGACAACGACATCGTCGAACGTTCGAAGTACGACATGTCGTTTAAATATTTTCTTGATATGGCACCTGAAGATCCAGTGATTGACGCTAGTTCCTTAACCAAGTTTCGGACGCTGCGACTGAAAGACTCGAATTTACTTGACATGCTCGTGGGTAAAACAGTTGAAATTGCATTGGAGAAGGGCATTATTAAAAGCAAAGCCATCATTGTCGATGCTACTCATACCAAAGCCCGTTACAACCAAAAATCCCCGCGGGAAATCTTGCTGGATCGTTCACGCAAGTTAAGAAGAGCGGTCTATAAAGCTGATGAGTCGCTGAAAGCCAAGTTCCCAGTTAAGAATACCAGTAATGTACTTGAAGACGAGATCGACTATTGTCAAAAACTCATAGCTGTTCTTGAAGCTGAAGGTGGTATTTGCGAATTACCAAAAATTAAAGAACCATTGAATTTCTTGAAAGAAACAGTTGCCGATGACCTGCAACAATTACGGATTTCAGAAGATCAGGATGCAAAGGTCGGTCACAAAAGCGCGGACTCTTCGTTCTTTGGCTATAAGACCCATCTTGCCATGACCGAGGAACGAATCATAACAGCTGCCATTGTCACGACGGGTGAAAAGAATGATGGAAAGCAACTGCAATTACTCATCGAAAAAAGCAAGGCAACAGGCATGGAAATCAAGTCCGTCATCGGAGATACAGCTTACTCTGAAAAAGACAATATCGTTTATGCGAAAACCAATAATATTGAACTTATTGCAAAACTAAATCCGCTTATTACACAAGGGGCGCGTAAGAAAGAAGATGAATTTCAATTTAATAAAGATGCAGGCATGTATGTGTGCAAGGCTGGCCATATGGCGACTCAGAAGGCACGGACAGGGAAAAAGGGAGTAAACGATAACCAAAAGAATACCTACTACTTCAATATAGAAGTGTGTAAGAGGTGCCCGTTCAAAGAGGGATGCTACACCGAAGGAGCAAAAAGCAAGACCTACTCGGTGAGTATTAAGTCTAGCGAGCATACTGAACACATCGCCTTTCAGGAAAGTGAGTACTTCAAAGAAAAGGCGAAGGAACGCTACAAAATAGAGGCGAAGAACAGTGAACTAAAACATAGACACGGATATGACGTTGCGTCATCTTCGGGTCTGGTTGGCATGGAGTTACAGGGGGCGATGACGATATTTACCGTTAACTTAAAGAGAATATTGAAACTGATGAAGTGAGCAACCAGCTATAAAGGCTTTCCTAGACAGTAAAAGACGGCCCCAATACCCAAAAACTGGGAATTATGGTCGTCTTTTATTTTATGTTCTTCAGTTGTTCCGTAAAAATCACAAGTTTTTCAGTGGCCTCGTGCAATACAGGAATCATCTTTTGTTAGCTGCCTAGATATAAACTAAGTTTTTTTCAAGTGTCCTTGACAGAGGGTCCAGATCAGAGAACCCAAAGGTTCGTCGCATTGTGGCTGATCGTTCAAGACTTAGCACGGGCGGATTACTTCACCGAAGTCCATTTCAACTCCCAGTCTTCACCGAAAGATGGCATGATGAGGCCTTCAATATTTGGTTTTTTCAAAAATGCCCGGGAACGGAAGTACAGCGGTGCTACGCCCTGATCTTCCATGAGAATTTTCTCCGCGTCTACCATCGCTTTCGTCCGCTTGCCAGCATCGGTTTCCGTTTGTGCCTGTTTCACTAGAGCATCGTACTGCGGGTTGCTGTAGTCGCCTTCGTCAAAGTCGCCGCCGGTTACCCACATATCAAGGAAGGTCATCGGATCGTTATAGTCCGCTCCCCATAAGGATAGAACCATATCGAAGTCATGCTTGGCCGAGAGATCGATCCGCAGGGCAAAAGGAACCGGATTCGCTTCCGCCTCGTAGCCAAGATTTTGCTTCCATTGTGACAAAATAAACTCAAGCGACTTCTTGGCAACCTCCGTGTCGTCGCCGTTCAGCTTCATCTTCGGCAGCGCAGTCATGCCCAGTTCTTGCAAACCTTCCTGGAACAGTTGCTTTGCTTTCACGGGATCGTATTTCGGCTGTGTATCGCCAGCTGCTTTGCGGAAATCGCCGCCAGCACCGTCCGATGTGCCCGCGGGCACTAGACCGGTGGATGGAACCGAGCCGTTGCCGAGCACGGCATCCACGAGCGCTTGCCGATCGATCGCCATGCCCAGCGCTTGACGGATCTTCTTGTTCGCGAGCGCCGGCACTTTCTTAATTTGGAACAGGATGTAGGCGTTGCGCAGCTCGGGATTCGATAGATTGTCCGGTTTGCCTGCATACAATTTCAATTGATCGCGAGTAATTTCCGTCAAATCTGCCGCATCGGTTTCATACAAGTTCAAGCCTGTGTTCGTATCTTTGACGATGTTGACCGTGGCTTTTGTCAGTTTTACGTTAGCCGCATCCCAATATTTATCGTTCTTCACCAGCTCGAGACTTTGACCGTGATCCCATTTGGATAAAATGAACGGGCCGGCACCGATCACTTTATCGGCGTCAGCACCGAATTTGTCTCCGTATTTCTTCACGATATCTTCACGCTGCGGGAAATACGTAGCGAAAGCGAGCATCGATGTAAAGAAGGCCACCGGTCTTTCCAGCTTGATCTCCAATTGCTTGTCGCTCAATGCTTTGACGCCAAGCGCATCTTGAGCCGCTTTCACTTCTTCCGGCGTTTTCGCCTTCGTTACCGCTTCGCCGCCTTTAATCCAAGCGACAACAAAGCTGTACTGTCCTTTCGTTGCAGGATCCAAAGTCCGCTTGTAGGCGTACACGAAATCTTGCGCCTTCACCGGCTGACCGTCAGACCAGTTCGCATCATCACGAATATCTATCGTGTACGTTAAGCCGTCAGCGGAAATTTTCGGGAAATCTTTCGCAAGACCAGGGGTAGCCTTGCCGTCTTTATCAATGCGATACAGCCCTTCATTAAATGCGCTAATAAAAGTGAATGCAGCGGCTGCAGTCGCAATGGAGCTATCCATGACCGGCGGTTCGGCTGGATAGTTAATCTTAATTTCTTGGGGCTTGGCGGAAGCCGTAGAAGCGGTAGGAGCCGTTGTGCTTTTCGCGTCACCGCTCGGCGATGCGGATGGAGATGGAGCGGCTTCGTTGCTGCCGCAGCCGACGGCAACGGTACCCATCAGGGTTAGAGCTACTGCAGTCGACACCCATTTTGTTGCTTTCATAAAATTCCTCCTCTATGTATGTATGGCTAGAATATGGCCAGGCGGTTTACCGCCATAAACCCGGTGAGAAGAGAGCGGCTCCTATTGTCATTCGTATATATAGAAAATAATTCCATAATGAGTCATGAATTCCTTTCAGAATCATTCATATTTTCAAAATATTTTTTCAAAAACGCCATAAACAGCTGAGAATCGACTTGAAAATACTGGAAACTTCTTTCAAAACGAATGATGTTGTGGTTAAATGTACATAATGAAATTTTCGGAAAGGAGTTTTAACCATGAGCGTAGCCTCATTTTTATTACCAAAAGACAAAGTCGCCTTTATCACCTCGTGCGCCTCGGTGAAAGAAGCGCTGGAGCAGTTGGAGAATCACTATTATTCCGCGCTGCCCATTGTCGATGAGGAAGGAAAATATGTTGGCACCTTATCCGAAGGTGACCTGCTGTGGGCGTTGAAAGATAAGCCCGGCCTTACTTTCGAGAATATGCATGAAGTTCCGATTTGCGATATCGAGAAAAATATTCATAACGAGTCCGTTTCGATTCACGCCGATATGGAGGATATGCTGGCTTTGGCTGCTGATCAAAACTTTGTGCCGGTGGTCGACGACAATCACATTTTCATCGGCATTATCCGCAGGAAAGATATTATCGCTTACTACATGAGGAACATTACCGACTAATAAGTACACGAGCAACAAGGCTACCCGCCGTCATCACCGATGATCGACAAGGCGGCCTTTTGGCCTCATGACACGGGCCAGATGCTCACCCATGGCTTGTTGCGCGGCATCGGTGTGTGGTGTGGGTAAATATGCCAAATGGCAAAGAGAAGAGGCTGTCCCGCAAGTCATCTAAGATGACGGGGAACAGCCTCTTTTGCTTATCCTGCATTTATGACAGGATAAGCAGCACGAATCGGCGGCGGTATAAGCGATATAGCCCTATTATCCTTCTGTTTTTGCAGGATAATCGACGCAGTGGCCGCAGCGGTGCCGCCCGAGCTGCAGCACCCTTTTTCACGAAATCGCGTATTGCTGGGCCATCGCCTTCGAAAACCTGCGCACCTGCTCCACTTCAAGTCGATCCGTAGCCGAGAACTGCGAGTGATCCTTCACTCGGCAGCGGTAATTGCTCAGAACGCCTTCGAGCATCAGATAGTATTTGGCATTGACCGGATACAGCTGCTTCTCGATCCAGGATGACATGGTGAGGAAGCTGCTCAGATGGTCGGCAGCTTCCGCTTCCGCGTGCTCCCAATTGCGCAGCAGCCATACATAGCATTCCGGATGAAAGTTAGCCATGATGCCGCTATAGCCGGCAATACCGAATTTGAGTGACTCCAACAAAGTTGCCGAGTTGGCATTGTAAATATTCAACCGTGCGCCTTCCACCGCCTGCTTCTTGGCCCGGAGCAGCTCCAAGTCGCAGCAATAAAGAAACCGCGGATCTGCACCGCGGTTCCCTCCATCCATCTTTTCCTATACGCTCGGAAAATCCATATTCAAGATGACGGTGAACGCGTCGTCACCACGCTGTATCACTTGGTAAACCTCTACATAAGGCGTGTGATAGCGGTTCTCGGCTTCATTGACCAAATTTTCCAGCGCTCCGCTCAACGAATCGTCCTCACTTAGCATAATCTCAGCAAAATATTGTTTAAGCATGGCTCAATAGCGTCTTAATGGCGCTGGTAAGAGGATATCCCTTGGTTACCATAAGCGTTGCCATAAGAGCTCATCTGCCCAGCCTGGTTGGCCATCATTTGCTGCTGCACCGATTGCTCCAGCTGGGAGCAAATTTGCAGGCAATGATTCATTTGCTGCAGCGCCTGGGCATGTCCTTGCAGTGCATGCTCAATGATTTGCGCAGCTTGCTGCTCACGCTGTGCCAACTGCTGCAGCTGCTGGGAGTTTTGCAGCTCCTGCTGTCTCATTTGCTGATACATGCCGTTAGCTTGCTGAGTTTGCGAGATCATTTGCGAAATGATTTGCTGACATTGGCCAATTTGCTGTACGAGTTGATGCATGATTACCACGCCTCCTTAGAATAACAAGCTATTACTGCCGGAACTTATTATGCCTTGACCTTGAAGGAATAGTCGTCCGGATCGGTTCCATAATTTTCAACGGCCGAACGATCGCGAATGAAAATTTCCCAATTGGACAAAATATCCAAAAACATGGTCAGCGGGGCTCAAAGTGCTATGAACTTTATTAATAAATTAATTCGCCATGCGGTCATCAACCAGCATCATCCACAGGCAGACGAGCAGCTGATGCTGACATCAGATTTAGCCGCTAACGTTCAAACTTTTAAAGACCTATTCTCCTATCCACAGAACATCTCGCTTAAAATCCGCGAGCTTTTTATCCCGACACTGCGGATGGGTGCCGTTATTTTGTTTATCGAGGGAACCGCGGACACGACTACGATAGAAAAGCATATTATTGAACCGCTCCTTGATCCGGCGCTTATGCAAACTGGCGAAGAAGATCTGGCACTGGGGCTGCTGAAAAGCTCGCTGACCACCTCGAACGGCCACCAATTACAGGGTGTTCGCGATTGTCTGAACACGTTGTTCAGCGGCGGCACATTGATCCTGTTCGAAGGCATGCCCGAAGCCTTGAGCATCGATACGCCCGGCTTCGAGAAGCGTGCTATTTCCACGCCCAAATCAGAAAATGTCATCATTGGGCCGAAGGAATCGTTTGTGGAATCCGCCTACGCGAACCGCTCTTTGATCCGCAAGCACATTAAAGATGAGAAGCTGATGTTTGAAACGATGGTGATTGACAAACGTGCCCAGAGCATGATTTCAATCATTTATTTAAAAGATGTCGCCAATCCGGAGCTTGTGGCAAAGGTGAAACACCGCATCGCAGAGGTCGGGGACACTTCGGTACAAACGCTCTCCATATTAGCCCAGCACATCGAAGAGCGGCCTTACTCGCTCGTCCCGAGCACCCTCATTACGGAGCGGCCGGATCGGGCTTGTTCATTTATATTGGAAGGGCATATTGCCATCTTAATGGAAAATGCTCCGTATGCGATGGTCGTCCCCGTTACGTTCTGGGCACTATTTCAAACTGCCGAAGATATGTATACCCGCTGGGCGTACGGAAATTTCATCCGGTTTGTGAGGCTGTTCGCCATGGTCGTCGCGCTGCTCTTGCCATCCATCTACGTAGCCGTCAGCACGTTTCATGAGGAAATGATCCAGACGGATCTGCTGCTGGCGATCGCCGCGACAAGGGAAAGAGTTCCGTTTCCCGCATTAATCGAAGTGCTCATTATGGAGGTTGCCTTCGAACTCGTCCGGGAAGCAGGCATCCGCATCCCGACGGTTATGGGACCGACGATCGGGATTGTCGGGGCGCTTATCCTCGGCCAGGCCGCCGTAGATGCCAATATTATCAGCCCTATACTCGTTATTGTCGTCGCCTTGACGGGTCTGTCATCGTTTGCCCTTCCGGAGCTCAACTTTAACTTCGGCGTTCGCTCGCTGCGCTTTGTCGTCCTGTTCATCTCGTCATTCCTCGGCTTCTTTGGCATTGCCTTATTTCTGAGTGGATTACTTGCCTATTTGGTTTCACTAAAATCGTTCGGGGTGCCGTTTTTATCGCCGCTTGCTCCGTACACGCGCTCTTCCAAAGATTTGATTACCCGGCCTCCTGTTTGGAAGATGTGGCTGCGACCATCAACCGCATGGCCGATCCAAAAGAAGCGAGGACAAAAGCCTGAGGGGAATTCAAGCCAATGATCAAAATATCCGATGGGAAATTGGGGAAAAGAGAGCTTCTTTCCGTCGTCTTGTTCACAATCGGAATTAAATTTTCGGATACGACACCTGATCTCCTGTTCAACTATGGCAAAAACGCTGCCTGGATGATCCCGCTTGTATCAGGCCTCATCGTCGGAATCCCCTTGCTGATTTTGCTGGGACTGCTGAAGAAACACCAGAATCAAGGCTTAATTGAGCTTATTCATAGTCTAATGGGCAAGTATGCCGCTTCCGTCATCGGATTTGCTTTATTTCTGAGTATTTTTTCAGGCACGATCGCGAACTCCCGGAACTACATCGATATTGTGAACAGTATGTACTATCCGCGTACCCCCATCTTTTATTTACTTATTATTCTTATGGCCACTTGTTTCTTTGTGGCGAATCGCGGCTTCGAGACGATCGGACGAACGGCTTGGCTCATCATTCCTTATATTCAAATTATGATTATCTTGCTCATTATTTTTGTTTGGCAGGATAGCGACTGGATGCATCTCTATCCGCTAGCAGGTCCTGGTCTGGGTCGAATTGTGATCGAAAGCGCGAGCCACAGCTCCATATTCGGAGAAATCATTTTGCTGGCCGCCTTCTATCCATACAGCAAGTCTTACAAAGTTTTCAAGTTCAGCACCTTAATAGGTTTAGGTTTCACCTGCATACAGACCGCTTTTTTTGTAAGCATTTACGTTTTCGTTTTCGACTACCCGGCTATCCAGCATATGGTTTACCCGTTCCATCAGCTGACCCGCACGGCCAATATCGGACAAAACATTACGAACGTGGAAGCTTTGTTTTTTGGCTTTTGGATGATTGGAACGGTGATTCATTTCTCCATCTTGCTGTATTTAAGTACTCTCTTGTTTGCGAAAACGATATGTATGAACGAATTTGAGCCTTTGTTGCTGCCCTTTGCCGGTCTCGTCTTTATGATCGGCATGCTGCCGGTTAATGTCATCATGACGACATCGTTCCGTGAAATGCTGCTTAAATTCTCTTCCATTTTGATCTTGTCATTACCCTTTGTTCTCTGGGTCGTAGACCGCTGGAAGGAGCGATTCCGACATGCAGGTGCTTAAGTCTATCCTGATCTTCACTATGGCAGCATTGCTGCTGAGCGGCTGTTGGGACAAGCTGGAACTGGAAGAACAAGCCTATGTGGTCGTTCTGGGTCTTGATCTTGCCGAAAAGAACTTGGTCAATGTCACTTTTCAGATCGCCAACCCCCAGGTAGGTTCTACTGATAAGGGGAATGCCCCCAATGAGCCTCCCAGCGATACGCTCACCTTTACTGCCCCTGATATTCTGTCAGCCAAGGAACTGGCCAACAGCGTTGTTACTCGCAAGATCAGCTTTGCGCATCTTCGCACACTCGTCATCGGGGAGGAGTTGGCCAAAACAAAATTGCTGCCCAACATCATTGTAGCTGCACTGCGTGATCCTGAGATGCGGCGGGAAATTAATGTCATCGTTTCCCACGAGAAATCGGTGACTTTCATTCATCACAACAAGCCGAAGCTTGAGACGCGGCCGCATAAGTACTATGCGTTTATGCAGAAAAGATGGCGGGACACAGGACATGTGCCGTATGCCACCATTAACCGTTTTATGCAAAGGGTACACGAGGAGCTGTTTCTAACCATTTATGGCACGACAAATCGTGTCGCGGCTAAGGAAAAGAAAGATGAGGATGATTATATCGCTGGAGAGATTCCGCAAATCTCGGGAGACCCCGTGCAAATCATGGGTTCTGCGGTCCTCAAGGATGGGGTTATGATCGGCAAGTTAACTGGCGAGGAGACGCGCCATGTCCTGCTGCTGCGGAGAAAAGCGCTCTCCCATGTGTTCGTATCCTCGTATCCCGACCCGCTCGACAACAAATACCGTGTAACCGTCCGTCTGCTCAAAAGCAGCAATACCCAGATTCAAATCAATGTCAAAAAGGACCCTCCGGTCATTCATGTAAAGGTTCCTATTAAAGCACAGGTGCTGTCGATCCCTAGTTTAAATAATTATGTAACGGATGAAGGAAACCAACGCTTGCTCACCAAAGCCATCTCCAATGACTTAAAAGAAATATCAACGCGGCTCATTCAAAAAACGCAGCAAGAGTATCGAGCCGAGCCCTTTGTCTGGTTTTTGGACGCGCGGAAGCAGTTTGCCACGCTCCAAGCTTTTGAAGCATACGAATGGGAAAAAAAATATGCCGATGCTAAAGTCACCGTTGATTTTGATGTAAAAATTGAGAGCTTCGGCAAGCAAATGGATCCTCAGCATATGGAACAGAAGGAGTAAATCGGTTATGACAAAAATTATTGTTGTCCTCGCAGGGCTCTATTTAACCTATTACACGTTCGTTTACGCCAAAATGACATGGACCACTGGCAAAAAAACCGCAGGAGCTTTAATTGGCCTGCTAGCGGCCTGTTTTCCTCCTTTATCGTTCATTTTGTACATGAAATGAATGCCGGGGTTCATGATAAAAAAAGAGCTAAGCACTAGCAAGCTGCTTAGCTCTTTGGCTCTTTGGAAAATGCGGTTACTCCCATGGATATGTCGTCACCAAATAATCGGCAAACTTCTTGCTTTCCTCGCGCCTTGTTTTGCGCATCTCCGCACGGAGACTTGCCGTCTCGTACAGCTTGCGCTCCTCCTCGGTTTCCGGCACGATCCGCGGAACTGGAATGGGCTTATTGCTTTCATCCATGCCCACAAAAGTTAAAAACGACGTCGCAGCAATATCCCGCTTTCCAAAGCGCAAATTTTCCGTGATCACCTTCACGAACACCTCCATCGAGGTTTTTCCCGTCCAGGTGACGAACGATTCCAAAGAGACGCAATCCGTCGGCCGGATCGGCTTTAAGAAATCGACGGAGTCCGTAGATGCCGTAACTGCGGTAACCCGGCACAGCTTGGACGCGGAGATCGAAGCAATGTCATCGATCAGTGACATCAGCTTGCCGCCGAACATCGTCTCGTGGTTGTTGACATCCAGCGGAAACACCCTTGATATTTTGAAACATCTCGTCTCCCTCACAAATTTCTGCTCCAAGTGGATTCCTCCTCGCATCGGTCTTTATGCTTAGAATGCCCTCAGGAAACAAGATTCACTATGAATATCTTTGCAAAAAGTGACGCCCACCGCCGATGCATAAACATCCGGCACATTTCGAATCTTAAGTGTAGTTGCCCAAGGCTTGTCCAAAAAAGGAAATTCAGACAGCGCCGCCGAATTATCCGTTACTTCCACTTTTGTTTCGGATCGGAGGAATCGGCACGTGACGTTCTTGAACCGGATTCGCCAATATCGGGTCTATCGCAGATTGGTCATTTCTTTTTTCCTCCTCATTGTGCTCTCTATCGCGATCGTAAGCACAATCCTCTACACGTTATTTTCATCCAGAGCAGTTAAAGAAATTGATAAATCCTCGCAGCAAATGCTGTCACATGTCAGCTTTACAGCCAATGTCGTGTACAAGCAGATTCAGGATGTCGTCAGCCAACTGCTCATCGATAATCATGTAAACGCATACTTATATGCGGATCAAGTCGATAAAGTACAAAATTTGCAAGCGTACATTGTCATCTCCAAAGTGCAAAGCGTCTACCCGTTCATCGCCAACATCAGCCTTTACAATTTTACGAACGGCGAGTACATCGACACGTTAGGGCTGGAGCGAGACCCGGATGTCGCTGCGAAAGCGCAAAAACAGCAGCAAAAGCAGTTTTTTGGCTTTTACCAGCGCAAAGTGCAGAAGAATGATGATGAGAACAGCAACAAACAATTGCGGTTGCTAACCTTTCGCATCGTGCCGGAATGGCTGCCTGTCAAAAACACTCCCAGGTCAGCGCTTGTTCTGGATCTGAATGAATCGTATATCCGCGATACGATCAACAGCATCAACACCCCGATCCAGAACGCCGATACGTTCGTGATGGATGCAGCCGGGAAGGTGATCTCCCATTCCGATCCCCAATATTTCATGGCGGATTTCTCGGGAAAGAGCTATGTGGCCTCCATTTTGAAAAGATCAGACAATCAAGGCAGCTTCGCCGAAACGATGGATCACCAGAAATATATGGTGACATATGTAAAATCGTCGACATTGGATTGGTTTTTTGTCACCGTGCGGCCTTATAGCGAGTTACTGTCCGATATCTATACGCTGCGCACCTGGACATTGGTGATTGCCCTGCTGCTGATGGTGCTGGGTACCGTTATCGCCCTCCTACTGACCGGAACCATGTATAATCCCATCCGCTCGTTATTGGACCGTGTGTTGGAATCCCGAGGAACGGAGCTCAACAAAGGCTCCCTGCTCAACAGTGATGAATACACACTGCTCTCGAACGCTTTCAAAACGACGATGGAGTCTGCCGAACGGCTGGAGCTGAATTTGCAGCGCTCCAACCAGGTGCTGAAAAGCAGCTCGATGCTGTCTTTATTACAAGGCATCAACAAAGCAGCGCTGGCGCAAATTGAGCAGGAATGGGCTCACCATCTCAAAGGCCCTTTCTTCTCCGTTATCGTGATGAAAGTCGATGGCTTGCAGCGGTTTAAACAAGCATTTTCCACGTTTGACAGGGAATTGATCGCCTATGCCATCGGGAATATTGCCCAGGAAATACTCAGTAAGCACATCGAAACGGATGTCACGGTCACGGAAGATGAGATCGTGCTAATCGTCCAATCCGCCAATCCGGATCGCAATGACCATCTCTTTTTATCCCTAACGGAAATTCAAGATGCGGTGCATGCTTATTATAAAATCACGGTCTCGGCCAGCATCGGCGACTGGTGCGATTCCATCGATCGCTTAAGCAATGCCTACCGCTCTGCGCAGGAGTACATCTGCCATCGCCTATTCCTGGGTACGAATTGCATCGTCGATGCCAACCGCGTGATGGATGACCGCGACACGGATAAACGCTACCCGGCGCTAGCGGAGAGAAAGCTGCTGGAAGCGGTAAAAATGCACCATGCCGCCTCGATTCAAGCAGAAATCCGCCATTGGATCGACTATGTATCCGGCTGCACGTATATGCAGGCCATTCAATATACGAATTTTTTGATTCTGGCGATGGCCCGGGAATTCGAGCATGTGACCGAAGGCTGGGGCATCGATGTGCAGCTCTTTTATATCGGGCTGAACGAGATCCAGCAAGCTGAGACGTTAACGGATATGGAGGAGCTGCTTACCGGGCTTTGCCGTAACATCGTCAACGCATTAGAAGAAACGCGGCACAATGTCTCAATGTTGAAAAATGAAAAGGTCATCGATGAAGTCAAACACTTCATCCAGCAGCATTATCATAATCCCGATCTGTCGTTGGACTCGGTTGCGCATCAAGTCGGCCTATCTGCCGGATATTTGGGCAAGCTGTTCAAGAGCTATGGGAAAACGACGTTTAACGATTATGTAACGCTCCTGCGCATCGAAGAGGCCAAGCGGCTGCTGGGCACAACGGACGGGTCTGTGGCGGAGATCGGAGCAGGGGTCGGCATTCCCGGGGCGTCCTATTTTTCCACCGTGTTTAAGAAGCATGTCGGCATGTCTCCTTCCCAATACCGGGAAAACTTCCATGAATCCAGATGACGGTGTGGCCTCTCAGAGGTCCATCGTCTTTTTATTTCGCGCCATCACTTTCGAAAATCAGCCATCACCCGAATTTGCAACCGAAATTGGAATCTTAAAATTTACATGCACGGCTGCCGCCATTTATGCTGAAAACAACAAACAGGAGGTGTGAGCAAATTGCCGAACGTCATCCGTGAACTGTTAAAAAATCGTTTTTCTTATTTGTTAGCGCTTCCAGCTGTGCTTTACGTGTTCATCTTCTCCTATGCGACATACCCGTATCTGGTCATTGCCTTCCAACAGTTTAATTATCAAAAAGGCATCCTCCACAGCAATTGGATCGGCTTTCGCAACTTTGAGTTCTTTTTCAAATCCAGTGACGCCTGGCTGGTCATGTCCAACACGATCAAACTGAATCTCTTGTTTCTATTCTTTGGCACGATTGCCGCCATCGGACTCGCCGTCTTGTTCAATGAAATCCGCCAGCGGATTTTTATTAAGTTCGCCCAGTCCACCATGATTTTCCCCAGCTTCCTCTCCTGGATCATTGTCAGCTATTTGATGTATATGCTGTTCAAAACGGACGCCGGCTTGATGAACCATGTCATCGAAGCGTTCGGCGGCGAATCGCAGAACTGGTACTCCAAACCGGAAGCGTGGCCTTGGCTGCTTACCGCCATGAAGATTTGGAAAGAAGCCGGCATGGGCTCGATCATTTATTTGGCCGCCATCACCGGCATCGATCAAGCATTGTACGAATCCGCAGATATCGACGGCGCCTCCCGCTGGCGCAAAATAAGGAGCATAACGCTTCCGCTGCTGGCGCCTACCGCTGCTATTTTGACATTGTTGAACTTGGGCAAAATTTTTTATGGCGACTTCGGCATGATCTATGCCATCATCGGCGACAACGGCGTCTTGTACCCGACGACTGACGTCATCGACACCTATGTGTTCCGTGCCCTGCGGCAGATCGGCGACCCTTCGAATGCCGCTGCCATCGGCCTTTTTCAATCTGTCGTCGGCTTCATTCTCGTCTATCTGGTCAATTGGCTCACGCGAAGATTTTATAAGGAAGGGGCGCTGTATTAAGATGTCTGGACATCACGATTCGTCTTACGCTCCACGCAGCACGTTCAATCTCGCCAGCTTCGGTATTTATGTCGTTATCGCGCTATTCGCTTTGATCTGCCTATTCCCCATGCTCCTGACGGTCATCGTCTCGCTCTCCAGCGAAGACAGCATCACCAAGCACGGCTACAGTTTATTTCCCGACCGTTTATCGCTAGATGCGTACCGGCTCGTCTTCGCCCAAGGACACGTGCTTGCGCAAGCGTACTTCGTCTCCGTATTCGTTACGATTATCGGCACCGTGCTCGCCGTCGTCATTACAGGCATGGCCGCCTACACGCTGGCCAACAAAAATGTGAAGTATCGCAATGGACTGGCGCTCTACTTTTTCATTACGATGCTGTTCAGCGCCGGGCTTGTTCCATGGTACATCATGTGTACGAAGCTGGGGCTGAAAGATAATATTTGGGCGCTCATTATCCCGATCCAGTTGTTTAACCCTTTTAACATGTTCCTCGTGCGAAATTTTATGGATAGCTTGCCCAATGAGCTGCGCGAATCCGCTTATATGGACGGGGCCAACGATATGCGCATCGCGTTCCAAATTTATTTGCCTTTATGCGTGCCTGTTCTCGCTTCGATCTGCTTGTTCTATGCCATTAGTTACTGGAACGATTGGTTTAATGCGATTATGCTCGTCTCCAATAAAAATCTGTACCCGGTTCAATATCTGCTGCTGCAAATCAAATCGAATATTGATGCTTTGAAAATGATTCCGAGCGGCGCACTGAATGCGACCGTTCCTGCTGAAACGACAAAAATGGCGACCGTGGTGCTGACAATCGGGCCGATTGTGCTGCTTTATCCATTTTTACAGCGCTACTTTGTCAAAGGGTTAATCATCGGATCCGTCAAAGGTTGATCTTGATATGGGCCTCCGTTAGGGGTTTATATAAAAAATAACAAACGTTAAGGGAGAGGGTTCGATTGAAGAAAAGCTTGAGTATTCTTTCCACACTGTTATTGGTCTGCGTATTGGCCGGTTGTACGAGTAACAGCGGTGAACCTGCTGCAAGTTCCACCAAGCCTGATTCCACAAGCACTGCGGACAAAGGCAGCACCGTCTCCTCGGATAAACCGGTTACGATTAAGTACGTCATTCCAGGCACCGAACCGAAAAGCTGGCAGGAAGTGAAAGCAGCCGTGAATAAAAAGCTGCTGGCTGACGGGGTCAACGTGCAAATTGAGGAACAATATATCGATTGGTCCGCCTGGGATCAGAAGCTGAATTTAATGCTGTCCACGGGCGAAGACCTGGATATGTTCCATGTTATGAACGATGTAGTCTCGCTTTCCAACTATATCGCCCGGGGCGCTGTGAAAGACATCTCCGCAGAGCTTAATCAATACGGACCGAACATTAAAAAGGTGATCTCCACCGATATCTTCAATGCGGTAACCAAAGACGGCAAAACCTATGGGATTCCTTCGAACTGGATGGAGCCGGCTACGGTCGACGTGTTTACATCCAATGATTTCCTTTTCAAAAAGTACGGCATCAATCCGCTCGTGAAAACACCGCAAGAAATGCTCGATGCGATGGAGAAATTGTATAACGCTGCGCCGGCGCCGAAGCCGCAATATCCGTTCACGCTGAGCCATATTTCTTCGACGGGTGAAGATTTCTTGCACCGCACCTTCGACTCTTATCCGTTCGACGTTCGCGATGGCATCGCCATGATTACGAAAGACGGTAAAGCGAAGAACTGGATCGAGAGCGATGAATTCAAACAGGAAAGCGCCTTTTTCCGACAAGCCTATCAAAAGAAGCTGATTAACCCTGACGTCTTGACGCTGAAGCAAGATCAGGTGCAAAAATCGGTCAATGAAGCGAACTGGGGCTTCACGATGGGCACCATTTCGGCAACACAAACCCAGTTGGATCAATATTTGAACGGGGCTAAGCTAGAAGACTTTACTTTGCAAGAATTTAATCCTGACAAAGGTCACTATCGCTTCACGAATGCGAAAAACTTGAACGTCGTCGCAGCCAACAGCAAACACCCGGATGCCGCAGTGAAATTCATGAACTGGCTGTACGCCAACCAAGAAAACTACGACCTCTTCATCTATGGCATCGAAGGCAAAACGTATAACAAAGCCGGCGACAAAGGGATGACGCCTGTGCTGGATGCGGATACCAAAGCTTCGCTCGTTCCGAATGCCGACTGGATGATCGGCAACTTGAACTTCATCCGCGTCGGCGATATTGTCAAAGCGACCCGCAAGCTGTACGAAGTTCAGCCTGATGCCAAAAACTTCATCTCTTCCGGCTTCTTCTTCGACGCTTCGCCGGTGAAGACGGAGATGGGCAACGTCAAAGCGGTCATCACATCCGATGTGGCTCCGATCTATTCCGGGGTTGCCGACTATGACAAAAATATTAAGCAAGCTCAGGATAAATTGAAAGCAGCCGGTGTCGATAAAGTCATTGCCGAGTATCAAAAGCAATTGGATGCTTATCTCGCCACGGCGAAGCAATAAAGGAGTGCGGCGCGCATGACCATGACCAAAGATACCCAGAGCATCAGTTGGCAGTTAGGGCCTTTTATCAAAGCGGATGCATGTAATCCATGCCTGGAACCGGATATCCAAAACCGCTTCGTCTGTCCAATTACCGGCAGCGATGTCCGCTGGGAGGAGAAAGACGTGTTCAACCCCGCGGCGGTTGTTCGCCAGGGCAGCGTCCACCTCCTCTACCGGGCCGAGGATACGGTCGGCCGCCATGCCGGGACGTCCCGGATCGGTCTGGCCAGCAGCGCGGATGGGCGGCATTTCGCGAAGCGGCCCGAGCCGGTGCTCTCCCCCGCTCCAGATGTGTTCCAGCATCTGGAATGGGAAGGCGGCTGTGAGGACCCGCGAATTGCCCAGGATGAAGCCGGCATCTATTACCTCACGTACACCGCCTATGACGGCGACAAAGCGAGGCTGTGTGTGGCCTCAAGCCCGGATTTGCTGACCTGGACGAAACACGGCACAGCTTTCGGCGCTGCCTTGAACGGCAAATACAGCGATATTTGGTGCAAATCAGGCTCCATCGTGACACGCCGGGAGGGCGAACGGTTTATTGCCACGAAGATTAATGGCAAATACTGGATGTATTGGGGCGAGTCACATATTTATGCGGCGACATCCGACGATTTGATTCGTTGGGAACCTATAGAAACGAACGATTTTCGCGACTATTCCGAGGAGCCGATTCTGGCTCCGGTGCTGCGGAGGCGGCTGCACCGGTTTGACAGTACGCTGGTTGAGCCGGGGCCGCAAGCGGTTATCACAAAGCATGGCATCCTGCTCATTTACAACGGCCGCAACGATGAGGTGCATGGCGATCCCGCCTATGCCGCTGGGGCGTACTGCGCCGGGCAGGCGCTATTCGACCTCGCGGACCCGACGGTCGTCATTGCCCGGTCGTCAGCCCCTTTCCTTGTGCCAGACAAAGATTACGAAACTAGCGGGCAAGTGAACCATGTCTGCTTTGTCGAAGGCTTGGTCTACCACAACGAAGAGTGGCTGCTGTATTACGGGACAGCGGATTCGAAGATTGCCGTCGCTGTCTGTCAAGATGCTGGTTAGCACAAAAGCCCTAACGGAAGTTCGCTTCCGTTAGGGCTTTCTCTTTGTGGTCGCCCCAGCCGTTAAACTTAGAACTTGAACTTGCCAACCGCTGCGTTCAATTCTTCCGCAATGACATTCAAGCTGCTGGCCGAATCCGTAATTCCATGCTGCGAGGACAGCTGCTGCTCTGCTGTTTCCGCTACGTGCTGAGCGTAGTGATACGAATTTTGCGCATGGGCGTTGGTCTCCACCACCGAAGCGGCCACTTCCTCGGACGTCGCCGCCATTTGCTGCGCACCGGCCGCCACCTCTTGAATGCACTCCGCCACTTTTCCCGTCGCTTCAAAAATCCGCTGGAACGACGTCTCAGCTGTGTGCACCATGACTTTGGCTTCGCCCACGGCCTGCAAGCAGTCTTCCATCGTTTGCACGGCAGTTCCGGTATTGCCGAGCATGAGCGCAATCATCTCCGTAATGCGGCTCGCGAATTGCGCCGATTGCTCGGAAAGCTTGCGCACTTCACCGGCGACAACGTGGAAGCCTTTGCCCGCTTCGCCGGCGCGCGCCGCTTCAATCGCCGCGTTCAGGGCGAGCAGATTCGTTTGCTTGGCGATGCCGCCGATCATGCCGATCATATCGCCAATTTCCTGCGATTGGCTTTCCAGCAGTTGAATCACCTCATGCGCCCGGTGCACGATATCTGCCATGCCCGCCATGCTGGACATCAGCATTTGCAAATCTTGCTCCCCCTGTTTTGCTTCCCGGAAAGCTTCCATCGAAATATCCGCCACTTCGGACGATGTCTCCGCAATCCGCTGCACGCCAGTCGCCATTTCCGTCATCGCCGTTGATGTATCCGAGTAGCTCATCACTTGGCTCTCTGCCCCGACGGCAACCTTATGCATGACTTCCACCACCTGATTGGATGCCAGTGAGCTGAGCTCGGAATGCGCGAGCAGCGATTGCGAGGAATCGGCCACCTGCGCAGACGCTTCGCGAATTTGCTGTAAAATCTGCCTAACATTCGTCTTCATACTGTTCAAGGAAGCAACCAGCTCGCCGATTTCATCCCGGTTTTTAACCTTCATGTCAGTTTCATGCAGATTCCCCAGCGATACCTCCTGTAACGATCTGGAAACCATCCGCACAGGCTTGGAGATGATATATGTAATCCAGGTAGCCAGCATAATGCCAAGCAATACAGCTGCTGCCAGCACATAGATCATGTTCATTTGTCCGCGATGATAAATGTCTGCGCTGCTCGCTGAGGCCGCACCAGCCCCCTCATGCTCCAATTGGACGAGAACATCGAGATATTTTTGCAAGTTCCCAAATGTTTTACCCGCATCGCCGATGAGCGCCTGCACCTCAGTCCCCCAGTTGCCCGAAGCTTTGTTGGCTGGAGTTTCTTTGCTGAGCGCGACGAATCGCTCATGAAACTTTTTATAAGCCTCCCATTGCGATTGGAAGGCATCAAAATTCCGCTTCTCCTGCTCATCGCCTAGCGATCCCGCGAATTGTTTCACCTGCTCGTCCACTTTGTATATCCCTGCAAGCGCTTGAGTCGCTGTTGTCTGCAGCTGACTTGGATCGCTCAAAATCAAAAGCTGCATATCCAACGATTGCACATTTTCCGTTAAATAGCTAAGCGAATTGATCGCTTCAACACCAGGCATCCAAGTTTGGCTGATCTCGTCGCTTTTGCTCTGGATCCGTTGCATGTTGGTCAAGCTCATCCATCCGACAGCTCCGGTTAGCATCAAAATAATTGTAAAACTAACAAATAGCTTTCTTCCTACCGTCATTTTTGGCAATCGCATAGACAGACTTCCTCTCTCTTCCTTATGTCTCCTAAATTTATCGACAAAATCTGATAAGATGAGTTTAAAACAGATTCGTAAAGTGTGTATAAAATGTATGTGCAAATTGTGTGTTTTTGTATACATATCCAAAATGGACGCATCTTTTTGTACAAAAAAACCACTGCGAGCTGCGCCTAGTCTTTTACCCGCTTCTGTTGTAGAATAATGTAAGAATCATTAACGGTGGACCCCGTCTCATGTCGAGGCGGCTTGTTTCATAGAGAGAGACTTTTGAAGGAGATGACATTCCGTGACTAACAACCTAGAAATCACATTAAGCACATCGAAGAAAACAAAGCCACAACCCGATCAGCTTGGATTCGGCAAATATTTTACAGATCACATGTTCATCATGGATTATGCAACAGAACAAGGGTGGCACTCCCCGCGCATCGTGCCATATCAGCCGATCACTTTGGATCCTGCCGCGAAAGTGTTCCATTACGGACAGACGGTTTTTGAAGGCCTGAAGGCGTACCGTACTTCCGACAACCGCATTTTGTTGTTTAGACCTGGCAAAAATTTTGAGCGCCTGAATCATTCCAACAACCGTCTAAGCATTCCGCCGATCGACGAGAACTTCCTGTTGGATGCCCTGAAAAAGTTGGTGGAGGTCGATCAGGATTGGATCCCGTCCGCGGAGGGCACGTCTTTATATATCCGACCGTTTATTATCTCGACAGAAGCCGCGCTGGGCGTAGCTCCATCGCATAATTACCAGTTCATGATCATCCTGTCTCCTGTTGGCTCCTATTATGCCGAAGGCATTCACCCGGTGAAGATCAATGTCGAGAACCATTTCGTGCGTGCAGTACCTGGAGGTACGGGTGCAGCCAAGACAGCCGGCAACTATGCCGCTGGACTCAAAGCGCAGGAAGTCGCTAGCGATAGAGGCTATTCGCAAGTGCTGTGGCTAGACGGCGTGGAACGCAAATATATCGAAGAAGTCGGCAGCATGAACGTCTTCTTCAAAATCAACGGGGAAGTCGTGACCCCTGTGTTGAACGGCAGTATCCTCGACGGTATCACCAGAAACTCGGTCATTACGCTGCTCAAGCACTGGGGTGTGCCGGTTGTTGAGCGGAAGCTTGCGATCGACGAGCTGTATAACAGCTATGTCAACGGCACGCTGGAGGAAGCGTTCGGAACCGGTACTGCTGCCGTTATCTCCCCGATTGGTGAGCTGTTCTGGGATACGCACCAGATGAAGATCAATCAGGGACAGACGGGCGAGCTGTCCAAGCGGGTTTATGACACGCTCACCGGCATTCAAAATGGAACTGTCGCCGATCCGTTTGGTTGGGTCGTGGAAGTGAAATCCTAGGGAATAAAAAAGGTCAACCCGTTGGAACGGGTTGACCTTTTTCTGTAATTCACCTTCCGGTTTGAGCGAGCCTATCGTGCAAAAGCGGCAGGATATTCGGGGCCCTATCAGCAGCCGCAGCATTCAATTATCTTGCAATTTTGGCAGAATTACCGCCCAATAACGGCAATTTTGCGCAAAAACAAAAATATCCTGCGCAATTTGCAGGATAACCTCGCCTAGTCTCTCTGCGAGCAGGCCGATGCAGCAGCCAAAGCAGCCGACGCCGCAAGCTGCAAGCCGCACCACAGCGGCCGCTTCCTTCGCCAGCTTCGTTCAAGCACCGTACCGCTGGCATCAGTTTTTATGCCCGCCAAGCAGCTGCCGCTGCATCCACTCGTTGCGGACCATAGGATCTCCGTCTTTTAACAATGCAGCGTATAGTCGCTTGCGCAGCTGCTGCACCAGCTCATGCCGGGCAGGATCACCGATCCGGTTGTGCAGCTCGTGTGGATCATCCTCCAAGTCGTACAACTCATCGACGTCGGTCAAATTCCACACATACTTCCAGCTTTTGGTCCGAATCATGCGCTGCGTATACAACCCGAATTGCTGGCCATTGTAACTCGCTATCACTTCTTCTCTCGAGTTCGCCAAGGCCGGCGCCAAAGCTGCCCCCTGCCCCGTCATCCACGGCAGCATCGACCTCCCGTGCAGCGCATGCTGGCCCGGCGCGGCAATCCCGCATACCTCCATAATCGTCGGCGGCAAATCCAACAAATTATAGACCAGCTCGTCAGTCCGCTGTCCGGCTGGAATTACACCCGGCATCCGCATGATGAGCGGAACTTTCACGACGTCCTCGTACATCACATAGTGCTTATCCATCATCCGGTGTCCACCGCACATATCGCCATGATCCGAGGTGAAAATAACCCACGTCTCCTCCCGCAGGCCAAGCTGATCCAGCCGCTGGAGAAGCCTGCCGACCGCATCGTCAAGCTGGCTGATGACGGCGTAATAGCGGGCAACGATCGGCGCCCAATCTTCCCAGCCGAACGTCTCGATCCCCCAATTGCGAAGCTGCTGCGATTGAATATAGGGCTTACCTTGCAGCGAATCGGTAAAGCTCTCCCATTCTTTCGCATCTGCAGGCGCATATTGGTCCGCAAAAGGCTGCGCCGGCCGACATGGCAGATGCGGCTCGTTGAAGTTAACCCGAAGATGCCATGGCTGCCCCTGCCCCGTCGCGGACAATCGCTCCAGGAGCTGCTCCGCCTGCATGGCAGTGAAATGGGTTAACGTATGCGCCAGCGGCAGCGGGTCCGGCTCACCGAAGTATCCGTTGGTGTACGCCACTTCCGGATAATCCGCTGCCACCATTTTACGATGCAAAGCCGCACTGTCTATGTAATGATCATACCCGTAGGAGACAGGTGTGTACTCCGGGTGTACATCCCATTTGCCGATATAACCGCATTGGTAGCCTTGCTCTTGAAGCGATCTTGCCCACGAGTAAGCCGACGGCTCCAGTGCTCCGACCTTCAGCCCCATGTTGTAATTCCATAAGCCGCCGAACACCTCCGGCCGCTGCCCGCATCCCAAAGACTGCCGAGCCGGCGCGCACACAGGAAAATGCGTATAAGCCGCATCGAACCCTACCCCTTCGGCAGCCAAGCGATCCAGATGCGGGGTATGCACCGGCGCAATCCCCGCATAACCGAGACAGTCATACCGCAGCTGATCGGCCATAATCAGCAAAATATGCGGACGCGCCGCTTCCCGCTGCCCCACGCCCACTACCTCCCCGCTCCATCACGGTGCTTCAGAACCGCCTCATCAAAAATTTCCCGCTGCGGATACTTCACCCATGCATCCCAGCTCAAACCGTACTGCTGCAATATCTGCTGAATCCGATTGCGAAACGGCAAGCCGACCTCCAGCTGTGCCCGCATCGGATCGGGCCGGCCTGCAAGCTGCTGCTCCACCCAGCCGGCGAGCTGTCGCTCGAATCGGTCAGCGTGCTCAACAAGCTGGTCGGCCAGATTCACATTCTCCTCCGCATCCGCACGGAGATCGAACAGCTCGCGCATCGGACGGATATAAGGACCCGAGTCCAGCGTCTGAATAAACTTATAATCGCGCGTCACGACGCCACGCGAAGCCTGCCAGGCACATTCACTTAAATAGATGGCCTCCTGCGTCCCTTCCTGCGCACCGTCGATGACAGGCCAGAGGCTCTTGCCATCGATTCGCTCCGTAGGATTCAAAGACAACCCAGCAGCCTCCAGCACAGTCGGCATCAAGTCCACATGTTGGACAAGTCCACTGATCCGCTTGCCCGGCGCGATCCGCTTCGGCCATCTTATAATGACCGGGACGCGCACCGTCGTTTCGTAAAGCCCGCAATGGTCCCAATAAATGCCATGCTCCGTCAAGCTTTCACCGTGATCCCCGAACAGGACCAGCAGCGTGTCCTCGTACAGCCCTTCTTGAATGAGCAGCTGATCCAGCTCGCGAAGACGATCGTCCAGATAACGGACTTCCGCGTCATAAAGCGCATCGATATAGTCGGAATCCGTTACCGGACCCAAATGCTCATAGTGATGATGCTTAAAAAACGGGTAAGCCGGATGGTTGTAAGCCCCGTCCATGCTGCGATTGGCAGGGTCGTACGGATCACGCCCTTGCTCGTAGAACGGAGCCACGTATTCCTTCGGGGGCAAATAAGGCGTATGCGCATCCCAATAATGCAAAAATAGAAAAAATGGCTCCTGCTTATGTTCACGAATCCACGGAAAAGCCAGGGCATTCACGGTACTCCCGTCGATATGCCGCTGTCCGCCGACCGAATTGATGTAATAGCGGTATCCCCGTGCAAACCATTCTTTCAACTGATATAGATTATCGACGGCCGCGGTCGTAAAACCTTCCCTGCGCAGCAGCTCGGGCAGCCAGCTCCCGCCTTTAGGCAGATGGGTTAGCGACGAGCCGTGTGAAACGATGCCGGTATGGATGCCCAGCTTTCCCGTGAAAATCCCCGTATGCGCAGCCTCCGTAGGGATGTCGGCGGCATAAGCCCGCTCGAACAGCACACCTTGCGAAGCGATGCGGTCGATATAAGGCGATGTCGGCTTGGCATAGCCGTAGCATCCCAGGCGAGAAGCTCGTAACGTATCGAGGGAGACGAAAACAATATTCACACCGATTCCCTCCATTTTTGCCCGCTTCCGCTTCGTGCCAAATAGCTCAGAATCAGCTCCACATTGTTCTCCAAGCTTTCCAGCTCCGTCCGCACCGTCAGGTCTGGCGCTTCCGGCAGTTCGTAGGGATCGCTGATCCCTGTAAAATTCGCCAGCTTCGTCTCGCGCGCTTTGGCATACAAGCCTTTCACATCTCTGCGCTCACACTCCGTCAGCGGACAGTCGACGAATACTTCCACGTACCCAGGCAGTTCGCTGCGCGCATAATCGCGCATCTCCTGGTACGGCGTAATCGCCGACACCAGCACCGTAACGCCATTGCGTGACAAAAGCTTGCTTACGTACACCATGCGCCGGATATTATCCATCCGGTCTTCCCTGCTAAAGCCAAGGCCTTTGGAAATCGTGGCGCGCAGCTCGTCGCCGTCCAGCAGCTCGACCTGCCGGCCTGCTGCTTGCAGACGCTTCAACAACGCTCGCGCGGTCGTTGTCTTCCCTGCTCCGGATAAGCCCGTAAACCAGATGACAGGGCTGTTTAATGGATTCATGCTGCGCTTCCTCCTATCGCTTCGCCGTTAAGACGCTCCAGTCAACTCAATCACCTTGCCGCCGTTCTCCTGCGATTGAATCGCAGCTTCAATCAGCGACTGCACGGCCAGGCCGTCCGCGCCGGAAGCTTCAATCTGCTCAGGCGGCACTTCAGCCTGCACTTGCCGGATGAACGTATCCAACCGAGAGCGGAACGTGCCGTCAAACCCCGCAAAGCCGCCCAATACAGGGTTGCGGTAAACGCTAAGTTCTTCCTGGCCATGCCGGTATAGAGTCAGCGCTTCATATACATTATCCAAAAGAAAACGTCCCCGCTGTCCGGCTACTTCGCAGGATTCAATCGGATGCTTATTGTCCATATCATAGCTCCCCATGAGATGACCGACCGCACCGGAAGCGAATTCGAGATTGATCGAAGCGGTGGACCACACCGATCTGCCTGGAGCTTTGGTCATAAACGCTTGAACCCGCTTCACATCGCCTGCAAAATACCGCAGCACATCAAAGGAGTGCGGATGCAGCGCCCGCATATGGAGCCAAGGGCTTGATTCCTTGGGGTTACCGATCGTCAGTTTCATGTTGACAAAAAGCAGAGTGCCCAGCTCCCCGGCATCGATCCATTGCTTGGCTTTCAGCGCCATGGGGGTGAACCGATGGTTCAGGTTGCACCCCAAGCGCACGCCTTGCTCCTTGGCAAAGCTCACCATTTCTCTCGCTTCACCCAGGTCGTTGGAGAGCGGCTTTTCCACCAAAACGCTCTTGCCGGCGGAGATGGCCGCCATGGCCGGCGCATAATGATGCGAGCCATTCTCGACCCCGCCCGTCGCGACACTGACGATATCGATGTCTTCCTGTTCCAGCATGCTGGACACATCGTAGTAAGCCTTCGCACCGAACATCCGGGCGGCTTGGTCCGTCAGCTCGCGGTTCAGGTCACAGACGGCGACTAGCTCAGCTTCCGGATGCTCCTTATAGGAGCGGCAATGAATGCGTCCGATATTGTTAAGGCCGACGACCGCAATCTTTTGCTTTTTTGGCATGGCGCCATCTCCCCCAATCATTATACTTCCTTGGCAGCCGCAGTCGCAGCTTTCGCTTCAGCCGCTTCCTTCGCTTCCTTGGCTTGCAGCTTCCGTGCCGAGGACGGCGATTTAATATGCATGGAATCGTACGCTTGCTGGGAAGAAGTGAACGCCCCCACACCGAGACCGTGCCAGTTCAGATTCGTATAGATCGGATTCGTCCGGCTTGTCGCCTGCTCCCTGGCATGAATATGCGCTTCCATGCGGGCGGCCAGCAGCTTCACGATCTCCGGCTCCTGCTCGGCGACGTTAGTTTGCTCATCCGGGTCCTGAACCAGATTATAGAGCTCTACCGTCGGTTTATAATGAAGATCCGGCTCCAACGCAACGATCAGCTTCCATTCTGGCGTCCGCCAGCCGTGTTTGCGCATCCATGTGCATTCCGTGATATACATTTCGCTCTCTGTGACATGCTGCTCATTGCGCACCAGCGGCATTAAGCTGCGTCCGTCGTAGGCAATGCCTGTCTCGATGCCCAGCAGCTCCATAATGGTCGGCATGACATCCTTAATTTGCGTAGCGCTGCTCACGCGTTTGCCTGCCGGAAGCTTGCCCGGATACCGCAGGATAAGGGGGATGCGCAGGTTCGATTCGTACAGACCGTGATGATCGTAATAACATTCGTACTCATTTAGAGTCTCACCATGGTCCGCCGTGACGACGACCAACGTTTCCTCTTCAAGTCCAAGTTCGGCCAATTGGGTAAAAAGTGCCTGAATCGACGCATCCATATAAGCAATGGCGCCGTCATACTGCGCGTCAATGTAGGCGCTGTCTGTGCAGCCTTCCGGGAACCACGATTTGAAGTAGTCGACGAAAGGTTTAAATTCATACAGGGCATCGAGGGAATGATTGTCCGGATCTTTCTCATCCCCGCCATAGAAGATGCGCTCGAACGGCTTCGGCGGCAAATAAGGCGAATGCGGGTCCATATGCCGCAAAAATAAGAAGAAAGGCTTGTCGTCCGCAGCCAGCCGCTTCAGCTCGGGAAGGGTGACGGCGTTGAGGTTCTCCGCCTTTGGACAGCGGCCTGTTTCATCCGCCAGCCATGCTTCATAATCTAAATACGACTGGAAGCCTCTGGCGGAAGGATTGCCCGTGAAACCGACGCATGTCGTATTGTAGCCTTGCTCGCCAAGCACTTCGGCCAGCGTTTGCACATGAGCGCCGAGTGGTCCGCCATGGCGCAGCGCGACGACGTCTGTGCCGAAGCAGTCCATCCCTGTCAGCATGGAAGCATAACAAGGCGTTGTCGGAATGCTGGGGGAGAAGTGCTGCTCGAACAGCACTCCCTCTTGGCTGAAGCGGTCAAGGTGCGGCGTTGTCAGGCGGTGATAGCCATAACTGCTCATGTGGTCTCTGCGAAGGCTGTCGATACCGAGCAGCAGCAGGTTCGGTCGTTTATTTTGAGTCATCGCGCAGGCTCCTTTATACAGTGGATTTTAACGATTGAAACACCGCGTTCAGATAGCCTCTGCTCTCGGCAGCCACGGTGGCGAGCTGCGCTAAAGAGTGGCCGTTCGCGCCGATGACTTCCAGATTGACCGGACCGTCATAGCCGCTTTCCACTAACACTTTGCAATAGTCAATCAAGTTAATATCGCCTCGGCCGCAAGCTTGCGCCTCGATCGGTCCCGGTCCCGCCTGACGTCCTTTGCAGTCGCGGATATGGATGTGCTTGACCCGGCTGACCACCTGGGCCAGCGCAATTTCCGGATCTTCGTTCGCACGGTAAATATGGCTGGGGTCCATATCAATCCCGAACGAAGGCGAATCAATACGCTCCATCGCCTGTAAGGTTGTCGGCGTATTATAAACCGACTGCCCGACATGCGCTTTTACGCACAGGGTGACGCCATGCTCGCCAGCCAATTGGGACAGCCGGGACAGCTTGTCAATGGAGGTCGCCAAGTCTTCCTCGACATTGGACTTCCCGCCTGGGCCTACGTTGACAATCGGAATCCCCAGCTCACGCGCAGCTTGGAAGGCCAGCTTCAGCCGCTCTTCATCCAAAGACGCAACCTCCATCGCAAGCAGCTTCAAGCCCAGCTCCTCCGTAATTTGCTTGATGCCGGCAGCTTGCTCGCTCCAGCGGTCCAGCTCCAGATGCTCGCACATCCCTTTTATCGCTGCAATTTCTATCCCGTCATAACCGCAAAGCTGAATATGTTTGGCTGCAGTGGCAAAATCGTACTCCTTGAACAACACGGAGTTGATACCTAATTGAACCATATGATTGGCCTCCTCGGATTAAAGTTCGACAATACTGGATGTTTCGAACGAACGAATGGCACCTTCAATAATTTTTTGCGCTCTTAGCGCATCCTCGCCGGAGCCGTTGATTTTGTCATAAGGCGTTCCAGCAGAGAGCTGCTCGATCCAGTCGCTGATCCGGCTTTTGAACGTTTCAGGGAAAGCTTTCATCCCGCCTAAATAGCTGTAGCTTTCTGTCTCAATCCCCTGGCGCGGATAGAACGTCAGCTGCTCGCAGGCATCTTCCAGCACGAAGCGGCCCTTGGAGCCGACCAGTTCGCAAAGCTCCAGCCCATAGCTGGCTCCCGCATCATAGCTGCCCACCAAATTGCCGATGGCCCCGTTCTCGAACTCCATGATGATTTGCGTGTTGGACCAGATTTGCCGGCCTTCTCCTTTCATCATAAAAGCCCCGATCCGCTTCACATCGCCGCAGAAATAACGAATTACGTCAAAGGAGTGCGGATGCAAAGCGCGCAAATGGAACCATGGCGAAGTCTCCACCGGATTGTTTATCCACATCCGCATATTGATCATATGCAGCTTGCCCAAGCGGCCTTCATCCACCCATTGCTTCGCCCGCTCCGCTGCCGGGGTGAAGCGATGGTTCAAATTCACGCCATAAGGCAGCCGCTTCTCCCGGGCAAGCGCTACCATTTGTTCGCCCTCTTCGATACGGTTCGAAATCGGCTTCTCGCCGAGAACCGGAATGCCTGCGCGCAGCAGCTCCATCGTCGGCGCGAAGTGCTCGCCGCCGTTCTCTTCACCCTTCGTGGCAACACTGACAGCTTCCAGCGCAATACCGCTGGCCAGCATCTCCTGCACACTGTAAAACGCCCGGCAGCCGAACTTCTCGGCGGCCTTATCCGCTTTTTCCTTTACAATGTCGCATACGGCCACGAGCTCTGCTTTGGGATGATCTTTATACACACCGGCATGAATGGAACCGATATTGCCTACTCCGACAACCGCTACTTTCAGCGTCATGATATAACCTCCGTTTGTGATTGAATTTGCAAGGATGATTCCCTGTACTGTCCTGGGGAGCAGCCTACTTTACGGCGAAACAACTGGGAGAAAAAGGAAGGATCCTCATACCCAACCCGATTGGCAATGTCGATCACTTTATCGTCGCCGTCCAATAAATATTGCTTGGCGCGCTCAATGCGGATTTGATGAATCCGCTCTGTGACCGTCTGCCCAGTCTCCTGTTTGAAAATCCGGTTTAACTGTCGGCTGCTGATGTTAAAGAACGTGCACAAGTCCGGCACGGCCAGCTTCTGGTCAAAATGCCGCTCCAAAAATCCGTTGATCCGGCGGATCAGCACCGTGCGCTCTTTCACAGCAGGCTTGTAAGCAAGACTCGCGCCTTCGGCATAAAACCTTGACAGCATGATCAGCAATTGCAGCAGCTGCAGACGAATAATCGTCGTGTACCCCGGCCTCCGCTGCTCCCACTCCACCATCATCGCCTTGAGCAGCGCGTACACCTCTTCGGCTTTTCCGCCGGCCAAGTTCAAGCGATGATGGAAGCGCTCGCTTGCGTCCAGGAACGGATACACGTAGAAGTAGTCCATCGAGCGGCACACGCCCAGCTCCCTCAACATCACTTCACTGATCAGCTCCGGCATGAACAGGCAGTTGATGATTTCGATCCGTTCCCCCGGCTTCGTCTGGTAGGCATGCACTTCGCCAGGGTTAATGATAAACACGTCGCCGGCGCGGATTGTATAGCCTTGACCTTCGAACAGATGCTCCGCCTGACCGTCTACCAGAAACACAAGCTCAACGAAATCGTGAGAATGCTCCGTAGTCCGATGATCTCTGTCGTGGACGTAGGTACCGATGCTGAAAGGACAATTGCTGTCCTGCATGAACTGTGATTTGCGCAGCTGACTTACCATCGTTTGCCACACGCCCCTCTCTACTGCTCGTCATTCGCTGTCATCGTGAACATCACCGGCGCTTCTTGTTCCGCTTTCATCTTAATCATAAAAGCGTCCGGGATAGCTTGCATTGCCGATTGCGACATCATCATAGGCGATTGCGCCATCGCAAGGTTGGATTCGGCCCTTAAAGGGCGGCCAAGGATTATCCTTTTACCGCACCAGCCGTCATCCCCGCAATAATCCGCTTATTGAAGAATAAAAACATCACCAACGGAGGAATCGAAATCAAGACAACGTCGGCGAAAAGCAAGTTCCAATTCGTCAAATACATGCTCATGAAATTGTACAGCGTCAGCTGCACCGTAGCGTTCTCAGCGCCTGGCAGAAAGTACAGCGGATTAACGAAATCGTTGAAAATATTCACTGATGTAATAATAATGATCGTGGACGTGACCGGTTTCAGCAGCGGAAAAATAATGTGCGTGAACAGCTTAAACCCGCCACAGCCGTCCATAAAGGCACTCTCGTCAATGTCACGCGGAACGGAAGCGGTGAACGCCTTATACAATATGGCGCAAAAAGGAAAGTGCAGGGCGATTTCCACCAGGGTCAGGCCCGCTAATGTTTTGAACAGGTTTAATGAGTTCAGCACCCAAATCGTCGGCACCACGGCCGGCGGAATCATCAAGCCGGCGAGAATGAAGAAGTTCAGCGTAGCCGCCCCCCGCGTCCTTTCGCGCCTCTGCAGGACGAACCCGGCCAAGGAGCTGACAAATATGAGGCCCGCCAGGGACAGAATCGTCAGCAAGGTGCTGTTGTAGAAGGCACGGATCAGCATATGCTCCGAGGCGCTGAGAACGGCGGCATAGTTATCTATAATATGGAAAGCCGTCGGCCAAGCCATCGTCATATCGGCAGCTGCCGCTCCGGATTTGAATGAATTGATGATGACGAAGTAGAACGGAATCCAGAAGATGACGGTGGACAGGACCAGCAGCACCAGCGTCACCAGCACCTTCCCGGTCATTGCGCCAGCGCTGCTTCTGCGCACGGCCGTACTGGCTGCGGAATCGCGCACGATGCTGTTCATAGCTCAACCTCCCGTCTGTTTAAGAACATGTACAGCGGGAAGGCCAGCACGGATATCCCGATGAACAAAATCACGTTGCCCGCCGTCGCCAATCCATAGAAGCCAGCTTGGTATTGCTTATATATGATCGAAGCGATCAAGTCGGTGGAGAAGCCCGGACCACCCCGAGTGGTTGCCCAGATCAAGTCGAAGGTACGCAAGCCTCCGATAAAGGACAAAATAATGACCGAGTTCATGGCAGGCCTGCTGAGCGGAAGTGTAATATGCCAGAAGCTGCGGAACTTGCTGCCGCCGTCAATGCGGAGCGCTTCATAATAATGCTGGGGGATGGACATAATCCCGGCGATATAGATGACCGTCGCGATACCCACACCTTTCCACACATCAATGAAAGCGACCGAGAACAGCGCCAGCTTCGTATTGCCCAGCCAATCCGGCCCTGGAATCCCGATTGCGGAGAGCGCCGTGTTGATGACCCCCTGCGTAGGATGCATCATCGTGCTAAAGGCGATCCCGACAGCGATCGTACTGAGCAGTGTCGGAAAGAACACCATCGAGCGAAAATAATCCTTGAACCAAATTTTCGAAGTCAGCAGCGTCGCCAGCAGCAGGGCCAGAATTACTTTCAGGCCGCAGGTGACGACCGCATAGATCAGTGTGTTCCTGAAACCGATGCGGAGAGATGTTTCTTCGAAGAACATCTGGTAGTTCTCAAAACCGATATAAGTCCACTTGGTCAGTGTCCAGCGCGTCATGCTGAAAAATAACGACATGATGGTCGGCAGCAGGTAGAACGTAAAATAAATGATGCCTGCCGGCAGCAAAAAGAACAGCGAATACATCTTTTTTTGCGATAAGGTCATCCGTTTCCCTCCCCTAAAGCCCAGTCCCGCCGGGATCGGCGGGACCGGAATTCGACATAACTACTTGATTACCAACCCGGCAAGTTCAATTGCTGCGCCTGCTTCTTCACGTCTTTGTCGTAATCGGCTGCGCCGTCTGCTGCCGATTTTTGGCCGGTGCCGACCTCAATCAGGATGCTTTCCAGATTCGGTCCTTTCACCGGAGAGACGAATTCCAGCGCTGGCGCCGTTTTACCTGCATCGAAGTAAGACTGCATATCTTTAATGGCGTCGTAAGCGTCGTCCGGCACATTGATGCCTTTGATCACATAAGGACCATTCGCCTTACTTTTGCTCATATAAGCTTTCATGCCGTCAGGGGAGATCAGAAAGTCCAGGAACTTCTTGGCTGCGTCCACGTTTTTGCTCTTCTTATTGATATACAACGCGCTCGGCATCCATACCGTAAAGCCGTTAATGCTGGCATTGTCGCTTGGAATCGGGAAAACGCCGATATCTTTAATTTTGTCCGGATAGTTGGCTGCCAACGCGTCGACGGCGCTAGTTAGCATCGGATATTGGACGCCTGTGCCTTCCGCCAGCATTTTCAGCGCATTGTCGTAGGTTGTGGCCAAGAAGTCCTTATTCATGTAACCTTTGGCGAATGTCTCCGCCGTCATCTCAAAACCGCGCAATGCCACCGGTGTTGTCGCGAATTTCGCTTTGTTCCCCGTGTAGTTTTGAACAAAGCTCGCGTCCTGCGCCTGCACGTTGTATTCGTTGCCCAGCACGTAAAGCTGCGAGGTCCACGTTGTTTTGTAGGAACCGATAACGGCCGTCTTGCCGGCTGCCTTGATCTTATCGCTGTTGGCGATAAATTCCGCCCACGTTTTCGGAACGGACAAGCCGAGTTCACTATAAACTCGCTTGTTATACATAATGCCCCCGACGTTCGACGAGCCTCCGGGAACCCCGTACACTTTGCCGTTCGAGCTAACGGTTTGTTTGAATGAATCCAACAGCTTATCCATGTAAGACTCCTTCGTCAGCTCCACGAAGTTCTCTTCTGGATTTAGCGCTTGGAAGAGGGAACCGGAGTTGTAGAACAGGATGTCCGACATCTCGCCGGTTGCCAGCCTTGTTTTCACCAGGTTATCGCCTTCCGTACCGTCTGGCTTAATATCGAACTTAATCTTGATATTCAACTTCTTCTCAGCTTCGGCAGCTACGGCCTGCAGAGCCGGGTAGGCCGTTCCTGTCGTGCCCGTAAGCAATGTGAGCGTTTTCACTTCAGCTGGCTTACTGTCAGCTGTTTGCGCCGGTTTCGTGTCTGTCGTGGCCGGTGTCGTGCCACTTGTCGTCTGGGTCTGGCCTTGGGAGCATCCCGCTGTTACTGCAGTCAGTAAAGCGGCGCAAGAAAGCATTGCAAGGAACTTGTTCTGATTCATCCTTTTATTTCCTCCCTTTTCGAACTTCTCCGAGCTCCGGTGCCTTGGAAACCCGTATGTGATTACGCTTTCACCGAGCTATAGTCTCATTGTAAGAACTTTGCTCCGCTTCGCCTACATACGGATTGAACTGAATCAGGGGGGCAATTTTTCCTTTTTGCTGCTTATTGCTGCTTTGTGCTTCGTTAGCTAAGGCTCCATCCTTTTCTTCGCGTACATCATCGGCGTTTCGCCCACTTGCTTTTTAAACAACAAACTGAAATGCTTCGGGTCCTCGTAACCCACCAAACGACTCACCTCTTGCAGACGTTCAACGCCGCCTTGAAGCAGCTCCTTCGCCTTGCGAATGCGATACTCCGTCACGTACTCGGAGAAGGTCAATCCCGTCTGCGCCTTAAACATCCGCGACAAGTAGCCAAGGCTGACGTGGTGCTCTGCCGCAAATTGCTGCAGGGAGATCGCACGCTGATAGTGATGATGAATCTGATTGACCAGGACGGCAATCAATTCCTTCGGGGTCGTTTCACTTACCTGCTCTTCCCCGTAGAGCGCGATGATCTTATCATGCAGGCAAATCAACAGCTCGTCATAGCTCGAAATATGCTGCAGCGTACTCGGATCCTCGTAAAGCCCGTGAACGCCGTTCACGCCAGTGCGTATACCATACTTGTTGAAGCGGAGCGAGAACAGCATATCGCCCATGAACAGCTCAAGCTGCCGCTTCGTGATTTCCTTGTGCCGCAGCTCCTTGAGCAAGCCTTGCAGCACGCCCTTGCCTTTGGCCAGCTCGCCTTTCCGATAATGCGTCTCGAGCACCCTGACCCGCTCCCAGACAGCGGTAAGATCGGCATCCGATCTCTTCTCCTCAGCCATAACCAGACTTGGCATCCCGAACAAGCGATTGTCTTTAAGCTGCTGGCTGAACGGGCTAAACACCTCAAACAGCGAGCGGCCGGCAGGCTTCTTCGCCACGCCGATATGGACATGATGCCCCGACAGCTTCAGCTGATCGAGCAAGGCGGCAGCTGACTTGTGAATGTCCGCTTGCGCCTGGCATGTTTGCTGATCCATGGCGATCAGCACCCGCTGGCGGCAATCGAGCTCCACGCCGACCACTTCAGCGGCCGCCCCGCCTGCCAGCGAAGCGATGAGCTGTTCTAGGCTGGTTTCCGTTTCTTTCCAGCTGCTGCGGAAATCGCCCTCATCCAGCCGGATCAGCACGATTTGGCAGGCTTCCGTATAGAAGCGGTCCAGCTGCGGGTGCTGAATGCGGTCCGGGGTCAGCAGCATTTTCGCCAGCGCGCCCTGCAGCCATTGTGCCGAATGCTTGCGAGCCTGCTGAAGCTGTTCCAGCATGTGGTCCACCGCTTTATACAGCACATCCTTCTTGACCGGCTTCACCAAAAAATCGGCCACGCCAAATTTCATCCCCTTGCGCGCGTACTCGAACTGATCATGGACGCTCACAATGATTTTCCGGATGTTCGGATCCATTTGGTTCAGTCGCTCTACCAACGCGAGTCCGTCCATGCCAGGCATATTGATATCGGTCAGCACCAGATGTGGATGAATCGTCGCTGCAGCGAGCATCGCATCCTCTCCGTTCTCAAAAGCATAGACGCAATGCTCCGGCTCATATACTTTGAACAGTTCCACCAGCTCCGCTAAAGCCCAATACTCATCCTCAACCAAAAAAATATTCATGTCCTTCCATCCGCCTCCTCTTGTATAACAAGTCGTAAAGGCAACCTCATCGTGACTATCGTCCCGCCACTGGGCGGACTGCTAATCGTAAGGCCATAGCTTGTGCCGTAATACAGCTGAAGCCGACCATGAATATTCAAGAGGCCGATCCCATCGGCCGCATCGCGCAGGCCTTGCAGCGCATTCGTGGTCTGCAGCGCTTCTTGCAACGCCTGCAAGCTTGACGGCTCGATTCCTGTCCCGTTGTCGGAAACACTTACCAGCAGCATGCCCTCGTGCTCCTGCGCTGCTACGCGAATGCAGCCGCCTGCTTTCATGCCTCTGAGTCCGTGATCTACAGCGTTCTCAATCAACGGCTGAATCGTCAGCTTGAGCAGTTCGGCTTGCCGAAGCGAAGCCGGAATGTCGACATCCAGCGCCAAACGTTGGCCAAACCGATGCTGCTGAATGTTAAAATAATGGCCGATATGCGCCAACTCCCGCTCCAGCGTGACCGGCTGATGCAAATTTTTCATACTGTATTGAAATAAGCTGGCCAGCGACTCGGAAATTTCCGCCACTTCTTCAATCCCCCTAAGCCGGCTGATCGATTTCATAATATTCAAGGTATTATATAAAAAATGAGGATTAATCTGCGCGTGCAGCGCTGCGAGCTGCGCATTTTTTTCCGCCAGCTTGGATTCATAGACTTCATGAATCAATCTGGAGATGCTGTCCAGCATCAGGTTGTACATCCGGCTTAATTTGCCGAGCTCGTTCTTCCCTTTGTAGTCCATGCGTTCGTTGAAATTCCCGAGCTCGACGCTGGACATTTTGGACATTAATTTGCGCAGGGGACCTGTAATCTGATGGGATAAAATATAGGAGACTAACGCGATCAGCAGCATTGTGAGAATGCCTACGACGAGCACGATTTCCTGAATTCGTTTCTGTTTGAGCAGCACGACATCTTTGGGGATCAGCACGACGGTTTTCCAACTGGTGTAGCTGGAAGACTCATAGGAGTAATAATACTTTTTCCCCCTCCATGTGAGCTCGCCCTCCGATTGTCCGGACTGTACATAATGAGCATCAAACGTTTGGAGCGTCGTATCATTCATCCCATTTTTATCGTAAATAATGTGCCCCTGCTCATCCACCAGCAGCATGCTCATGCTGCTATCGAACTCGCTCGCTTTGCGGTTCGACGATTCAAGCGCTTTGAAGGCGTTCAGATTGATCGTGATATTCAGAAATCCGATGACTTGCTGTGACGGAATGCGGTTAATTCGGCGGATAAAGGAAACGATTTGTTTCGCAGGCTCGCCGACGCCTTCCCCTCCGATGGAAGGGCTTAGCACGAATTTTTTATTATTGAGCGATTGGTTGAATTGCGATAGTTCCGAGGCTGTGTAAGGAACGGTGGGCTTAATCTCCACCAGCTTGGTGTAGTAATACATGTAAGCATCAGGGGTGTAGATCGAAACGCTCTGTACGTAAGGTTTGGGATACGAAAAATCAAACAGAATCGGATTCAGCTTATACCCGATAATTTCCTTTTCCAATGACTTCGTTGCCCGCTGATAGTCAAGAAGACCGCTTTGTACAGCAGGGGATATCGAGACAGCGAGTGAAAGCTCCTCAATATTTTGCATATACAGATCGACCATTTCGGAAAATTGCCTGGAAATAATCGAAGATAAAGAGAAGGTTTGATCTTTGACGTCTTTCGTGTTCTTAAAATAAAAAATACCGCAGGTCATTCCGACAATGAATAAAGATACCATGGAGAAATACAGGAACATCTTTGTCTTAAGCATCGGCTTCCCCCAGTCCTTGTCTGGCGGTATTTCCAAGTTATTCGATGTATTTAGCTAGTTATCCTCCCTCACCTGCCTTAAACCTGTACAATCATCGGCAGGGGTGTCCATTTTATTGTAAAGGGGAAATCGCGCCGTTTGCATTGTCATTTGCGCCATGTTTGCAGGGGATTCCGCCAACCTGAACACAAAAAAGCCAACGCCGGAGAATCACGACGTTAGCTTCTTTAACCTTGCCTCCTGCGTGCAGGCGGATTACCCTTGAACCCAGCTGTACGGATACTTCACATCCTCCAACTGAGCGGCACCTTTCACCACGCGCAGCGGGCGGAATGTATCGACCATGACCGCCAGCTCTAAGGTCTCTTTTTTGCCGATGCTGGCTTCAATCTTACCCGGGTGCGGCCCGTGCGGAATCCCTGAAGGATGCAGGGTGATCGAGCCTTCCATAACCCCTTTGCGGCTCATAAAATTGCCGTCTACATAATAAATCACTTCATCGCTGTCCACATTGCTGTGAAAATAAGGCGAAGGAATCGACTGCGGATGGTAATCGAACAGCCTTGGCACGAAGGAGCAGACGACGAAGTTGTGGCCCTCGAATGTCTGATGGATCGGCGGCGGCATATGGATCCGTCCGGTTATCGGTTCAAAATCCCCGATATTGAAAATATAGGGATACAGATAACCGTCCCAACCGACTACATCAAGCGGGTGATGCGGATACAAGTGAGCATGCACATACCCTCGCGCTTTGGTTCGCACCTCATATTCGCCGGCATCTGTATGCGTATCGAGTGACTCCGGCAGCCGCATATCCCTTTCACAGAAGGGGCTATGTTCCAGCAGCTGTCCATGCTCATTGCGATAGCGCTTAGGCGTGCTGATCCAGCTATTTGTTTCGATGTTCAAAAACTTTGAATCTCCCGGCTCCGGTACGATCCGGTAAATCGTGCCAACGGGAATGACGATATAATCTCCAGGACGGTAAACAAGCGTGCCAAACACCGTTTCCACCTTGCCCGTCCCCCGGTGCACGAACAGCAATTCATCACCGTCGGCGTTACGGTAATAGTAATCCATTGACTGCGTCGGATTGGACACTGAGAGCAGCACATCTTCATTCCCCAGCATGTAGCGCCGCCCCAGGACCGCATCCCCTACATCCGAAAACTGTCCTGCCAAAAAATGCCTGCAGGTCAGCGCTCCCTGATCCTCATATTCCAGCTGAAATGGTGCGATTACTTCGGCCCGCATGATGTCTGTCGGGGCGTGATGGTGATAAAGAATCGATTGGATACCCGAAAAGCCTTTCGTCCCCATCACCTGCTCCCGGAACAGCGAACCGTCGGGTTTCCTGAATTGCGTATGTCTTTTTTGCGGAATCTCACCCATACGGTGATAAAATGGCATCGCACTATCCCCCTCCTTGCCCAACAGGCCGCACACGTCCAGTTACTTCGCCGAACCCGATCCGGTAACCGTCTCCTTGGCACCAGCCTGTCATCGTGACACGGTCGCTGTCCTCCAGCCATACCCGCTCCTCACCGCCCGCCAGCTTCAGCGGGTCACTTCCACGCCAAGTAAGCTCCAGCAGGCATCCGCGTGTCCCCTTCTCCGCACCGCTGACCGTTCCGGATGCGAGCAAATCTCCGGGGCGCAGATTACAGCCGCCGATCGTATGATGGGCGATCTGCTGCGCCATCGTCCAGTACAAATAGCGGAAATTACTCTCTGCGATACATTCCGCCTCTTTCATCGATTCCGCCTGCAATTGGACTTCCAAGCGAATATCGAAAGCTCCTTTACCTGACTGCTCCAAATAAGGCAGCGGCTTGGGCTCCTGCGCCGGACCCGCAACGCGGAAAGGCTCCAACGCTTCAAAGGGCACGACCCATGGCGAGATCGAGGTGGCAAAATTTTTGCCGAGGAACGGGCCTAACGGCTGGTATTCCCACGCCTGAATGTCGCGCGCGCTCCAATCGTTCACCAGTACGAGCCCGAATATATATTCTTCGGCATCGTCCACACTTATAGGCGCGCCAAGCGCGTTCCCCGTGCCGATCAGACAGCCTACCTCCAGCTCAAAATCAAGCTGGCGGCAAGGGCCAAAGAGCGGCGCAGCTGCATCAGGCGGTTTCATCTGACCTAGCGGGCGCTGCACATCCGTTCCGCTGATCACGATCGAGCTGGCCCGCCCGTGATAACCGACAGGCAGATGCAGCCAGTTCGGCATCAGCGCTTGTTCCTTCCCCCGAAACAGGCTGCCGACATTCGTGGCATGATCCCTTGAGGCGTAGAAGTCCGTATAATCGCCGATCTCTACAGGCAGCAGCAGCTCGACCTCGGCTTGCTTGTGGAAGGCAGCTTGACGTAGCACGGCATTGTCCCGCAATGCCGGCTCTTCCGCATCCAGCAGCCGCCTAATCGTCTGCCGGAGCTCGCTCCACGCCGGTCGGCGCAAGGCCATTAAGGCGTTCAGCGACGGCTTACTGAACAAGCCTTGACCGGCTGCCTCGGCCGGGTCCAAATAGCCGACTGCGTCCAGCACGGCCAGATCCAGCACCTGATCGCCGATTGCCACGCCGACGCGCGGGTCCCCGCCTGATCGTGGGCGGAATACGCCATAAGGCAGGTTTTGAAGCGGAAAATGGGAATCAGGTTCTACATGAATAAAGGAACGAACCATCCGGTTACCTCCTCTGCGCCAATAATTGAACAGCCCGCATCTCTTCCCTCGGTTCATCGAAGCTGCAGCTGCCAAATGAACATAACGCCTCATCGCGATAAGCAGCAATCTCCGATGAGGTCATCGAGAACTGTTTCCAATGCAAGCCCTCGCTGGAAAACTGGAAGCTGCTCGCCTGCTCATCCGCTAATATCTCCGCTATGCGCTTGAAATCCAGCTGATGCGAGTGCGCCAGCAAGCCAGCCGCAAACACATTGACAAACCCGTGCATGTGCGTCTGAACTTCGGAACGGTACATCCGAACCGGGTGATGCAGGCCGGCGGTAAATTTCAACGGAAGATGGCGATCCCTGCACGCTGCTATGACAAATGCCACCTGCAACGCAGTCGGGAAGTCCTCGGCAGAGAGGCCCCCGGTTCGCAGCTTGAGCCCCAGACTCATCCCTCCCGCCGCCTTGAGGGCGGTAATTTCGTCCAAGCCGGCAAGCATGCGGCTTTCCCAATCTTTGTTTAACCCATATGTCAGTTCACAAAAAGTATGCAGCCCGAGCGGGCCGGTCCCCCTGCCGATGGCCTGCAGCAAAGCAGGCGAGAGCGGGATCGGCGGCAGAGGCAGCTCGAAGCCTTCCACTTGAGCAGCGCCTTGCACCTGTTCCTTGAACCGCTCTAAGGCCTGAAGGCTATCCGCCAGCAGTCGGATGCAGGATTCCTCATCGCTGCTGCGCTGGCCAATCACCGACAAGCGGAGCGGATGATCAGGGGTAAATAAAGGCAGATAAGGGATGACCTCAGGCAATCTTGACACTGGGATGACGAATTTGCCCAGCATCCAGCTGTCCTGATCGTGGCTGTAAGCGTAATAATTGCGAATAGCCGCATCGATCGGCAGCCCAGCCGGCGGGAACATCCCCGCATAATCGATCAGCTTTTCCATGAATAGCCGAACACTCGAGTACATCCGCCTGCCCCCTCTCCTCCGGATCTATCCGGGTTCCAGTTGTTACAGATTGCCCCGGAGCGCCTGTTCGCGCTCAATCGATTCAAACAGCGCTTTGAAGTTGCCTTCGCCGAAGCCACGCGAGCCTTTGCGCTGAATGATTTCAAAAAACAGCGTCGGACGGTCGACGACAGGTTTGGTAAAAATTTGCAGCAAGTAGCCTTCATCATCACGGTCAACGAGAATTTTATTTTGCTGAAGCTTCTGAAGGTCCTCATCAATCTTCCCGACACGGGCGGAAAGCATTTCATAATACGTATCCGGCGTGTCAAGAAACTCGACGCCATGTTCCCGCAGCTTTTGGACCGTTTGCAAAATGTCATTAGTCAATATCGCCACGTGCTGAACCCCAGCGCCATGATAAAACTCAAGAAACTCTTCAATCTGCGATTTGCGCTTGCCTGTAGCCGGTTCGTTCAGCGGGAATTTGATCCGGCCGCCGTTGTGCATCACTTTGGACATAAGCGCCGAATACTCCGTACTAATATCTTTATCATCAAAATGAATCATTTGCGTGAATCCCATCACTTTCTCGTAATAAGCGACCCACGGCTCCATCTCTTCCACATTGCCAACCACATGATCGATCCCGATTAAGCCTGTTTCCTCAAAGGGGATCTTGGCATCCACATGCTTGTAGCCCGGCATGAACACGCCTTTGTAATGGGTCCGGTCGATGAGTGTATGCACCGTATCCCCATAAGTGCCAATGGTCGCCTTAATCAGCGTTCCTTGGGCATCCGTGAGCTTAAGCGGCTCCTGAATCGCGATTGCGCCTCTGGCCACCGCTTCGCTGTAAGCCTTTTCAACATCATCAACCCGAAGTGCAATATCTTTGACGCCTTCGCCGTGCTTCTTCACAAACGTGCTGATCGGATGATCGTCCGCGAGCGAACCGGAGACAACAATGCGGGTTTTCTTCTGCTCCAGCACATAGGACACGCGATCCCGCAAGCCGGTTTCCAGCCCGGCATAGCCGACGATCTTGAAACCAAAAGCTCTGCTCAAAAAGTAACTGGCCTGCTTGGCATTCCCCACATACATCTCGACATAATCAAAATCGTGAATCGGGAAAAAGTCCTGCTGTTGATCCTTTTTGTTCAGCGCTTCCTTTTTCATTATACGCACAACTCCCTTGGGAAATTTATCCTTTTATTCTTAATTCGAGTATAGAGCGATTCCAAAAATCGCGCAAAAACATACGCCAAAGTTGCCCCGTATCGCCGCACATCCGCTTTACTCGGTTAAATGGCGTCTCTCTCTTTTAGCATATGAAAAAACCGGCGCAAAGGTACGAAAGCTACCTTTACGCCGGTCTTGAGGGCGCCCAACCATCTATAAATAAGGATAATTTTTATTTATAATCAGCACATTAATCCGCCACTGCAAGCCCTCGCGTGTCCGAAAACGTATCTGCACATAGCCATCCTTCCTCTGCGCGATAGGCAGCAGCTCGGTTGCGAACTCACCTGCTTGTAGCGGCTGATCCGGCTTCCATGCGCTTTGTCCTGGAATATCAACCTCCGTGTACGACGGCTCATCGCTGTCGCCGGTAACTAGCAGCAGATCGTACCTGCCCTTAGGCAGTTCCACAATCAGCACTGCTTCCTCCGCCCCGCCGACGAAGTCTCTGCGCAATTCGTCCGGTCCCCCGCGATCGGCGGCAAACAGACCATCGCCACGCTCCCAGCCGAGTCCCGTATAGGCAGTAAAAACATTTGTCGTGGTAACCGGACGAAACGCTTGGCCCAAAATACCATCGACATGCACTTGCCTAGGCAGCGCCTTATCATAGTTTTTCGATTGAAGCTGCTCCTGCACGCCAAAGTCCAGTCGATATGCGGCTAATCTAGATTCCCTCGTATTCCCGGCATAATAATCGAATGTGAAATGATCCAGCATTTTATAGTGGTAAGTGTCCCGGTTTTTGCCTAAAAAGACTCGACGACACGTGTGCGCCTCATGGACTCTAGGATAGCTGTGGCTTGTATCCGGTTTCTCTGGCTCTAAGTTCCAACCATCCGGCCAGCTCGAATCGGCTTCCGGATGCGGACAGATCACATATTCCCCGCCCTTAACCGACTCAAACGACAGCACTTGTCCGTCATCCTCATAAAACACCGTCTGCAACACTCCATGAAGTACCTCTCCAGCCGATATGCACCCGATTCCAGCTGTGCCTAGTCCTTTAACCAGCTCCCTGTACGCATCTGCGCTCCTTACCTCAGCCGCCTCTATCGTCCCATCTACGCCTCCGCCTTCAACACTCCGCCTGGACTCATCTGTGCTCTCTGCCTCCGCCATCACTATCGTTCCATGTGTGCCTCCAACCTCAAGCCCAGCCTCATCCTTCCTCCTATCCAAAGCCTCATGCCCGGTCTCTTCCTCAACTCCATCAACCCGCCAAACCGCTACCGCTTCCACCCGATCCGCCGAAAAAGGATGCCGCAACCGCACCGTGCCGCCTGCCATGCTGCGGATTCGGACCCATCGCACCTGGCCGTCCTTCATCTCGGCGCTCACCTCGAAGCCGCCAACGGCCAGCAGCTGGCGGAACGAGCAATCGCGCCATCCTGGATAGACGCGAACCTTTCTCGCCACCTCATGCTCGTACAGCCCTGCCGATCGCTGCAGCTCCGGCTCTCCCGTAGGCACAGCCGGAAAAACTTCGATCACGCCGCTATAGCTTTGCAGCAGCATCTCGTTGACAGCCGCCACGATTTCCCCGGAAGCTTCCATCATGTGCGGGTGATATAACGGCTCGTTGGTGATGTTGCAGTAGTTCATCCACCGCTCCGTTTCCTCAGCAAACAGTCCGTTGCTGCGCAAAGACAAATCGATGCCCTGCTCATACAGCAGCCGCAGCGCCATATCGCCGTCGCCCAGCCGGGAAGCGGCGCAAGAGAGCCAACCGAATTGGAACACGCCATATTCGGTATGGTTCTCGGCATAGCGGAGCGTACGCTCCGCCCGCTGCTTCCACACCGCCTCGCTCCACTTCCCGATTTCCCCTATCGGATAAATTGGCATAAGCAGCGAGGGGTGGCGCAAGTGCAGCCCCGGAGGCGCCCACTCCGAGTCCAGCAGCACTTCGCCATACCGAGGCGAAGCAGCCACACGATATGACGCCAGCTGTGCGGCGATCTCCTGCCACCGCTGGCGGTCCTCATCCGCTTCGCCCAGCAGTTCATTGCTCCTAGCCGCTATGCGCAGCAAGTAGCGGATCGCCGCTAACGAACACGTCGAGTTGCGCGTGAGCGGTCCCTGCTCGGGAGATATGTCAGGGAAGACGTCATACTGCCCTTTTTCCGCATCATAGCGCAAATATCCCTCTACAAAGCGGGCAATCCGCTTGAAGACCGGGTACGCTTTTTCCCGCAAAAATTCATGATCCATACTGTAGCGGTAGTAGTCCCATAGAAACTGCGCGCACCAAGGCCAAATGCTGACATAAAGCGCATGCGGATAATCGGCGGCAACGCCGTCCAAGCCATAATACTGATCCGCCATTCGCTCAGCCTCCTGCACATACGCCAGTAGTCCGTCGTTGAACGCTTCGGCTATCTCCAAGTGATTGGCCGTATAAAGCGGCCAGAAAGCCGCCTGAATGTTGACATCCCAATACCACATGCTGCCCCATTTTGTCGGCTGCCGGATGTCCCACAGACCGTTCAGACCGCACGACTGCTCCGCCATGCGGCCGCCTTTTCCGCTGCTGCAGGCGAGCGCATAAAGGTTGATGTACCATAAATCTTCGAGCATTTTATCGGGGATCGTAACGGACGATCGGGCGAAAAAGCAAGCCCAATGACGCTGATGCTCCGCCTTCATCGCATCCACGCGAGTTACCGCCTGACTCATCCGCTGCAATGCGGCAGACAGCAGCTCCTGGCGCTCCATCTCCATCTCCGTTACCACCGTGGCCATCAGTGTGATCTCTTCGCCGGCCCCATCAAGTTGTATGCGAAGCGCGCCTGCTGAATGTTCAACAAAACCTTGCGCTCCGATAAGCTTTATCATGACGAGGAACGTGAACGGGCCGTATTGCGCTTTATTTTCCCCATCTGGATAGAACGACCCCTCATAGTAAAAAGTTGTCGCATCCAGCTGATGGTACGTTACTGTCGTCTCGGCGTATCTGCGTGCCGGAACGGACAGGGACACAGCTTGCAGCAAGCCAGCTTTTGCTTGCTTGATTTCCATGATGGCATAATCAGCCTCTGTGGCGATGAGCGTACGCACGCTCAGCCTGTCCTCGCCTTTCTCCATCCGCAAGTCGACTGCCCCTTGTTCGATATTCAGGCTAAGCGAGTAATCATCAGGCTCGGTGAGCGCCCCGCCGGGGTGAAGAATAATCTCTCCCGTCGGATAATGCGACGCTCCGCCAGACGGCTTGCCGTACTTGCGGTGCATACTGCTCGTGGACAAAGCATCCCCGTACAAATAAATCGGCGCTTCCGCCGGATTGCGATACAGGTCCTTCGCCCGCTGTTTCAGCTCCTGAAACGACATCCCGTATTGCCGGGTGTAGTCCCGGCCGCCGCCATGCTGATAGGCCTTACTATAGCGATGCAGCTTCTGGTAATACACCTCGTAATGATTGAGCGCCAACGTCAGCTGCTGTTCCTCGAAAAAGACCATGCCGCCAAAATGCCCGTTGCCGATCGGCAGCGCCTCATTCCAGCTGCTCGGCGCATTGTCATATGTCACGGTTCTCATTGGCATTCACTCCTTAATGGCCCCGATCATGACGCCTTTGACGAAATATTTTTGCAGAAAAGGATACAAACAGATGATGGGCAGTGAAGAGATGATAATCGCCGCATATTTGATCGTTTCCCCGATTGCGTATTTGTCGTCGCTGGCTGCGCTCGTCATCATAGCGTCCGTGTTGTTGGCGATCAGGATTTCCCTGAGCACGAGCTGCAGCGGATACCATTCCCGATTGCGCAGGTAAACCAGCGCGCTGAAATAAGAGTTCCAGTGCCCCACCGCATACCACAAAATCATGACGGCAATGACCGGCATCGATAGCGGGATGATGATCCGGAACAAAATCGTCCAGTCACTGGCTCCGTCCATACGCGCAGACTCCTCTAAACTGACCGGAATACCCTGAAAAGAAGTGCGCATGATAATCATATTAAACGTATTGATCGCGCCGGGAATGAGCAAGGCCCAGATCGTGTTCATCATCCCGAGATCGTTTACCAGAAGAAACGAAGGAATAAGCCCGCCATGGAAAACCATCGTAATCACGATGAAAAACATGATGATGTGCTTAAAATACAGATTTGGACGCGATAGGACATAGGCGCCGATCGCCGTCATAAGCAGGTTAATTGTCGTCCCTAAGATCACGTATAAGAGCGTGTTTTCATACCCTTTCATGATCATCGGGTTGCTGAACACCGCCTTATATGCGCCGAGATCAAAGCCTGAGGGCCGGAACATGACCCCCCTGTGCTGCAGCAAAGAAGTAGCCTCGCTGAAGGAGGCGAACAGGACATACAGGAACGGATATAGCGTGACCGCACAAAGGCCGATCATCAGCAAGGCATTGAAATATCCGAATAGTTGCTCCCCGGTCGTTGGTTTCATGATTGGATCTCCTTACCAAAGTTTGTTCTCGCTGATCCGCTTGACGAAGCTGTTGGCGGCAACAATCAGAATAAAGCTGATGACGGAGTTGAACAGTCCGACCGCTGCGGTAAAGCTGTAGCTGGCCTCCAGCACGCCTTTGCGGTAGACGTAGGTCGAGATAACGTCCGACGTCTCATACGTCAGCGGATTGTACAGCAGCAGCACTTTTTCACTGCCGACCGTCAGCATGTTGCCCATATTCAAAATGAACAAAATGACAATCGTCGGCATAATGCCGGGGATGGTAATGTGCAGAACCTGCTGGAAGCGGTTCGCGCCGTCCATGCGGGCGGCTTCGTATAAGGTCGGGTCGATCGTCGCCATGGCGGCCAGATATACGATGGAACCCCAGCCGATGCCCTGCCAAATGCCGGAAGAGACGAACAGGAAGCGGAACCAGCCCTCCTCCTTCAGGAAGTCGATCGGCTCAACGCCGAAAGACCCGAGGATTTGGTTAATCAGGCCGGAACGGCTTAAGAAGTCGACCATCATGCCGGCCACAATGACGATCGAAATGAAATGCGGCAAATAAGATATCGTTTGTACGACCCGCTTGAACGCGCTTTGTCGGATCTCATTCAGCAGCAGCGCCAAAATAATCGCAGCGGGAAACCCGAACAGCAGATCGTACACATTGATGAGAATCGTGTTCTTGATCAAGCGCCAGAAATAAATGCCGTTAAAGAAGCTCTCAAAATGCTTAAAGCCGACCCACGAGCTGCCCCAGATGCCTTTAGCCGGTGAAAAGTCTTTAAAGGCGATCTGCAGCCCATACATCGGGCCGTAATGAAAGATCGCATAATAGGCAATAACGGGAAGCGCCATGACATACACAGCCCAATGCCTCTTCAAGTCGGAGCGAATCGTTGACCAGGTGCTCTGTGTCATTCGTATCCCCTAACCTTTCCTGCTGTTAGCGTTTGTTGAAACGTGCCAGTGCCGCTTGTTGGATGTTCAAGGCGTCGTCGATGCCCATACTTTGAATTTTCTTCACATACTTATCGAAGTTATCGATCGGCTCCACGCCCATAATAAATTTGAGCAGCATTTCATCGCGATACGTCTGGATGTCTGTCATGATCGAGGCGAACTTGCTGCTCTCGTCCTTCGTTGGCGTAATGAGCGGCAATTTACGTTCCAGCGTCGGCGCCGACCATACTTGCAGCGCTTCTTTTTGTGCTGGATAGACCAGGTACTGCAGCTGGAAATTGTCACTCAGCACGAATGGTGCACTCCAAGTCGCTCGGTTGTATTTGGCCAGTGACTGCTGAACGCTGACACCTGCCGGCGGGTTCAAAATTTCCGGTAAAAACGTCGGCTTGCCGTTTTCCATTTTATAGCTGACGCCTTCTATGCCATAGTTGAATAAGAGGTCGCCCTTTTCCCCGTAAGCATAATCGAGCCATTTGACCGTCTCAATCGGGTTCTTGTCACTCGTTGAAATGGCGGCCCCGAAGCCGTTGGAAGCGAAGTCTTTTTGCCCCCAAATCGCTTTATCTCCCGCTTTCAATACCGGATAAGGTGCGGCGACGAGCTTGAAATTAGGGTCTTTGTCCTTCATTAAGCCTGCGTATTTACCGATACCGCCGCCATTGAAAAATACGGATGAGCCAAGCTGATTGGTCGTCATCTTGTTATCGAACATTTTGTCGTTCGGCGCTGCAAAATCTTTATCCAGCAAACCTTCCTTGTACCATTTGTTCATCGTGATAAGAAAATCTTTATATTCCGGCTGAATCGGCCCGAACTTCACTTTACCGCCGTCCTGATAGAAACTGTAGTTGATGCCCCAAGCCCCGAGGAAAGGCGCGTCCGTATTGATCAAATCCTTATCGATGTAAAAAGGAATTTCATCCGCCTTGCCGTTGCCGTTCGGATCTTTCTCTTTAAACGCTTTCAAGACGGTGTACCACTCGTCGATCGTCGTCGGCATCTTCAAACCGAGCTTATCCAGCCAATCTTGACGGATACCGGGCCCAAAGAACACGCGAACCTTATCGTCTCCGCGCAGGAACGGGAACATATACATACTGCCTTCATCGGTAGTCACCTGCTTTTTCCAGTCAGGGTGATCGGCCAGCAGTTTTTTCAAATTTGGCGCGTATTGATCAATCAAATCGTTCAGCTTAATGATTTTATTGTCCTGAATCGCTTTTTCCGGTCCTCCGGGATACCCCGTCGTCCAGCTAGTTTCAATAACATCCGGCAGCTGGCTGGAGGCGAGCATTAAGTTAAACTGTTCTTTGGCCTGCTGGACATCGAGGGGCGGATGCTGAAATTCAACCTTGACACCGGTAATCTTCTCAAGCTCCTTATACATGCCCATCTCTGCAAATGTCTTCATTTGCGCTGAGGCTGCTGCGTGGTTCGCCACCCAATATGTCATATTTGTCAGCTTTGGCGGTTCAGTAGCTTGATTCGCTTGCGGTGCAGACGTTGAGCCGGTCTGGCCGGAGCTGCTTGCGCTTTGACCGCTGCATGCCGATACGTACACGGTGAGTATGGAAATGATCATGAATGAGCTTGCTTGTTTCAATGTCTTTTTCATGAATCTTGCCTCCCTTTAATTGTCATTACACGATCCGGTGTGAAGCCTGGCGTGTCGTGCCGGCTCATGACCCAAGTGTAGCCCCCCGTTTATGCCTCTGCCTACTTTCTCCTTTTCACTTCCGCTGTCTTTTTGTAACATTTTCACGCTGCCTAAAAATAAATCAGTCCCCATTAAACAGGATCAGTTGACGTTAAACAAAAGGACAGCCATGGCGGCTGCCCTTTATGCACTAGAGCCGGTCCTGTCCGATATCATCGTTTCACGGAATTTCCCTGGCGTAATGCCCTCGATTTTTTTGAACGCGCGAATGAACACGACGTCATTATTGTAGCCAACCGTCTGCGCGATCTGGGCGATCGTCAGCTCTTTCGTGGCCATCAACCGCTTGGCTTGTTCCACCCTTTTATGCGTAATGTAATCCACGAGGTTCTGGCCCTGATTTTTCTTAAAGAAGGTCGATATGTATGGCGGTGTCATCTGAAAACGTTCGGCAACGAGCGCTAGCCCGAGATTGGAATCGCCGAGTTTGCGGTGCACGAGCTCGATAATTTCCTGCAGCAGCTGCGTGCTGTGGTCGGAGCGCTCGGCACTGAGCGATCGCGTCAGCGTTTCGTACAGCTCCTTCGTCTTCTGCTGCATGCCGTCAGCTGTCGGATAGCTGAACACTGCTTTGATCGGATCGAAGTCCGCGCCCAGCACTTCACTCTGGCTCGTGTTCGTTGCGTTAACAATCTTGAGGAACGTGCTCGTCACGTTAAAAAACAGGCAACGTCCTAATTCCGGCGTAATATGACTGGAGTCAAAATTCATCGAATAAATTTTATCGAGCAGCTTACCGACATTGTCGATGTCCCCGCTGCGCACAAAATTGATGAGCTGAATCTCCACTTCCAGCGGATAATAGTAATGCTGCTTGGCATCGGCAATATCCTGAAAATGGATGATCGCATGTTTCCCCATCGTCAGCCTGTACTCAAGTGCCGCCAACGCTTCCGGATACGCGTCACGAATCGCCTTGGACCCCTTATGAATGCTGCTGACGGCCAAGGTCACGCCGATGCGGAACCGCTCTGAGAGGAGGCTGTACAGCGATTGAGCGATCTCCCTGATATCGGACTCCGCAAGCGTCTCCCGGCTCTCCGTCAAATTGAGCAGCAGCGCAAGCCGGTCCCGGTCCAGCTCGACGGCAAATCCTTGATGATAGATGCCCATCAGATCAATCCCGATATTCGATACGATAAATCTTGCATGCGCCCACTGCTGCTCATCTTCCCCCGTAATGGGAAGCATGTCCTCGATCTTGACCAAGATGACGGCAAATTGATCGCTTGTAAATTTAAGATCCATAAACCGCAGCGATTCTTCACTCCCCGCAGATACATTGACATCCATATGGCCGTTTAAAAGACGGGTCAAATAGTTAGCCCGGATGAAAGGAATCTGCTGCTTGAGCGTACTGCGTAAATGTTGCTCTTCGTGGATCGATCCTTCGATCGTTTGTCTGATGAACTCGTATTCGTTCGATAAAGGACGCTTGATCATCTCTTTTCCGTTCATAATCGCGCGCACCGTTTTCTGCAGAGGCTTGTAAGTACGGTGAACACCAATGCTAACAGCCGTCAGTCCTGCGACCAGGCATAGGATGAACAGCCCCAGCGACCAGTGCTGGATTTGATTCACTTGCTGCATGAAGACATTGCTCGGCATGATCGAGACGTACTTCCAGCCTGCCTTCTGCGAAGGGGTTACCGATACGACCTGATCCACGCCCATTAGCCGGTAGTCGAACGGTTCCTGCTCCTCTTGCAGCCGCCCCAGCAAGTCGGATGGAAAAGGCTGCTCACTGTTGCTCATGATCGTGTTCCCGGCATCATCGATGATGTACACCGCGCTATGGCTCGCCGACTCCAGCTGGGCAAACAACGCCTTGACATAATCGACGTCAATCAAAATAACAATGCTGCCCAAATGTTCAGATTGCGAATGGATCGGCAGCGATTGGATGTACGTAATGACCTTTTTCTCCGTTTGCTCCATGCTAAGTGTGGCGACCGGCAAATAGGACATCTTGTGCTCCTGCTCCAGCAGCTTGCGCCACTGCTCATAGGGCATATCCTTAAATGCGTAGTAGATGGAATAGAATTTCTGTGAATCCGTCAGCAAATCCGGCCTGACAATCGTATCGCTGGCGGCGAAGTATACGTAATAATCGAATATGAAATTGCTGGTCAAGTTCCGGTACTTGCCGAGCTTATCCCGCATGAATTCAACAAATTGGTATTTGTCGGTGTCACTGGAGCGGACCGGAATCTTCAGCATGTAATCCATCTTCGGGTCAAAAGCGACCTGCCGCATCAAGTTATCGACTTCCGTTAATTTGTTGTCGAGCGACAGCTTCAACTGCTCCAGCAGCGCCGCATTGGAACGAATCGTGCTTTGTTCCAGGCTTTGTTCCACTTTGGCGTACAAAAACACGCCCATGGCAAGCGGGATCAACAGCACGAACAAGCTGGAGACAATCATCGTCAAAAGCGCGCTCTTACGACTGGCAATCAGACGTGAAATCAGCGGAATTTTCAGAGCAAGTCACACCCATCTCATTGAAGTTATAAAAAATTATAACTGTGCCTTTCCTCGTGTGGCAATACCCTAAATCGGTGCAGACGTCCTGGAGCGGCTTCATTTCCTGCAGCAATAAAACAAATCAGTCCTGTATAAAAATAATCAGTGAACATGAATAAGACCCTTGGCGCACCAAGGGTCCACGGGTCTGACCGGATCATGACATCATGTCATTACCAAGCGAATGTCATGGTGATGATCACCAAGAGAATGAAAAGCACCAGCACGGCTGCTGCATTTCTACCGCCGCCTACGACTGTTTCTGTTGCTGCAACTCCCATTTAGCTCACCTCTTTATTCTTCATTCTTCATTCTTCATCCGAACCTAAGCTCTAGAACGTCTGTAGCGCAGTTCATTAGATCGCGAATGTTGTCAAAACGATAACAAGCAAAATAAAAAGAACCAAGACGATAGCTGCCGAATTTCCTACGAAATTGCTCATCGTGATTACCTCCTTGTGTTCTCAACTGTGGTGACTATATACTGTACGAATTTATGCCCGTAAATGCTTGGACGCTTTCCCTAGTTTTTTACATGCCTATAAATTTGCAAAGGCGGAGGCGGACAGGCCGAACTCTCTGTGAAGGCCTTGAATGCCCTCTTCAGTCACACGAATCGCCCGACCGTTAGGTCTTCTTTCGATCCATTTCAGCTCGAACATCCGCATCGCCAGCGCTGCCCCCAGACTGCCCGCCAAATGATGACGGCGCTCGCTCCAATCGAGGCACTGGCGGGCATAATGCCGGCGTTTCTTCGGATCGGCGTGCACGTCCATTCCCCAGCTCCGCAACTTCGCTTCGCCCTGCGGGCTTAAAACATAGTCCTGGCCGGATGGCTCCAGATAGCGCAGCTCAAGCAGTCGATCTGTCAGCGCTACGCCAACTTTGCCGGCCAGATGGTCATAGCACGTACGCGCATGGCGCAGATGCTGCAGCTCATCCGATTCGCGCAGCGAGCGTACGGGCTTAGGAGGCGCAATCGCCAGCAGCGATTCGAGTGCGTGCGCAACTTCCGGGGCGGCCAAGCGAAAATATTTGTGCCGCCCATATTTTTCCTGCGCCAGCAGGCCGCCCTCGACCAGCTTCGCCAAGTGTGCGCTGGCCGTCTGCGGCGATACGCGGGCTGCATGCGCCAAATCGCTGGCAGGCAGCGCTTTGCCGCCAAGCAGGCCCATCAGCATCGCCAGCCTCGACGGATCGCCCATCAAGGCAGCTATGGCGGAGACGTTCGGGTTTATTTCCATCATGATCCCTTCCCTTCATACAATCATTATTCGTCGTACATCGAAGTATGATTATGGTACCATAACGATTGCCCAATACAAAATACGCCTATCTCCAGCATAAGCGCTTTTTAAGCCGCGTCGGCGATCGGCGTAATTTTGGAAATTCGGCTGGTTTTTGATTACAATATCAAATGTCAGGGAATGATCCCGGCATAACAGGGGAGAGAAGGCAATCATATGGCACGTTTACTTTTTTTGGCGTTATTCGTCTTAAGCTTGATTTGGGGAGGCTCGTTTTTCTTCATCAAGCAATTGCTGCGCGATTTTGGTCCATGGACGATCGCCTTCCTCAGATCCAGCTTCGGGTTGATCACGATTACAGTGATTATGCTCGTGCTGCGCAAGCCTTTCGAGCTTCGCAAAATCCAGTGGATGCCGATGGCCATCATGGCTTTAGTAAATACGGCTATTCCTTGGGCTTTAATCGGATTTAGTGAGACAAAATTAACGAGCGGCATGGCTTCGATTCTCAATGCCACAACGCCGCTTTGGACGATTGTCGTAGGCGCGCTCGTGTTTAAAACCGCGACCAACCGGATGCAGTGGATCGGCATGGGGGTCGCTTTTCTCGGGTTGATCATTTTATTGGATATCAACCCTCATTCGATCATCTCCGTCGACGTGCTCGGATTTCTCAGCATGATGGCCGCCACGTTGTGCTATGCGTTCGGTTCCCAATTGTCACGGCGGCTGAAAGAGGTCTCCATGTACCAGATTACGTTCGGCACCCTGCTTTCCGCGATGCTGGGAAGCGGCGCCGTTGCGTTCAACGTCGAGCCTGTGTCATTACAGCACCTCGCCTCGTTCGCCAATATGGCGATGGTGATCGGGCTTGGCGTATTTGGCTCCGGCATCGCCTATATTCTTTTTTATTTTATGGTGCAAAAAGGAAGCCCGCAGTTTGCTACGATGGTCACCTACCTCGTTCCGGCGACTGCGCTCATCTGGGGCAGCACGCTGCTGAACGAGCCCTTGCATTGGAGCTTATTAGCCGGCCTAGCTTTCATCTTAGGCGGGGTCTTTCTGACCACTCGCAAGCCCGCCCAGCGCACCGCTGCCGTCCTGAAGGAAGCCGAGTAAATTATAGCTTACAAGCAACTCAAGACCATGGACCCACCCCTTCGGCAACTTGCCGGAACGACTGGGTTCATGGTCGTATTTATGTCTATTTGAGTCAAAAATAGCGAATTGCACACGAACCTTATTATATAGAATTATGTTAATTGAAGGAGTTCGATTATGAAGAACAAACTGGCATCCATGTTAAACTGGGACAAACTTAGCGATCAGCTTGAAATCTATTTGGAAGCGGCTCTTTTCAAATGGAAAAAACGATTAAATCCGGTAACGAATCGAATCGGTTTTGGCATTTATTTTTACAAAAATATTACGATCAATCTCAATCGATTGAATAAAGAAATTCTCGACATCGCAGAGGACAGCACAGCTATTGCGCAATTCAGCAAGTCGGCGTTCCCCAGCTTCATCTCTGTCGTCGACGGCATTAATGCAACGACGATGTTTTCGAACTTGCCCAATCATGTCGTGCAGCAGATTACGTCACTGATCAGCAAGCTCCCGGGCTATCAAGCCCTGCAGTCCATCTCCCGTAAGTACGGGTACCGCTGTGAGCTGCACTATAATCAGGGAAGAATCTTTTTCGGCTCGCTGCAGATTCATTTTGAAAAGATTGCCTAGCGGAGCGGCTGCTACTCGGGCAGGACGGCGCCGATCGCAAGCGGCTTTTGGTGGGGGATAGCGGAAAGACTTTTCCGCTATCTTCTTTTTTTTGGCCACGTCACCTACGCCTCCGCGCTCCCCCCGCCAAATGTCCGCCGCATAAAAGCCAAGCTCACCGGCATCTCCACATCTGGCTCGCGCACCGTGCATTCCGCGGAAATCATGCCTTCATAGCCCGCTGCCCGCAGCGCAGGAACAAACTGCTCATACGGATACTGCCCCGTTCCCGGCGAAAACCGCCCTGTATCGGCAATATGGATATGCTGCAACCAAATCTTGTTGTCAATCAGCGTTTGCAGCGGCTCTCCTTCTTCATCCATATGATAAAAGTCCGCCAGCACCCGAATGTTCGGATGATTGACCATTTGCGCCAACCTGACTGCTTCCGACACACTGTTAATGATATTGGACTCCTTCTTATTCAGCGGTTCAATGACCAGTTTCGCTCCGGTCCCTACGAACGCCTCGCCAATCTGCTCCAGCAGCTGCAGGATTTGCTCCTCTGCACGGGACATTTCCCAGCCCTCCGGGCAATTCCGCGATCTTCCACTCCCGAGAACAACCGTCTCAGCGCCGATCTGATGGATAGCCTTAGCCGCCTTATGGACATATCGCCGCACACGCTCGTCATCGACGTCCGGCCCCACCACCTTGAGATCCCCCGGAAAAAATATATTAAACGCACGCACAGGGATCGGGCTGTTCACATACAAAGGGAGCTTCTCAGCAAACTCCCCATCATTCTCCAAGTTTAATGAAGCTAACGCACATTCAATGTAATCGAACCCCATCTGTTTCAGAGCCTCTGCCCGCTCAATCCCGCTGCACCATCCGAACGCATACATGTCCATCCATTCCTCTCGCGCATTTTTTTTCATCCAAGAGTATGTTCAAACACAAGCTAGTCACTCCAAATGTAACCGATTTCAGCAAGAGCAGGCAAGCACCATTTACCAGAATTCCTAGTGCATAAATACGAATTTTCGCCACCCGCACCACGGATACCGCAACCGGGTTTCACACGACGGCCATTTCAGCTCGACTAATTGAAGCAGCTTCCGAATATAATGGGGAACACATGCCGGATAAGCGGATGAAAGGAGGCACTAACCATGGATTCATATCATCTACAAACTTCAGATCAGCTTTTGACAGCTCGCGCTTTAGCACTCATCGAATTGATTCAAGACGCACACGCCACACTGCAGCGGGAAACCGACTTAACACCTGCGAACACTACAGTCACAGATACGATCGCCCATTTATTAAATCGAATTCGCGAGTCCTACACGACGGATGAGATTCAGAGTGTTTTGGACAATGAAGCCATTAAGGATATCCAAGGCGAGCTGTTAGCCAAATTGGCGGAAGCCGAGTATCAGGTCGAGTTATTCGAATCCGAACGCTACAGCAGCTTAATACCAATCACCGTAACAGACCTAGAGCAATTCAAAAACTGGAATAATTATGTAAATCTGATTGAACGGGAATTGGCCCATCTTCCCCATGAACTTCAGCACGCATCACCGATTGTGTTCATCGGCAGCGGTCCCCTGCCCTTAAGCGCCATACTCATCTCGCAAAAAATGCAGGTAAAAGTGATTGGTGTCGATACGAATCCCGAAGCCTGTGCAAGCGCACAGCTATTGCTGCAGCGCCTAGGCTTGGACGATCGGATCACCATAGTCCACGGGAACGGAACCACCTTCGACTATGCGAAGTATCCGCTTATTTTTATCGCCAGCCTTGTTACGAACAAGCCCGAAGTGTTCGAACAAATTCAGCGGACGAACCCGGATGCGATCGTCGTTGTCCGTTCGGTCGAAGGCATGCGGCAACTGGCCTATGTAAAGGTACCTGAAGAGGAGATTTCCGCATCCGGCTGGAGCCTCTTCTCCAAAGCGATGCCCACCGCTGCCAAAGTCATCAACTCAACTTTGTTTTACCGGTATCACGCTTAGCAAAGACATAAAGCTGGCGGCAGCGCACAGCCTTCGCGCCGACCGACGCCTCCACGTGCACGATCCTGCAAAAATTGGCAGGATTTTTTGAGCAAAACGGCCTAACCGGACACTTATCCTACATTTCTGGAAGGATAATTTCCCCGGTTAGGCCGTTTTTCCCACCCCGCTAACCGACACCGCCACATGCGCACGCTTACGCACTCAAGCCCGCTCAGCCGCCGACCGCTCATTCGGCGCGAACCAAATCTTATGAAAATCCAGCCACCCCGAAGGATTAATGGTCACACCGCGAACCGATTTATGGTGCGAGATGTTGCTCTTCTTTTGAACCAGATAGAGCACGGCGTACGAATCCCGAATCCGCTCCTCTAATTTCGCAAGCCGGTGCTGGCGCGCCCGCTCGGTAGGCTCACGGAACAAAGCCTCCGTTTCCTCTCTGACAGCAGCCGTCATTTGCACATCGAAGGCGGATAGAAAGTAATTGTTTTGCAAATACATTTCCAATTCGCAAATTTCTTCCTGGCTGTACACGTTGCCGTACAACTGCCCGTCATACTGCTGCATAGCCAGGTGATCCGCCATATCCCCCAAATGCTTGACCTCCACCGCCACATCTACGCCAAAAATCCGGCAGCGCTCCCGAATCCACAGCGCGTCCGCCTCGTGGTAAGAGGTCGTCGCCAGGCGGAACGACTCGCCTTGATAGCCGCTTTCCCGTAAGTGAGCATGAATTTCCTCAGGGCTCATACGGTCAAGGTAGTGCGTGCCGCCAGGCTGCGGGTTGGGGCGGAAGCCCTGCGCCGGATAAATCCGGTCGCCGCCCAGCTCATCAATCATCCGCTGCCGGTCAATGATCGCATGCAAGGCTTGGCGGAAGGCGAATTGACGCTGCGGCCCTTGTTTCTTTTGATTAAAAACGAGCAACGTACAGCAGGCGTACAGCGTCTCTACGTTGCACCACTGCGCATCGTAACCGCCCTGGACCGCATGGCGCGCCTGGGTCACATCCACATCGGGCTCGTCTTGAAGCGATCCCCCGCTCGAACTCCTAACAGACGTCCAATCCGGCTCCCGCAAGCGGCCGGCTTCCGACTCGGGGAAGATCAGCACCTCGACGCGATCTAATTGCGGCCTGCCTTGGAAATGCCCCGTAAATGCCTCTAACACGCAGATCCCCTCATCTAGCCGGATCATCTGAAACCGCCCTGTGCCGACAGGTTTACCCGCAAACGCCTCCCCATGCTCCCGCACCACATCCTCGGGAACGATGCTCGCAGGAAGGGTGGCCAGCAAGCGCAAAAATAAATAGTTCGGCTTGCAAAGCCGAATGTGCACAGTCCGCTGATCCCAAGCTGCGATCCACTCAATATCCCGGAACATCCAGCTGGACTCGAAGCGCTCCGGTTGAAGCCGCAGCCGGTTCAGCGAGAACACGACATCTTGAGCGGTCAATTCCCGGCCGTGATGGAACATCACGCTTTTTTTCAAATAAAAAAACCATTCCCGGCCATCCGGACTGTTTTCCCAGGAATGAGCAATGCAAGGGACCACCTTGCCGCTTTCATGCTCATAGTGGACTAGCGTATCGAACATCTGTCCGGCGATATGCGCATCGAACGTATAGTACACCAGCGCAGGATCCAGTGTCACAATTGTCCGGTACACGGGAAAGCGCAGCGTATCGTACAGCTTATCGGAGACCGTCTCCGTAGAGATGCCCATTCCTTCGGACAGCCAATTCCTGAACTGGTCTTTAACCGCAGCGCCCCCGAACCGGTTCATCAATTCCATCGCTTCTTTGACATTCCCCTGCTCCATCTTGTCTTGCGCCTCACGTAGCAGCAGTTCATCCGCGTCCTTCAACAATGTCAGGACAGACGTATTTCCGCGTCCCCGGCCGGCCTGCCACTCAATCCACCCTAGTTCTGACAGCTTGCGCACGATCAGTTTGACGTATCGGGGTGAACAAAACCATATTTTGGAAAGACCATCAACAGTTACAGGAAAGGGTCTCCCTGCTTCTTGGTCCCGATAATGAAACTTTAGCTCTAAAAAATGCAGTACAACCGCCATTTCGCTCCTCCTTCGATAAAAGGTGAACAGTTTAAAGCTAATCATACTCTTTTTATCCCTTTTCGGATAGCTATACTAAAAGCATATCGAGCCGTGCATTCAACCTGATCGGAACCGATCACATCGTTATTACGCCTTATGCTTAGGGGGACCTGAAATGAACAAATCTTGGAGAAACATGTTGGCTTTACCGCAATTTCATCCTGTCGCCTGGGGGGTCATCATCGGGACCTTCCTCGCCCGCACTGGATTTTTTATGACACTGCCTTTCTTGGGTATCTACTTAGGAAAAGGCAAAGGCATCGATCCCGCGCTCGTCGGCGCTATTCTAGCAGCCAGCTTACTGGCGGGAACGCTCAGCAGCTTTGTCGGCGGCGCTCTCTCCGACCGGTACGGGCGCTTTCCGGTGATGGTGACCGCGATGGCCGCCTGGAGCCTCGTGCTCATCGGCTTCGCATTCGCGGACGACGTATGGCTCTTCTTTCTGCTAAGCGCCATGAATGGGCTGTGCCGCAGCGTCTTTGAGCCGGCGGCGCGGGCCTTATTGGCGGATGTAACGCCTGCCGAGCGCCGCACCTCCGCTTTTAACGCACGCTACTTCGCCATCAACGTCGGCGGGGCCATCGGCCCTTTGGCAGGATTGAAGCTTGGCGCCGGGAGCGCTTATCCGATCCTGCCTTTTGTGAGCAGCGCAGCGATCTTTTTCATCTACGCTCTCGTTCTCGTCATCTTCATGTTCGCCTTCAAGCAGCAAGTTCAGGAGAAGTCCGAAGCCGTCCCGATGAAAATGATGTTCCGCATCGTGTTTACGGATCGCGTCTTTCTTTATTTCCTGCTGGGCAACGTGTTCGTCGCCGGTGCTTATTCGCATCTCGATACGACGTTATCGCAGTATATCGGACACGATCGGATTGAATCGTACTCGTTTCTATTTGTGATCAACACCTTGTCCGTGCTGGTGCTGCAATACCCGCTTGCCAAGCTGATGAAGCGTTACCCGCCGCTTACAGCCTTGAAAGCCGGCTGCCTGCTGTTCGGCTTAGGGCTGTTCGGCTTCGGCATCTTCGATCATATGGCAGGATTGGCGTTAGCGATGGTGGTGTTTACGATCGGCGAGATTCTGTGCTTCGTCATCGGTGATGTGCTCATCGGGGACATCTCGCCAGCCCATCTGCGAGGAGCTTATTATGGCGCGAGCGGATTCGCCTTTATCGGGCAAAGCGCTTGCGCCTGGATCGGCGGCATCCTGCTGAAGTTACTCGGCTTTGACCAAGGTCCACTGCTGTTCACGATTCTCATGCTGCTCGCTTTCGCCGCCTTGCCGTTCTTTCACCAAGGGCAGCTGCTGCGCGAACAGCGCATCCTTCCTGAACACGCACCTGGAAAAAAAATCTTGGCTCACAAAGCTTAATCTGCATGCATGTGTCCATTCTTGGGTAACCTATGTCCAAATTGTTATTGGAAATTGGAGGGAATTCCATGATCGCACGGATTCGCAAAGAATTAAATAATCCGTCCGATTTTTTCTATGATATTCTGAACAACGGTTATTACGAGATGGAGATATGTTATTTCCCCACCCTCTGTGATCAGAACCTGCTTCAGGACATCCTCCTGTCCCCTTATTCCTACAATTTCGATCGCGATCAATTTTTTCGCATGATTCATTCCAATCCCAATTTCGCCGAAGCGGACGCGCCTGAAATTTGGACGGAACTGCTGCTGAAAGGCAGCGTGCTGTTCCAAATCGAAGGCCGCGTATACCGCTTCGACGTGCAGCGCAAGATGCAGGATAAGCCGGACTCGACGCAGATCGAATCGGCGCTGCAAGGACCGCAGACGGCGCTTACGGAGGATCTGGACTTGAATATCAGCCTGATCCGCATGCGCTATAATGAGCCGACGCTGTGCGTCGAGCAGCATATCATTGGCGTCACATCGAAGACCCGCGTGACCGTGCTTTACGACAAGAACGAAGTCAACCAGCAGGTGCTTCTTCAACTCCAGCAGCAGATCGCCCAGCTCAACATCAAGATGCTGCGCGCTGCCGGTCAACTGATGAAACAGCTATCTGGAAAATATAAACTGTTCCCGGTCATTATTCAGACGGAACGCCCAGACCGGATTGCCGCCATGATCCAACGAGGCAAGGTAGCCATATTGCAAGACGGCAACCGCCTTGGGCTCATTTTGCCAGCCCGGTTATTTGATTTTTTGCATGCGATGGATGATGATTATGAATCTTTCTGGATGAGTAAACTGCTGCTCATCCTCCGCTATTTAGCGATGTTTCTGACCTTAACGCTTCCAGCGCTTTATATTTCAATCGTTTCCTATAATCCCGAATTGCTGCGTGTTCAACTCACCTTATCCATCGCCGGGAGCCGCGTGGTCGTCCCTTACCCCTCATTTATAGAAGTTATTATCATGTTGTTTATGATTGAAGCGCTCAATGAGGCGAGTATCCGGCTTCCCCGTTCCATCGGTTCAACGGCTACAACCGTAGGGGGGTTAATTCTGGGCCAATCGATTCAACAAGCGGGTCTCGTGAGCAGCATCATGATTATCGTCACTTCCGTTGTGGCGATATCCAATTTCGTCATACCGAACAATAGCTTTAGCTATTCCATCCGGTTCGTCAAATATTTGTTCGTGACCATCGCGATCTTTTACGGCTTGTTAGGCGTCGTTGTGTTATTTTTTGCCTTAATCGTGTATTGGTGTAATCTTCGCAGCTTTGGTGAACCGTATCTGAATCTTTACAACCCCAAAAACAAGAGCAGGCATGGAGGAGGCAAATGAGTGGGATCCCGGCATACGTATTACCATGTCTTATATGTGGGGATGATCAACATTATGATGTTCGTCCCCTACTTTCTCATCAAAGAGCGCTTCCACGGCGCCGTCATGGGCATGCTGATCGCGCTTGCGATCGGCTCGGTTCTGTCGCTGACCTCCATGGCTTGCTATGAACATTTTCCCGGACTCGGTTTCCCGGAACTGTGCGATATGTACTTCCCCCGCTGGCTCACAATTACCATCAACATGTATGGCGCATTGCTCACCTGGTTACCGGCCGGAGCCATCGTCATTTACTCGTATTCCGAAACCGTACGTATGTTCTTCTACCCGGAGATGAACCCCTTCATCAACTTGCTGCTTATGGCCGGTGCTGCAGTATGGGCAAGCAGCCGTTCGACCCGGACGGTGCAATACGTCCATGAAATTATGATTATTATTTTTTCGCCGCTGCTGATTATGTTTCTGATGAAAGCGATATTCAATCCAGGGATGGATTGGCATGCAATCCGCTACGTTTCCGGCTATATCTCGAGGCCGCCTTCCTTCATCACGATTGCCGCCGGAAGCTTTTTATTTTCCGGCTTTATGAGTCTGATCGTTTTCAACCGGTTTCATCAGCAAGGCTTTCGCTTTCGTTTTCGCTGGATCGTGCCTTTATTCGCAACTTTCTTCCTGGCCGTCACCTTTTTTGTGCCCATTGGCTTTCACGGTACAGAGGCTGTCGAAGACTACGTCTACTTATGGAGTATGACTGCTGATTCCATGGTCATGGAGTACGGTTTCATCAATCGGGTACTGTTCGTTTTTCTGTTAATTTTTACCGGTGTGTCCCTGTTGTTCATCATGAATACGTGGCATATCGCGATCCTGCTCATCCGCCATTCCATGAACCGCTTCTCTTCGGTCGAGGAAGCTCCGGCCAGTCCAATCAACCTGTGGTTCGCCCTGGCGGCAGCCGCTTTGTCTTTTCTATACATGCGGTTCATCAATGTGGAGCGAAACCAGATGGTTTCTGAAGTTTGGCTGATTACCCGATTTTTCAACGAAATCGTCTTTGTCCTGATCATGCTCTATTTCGTATGGAAAAAAAGAAAAGAGGGATCCACCCAATGAGAAAAGCGCTGCTTTGCTTTATTCTTCTTGTTTGGATCAGCGGCTGTGAATTTAAAGACATCGACAAGCGTTTTTTTGTGGTGGCGATGGGCGTTGATTGGACGGGTAAAAAAGATAAACCGTATCTGATCACCCTGCGGCTGGCCATTCCCGCCTCCAAAGTAGGCGAAGGGCTGGCAGAAAGCCAGGTCGAAAAGGTGGAATCCCCCAGCATCGCTGAGGGGATCCGCAATCTCAAAGCCCATGTCGACAAGGAGTTCGACTTTGGACATTGCCGGGTTTTCCTGTTCGGGGACAAGCTGGTCAAAGAATCGATGGCGGAACCGCTGAATTGGCTGAGCCGGCGCCGGGATGTGCAGCTCATTTCCTTCTTGGCCGTTGCCTCACCGAACGCCTTCGATGTGCTATCCGCCAATCCGACGACAGAGCGGCTGACCGGCAATGCCTTCTTCCTCACCTTCGGCCGGGAAGGAACCGAATCTCCTTACACGGTGACAGAGTATTTGTTCGACAGCTTCCGCAGGTTCAAGGAGAAAGGCTTAGATCCCTTTTTGCCCGTTGTCAGCTTTGACGGAGACTCTTATGTGGCGGAACGGCTTGTATTATTGAACAAAAAAAAAGAGACCCTGACGCTGGATCCCGAAGAAACAAAGATTTTCAATTTAAGTGCAAATAAATTCAACCGTTCCGGCATTGCCGCCGATTACAAAGGCAAACGGCTCGCTTTGTTCATTTCGCGCGTGTCTCGTGACGTCTCTATCGACAAAGGCGATGTGCCTGTCGTCCATCTGCGCCTTAAGGTTACGGGAATGGTGGAGGAAAGCACCGTCAGTTTAATGGACAGCAACGTGGCCAAAGCGCAATCGGTCTTGGAACAGAGCTTGAATAAATCGTTGGAAGACCTGTTGGTGAAAATCCGCGATGCCGGCGTGGACCCATACGGTTTCGGTCTTCGTTATTTGGCCCAATACTTCGGCAGTGAGCAGGACTACGAATATTGGCGGAACGTTTACCCGAACGTTCAATTTCAAGTCGATACGCGGGTCGTCATCGAAAGTACCGGCCTCGTTCGTTGAGCCGATCGCCACACGCTTAGGAGGCTGGCTATTCCAGCGCGTGAATCATTGCCACCAGCAGCTTCAGCAGGCGCGTATGATTCGCGTAAGCGGCTGTGAAATATTGCGACAGCTTGTCTGAATGCTTGCGCTGTGAAGCCTGCGCCGCGGAGCCGCCGTGATACTCGCCCGTCTCGTGGGCAGGAAGCAGCTGTTCGCTGAACTGCACCAGCCTGCTTATCGGCCTTCCCGGCGCCAGCAGGTCCAGCGCTTCCATCAGGTCCGCTGCCTCCAGTCGTCCGTGCGCTCCCTTCGCCGGAGGACTGGCAGCCAGCTCGTCCAGCAGCGGCGCAAGCTCGGCGTAAGCAGCCAGCGACTGCGCCAGGCGCGGGATAAAATCGCTGTCGTCACTGTCCAAGTAAATATCCAGCCGTTCATACAGTTCTTGCATGGTGTAATAGGTTTCCTGAACATCCAGCCCGATATTCGTATCCAGCTCGATGAGCGTATCGGCAAATGATTTAATTTGGACGCATACCTGAAGTGTGGTTCGTCTCTCCATAACAGCCTCCGCTTTGACCGGCAGCATAGGAGCTTCCCGCTCCTTCCCGTATTGCTGCCGGACGCTGTCAGATAACCGTCCTTTGTAGCTCTGACCGTCTTCCCCTACCATGTGGAAAGTCCTCTTGGCCGGATTCAACATAGTCAAAGTTCCTTTAACAGGAAAGTGTTCCTCAGTTACTGTCACTTCATTGATCATCGCACAGGCGCGCTGCAGCTCTTCGATACTCAATTCCGCGGCAGCCTGCTCACCACTTGGTGCGGTCCATTCCAGCCGCAGTGCTGCAGGTTTCGCCGCCAAGAGGTTTAGCATGTGCTCGTATGCCAGGACAGTTGCTGCCGGCAATTCGGCGCAGCGCTGCTGCAGCCGCTCTACACTTCGCGTATCGCTGACCAATTGGACCATCCTGCCTGCTGCACGTGTAACGGGCGTGATGCCGAACAAATCGGCTGTGCCGCAGGAGACCAGATGCAGCGAGGCCTCTCCCCGCACCGCCTCGTAGAATGCATGCTCATCTTGCAAGGCGGCCTTTTTTCTGTTTCCAGTGCTGCGGTCATCCAGCATGTAGATCATCTTCTGCAAGGCGGCGGCCAAATCGCCCGCCAATACGTCGATCCCCTCATTAGCGCTGTCCGCGACCATGAAGTATAGATGAAGAACATCTCTTCCGTGATGATCCGCTTCCGCCTCGTGGGCCTTCCAAGGCTGCCCTGACACTTTCCCCACCTCATCGCTCTCTCAAAATATAGCTATATTATAGTATAACTATCTATACAAACGAAAGAGTGCCTGCATGAACATCCGGCTTTTCATCTAGCGACGGCTTCAGATTCATGCTTGCTTATCCATGTGGTATAATTTAACATTGAAATCGCATCCATGCTCAAATTAGAATAATTAGATACGAACAATGTCTAACAACGAGGTCATCACCATGCTGCTGCATACCAGCTTCCCGTTCTCAACACTTTTTAGCTTCTTGGTATTTTTAGTGTTAATGGTGTATACACTGCGGTTTCGCAGCGCCCCCGGAGCCAATTATTTTATCATTTCCATGTTTTTAAGTGCGATCCTAGCCGTCGCGAGTATCGGTGAGCTGCTGGCACACGGGCTTGCTGCGAAATTACAGTGGCGGAATTTCGAGCAAATTCCGTTATTTATTGCTCCATTATGCTTATACGGCATGGTCATGGAATTGATCGGCATTGATGTTAAGAAGGTGCGCAAGCAATTAGTTTGGCTGGTGATACCGTGCGTCATTTACTTGCTTCTGATCTTTACGGATCCGTTCCATCATCTGATGCGCAGTCATATCGAAATCGAGCCGTTCGGAGATGCTTCCCGCATACAGATTCAATCCACGATGCTGAGTATGCTGTTTATCTGCTATACGCGAATCATAGGAGCTATCGCCATGATCAGACTGCTTTACAGTTTAAAAAGTGTATCGCGTTTTAACCGTATTCAATATTGGCTCATTCTCGCTAGTGCCCTCGTCCCATTGCTCTTAAATTCTTTGTCAGGTTTCTTACATTTTGAAGCCAGTGTATCCGTGTCTTCTGTGCCTGGAGGGCTGCTGCTCTGTTTGGCCATCTTTCATTACAAATTGCTGCGCGTGCGACCGATTGCCAAGGATATCATCATTGAGCATATGCATGAAGGTGTGCTCGTGATGGATACGAACGGTATCATCCTAGACGTGAACCCTTCGGCGAAGCGTGTGATTGAGCGGATCGGCTTGAATCCTAATGGCCGTAAACTGCTCGGCACGAACCTTCGCTCCATCCTTGAAGAGCAGCAGGACATGCTTGAGCAATATGATCAAACAGATAAAACGCAACCATCCGAGTACCGCCTAGATATCCCCCCCTATCATTATGCCTTCAACCTGATTCCTATCCGTTCAAGAAATCAGCATATCGGTACGTTATTTATTTGCACGGATATCAGCGAGCGCGTCGCTTATGAAGAGGAACTCGTCAAGCGGGCAACGATCGACGGTTTGACGCAGGTCTATAACCGGCAGGTCGTGCTTGAGCAGACTGCGCTATGGATGAGCCAGCGTACCCCGCTCTCCTTCATGTTAATCGATATTGATTACTTCAAATCCATCAATGATCAATACGGCCATCGGGCAGGAGATGAGGCGCTATCCCAAGTGGCCGCTATCATACGAAACGCGGTGGGGGCTAAAGGCATGGTCGGAAGGATGGGGGGTGAGGAGTTCGCCGCAGCTTTGCCCGAGGTCGATTTGCCCGAGGCGCTTGCTTTAGCGGAATCCATAAGGGAAAACGTGGAAATGGCAATTGTGTCGGGTCATGATAAGGGAACTTCTATCCGCTGCACGGTCAGCATTGGGATTACCGCGACGAGAAACGGTCAATCATCATTCACCGATATTTACCAAGAAGCGGACGATTTGCTGTACCGCTCCAAAAATAAAGGCCGTAACCAAGTTACGGCCTTCCGATGACGAGCAGGCTGATGATGCCTGCTCATTTGTTGTTGTACGGCAGCTATTAGCGGCTGTTCACCTGCTTCAGGAATTCGCGCATAAACCCGGGCAGATCCGGCCAAGCATGCCCGGATACGATATTGCCGTCGACGCAAAGCGTCTCCTTCGCATATGTCGCGCCGAGCGCTTCGACATCCGGCTTGCAAGCCGAGTATGCCGTCATGGAGCGGCCTTCGAAGTAGGAACGGTCGCCGACGACGTTCAGGATCAGTGCTGCGTGGCATATCGCGCCGACCGGCTTGTTGGCTTCAAAGAAGTGGCTGACGATGCGCGGCACGTTGTCGTCCAGCCGAATATATTCAGGAGCCCGGCCGCCTGGAAGGATCAGCCCGTCGTACTCGGCAGGGTCCACTTCGGAAAAAGCGATGTGTGAGCTCAACTGGTAGCCGGGTTTTTCCGTGTACGTGTCCCAGCCCTCAAAATCATGGACGACCGTTCGCAATGTTTTCACGCTTGGGGCAGCAATTACAGCTTCGTACCCTTCCTCCAATATGCGAAAATAAGGATAATAAACTTCCAGCGATTCTGCAGCGTCTCCGGTGAGGATGAGAATTTTTTTGGACAATTCGATCACGCTCCATGAACAAATTAGGACCCAATTCTATTTTCTCGGAAGAGGAGAAATCTGTAAAGAGATGTAAATTGCTGATATTTGTTGAACGAGCATGATTAAGCTTCATTCAGCCTATAAATTTTGTGTTGCTTTGTTCAGTTCCTCAGCGGAGCCCGCTACTTTCATCGAAGCCGATCCAACCTCATGAATGGCGCTTAGCAACGATTCTATCTCTTCTTTCACCTTATCAAAAACCGTTATCCCTGACTGCAGCGAATCCGTAATATTCCCAAATACTTCTTTGGTAGTGCCTGCTTCTGTCTGTACCGAATACGTGAGTGATTGGACCTCGCCAATCGCTTGTACAACTTGTTGCGTGAACGTTTCGGATTGCTGGATCAGATGACCAATTTCATGTAATGCCTTATTCGTATCTTCCGACAGCTTCTTCACTTCGTTCGCTACGACGCCAAAGCCAGCACCGTGTTCCCCGGCTCGAGCCGCTTCAATGGCCGCATTGAGCGATAGCAGGTTGGTCTGTCTAGCGATCTCTTCAACCATCTTGACGATGTTCCTGATTTGTTCAGATGATTGCTTCAGTTCCGCAACCATTGTCTCCATCTGCGATGAGCTCTTGTAGATGGCTTGAATGCCGCTCTCCAGCTCATTTATTTTCTTCTGTCCGGTGTCGGCTAACGTTTGAGAGCCTTTGGAGACACTGACACTTTGCAAGAAAGAGTCATATACGTGATTGCTGGATGCACTCAACTGCTTGGTTGACAAGCTGGTCAGTTCCGTTAGAGAGACAAGATCCTGACTAATTAGCCCAATGCTGCTTTTCAATTGTTGCTTGATTTGATTATATTGTTCTTCTCTATGTTGAAGATTCTTTTGTTCATAAGCCTCTAGTACAAGCTGCTGCTCAAAATTCAGCAATTTCATGATAGCGTTTCCGATCTTCATACTTTCATTGCTGTCGGTTGTAAACCGATTCGCTGATGGACTTCTGCAATTCGCATTCTTTTGCGGATAAACTCCATATCGATGGTTCCGTCGAACAATTCGATCATATGCTGCCGCAGCGTGCCTTTTAAACGTTCGAATGTACTGTGATCCGTAATAATTCTTCTCAATTCATCGATTTCAATAATCGTTCCATAGAATGCATCGACAGCCATATCAATATTTGTAACAATTAGAGGCTGAACCGCTTTTACTATTTTCAAATCCTCTGTCGTTAAATTAATGAGTTTTAATTGAACACTTAGTTGGGAATGAGCTGCGGCATCAATGCTTACGGCCTGATCGTAATTCAACTCGCTAAGCGCTGTGTTATTCGTACGACTAAATAGTGAGGATAGCAATCTATTCAAAAATAACCCACCTTTTCAACTATGTCATATATTCCATTCATTTATACTTAGATCTATACTATAGAGCAGAAATATTACATAAGTTTCTTGAAAGTATTTCACAAATATTTTTATTAAAATTGGAGCAATTACTGTAAACAATAGAAATCGTATTCGTCTGCCCTAAGGAGTGCTACACTATTCCCATGGGAGTTGATAAAATGAATGAAGACCTGCTGAACGCAATAAGTGCTTTGCTGGATCAGAAGCTTGGTGAGAAGCTTGAGCCAATGAACGAGAGTATTCACCGGCTTGAGGGGAAAGTGGATCAGCTTGAGGAGAAACTTGAACATTTCAAGGGAAGATTTGAGCGGCTCGAAGTCAAGGTGGATCTTTATACTCATTGGGTATAAGGAGCATTCTTTATTTTTCCCGCTCCCGCAGTGTAAAACTTATCTCGTCACGATGCACGCGATCAATTGTCTCAGGTCCTGCACGCGATTCGGCGTGTCCGCGGTCGAGCTGCTCAGCATGTCAACTAGGGCAACAAGATCTTCGAGCTTGGATATAAGCCTCCAGTTAGTCTGGAGCGGAACCCCTTGCTCCTTATACGCCTGAATAAAATGGTGCTCAAATATGGACCCTTCAGCTTCGTATCGCAGCAGATTGCCGATATCCGCATAGCGGTTCCACGAAAAAGCATCCTCCCAGTCCAGCACAGCGGACACTTCGTATCCGTATGGGCCGAGCTTCATCAATATATTTAAGCCGTTATAATCCGAATGAACGAGATTAGGCGATTCTGCTGCTTCCGACAATACGTGGCTGTAGGTCTGGCTGAATGTCCATAACGCTTGCGCAAGCTCCTCTCCCAGCCACTGGCCGCATCCCCTCACGAAGAGGCAGTGTTCGATAAAAGCAAGAAATCGTTCCCCGTCCATTCGCAGCGGATGCGCGATTCTCAGATCCCCGCCGAAAAAGCCGGAATCGGGCGTCGCATAGCTGTGAATGCTAGCTAAGGTGCTGGCGACCGAAGCTGCGGCGGAGGCGATATCTTGCGGCGATCCGCTTTTGCGTACATCGCGCAGCAGGAAGCCCTCCTTCCACGCCAGTATCGCCCATGGCTTGTCCGCCGCGCTGCAGCTTGTGTCCATGTACAAGAAGTCCGCGACCGGCACGCTGTCCCGCACAAGCTGCGCAATAGCCAGCTCCTTGCAGGCAATGTCCCCATCTCCGCGATACAGGCGTAATACGCAGGGCTGCTCAGTCCCCGCGAGGCGGAGCTTGAAGTTCGTATTGCTGAGCCCGACGCCGATCCGCTCCACGCCGGTCACCCGCTGACCGGCCAAAGCGGGCCGCACGAGCTCATTCACAGCTTGAAGGTCCAGTTCTACGGGCTGGGCCTCATGCGTTCGCTCCCAGTCTTCTTTAGGCATCTCGGTCCTCCTTATCCTTGACAAAGCATAATGAGATAAAGATCTTGTCAGGGAAGCGAGCAAGATCTTTATCTCATCTTAAAGCGTTACGCCAAATTCCAGGCTGTATGAATCTTTGGCACGTCGGCGATTAATTGTTTCGTGTAACGATGCTGCGGATTCAGAATAATATCTTCCGCCAGCCCTCTTTCCACAATTTTACCTTTTTCCATAATATAGATCGAATCGCTGACATAGTAGGCCAAACCTACATCGTGCGTAATGAAAATAATAGTCATATTATTCTCATCCCGAAGCTTCAGGAGCATATCCAGGATAGTTGAACGCGAGCAAGCGTCCACCATGGAGGTCGGCTCATCGGCGATGAGCACTTTCGGGTGCAGCATGAAAATACGGGCAATCATCAACCGCTGCATCTGCCCGCCGGACAGCTCAAACGGATATTTGTTATACAGTTCCTCGAATTTGAGGTTAACGAAGGAGCACGCCTCTTTCATCTTGGCGAATTGCTCTTCCTTCGACAGCCGCAGCCCCTGCAGCTTAATGCAGTCGACGAGCAGCTTCTCCACCTTGTGGAACATATTGAACGAGGAAAAAGGGTCCTGGAAAATCGCCTGAATATCTTTCCAATATTGTTTGCGGCTCTTATGGGAGTTCAATTCCCGCGGCTGGCCTTTATATTCAATCGTGCCGTCCGTTTCCTTCAATAAGCCCATCATGATCTTCGCCAGCGTCGTTTTACCGCTGCCGCTCTCCCCGACGATCGAGATAATCTCGCCTTCATGGAAGTCGAAATTCACATCTTGCACCGCCGTTGTTTTATGCTTTCCGTATCCGAATACTTTCGTGATCTGTTTCCCGGTAATCAGTATGTTGTTGTTCCTCTTCATGTCTATACCACTCCTTTAACGTCCGGATATCAAAATGACATCTGTAGATACGTCCATCTACAGTTCTGCTCTCGATTTTGCCGGTTCGGCATGAATCCTTGGCAAAGGAACAACGGTCAGCAAATCTGCAGCCGACAATCGCTTTCTTCAAGTTCGGCGGAGCCCCTGGAATGGCCGCAAGCTTATGCCCTTTCATGCCCTCTTCCGGAACGATAATGGAACCCATCAGCTTCTTGGTGTACGGATGAAGCGGATCAAAGATCATCTGGTGCGCCGTACCGCGCTCCACAATTTCCCCGGCATACATTACCACAATATCGTCGGTCACATGGTAGAGCAAAGGAAGCTCATGTGTGATAAACACCAGCGACTTGATGAACTTTTTGTCCAGCAAATCTTTCAGCAGCTTCACAACCGCCTTCTGCGAAGTCACGTCAAGCGCGGAAGTCGGCTCATCGGCAATCAGCACTTTCGGGTTCAAAATGGTGGAAATCGCAATGACCGTCCGCTGCTTCATCCCGCCGGACAGCTCATTCGGGTACGAATTCAGCACGTTCGGCGATAGATTCAGCGTTTGGAACCGCTCCGCCGCCAGCTCCCACACTTGCTGCTTGCTTAGCTCCGGCCGATGCTCTTTCATAATATCTTCAATGAATCGGATGATTTTCATCGTCGGATTCAACGCATTCATCGCCGCTTGAGGAATGTAGGCGATTTCCCGCCCGGAAACCTGTTTCCTCAGTTGTTCTTTACTCAGCTTCATGATGTCTGTTCCATCGACAACGATCGAACCATCCCCATAATGGAGCGGCGCGAAATAAAAACCCATTAAGCTGAGCGCTAAAGTCGACTTTCCGCAGCCGGACTCGCCGGCGATCCCCAACGTCTTGCCCTCTTCCAAGACAAAATCAACACCGTCAACAGCAAACACTTTCTCTTTCAACCGGGTTTTATAGAAGGTTTTTAAACCTTTCACTTCCAGTATGTTTTTGCTCATTGGCTAGCTCCTTATTTTTGGATTGAAAATCTCATCCATGCCCGTATTCATCATATACAGCGAGAACGTGATGACGGCGATGGAGAAAGCTGCCGGAATGAACGCCCACCAGGCGCCAGCGACAGGGGCCTCAAAGACCAAAGCCCAGTTCAACAGGATGCCAAGGGATATCGTATTATACGGTCCCAGACCTAACATCGAGATGGAAGCCTCCGATAAAATCCCCGATGCCGTTTGCAGGACGAACGCCATGACCACATAAGAAGCAATGTAAGGAAGAATTTCAAAAAAGATAATTCTCGGGGTGCTGTGTCCGGATATTTTGGCAATATTGACATGGTCGCGGTTTCTTAAAGATGTCGTCTGCGCGCGCACCGCTCTGGCTGTCCATGGCCAGCTCGTTAAGCCGATGATGAGCGCTGTCACCAACGAACTGCGTGAGTTAATACTGACGGATACAAGAATCAAAATGATAAAGGATGGAATGACGATAAAAATGTTCGTCACACTCGTCAGCACGTTATCCCATAGACCCCCGATGTAACCGGAAGCCAGTCCGATAATGAGGCCGATCACGGTTGCGCAGATGCCGGCGATCAGCCCTACCTTAATGGAGGTTTTAATCCCGTACATCAGCTCCAGAAAAATATCGCGCCCAAAGTTATCCGATCCCAGGATATAGCCATTGCCCGGTGGCTGAAAAGCAAGCGCCACCATCTCCAGCGGATCGTGCCGGTTCACCAGCGGGTAGATCGTGACGAGAGCGAGCATGACGATGATCGCCGCTGCTCCGATGACGAATTTTGGAGATTTCATTAAGATACGAGCTGTATGTGTCATAATTAATGTTCCTCCATTTGAGCGGCCTTAATGCGCGGATCGACAACCCCGTAAATGATCTCAATGATGAAGTTCGCCACCAGCACGGTTAGCGCAATGAGCAGCGTACAGCCTGAGATGAGCGGATAATCGAGCTGTCTGATGGCTGTGAACAGCCAAGTGCCGATGCCCGGATAGCTGAATACGATCTCACAGATCAACGATCCGCCGACCATCGTACCGATGGATAAGGCAAGGCCGGTGATTTGCGGCAGCATGGCGTTCTTGAAGACGTACTTGGCAATTTTCGAATCGCGGATGCCGAGCAGCTTGCTGTACAGCACGTAATCCGAGTTCAATTCATAAATGGACATTTCGCGCATCCCAATCGCCTGCCCGCCGATCGTAACCAAGACGATGGACAGAAACGGCAATGTATGGTGTCGGATGACCGAAATGATAAAGTCAAAGCTCAGATTCGGTATCATCTGATAATCGTAGCCCCCGGAAGGCGGGAACCAATGCAAGTGCAGCGCAAAAATAAACAGCATGATGATCGCTAAAGTGAAGAATGGAATCGAGTTGACAAACAAGGCGACGGGAAAAATGACTTTGTCCAGCACGCCTTTTTTATAGGCCGCTACCGCGCCAAGCACGTTGCCCAAGATCCAGCCGACCAAAATGGCGGGCAGTTGCAGCGCAACCGTCCAAGGAATGGCGGAAGCCAGAATGTCTGTCACCTTTTTCGGATACAAGCCGAATGACGTACCCAGGTTGCCTGTCAGCAAGTTCTTGACATAGATCACAAACTGCGTGCCTAGTGGCTTATCGACGCCAAACTCTTTCATGAACGTTTCATACACCTTTTTGATCGAATCGCTGTCTGTCATCCCCTGTGTAACTTGCGTAGCGATGGTTGTCACCGGATTACCTTGAATAAGTCGAGGCAAAAGGAAATTCAACCCCACAGCAATGATCAGTGTAAGAAAATACCAAAAGAACTTTTTGAAAAAATACTTTGAATAGGCATTCAATTCATACGCACCCCAATCTTGCTGGTTTAGAATCCTCGTTCTTTAAAGAGGCCTATAATCGGGTTGAATGTACAAATCCCCAATATAGGCCTCATTTTCAATTAGTTATGAATCTGGTAGAGCGCTTTCACACCGGCTCCGTCAATCGCAATTTGTGGCGGAGTATTGCTTCCGTCACCTTGAACCGGGAACCCTTTCCACACGGTTTCGTTCACGGTATAGAACTTCCATGGACGGTACATCAATGGAATGGATGGAATATCGGTCAGCCACATTTTGGTCAGATCCGTGTACAGTTGTTTCAGCTGCGCTTCATCCGAAATCGTCGGGATCTTGTCGATGATCGCATCGGCTTTCTCATTCTTATATCGGCCCCAGTTCCAGAAGGCCATCTCGCCAATACCCGGCACACCGTTCGAATACATAATCGTTCTAGCACGGTTCCAAGGCTGGCTCGGGCTGACACCGCCGGCAGGCGTGTTCATAATAATATCGAATTTGCCCGTTTGCAGGTCGTTCGTCCAGACCGGTGCTTCTGGGAATTTCGTTCTGATTTCAATCCCGATCGCTTTCGCGCTCTGCGCGACGATCTCCAGGGAGGCGTTCCAGTCGGACCAGCCGTAAGGACACTCAACCTCAAAAGGTCCAAGTCTAGTTCCGTTCAGCACACGAATGCCGTCAGCGCCTTTCTTCGCGCCGATTTTATCGAGCAGGTCGTTAGCGGCTTTGACGTCTGTTGTCCACTGCAGCGGCTTGATCGCCGCTTGATCGACGTACTTGGATTCCGAATCGGAATTAAGCGTCAGGGACGGCTGCATCGCTGCCGAGTAACCGCTCATCGCTAAGTCGGAAACTTTCTTATAGTCGATACTCATGGCGATCGCTCTGCGGACATCGGCGTTGTCCAGACCTTTTTTGCTCATGTTGAAGAAGATTGAAGGCATGGAGCCTGGGAGGTAGTAAGGCGCGTCCTTCAAGAAAGTCTTAATCGGCGCTCCGCCCTTCCACATGTTCCATACTTGCGGCGTAAACTGCTGCGACATGTCGACTTGGCCGTTTTTGAAGGCAAGGTCACCTGCAGCGTTATCTTTGTAGATAATATGAGCGATATACTTAGGAGCAGGCAGCTTGCCGAACAAGGCTTTGCCCCAGTAGTTATCGTCGCGTTGCACAACAATTTTCTGATCGTTATAGAAATACATTTTGTAAGGGCCTGTACCGACAGGGTCCGGGTTGATCTCCTTACGCAATGTAGCCAAGTCATTGTTAGATTTCTTCTCAAGCTCCTCCCAGATATGTTTAGGGAGCATCGGAATGATCTCGATACTTTCGAGAACCGTGAGCTTGTTCGGGTTTTTCGGATTTAGTTTAATGTTGACAGCGTTCGTGCCATCGGCAACGACATCTTGGATGTATGTCCAGTAACTTTTCCAGTTAATGTCATACTTTTGGCCCAACTTGTACGTGTAGACGACATCATCTGCCGTAAACGGTTTGCCGTCGCTCCATTTGGCATCTTTGTTCAGTTCAATGCGCAGTGTCATGTCGTCGGTCCAAGAGTACTTGGTGCCGAGCAGCGGTTCCATTTTGCCATCGAGTTGGTTGATCATAAACAGTGTTTCGTAAATCAGCTCGCGTGAGTCTCCATAGTTGATCGGGAACCCTGGGTTACCGCTGATCAAGTTGAAGTTCGTCGGAGCGCCCCACTGCAAACCATTGATATACATCGTTTCGTTCCGCGGTGTTTCTTTGGCGTCTGTTGTTTTAGCTTCTTGTGTGGCTGCCGGCGTTGCCGAGGCTGTGGCCGGTTGTGCTGAATCTTTCGGCGGCTGACTAGACTGTGTGACAGAAGGCGGTGGTGTGGACTCGCACCCTGCAAAAAACACAGCAGCAGCGGCGAGCGTTAAGATCGGATGAACGACTTTCTGGAATTTCATCGATACCCCTCCATTCATATGTATCCAAGGGAAGCTTAAGCGCTTCCATATGTATATGAGAGCACGGCATCTTGTACCGTACCTCTTATAACCGCTTTCCAGTCCTCCACGTCAGCTGTCATATATTAACAAACAATCACTCTATCCATCATAGAGCAAAATGGAAATGAAAGCGTTCCCATTTTTTCGGAAAATATCTTAAATTTTCGGTGTGACTGTCTGGGGAACGGGCGTATCCCCTAACCAAACAGGGAGTCCGTACGTCTCCCGTTACAAAGATTCAGTGCAGCAAAAAGCCCCCCATTCACTAAGCAGCGAATAGGAGGCCTCGGCAAATCCCGCTTACGCGTTTACACCTAATTTGGCAAGGTTGTTGAAACTGATCTCCAAGCTCTCGAACGGATTGCGCTCATAACAGTCATCCTGCTCGACTGCTGCCCACTCCACCCCGATCTCCTGGCACGCTTGAATAATGCCCTGGAAGTTCATGTTGCCTTCCCCAATCTCCGCGAAGCGCTGCTTTCTCTCTGGCGTCACGATCATGTCCTTGAAATGCACGACCTTCATGCGTCCGTCCATCTTGCGAATCCACTCGATGGGATCGGCTCCGCCGGCCTGCACCCAATAAACGTCTATTTCGAAATCTACGGCGTCAGGGTCAGACGTTTCCATTAAAATTTCCATGCCCGTCTTTCCATCATATTTGGCAAATTCAAAGTCATGGTTGTGATAGATGAATTGCAGACCGGCGCTTTTCAGCTGTCTTCCGAATTCCGTGGCTTGCTTGGCAAAAGCGGCATAGCCTGCGCTGCTCTCACGGTACTGCTGCGGCAGTCCGCCTAAACCGACATACTTGCAATTCCAAGCCTGATGCTTCTGAATAACACCATCCATGTCATTGAGCAGCTCGTCGTACCCGATGTGCGTCGCACAGATCGTCAATCCTTCTTGGTCTGCAAGCGCTTTAAATTCGGCGTAGCCGATTGGCCCCACGCCTGAAGCTTGTACGGCTTTGTACCCCATTTGTTTCACCTTTTTCATGCTTTCACTGATTTCCTCAGGCGTCTTCAAAAAAGTACGAACCGTATACAATTGCGCGGCAATTCTCATTCCCCTCACTCCAATCGTCGAATTTGAGTCACTACCCTATCTATCTTAGCCTATAGTCCGAAAGCAGGGTAGTCCCCAAATTCGCTTCATTTAAGATTTCTTGGCAGCTATCAGCTCCGGTACCGTGACCAAGGTATATCCTTTTTGCCTCAAATAAGCGATAATCTGCGGAAGAGCTTCCACCGTATTATTTAAATTCCCCTTTTTCCCACCGGCAAAATGTTGCAAAATAATCGAGCCCGGCCGAACCTCTTTTTTGACATTGGTCAAAATTTGGCTGACGCTCTTTCCGTCCCAATCCAGCGTATCGACGGACCAGCCGATCAACTCGTGGCCGGAGCCCTCTGCTTCTGACTCTAATTGCGGTGAAACTGCACCATACGGAGCTCGAAATAGGGTTGGTACTGCGCCTGTAAGTTGTTTGATCACATCGTCTGTTGACATAATTTCGCTCTGAATTTTATCCGGCGACGCTTTGGCTAGATCAGGATGATCCCAGGAATGATTGCCAACGGCATGCCCTTCTTCTACGATCCTCTTCATCATCTGCGGATGCTGCTTCGCTTGCTGCCCGACGACGAAGAAGGTTCCTTTTACGTTTTCTTTTTTGAGAATGTCCAAAATGCGGGGTGTATACTTATCATCAGGTCCATCATCAAACGTTAAAGCGGCCATGGGATGATCCGTCTTCACGTTATTGATCACTTTAACGGCGGAGCTGATTTGCTCATTGGCTGAATTGTGATTGTCCGACAATGCTTGCTGAGCCGAGCTTAATTGAACGGTGGCCGGAACGGCGTCCGCACTCGGCACAGGGACAGAAATGCTGCTCGCCTGATCTGTGTGACTGCACCCTACGATGCCTATGCAGGCCAATAGGATGCACACTTTCAGCGGCTTCATGGCTTTCAACGCTTCTTTTGAACGCACCTCATTCTGTGTTCTCCTTGCGTTCACTGACTTAAACAGGGGAATCATGCTTACACAACTTCTTTCTCAACTTCGTATTGTTTGGACCGGAGTGCGGATGCAGATAGCGACTTGTACAAGCCATAGGCCAGCAAAAGCAGACAAACTACCATCCACCCCCACCTCGGTGCCGGGACGGAGCTCTTCTCGCTGCTTATTAGCGGCGGATCCACATGCGTGACCCGCTTCAAAGAAACAATCGGAATCTGCGTGAGCAGCACACCGTTCTTATGAATCTGATAAGCGCCGATAACCTCGCCGGCTTCGATCGTTTTCTGCCCGTTATGCAGAGTACCATAAACAGGCGTATATGTATATTCAGCATGATCTTCTTTCAGCCGGGTTAACACCATGGACTCACTGAGCACACCCTCAACCCGCTCACCGTAAAAAGTCGTTGCTCCGACGAGCTCCCCTTTTTGCAAAGTGCGCTGTACCTCGAGACGGTTCAGGCCATATTTGCCGATCGCTTCCACATCCTGGTACTCAGCTTCCCGCGATGATTTCATGACGACCGCAATGACGGTCTTATTGTCTTGTTTCAAATATTCAATCAGCGTGTTATGCGCTTGATCCGTAAAGCCCGTTTTCCCGCCCAAAGCCAGCGGATTCTGAAAAATTAGACTGCGATCACGGATGACCACTTGCCGTTGATCGGTCTTCACTTCGGTCTTCTCCGTGCCCATCGCCGCCATCACGTCCGGGTACTTCATTGCCTCTTTGGCAAGCAGCGCCAAGTCGCCGGCTGTTGTTACATGCTGGGGATCGTGCAGCCCGTTCGGCGTCACAAAATGCGTATGCGTCATGCCGATCGACGCCGCCCGCTTATTCATCAACTCGGCAAAAGCGGCCTCGTCGCCTCCGATATGCTCAGCAATCATCATGGCCACGTCGTTGGCCGAGATAACTAGCAGCGCCTTCAGCGCTTCTTCCTTCTGCATCCGCTCGCCAACTTTTAAATTGAACACAGAATTGCTCGCTTCTTGCAGCGTAGCCTTCTTACTCGCTGTCATCCATTCGCCGTTGGCCATATGATCTTCCAGCAAAATAGCTGTCATCAGCTTCGTTAAGCTGGCGGGAAAAGCTTGTTCTTCTTTGTTTTTTTCATAAAGAACAGCCCCTGTTGAGCTGTCTATAACAACACCGGTACCACTTGAGATGGCCGGTGATTGATTCTCTCCATATGCGACCCCAGTTTGTCCTAAAACTGCTGTGAGCATAACGATAATGATGATCACTTTTTTCGTCATTCCTGATCCTCCTGCGCAGAAAAAATGAAAAGAACCCACGACTAGCGAGTTCTCCACGCCATATGTTATTATAAACTCCATTCATTAAAGCTAGATTAAAATCGGATTAAACCATCGAATGGGCATATAAAGGAGGAATACGACATGCTTCATCTCATTATTGGGATTTTAGCCGCACTGCTGATCTGGAAAATTTTAAAAGTTACCTTTAAAATGCTGATTTGGCTGGTGCCGATTGGCCTTATCTGTTTTTTTCTTTTTCCGCACCTGTTCTGGTTTGTCGGCGGGTTCGGCTTCCTCACACTCGGCTTAATGGGGACCCTGCTCGTCATTGGCATTGTTGGTCTGTTCTTTTCGCTGGATGGCGACTGAACCGTCGGTATGATGGAGGTTCCGCTTTGCAGTGCCCCGCGCTCCTGCGCGTGCCCGCGTCGCCGCTCCCCACAAACACAAACGCGGCTGCTAATCATAACGATTAGCAACCGCGTTTGCCATTACCTGCTTAATCAATATCCAGCAGCTCCAAGATAACCCCTAAATCCGCTGTGCTTTCCACATAGGCATACTTATCTCCATGCTGAATGAGCGGATATCCAAAATCCTCCAGCTTCGCTGCCGTTTCAAGCATTCTGTTCTTTGCTTTAAAGGCAATGTGATGAACGCCCGGACCTTTGGTATCCAGAAAATCTTTCCACGTTGTCGGGTCCTCTGTAGGTTCAATGAACTCCAGGACCAGGTTTTCCATACGGAAGAAGGAAAGCCTGACCCTCCCCTGCGTGGGCTGCCCCAAATACGTTACCGTATCGCTGCCATCTTCGTTCGCCAAAATAATGTTAGGAACAGGAACGCCTAATAATTCGGCAAAACGGCGGGTTGCCTTCTCCACATCGCGCACAAGAATAGCTACCTGACAAATGAAGGTCGTACCAAGAATCGTATTGTCCTTTTCCATGTTACTTCTCCTTTGCTCGATGGATTCCTATTCCTTCAATTTATAGCTGACAAAAGCCAATTGCCTGCTGTCCGGCGACCAGGAATTAACGTTGAGCGTCCCCTGCCCGCCGAACAGTTGGAGGAGCGTGCGGAATTCGCCACCGGCGCTCGGCATCAGGCGAATCTCCACCTGCTTATTAGCCGGGTGGTCGCCGGGAGCAACATCGCCTTTGCGATAAGTCAAATAAGCGACCTGTTCGCCGTCCGGAGATACATGTGGGAACCAATTGTTGCTCTCGTCGAACGTCATCTGAACCTGTTCACTGCCGTCAGCATTCATGCGCCACACCTGCATCAGGCCGGTTCGCACCGAGTTGAACCAAATATGCCTGCCATCCGGTGAATACTCCGGGCCGTCATTCAGCCCAGCGGTATGCGTGAGCTGGGTTTCGACGCCGCCAGCTGCAGGGATGGTGAAAATGTCATATTCACCATTGCGCTCTGCGCAGTAGGACAGCGTAGTGCCATCCGGCGACCAGCCGTGCAAATAGCTGGGAGCCAACGCCGTGATAAGGGCTGGAGCACCGCCTTGCAGCGGGAATGTATAAATCCGCGATTGTCCATCTTCAGCGGTATGATGGCTTACAGCGATGTGCGTGTTGTCCGGGGAAAGCACATGGTCGTTATTGCATTGAACGGCATAGCCCGATTCAATAACTGTACTTTCGCCTGTCGCGATATGAAAAGCATACAGCTGGCCCAAGCTGTTATAAATCAGGCGCTTACCATCCTGCGTCCAGTTCGGCGCCTCGATCAGCTTATCGAATTCAGCCAACAACGTGCGTTCGCCGCTTTGAATATCGATCGTCTCCAAATAGCTGATCACATCTCTGCCTTCGACCTTGCGAGGCTCTTTTAAAGTTTGCATGCATGACTCTCCCTTATTTGAATTGTTGCTGTGCGACGTCTGCCAAACCCTGCAGAACCGTCAGTCTGCCAGCCCTACCGCTTGCCGAATATCCAGCAAATCGCGCTCGATCTCCAAATATTCGTCAGTACCGCCCCGGAATTCCATCGACCAGCATCCTTGATAGCCCGCTTCCCGGAATAATTTTACTTTATCCAAAAGCTCGCTTCCCTTGAAATCAACGAATGCCCGGTCGAACTGGACATGAATCGTGAAAGGCGCTACGATCTCATCGCCAACAGCCTTGTCCATCAGCCAGCGGTTAACGTTGAGAATGATGCCAAACCCGGGCGCAGCCATTTCATCGGCCAGCCGCTTCAGGTTGCGCGGGCTTTGTGCCGGCGCCTGATGCGTCTGCGGTCCCACCCGAAAACCGTAATCAGCAGCGAACTGCGCATATTCCCGGTACCGCTTGACGCAAAACTCAACCTGCTCCTCGGTCATGTCCACCGTCTTGCCGCCGAGGTCGATCCGCAGCGTCTGCACGCCCCATTGGCGGGCAATGTCCAAGTACTGGAGCGCCTTTTGATGGTTGCGCTCGCGCACATCCGGATCGTCATGCCAGACGTCGGCGCCATCCACGGCCAGGTTGGCCACCGTCAAGCCTTCTTCACGCAGCGTATGCCGGATGCTTTGGATATATGCGGCTTCCGTCGAAAGCAGCATGCCGTTCCAAATGTCAGCATGGCGAAGCCGATAGCGATATTTGATGCTCTCCAAATAGCCAAACAAGCTCATTTTTCCCGAATTGAACAGCCCATGGAACGACCACGAGCCAATTGAAAAGTCTGACATGCGTACGCGCCTCCTGAAAATCGGTTGAAATGTTGACCAACATGTACCGTGCCTGATTATCCGAGCAGTTCCGTTAAATCGGCATCGGTTCGCCTCTAAAGTTCATGAAGAAGACATCAGGAGCGATGTCCTTTTTGAGCTCCAATACATCGAGAATATCGTTGGCGTTGGCAACAGGATCGCCGGGAGCTTTCTCCCCGCCCATGTCAGTCTTGATCCATCCCGGGTGAATAGCGTAGGCACGGATGCCTCTGCCTTTTAAGTACTTTTGAAGCTGCTTGGAGAACATATTCATCGCCGTCTTGGAGATCGCATACGGATAATCTCCGCCATAAGCGTTGGTGAGGCTGCCCGCTTCCGACGATATATTGAGGATCGCCCGCGCCCCCTCACTTCCGCTCGGCATCAAGGGAAGCAAATGCTTGACGACCATCATCGGCCCGAACAAATTAATCTCGAACGTCCGAACGACATCGTCCAGCGGTAATTCTTCAATCGTGACACCTCGGGCCAGCAGGATGCCGGCGTTGTTAATGACCGCATCCACTGTGAGCTGCTCATTCTGCAGCTTTTGCGCCAAGCGGCTGATCTGCTCTTCTTGGGTTACATCCAGCTCGACCGCCACAACTTGACCTGGATACAATTCGCTAAGTTCCAGTAATTTCCTCTCACTCTGCAGGGAACGTGTGCCGGCAATCACTTTATGCCCTCTTTGCACGGCAGCTCGCGTCAGCTCGTAGCCCAACCCCCGGTTAGCGCCGGTAATGACAATATTCATCTTTGTTCCTCCTCACCTGCATCAGCTAAATAAGCGATCATTCGCATACTCCGTGTTCCAATGATCCGTTGAAGCCCACAAATCAGGGAAGCCTGGCATCAAATGGTCCTTAATCACTTCATCGTTAATATCGTCGAAGCCGAGTCCCGGCTTATCCGTCACACGGATGAAACCGTTGTTAATCACCTGACCGCCATAACCCGAGATGATATCGTTCCACCAAGGAACATCGGGCGCATTAAACTCGGTCGCGATAAAGTTCTCCGTGGCCACCCCCATGTGCGCCGTCGCCAAGGCCGCCACAGGCGTCTCGCACATATGCATCGCCATCGCCACATGATAGCGCTGCGCCAGATCGCCAATTTTTTTGCATTCGTAGATGCCCGAAGAACAAATGTCAGGGTGAATAATCGCTACAGCCCTGTTCACAAGCAGCTCTTCAAAGCTCTCCAGCGTCGATAAATCCTCGCCGGTCGCCAAGGGCGTTGTCGTCATCTGGCTTAGCCGTTTATATTCCTCCGTGTACGTGCAAGGCAGCATGTCTTCCGCCCATAGCAGATTATATTTCTCTAGTCTTCGCAGCAGACGTGCGGCGTCCTCCACATTCAAATAGCCCAAATGATCAATCGCCAAAGGCATCTTGTAGCCGAGGATTTCACGCATATGCGCGACTTCCTCTTCGTACCTGTCGAGACCGCGTTCCGTCATGCGGAACATCCAGTAAGGAGACTGCATGTTGACGAGGTCATAAGCCCGGTTGCGCGCCTGAAACTCTGGTCCATAGGACGTGTGCCTGCGGTTTTTTATGAAGTCAAAATTATAGTGCGCAGCCTTCAGCAGCTTCTCCACCTCGCCAGCCGGGGCGGAAATCAGCTCTTCGTCCGGATACATCGCCTGAAGACTTTCGACGCCTAATACCGCTTTGACCATGGTGAAACCATAGGTATCGGCAACTTCTTTCAGCCGCCTGCCCATCGAATAACCGTCACCCGCAAGCCCAGGCGTATTGACGCCAAGGTCGCCATACACACGTACCTCGTCGCGAAATTTCCCGCCCAGCATCTGGTACACGGGCACACCGTACGCTTTGCCGGCGAGATCCCATAGCGCCATTTCGATTCCAGCCACGCCTCCGGCTTGCCTGCCAGTCCCCATAAACGGTTTCATACGACGAAACAGCTTATCCACATTGCACGGATTTTCTCCTAAAATCCGCCCTTTCAGCATCGCTGCATACGTGCGGCTGCCAAAATCGCGAAGCTCGCCAATCCCTGTAATTCCTTGGTTCGTATAAATTTTGACAAGCGTGCAATGCATCGGGGCTCCGGCCAAATCAACAAACCGCATGTCGGTAATTTTCAGCTCAGAAGGTCTTGAATACGTGTTGACATGGCCTAACGTCGATTCGAAGTGATCGGACATCTTCCTCTGCCTCCTCTCGCTGCCATACCTGCGCCGAAGGGTCACGCCTTATTCTTTGACGCTGCCCATCACAAGCCCGGTTGTAAAATACTTTTGCAGGTACGGATAAATGCATAGAATCGGAATCATCGCCAAAAACATTTGGGCTGCACCTGTCGTCCTGGCGCTAACCATGGACAAATACTTGGACAGATTGCCGCTAAGATCGGTGTTGTTGCGGATGAATTCTTCCGGATTCACGACCACGGTTTGCAAATACGTCTGCAGCGGATAGTTTTGAATTTTGTTCATATAAATCATGCCGTCGAACCAACTGTTCCAATGATCCACAAACGAAAACAATGTCACGGTTGCGAGCGTCGGAATCGAGACGGGCAGAACAACCCGAAGCAGCGTCTGCACATGGTTCGCACCATCGATATACGCTGCCTCCAGCAGTTCTTTAGGCAGACTGCGCATATAGTTCATCACGACCAGCATGCTGAAAACAGGCAGCGCGCCAGGCAGCACCAAGGCCCAGATCGTATTCATCAGCCCCGTGCTTTTGACCACCATATAAGTAGGTATTAAACCGGCATTGAACAGAATGGTCACGACAAAAAACCATGAGAACAAGCTCCTCGCCCGGAAATCTTCCTTGGTTTTAGAGAGGGGATAAGCAGTCAAGATGATCAGCAGCAGATTGATCGGCACGCCAAGCGCCGTACGCTTGACGGAAACCAGGAGCGACATGAAAAACTTCGACGTATTCGTAATAAATTGATAGGAGATCGTCGTAAAACCGACGGGAAAGAAAGTGACCTCCCCAGCAGCGACAGCCACTTTGTCGGAGAAAGAAACCGCCAGCAGATTGACGAATGGCGCAATGCACAGAAGCGCAACCATCAGCAGGAAAATGGTATTGCATACAAGGAAGATTTTGCGTGAGGCGGAAACCTTAATTCCCATGGATTTGCTCTCCCTTCTCTTAGAACACCCGATATCCGGTAAGTTTGTCAGCCAAGTAATAAGAGGCCACGATGAAAATCAAAGATACCGCTGACTTGAACAAGCCTGCTGCCGTAGAAAGCGCGTACTGCGCCTGCTCAATGCCTAACCGGAACACGAACGTATCCAAAATATCGCCGGTGGAGTAGACGACCGGGCTGTACATGTTATAGATTTGGTCGAAACCGCCGTTGAGGATATTGGCAAGGCCCAGCACCGTCATCAGCACGACCATCGAGGAGATCCCAGGCAGCGTAATGTGTCTGGTTTGCTGCCAACGGTTTGAGCCGTCGATCACGGCGGCTTCATAGAGTGCAGGGTCGATGCCCGTCAGTGCAGCCAAGTAAATGACAGAGCCGAAACCGAACGTTTTCCAAATATCAGTCAGCACCATCGTCGCCGGGAACGCATGAGGATCGCCTAAGAAAAACACCGGTTCAATGCCTAACTTGGACAGAATAATGTTGACAAAACCTTCGTTAGGGGACAAAAGATTGATCAAAATACCTGACAAAATGACCCATGACAAGAAGTGCGGCAAGTACACCAGCGTCTGGAAAATGCGCTTCGTCAGCACATGCCTGACCTCATTAAGCAGCAGCGCAAACACGACGGGAACGACGATGCCTGCAATCATTTTACACAAGGCAATAACGACCGTATTGCGAATGACCAGCCCGATATTGGGCATCGAAAACAACGTGCTGAAATTGTGAAAGCCGACCCACTGCTGCGGTCCGAAAAGCCCTTTGGCCGGGATAAATTTCTGGAAGGCAATGATCACACCGGCCATCGAGCCGTAGCTGAAGATCGCGACCAGAACGACAGCGGGGAGCAGCATCACATACAAGGGCAGCTCTCGGAGGAGCTTATCTTTTCGCTTCAGGCTTGCAAACACGAATTCGCCACCGCCTTCTTGTTATTTCGCCGGGTACATCTTGTCAAGCTCGTCGAGCGTCTGCTGACCGCCAGCTTTCAGCCACTGCTGCACATACGTATCGAAGTAATCAACGGGCTTGGCGCCTCGAATAATATCGGTGAAGGTGGTAATGGTAAGTGTATCCAGGGAGGCTACGTTCGTTAGCCATACATCGGGTCTTTGAATTCCGAGAATACTTTGGACAATCGCTTTGTCAGGGATGTACTTGTTCAAGACGATCGGGAGAGACCCCGACTTCGACATCTGGCCCCACGTGCCGAAGGCATTATCGTCTTTGGCCAGCGATCCGTTATCAAAGCCGACGATATAATCGTACAAAGGCTTTGCTGCAGGAGGAAGGCCGTCCGACGACCCTTTATCAAGCGCTTTCAACAAATCTGCAGCATAAACTTCGCCTGGCTGGTCGATATAGATCGGAGACAGCCTGTATTGTTCATTAGCCCAATATTTATCGTAATCTGCCTTCGTCGAGAAATTCACCGTCTGATCGTACAGATTCAGCATCTTGATGACGGCTTCGGGATTTTTGTAACCTTTGCGGACCATCGTCATCTGGCCGACCGCATTGCTCTCAATGCCGATCTTGTAATCGTAGCCGGACTGCGTAGGAATCGGATAAGGACGAACGATGACGCCATCTTTTTTGTAAACGTTATTGTACGGGTACCAGGTTCCCCAGTTGCTGCCGAACGCCATCCCGATTTTCCCGCTCGTAATGTCTTCAACCAGTGCGGATTCATTTTTGGACGTAAAATCTTTATTAATTAAGCCTTGCTTATACATATCGGCAAGCACGGAAAGCGCAGCTTTCATGTTCGGCTGGATCCAGGCGAACGTCATTTTGCCATTCGCATCGCGGTAGAACATGCTTTCATCACGTCCGGGAACACCAAACGCGGATACGAGACCGAGAATGCTGGCGTGATTTTGCCGGATGAGATCCTTGTTCAGGGCTAGTCCGTAGGTGTCACCGTTGATGCCATTGCCGTCCGGATCGCCGGTAGCGAACTTCTTGGCCAGCTCAACCAGCTCTTCGATCGTCTTCGGCGGCTGGGAGTTGGTGCGCTTGAGCCAATCCTCACGGATCCAGAGGAACGGGGCCTCATGGAAGTTGTCGTTCATACGCGGGATAGCATACAGCTTGCCGTCAATCGTCGCGCCTTTGAACGAATCGGCAAACCTTTTTTGATATTCCTTGATCGAATCCGTGGCATATTTGTTATAAACATCCGTGAGATCTTCAAGCTGCCCATTTTGTGCCAATTGCAAAAATACATTCGTATCCTGCGTCTTGAACACGTCCGGCAAATCACCTGAGGCAATAACCGCGTTCAGCTTGTTTTTGTAGGCGTCGGTGCTGCTGTCAGCCGTGAAAGCGACTTGCAGATCGATGTTGAGCTTGTCTTTAAACAATCGGCTCCAACGGTTGTCTTCCCAGGTCTCCTTGTCGAGGAGCTTCGAAGCTGCGGCTGTCTGCACCGCCCATGTCATCGTTACCGGTTTCTCATACTTGCCGACAGGATCAATAGTCCCCGTGGCTTTATTAGCCCCGCTGTCCGCCTGTTCCTTGCCCGAACTCATATCGGTTCCCGTGGAAGCTGATTCACAAGCTGAAATGGTAAATACCATGCATAGGGCCACCAGAGCGTGCGGTAGTACTCTTCTGACTTTCAGCTGTTTCACGTACATTCCTCCTGAATGTTCGATTTGTAAACACGTGTTCATTTTTTAGTAAAAATACTCCTTGGTCGAACCAGCGTCCAGCACAAATAAACGCGCGTTCATTTTTGAAAACACGTAAAAACTCTTCTGTTACAGATTAACAATTGCTCAAAATAATTGCACAAATGCTCTCTGTTCTTTCCTCGTACCCCTTGAATTCCCACCACATTAAGCCTTCAATTCGTAAACACGTGTCTATGGACTCATCATACACAACGCATAAAAGCGCTGTCAATCATTAATTTCTAGGCATTTCCAATAAATATTCCTTAGCATGATCAAAATGAAGTTGTATAAACACGCGTTTATGTTATAATTGCACAAAATAGCACCCTACCATCATCTAACCAAAGGAGTGGGCAGCATGGATAAAGCTAATGCGGATTTCACCCCCATCTTTGACGGACAGACACTGGCGGGCTGGCATGCCGTCCCCCGCCTGCCTGTTTCCCGAGCCCCTGGCGGTCCTGAGCCGGATCGGACAACCGAGACCTATCGGCGCGCTGCGCAAACAACGGGCTCATGGACCGTTGAAGACGGCGCCTTAACCGGGCGGCAGGACCCGCCGGGATGCGGCTACGGCGGTTATCTGCTCAGCGACGGCGTGTACGGTGACTTCGAGCTGCTCTTTGAAGCGTGTCCCGACTGGCCGGCAGATACCGGCATCCTCGTAAGAGCCAGCGCGCTCGGCTCGCAAGGATACCAGATTCTGCTCGACCATCGCCGCTCGGGTAATATTGGCGGCATTTATGGCAACGGCATCGGCGGCTTCCACGGCATTAATTTCACGATCGATGCGGAGTACGACGAGCAAGGCCGTCCCATCGGCCTGCGGCTGGAAGATCCGGCGACGACAATTGAGCCCATGACGCCCGACAAAACGGCGCTCCTCAACGATGCCGCATCCGGCGAGCAGTTTTTGTCGATTTGGCGATGGAACGAATGGAATGAGTTCCAAATTCGTGTCGAAGGTGCCCTGCCTAAGATCACGGTTCATATCAATGGTGTTAAAATGACTGAAATCGACACGGCTGCGATGAAGCATCCCTCGTATCGCCAGGATGAAGTCCTAGCCTTGCTCGGACCGCAGGGCCATATCGCCTTTGAAGTCCATGACAATGATCCCGGCATGGGCGATGCGCGCTGGGGACCGAATGCGGCCTGCAGGTGGCGCAACATCCGCATCCGGGAGCTATAAACAAACGGGCCGTCCTGCGGCAGCTGTTGTCTGCCATCGGACGGCCCGATTTCTATATTCTTCTGCATGAGTCTCTAACGACCAGACTGCAATCTATCGTAATCTCTTTTATATCCGGTGTATTCTGCTCTATCTTGGTAATCAAATAAGAGGTCATGCGCTTCAGCATGTCGCCGAAATCGACACGGATCGTCGTCAACGCCGGATGATGCTTGGCGCTCATCGCATGATCATCGAAGCCGATGACAGATATATCGTCAGGAACACGCAGTCCATGCTCTTTAAGTCCACGGATGGCGCCAAAAGCAACGCTGTCGTTCGCTGCGATAATCGCGCTTGGCAAGGCAACCCCTTTTTGCATTAAAGTTTGAATCGCCTGATATCCGCTTGTTTCATTAAAATCGCCATCGAGAACCCAGTCGGGATTCACTTGCAAACCGCACATGCCCATCGCGGTAGTAAAGCCTTCGTACTTGGTCATCCCTGACAGTCGATTCATGTCACCATTAATGACGCCAATTTGCGAATGGCCAAGACCGGCCAAATACGCCACAGCCTGCTTCATCCCCGAATCATTATTGAATTTGGAGACGATCCGGTTCGGTTCAGGATGATCCGAGAGCTCCTGGTCCACGATCCCGATGACAAAACCTTCCTCGACCAGCTCTTCAATGAACGGTTCACGGTTTGATGCGCCGATGAAGATCCCGCCATCAATTCGGCGTTGAAAGAAAATCTCCCTCACGTTCTGGATGACTTCCGTATCTTTGGCATTGCGGATAATGTGCGTCAGGACGTAATAACCGTGCGCGGAAGCATGTTCAATGACGCTAACAATCAACATATTGGTCAAGATATCGCCGGATACAGACCCTTGGTTAATTAAAAACAGCCCTATCGTGCGGGCCCGCTTCCCCGCAAGAACTTGTGCGGATACGTTGGGGAAATAATTATACTGTTGAATGACCTTCAGAACTTTGTCACGCGTTTCGGCAGGCACATTGGAATAATTGTTGATGACCCTGCTTACCGTGCTTCTGGATACCCCGGCAAGCCGAGCAATCTCCGTACTGTTGATCTCCGATTTTTTCATGTTGCTCAACCTCTTTCATAAACGCGTGTTCACGAAAACATCATACACATGCACAGAAAGCGTTGTCAACACTTTTTATGTTAAACATTGAAAATTTTTATCAATCGGTGACAGCCCTCTTGCGTGAACGCGCGTTTATGATATACTGAACACAATTCAATCATACAGACACACCATTATCCGATAGCAAAGGATGGGATTGTCATGCGCCTTGGCGGCCAAGTATTTTTGCCTGAGAAAAATCCGGAGAATTGGGCCCTTGCCTTAAAGGAAGCAGGCTTTCGGGCGACAACTTGCCCGATTAACGGTGAAGGAGATATGTCCGAGCTGGATGATTATGTCGCGATGGCTCAGCAGCATGATATCCTTATCGCGGAAGTCGGCGCTTGGAGCAATCCGATTAGCCGGGATGAAGATACTAGACGGAAGGCTATCGCCTACTGCATCAAACGGTTGGAGCTGGCTGAACGGATCGGCGCGCCATGCTGCGTCAACATCGCCGGATCACGGGGTGAACAATGGGACGGGCCTGATCCCGATAATTTTAGCGATGATACGTTTGAGCTTATTGTCGAGACGACCCGCACCATTATTGATGCGGTTAACCCGGAGCGCACCGTATTTGCGCTGGAGATGATGCCTTGGGTTTTTCCTGACTCCGCAGACACCTACCTTGCGCTCGTAAAGGCCATTGACCGTAAAGGCTTCGGCGTGCATTTCGATCCGGTCAATATCATCAGCAGCCCACGGGTCTATTACCGCAATGGTGACATGATACGCGATTTTTTCGCTAAGCTGGGGCCGTACATTCACAACTGCCATGCCAAGGACATATTGCTGCGCGGACAGTTAACCGTACACTTAGATGAAGTCCTGCCTGGCAAGGGAAATCTGGATTACCGCACTTTCCTCTCCGAGCTGAACAAACTTAACCCTGACACTGCACTCATCATCGAACATCTGAAAACGAATGTAGAATACCGTCAAGCTGCCGCCTATATTACTAGCATCGCAGCTGAGCGGAATATTGCCTTGTAGCTAAAATTGTTCCAATCCTGACATTCGCACCTAACGGAGGGTTGTCTGATGACAAAGGAATCGTTCCTATTAGAGGAGTTATTGCGGGAGGAAGAGGAACTGCAGTTTGTTTCCTTCACCAATGAAACAGCGCTGGACATCGGGCTGGCAATCGTTCAGCGCGCGCAGGCGGCCGGGCATGCGGTCACCATCGATATCCGGCGAGGCGGCCAGCAGCTTTTTCATTATGCCTGCAGCGGTACTTCCGCTGACAATGATGATTGGGCTGCGCGGAAAGCTCGGGTCGTTGAACGGTTCCAGCGCAGCTCCTATTATTTGCAAGTCGAGCTGCAGGCGGCAGGCCGGACGATCGCCGATCGGTACTTGCTCGACCCCACTCAATATGCGCCGTATAATGGCGCGTTCCCGATCCGGGTGCGCGGTGCCGGCATGATCGGAACAATCGCAGTCTCCGGATTAGCCGGAGACCTGGATCATCTGCTCATCACTGCTGCGCTGAGGGATTATCTCCATGCAAAAGGCAGCCTGATAGAAGACACCGTCTAAGGTGGCCTATCAGGCTGCCTTTTTTCACTTTTTAAACCTTGGCTACGTAATTGCCTGTCTCATCAAACGCCACTTCCTCCGGCTCCCCGATCACTTCCACATTGGGCAGTGAGACGATGTCCGGTAGCAGCGATTCAGATACGTACATCGTTTCCAAGTGTAACGTGCTGTGGATGCGAACGATGCGTGCCTGACTAGACTCCGTTCCCCAGTTACAGCGCAGCGCGACTTCCAACGCTTCCTGATCGTTCTTCAGCACGATAGGGATCGCCGCCCGCGTTAAAAACGAGCTCGTGATCACATTTTCGTTCATTTTTTGAAAATCAATCTTATCAAACAGCCGTTTCGTAGTCAGATCCGCTAGTCCGATCCCTAAGGCGTTGCCATGCGATTCCTCGCTTAAGTCACCGGCGATGACATATTTGATTCTGGGGCTCGGCGGCTCCTCTTCCCCAAGAATGCGCAGGCGACCGATAATGTTCGTGTCCATGCCGGTGCCGCTGACGTTTTTGCCGATTTCATCCACGACAAGAATGTCGATGTCTTCCACCGGCAGCTTGGGGAACAGCTTCGCTGCCAATTGCAGCAGCTCCGGCTCGCGCTTGGCGATTTGATCTGTGGGGATTGCCTCCAAGTGCGCCGTCTGATCAAAAGCATTCTCCACGATCGCCAGCCCGCACAGCACATTCACTTTGCTCAGCACGACCTCGCCAATCAGCGGCATCAAATCACGGATCCCCTTCACGCCATAGCTGTGAAGCTGCAGTGCCTGCTTGTGCTTCCCGAGCCCGATCGCAGCCATTTTCATCAAGCCGCTCTCGAGCTGCAGCGGAGATTTAAAATCGGTATGCAGCTTTACCCGCCCGACCAGCAGCACGGCATCGGCTTCCCAAGCATACTTATCGGTATAGACGGGAAGCCCGCTTTCCGTCTCGCCGATTTGCACGACATCCATCGATGACAGAATCGGCGCCTCGCAGTAAGCCTCCGTCACGCCCAGGCTGTGCAGCACTTCGGTCTGCCCTTCAGCCGTAGCTCCGCCATGGCTTCCCATGGCCGGCACGATGAACGGCGAAGCGCCAGCCTGCTTCAGCGCGCGTACCGCCGAACGGATGATGAGCGCGATGTTCGCAATCCCTCTGCTCCCCGCCGTCACGGCGACTCGCGCCCCAGGCTTGAGCTTGAGGCCAATGCCCGCTTGCTCCAGCTGTTCGAATACGGCAGCTTCGATATTCTCAATGTGCGGTCCGTGAAACATTTGTCGCACTTTCACCATCTTCGGCAGCTTCATCCCTGCACCTCCTTGGAACAATTACCCCTGTCCGATCCAATCTTGGCCAGCGGTCTCTCGCCATTTTGAACGTATCGCCTCAAAAGATTCAGTAGACAAATTGCCCTGTTCAAGCAACTTCGCATTCTCCAGCCAACGGTTCGGATTCGCCGTGCCGACAATGGCGGTGTGCACACCAGGGACGGACAGTGTAAAACGAAGCGCCTCCCCGACAGATTCACTCACGCCAGCTTGGAGGAAATCATAGTTCAGCTGCTGCAGCCGATCCCAATATATATGGTGGTAGGCGGATTCCGGCTTTTGCCCCGACTTCCAAGCTGCATTGGCAATTGGGCGTTTGACCACGACACCCATATTTCTTCGAATCGCTTCGGGTATTGTCAGATCGATGGCTTCCTGATCCGCAATATTAATAGAAGTTTCCAGCGAATCAAACAAACCTGATTGCACCGCATATAAGGCGGCTTTATGATCTCCGCTATAGCCGATAAAACGCGTCTTGCCCTGCTCTTTGGCGCGCTGCAGCACTTCGATGACTTCTCCACGGCGGAGCATTTCTTCCGAGCAGCTGTGCAAATGAATCACGTCTACATACTCCGAGTTCAGTCGCTTCAAGCTTCTGTCGATGCTCAGCTCCAACATTTTCGGATCCCAGTCCGGCAGCTCGAAGCCGGAGGCGTGGCCGCATTTGGTGAACAAATAGTACTCGTCCCGGCGGTGCGAAATCGTTTTGCCGATTAATTCTTCGCTGATCTTATAGCACTCCGCCGTATCGATCACATTCAGCCCGGCATCCAGGGCGCTGCCCAGAAGCCGATCCACCACTTCCTCGCTAGCATTCAAAAAGCCAATCTCCGCACCGCCAAAACCTAGTACACTCACATCCATGCCGGTGTTGCCATAGCGTCTTTTTTCCACGATTAAGGGCCTCCTTGAAAAAGTAGTCATAATAAACAGCTGCCGCCGGGCCATGAGGCCGGGATCGGCGGCGCGCACGCCCGCATCCGTCAAGCGTTGCCCAGAATCGCTTCAACGCGCTCCAAAACATCCGCGGGCAGTTCCAAGCCCACAGCTTTGGCATTTTCCTCCACTTGCTCAGGACGGCTCGCACCGACCAAAGCGCTAGCTACATTGGATTGGCGAAGAATCCAAGCAAGCGCCAGCTGCCCGATGGACATTTGCAAGTCCGCTGCCACCGCCTCCAACTGCTTCACCTTGGCAATCTTCTCCTCCGTCAAACCGTTACGGAAATTATCCAGCTTCGCAGCTCTGCTGTCCTGCGGAATATCCGCAAGTGAGTTGTATTTCCCTGTCAACAAGCCTTGCGCAAGCGGCGAAAATACGACTTGGCCAATGCCTTGCTGCTCCCCTAACGGAATAACCTCTTTTTCAATATATCGATTCAACAGATTATATACAGGCTGGTTCACGATGATACGGTCCAGTAAATATTTGTCAGCGATAGCCAGAGCCTGTACCATTTGCGCCGCCGTCCATTCACTGACACCGACGTAAAGCACTTTGCCTTGGGTGACCAAATCATCCAACGCGCGCAGCGTTTCTTCCAGCGGTGTCTCAGGATCGAAACGGTGGCAGTAATACACGTCCACATAATCGGTTCCAAGACGCTTCAAACTCGCATGCAGCTGCTCAAAAATATGTTTGCGCGAAAGCCCGCGGTCATTCGGCCCCTCGCCCATTTTTCCAAATACTTTGGTAGCCAACACATAAGAATCACGTGGGTACGCTTTCAAAACTTCGCCGACGACCTTCTCCGCCTCACCCCGCTCATAAACGTTGGCCGTATCAAAAAAGTTGATGCCAAGCTCATAAGCTTTGTGAATGGAATTCACCGCACGCTCACGTTCCACGTAACCGCCATAGGTCAACCAGCTGCCAAGACTAATTTCACTTACTTTTAAACCTGAACGACCTAATTTACGATATTTCATTGTGCTTCATCTCCCTTTTCATCGTACTTAGCAAAACCGCACATAGACTCTATTATTATACCAATAACTGGGGAATCGGCAGAAGTAGTGAAAAATAGATTACCTAGTAAGATAAGCGATAGTTGCTTACTTCCAGGTAACTCAGGCATCTGTGTTTACTAGAATTGATATGTATTCTTGCCATTCGCTTTGGCCCGGTACAGGGCGTTATCCGCATGCTTGAGCAGGCTGTCCAACTTGTGGTCGCCGTTTGCGGCATAAAGGACGATCCCGATACTAACCGACAAACGCAGAGCCTCCAGCTGGGCATCCCAAGTGGATAGACGATCAAGCAAGCCTTCCGCCAATTTGCGGACCTCATCAACGTCAGTTCTATCCATCATGTTCACGATGAATTCGTCTCCCCCCAATCGTACGGCAATGCCGCCGTGGTGCTGGACAAATTTTTCAAGCCTGACCGCAACTTCCCTTAAAACTGAATCCCCTGTATCATGGCCAAGTTTGTCATTAATTTGCTTAAAGCCGTCCAAGTCAAGGAAAAATAAAGCGCCTGCCGCGGACACAGCCTCATAGTTTCGGAAAAGAAACTGCCGGTTGTACAGTCCTGTCAAGGCATCTCGAAAAGCCATGCGCTCCAAATCCAAATAGTAGGAGAACAGCTTCGCGATGCGCTGCAGCATTTCGATACTTTTGGCGCTGAACTCACTCGCCTCTGAATGTGCGGCGCATAAGGTGCCGAAAGGATCCCCGTTCGCGAGCAGAATCGGAACCCCCAGGTAAGCATTAATGTTTGCTTGGATAAGGGTCAGCCTGAGATCATCCAATTTCGCTTCTTTGCGCATGTCTTCAAAAATTAATGGCGCATTGCTCGCAAAATCAATCCGGTTGCACACCGTTTCTTGCAGCGGTACCGTCATGCCTTCATGGAGCTGGATATTCGTATCCGTTTCAGAAAGCTTCAGGATGATTTGTTCCTGCTCGGTGAACGAGGTCAAATAAATGAGTCTGTCCGGCAAAAATTCTTTGGCCATATCGAGAATGTCATTCGCAAGTTCATCAAAATTTTTGTATAATTGCCATTCGTTAAGTTGGATCCGCACGCTTCTTACACACCCTAAATGTATATTCATGATATAGTTTGATTCAACACAAAATCCGCCAAACCTTCCACGTCATAAAAGCTTTTCTAATTCGAGCTCGTCCCGAATGGGAATCCCATAGTACCCGATCGCTGGGATAGATGGTTTTAGCTTTCTGGCCGCTTCAATCGCATTCACATGTACGGCTGCTAATCGGTAATCCCGCTTCTGGTAAAACCGCAGCGCATCCACATTATCGTTCGTGGTGACGAACCACAGGCGGCCTAGTCCTGCCTCTCGCGCTGTTTGTTCGACGAACGACAGCAGATGGCTGCCGATTCCTGATCCCGTAATGACAGCGTTGATGCTCGTGAGTTCGCAATCATCCTTGTCGAACGAGTAGGTTGCTGCTCCCACTCTGGAGCCATCCAGCCATGCAATAACGGCACTAACGTCTTCATACCGGTATAGTTTGCCTCTGGAGACCATGGTGTCGCCGCCCCACTCATCCAGCCACAATTGTCCCAGCCATGCCTGATCCTCCGCGCTCTGAGGTGGCCTTACTTCTATATTGGCTTTTTTACTCGTGTCCATGAGTTCCCCTCCCTTGATTTTGCTTTCCCTACGATTAACTTTATCTTCCACCCAACACGATTTCAATGGGGAAAATGCCACAGAGTTCACAATGACTCACGCTTCAAATAAAAAACGCCTGGAGTCGTTACTCCAGGCGCATTTTTTCAAGTATAGATTTTATTTTCTCCAAGTCCTTGCGATTCGCCCTCGTCATCATCCTTGACATAAACGGGGCAAATATGAGTGAAAATCCGCTCGGATTCCCTTTGTTGCGCAGCGTCATTCGAGTTGCATTCTCCCCTTTGGCCTCCCAGGTATATGTGGTTTCCATCGGGAAGGGACCGTCCGCTGTCCGCATGACGAGCTGTTCCCCGGGGATATATTGGGCGATTTCATACACGTAAGCAAGTTCTCGGCCTAAAAAGCTAGCTTTAAAAGCGACTTTCGAACCAACAGCAAGCGGTTTCGGCGTTTGCCATACAGCAGAATGGATATTCACATACCATTCAGGTGCATGATCGGGATTCGCCGCATATTCAGCCACAACGGCTATTGGACGATTAATCGTAATCTCGGTGAGTACGTTGACCATTAAGCTAACAACTTCGCGATGGGCTGCCAGTAGTTCGTATGCCAACCAGCTGCAAGATGGTCGCCTGTTCCGTCAGGGAAGCTGGAATGCTCAAACACAAGAACCGTTTCAGCACCTTGCGCTTGCAACTCGAATCTGACGATGGAGTACACACCTTCATCCCAATTCGCCACCCGCCAAGCTTGTACAACACGTTTGTTAGGCACCAGCTCAATGTTACGCCCCAGGATCATACCGCCAAAGCAGGAGAACGTGCCGCCTTCCTCAGCATGAATAACCGTCGGGGCCCCTCCTGTAGCTTGACTAAACAGCTCGCTGTTCGTCAAAATGCTGTAAACGCGTTCGGGCGCAGCTTGAAAACGAACTTCTTGATGAATCACGCTGCTCATGATTATGCACCTGCCCTAAGCTGCTCATCTTTGCTCATAAGCCATTGTTCCAGCATCTCAACACTCATGCTATTCAGCATTTCCGCGTGATCGTGGATAGCATGATGCCACATAGCCGCCTCTACTTGATAACTATTTTCTCCTTTAGCTGTGAAACCGCAATTGCAAGATAATGTTTTCATCCGATTGTTCGTCTCCTCTTCATGCTTGCTTTAAATGTTATTGTTCGTGCATAGCTTGCTCAGACCACGGATCGATACCCGGATCCTGACCTTGTGCGACAGACTGCAGTCGCGGCATATAATGCGTCCAGCCTTGAATATGCGAAGCCACTTCGCTTGCCGGCAAATCAAAGTGCGTCAATACCAACCGTGTGCCGCTGCCTTGCGGTATGAATTGAAATTCAACCGTACTGGAACCTGGAGGCACAATTTTGGATTTCTCCCAGCCCCAAGTCATAACGATCTTCTCGTTGGGAATAATCTCCTTATACTCCCCCATCGCTATGTCGCTTCCGTTCACATCAATCCGGTATTTCCCGCCGATGCTAGGATCTAGCAGTACGTGCCGCCCCATCCAACGGACTAGCTTGTCCGGGTCTGTAAAAAATGAAAACAATGTCGCCGGACGGCATTCGATGAAAATCTCTTTCTTAATCGTGTCGCTGCTGCTGATTGAACTCATGTTGTCTCCTTTCTTCTGCTTCCGCGGCTTCTTTCAAACGTAACAAGCTGTCATCCCAGAAGCTCTCGATATACTGCATCAATTCGGCGAAACCTTCCCTCCTAATGCCATAAAACCGTTTGGTACCCGCCCGCCTCACGACGACGAGTCCGGCTTCTTCCAGAACTTTAAGATGCTGCGAAATCGCTGGTGCTGATACGTCAAAATGCGACGCAATGGCGCTGGAGGTCAGCTCCCCATCACGGACGAGATGTAAAATATCTCTGCGCCTAGGCTCCGTTAAGGCTTGAATGGCTTTATCGATCATACCATTAATTTAGCATACACTTAATTAAGTGTCAACTTAAGTATAGTTCGACAGAAGAGAAAATAGCGGTAAGCCGCGCCGGGCGGACGACGGGTCTCATTAGTGGAAGAACTGTTCCACTATTCCGACTCTGCCAGCCACAAAACGCAAATAGCGGAAGCATGCTTCCGCTATTTGTCTCTTCAAGCCGCGCCGGGCGCTCGGAGCTTGCTATTTTAATATTGATATGGATATGGATATGGATACGGGCATGGATATTGGTAAGGCGGGTATGGACAAGGGTACGGATAATAAGTTGGGTAGGTCGGGTAGGCCGGATAAGTCGGATACGGAGTAGGCACTGGAACGACAAACGGGACTACGTCAATGTCAGTAAAGTGACCTGGACCGAAATGACCTGGGCCGCCATGGAATCCTGGTCCTCCATGAAATCCCGGGCCGCCCCCATGGAACCCTGGACCACCGTGGATGCCGCCAGGGCCGCCATGAACGCCGCCTCCAGGATTACCTCCGCCGCCGACATGGCCTCCACCGCCGTGTCCGCCGCCGCCAACAGGCGGGCGCCATTCTTGCTCATTTGAAGCTGTCATCTTGTAATCACTCCATTTTCTCTTCATGGTTATTTGCCTAATGTAATGTATGTGCTGACGCCCAGTTGGTGATTACGCGGTAAAAAAATGGGCATCTGGCCGCAAAGTTTCATGCGCCTGCCCGATTCCTCCCCGCTCCCCACCCGCTAGTCTACGCTTGGCAGATTATGGAGATAATGATCAACATCATCCACACAACAAGGAGGGCCGAAGTGAGCAACCCGAAAATCACAATACTCCAAATGTGCATGTTAATGATCATGTCGGTCGGCTTGGTGAACCACGTGACGATTATTCCTATTTTACTGGACGATGCTGATAAAGACAGCTGGATCAGCATTATATTCACCATACCGCTTTGCGCACTTTGGGTCTTCATTCCGTTCTTCATTGTCAAAAAAACGAAGCAATCGAATTTCATGGATTGGCTCAAAACGAACCGGCTCAGTTGGTTCAAACCATTATTTATCACATTATTTGCCGCATATTTGTCTGCCAATATATTCATTACGATCCGGGAAGTGATTACATGGACGAAAATTACGTATCTGCCCCAAACCCCCTTGTTCGTCACCAGGCTCACACTTCTCATCTTATGCGTGTATGCGGCAGCCAGAGGGATTAAAGCCATTGCGATTGCCGCAGGTATGTTACTGCCGCTCGTATGGATACTCGGTTTTTTTGTTATGAGCAGTAATTTCCAAGTCAAACGATACAGCTTGCTGTTCCCACTTTTTACAACAGGGAGTGGGCCTATCATGCAATGCATGGCTGATGTGAGCGCAAGCTTGATGGAACTCATCTTAGTTGTGGTGCTGCAGCATCACTTGAAAAATAATTTGAAATGGTGGCACTTGCCTCTCCTTGTGTGCATGATCAGCGGGCTGACGCTTGGGCCTGTCATGGGTGCTATCGCTGCATTTGGCTATGAGGCGACTAAACTGAAATATCCGGCCTATGAGCAATGGCGTTTAGTGCAGCTGGGCGCCTTTGTTTCCCACGTCGACTTTTTATCCATTTACCAGTGGATTTCGGGCGCCTTTATTCGCATTTCGCTATCACTGTTCCTGCTAGTCGATTTATTCCGTCCGCAAAGCAGCAAAGTACGAAATATCAGCTACGTGCTGGCAGGCTGCGCATTGATGATCTTGCTTAGCCTCATCAAGCTCTCGGACAGCATGTACACCCGATTGATTAAGCATTTTTATTTAGCCGTGTTCGGAACGCTGCTCATCTTCTCGCTCTTACTCTTTGTCCTGGTGTTCGCCAAATCCAAACGGAAAGGAAACGCGCCATCATGACCGCACAACCATGGAATTATGTGACATTGAAGAAATATTTCGCCACTACCGCTGATGTGATAATCGAATGCTACCCGAATGAAGAATGGCCCTTGTTCACCCTTGTGTACTGCGAAGGGATGTCCGATTTCAGGCAGCTAAATGAGACCGTCTTCCCTGTGTTCAAGGTCATTCTGGACCACGGATACTCCGAAGACCAGATCGCCTTGCAAATGAGCATGAGCCTGCAAATTCAAGAGCTGGACCCCGATGAGAATTGGACAGTCAGCCTATTCAGCGGTCAGTTGATTATTTTAACGGGCAAGCGCATGTTTTCTTACAATATGGATACAATACCCAAACGGAATCCGGAAGAATCTGCCACCGAGATATCCTTGAAAGGGCCCCGGGACGGATTTACAGAGGAAATCTCGACGAACATCGCTTTGATCCGCAAACGTTTGCGCACGGAAAATTTGCACAATGAGCAATATGTCATCGGCGATGAAAGCCAAACGATGGTCTCCCTGCTCTATATGAAAAATATTGCCAGTCCCGACGTCCTCGAAGAGGCGAGAAGGCGAATTAAGAATTATCAAAATTCTGCGCTGCTCAGCAGCATGCAGTTCGAGGAAATACTGGGGGATCAGCCCTACTCGTTGTTCCCCTTGGTCGATTACATCGGCAGACCTGACTTTGCCGCACAATGTTTGCTGAGAGGCCGTTTTGTTATCTTAGTCAACGGCTCGCCTATGGTCTTGATCGCGCCTACCAACTTGACCGAGCAGCTCAAGTCGCCAGAGGATCTTCATTTTCCTTACTATTTCGTTGCCTTTGAAAGACTTTTGCGCATTGTAGGGCTGCTCGTCTCCATCTTCCTGCCTGGCTTCTGGATCGCGCTAACCGCATTTAATATGGAGCAAATTCCGTTCAAACTGTTGGCGACGGTCACGAACTCACGGCTGGGCTTGCCCTTGTCCGCCCCGATGGAATCCCTGCTCATGCTGGGGCTATTCGAGCTATTCCGCGAGGCCGGCATCCGGCTTCCGCGCGCCGTCGGACAGACGGTCGCCGTCGTAGGCGGTCTCATTGTCGGAGATTCCGCGATCCGCGCGGGCTTGACCTCACCGACGATGCTGGTGACATCGGCGATTACCGCTGTAGCCACCTTCATCTTGGTCAATCAGTCGCTGAGCGGGTCGGTGAGCATTTTGCGTTTGTTTTCGCTGCTGCTGTCCTCGATTCTGGGGATGTTCGGATTTTTTATCAGCGTGATGTTTATCGTGATCTATATGGCCGGTCTGGAGTCCTTCGGGCTCGGCTACTTAGAGCCGCTCTCCCCGCCTACCTTTGGCGACATCATTAAAGCTATACTAGACATCCCTAAAAAATGGAAAATTGCGAAACCGAAAATGTTTAAAAAATAAATCCGTTCCAGGAGGTGCTAGGTGCTCATGAAGAAGATCGGGTTATGCCTTATCCTTTCTTCGTTGCTGCTGCTGCTGGGTGGCTGCTGGGATTTAAATAACATTGAGAACTTGAATTTTGTCAATGCCATCGGTATGGATTACGCGAATCAAGAATATATCGCCTATGGCCAGATGGTTGACTATGCCACTACAGCCAAGCAAGAGAACGGAAAATCGACGCAGCCCTCTATCGTTTGGGTCGGACAAGGCCGGGGAAAAACCGTTAATCTGGCCATAACCAACTTATATCAAACCGCTCAGAACCGAATCATTTGGAGCCATGTCGGCGCTATGGTACTATCCGAGCGGATGATTCAACACGGATTTGATGACATGAACGATGCCAATCTGCGCTATCGTGAGCTGCGGGTTACCCCCTGGATCTATGGTACACATGAGAACATGGATCAATTGTTCTCGACCCAGTCTTTTTTTAATTTATCTCATTTATCCACACTTCTGCATGAACCTATCGAAACGTATAGGCAGCGATCCTGGATTCAGCCGATGCGTTACCTCTATTTCATATCGGATATTTTGGAGCCAGGCAAAACTGTTGCCCTGCCATCTGTCAGTATCAATAAGGATCAATGGACCACGAATCAGAAAGCGACTGCGAAACTCGAAATCAGTGGCGCTTTTATCATCCATAATGATGTATATAAAGGGTGGCTGGACAATGCGCAATTACGCGGCCTGCGTTGGATGAACACACGAACGAAACGTTCGCCTATCGTCATTAGGGATGATGGCAAAGCGATTGCCACGGTATCGCTGGAGAAGCCTCATGTGCAGGTGAACAGTCGTTCTGGCAAAGACCAGAAGCCGAAATATTCCATTCGAGTGCAGTTGATTGGCAATATCGTGGATCTCTACAAGCCCATCACGGAGAAAACCATTCAGCAAAAAACAGAAGCAGCCGTCGAAAATGAATTACGCTTGACCTACAAAGAAAGCCTGAACATCCGCGCAGATGTCTTTCAATTGGAATATTATTTATACAAGGACCATTACCCGCAGTGGCAGGCGCAAAATCAACAGCACCTTCTCCGCCTGGATGAGGATTCTCTCGTAGATATTCAAGTCCATGTGGATATTTTGAACACAGGTATGACGAGAGTGGGTGACTTGAGCCCTGTTCATGGATTTACAAATAAGGAGTGAGGATGCACTTTGTCAATTAACACGAAAAAGCTTCTATGGCTCCCACTCGTCATCATGCTCAGCGGCTGCTGGGACAGCCATTATATTGAAAATATTAACTACGTGACCGCCCTCGGCTTGGACTATGTCGACAATCAATTTATCGCCTACGGGCAAATGCTTGATTTCGGCACGATCGCCAAGCAGGAAGGCGGAAGAAAGCCGCAGCCTGCGCAGGCATGGGTAGGCAAAGGCAAAGGCGAAACGTTCAATCTAGCGCTGAATGATCTATATCGTACTGCACAGCAGCGCATCTTATGGAGTCAGATTACATCGATCATTATTACCGAGCGTGCCTTACAGCACGGGACGGCTGAATTTCATGATGCGATCACCCGCTATCGTGAAATCAGGCTTACGCCGTGGGTATATGCAACGAAAGTGCCGATTGAGCAATTATTTGTCACACCGGCGTTTTTCAACTTATCGGAACTTGCCACCATCCAACATGATCCGGTGCAAAATTATAAGCAGCTTTCATGGATCAAGCCGCTGAAGTATATGCAATATTCGACCGATTCGCTGGAACCTGGCAAAACCGTCGTTTTACCGGCGCTGACCATTCAAGAATCACAGTGGAAGCGAAATGAGCAGAACGATCCAAAAATGCTCGTGAGGGGCGCTTGCCTAATTAAAAATGGAACATATTTGGGATACCTCTCGCAAACTCAACTCATCGGTCTACGCTGGATGACACCGGAGACGAACCGGTCGCCGATTGTGATCCCCGGAACGGACAGCACTTCCGAAACGTTGTCCTTGGAACGTCCCAGGGTGCGGGTGAAGACGAGCTTCGCCGCAGACAAGCCTACTTTTGCCATTGAAGTGGATTTGTTTGGCAATATTGTCGAGATGGACTACCCGATGCGCGAAGCTGAAATGAAACAAAAAGCCGAAGCTGTGGTCCAGCAGCAAATTCAAGCCACATTTAAGGCTGCCCTTGAGGAGCATATCGATATTTACCAGCTTGAATATTACGCCTATCGGGACAACTTTAAAGCATGGAAACAGCTCACCGCGCAGCAACCGTTCGAGCTATCCAAGTCGTCGCTAACTTCGGTTAAAGTGACCGTCCAGCTTGTCCATGGGGGGATGCTCGAGGAACGAAAAGATGCCCCTCACGAAAAAAGCGGTTAGACCAGATCTCTAATCTGGCTAACCGCTTTGTGTTGTTAGTTGCTATTGGCAAGGGCTTGAACGAGCCCATCTATCAGTACCGCCGCTTCCGCGCGGGTCAGTTGGTCATGCGGCTCGAAGCGTTCGCCTTCCTTGCCTTGCACCAGGCCTGCCGACATCGCTTTGCCGACGGCTGCTTTTGCGAAGGCGGAAATATCCGCTTCGTCCTTGAAAGTAGGAGCTGTGCCGGCCGGCATATCCGCGCCTCTAAACAGTTCCAGCGCCCGGACCATCAGCACGACCGCCTCCTCGCGGGATACGTACTGCCCGCCACGGAACGTGCTGTCTTCATACCCGTTCATGAGTCCCGTTGCTGTCACGGCGGGGATCAAGCCGGAGAACCAATCCCTTTCATGCACATCGGAATAAGGACTATTCACCAGCGGCGTCGAGGTAAAGCCTAGCGATCTGCCGAGCAAAGCCATATACTCAGCCCGTGTCAGTTTGCGCTCCGGTTGGTAAGACTGATCCGCATAGCCGGTGACAATGAGCTTATCCGCCAAATGACGGATATTCGATTCCGCCCAATGGCCCGCCACATCCGCCAAAGGGGCAATGGTATCGTTCTCTATCACGGCGTAAGCGGAGTTTCCATTGCGCATTAGTTTGGCAACCTTTTTGCCATCCACCGCCACGAATTGGGTAGGAACGGGGCTCACAGTCCCGTCCGCATTCACGAGCACGCCAACTGCATGGTTGGTGTCCGTGTTGGCGTCCAGCGCCAAAGTACGGTTGACGAACTGTTTGCCGAAATCGTCCAGTTGAACTTGCTTCGTGCCCGAGGTGAGCACGATATCGAACTGCGCGACCTTGGAAACCAGCTTGCCTTGTTTCAACACCGTGTCCTTGCGCTCGATCACTTGCACCTCTAAGCTTGTATCGGCTCCGAGTGGATCGAGCCCTTGCAGCTGTGCCTTGACCGCCGGGTTCAGAAGCAGCGCCGCAGGCAATTGGTAAGAAGCATCACCGGTTTGCAAGGTGAAGGTGCTGCCTGCGTTGTTATCGGCAATCGCTGCCAATAAGCTAGTTGGCATGCGCAGCTTAGCTGCACCCGAAGAAGGGCTGTCTACCGTAACGAGGAAGTTTTGCACTTCCCGGTTCGCGGACAGTTTGGCGAGAACGTCAGCTTTGTCCACTTCAGCCACGGGAATCTGTGTGCCGTCAGCCATCTTTTGCATGGTGATTGTGGAGCGTACCTCCACCTTTGGTGTGCCAGGTTTCGTTTCAGCAGGCGCCACAGGTTGAGAAACTGCCGGCTGAGACTCTGTGGAAGCTCCGTCATGGTGAGAATCGCTATTCGCGAGCAATCCATAGAAGGCCATAACTTCAGCCGCAGATTTGGACTCAAACCCGCTGCCATTATAAATGCTGAGCGAATCAGGGGCCTGAACAAGTGGCAGCAGTTGTTTGGCGGTCTCTTGATTCGCCGCCGTATAGAACCAGGCTGCGTCTATATCATACGCCTGATCATTCAGCGTAATCCGCAAGTCGCCTGCCTTCGGTGCTTGGTCGGCAGGTGAAGACATCAGCATCTCCGCCAGCTTGATCCACTGCTCGTTTGGTAAATTTTTCAAATCTAAGTTAGGCAGAAGTCCGATGTGGTTATACTCCGTGCCTTTCGTGCCGGTAAACTTGGCATCCGTAAATTTCATGGCGCTGCCATCAGGGAACATGTATTGCACCTGCGAAATCCCTTTGCCGTATGTCTTTTTACCAAGGAGTGCAGCGCCGTTATCTTTCAATGCGACCGACGTGATCTCCGATGCCGAAGCTGTATTTTCGTTATCCAGCAGTACAATTCGACTAAATTTATTTTCGGTTCCCCGTCCGTAGATGATCGGTGGATAGCTTTTATTTTTCGACTCCTGCTGAATGAGTGGTGTCCCTTGGGCAAACGCCGATTGCAGGAAGTTAAAGGCGGCATTGGCATCGCCTCCGCCATTGTCACGCAAATCTAGAATGAGATCTACGCTTTTGCTCAAATCCAGCTCAGAAGCTTTTTCGTTCATGAACTGCCCGATCAACTGCGGCAAATTATTCGTAAAAGAATGGATCGTTAAATGGATCGTATGATCGTTGATCACTTTCCCATCCACGACCGGAGGGAAAATATTGGCTCGAGTCATCGTTACCGTGAACGGGACTTCATTGCCTCTGACCACCGTTAACGTTATATCCTCTCCGACTTCCCCTCGCATCAGCAGCAATCGTAATTCGGGAAGGATGCCTTCCAAGCTTTTACCGTCAATCGCTGTAAGTAAATCCCCTGGCTGTAGGCCATGTTCAGCCGCAGGACTGCCGGGTAAGATCGATACCACTTTAATTCCGCTCGGTTCGTCCCCCATTGTGATGCCAATGCCACCGAGATTACCGGAAAATTGCGATACAAAGCCTGCATATTCCTCTTTGGTAAAGTAATAGGTGTACCGGTCATTCAAAACCTTGAGCAAATCTGGAATGCTGCCGGCTGCATCAATCGCTTCAGGGCTGATCTGCCCATGATCGAAATACATTTCATCCTTGACCAAAGATTTCATGATCGCCAGGTCGTCATGCTCCATGCCCGCAAGATTTTTGGTCACCACCAAAAGGGTTGGCAGTGTTAGACCAGCCCCTGGTTCAGTCTCAATAAGCGTCCCTTCCAGCGTTCCTTGAACGATGTCATCTTTGTGTTCGAAGGGAACGGCTGCCTCTTGAGCTTGCTCCGGGTCCCACTCATTTAACGCGATTTCCGATGCTTGATAAATGTGCAGGCTGTTCAGCAACCGAACAGGCAGATACCATTTCACATTCCCATGCGCATTTCCTGCATCCGAGAACAGGCTCGCAACAGCGCCGTCCTGGTAATTCGATTTTGTAATAAATTCGGGCAGACTGCTCCGGGCATGAAAAGTAGCCAGCGTACTTCCGTCTAAATCCGGGTCAACGCTCCCCCCTGTCTGGTAAATGCCCGCATACACATTCCAATAGGCGTCATCGGACTCTTCAAAATGAGCAGGTTTGAGAAAAAGCTGTAAGGTGCCGGTTTCGGCATTAAACGTCCACCCGTTCGGCGCGAACTGCGTATCAAAATCAAGCGTCGAAAGGACCCCCGGGTGAAAAGGTGCGCTGCCAAACTCGTAGGTTATCCTGAACGTCCGGTCTTTATAAGCTTCCATATCCATGGAGCCTTGCGCATTCACAAGGTTCATCTGCACGGAAGTATCAGCCGTCACATAGCCGGCCGAATACAGGCCTGCGAATTGATTTTGGACGGTGATATCCGGCATTGGCACCCACTGACCGTTGTCGTATAGGTCAACCGTAGCTTTCGTCTGGCTGCGGATATCTTCATCAGGCGAAACCGGCGTGTTCATCGGATTCAGAAGATCGTTGCCATACAAGCGGCTCATTACACCGGTTTCCGTGTCATAGACGGAAATCGTCACAGGGCCGGCGGGCGGATGCGGGAGCGTGGACGTATCCAGCACATAGCTCGTCGAGGTCAAAGGGCCAAAGCTCGTTTCTTCAACGGCTGTTGGATCGTCTTCAGCTTCCATTTGCACATTTACGTTGTATTGGAAGGGTCCTGTGCCGTTAGGCGTCTCCCAGCTTAGCTCATATGCCGAGGCGTCGTCCTCTGCAGGCGACACAATAAGTCCAGAGCCTGATTTCGCTGTTAGCGGATTTTGATTAAAGTAATAATCCTTGCCGCCTACAAAGTCCTGATGCGTGGCATAGGTGCGAAGCTTCGTATCGGAACATGAGCCGTAGGCAAATGCTGCCGGAGGAGCGGTTTCGCCGAACTGCGATGACCCTCCACCTGCTCCGGTGCCCCCTTCACTTGCCTCCGCAGAATTCCCCCCTGAACCGTCCGGCAAAGCGGAAAACTCGAAACGGTACACTCCGTTGGTTACCGTCCATGGCGATGCATGAACATCCAGGCATGAATGCTCTGGTGCGAAATCGTTAAACAGCATCAGCTTATTTGGGGATGAATCCACATAAGTGTCTGAAGTGACAGTCCCCCGGACCGTGCCGTCAGCTTCATACGTTATGGCGACCGTCGTCTGAGCGAATGCCTGCATAGGTGATGCAAAGAGTAAAGATAATGAGAGCAATGGAGCGAAAAAGGGTAGTGCCAATCTGTTAACTTTCATGCTGCGAAAAAAAGTCACCGCCTTCAATGAATTCGTATTGTTAGGACTAAGGATCTACATTGGATGTAGAGCCTGTCCATTATATCATCGAAACTGTGATTGCTCTATACCCCTAAATAGGTATAAGTGCCTGGGCTGAGTTAATGACAAGTGGGCCTCCTTGCATCTGCTTAGCTATGCCCGAAATAACCGCTTGCAGCGCGCAATGAAGGGTGACGGACGGCAATAGCCCCATTTAATTGGGCTCAATCCCACGACAGCTGCAATCTCGGGGGGAGGAGCCCCCTCCCGCCGCAAATTACAAGCCCCGATCAAAAAAAAGACTGGCAGGATTCACATCCTTTCCAGTCATCTAGTCACTCGTACGCCCCACGCGAAACGTCAGGCGACTCCTCTAAAGCATGCTCTTGCTCCTGCCAATGCCAACATTCCGCTCCCCATCAAGGTTACAAACGGGCAAGGTCCTCCAGGATCGCGTCGACTTGTCCTCGGGATATGCCGGCCATCGTATTTTCAGTCAGCTGCTTGAACGTGGACTTCTTCATAAAATGAAAGCCCGCTCCAGAGAAAAATTGCGGAATATGCTTCCGAAGCACGGCGGCAGCCGTCTCGTCATTCAACACCTCATCCACTCTGGTATTTTCTGTAAAAACATGCCGGAATAGTTCCTTATTCGCGTAAGTAAAGCTGTAGCTACCCGAGCCAATCGTCAACCGGACGCTATGATCCGTCTCGACCGCTGCTTGCACCCCTTCTGCTTCAGCAAGAGCGCCGCCGCTCTCTTGCAGCTTTTGCAGCGCGGCCCCCTTCAGCACGAGATTAGCCGTTGTATTCGCAGGGATTTCCGCGGCAACTTCGATATGCTCGCCTTCCACGCGCCAAGCTACAGCGATGCGGCCGTACAAGGAGCGGTGGGCAGCTTGGGCCGACGTCAGTTTATCGAGGCCGAACAAAGGCTCCAAATGGATGTGCTTATAAGCCGGCGCCGCAGACGGATCCATGTTAAGTCCGGCTACCTTGCGGTACAGCCAGTCACCGATCGCGCCATAAGCATAATGGTTAAAAGAGTTCATATCATCGCTCCAGAAGGAGCCGTCCGCTTTGATGCTGTCCCAATGCTCCCAGATCGTCGTCGCACCTTGGGAAACCGAATACAGCCAGCCCGGGTAGCTCTCCTGCAGGAGCAGCTTCACAGCCGTATCGTGGTAGCCGCTGTTCGATAAGGCAAAGCACAGGTACGGTGTGCCCACAAAGCCCGTCGTCAGATGATAATCGTTGCCCACGATCTGCTCATTAAGCTCACGGGCAACGCGCTCCTTCACATCGCCTTCCACCAAGTCAAAAGCAAGGGCGAGCACATGCGCAGTCTGCGTCGGTGAAGCAATGCGGCCGTTCTTCGTGATGAACTCGTCATGAAAAGCTAGTTTGACTTGTTCATACAGCTCGCCGTAATGACGTGCCTCGTCTTCCTTACCGAGGACGAGCGCCGCATCACGGACAATACGCGCCGAATACGCGTAGTACGCTGTCGCAATCAGCGCTGTCGGCGTCGCCCCGATGTAGCTGTTCTCCTTGGCATCCAGCGCAAGCCAATCCCCAAAATGGAAGCCGGTGTTCCACAAGAACTCCTGCTCGCCTTGCGCGCGGATGTACCCGACCCATTGCTTCATACTTTCATACTGCTCAGATAGCAGCCGCGTATCGTCATAATATTGATAAACCGTCCACGGACAAATGACGGCGGCATCTCCCCACGCCGCGGAGCTGGAACCGCCGACGACATCCGGGATCACAAACGGCACGCCGCCATCTGCATGCTGCTCCGCTTTCAAGTCATGCAGCCACTTGGTGAAGAACGGTCCGCCTTGATAGTTAAACAGCGCCGTGCTAATAAATACTTGCGCATCCCCCGTCCAGCCCAGTCGCTCATCGCGCTGCGGGCAGTCCGTCGGGACATCGAGGAAGTTGCTCCGCTGTCCCCATTGGATGTTGCGCTGCAGCTGGTTCACCCTGGCATCCGAGCATTCGAACTCGCCCGCAGGCTCCATCTCGGTATGCATCACTTCACCGGCAAAAGCGTTCAGCGGCAGGCCGTTCTCCTGCCCCGGATACCCCTCCACGAGCACATAGCGGAAGCCCATAAAAGTGAAATGCGGCGCATAACTTTCACTCCCGCCCCCTTTGGCCATATACTCAACCTTTTGCTTCGCCGGGCGCAAGTTGCCGAAATAAATATTGCCGTTCTTATCCAACACTTCCGCATGCTTCAGTACGATTCGTGTTCCTGCAGGAGCATCGACGGTAAAGCGCACGCGGCCGACCATATTTTGACCCATATCGAGCACATGATCGCCGGCAGGCGTCACGAACGCGGCAATCGGGCGCAGCGTTTGCGTCACTCGCGTCGGTGCGTTCTCTTGCGCGACCAGCACGTCATAAGATAAGCCTGCTCCCACTTGCACGGGCTTCCATGCGCTTTCATCAAAAGTAGCCTCACTCCAACCCTCCTGCTCTTCACGGGCATCATAAATCTCTCCATGATAGATCGTCGAATAGCGGACTGCGCCAGTCGAGGCTTTCCACGAAAGATCCGAGCCGATCACAGCTTCGGTGCCGTCCGTATAACGAACGTGCAGCTGCAGCAGGGCGGCGCGGTGTTCGCCATATGTAAAGTTCTTGCCTTCGAAGCCCATGCCGCTGCGATACCACCCGTCAGCCAGCACCACGCCGATCGCGTTGCCACCTGCTTGAAGCAGCGTCGTCACGTCATACGTCTGATATTGCAATCTGTGATGGTAGCTGGTCCATCCGGGAGCCAGCAGCATGTCGGACGCCTGCTTGCCGTTGACGTACAGCTCGTAAACCCCTGCTGCAGTTGCATAGATGCGAGCGGATGCGATCCCGTCGCCTAGCTGGAAGCGCTTGCGCAGCAGAAAAGAGGCCTCCGTCTGCGGATCAATCTCGCTCGCCTGCGGGGTGATCCATTGGGCTGTCCATTCGCTTATCTCCAGCAGCCCCGTCTCCCACCAAGCGGCCTCGCTCCACGCCGATTCACGGCCGAAGTTGTCCCACACCTTCACCCGGTAGTGGTATCGGGTCCGCGGCTGCAGCGCCCCTCCCGCATAGGCAAGCTGAATCGACGTGTTCGATTCCACGTAGCCGGTATCCCAAAGCGGCTCGCTGAAACCGTCCTCGCGTACCGTCACCACGAGCCGGTACCCCTTCTGCATCGTCCCGCGGCGGTCCGACTGCAGCAGCCAGCTTAGCCGCGGCTGGTGAACGCCGATTCCAAGCGGATTCACTTGATATTCGCATGTAAGACCTGTCACCTTAAGTTCGGACATCATAAACACTCCTCTTGTGCCGGTTACTATACCTTGACGGATCCTGCCGTCATACCGGCCACGATTTTTTTATTAAAGAAAATAAATAAAACAAACGGCGGTAGTGTAATAAGTAACATGTTCATAAAGTCCGGACCGGTGATGCCGATGGCGTTCAGCGCCGCATTGATCATTCGCTGCGAAGGGTGCATCAGCACACCGAAGGTTAGTCCTACTGCTATTGTACTAAGGAGTGTCGGGAAAAATATCACTGACCTTAGATAGCTCTTGGCTCTTATTTTTGAAGGGCAGGTGCGGTCTGATTCTATTTGGCGCCCATACCCTCAAGCCACTCGTTGCTATTTTTTTGGATCTTGGTCCACTTTTTTGGGGGCGCCCGAAAAAATAGAAATCTCATGCTTCCCGCTTTTTTTCACCGCATACATCGCTTCATCGGCTTTACGCAGCAAAGAGGTCAGATCCGCCGCATGAGTCGGATATAAGCTGACTCCCGCACTGAAGGTAATGGGGAGCTTAATCAAATCAGAGCAATAGGCATTATTCAGCAAAGGGAATAACCGCCTTTGTAATTCCTCATAAATGCCGGATTCGTTCCCTCCAGGAATAACCATGACAAATTCGTCGCCGCCAAGACGTCCGATCAGCTCATCCGCTTGTGCATGCTGCTGCAACAGTGCCGCAATATGCTGCAAATAGCGGTCCCCCGACACATGCCCGTACGTATCATTGATCAGTTTGAAATTATCCAGATCGATCAACACCAAAGCGAACGGCTCTTGCTTGGCTATTTTTTGCAGCAGCTGTTCCCGGATCGCCGCCCGGTTCCATAGACCAGTCAAGGAATCGTGATGTGCCAAGTATTTGTAATTGCGCTCGGATTCCAGGAGCTTCCGCTCGGTATCCTTCATCGAGGTCACATCCGTCAAATGCATGACGATCAGTTCGTCGTCGGATTCCTCGACCTTTTCGAGCCAGGCCATCAGATCCAGATGCCCTTTGTCAGGATTGTTCAAGCTTATCTCCCACTGGGCAGCTTCCGCGCGACGCTCCTGAAAGAACAAGGCCAATCTTTCACTGACATGTATCGCTCCATCTGCGCTCAACAGCTCTGGAATGTCTTGAACCGGGTAGTGTTTGAAGAGCAGTTGGGCCTGCGGGTTGAGCTCTTTGACATTTCCTTTTTTATCCAAAAGTAAGATCGCTGTCGGCGCGGATTTGAACAGGATATGGAACAATTGCCGGTAGTCAGGCAAAATATCATATTTGGTAACGAGATGGCGCAAGGCCATCGCCCACAACAAATAGCCGATAAAATAAAAAATCATCGCCTCGCGGCTCGTGAAAAATCGGGACTGTAAGAAGACCGTTACCGCCATAAACCAGGCGAATAGCAGAAATAAGCTGATCAAAAGAGACCGTAAAATGATTCTGCTTTTCGTTTCGGTAGTCCGATACCACGAATAGGCCAGAATGATCACCGAGAGTAAAATATAACCGGCCACGAAGAAAAGCGTCAGAAACAATAGCATCGGGGCCAGCGGACTGCGGCCGTCTGTCACATTAGCGTTGAACAGAACGCGATGGTCCTGGCTGAACAGCATAATAAATAAGCAAATAAAAGGAGAAGCGTAAATAACCGGCAGCCACCTCACCATCGGCGTGGTAACCGGCCTGCCCATCAATACGCACAAATGGACTAAAAAACAGATGATCAACAGCAGCATCGGGCCGCTTCCATATAGGACGATCTGCATTTGATACTGCGGAAGCAAGGAGGTTTTGATATATTCACCTAAAAAATAAAAGAGGAATGACAGCATTAAAAGCGCCGCAATCCGATTCAGCAAACTCTTCCTGTTACGGGCAAAAAGTGCAACCGCCATATAAAAGAAAAAATAGGTAGGCAGCAAAATTGTCAAGAAATCCATGAATAGATCATTCATTGTGAGCAAGTTCCTTATCGTCGTCATTTTATGCCAATTTCAATTATAGGTTGCTCGAACTCTTTTATAAAGAAAATTAAATAGTCTAGACACTGCGTACATATTTTCGTATCATATATTGTACAATTCGGAGGTTATACCATACAGATAAGGAGCGCATACGATGCAAGAGAATGTTTACATAGAACGTCAGGGCGTCGAAAAGAGCGATGAAAGCTTTTTGCAAGGTGTAAAAGCTTGTATTCCTACGTTATTGGGATATTTAAGCATCGGTTTTGCCGCGGGAGTTGTGGAAAAAACTTCTGGACTTAGCATCCTCGAAATCACCATGCTTAGCATCCTTGTCTATGCGGGTTCGGCACAATTCATTGCCGCCGGGATGGTTGCGGCGAACGGCTCTGTCATGGCTATTATTTTTACGATTTTCTTTGTCAATTTACGCCATCTTCTGCTGAGCGCAGCATTGTCGCCTTATTTTCGCCACCTCACCCCGCTCAAAAATCTATTTATCGGTTGCTTGATCACGGATGAGACGTTCGGCGTCGCAATTAATCAGACCGCAGATAAGAAAGCGATAAGCGAAAAATGGATGCATGGCCTCAACGTGACGGCCTACTTGAATTGGATTGCCGCGAATATTGCGGGCGCCTTTTTCGGCCAGTGGATCACGAATCCTGAGCGGTTGGGTCTGGATTTTGCACTGCCCGCGATGTTCATCGGGCTGCTTGTCCTGCAGCTGGTCAGCCGCCGCAAGATCATGATCGATGTCATCGTTGTGCTATGCTCCGTTGTCATTGTTATCGCCGTTACTAAGCTTGTATCAGGGAGCGCGGGCGTGATCGTGGCTACATGCATCGCATCGTTGATTGGAATGGTGGTCGAAAAATGGAAATAAGATGGTATATTTTTCTCATCATTGTTGGTTCATCGATTGTCACCGTTCTCCCAAGGGTGCTGCCTCTGATCGTTCTTAGCCGAATCCAATTACCGGATTGGGGGATGCGCTGGCTGAATTATGTGCCGGTCGCCGTCATGGCCGCTTTGGTCGGGCAGGAGCTTTTGCTGCAGGATGGCAACATTTCGATATTACATAATATCGAGCTTCTTGCCGCTTTACCTACGTTTGCCGTAGCTATATTCACTCGCAGTTTACTCGGCACGGTCGTGGTCGGCATTGTTTCGATGATGATTTTGCGTTTGTTATAAAAGAAAGGCAGCCGCTCCAGATTTGAAGTGACCCCTTAAAGTTAGACAAATATTTTATGCAACCTGTTGGGCGTGAGCACGGTATTGTACCGGGCTCATGCCTTTTAATTTTGATT
>NZ_JAQFVF010000008.1 GCF_027789125.1 Paenibacillus aestuarii | reverse complement strand
TTCATAATGCCAAAGAAGTTCTCCATCACCGCGTTATCGTAACAATTTCCTTTGCGTGACATGCTTTGGGTAATTCCTTGTTTCTTCAAAGCATGTTGATACGGCTTCATCTGGTAGTGCCAGCCTTGATCCGAATGTAGGAGGAGTTCATCCTCTTCGGATAAGCGTTTAAAGGCCTTATCTAGCATCTCAGAGACTAAGGAATAAGTAGGGCGGGGCCCTACTGTGTAAGTGATAATTTCACCGTTAAACAAGTCCAAAACAGGTGATAAGTACAGCTTTTCTCCAAATAGCTTAAATTCCGTAATATCGGTAACCCATTTCTCATTTGGTTTTTCCGCGTGAAAATTACGATTGAGTACGTTAGGTGCAATTTTACCTACTGTTCCTTTATGGGAACGATATTTCTTCATACGCACCACTGATTTCAAGCCTAATTCTTTCATGATACGCTGCACTTTTTTATGATTAACCCGATGTCCCCGATTATATAGTTCATCACGGATACGACGATAGCCATAACGTCCTTGATGTTCGATGTAAATGGATCGAATAAGGAGTTTTAGATCTTTGTCTAGATCGGGCTTATTCAACTGCTTTACCCAGTAGTAAAAGGTACTACGAGGGATGTCAGCAAACGCTAGCAATGCAACCACCGGGAATTCAAGCCTTAATTCATAGACTACTTGTGCTTTGTCTTGTTTGGTGATTTTTCCTTGTTTTGAACTAAGGCATTCAACTTTTTTAGATAGGTATTTTCCATACGCAAACGTTCTATTTCTGCTTTCAGAGCTTCAACTGAACCCTCCGCAGGTTCTAGTTTTTTCGAATTGTTCTCTTTCTTATTTGTCATAAGTGGGCGCCCCTTTTTCTTTGATTTCAGGGCGTCCTTTCCATCTTCATTAAATTGATTGCGCCATTTTCTAATGATCCCAGGGGAGGAAATATTAAAAATGACAGCAGCTTCATTTGGAGACGTCCCATGCTCGTTCATATAGTTGAGTACGTCTAGTTTAAATGACATGCTGTAAGCTGTATAGCTCTTTTCAAAAGCTTTTACCCCGTGATATTCGTATTGCCTAACCCACATACGTAAAACTTCATGGTTTATCCCTAATGATTTTGCAACGCTTTTAATTCCTTCCGTACCATTCTGATACTTAAAAATGGCCTTCAATTTCTCATCTAAACTGAAATTAGGCAAAAAAACTGCACCTCCATTGTTAGTCGTGTCTAACAAATGGGGTGCAGTTCAAAACAGCGGGGCTGCTTTTCTCATCATCAGGGGCAATATTTCGTATTATTTTGCAGCATAGTTTCATAGAATAGGAATAGATGTAAGCGTTAACATGATGTTGAGGTGATGATTATGGGTACCCGTTTGCTAACCGAGCACTTCATCAAGCGTCATTTTCCTAAATTAAGATACGTTAGAGTCCATACGCATGGCAATCATGCGGCTACGATCTATGCATGGAACGAGGATCTGAAGCTGCAGGAGAACGAGATGCGCCATTTGAAACAGTTTGCCGGCGAATATTTGTACCCTTACGTCTGCTTTCAGGTCAAAGCGTACAATTTGGTGCTAACCGACTTAGTGCCGCAAATCGCGGAGCGGGAGCTGCCGGAAGCTTTGCTCAAAGCAGCGCTAAGCCGAAGCTTAAGCCAGCATCGCATTATGGCGGTGATGGATCAGTTATTTCCGAGAGGAAAACTTTCATTTATCCGCTATGACTCCCCTTCGGGGACGCTTCATTTTGAGTTTGAGTCCCCGTCCACGATTGATGCGAGCGAGCGGGATTTGCTGCACAAGTATTTAACGGAGATGATCCCCGTCGGTTCACTCTGTGAGGTGACCTATTTGTAAAAATGTAAAAAGCCGCGAATTCGCGGCTTTTGTTACAGGCTATGATTCCGGCGCATGAACATCATGACCACACCGGCAAAGATGAGGGCGATGGCGATGATCGGCTGACTGCCGAACAAGCTGCCGAAGAGTGCGCCAATCGAGAAGACGGCAAAAAACAAAAGCGACAGCACGCCTAAAATATTAATCGGGATGAGCAGCCACTTATTTCTGCCGCCGAACCAGTACAATTGGAACAGGCCGACGACTACGGCGAGGATAAAGCCGGGCCACATCGTTCCCCAGCTGTCAAGCAGCATAGCAATTTGGCAGACGATGCCGGCTGTAAGCAAAATACCGCCCGGGACCAGCAGGCCGACGCCGCGGCGATTCAAGACGATGAAATAAAGCCATTGGAAGAAGACGCCTAATGGGATGACGAACAGCGCTGGCCAGAAATACTTGAATATGGAACTTGTGTGGAACAACAAGTCGCCTTTGAGAAACAAAAAGATCCCGAATACAATCAAAATCGGTCCGATGAGAGCCCTGCGGTTGATGTTCATGATTTCTCTCCTTTAGTTTGCGGTTACTGAACTATCCACATGGTACCATGACGGCATCGGCATGTCTTCCTACCAAGGTTTAGCGTCAAATCAGTCCCTAGACTGATTTTCTTTTTTATTCCATGCTACAATGAGGGGAAAAGTACTGTGGCAGTTTGTCCGCAAGGGAGGTCACATGACATTACTGGCTTATTGGAAAGGCGCCTATGAAGCCTGGATCGATTATCCGCAGCGGTCAGGCAAGCTGCTTGGAGGCCGATACCGGATCGAGCGCTTTCTTGGGGTGGGCAGCTTCGGACTGACCTATTTGTGCTGTGATCTGCATAGCAATGATCTTGTCGTCGTCAAGCAGGCGAAGCCTAGCAAGAAGCAGCTGGGAAGAGAGCTGCTGCGCAGAGAGAGCGAGATGATGGAAGCGCTGAAGCTGCCAGAGATCCCTGCATCCTACGGCTTATTCGAGGCGGATAAGCAGCTTTATTTGGTCAGTGAGTACAGGCAAGGACAGACGGTTGAACAGCTTATTTTCGAGCGCAGAGCCGTATATGCGGAAAAAGACGCGCTGCGCATCATCCGGAGCTTGATGGCTATCGTATCCGCTGTGCACGAGCAGGGGATTGTGCATTTGGACATCCGCATCCCGAATGTGATCCTGCGGGGGGAGCGGATCAGCCTGATCGACTTCGGCCTGGCCTCGCGGATCGGCGAACCTGCGCGCGTGGAAACGGAAGCGAATGAAGAGACAAGGCGGCGAAGAACGCCGGAAGTGGCGAGTGATCTTTATGCGGTCGGCCATTTTTTCCTGTTCATGCTCTATTCGGGTTATGATCCAGATGATAAAGAGGCGCTCACAGGCGTCAGCTGGGAAAAGGAGTTAAACGTATCGGCGGAGGTCAAACGCATGCTGCGTAAATTGCTGCAGCTCGACCTGCCGTACACGGATGCGCGCGATTTTATCCATGATCTGGACGCAAGCTTACAAGCGTAAAAAAAGCCGCTTGCCGCGGCTTATGTTCAGCTGGATCTTCCATATTTGTTTTTATAATAACCGTGTCCCTGCTGTTGATGTCCGTACCCGCTGTGGTGGTCGGATGAATGGCGATTATGGTAACCGTTACCGTATGGACGGTTGAAATGGCTGCTGCTATGCCGACGATGGTATTTTTTGGAATGGAGCACAGAACCGATGAGCTTTTGAAGCAGATGCTTAAACATGTGACATTCCTCCTAATAGGTTTGCTTATTTTTACGGGTTCTTTGTCTTAGGGTTTCAGTTCAAAGGGTTGGATAAAAATATTTGGGCTACAGTCAAACCGCTCCGCCCAGAAGCGCGTTACCTTAATTAGATTTGGGAGTGCTAGGAACTTCACTCTATTTAAGGGGATGTGGAATCAGGATGAAAAAGCTTAAGAAACTCATCATCTCAACTTCTGTGATGTTAGGGATGGTAACGGGGTTAACGGCCATGACGGCAGCCGCTGCCGATCCGATGGAAGTGCAGTCAGAGACGGACGTGGCGGGCAGCCTCGGCATTCTGCAAGGCGAGGGGAACGGGCTCACGCCGGAATATTTGAATAAACCGACAACCAGACTGCAAGCTGCGATTATGTATCTCCGCTTGAAGGGTCTCGAATCCGAAGCGCTCGCTTACACGGGCCCTACAGCTCCGTTCCAGGATGCAGGCCTCGTGTATAAGGAAGGGCAGTCGGTTTTGGCCTACTTGAAAGCGCATCCGGAATTGGGCTGGCAGGGCACTGGCAGCGACATGTTCGAACCATTAGCCAGCATCACTCCCCAGGCTTACTACAAAGTGCTGTTAGAATCGCTTGGCTACAAGCAGGGGACCGATTTTGAGTATGAGCAGGTGCTGAATTTTGCTGCCGATCATGGCTTATCCAAAATCGCCGGCATTCAGCAGCTTGCTAACTTAAACATCGCGACGGCAACGATCGAAGCCCTGCATGCGCCTGTGAAAGGCTCCGGTATGACGCTCTCTGCCCAATTGGAGGCAAAAGGCATCATCCCATCAGGCAAGCTGAATGTGCTGAACTTCCCTGCCCTGCAGGTCAAGCAAAGCGCAGCGCTTGGCAGTTATTTGGCTGATGCCAAAGGGATGACGCTGTACTATTTCACCAAGGACGTTGCTGATGTGAACTCCTGCACCGGCGATTGCCTGGCCAACTGGCCGGTTTATTCCGACGATCAATTGCTCGTGCCAGCAGGGTTCAATGCTGCGGATTTCGGATCCTTCGTGCGCAAGGACGGTAAAAAGCAAGTCACGTTCAAAGGCTGGCCGCTTTACTATTTCGCCAAAGATCAGAAGCCTGGCGATACGTTCGGCGAAGGCGTCGGCAAAGTTTGGTACGTGATTCATCCGGGTAATGGCATCGCTGTCGGCACGAAGGCTGATCTGGGTAACTTTTTAACCGATGATAAAGGTATGGCGCTTTATTATTACGATAAGGATACGAAAGGCGTCAGCAATTGCTCTGGAAAATGCTTGGAGAAATGGCCGGTGTTTTACAGCGATCACATCGTTGCACCTGCAGGAGTGAATGCCGCTGACATCGGTACACTCGTGCGCGCAGACGGCAAGAAACAGTCGACCTACAAAGGCTTTCCGTTGTACTATTGGGTAGACGACAAGCAAATGGGCGATACGACCGGTCAAAATGTCGGCAACGTATGGTTCGTGGTCGACCCTGCCAAATTTACTGGCACGAATGCCGTGAACAGCTCTGTGAAAACAGCCAAATCCGATAAGCTTGGTACGTACTTGGTCGATTCGAACGGCATGGCGCTCTATTTATTCACGAAAGATAAGGCCGATCCGAATGCTTGCAAAGGAAATTGCCTTGTTCAATGGCCGATTTATTACGATGCCAATTTAACGGTTTCAGCGGATTTGAACGCGAATGATTTTGGCGTGCTTACCCGCGATGACGGCACGAAGCAAACGACTTACAAAGGCTGGCCTTTGTATTATTGGTTCAAGGATAAAAATCCTGGCGATACAACAGGGCAAAATGTAGGGAAAGTCTGGTTCGTTCTCGATCCCGCCAATACCGAAAACAGATAAGACGGCTTTTTGCTAAGCCGGCTAACAGCTCCAACCTGTTGTGCTTATAGGCGCAGCACGGTTGGAGCGTTTGTATTTTTTTAATTTCGACTCGGGGAGTGCCGAATTATGCGAAATCGAACTGATGGGGAGCTCATGAAGCTGGTGATGGCCAAAGAGCCTCTGGCTTTGGAAGAGCTCTACGACCGTTATGCCAAGCTGGTCTATTCATTTGCCATGAAATCGATGAAGGATGAGCAAGCCGCCCGGGAAATTGTGCAGCTGGTGTTCACCCGGCTTTGGACGACGGAGCGGGGGTATGACGCATCTAAAGGCGGGTTCGTCAATTGGATCATTACGATTACACGCAACATGACGATCGATTACATACGCAAAAACCGCAAACAACAAGCGGTTGTCAGGTACGAGCCGAAAGAGTGGGAACAGTCCCTGGTGTCAGGAGAAGAAGGTCCCGAATCGGTGGTTTCCCGCAAATGGATCGGCGAACAAATTCAGCAAGCGTATGTACACTTATCTACCAACCAGATTGAGCTGATTGAACTGATGTACTGGGAAGGGTACTCGTTAAGCGAGATCGCCACGCAAAAAAATGAACCGGTAGGTACCATCAAAAGCCGGCTGCATCAATGCTTGAAAATACTTCGCAAACATTTGACGGCGCTGAGGGAGGGATGACGATGAAAGAGCAAGAGCCTATTGACTGCGGCTTCATAATTAACTATTTGACAGGCGAGAGCACGGAATGGGAACGTGCGGCTTTCGAACGCCATCTGCGAACTTGCGCTGCATGCAGAGAAGAACTGGGGGAATTACAGACCGTGTGGCATACACTCCCTTTTCAAATGGAAGAGATGGAAGTGCCTCCTGATCTGAAGGAGCAAGTGATGAAGGCCGCTACGAAAACGCCAAAGCCCAAAAGGCGGCGCCCGCACACTTGGATGTATGGAGCTGCGGCTGTGATCGTCCTCGGCATCATTGTCGGGGCATGGTGGAATTATAGCGCTGCACCTTCGAATCAAGCGGCAGGGCAGCTTCTGAACAAGCCGGCACAGCTGGTGAAAACGTATGAACTTAAATCCGCAGACAGCTCGATGCCGCAGGCGACGGGAACGGCTTGGGTCGTCCAACAAGGTGATGTGCACAACGTGGTTGTGAATCTTTCCGGCCTCCAGACAACGCAGGGGGATTGGACTTATCAAGTATGGCTGAATCATAATGGTAAAAAATATAATTGCGGAACTTTGCGTGTGAACGAAAAAGGGTCTGGGGTGCTCTCTTATGACGTGCATGTCAAAGAGTTGAATATTGACTCAATTGGCGTCACCCTAGAGCCCGATCCCAATGGCAGCCAGCCGCGCGGCAAGAAGGTGCTGGGCTCGACGTAGAGCGGAAAAAGCAATCGAAGGAAGATCAACGTGAAAAACAAGAAGATGTGGATGTGGAAATTTTTTACTTATATTCCCTTTTTGATCATCGCGCTAATCATCGGCTCCATTCATGCCTGGTTGTTTGTACAGGAGAAAGTTGCACCATACCCGGCGCCATATGGCCGAGCTACGGTGCTGCCGCAAATGACAACGGATGGAATAGCGGCACAAAAAGTTGGTGATGGCCAGTTCGCCTACCGCACGGGTGCTTCGCTGACTTACGCCCGGATCGACGAGACGGGACTTGCTGCTTTGGAGACGCGGCCGCTGCCGGATCAAGGGCTATTTAACAGCTATGTGCTAAGCAGCGCCGGTGCGGTTTGGGTTGGCGATGGGGGGAGGCTTTATGCAAGCGAATGGAAGGGCGGTTCATGGCAGAATAAACATACGCTAATCGATCCGCAGGTCAAGGGGGTGCGAGCAGCCGAGGGAGCGGACGGTGCAGATGGTGCCGTATGGCTCGCCTATAACGAGCAAGCGGTGTTTGTACTGAAGCGGACTGTTGACGGGGCGGCTCAGTGGTCCAAACTTGACATTCCAGATGTCAGTGAAGCTAAAGCCAGTTTGAACAACGCCGGAAATCTGGATGTCGTCTATGTGGCGACTAAGGAAGGCAGGGCGTCGCTGGGTTACGTGCAGCTGGACAAGACGTCTTGGCGGCCGCTTCAGCAGCAAACACAGCTCAAAGAGGTGGAGCTGGCAAGCTTTAATCATTTGGATGATTTCAGCTTTGTCCGTGAAGGCTCGACCATTGAGGCAGCGTACACGATCAGCTCATCCAAATCAGGAAAGAGCTCGCTTCATTTGCTGACTTTCGCAGCGGACGCTCCAGCATTGTCAACGGCAGGGGTGGCAGACACGCAGCTGCAAATCCCAGTTACAGATGCGGTCAATTCCGATACGAATTTGGAGCCTGTTTTCCATCGTATGCCATCCGGAGAGATCCAGCTTGTCGTTTCGGCTGTCTATGAGAAGAATCGCCGCTTGACGAGCCAGGAATTGTACGCCATCGGCATCCAGGGCGGCAAGCCTTCGTCAACGATGCCCATAACCCACGCTGGCGGCTTTGCCGTTTATCCGACGATGCTGGCTGTTGACGGTCATACGGCTGTCGTTTGGCTGGAGGCTGCGGGGGAGGGAGAGTACCGTGTCAATTATGCGACAGATCAGCCCGCTTATGCGCAGCGGATGAATCGCTGGACGGGCACAGACTATGTGAATGCCATCAAAACAGCCCCGCTGCTGTGGGGCATCGGCTTGCTCACTGCACTGCTGAGCCTTAAATGGATCGTGCTGCCTACGCTTTACTTGCTGGCTCTAAACGCTTTTCGCCAGCATCACTATGATGAGCATCCGCGGCTGCATTTTGGCTTGTCGCTGGGCATGTACCTTGCGGTTAAAGTGCTGCTGCTTGGCGATTACCGCAAACCAGCCACGCTGGCGGTAATGCCGGAAGCGCTGCGCTCCTGGCTTGTTTATTTGGCTATTGTGGCCGTCATTGCCGTCATTTCATATGCGTTAACTCGCATATGGCGAAAAGGACTGGATGAGCGCAACGTCGGCCTGGAGCTGTTGTATTTTGTATTGTTGGATGGGTTTATGACCAACTTGTGGTTTTCGTATTTCGTGTCGCTGGCATCGCTGTAGGGGGGCGGGCACCGCACTGCAAGCCGGAAAAGCCTCGTGCGCGACTGAACTGGCTGTAGTCCGGAAAAACCCAATTGCAGAAGCTTCGTGCGCGACTGAACCGGCTGTAGTCCGGAAAAACCCAATTACAGCCGGTTTTTCGCTTGTTCGGGCGCGAAAAGGCCGCTGTAATTGGGCGAAATCGGACTACGGAAAAACTGCGCGGAGCAGTTCTGCTGTAGTACGGAAAAAACCAATTGCAGAAGCTTCGTGCGCGACTGAACTGGCTGTAGTCCGGAAAAACCCAATTACAACCGTTTTTTGCTTGTTCGGGCGCGAAAGGCCGCTGTAATTGGGCGAAATCGGACTACATCGCTAAAAGGTGCGTCCATGGCGTCTGCAATTGGGTAAAGTCGGACTACGGATAAACTGCGCGGAGCAGTTCTGCTGTAGTCCGGAAAAACCCAATTGCAGAAGCTTCATGCGGGACTGAACATGCTGTAGTCCGGAAATACCCAATTACAGCCGGTTTTTCGCTTGTTCGGGCGCGAAAAGGCCGCTGTAATTGGGCGAAATCGGACTACATCGCAAAAAAGTGCGTCCATGGCGTCTGCAATTGGGTAAAGTCGGACTACGGATAAACTGCGCGGAGCAGTTCTGCTGTAGTCCGGAAAAACCCAATTGCAGAAG
>NZ_JAQFVF010000007.1 GCF_027789125.1 Paenibacillus aestuarii | reverse complement strand
ATCACGCAAAGAAACTGGTGGCCTTTGCCGGTGTTGATCCAAGTGTTTTTTCATCAGGCAAGTTTGTAGCTACCCAAAATAAAATCACTAAGCATGGCTCCAGGAGACTTCGTACTGCCCTATATCAAGCTGTACGATGTGGTATTCGTAGTAATAGAAATAAGAAATTAAGGGCTTATTATGATAAGAAACGTGCTGAAGGAAAGCTGTTCAAAGTAGCGATAATTGCTTGTGTGAATAAACTCATCCACTGGATTTTTGCCATCTTAACTACTAAAGAAGCGTTCCGTTTAGAGTAAGTATCGGGAAATAGAAATATATGGAATGTCTTTCCGTGCTTTATGGGACGGTTCTTTCCCATGCACTTTTTCAAGTATACCACTTCATTGATCTGCTATTAATAAATAAATATTGACAAGCTATTAGCTGGAATAGCACAACGCGGCCACCGATTCAAGCCGGCAGCCGCGATGAGGTTATTTATTGAGCTATCGTGTCCCGATAGTTTAAGTACAATATTTCACAAACTTTTTTAAAGTCCCCCATTGCTGAATATTTGAAAAGCCCTCTTAGTTCTGATATCTCCCTTGTCAACCAAAAAATTATTAAATTTCCATGCAATATTACATAATTGATAAAAAAATACCCGATACTTGTTATAGAATATAAAATTAATCTTATAAAGGAATTGATTATATGGATAATAAAAAGGCTGCAAAGTTAACTGCTGGTGAGTTAGCACACTGTTGGGAACAGTTAATGAATTATAGTATGTCAAATGTTGTTTTGGAGTATCTGACCTTAACAACAGAACTAGAAGAAGTTAAATCTCTTTGTAGTGAGGCGGGTTCTAATTCTAAATCTGCTGTACAATTTTTTGAATCTGTTCTACGAAGTGAAGACTATCCAATCCCCAAAGGCTTTAGCATTAAAGATGATTTAAACCCAAATGCCCCTAAGATGTATACGGATGTTTTTATACTATTTTATTTAAATAATATGTGTAAAATTGGAATGTCCTTAACAAGTATGGCACTATCCGATTCAGTAAGGGAGGATATCCGCAATTTTTTCCACGAACAATTAAAAAAAGTTTCAAGTTTATTTGAACGTACAACAACTATTCTATTGGAAAAGGGAGTATTTGTAAGACCTCCTTCAATTACCTCCACTCATGAAACAAACCCAATTGCAGATAAAGGATTTTTGGGTAACTTCTTTAATGATAATAGAGAATTGACGGCAAGAGAAGCAAATGAGCTACACAAAAATGTTTTTATGAATTATATTGGTAAAAACTTATTAATTGGATTTATACAATCTACATCTAATCAGCAATTAATGAGTTTATTGCAACATGGAAAAGAATTATCTTTAAATATTATAGACAAATTAGGTGATATTTTAATTCAAAATGATTTGCCTATTTCAATGACTTGGGATACAAGTGTTTTGGATGGTAAAACATCTCCTTTTTCAGATAAATTAATATCTTATCTATTAGACCAACTTAATCGTGATGGTATCGCCAGTTATGGGTATAGTGCAGCAGTAAGTATCCGAAAAGATTTAAAAACTACATATGCAAAGATAATTGCAGATGTGTATCAATATGAAGAAAATATAAAAACCTTTATGATAAAAAATGAGTGGATGGAGAAACCTCCTGTTGCACTAAATAGGGATAAGCTTCAAGACTAAAGAAAAATAAAGCTACCAAAGTACGGTAGCTTTTTTATTTTTCAAAGGAGTCTTCCAAATCTCCTTAAGAAATAGTGAGTGTACGAGATATATGAAAGCCATTATTCCACTAACCTCCCTCTATGGAGAATCGCTTTCCTCTTAAATACGCTTGTTTTCTTAGATTTCGAACGTTTTTCTTCCGTGAAAGACAATTAATACATGGAACAAAGTTGTGGAAAGTGTAAAATATGGGGTGAGGAAAGCGCAAAAATACATCCACTCAGACCACTCGTTTTAAAAAGTGGAGATTCTGGAAATATATGATCGCACCTTTGGATCTCCACATGGCTCATGGCGGTCAACCCTCCCATGTCTCACAGAGTCTT
>NZ_JAQFVF010000006.1 GCF_027789125.1 Paenibacillus aestuarii | reverse complement strand
GCAATCTATTGTAAAGTATGCCGTTCGAAGATTAGAGAACTTAGGTTACTCCGTAACAATTGCCGCTAACTCCTAGCTCCATTCCCCAGACGCTTTAAAAAATGATTAAGTGGCGTCTTATTTAGTGCGGCCTTTTTCTGATACTCCGGATTTAATTTTCATGGGAGCTCAACGTATTTTTGAGGCGAGTTTTTTCAATATGTCGATAAACTTCTGCTTCGTTTCGTCTTTCTAATGTTAGTCTATATAGTTGTACAACTTGCGTTGCTACAGATTCAATATCTCTATCTATTTCTTCTAGTACATAAGATTCCAATACTCCCATTGTAGCGGTTCCTAAAAACTTCAAAAATATTTGTTTATCGATAATTGGATGCGAATCCTCATTAATCTTTTTACTTATTTCCCCTATAGTAAAAGACAATAGTTTTTTGCGAAATGATGAAGCATCTTTACTTTTAAACAATGCGGCAAAAAATGATTTATGCTGCTCAAAATAAGTAAACCATAATATCGAACCTTCTATGATCCCTATATCTTTTTTTTGATCACATACTTCTCGCAATTGCGCGATATGGTCGTCCACAATCCGATCTAACAGATCATACTTATCCATGTAATGCAGGTAGAATGTTTTTCGACCAATGTTGGCTTTCTCTGTAATATTTCTAACCGTAATCTCGTCAAACCCTTCCTTAACTAACATTTGCAGAAAAGTCGATTGAATAGACTGTCGAGTCTTTAAAATTCTTCGATCAATTTTATCCATACAGCGGTCCACCTTTATTTTATACACAATGAAATCAATTTGTGTATTAATACATTTATTGCGTAATGTGGTTATTGAATCAGCTTCACCTTTATTTTAATGTAAATATACACAAGGCAATTAATACGCACAAGTGTATTTTATTCATGAAGGTGGTTTTAACTGTGACATTTACTCAAAAGAAAGTAACATTTCATGCACATGGGCTGCGAGTGGCAGCGATTCTAAATGTACCTGAACATGCTGAGGAAAAGAAACAAAATCCGGCAATAATTTGCGTTCATCCGGGCAGCAGCTGTAAAGATCAGACGGCGGGCATATATGCGGGGAAACTTGCCGAGCTAGGATATGTAACGATCGTATTCGATGCATCCTATCAAGGAGAAAGCGAGGGCGAACCTCGTTATGCCGAATACCCGGCTGCACGCGTTGAGGATATTCGATGTGCGGTTGATTACTTAACTACACTAGATTATGTCGACGAAAATCGTATTGGCGTGTTAGGTGTTTGTGCAGGAGGCGGGTATGCTGTAAATGCTGCAATGACAGAGCGTCGCATCAAAGCAGTTGGCACAGTCGTCGTCGCGAATATCGGTCGCGGATATCGTGAAGGCGATTCCATCAAAGTTTTAGAGGAAGTTGCTAAACAACGCACTGCGGAAGCACGCGGAGCTGAACCTAATGTTATTCAATGGATTCCTAATAGTCATGCCGAAAGAGAAGAAGCCGGTATGACTGATATCGATCTTGTAGGAGCGGTTGATTACTACAGAACGCCGAGAGGTCAAAGCCCTAACTCTCCAAACAAATTGAAATTCACCAGCATAGACTCGATAATTGCCTTTGATGCTTTCCATTTAGCGGAAAGTCTGCTGACTCAACCTTTACAAATCATTGTTGGTGGTGTACAAGGAGCGTTTGGTTCATACAATGATGGCCATGAGCTTTACAACCGAGCAGCTTCTGAGACAAAAGATTTGTTCGTTATAGAAGGGGCAAGCCACTATGACTTGTACGACAGGCCAGAGCCAGTGAGCAAAGCCGTTGAAAAATTAGGTGCTTTCTATCAAGAAAATCTTTAGTAATACTTCAAATGATGGTGCCTAAAAGAAGACACCCTTCAATATTTTGGGTATTCGGATTATGTGGTGGAAAAGGGCTTATAATTCGCCTTTCTCCAATTTCCAAGCAGGGTTGCTTCTGATGGTTCACGAAGAAGGGCGGCATTTCATACCACTTCAAACCTATATTTGTTACTTCAGAACTTTTTTGTCTACTTCAAAACTTATTTGTCATCCAACAAAAAAAAATATTGGGAGACAAATTAGTTTTGAAGTGCTAAAAGGCAGCAAACTCAAGGGTTATCTGCCTTTTTCATGAAAATAAAATGACAAATAGAGTTTTGAAGTGGTTGGAACGACGAAAATGATTGAAATACAAATTAGTTTTGAAGTGCTTCTTACAAAATATCAAAAAGGCTGATCCTCCACCAGAGGACCAGCCTAATTTCATTTACTTTATGTAGTTGTCTAACTAGTAGAACTAGACTCACTCTGTTCAGATTTAGACTTTAATTTAACGTGTCCAATAGCGACTTGATATCAGGGTTAAGATTTAGAGCGTTAAGGATGATTTGCAGAGCTTCCGCACGGGAAGAATCAGCTTTAGGATCAAACTCAGATGAGTCTTTACCATCAACTACCCCTGCTTGAGCTAGTTGTTTAATTGCATCAGCGGCGTAGGAGTCACTTACGTCACCAAAGTTACCTTTGGAAGCGTCTTTGCTTACTGCACCGAGGTTAATTACTCGGGACAAGATGACTGCCATCTCTTCACGGGAAATTGTTTTGTCTGGTTTGAAAGAACCATCTTCGTATCCACCAATTACCCCAGCTTTAGCGAGAGCCTCGATAGCACCTTTTGCCCAATGGTTACCTACGTCTGACAGGTCAGCATTGCTAGTACCAGTCGAGATGGCGAATACGCGAGTAATGATGGATGCGAACTCCGCACGAGTGATTGGAGCATCTGGTTTAGCTGTTCCATCTTCATAACCTTGAATGATACCAAGTTTCACGAAAGTTTCAACAGTTTTCTCAGCCCAATGACCTTTTACATCAGAAGGTTCTGGTGTAGGCGTAGGGTTCGATTTGTGCTCTTCAACTTGTCGCTTGATAACATCAACTACACTCTTATCGGCTTTAACAACATCGGAGTTAAAGATGTCCTTAGGAGCCTGAGGCTTAGTCTCAGGTGTTGTTTCTGGCTTCGTTTCAGGAGTTGTAACTGGTGGAGTAGTAACGCCACCACCGCCACCGCCAGTGTTGTTATTGTTGTTATCATTATTCTTAGGAACAGGGACGACCGTTACGTTGATCGTTACGGATTGACCTTGCAGTGTAGCCGTGATTGTCGCTGTACCAACCGCTACCCCTAAGGCTTTGCCGTTGATATAGTCAAGGATCGCAGAATTAGAAGTTGCCAAGGAAGCAATTTGGTCTGCTTGGACAGTAGTGTCGTCTGACATATGTGCCACGATGTTCAAGGAAGCTTGTGCGCCTACTTCAACAGTTACGTTTTGAGTTGCAGTCAAGGAAGTTACAGTCGCAACATAAGGTGCTACTGTTACGTTGACTGTAGCGGATTGACCTTGGTAAGTCGTAGTGATTACGGAAGTACCATTCGCCACCCCAACAATGTGACCGTTGACTACCGTTGCTACTGAATTATCGGAACTTGTCCAAGTGATATCTGCTTGTGCTACTGGTAGCGATGAAGAATCAGAGAAATGTACTTGCGCCGTAACATCAGCAAAGCCACCAACGTTCATAGTCGCCGTTTCTCGGGAAAGTTCAAGACCCGTGATTGTAGGTAATTGAGGTAACGCAGGAATTACCAAGATCGGCACTGCAACTGATTGACCACCATACGTGATTGTTACCACTGTCTCACCTAGTGAGATACCGTGAATTTCAGTGGAAGCTAATTGGAAACTAGCTATGTTCGGATTAAGGAACGACCATGCTAAGTCCGTGTCAATGACCGCTGTAGTTGCATCACTGTAAGTTGCAGTTACAACTGGTTTAGCTACAGAACTATGTTCAATGATCGTTAGAGTAGTTGGACTAGCTGTCAAGCTAACAACCTTAGGTTGCTGTTGAACTGCCGTTACGATTACTGGCACATTCGTCGATTGACCACCATAAGTAATCGTAAGTACGGTAGAACCTACGCCAAGACCGAGGACTCCCCCATTCGCTACTACAGCAACCGTTGGATTATCAATTGCCCAAGTCGCATCTGCAAGAGCGATGGTTTTCGTGGATTGATCAGAGTAAGTAGCTACCAAGACCGTAGTCGATGTAGCACCGACTCCTACCGAGATCGGGTTCGGTGTTACCGCTAAGGATACGACTGTAGGGACTTGGGGCTTTGCGTTTACCACAGTGACACCAAAAGTCCGCGTGAACCCTCCGTTAGTTGCAGTGATGATTGCAGTTCCATTTGCTACCCCTGTTACGACACCGTTGGTGTCTACCGTTGCAACTGTCGGGGCAGAAGAAACCCATGATGTTGTTGGGTTGGACGGGATTGAAGGTCCAATGCTCATCAGAATATTTGCAAAGGCTTGACGAGTTTGGCCAACTTCAAGGTCTGCTTCATCGAATGCTACACTCAAACCAATCGGCATCGGAAACATAATGTTCGGCAAAACATTGATTATCAATGGTGCTGTTTGACCATTGTACGTGAAGGTTGCTGTTGTATTGCCAACCACACCTCCGCTTACAATACCTTGTGCATCAATTACCGCAATACCTGGAGGTGAATAAGACCAAGTACCAAGAGCTGTTACATTTTGAGTTGAACTATCGGAGAAATGCGCTATTGCGATGATCGGTGGCGCCGATGGCATACCTTGAATTACACCTATAGCAGGTTGGCTCAATGTTACACCAGTTAAGGTAGGAGCCGCATTTTGACCTTGGTACAGTGATTGAGCAAAGAAGGTAGAAGCGTCTGTTCCACCGATAGCAATTTGCGCCAGTGAACCCGTTGCAGATGATGTCAGGGTGAACGTGTTAGCAGAAGTCAATGAAGCTACAATAGCTACGTTATAAGCAGTTAGTGCCGTATTGATGGCTGTTACAACATCATCCATATCATCTAAATTTGTAGTAAGGTTGATAGGCGCTGTATTTTCACCATCACTAATTGTGAAATACTTGTCACGATCAATAATGTCGTAACCCGATGCAGATGTGTTGTTGAAGAATGTAGAAACATCAGTACCAGATAGAGTCAGGACAGCAGAATTTCCAGTGTTATTGGAGATAATTCTAAATACTGTCTCGTCAACATACTCAGTGTAGATATTCGCACCAGTCAAACTCAATTGATCTTCGATATCGGCTAACAATGCCGACATGTTTACATAATTTTGATCAAGCACGACTGTACCGAAACCTGCACCATTCGTCACGGTGAAAGTTTTTGAGTTACCATCACCGAAATCCAAGCTAGAAATAACATTACTTTGGAACACTGCAGAACCTGCAGGTAAATTAGCAAAGCTGAAGTTTGAAACAGATTTACTAACCGCTACTGCAGGTTGAGCTGTTACCACAACATTCGCAGATGCGATTGGTGCTGCTACTGCGCCAAATGCGGAGAATACCAGGGATGATGCGATGATGCCCGAAATTAACTTTTTAGACGCTTTGTTACCTGACATGAAGATACTACCTCCTGATGGTAAAATGTATATTACGCTATTTACATAGTACAGCAGTAATATATGGATAATTATACCTAGTTCCATTTTACCATAAATTTTGCTTATATGTCATATAAACTCGAAGTCTGTCTAAAATTTTAACAATGGTTTCCATGATATCATCTCCATCTGTCACGAATACAATATCTGCATTCTTGAACTGACTTCTTTCCACAACTATGTTTGTACTCTTTTATTAGGAGCCTTTAGGATTAGTACCAAAAATCCTGTCCTTTTACCAACACAAAAAAGAGGACCATCAGGTCCTCTTTTGATTAAAGATTGTACTAGTTTCCTAACACAATTCTTTTAGTAATAACTGCTCAAGTTCACTATCCTCATGGATAAAGTCACATAAAGATATGCGTTCTCCTTTGAGATATTTCATGGTATGCCCACCTAATAAAGCCTCAAGTTCCAAAAGCTTCTGCCATGCCTCCGTTTTTTATTATTAATATAAATGAAAAATAAATCTGTTGGATGACAAATATGTTTTGAAGTGCAAAAAAACAGCAGACTCAATGGTTTGCTGGTTTTTCCATGAAAAATTAATATCAAATAAAGTTTTGGTTGACCTCATATTTCGAAAGGAAATGTAAACATTCAGAAGGGACCGTTCCAACAAGATGCGGATGGCCCCTTCCCATTATCAATATTAACTGTTTCTTTATTTCACACTAACCCACTTGAGCTCGAACTCTGGACCGCCTACAGGAAAGAAAAAGCCTTCAACACTAGGTCTTTTCACGTATGGACGGCTTCGGAAGTAAAGAGGATATACCCCAGCGTCGTCAATGATGATTTTCTCTGCATCTACCATTAACTTGGCGCGTTTGGCCGGGTCTGCTTCAGTTTGTGCAGCCTTTACATTCTTATCATAGTCGGGATTGCTATAATCACCTTCATCAAACGATCCACCCGTGATAAACATATCAAGGAATGTCATTGGATCGTTGTAGTCGGCACCCCAACGGGATTGAACAATGTCAAAATCATGACTGTTGGATAGAGCCAGACGCAACTTATGAGGAACCGGATTCACCTCAACTTCAAAACCCAGATTTTGTTTCCATTGTGCAGCAATAAATTCTAGACCTTTTTTGTCAATTTCAGCATCATCGCCAAGGAGTTTTAGCTTCGGAAGGGCGGTCAGATTCATTTCCTTCAGACCCTCTGCAAATAATTGTTTAGCTTTAATGGCATCGAATTTACTTTGTACTTCACCAGCAGTTTTGCGGAAATCTCCGCCAGCTCCATCGGACGTACCGTTAGGTACAAGTCCTGCTGGGGAAACGAAAGTGCCCGTGCTAACAGTATCAGCGTAACCATCACGGTCGATAGCCATCCCTAAAGCTTGGCGGATTTTCTTATTCGCTAGAGCTGGAACTTTTTTCTCTTGGAATTGAAGATATCCATTCGTTAATTCCTTTTTAATGAGAAGATCCGGCTTACCTTTGTATGGAGGAATTTGATCTCCTCTAATCAGAGCAAGATCTGAAGCGTTAGTTTCATATAGATTTAAACCTGTATTCGTATCTTTAACTATGTTGAGCGTGGCTTTGGTCAATTTAACGTTAGCCGCATCCCAATATTTATTATTCTTTTCGAGTACAATCGTTTGTTCATGATCCCATTTGGTTAATTTGAAGGGACCGGCGCCAATAACTTTATCGGCATCAGCACCATTTTTATCACCTTGAGCTTTCACAAAATCTTCTCTTTGCGGGAAAAAGATTGGAAAAGCAAGAAGCTCTGTAAAGAAAGTTACAGGCCTTGATAAAGTAATTTCCAATTGCTTATCCGTGACCGCCTTTACTCCAACAGCATCAAGCGCAACTTTTAATTTTTCAGGACTATCTGCCGCAAGCGCCGTTTCCCCCCCTTTAAGCCATCCTACCATGAAGCCATAAGGAGCTTTAGCAGCAGGATCCAAAGTGCGCTTATAAGAATATACGAAATCTTGCGCCTTTACCGGAACGCCGTCAGACCAATTGGCATCGCGAATGTCTATCGTATATGTTAAACCGTCAGGGGATATCTTAGGGAAATCCTTGGCAAGACCCGGTTGTGCTTTACCGTCTTTATCAATACGGAACAAACCTTCGTTAACAGCATTCATAATCGTGAAAGAAGCTTCCGAATCTGCAATGGAACCATCCAGAACCGGCGGTTCCGCAATAATGTTCATCGTAACTTCCTGAGGTTTGGATGGCGCTGCAGATGTTTTGGCTTCACCGGTTGCTGTTGACGGCGACGGCGAATCTTCTTTTTTGGTACAGCCGATAGCCACACTTCCTACTAGTGCTAATGCTAACGCAGTGGAAACCCACTTTTTCGCTTTCATAAAATTCCTCCTTAAAATATGCACTTCTAAGGTGTTTAAGTGCACCACCTAACATACACCTAACACAAAAAACCAAAAACCGAAACTTAATCTCAATTTCATGTAATATATTATGACGTATATGAAGCATAATATATGATAAGTGCATCTGTCCAGTGTTAATTTACCAATGTTAAATTATTTCAAGTAACTACCTTTTACTAATCACTCTCCTCCGATTGAGAACCACTTTCTCTGCTAGAGTTTTGTACTTTTTTAACCGCATAAGAGAACTATCTTTATACCTCCGGTCTGAAATCAAGGCAGTCTGCTTAAAGTAGCTGCCCTTTATTTAAAACTCCTAAAGCAATATTTTATTCATAAAATCTTCAAACTCAACTTCGTTAATGCACACCATTTAAGCTGCCCCCGGTTGCAAACAGCCGGTTAATTCGCTTTTCAATTGACGGATCTGAGACAAGCGGTGGGGCGTGATGTGGTTTCGTCCGAGCGTCGATAATGACGTTGTCACACCCCCAATGCTTAAACACAAAACCGTCATTCACCCCATATAACATGGGACGGATTGCTTCGGGTAAAGGTAGTCTACAAGAAGCTGGTTAATGACGCACCGACAAAGGTGCTATCGTCACAAAGTACGATCAGAGGACATTCCAACATTGCCCCGCGTGCGCCGATTGCTTCCGATAGTTCGCGAAGTTGCTTGTTGGCATCTGCGTAATTACTGAATGACGGTCCCCCGAGTGAAACGACACCCGGGAGGATGAGCCTCGGGTTGCCATAATCCCGAAGTCCCATAAGCTGCTAAAGTCAGTCCATTGAAAAGGGGAAATCAAACACGTCTAACAAACTCGCAACTGCAGGACCTGTCAAAAAGAAGTATTCAATAGAAAGTCGAATAGCACATCCTAATCCAACCCAAAGAAACATGGCTGGATGTTAAGGTGGTATTAGATATTTCAATCCACGCACCCTATGCAGGATGTGACACTAACGGGAATCATTGAAAAGAATGTAATAGGCGTTCACCCAATAGATTGAGTGAACGCCTACTTTACTTCAAAACATAATTTGTTACTTCAAGACTTTATTTGTCGCCTTAAAAGTTTATTGTCTACTACTTCAAAAGCAATTTGTCATCCAATAAGAGGCGTTTTTGATTACCCTGATAATCAACCATAATATTAACTCAGACAAAATAAGCTTTCACCCAGAATTGAGTGAACGCATCTACTTCAAAACTTTATTTGTTACTTCAAATCTTTATTTGTTACTTCAGAACTTTTTTGTCTACTTCAAAACTTATTTGTCCTCCAACAAAAAAAATGTTGGGTGACAAATAAGTTTTGAAGTGAAAGAAACCAGCAAACTCAAGGGTTTGCTGGTTTTTCTTTTAAAATCGATTTACAAATTAAGTTTTGAAGTGGTGTTTTCCGGTATAAAAACTGAATTACAAATAAGTTTTGAAGTACTTCTTACAAACCGTTTCGCCTACAATCTCTTTCAATCGTTCCCCGTTAGCCGTACCGTTTACATCTAATCGATCTATCGATAATCCGTCTTTATAACCGTTTAACATTGACCATTTAACAAATACCTCGAAATCTTTCCATTCATCACATACTGTTATCCCTCTTCCACCATATCTATCATAGATTACGATTTATGGTATGTAAGTCAGAAGGGCACACGAATTAGCTGCCAAAAGGGTAAAGGTGTAATATATTAGCATTCTACAAAGGCTCAGGTTTACCGAATTATTTAAGCTAGTCTGCCCGTTAACCATCGATCCAGTCTAAAACTTTATTTTCGACGATTCTTATATGAGAAGTCAAATAAAAATGAAAAAAATCCGTTTAAAGCCATCTCACAGGCTAAAAACGGATTTTTTTGCTATAAAAGCCTTTTAAATTGTTCACAAAGCGACTAGTGGCTAGCTTGTTTAGTTTTCTTTAACTCTGGTAGTGGTTTTTTGAATTTTGAATAAACTCTTTCTTTTCTTATTAGTTCGTAAAAATCAGAGTCGCTTAGCATTTCATTCTTGATCGGTGTACTAAATAACTCAATTATATAATCTGCGGGGCACTGTTCATATTGCTCACTCAATTTTTCCTTATTCAATTGCAGATTCCCCATTCCAATTTTTCTTATCATCTAGTATCCCCAGATAACTAAGCTATATACAAGTCTTCAAAATTATAATAGATTAGACAACAAGGAGAGCCCCCGTATCAGTTATTAGTACCCCCCATGACGGATTCAACACTTCCATTACCAATTAACTGCTCAATTTTCCACTCCATTCTTCGCATGTATTCAACCATTTGAGAAAGTGTTTTCTGAGTTACAAAACCTGGTATCGTACTCTTTTCAACTTCAGTAATTTTTATAAAGGTATCACTTTGCCACTCAAAGTCAGAGCACCTTTTATTTTGATATTTTATTAGTAAGGATAAAAACATTTCCCAACATTAAATCCTACCTTTGACGGTGAAAATCGTGAAAATGATGCACTTAATACTAAACTCGCAGAGTTCCGTTTTGAAGATAATATGATTTGCCCTGACTATCTTCTAGAGTGATCAGTCCCTGTCCACGAACATAACGTGCTTTTAATGTTACAGCCCCATCTACAATATTAGCTTCGCCAATTATCTGATCACCATCACAGTAATACCGAGTGGTTTGCCCATTCTCAGTCCATTCATAAAGCAACCCGTCTCCGTTGTATCTGTATGAAACATTCCCAACGTCAGTCAGTGTCACATTGGTTAATCGATCTCGTTTATCAAAATTTCGCGTTGAGTCAGGACTTTCAAATGGCTTATCCGTTGACATGCTGTTTCGGTTTCCTCTGTTATCGTATCCATAACTTTGGTTAAACTGATCTGAAGTGGAGATGCGATTCAAGGAATCATAGTGAAAATTGTTTGTTATTGCTTGATCGGTCCACGGTTGTGAATTCTAACACTATTAGGCGGGCAACCAGAAAAAGAAGAACCGCCAAGCGATGGTCGCAAGGCGGTAGAGTGGTATTTTTGATTAATTGTATTTACAAAAAATTTTATGCACTCTTTCTTCTATGTCCCAGAATATATGTGTTATTGGGTCTTCTAAATCCTTTTTGCACTCACTCATTAATTTATTATTTAATGGGTCAATAACATATTTAGTTCTGATTAATACCTGGGTCAAGTTGTACATAATTAAACCTGTCAATAACTTTGGCAGATCTTCCCGTAAAACATAATTATCAATAAAACTGTTTAAAATTGAGTTATAGCGTTCAACTGCTTCAAAGTAAATAGAACCGTCAGAATCATATTTTTGTAAAAACTGTTGCATGATTTTTTTTAATTCCTGATGAAATTCATCTAATTCGTTATCGTTAGCTACAGGAAGAATATCATTGTAACCAAGCAAGTCTATTAAATGGTTACTTAAAACCAATAAATCATCAAGCATACACTTGTCCTGTTACACTATCCTCCCCAACAAACCGTCCCATACTCGGATCATACCATCTAGCCCTCAAATATTGCAGTCCAGTCGTGCTGTCCTGCATTTCACCACTATACTTAAACGACTGTGGCAGATTCTCCTGCTGGCTGACGATGTTACCCCATATGTCATACTGGTACGAATTAAGCTTTGTGGTTCCTGTACTATCCATCAAGTTTACCACGTCACCGTGTCCGTTTTGAAGATAATACGATTTACCTTGTTTATCTTCACGAGCTATTAAGCCTTGTCCACGAACATAACGTGCTTTCAGTGTTGCAACACCACTTACAACATTAGCTTCCGCAATGACCTGGTCACCATCCCAGTAGTATCGAGTCGTTTGCCCGTTCTCTGTCCTTTCATAAAGCAACCCGTCTCCATTGTATCTGTACGAAACATTCCCACTGCCAGTCAAAGCCACATTGGTTAACCGGTCACGCTTATCATAAGTACGGGTTGAATCAGGACTTTCAAATGGCTTACTCGTTGACATGCTATTTCGGTTACCTCGGTTATCGTAACCATAACTTTCATTAAACTGATCTGAGGTTGAGACACGATTCAAAGGATCATAGTGGAAGTTGTTTGTAACCGCAGGATTGCTTCCCTGTTGCTCCGTTCTTGTTTCTTGATTTCCATTGTTATCATAAGAATAAGCAAATGCATTTATTACTGTATCATCTGACTTTTTCTCAGTTAATGAACCAATCCTTAAGCCATCATAAATAAACTCTGATGTATTTCCATTCCTTTGTGTGATCTTCTTTAACAAATTGTTGCTAAAATAGCTTAACCAAGCCTATCTTTACCTTACGTTCAAATTCATTGTCATTGTGTAGTGCAGCGGGCGGGAACAATAAAAAGATGAACCGCCAAGCGGTAGTCGCAAGGCGGTCAATAGTTACATCTTACCAGTATTTCGATGCTCCTTTAATTCTGTTATAAAGATCATCACATGCTTCTGCTTCTGAACTAAAAATTTTTAAATCACTTTTTATTCCTCTCTCACTGTAGTAGACTTCCCAACTAGTGAGAGTTTTTCCGATACACCACTTTTCTCCTGGTAGTCCACCTTCCAAGGAGTAACAAGAAGCAGGAATATTCTCATCTTTAAAACGTTTAAGGAGTTCTTTTTTTGTCATTTTAACTACTTCACCTCCCTTAACACTCCTGATTCAATTAAATCCTTCACAGAATTTGGAAGTAGATACTGGGTACCGCCACCAGGTTGACCAAACCATGGTGCAATTCTACCTGATTTTACTTCCAAAGAATTAACGACTTCATAAACATGATAAGGTTTATCAGACTCATAACTAGCGGGTAACGCCCTCTGTGCAAATGGAGTACCTTGTGGAGAAACAAAACTACCACCCTCATATCCATAACGGTCAACCAACGTACCAGGGGAGAGAGTAGTTGTTTCTGCTTCCCCATCAAAGCCCATATTCGGTGGCCATTCGATTTCTGGAGCTGAATCTTTCTTATTACCAAAAAAATATTCCCATGCTTTCCTTGCACCAGTCGTAACTAGACCCCAGCCTGCTCTTGCTCCGTTGGCAATAGTTGCACCAGAAGATGCAACGCCTCCTGTAACAAAACCAGCACATTGAGAATCAGTGGCACATCCTACTACAGTTTGTGAAATTCCAGAAGGGTCACTAATATGAGGGGCGCCTTTATTAAAATATTGCTTTAGTTGCCCATTATCATCATAGTAGTACTCACCATTATGAATTTCATCTTTTGTGTACCCAGAACCGTTTGTCCTTCCACCATCTTGATCACCCGAACCATCATTGCAGCCACCAGGGTGTGAGTAGGTTTTGTCGCCAACACTTGCAGTACACCAGTGTCCTGTAGGGTCAACATTCGTTAAAGGATTGTTATAAACATAAGTAAATCTATTTTGACTCAACGGATTTGTCACAGAACCGCCAAAAGTATCCTCCCCAACAAACCGCCCAATACTCGGATCATACCATCTAGCCCTCAAATACTGCAGCCCAACCTTATCATCCATCATCTCACCGCTATATTTAAATGGCTGTGGCAAGTTCTCTTGTTGGCTCACAATATTTCCGAAGATGTCATACTGGTACGAATTCAGCTTCGTCGTCCCCGTACTATCCATCAAGTTTACCACGTCACCGTGTCCGTTTTGAAGATAGTACGCTTTACTTTTGTTATCTTCGCGAGATATAAGTCCTTGTCCACGTATATAACGCGCTTTTAGTGTTGTAACACCACTTATAACGTTTGCTTCCGCAATAACTTGGTCGCCATCCCAATAATATCTTGTCGTCAGTCCGTTCTCTGTCCGCTCCCAAAGCAGTCCATCACCGTTGTATTTGTAGGACACATTTCCACCGCTAGTTAAAGTTACATTCGTAAGACGATCTCGTTTATCGAAGGTCATTGTCGAGTCAGGACGTTCAACAGGGTTACTTGTCGACATGGTTGTACGGTTACCACGATTATCGTATCCATAACTTTCGTTAAACTGATCTGAAGTTGAGATACGATTCAAGGGATCATAATGGAAGTTGTTTGTAACAGCAGGATTACTTCCCTGTTGCTCAGTTCTAGTATCCTGATTTCCATTGTTATCATAAGTATAAGAAAAAACATTTATTACTGTATTATCTGACTTTTTCTCGGTTAATGAACCAATCCTTAAACCATCATAAATAAACTCTGAAGTAACTCCATTCTTCTGTGTAATCTTCTTTAACAAACTATTGCTAAAATAATTATATTTGGCATAATAATCCGAAGTATTACTATTGTTTAGAAAGTCAGATGATGGAGCAACAACATCTAGTCTATTACTTGAATCATAGTGATAATACGTATTAGACCCAAATGGATCGTTCATCATAAACCGGTTGCCTACAGCATCGTAGTCATAATCAATCGTTTTTCCATCTGGATAGGTCTGAGTATTTAAAATACCTGTCGATTTATTATAACTATACGAAGTAGTACCTGTGCCATCACTCATCTCTGTTCGTCTGCCAGCTAAATCATAACTGAAACCGATCGACTCTTCAGATTCCTCCGGCATCGCCCCACCGTTCTAACCCAATTCCATTTGTAATGATATGCAGCGCTTGTTCTCTTATTTCCTGAAGCAAACAATTCTTATCCAGTTGCAATTGAGACAGAACGAGATATAGTATCGGGCCATCATCCTCATCATCCGTTACATCCTCAAAAGCTTCCAAGACTCTCTCAGTAGCCTGAGTAACATCTAATCCCTAGGCTATAGCATCCTCAAACTCTGACTGAATATCGAATGTTAGATCATCGTCCATAATTCCTAATCCCCAAGCTCCCATTTGCCTACCTCCTCTTACAGTAGATGTGATTCTCCACGAAATATCCTGTGAATGGCTCGGCCTATGCCTCCGTAACTTACCAAGCCTGAGCCTGTCCACTGGAGAGGCTCATCCTGAAGCACTTCGCCATGTAGATTATAAAATTTCTCTGACGTTTTGTGCCAAAATCCAAAGTTAACATCTAGTTCATCCTCAGTGATTCCATTGTTCCCAATCATTTCAAAATATCCTTTCAGCCACCCTTGGTGATTCGTTACCATAGGAGGAAATAACAAATCATTAGGACTTAAAACATCGGGCATTATTTTGTCAGCAGATTGTTTTTTGTAAATGTACACCAAATTCCCACCATTAACAAAAGGATCTTTACTCGAAACATTAACCTTAATAACCTTACCGTACATGAATAGATTATCTTGAGGCTGTAGGATGAAAACATCCCCTTCTAGTGGCTTTTTTCTTGAACTCTTCATTTTAATTAGCTCAGTGAAATCCTATCTTTATTTTTGTCCTTCATACCATTCTTGTGCCCAGTCTATAGCAGCACGATACCATATACGTCTCTGTACAATGTGCCTTGTCTTACGCCTGTCGCTGGAAAGCTTTGGATGTACCGCTTTAACGGTCTTCTTATGCTCCATATGCTTTATGTTTGGTCTTACCTTGCTTCTGCTCCCCTCAAAATAAGCTTGTATGCTCTCTGACATATCATCGGTGATAAGGCTAATGCTGGATAAGCAGTTTAGTACAGCATTCTACCAGGCGGAACGCTTTGAGTTCAGTGTTAAGTGCATCAAGTTACAATTACCGCTCATACTTTCTGAGCGCTTATCTGTGTTGTTAGTGATAAATCGACGGATAAAGGAAGAACCGCCAAGCGAAGTTCGCAAGGCGGTTGTGGATTTAATTATTTAATGTAAGTTTTATTACTTGATCGATGTCATTAATTATCTTAAACAAACTGTATGAACTTCGTTTTGGATTACCCCAAAAGCGTGTTACATGTAGCAGAGGCGCAACGGTGATTTGTTTACCTGCAATGCTCCCTATAACAGTTGTTTGTTGTCTTTCATCCCACCTCCACTCACCATTAAATTGATTTATGGTTACTTCACCAAAGTATATGCTTGATTCAAAAATATACTCCCAATCAACATCGTCCCTATTACTTTTCTGTGTTTCTATGTTTCGTTCCAGTATTAGTAGAGATTCAATGGAAAAATCTAGTTTTTGTTCAGTTGCAAATCTTTCAGCTCTTTGCTTTTTATTATCAACTGATAATAAAATCTTACTTGCATCAGCGGAGGGCTTCAATATAGGAATACTAAGTATATCTAAACATTCAATCCCTTTTTCAATAATTAAATTCTTAAGAATTTGAAGAGTAGACTCCAATGACCTCTCATCACTGAATCGCCAAAATCCTCTATCAAGATATTTAGAATCTAGAATCAACTGACTACCATAAACAATATCCATCTCGTTTAATGAAGTAGAAAATTCAATTCGAATACAATTTAAATCGAATTGACTTCTAGTGAATGTAATATATTGATGGAAATCATCCTTTTCTTTACTATATCTCCATGAGAGGCTATCCTTTTTACCAATAAAATTGAATCCATATTTCGAAATTTCTGGTGATACTATTTTTTCAATCGCTTTTTTAATGTTCATTTGCTAATTCTCCTATTAAAGATAAATATTTAAGGTATAGCTGGAGACATACCTGCGGGTATTTCTGGTAATGTTACTCTTGGCATTACAGGTACATCAACATCTGTTAATACAGGAACTAATACACGTACTTTAGATGTTTTGCCTTCGTTTTTATCAACTAATTTATAGTATATCATTCCAGGGTCGCTTTCATAAGTATAAAGAGCAATTTCCTTCGTTTTATACTCTGGGGGATAGAATAACCGCAGTCCATTGGGATTCCATGTCGTTCCATCTACAGTTATGGTGTCGGGATCTGAGTTATTGAATCCTTCAACATATCCTCTTAATTGTTCTTTTCCTAATTCGTTATATTTTGTATTAGGATTGTAAGTAATTGGCTTAAGTTCATATACTTCTCTAATAGAACCAATGGTTAAGGTCATATCAGCTCTTCCCCAACCTGAGGGGTTACTAGGAACAGGAACAGCAACTTCAACATCTGCCAAGTCACCAAATTCGCTTTTGAAGTAAGTCTCAACAATAGAATGAACAATTATTCCCTCGGTAGCTTTCCCCGTAGTTTTTCCGTTTTCTATTATGTCTCTTCCAATGTCATCTTTTGAATCTAAGGTCTCCCTTGCTTTGTTACTGGAGTCATCACAAGCGCCTGGATGAGACCAATTACCATCCTTAGACGTACACCAGTGTCCTGTAGGATCTATTTGTGTAAGCGGGTTGTTCTCAACGTAGATAAAGCGATTTTCAGATAATGGATTATTAATTTGCCCTTCATAAGAATCCTCCCCAACAAACCGTCCGATACTCGGATCGTACCATCGAACCCTCAGATATTGCAGCCCTGTCGTAACATCCTGCATTTCGCCGCTATACTTAAACGTCTGCGGCAGATTCTCTCGCTGGCTAACGATGTTCCCGAAAATGTCATACTGGTAGGAGTTTAGCTTTGTATTACCTGTACTATCCATCAAGTTTACCACGTCACCATGTCCGTTTTGAAGATAGTACGCTTTACCTTTGTTATCTTCGCGAGATATAAGTCCTTGTCCACGTATATAACGCGCTTTTAGTGTTGCAACACCGCTTATAACATTTGCTTCCGCAATAACTTGGTCGCCATCCCAATAATATCTCGTCGTCAGTCCGTTCTCTGTCCGCTCCCAAAGCAGTCCATCACCGTTGTATTTGTAAGACACATTTCCACCGCTAGTTAAAGTTACATTCGTAAGACGATCTCGTTTATCGAAGGTCAATGTCGAGTCAGGACGTTCAACAGGGTTACTTGTCGACATGGTGGTACGGTTACCACGATTATCGTATCCATAACTTTCGTTGAACTGATCTGAAGTTGAGATACGATTCAAGGGATCATAATGGAAGTTGTTTGTAACTGCAGGATTGCTTCCCTGTTGCTCAGTTCTAGTATCCTGATTTCCATTGTTATCATAAGTATAAGCAAAAACATTTATTACTGTATTATCTGACTTTTTCTCGGTTAATGAACCAATCCTTAAACCATCATAAATAAACTCTGAAGTAACTCCATTCTTCTGTGTAATCTTCTTTAACAAACTATTGCTAAAATAATTATATTTAGCATAATAATCCGAAGTATTACTATTGTTAAGAAAGTCAGATGATGGCGCAACAACATCTAGTCTATTACTTGAATCATAGTGATAATACGTATTAGACCCAAATGGATCGTTCATCATAAAACGGTTGCCTACGGCATCGTAGTCATACTCAATCGTTTTTCCATCCGGATACGTCTGAGTATTTAAAACACCTGTCGATTTATTATAACTATACGAAGTAGCACCTGTTCCATCCCTCATCTCCGTTCGTCTGCCAGCTAAATCATAACTGAAACCGATCGACTCTTCAGAGACTGGGTTCCATGATGAATCTGTAATTTCTTTCTTAACTACAAGGTTTTTATTATCAAACGTGTATTTAAAATAATTCAAGTTGCGATCAATTAACCCTACCTGATTGCCATTCTGATCATAAAAGAACTTTTCAATTTTGCCGTTAGCATCAGTCGTTTGAATCAATCTGCTAATCTCATCATATTTCTTCAAGTCTGTTTTTAAATCCGGATATGTAACTTGCAGCAAATTTCCAAGACTATCATATTGGTATGATGTAGAATCATTTTTAGCGTCCAAGACACTGATAAGGAGCCCGAGAGTATCATAACTGTATGTTGTGGTATTCTTTGTTGGTTTCCTATTATCTGTCGCTGTAAGCAAGTGCCCGGCATAATCAAACGTGAACCAGCCTAGAGGTGTTGTTATAAATTTAGTAGTCTTAGTGTCTTCATCTACAACCTTCTTGGTTTCTTCCTTACTCGTAACACGACCGGCAACATCATAAATGTCCTTAGTGGAATACTCCTCGGCATCGGTACTCGTTTTGGTGTTAGCAATATCATCATATAGAATACTTGATGATGAGGCATCTGGATTCGTGATCATATTCTGACGACTCCATTGATCATAGCCATACGTAGTACGATTTCCTAAAGCATCTTCTGTCCAGGATAGCCGCCCATTTGAGTCATAATGATATTTAATTTTAGATTTGTATGTGCCAAGATCGTTTATTCCTGCATCTTCTTTTAATCCCAGTGGATTCCATTTAACTACTGACTGAATTCCCGTTTCATCAGTTTGTTGCATTTGATTCTGCAAATCATAATAATCTATCTGTGAATAGCTATTATCTGGGTGAATTACTCTCGTTACACGACCTATAGCATCATATACATAGTTAGTCGAGTTATTTCTTCCATCAATAAATGTCTTCAGTTGACCTGTGATTGTATTATAATCATATTGCTTATTTACAGTTGTTGATACACCATTCGCATCTGTCACTAAAATAGTTTGTTTTGTGGGGTAGGCTCCTAAATACGGAGCTGATGCATTGTATTCGGTTTGGACGGTAATGTATCCGCTCACGTCTTTTTTAACCTTTGTTTGTGTTGGATTGCCATAAGAATCAAAATTTTCATTTATGGTTTCTCGCAAGATAGGTCCTGATGCACTTCCATCTCGCACACGTAAAGTCGTTATATTTCCATGAACAGCATCACGGACATATTCCGTATACTGGGTTTGTGTTGATGAAACTGGTTTAGACATACCAACGAGTAGATGTGAAGTTGAATCATAAGTATAGGTTGTCTTTGCCGTTTCTCCTAGCACGTCTATAATACTCGTTACATTACCATAATCGTCATATGATTTTGACGTCGTAGTGATTCTTGTATCGCTGTTTCCAGTTTCAGCTTGTGTTACTTTCGTTGATAATGGTGAAGTCCATCTTTTCACCTCATCGTAGACGTAATCTGTTGTATTCGTGTACGTTTTTCCATTGTAAGAAGAATTGGATACCACATTCATGTTATAGAATACAGCAGGTGTATTTTCATCAATATAAACTTTTTTGTTTGTAAAAGTTGTTTCTGTCAACCCATCTTTGATCATTACTGTAAATGAATATGGCGTATCGTATGAACTACCCATATCGCTTATTGGATACGTAATGTCCTTATGATTATCAATTTCAGTGGAACCATCCGTTCTAGTAAATTGATCCTCACGTGATGTCACTCGATAAACTTGGTTAACTGCATTTTTCCCTGTGTATCGAGTTACAGCAGTGTTTTCATATTGGTATATCGATTTAGAACCTGTTGGATGTGTCACACCAATTAACAAGGCGTAAGGATTACTTGTATTTGGAGTTGTACCAACTAAATTAAATTGTGCATCTTTAACCGCATAATCATAGGTTATTTTTCTTCCTACAGCATCTTCAACTTGGCTGAGTAATTCTTTCCCGTTCTGAATAATCTTATAATAAGTGACGGTTTGGTTTCCTTTAGTTAAGAATACCTTATTAGGGCCATAAGTGATTGTAATCGTGTTTCCAATGGCATCCGTAATACTTTGTAGAACTGAACCGTACACGCCATCATTTGTGTAAGTAAAATTAATCGTGTTATTAAATGCATCTGATATTTGAATGAGTTGACCTTGAGCGTTAAAGTACTGACTGACTTTCTGAATGGACGTTAGTACATACGCGGCTGTTTGTCCATTTACTGAGGCTGTGCTCCTTGAAAAGGTAAGATCCTTCCACGTGTAGCCTACAAGATTATTTGAATCATCAATCTTATAAACGCCTGATCCTCCAAGATGAAGGAACTTACTAGTACCGCTGATTTCTATGTAAGAGATATTCCACGTCCATCCTTTCCCGAGAGGAAAGCGTCTTTCCTCATCGGGTTGTACAGTTCCATTCGTGATACCGTATAATACCATTTGGTTAAACTGAGAAGAACCGCTGTCATATGACCTGCTGAGCGTAAACCCTAGCCCGTTTCTGCCGGGAAGACTCATATCAGCTGCACCTGAGGATGAAGCTTTGCGTGACTTAGTTCGTGCTAGGGAAGACGCAAAGGAAGATTTGAATCGGTACAAGCAGCGGTTAGGAAAATTTCTGCTACGTAATCAGCTTGCAAATCCAGAGGGTTCTAGTCCTTGGACTCATGCTTACGAAGCGTGGCTCGACACTCTAAAGTTCGCAAACGACTGTCAACGTCTTGCTTACCAGGAATATCGGCAAAGCATATGGGAAACCAAAGAAAGAATTAAGAGGTATGAAAAGGAGATTGAAAGACAAGCGGAAATTAATATACAAGCACTGCTAATTCAAGCACTGCAAGCATTACGTGGTGTGGCTGTTCTTACTGCAACGACACTTGCATCAGAGATTTGCAATATTTTGCGATTCCCACACGCCTCATCTTTTATGAGCTATTGCGGCCTTGTTCCAAGCGAAAGTTCTTCAGGTGATGGCCGCTGGCAAGGCAAGATAACAAAGGCAGGCAACGCTCATCTTCGGAGAGTATTAGTGGAATCAGCTTGGAGCTACCGTTATAGCCCCGCGGTTAAAAGGAAGATGAGAGAACGTATTACCGGTCTACCACCAGAGGTACAAAGGATTGCTTGGGAGGCACAAAATCGTCTGCACAAGAAATTCAAAAGCATGATGCGGACGGGAAAACATAAGGGAGCCATCACCGTTGCTATCGCTAGGGAACTCGCAGGATTTGTGTGGGCGATTGCGAAGGAGATAAACAATGGTAGACAAAGCATTGCAGTATGAAGCAAAGTAGCAAGATTCGATATTAGAATACAAGAAAAACAATCAGAAGGAAGCGGTGATGCTGGGGCGAGATCATTTATTACCTCGGGGGCAAATCAGGTAAGGTGAAGAGAAAATCCGCGTAAGACTTTTGTGCAGCTCTTAGTGGCGAATGCCTGTAAATAGTTAGCGGTATACTCTTCAGACGTATGTAGAATGTGTGAGAATCCACGGATATCAGATTGCCAACCAGCGAATTGTTTTTGCCTCCGAGCTAATGAATGATCCACCCCTTCCGTCCCCTAAGGGGGAAACGCAGGGAGTACACTCCCTGCACCCGTTACTCGCCGTAAGGCAGGCCCGGCAAATGGAATGCCGGGGGACCTTAAAGTATGGAAAGACAGACTCTTATTTAAGTACGCCAAAAACTAGTGAGCAACAGAGTCGCTTGACAGGTTTCGTTCATATCAAAGTCTTAGACTGCTGCTGTTTTCAATTGAACTAACGTGTCCGTTACTTCAGCGGATAGCTCAGCTGCTTCCAATAGTACCCTTTAACGACGTAAGAATCTGTCGTACTTTGCTTACGATTTCTTGAAAAAGATGAAATAGACGGAGACAAACACCGCAACTATTCCGATGTTGACGATTAGCCGGGTCGCAAAGTGATGTCTTAAGTAAAGTATATCGACACTCACGATAACGGCGATCATCACCACAATGAACAGCACTCGAAACAGGTTCCCTGTCATTTCACTCATCCTCTCAGAGATATCTACCGTTGCTTCCTGCGTTTACGCCACCGTTACCTGAAGATAGGATGCAGTTGCATCGTTCAGGTCATCCTTTGTAACCCTCACAACCTTCTTATTAAGCCCTTAAATAGAATGAATATGATCGGTTTTATTGTACCATATATTGGAACTAACCTGCCC
>NZ_JAQFVF010000005.1 GCF_027789125.1 Paenibacillus aestuarii | reverse complement strand
AATCCTCCGTATTCGGAGCCTTGGCGTCAGGTCCTTGATAAGAGAGATTGTTCGTCACATCTCCATCCGGGGCCGTTCGCACATGCGCTTTGACGCCGACCAAATCCTCCATATTCGGAGCCTTGGCGTCAGGTCCTTGATAAGAGAGATTGTTCGTCACATCTCCATCCGGGGCCGTTCGCACATGCGCTTTGACGCCGACCAGAGGCTGCCCGGACTCGGCACCTTGAACATGCTTAACGGTTACACCGTCTGCGTAAGTATCACCTTGGTGCCCAATAGAACCGGTAGAGTGCCCGGCATGCCCAGCATGTCCAACAGCGCCATCAGGGGCAAAACCATCCCCACCAATGTGCAATTTCAAAAATGGAAGAATAAATGAAATCACAATTAACGGAGCGCTACCCATGATACCTAACGCGGAGTAACTTGTATATCCAAATGTATATAACCACTTTAATGTCTGATTCAGTACGAGATAACTAATGAAAGCAACGATGACGGATTCTACTAATAACGAGAAAGATAAACCTCTCAAAATAAAAGAGGCATGTTCGGTCCTGGCTAATATAATGCCGGCTCCTCCATATACAATGAGTCCGGCAACGAAAGGCCGCCAATTCTTAATGACATATCCGATCCGCATAATAAAAAAGACTAACATAACAATAAAAATGACAGGTGCTAACACCGGTATGGCCGCAGAGATGGCCCCAAGGATGAGCATGTAGATAAGCATTTTTTTAAGCATTTTAAAAGAAGTGACTAAGAAAAAAACAAGCATGCCCATCCCGAAAATAAACGGACCCAAGTATCCTAAGAAAACGGCGATTGGAAATAAAGTGACGGCAATTCTATGATGCTTTGACTGAACTTCTGACGCGACCCAGGCATTCATTGAAGCAAACTCCCTTTCATGTAATACGGTTAATATTCTTGTACTTCTGCTTTGACGTGTAACTTTATATCTAGTATATCGACTGAATTTCCATATTTTAGTTCCTAAGAACCAGTGAAACTAATTATAGTTTTTCAGCTCAGGCTTGTAAATATTAACTTACAATTAATTTCATGTTTTTGAACATTAAAAAGGAGCTAAGCACTTATATGCCTAACTCCTTTTCTATTAATTCACAAAAGCCTTCCCCTTCGCCATCTGCTTCGCAACCGCCTCCAGCATGTAAGCGATGATTTTGTGCTTCGTTTTCCATCTACGCACCTTGCGGACCGGGTCCAGCCCATTCGCTAACACAATCTCAATTAAAAATCCAACCTCGTATGTATGCAAAAGCTCGTGTAAAGCCCCCTCCCCTTCCATGGCATAGATCGCGTAGATGTCGGGTAACGGACTTTGGGCCGAAGGTGCAGACGGCAGCTCACTTTGAGCGCTCCTTTTCGAGCTCTTTTCAACAGCCTCCCAGACTGTCCCTTGCAAAAGCCACTGCGCAAACTCCTCGTCCTGCTCAACACGCTCAGCAATTTTGATGAACATAGAAGCTAGCTGCTTCCTGAAGACAGCATCGTCAGTTTTGAGCATACGAAATAAGCTCCTCCGTCAAGCTTTGAAAAGATGCATATAAGTTTTCAGTTGAATAGCCGTATTTTTGCTTAAGTGTATTGATCCCATCTACGTCGTAATATGCTGCGTCTGAAGCCTTTGAGGCTAGAGGTATGCGCGTTTCAAACAGCCGTGGCAGTTCCCCCTTCTCAACCTGCAAACTTAATTGGCGCAGCGTGTTATTATGCCGGTTCACCGTAGATCGATACATGGAGGCAACGACGCCCAGCAGCTTAACATCGCCGTCCTCCTTTTTCCGGTTAAAGTTTTTCACACTGGAAATAATTTGCGGGATACCGTATGTGGATAAGTGGTCGGGAATGGTTGGAATGAGGTACCAATGACTGATGTTGAGACCGTTCTGCGTCACAATGCCGAGATTCGGCGGACAGTCGATCAGCACGTAATCGTAGTCGTCCAGATGATTTTTTACTGCATTTTTTAATACATCATAGGGCCTAATCAGCGCAGTCTGCCATATATGAATGAGACGATCCTGAATCTTCACAAAATCCAGACTGGAGGGCAACACATGCAGATTCACCAGCCCGCCTCGCAGATTGGAAGATTTGCGTACGATGCTTTTCTCCATTTCAAAATTACACGTATCATCAATATGATCCTTGAACAAGGTGTGCAGCGTCTGATCGTTCTTATTTCTTCTCTCCCACTCCTCCTCCCCGATTAATGCCACCGTCGAATTCGTCTGCGGGTCCAGATCGATAACGAGAACGCGCTTCTGATGTTCTACCGCTAGAAATTCCGCTAAAGCAACGGTGATCGTTGTTTTGCCAACCCCGCCTTTAAGATTGATGATGCTGATCACTTGGGCCACGGGCATTTCCCCTCTCCACGAATGATGCCATGCCCTTATATGTATTGGAAGAAGGTTTGTCCTCATGATTAGAAAATGGGTACATCGAACCAAAAAAAGAGCGACGACGGAGATTTCCGTCATCGCTCTTGTTCTACTAGATATTAATCAAATACTTCACAACTCGTTTCACGACATTATTGGCCGCTTCCTCGATGGAATGCTTGCTTGTATCATATTCGTTAACTTCCATGTACTCCTTGCCAAGGATGTCTCGCGCGGTTACCTGATCGTCAGCAGACATGGATGCATTCGATACCAAGGCAATGAGACCTGCATCGTTCATCAATTTGGCCACTTCCGCTACGCGCTGCGCCGATTCTCCCCGGCCGTTCTCAAGCAGCATCGTATGGTAGCCTGTCGCTACCATACGTTTTTCAACTTCCTTCGCAATCGCTAAGTTGTCCGCAACCGAACCGGTGAACCAGACGGTTAGTGGATGCTGCCCTTTTTGCTCAGCGCGAACATTTCTGGTAACTTCCGTATCCAGTCGGACAGATGCCTCGGTGCCTTGAAGAGCTTGGTCAATCACGCCGCAAGCGGATGTCATATTCGTGACGCGATCGATCAGGATAAATCCGCCAATACTTTTATATTCTTCAAAAGAATCAAACACGATATTGTCAGATAACGAAAACTCGCATCTAGCCAACTCATTTTTGACGATATGATCGGCTAGAACTGTTTTTCCAGTATTGATATCGATTTTGTGCTTAATGGCTGTCACCGTGCCAGGCAGGACTTTCGTGCCAACCTTGACTAAGTAGTTCTTGCCAGGCGTCAATACGGAATCGTCCATCCAAAGAATCGTAGCGGCAAAGCTATCCGCCTCTTGGATTTGACTGTCCTTCGTGAATACACAGCCGCGCGAAACGTCGACTTCACGGTCCAATTGAATGGTGACAGGCTGTCCAGCATACGCTGTATCTCTATCTTGGTCGGTCACCAAGATGCGTTTGACTTTCGCCTTCTCATGACTAGGCAGCGTTGTCAGTTCATCGCCAACCGAGATGCTGCCCGTCTCAATCTGGCCTTGGAAACCGCGGAACGTATGGTCCGGACGGCAAACACGCTGAATCGGCATCATGAATTGTTTCGCATCATCAGTCTGATGAACATCCACATTTTCTAAATATGCCAGCAATGGAAGACCTTCGTACCAAGGTGTATTTTGCGATTTTTTCGTAATATTATCCCCTTCTGTGGCAGATACAGGGATCACCTGAATGCTTTGAAGGTTGAACTCAGCCGTTGTACGAGAAAAATCTTCTTTGATCGCTTCAAACTTCTTAGGATCAAAATCCACCAAATCCATTTTGTTCACGGCTAATACAAGATGTTTAATGCCCATAAGTGCGCAAATCCGAGCATGGCGCTTGGTTTGAGTGATAACCCCTTTGGTTGCGTCCACCAAAATAACAGCCAAATCAGCAAAGGATGCGCCTACAGCCATGTTGCGCGTATATTCCTCATGCCCCGGCGTGTCCGCTACAATGAATGAACGGTGATCCGTCGTAAAATACCGGTACGCCACATCAATCGTAATCCCTTGCTCACGCTCGGCCAATAGGCCATCAAGCAGCAGGGAATAGTCGATTTTGCCGCCGCGGCTGCCAAGCTTACTGTCCAGCTCCAGGGCTCTCTCTTGGTCAGCGAACAAAAGCTTAGCATCATAAAGCATATGTCCAATCAACGTCGATTTGCCGTCGTCTACACTTCCGCAGGTAATAAATTTCAGCAGACTTTTCATTAGAAGTAGCCCTCCCGTTTACGTCTTTCCATGCTTCCAGCAGCTTCCTGGTCGATCACGCGACTTGTCCGTTCCGATGAAACCGCACCAAGCGTTTCCTCGATAATCGCATCCAGCGAGTTCGCGTCGGACTCAATACCGCCAGTTAAAGGATAGCAGCCTAACGTGCGAAAACGCATCTTCATCATTTCGACCTTCTCATTCGGTTCGAGCTTCATCCGGTCATCATCCACCATGATGAGATGTCCATCGCGATTGACGACAGGTCTTTCCTTAGCAAAATAGAGCGGCACAATGTCAATGTTTTCTCTGCGAATGTATTGCCAGATATCTTTTTCCGTCCAGTTGGATAATGGGAATACGCGGATGCTTTCACCTTTATTAATTCTTGTGTTAAAAAGCTTCCACATCTCCGGCCGCTGGTTTTTCGGATCCCACGCATGGTTCTTATTGCGGAACGAGAAAATCCGCTCCTTCGCTCGCGACTTCTCCTCGTCACGTCGTCCGCCGCCGAAGGCAGCCGTAAAGCCGTATTTGTCCAAGCCTTGTTTTAAGGCTTGCGTTTTCATAATATCCGTGTACGCCGAACCATGATCGAATGGGTTAATCCCCTGCTCGACACCTTCCTGATTCGAGTGAACAATCATCTCGATGCCAAATTCCTTCGCTTTGCGGTCGCGGAACTCGATCATCTCTTTGAACTTCCAGGTCGTGTCAATATGCATGAAAGGAAATGGCGGCTTCTCGGGATAGAAAGCTTTCAGCGCCAAATGCAGCATCACGGAGCTATCCTTCCCGATCGAATACAGCATCACGGGATTCTCACACTCCGCCGCTACTTCGCGGATAATATAAATCGCCTCAGCCTCGAGTTGATCCAGATGCGTCATTTCATGTATCGAATCAAGCGTCAGTTTTTGCATGGAAAGGTGCCTCCTTTTTAATTCCCACTAAATCTATCGTATTTCTTTATATCCTAACAGATTCTAACTTTTATTTAAAGTGGAAGAAAGTAAAAAAGTTTGGATATCCATAATTTTCTTTTTGGCACGTTAGGGTGGAGAAAGGGATAGCGGTGGTTTGGAGGGGGGTGACTTTGTGGCATAATAAAGAAAAGAGGTTGCCTCGATCAAGTTAGCTTGTTCTTGAGGATCCCCCTTATCTGTTCGACGAGCTCGACCATTTAACTTTCCGTTCTGTATGGGCTTTTGGAATTAGATGAAGCGGCTTTTATGTTACTTGAAAGAAGAAAACCGCAGAAAAGGAGTCCTCCTTTCCCTGCGGTCTTTCTATCGTTAGCTCGATACAAACTATCCGACATCGGCCAAATTCACCAGCGGCTGCACATTCTGACGGCTATCATAAAGCGGAATTCTGACCTCAAAGGTACTTCCGATCCCCGGTTCGCTTCGCACGCGAATGCTTCCATTGTGAAGCTCGACAAGCTCTCGCACAATGGCAAGCCCCAAACCGGATGAGCCTTTATGCTTCACGGGTCTGCCCCTCTCCACTTTGAAGAAGCGCTCCCAGATGAGCCCTTGGTCCTCCGGTGATATACCGATTCCCGTATCGGTTACCGTGATGAGGACACACCCTTCCGACGGAACCGCCATTGCCTTCAATTCTATCGTCCCGTTCTCGGTGAACTTAACTGCATTTTTAATCAAATTGTTCAAAATTTGTTCCAGTCGATCCGGATCGGCGTGAGCCTGTGGCGAATTTTCATCAACAAAGCAATGAATAACCGTCCCGCGGAGTTCTGCTTCCGGTTGGAATTTAAAGCTCAGCTTGGACAGCATCGCCTGAACATCGACCGCCAACCACACGAGATCGATTTCCTTATTTTCCAGCTTCATTAAATCGGTAATATCATCGACCAGCCTGTTCATATGAAGGGTTTCGTTATACATGATGTCGTAATATTTTTCCCGCGCCCCTTCTTCGATCAAACCATCCTGAAGCGCCTCCAAAAAACCCCGCATCGCCGTAAGTGGCGTTCGCAACTCATGGGAAACATTAGCCAAAAAGTCATGCCGCAGCTGATTCAGCTGTCTCTTTTCCAGATCTACGCGCGCAAGCTGCTCCACCATGTGATTAATGGTCGTTGCCAGCTCGCCAATCTCATCCTTGGAAACGATTTGAATTCTCTCACTGTAATCACCAACGGCAATCTTGGCTGCCGCCTTGTCGATCTGTTGGATAGGTCGGGTAATGGACCAGGATAAATAGGAGGATACACCAAATGAAAAGAATATACCAAGGAGGGTCACCCAGAGGATAGTTTCTCTAAGCTGAGCGATAGTCTCATTCATCCCTTTAAGAGGCGCGTGCAGGACAATACCACCGTATACGTCGTTGTCTTTTCCCCAAGGAACGGCAATCGAAAGCATGCCTTCCTTAAAAGCTTCGGATTGTTTCCATACGACAGGTTCACCATTCAGGACTTGGTTGACCACATCCGTGCTGACGACCTTGCCTACGTTCACCTCATCCTTTGAAGATGTCGTAACGATGTTTCCATTCAAATCAAATATCCAAATACGCGAATCAAAGGCTTGATCGAAAAAGTGCAGCTGCTCCTTAAATCTATCAGTCGGATCCGTCTGATTTTGAATGGCGAGATTAACCTGCTTGGCTTGCCGGATCATCTCATTACTTTTGGAGTTGACGATGTAACCCTTAGCAAACAACGAAATAACGAGCCCCACCGCACATAGGCCAAGAAGCACCGTAACGATGGAGCTAGTCAACATTTTGCGGAGAATGCTTTTATTTGGATTCAGGTACATGCTGCTACCTCAAATTTATAGCCCACTCCCCAGACCGTATGAATGCAAACATGATGACACGGGCTTAACCTTTCACGAAGTTTTTTAATATGAACGTCCACCGTTCTCATATCGCCTAAAAAATCATATCCCCACACCTGCTCCAGCAGCTGTTCTCTCGTAAATACGCTGCCCGGAGATTTCGCAAAAAAAGCGAGGAGTTCAAACTCCTTGGGGCGCATATCAATTTTCATATTCCCCGCGAGCACCTCTCGGCGGGCCACATGTATGACTAAATTATCAAACTCGTATTGGACAGGTGCATCCACCTCAATAATCGGATGTCCCTTCTGCATTCTGCGAAAAATCGCTTTAATGCGCGCCACCAGCTCCCTCGGACTGAAGGGCTTGGTCATATAATCGTCGGCGCCCAGCTCAAGGCCCAGCACCCGATCAAACTCATCGTTCTTCGCCGTCAGCATAATGACCGGCACATCATAACGCTTGGTAATCTCCCGGCACGTTTCATAACCGTCGAGGCCAGGCATCATCACATCTAGTATCACGATATCAGGCTTAACTTCCGCTAACATGGTCAGGGCCGAGACGCCGTCAGGGGCTTCGATTAATTCAATAAGCTGCTGACGGAAATAGAGCCGGATGATCTCTCTCACATTCGGATCATCATCCGCAATCAACACTTTCCAAGGCACAGGCGGTTCACACCTTTCTATGATCCTCTCATAGATTTCTGAAAACTTTTCCATTTTAAGGGGGTACTCGAAGTTGTATTATTTATTTTCCATCATAGAAATCACATAACAACCTTTAAGAAAGGTGATATAAAGCCGCTTTGGAAGCGTGTTGATTGCCGTCAGCCCCCGCGCCATACAAGGCATTTTTCGCTCATCTCTTAAAAAAAGCCCTCTATCAAATAGAGGGCTTTACCTGCTGAACAAATATGAATGAAAAGTGAGTCGCTGAGATTAGATGCTTCTCACCACGACGATAGTGCCGTCCTTTTCCATGTATTAGGTGCCACACAAACATATACATACCCGTCATCCCATGCCATCTCCCCTACTTCTCCGGGGGCAGTAGACGAGGCCGGCGTCATTGATTTTCTGATGCGAATGCTGTCATCACTAACGTCCAGCTTGGTCTTGGCGTCCGAGTTTCCAATACCGATATTGCCGCTGCTGCGGTTAATAGTGAACGGATTGTCCAGTGCTTTACCGTCATCCGAATAACGGATAATTTGCAGATTGGAGCCGGCATTTCCTCCGGTTTCCTCGGAGGTATCTGCACGCATCGCCCAGCGCGACGTAGTCACATTCCCATCATCCGATTTGGCCCAAGTCAGATCACGGTTGACGCCACCGGTTCCGGCAATCCGTAAAATTCCGTCCATCACATTGAAATTAGAGGAATGCGTGCGAATTTCGGCCACATCCTGGTCGAACGGAATTTCCAGACGCGTAAACAGCTCATTGGCGTCTTTGCCGTCAGGTGCCATCGTCGTTTCGAACGACATATGATTATGATCGTGCTGCTCCGGGTTATTCGCTTTGGCATGAGCGATGATAGCCGCCTTGTCCTTCCCATTCTCATCCAGCCAAGCGATGGCCGGCTTCGCTCGGTCTTTCGTCCACTGCAGCCGAATGAGATCCGACAAGTGACCTTCCGAGGAGACCCACTGCTTATCGGTAGAAAGATGAATCCGGTCATTATGAGGGACCTCAAGGCCTCCTCCCGGTAAAGACGATTCCTGAAAGGTGCCGGGCGTCTCATTGCCGCCTGCGAAGGCCATTCCTGAGACACCAAGCGCCGCACCAGCCACCAGAGAGATCACCAAACCTGTCATTTTCATTTTGCATCCTCCTCCTTCTTGTTCATCGAACCCGTTCAACGATTAGCGTTCAATAGTTCGATCCATCTCACGTAATCATGGACAGCGATGCCGACATAGCTCGGATAAAGGGAGAGGCTTTCCTTGACCTGTTTCAATTCCGACTCCATAAGCAAGGAATTCGACTTATAAAAGGTCGTATAATCAGCTTCCGTACTGGGCATCGTATCCACTGCAATGACCGCCTGTTTCTTCAGCGTAGCTGCTTCTAAAATGATCGACTTGGATCTGGCAATGATGCCGTTGCTGCCGAGTGCCGTATTACGATAAGCCATAATGACGACACGATCCGCCTTCTCCAGCAGCCAAGCGCTAAAGGAGTAGCTGGATCCCGGAACGGTACAGCTGTTGATCCAAAAGGGAATATCGAAGGCCATCGTCATGCTGCGATCAGAGCTTTTCACTTCCGATTCAATGAATCTGATCGTATCCATCCACCGTTCGAGGACCCAGGTCTGATTAATCTTCCACATGTCCAATGTGTAGGGTTCAATGTCAAAATGGAAGCCTTGGAAGCGTTCTAGAGCATCTGCCGAAGCGTTATATTGCGTAACCGCTGCAATCCATTGCTGGATATAGATATGATTTTGCTCATATATCCAATCCGATTTACCGGCCAGCGCCTCAACCGTGATGCCCTGCTCATTAGCTCTGCGGATGAAATTCCGGTAAACGTCCTGACCCGGATACGTTTCATAGCGCAGATAAATGGAAGTCAGTTTTTGGTCCGCCGCAAACTGGAGGATGCGGTCACCATCCGTCTCAATCAGCTTGCTGTCCCAGACCCAAGTGGACTTTTGTGCTTTGTCCGCCGAAGTGATCAGTACCAAATTCCGTTCTCCCACCCAATCGACATCGGCCCCGAGGCTCTCACTGACAGCTCTCAGCGGAACCATGGTTCGGTCATTTTTGAGGACAGCCGGAGTGTCTAATTCCACCTGCTTGCCGTCAACTGAAGCAACTTTCTGACCAATGGTTAATAATGATGTAGCGTGCTGACTGCGAAAGGTTACCTGTTCCAGGGAACGACTCCATTCCACTTCGGCACCCAGTTTTTCGGCGATTTCTCTTGCCGGCACCATTGTACTCCCCGTCTGTTCATCGATGTATGGCTGGGCATCCGTAAAGACTATCTTCTCCCCGTTAACCTCCACCCCAAGCTCAGCGATAAGAGAGTATGCCGGGAGAAACAAAGGAACACTTATTAAAATTTGTACAAGGATCAAGCATACAATCGTCTTTTTCATAGGGACTATCGGATTAAACCATGCTATATTCAAGCTCTTCCTTTACCACCTCTACAATGCCTTCAATATAACCGGACAACTCCCTTTCATCCGGTCCTTCCGCCATCACACGCACCAGTGCCTCCGTGCCCGAAGGCCGCACCAATACACGGCCGCGACCGGCCATCTCCCTTTCCACCCGACGAATTACGGCATCGATCCGCCGATTGCCTTCCAGCTTGTATTTATGGATCACTCGTACATTAACCACCAGCTGAGGGTATTTTACGACAGGGGACACAAGCTCCGACAGAGGCTTCCCTTCTTGAAGCATGACTTGCAGCAGCTGAACGGCCGATAACAGACCATCTCCTGTAGTCGAATAATCCAGTAAAATGATATGTCCGGAAGACTCACCGCCCAAGTTGTACCCGCCGCTTCGCATCGCTTCCATGACATGCCGGTCTCCGACCTTGCTTTTTAACCCTTCGAGACCGATGGTTTGCAGCGCTTGATGAAAGCCAAGGTTGCTCATGACGGTAGAAACGACGGTGTTTTGACTCAGCCGTCCCTGCTTGGCCAGACGAGCGGCAAGGATATAGAGGATTTGATCCCCGTCCAAAATCTCGCCCCGCTCATCAACCGCAATCAGCCGGTCTGCATCACCGTCGAATGCAAGTCCCGCATGGGCTCGATGTTCCAGCACAGCCTTACGCAGAGGCTCCGGATGCGTTGAGCCGCAATCCTGATTAATATTTAAACCGTCTGGCTGATGATTCAATAGAACCGTCTCCGCACCCAATTCGGCGAACAACCGCGGAGCTAGCAAGGAAGCCGCTCCGTTCGCGCAATCGAGCACGATTCTGCAGCCTGCCAGCGGTACCGCAGCCGTTGACTTCAAATAGCTCACATAGTCCAGTGCGCCCTGCGAATTATCACGCATGGTGCCAATACCCGCTCCTGTTGGGCGGGAAATCCGATGCTCGTCACCCTGTAGGCGGCTCTCTACTTCCGCTTCCCACGCATCCGGCATTTTGAAACCGTCCCTGCCAAAAAATTTAATCCCGTTGTCCTCCACCGGATTATGAGATGCGGAGATCATCACCCCTGCAACCATCCCCCAATGCCGTGTGATATAAGCCACACCCGGCGTCGGTAGGACGCCCAGCTTTACGGCATCCGTCCCGGCGGATAACAACCCAGCAGTCAAAGCTGCTTCTAGCATGAGCCCGGAGATACGGGGATCCCGCCCGATGACGACGGTGGGCCGATAACCAACACATGTGCGCGACAGCATGTAACCAACAATAAGCCCTAGTTCAAAGGCTAGCTCTGGCGTTAACTCGCGGTTGGCAACCCCTCTGACTCCATCTGTACCGAAAATAGTTCCCATATCAATTCTCCTCCCTACCGATTGTTAGGCAAAAATCCCCATGTGTTCATAAAAGGCCCGATTCGCCTCCTCCAATTGTTCCGGGGTGTTAATCCCCATCACCTCTGTCGGATTATCGAGGATCATCGCCTCAAATCGCTTCTGACAACCGGAAATACCGGTCTGTCGCATCACCTTCACGATATCGGTCAAGTAGTACTCCTGCTGTGCATTATCATTGGTAATGCCAGGGAGCGCTTGAAACAAGCTTTCATTATCGAAACAGAAAATCCCCGTGTTAATTTCATTTATCCGTTTCTGCTCAGGCGTCGCGTCCTTCTCTTCAATGATGTCGACAACTTCGCCGCTTGCAGAATCCCGGATAATTCTTCCATAGCCGGTTGGATCCTGAACGATCGCGGTCAACACTACACCAGCGCTTGTGTTTGCCCGCTGCGCCGCCAGCAGCCGTTCGATGGTGGATTGCCTAATGAGAGGCGTATCGCCCGTAAGCACCAAGGTCGATCCGCTGCGGTTACTGAGCAGACGCTCAGTCTGCTGAACGGCGTGAGCCGTTCCAAGCTGATTTTCCTGCTGGACGTAGGTAACCCGCGTTCCCAAGCACTTCTTCACCAGCTCTCCCCGATGCCCGATCACTGCCAAAATCCGAGTGATAGGCATCGCTTCCAGCTTGCCCACTAAACGGCCGATCATCGGTACGCCTCCGACGGGATGAAGCACTTTGGGCAGCTCCGACTTCATCCGTGTGCCTTTCCCTGCAGCTAACAGAATAGCGAATGCTTCCATGTGGTGGTTCAACTCCCCTCCGAATAGTTATTCAACCGTCACGCTTTTGGCCAAGTTGCGCGGTTTATCAATATCGTTCTCCAGAGCCAGGGAGGCGTAATAGGAGATTAACTGAAGCGGCACGACGGCCAATATCGGCGCCAAAAGCTGGAGGGACGGCGGGATGAAGCAGATTTCATCGACGCTATTCAACAGCCCCACATTGCCTTCCACCGTAATCCCCATGACATGCGCTCCGCGGGCCTTGACTTCTTTAATATTGCTAACTGTTTTTTCGTACAGATCCATATGTGTAGCCAACGCAATCACAGGCGTATCCTTCTCGATCAGTGCCAATGTGCCGTGCTTTAGCTCTCCGGCTGCATAAGCCTCCGAGTGGATATAAGAGATTTCCTTCAATTTGAGAGAGCCCTCAAGTGCAACGGCGTAGTCCAAGCCCCTACCGATAAAGAATAGGCTATCCGCATCTTTGATCGATTCCGCATACAGCTTCACTTCTTTGGCGTTTTCCAGCACCTTCTCCACCTGAACGGGAAGTGACTTCAAGCCTTTGACCAGCTCCGTATGAAGCACGGTAGACAGCGTTTGTCTTTCCTGGGTCAAGTAAATGCTAAACAAATAGAAAGCGAGCAGCTGAGCGGTATAAGCTTTCGTCGATGCCACTGCAATTTCCGGACCGGCCTTCGTTGCGATGACATAGTCCGCATCTCGGGCAATTGAACTGGTCGGCACATTCGTAATGGCTAATACTTTAGCGCCTTGCCTTTTGCTCTCTTGCAGGGCAGCGAGCGTATCCGCCGTTTCCCCAGATTGGCTCACGACGATGACCAGCGTTCGATCTGTGATGATCGGGTCCCGATATCTGAATTCCGATGCGATATCACATTGCACCGGGATCCGCGTTAGCTTCTCAAGAACCGTACTGCCGACAAGTCCGGCATGATAGGCGGTGCCGCAAGCCACGATAAAGATTTTATCCACATGTTGGAAGACGCCAGCTGCGTTTGCCAATTCAGGGAAACACACTTCGTCCTGGTCGTTGATGCGTCCGAGCATCGTATTGCGCAGCGTTAAAGGCTGTTCGTGAATTTCCTTCAGCATGAAGTGCTCGTAAGGTCCCTTCTCCACCTGATCCGCGCTCCAATCGATATGCAGCAGCTTACATGCCGCCGGCTTCCCTGTCTCGACCTTCGTGATGGAAATACCCTCCTGTGTAATGACGGCCAAATCGCCATCCTCCAAAATATATACCTCACGGGTATGCTCAATAAGAGCGGAGATGTCCGAAGCAATGAAGTATTCTCCCTGACCCGCACCAATCACAAGCGGACTCGATTGTCTGACCGCGATAAGCTTATCCGGCTCATACTCCGTCATGACACCAAGTGAATAAGCCCCTTGCAATCTCTGAATGACCGCATGCATGGCTGTGAAGATATCGCCTTCGTAATGCTCGGCAAGCAAGTGAGCGATCACCTCGGTGTCGGTCTCGGAAGCAAAGGTGACTCCTTTTTGCTCCAGCTCTTGCTTCAACTCCATGTAGTTTTCCACGATGCCGTTATGCACGACAGTGAATTTACCCGACATATCCGTATGTGGGTGGGAGTTTACATCCGACGGTCGGCCGTGAGTAGCCCAGCGCGTATGCCCGATTCCAACCGATCCCTTCAACGGCTGCTTGTCCAGCTGATCCGTTAAATTGGCCAGGCGTCCTTCCGCCTTGCTGATCTTGACCTGATCCTGCACCAGTACCGCGATCCCCGCGGAGTCATACCCTCTGTACTCCAGCTTGCTTAATCCGTTCAGCAGAATCGGCTGTACGTCCCGTTGTCCAATATACCCTACAATGCCACACATCGTTATTTTCTCCTCTCTATTCTATGATGGGTTTAAACGCCTACAGCGATCCTCACTTCTTGCTTGCGAATACCCGTGCCCAATTTATAAATATTGTCAGCTTTCATGTCTGCAAAAGCGTTGCGCGTATCGATGATCGGCACGCCCAGCTCCGCAAGTTCACGGTTATTGAAGCAGCGGTGATTCGTGATCAGCACCATGCAGTCATATTTGGCAAAAGCGGACAGATCGTAGCTCACAGATTGTACCGTATTCTCTTCTTTATCGAGGAAGGAGACGGCATGCGGATCATAATATTCCACCTGTGCTCCACTCTCCCGAAGAAGCTCGTACAGCTCCAGCCCCGGCGATTCACGGAGATCATCCACATTCGGCTTATACGCCATGCCCAGAATAAGAATCTTCGAATTACGGATGGATTTCGCATACATATTGAGAACCTGTGAAGCTTTATACCGGACATACTCCGGCATATTATCATTGATGGATTGCGCCAGCTCGATAAACTTGCTGTAGAAGCGGAACTCCTTTGCCTTCCACGACAAATACATCGGATCCAGCGGGATGCAGTGACCGCCGATGCCAGGTCCCGGATGGAACGGCATAAAGCCGAATGGCTTCGTCGACGCAGCCTTAATGACCTCCCAGACATCAATATCCATTTTGTCGCACATCATGGCCATTTCGTTAATGAACGCAATGTTAATACTGCGGAACGTATTCTCCAGCAGCTTGGACATCTCCGCTACTTTCGGCGAGGAGACAGGTACGACGTCCTTCACTACATGGCTGTATAAAGTCACGCCGAGGTCGATGCACGCTTCCGTCGTACCGCCGATAACCTTTGGCGTATTAAAGGTGTTGAATTGGGGATTACCCGGATCGACCCGCTCCGGCGAGAAGCAGAGGAAGAAATCTTTGCCCACCTTGAGTCCTTGCGCTTCTAGCTCGAACTGGATGAGCTCCTCCGTCGTTCCCGGATAGGTGGTGCTCTCCAGGATGATCAAAGCTCCGCGCTTGAGATTTTTCTTGATTTCCCGGACTACACTCTGAATATAAGAGGTATCCGGATCTTGGTTTTCACTGAGTGGCGTCGGTACGCAGATGCTGATCGCATCCAGCCTTTGAACCGTATGGTAGTCGTCAGTCGGAATAAACCGGCCAGACTCGACCGCTTTCGCCACTTCTTCGTTCGGAACGTCTTGAATATACGATCGGCCGTTTTGAAGTGATTCTACCTTCCGGAAATCGAGATCGATGCCGTATACCGTAAACCCGCCCTTCGCCATCTCCATGCATAAAGGCAGCCCTACATAGCCGAGACCGATGACCCCAATTTCGGCCGTTTTTGTCTGAAATTTATATTTTAAATTGTTAAATGTGTTCATGATGATTCCACCCTCCTATGTTTTTACCTTTATTAGCCCACACGGGAAATCAGCTTTTTGATTCTCCACTCCAGCTCCGAAATGGAGAAGGGCTTTGTCACATAATCGGATGCGCCCAATTCAAAGGCACGGTCCATACTTTTCGGCAGCTGCTTATCCGTTAGAACGATGACTTGTCCTTCGCCGGCATAATCCCTCTTGATTTTGTCGATCAACTGGTACCCGTCAAGAATTGGCAGGTTCAGCTCCGTGATCACCAGGTTCGGCATTGTTTTCTCAAATTTCTCGAGCGCTTCACTGCCATCCTTGGCCTCTTCTACCTTGTAACCGTTGATCTCAAGCCGCAGCTTGACGAACTCTCTGCTCACTTCGTCCGGATCGGCGATAAGAATCGATGTCATTCCCTGCTGAAGTCCATGATTCATGAACAAGTGAATATCTCTGCTCTCCCCTTTCCCTTGCAGTGACATATGGAGCAGCTGTGACAACGACTGTTCCGTCAACTCCCCACTCTCCGGGAAACTGGCGACTATCATCTGACCTTCGAGCAAATCCTGCTGTTCCAGGAACTCTTTGAGCACGAGCGATGCATAATGGGCATTGATAAGCTTTTGCCCGGACAGAACGATTCCAAGCAGGCTGCTTTGTTCCAAGTAGAAGCAATGAAGGGGTATTTCCGGCTCAAAGCCGCTCATATAGGACTGCATTTTTTCCAGCACCTTCTGATTGACCGCTGCGCATGGCGCAAGGATCATCCCGCATGGAGCACCCTTTTCATAGGAAGCCTGAACTTGTTCTGCTAATTGCAAAATTGCTTCTTGAATCGGATCATGAACTAATACCGCCATCTTCTCCACTCCTCTTGTCTCTGTTTAGGATTGCTATTTATTAAAATTGGTGCGGACCATCGTTCCCCACGAGTTGTTATTACGCAGGAATTGGACATGTCCGTTTAACCTCCACCAAACACCAATTTGCCGATACCCTGCAAACATTAAGAGAGAATACAAGATCATTTTGTTCAGGTCACCCAGCTTGGGATATCGGCTGAAGGCCGTCTCTTCAATAAACAAGGCCCCCAGGCTTAAAGCAAAGCAGGAAAATAAATTGACTAACGAAAAGATAATGACGGTGTACCAATCCGTCATATTCAACATCCAGTAGCCCAATATAGCTAACAGGCCGCTGAGGCGGAAATACGGATTCAGTGTTTCAAACACAATGTTATATGGAAGTGTCAGCATTCCGAATACTTTGTATTTCGGGCGCAGCACCATGTGAATACCTTCCTCAATCATATTTTTCAGGTTTCCCCGCCCCCAGCGCTTGCGTTGGCTGCTCAAGATCCGGTACGAATCAGGGGCTTGTGTCCAGCAAACGGCATCCGGGCAAAACGCTACCCGGTATGGGATTTTATTGTCTAAGCAATGACGGTGAAGCTTAATCACAATGTTCATATCTTCACCGGGGTAGCCCCCACGGTAACCGCCGACTGCGATGACCATCTCCTTTTGAAACACGCCGAAGGCTCCCGAAATAATAATGAGACCATTGACGGCGCTCCAGCCGATCCTTCCGCCGAGGAAGGCTTTCGTATATTCGACGTGTTGCAGTGCCGGCAGCAGCTTACGAGGAAATTGAACATCCTTAACAATGCCGTCTTCCACCGTGCAGCTGTTAACGATTCGAACATTGCCCCCAACGGCGACCGTCTCTTCGGGGTTTTCCATGTATACCCGGGCAATCCTCGTTAAAGCGTCCTTTTCAAGCAAAGAGTCCGCATCAATCGTTGAGATCAACGCATAGTGGGAAAGGTTGATGCCTGCGTTTAACGAATCCGCCTTCCCTCCATTTTCTTTATCCACCAAATATAGATTGGGATACTCGGGATTATGGTACACCCCTCTGATTTTTCCGGTCTTAATGCTGCTGGAATGCACCGGATGAATGAGCTCCAGCTTGAATTCTTCAAGCATGCACTTTAATGTCCGGTCCTGTGAACCGTCATTGACGACGATCACCTCATATTCAGCATAATTGAGCGCCAGCAGCGATCTTACGTTCTCAATAATGGTTAACTCCTCGTTATAGGCCGGCACCAACAAGGAAACCGGCGGGAGCTGGCTGGAACTGGACAGCTTATTGATTCGATTGTACTGGATCCCCCGCTTGATCGAAAAAATATGCCGAATCGAAAATCCGAAGATAAAATAATAGAGCAGTGTGACGAGAATAACGTAAAAGAGTGCGACGTAGCTGTAATAGAGCAAAAACTCCCTTAGCCCTTTCAAGAATGAATCCAACATCACTTGATATCCGAAAACCCACATGTTTACGCAACCCTCCTATACGACACGATATATACGTTTAGATTTGTGAAATATTTTGTCATAGGTATACATGAGCAGGTTATATTGCATGAGCTTATTCCAATTGTACAGCTGCATATACAGATGCTTGATCTCATCATCAATCAGCTGCTGCATGAATTGCCCGCGTTCCGTACTTTGAACCGCTGCGGCACTCTCACAAAGCGCCACCATACCTTCTTCTCCCATACGGAGCAACCCTTTGGCCGACGCATACACGATTCGCTGATCAGCGTCGCTCAGACTGGTTTTCATCAGCCCGACGTAAGCCGTATTTTTGATGTCGGCCAAAACTTCTATCGTCAATCGGCGAACGTTGAGATTTGGATGACTCAGCAGCTTGCTAACGACGTTTCTCGGCAGCAGACGGGAGCTTTTCAGGTACAAATCCACCGCTTTGATTTGAATATCCTCATGCTCGGAATCTATGAGACGGTAGACTGCAGAGGCCGCTGCTGGATCGGTGTAGATATTCAACCCGATCAGCCCAATCCGAACGTAAGCCGGGTTCTCATGGCTCACATAGCCCGTGTACAAGGAACCGGCATCCACTTCTGAATCGGCTATCATATTCACAATCAGCTCGTAGCATTTCTTGTTGTGCTGAAGTAGCATCTGAACCATGGCTTCGAGCTCCTGCTGGCTGCGGGCACACTTGGCGACAGCTCGGGCTACGACAAACAGAGCCGAATTGAGCGGATGCTCCTTGAGCATGTCCAGTAAAGCCGGCACCGCCTCCTTCACCCGCATGCACCCCAAATGATAAGCGGCATCCAGCTTCACCCGATAAGATCGGCTGTTAAAGCGCTCCAGATGGTGCTGCGCGAGCCCCAAATCTACGCAAAGCCGCACCAGCTTGTGCCGCTGTTCGCCAGAGAAGCATTCCATCATATCATTCAGCTTCTCCTGCATCGCCTCCCTTTCCACCGGGTTCATCGTCCAGGGAGGGACCCTTAACGGCTCCATCCCATCCAGATTGGCTTGAACATAAGTCAAGTAATCCTTAAACTTCGTTTGGAATCGGTCGTTCAGCTTTCTCTTTCTTATGCTTCTCAACTTAATGGCATAAATGATGGCCACACAAACCAGATTAAAAGCCAAAATAATATATAAAGCTTGTATGGCTGCATTAAGATTGGTGTACACGCCTGCACTCTCCTCTGCTTCAGCTGTCCGATTGATCGGTACTGGTCACGGGGCCGTTGATCTTATGCAACGCCTCTTTCATGATGTAGTAGCTTTGTTTCGGCCGTTCTACGTAATTCACCTTATCCTCCCAGCGCTGCCATGTGTATAACGGCATAGCGGTCACCGGAAGCGGCTGCGCCGCAGCTGAGTTATCCCGGCCAACAACTTGATCATTCTTTACAATCCACGGAACAAGACGAACACCTTTCACTTGCGTCACTTCAAATTTGTTCTTGCTCGGCGGATTATAGTTGATAACGCTCAGAGAGCTTGGATCACTGAATCCGAGCAGCATCCATGGTATACGCATTTCGAGCACCTGCCCTTGAACCTGCCACATCGCCTTCGAATTGTATTCAGGACGCGCCGGATCGCTGTAGCCTCTCTCTAAGAGGCCAACCTCTACATCCCCGAAGGGGTGGTTCACCCGGGAGTCGGGATATTCCAGAAGATAATTGACAGCAAGTTTCCAAGGCTTGAAAATCCCCGAGTCATCCTGCTTTTCCTTCGGATCGATGTCCGGCAGTCCGGAATGCTCATATAAGCGGGCATGAATATCGTAGTTGGAAGCGATCGTCATGTGTCCTTTATTTTCATCCGACAGCTCGATTAATGTTTCCAATCCTTCATCTAGTGTCATGCCGTGAAGCTCCGGTCCGTGACGATTGCCACCGGGCAGCGTATCCGCCCCGAAATAGATGCTTTCCTTTGATGGGTCGAATGGCTCAGATAGCTTGGCCATTAAGTAAAGGTAGCCTTCGTCATGCGAGGCCCAAATCTCCTCAAAGCCGGGAGCCTGCACATCGAGCTTCTTCTTCCCATTCCCCAGCTTGTTCCAATCCAAGTCGTCCCCATCGATGTGAATATCATCGTCTTTGCTCGGGAACATCCCGAGTACCCCGAAGAAAGACTCGTTCGTGAGCGTGTTATACCAGTACGCCCGGCGATCCGCTTCATCGTAACGTTGGGTGTTCCACGTCTTCTTAAACCATTCGTCCTGCCACGTGAACAATATCGCTCCGGAATAGCCGGACTCGTGGATCTGCTGCAGTAATTCCGCATCGATCTCTCCCTGCTGCGTCTCGTTATGACCGCCTTGATTGCGGCCGAGCGAGCCCAAGTGGGCTACGCCCAAGGATGCCGGCACGCCATATTCCGTAATCATGACTGGCAGATTGGGATGTGCTTCTTTTAATTTATTCAGATAGGTGTAGTAACTATCGATTTGCCCTTTGCTGTTGGTCATTTCCTGAAACGACTTATCAAAAGTAAAAAAATCCGGATAATACGGATACACATGGTACGAGGCAAAATAGCCCGCCTCCCAATCCGCCGCCTCAATATGCGTTGGATCGACGCTAACCAGATCCTCTTCAACCAACGGCTCGCCCGGATGCGTGAGCGGGTCCGTCGTCACCCAATTGGCGAAGGCCATGGGATGCTGCCAGCCAAACTGAATTTCCGTTTGCGCCGCCGTGTCCACCATCAAGGCCAGCCACTTTTCAAAGGCGTTCGCTCCCGGTTTATTCCGAAAATATTTCCCTGTGTAATCTGCGGTGTCCGCGTGCAAATTATTGGTCCCTTTCACCATCTTCGGATCCCATTCCGTTCCGACAATCCAGCTCATGAGATAAGGACCTGCATTATACTTATAAGCACCTCCTGCTTTTCCTGAGTGCGGTTCGGGTGTGAGTGTCGTTTTTCCATAAACCGCCGCAACCGCATCCTTAATCTCTTGCTCGAATTTTTGCTTGATCTTGGGATCGAAAGCGTCTTGCCCTTCAATCAGCTGTTCCTCGGGGCTCCAAATGCCCTGCAGAAAGAAAAGCGGATTTTTCTGATGCTTCATATTGTATTTGGAAAGCGCCTCGTAAAACTCGGGCATCATGATTGTATACACCCGGATCACATTCGCCCCCATGTCCTGAATCATGCCAAACCATCTCTCATATTCGTCCTCGGAAATGGCCAGCTCACCAGGAAAATGCCCGGGGACCGTTGCCCCCATATTTACCCCCTTGGCGAAATAGGGCTGCCAGGCTTGATTCGTGTATTCTTCTACATTCGTTCCCTGGGTCCTAAACTTTACATGTATGCCGCTAGCCAGCGTCGTGCTTTCGATTCTGACCAAAAGCGGACGCAGCCCATAATAAAGCGCACCGGCTACAATCGCAATGACAAGACCTATCTTAAACAACAATTTGAGCCACTGGCGCATCATATTCACCTTCGATAGTTTGCTTAGTTCTGCTGTCTATTGTCATGGTACGACAGGAAAGTGCAATTGTCTGTTTTCAAAGTATTAAACATTGTGAGCAATTCAAGAGCATTGTTTTCGAAATTTGAATTGTGTTATCAAAGATTTAAAAGATTGTGAGCAGATTGTTAAAAGGGGATAATTTCATGTAAATAGAGTAGTTATTGAAAAAATAGGGAGTAAATTTGGCGGATATTGCGTTTGGCCGTCCCATTCTCCAATCTGTCAAAGCAGAATAAGTTTGACGCGGAGGGCAGAGAAATGCCCTTGGAGGACTGAGTTTGGGAGGCGAATTAGATTTGGTAAACGCTTAGGGGAAGCATTTACCAAGCTTGAGAAGAATAATTAGAGATCGGATTGCGAAAAAACTGTGTAAACAATTGGAGAGGTACCAAAAGGAGAAAACATAGAATTGGCAAGGGGTTTGATTTGGGCTCTTAATCATCAGAACTAGAGAATTGAGATTAAATCAGGGTTTAAAGTTGCCACGACGGATGATGGGTTTATCAACCTGGTAGATCGCTCTCGAAAAGAAAAAGCCGATCGAATATCAGGACAAATGCCTGATTTCGATCGGCTCTGAGGTAAGCTTATTTTGCTCAGTGGCAGATATTAAGTGTGGAGTGGCAAGCTAATTTTGATGCGTACATTTCATCCCGTACAAGTAGCGCCGCCGATCCTACATGCACCGTATGCGAGTCAAAACGCGAGTTTTGTAGAGACTGTTATAGTCAGCTGAAGCCTTGATTTTACTGGACTTTTGACGTACCCAATATGTTCGCTTAGGCTCGTTTTGTTAGTTTAGGAGAAGTTTTTTCATCAATTTTACACCAACTTTTCACCAGTTTTACACCAATTTTTTTACACCAATAATTACACCTGGATTTACACCATATTTACACCAATATTTACACCAATAGTACCAAAAATGGCACATTACTGGATACATGTTCCCATAGAAATCTGTATGGGTTCATTTAAAGGAGACATGAATATCATTTTGGGTGCATGTAGGTTTACAACATGCACCCAAAGAGATACATGTTGTTAAAAATCCGCGAAAATACATTCTTCAAATGTAATTGCACGTTAGTTTCGGGTGAAATACTAAAGAATATAGCACCAACTTTTACCGCTTATCCCCAATTAATGCCTTGTTCACGGAGCTGCTGAATGTAGATTTAGAAAGGGCCTAAACTACTTTTGATTCCTTTTCTACACCAATTTTAGTTAGTTGAAAATAGGTGCATGTAGTTTGGTTCAAACATCATACTTGCAATTGTGCGGCTAAGTCTTCAGCGTATATGCTTAAACTCATGACGAGGCACTGTTTTTTGCGTCAACTTAAACTTCTAAGATAAATTGAATGAATACGTTTTGAATACAATGAGGGTATCTGATCGATACTGAGATGTTTCATTCTAAGAAAAAAGGAATCCTTCCAGTACTCCGGAGAAACAGGACACATCTTTACTCGGAGTCTTTTCACCGCAGAAATATAATAAACAATTTATATTCACTGTCGGATTATGTAAGGGCTTTTGAAGAACGAGCTCCACCTTGGCGAATTGGTTTCTTTGGAGTGGAAGAATACTGATTTGATAAGCAATGTATTGTAATTCGTAATTCATTGAAATTCATATTTCTATTGTGTATCTAACAATGGAGCTCTCGTAAAAAATGTAATTAAAAACAGCCAGGGAAGGAATTTATATTTCCTTCTCTGGCTTGTTAATCTAGTTTATATCAATTAAATAACACAAGTCACTTTACCGCACCTATGTACTTTTTCAAACTATCCTCAACACATTCGGCAATTAATTGTACGAATGGTTTTAAATTTTCCCCCATACTTGCTAATTCTAAAGTTTCATAATATCTCAAACGAGCATCATTTGCGGCTTTAACAATAGCTGGTGGAAATCCATATTTCATTAAAATTAAATTCATTAAAAGCCGTGCTGTACGCCCATTACCATCAGAAAAAGGATGGATGTATACAAAACGGAATTGAAACTCCGCGGCTAGTTCAACTGGGTGCAATTTATCTTTGTGTTCATCATACCATTGAATCAACTGTTCCATTTTTTCCGCGAGCACTGAAAAGTTTGGGGGGATATGCTCAGAGCCTGATATCAAAACGTTGATCATCCGATATCGCCCTGCATTCTCATCGTCAATGTTTTTAAGTACTAGATGATGAATTGATTTTATGACATACTCAGTCAATTCCATGTTTCTATTTACTACATCTTGTACGTAATTAATCGCTTCTGAATGGTTAACGACTTCAAAATGCTCACTCAGCTTTTTACCACCTATTGTTAAACCTTCTTCTAAAACCAACTTGGTTTCTAAAAGTGTTAATGTGTTACCTTCAATCGCATTAGAGTTGTACGTCCATTCGACCCGATATACTTGTTCCAAATTTCTTACAGCAGCTGCTGGCAGAGGACGTAATTTATCTAATTCATTTTTTAATATATCTATTTTACCAAAGTTCAAGTTAGCCCCCTCCCTACTCTTATTACCATTATATCACGATTAACACGAATTAGACGCTTGACTGATTACTCTCTGGGGAAAAGCATCCTATCCTTCTTTTACATTCAAACCAAGGTTATTAATGTTCACCTGAGCTCATCTGGGTTATTCCGTTAAAAATTCTAGGGTAAGAACACTACATTTGAATATGCATGAAAACCATTTTCTCCTGATTTCTTGGACTCGAACGAAATCGAGCTAGTCACTCTTTGTATAAAAGGATGAATTTTCCGGGAATTAGGAGTGGCATTTATATGTAACGTTTTTGTGTCCGGAAAATAGTGAATATTAATATGATGATTGCCAATTTTTGCATTAAATCCATTAGCTGAAACAACACTTATTTCGTACAAATCTGCAAACTCTTCCATCCATACTTTAAGCTCGGGTCGTAGTTGATCGTTTTCTATAATTAAATTCTCTGCTGGGATAGAATCGAAATATAGTATCTCTGCTCTACCAGAGAAATGTTCAGATTGGTATTCTACGTAAGGAATTAAACTTTTCCAATAAGCCTCAGCAGTTTCCTTTAAAGGAATTCCAGAATAAATGCCAGAATACGGGCCATCAACAACATCCCCCCAAATCCGATCCGCATGATTATAGTCACAGACGTAGAGTTTATCTAAATTAAGGTCCGCTGGATCGACAATAACGATAATATTGTCTGCGGTAATATAATTTGTCGGTTCAGGATGCAGAAATAAGCAATCCTCTCGCTTAATTAAATTCGGTAAGCTATCGGGACGATACTCAGTTAAGACCATATTTATTTCATTCGAACTTGAATAACTCTTTTTTGTCTGTTGGCTTGGAACACGCAACCCTTCTTTCATGATACTCTCCCGCTTAGAATAGGAAGTATAATGGTACAAATGGTTTTGCATGTTATTCCTCCTATTTAATCAGTCATATAAAAGTCCCTTATACCATTCCTTAATAACTTACTCAAAATCCACAAAAGAATTAATGGTTTTCTTAAATTGTTTAGAGTTGATAATTCCAATTTCCAAAAAATTATTTAAAGAGTTAATCTTTTGTTGATTTTGTTTCTTTTCATATATAACTCTAGCTATTCTTGATACAAGATAGCGCATAAATTCTTCAATACCTTTTGTATTGGGTCTAGGAACAAATACTTCCCCCTCATCGTTTACGAAACCTATCATTTGGTCAGCATTTCTCAAACAACGTTGTGCATAAAAAAGACACGCGCGGAGAATCAGGTAAGTATCCATGTTCATCATAATAAGTACCGACAAGGCTTGCAATCTCACCACAGTCCTGCCCCCAATATTTATAACCGTCAAAAGTTAGAGCAAATTTAGTTAGCTCCATAATTTCTTGCTCTGGTTTTGGCATACGTTCTAATAACAATTTTTCATTAGGAATTTCATACGGCATGGCAATCCCCCATTTATTATTAATCACAATTTTGAAGCTACAAGGGCATACTGCTTGTTTTGATTTAATTGCTTTATGAAATGAATATGAACTTAATAATTTCATTTGGATATAACAGCGCTACCCATGCCCCTTCAATATTACCGATGTTCATTCTACTTTTGATTTTATAACACATGACCATTAGGAAAAAGATCACTTTTCTTTTCGGAAAATTACCAATCTAGTATTGCCTTTCCATTCAATAATCGGATTGTCACGTCCCCCATCATCAAGTAAGGACAAATTAATCACCCCTCTGGGATTGCATACTGCGTTATTCTGCTGCAGGGAAATCGACCGAGAGCGATTGCCATGATGAATAGTTTTTAAGACAATTAGTGTACTAAAAACTGTTCTAATCTTATCAAATTGCTATGACAGCATATTGTCATGGAGCATTTGTTCGGATATAAAAAATCCCATCATTTATTTCGGACAATTGCATAGTAATGGCGTCCACCTTGAGGACGATTAGCTTGGACAATTTAAATTATGCTATCATGAAACGTAAGAAATATATTTTACTAAGGGGGCGTCGTAATTTATGAGCAAAGGTACAGCCCTGCTAAGACAGCAAAATGAAAAACGGACATTGGCGATCCTTCGCACAGGGAAACTAAGCTCCAGGCAAGAAATAGCTACAGCTTTGGGCTTGAGTAAAAATACCATTTCGTTAATTGTTGATAAATTTATAAAGGACGGCATCATTAAGGAAGTCGGCATTGATGAACAAGGAGGCGTCGGCAGGCCCCGCATTCAGCTGAGCCTACAGACGGAAGCTTATAAGAGTATCGGGATCTTGATCCAAAACTCGTATTTCCAGTATGTTGTCACGGATTATTGCTCTACTATTTTGGACAAGGGCAGTATCGCGATGGATGGAGATGATCCTGATCAGTACATTGCAAAAATTATTCGTGTATGTAACACATTAATAGAGCAGCATCCAGAGGTACTTGGCGTGGGCATTGCTGTCCCGGCCCTTGTCGATCCGATCGAAGGGGTTGTCTACTTTTCCTCCCATTTGAGCTGGCGAAATATCCCGCTGAAGGAAAAAATGGATGCCGGGCTTCCGGTAAAAACCAAGGTTCTCAACCTCGTGAAGGCCGCTGCCATCGCCCCCTCTACCGGAATGCCAACGGAGAATGGATCTAACTCCTTTTATTTGCGTATCGATGAAGGTATCGGCGGGGCCCATATTATGGATAGCCAAATCTACAGCGGCGCGAGTTGGACAGCAGGTGAAGTGGGACACTTGTGCATGGAACCAGACGGCCCACTATGCAGCTGCGGTCAAAGGGGCTGTCTGGAGGCTTTGGTCAGTATCCCTGCGATTCTTAAACAAGTTCAACAACAGCTTCCTGAGATAAAAATCGACGGCGATCTTGAGTATTATTTAAACAGCAAAGGAACACAGTTCCCTGCTTTCGATGAGATCATGCGTAGATCCGGTCAGTACGTCGGCATGGCCGTTTCGCAAATTATTTTACTGATAAACCCAGGATATATCGTAATTGATAGTCCATTTGAAAAGCTGGACGCCTTCAAACAGTCGGTACTGTCCTCTGTGGAAAGCCGGGCGTTAATGTTTCCAAAGGAAAAGACAAAGATATTGTTCATCAAAAGCCACTTCGCCTCCAGTATCGGGGCTGCTTTCGCTGTTATTCTTGATTTTGAAAAGGAATAACAGCTTTTTTGTGTAAAGTGACAAAAATGTGAAAAGTAGATTGACATGCTGAATGTATGCGTGTTAATTTTAAATTAACAATTAGTCCTAGTCTAGGATTAATTGCTAGGTTCATATAAAAATGTAGAGGTGAACTCCATTATGGCAACGTTGGACTGGATCGTTTTGGGACTTTTTTTCCTTCTCATGGTGGGCATCGGGGTTTGGTCTTTTCGCCAAATCAGCGGTACTCAAGACTTCTTTGCGGCAGGCGGTAAAATGCCTTGGTGGCTGTCCGGTATTTCTCATCACATGTCCGGTTATAGTGCAGCGGTCTTCGTCGCCTATGCGGGAGTGGCTTATACCTACGGGTTTACTCTCTATATATGGTGGGCCGTTCCGGTATCCATTGCCGTTTTTGTAGGTGCTGCCATTATTGCTCCAAGATGGGCTCGCCTGCGTCAACGCATGAACATCGAATCCCCCATGGAGTATCTTTCCACTAGGTACAATGTCCCTACGCAGCAGCTTATGGCGTGGAGTGGCGTGCTGCTCAAGCTTTTTGACGTTGGTGCCAAATGGGCGGCCATTGCGGTCATCTTGAATGTATTCGCAGGGGTTCCTTTGGCAGCAGGCATTTTCTTATCCGGTCTGATCTCCCTTGTGTATTCGGCAATCGGCGGCTTATGGGCGGATGCATGGACGGATTTTGCCCAGTTTATCGTTCAATTGATCGCAGGAGTGTCCATGTTCATCATCGTTGTCATGAAATTAGGCGGATTGGGAGCGATTACAGGAATTTGGGATAAACTCCCTGCGACGCATAGCCAACCTCTTGCTGGTCCTTATACGATGGGGTTTGTACTTGCTTATATCCTGATTGATTTTCTCAGCTATAACGGCGGCACATGGAATCTGGCGCAGCGCTACATCGCTTCTCCAAGCGGTTCTTCAGCACGCAAGGCGGCTGTCCTTTCTGGCGCATTATACCTGATTTGGCCGCTCATTTTATTTTTCCCGATGTGGGCTGCCCCTCTCTTTTACCAAAACTTGAAAGATCCGACCCAGTCCTATTCTATGATGACAATGGATCTGCTGCCGCACGGCTTGATCGGGTTGGTGCTGGCCTCCATGTTTGCTCATACGATGGCCATGACCACATCAGACGCCAATGCGATTACGGCAGTTATTACACGCGATATTTTACCTGTTATCTCCAAAAAATACCGTACACTCAGCGAGAAGGCCGCGCTTCGAGTAGCCCGTGGGGCGATGGTCACTTTCGTCGTGCTCACCTTAATTATCGCGGTGTACTCCAGTACGTTTGGCGGTATATTGAGTCTACTCATCGTTTGGTTCGGTGCACTGGTAGGTCCAATCTCGATTCCGATGCTTTTGGGCTTGATTCCCGCCTTCAAACGGAGCGACTCTAAAGCAGCTATTGTGTCGTGGGCTGCCGGGATTATTACGTTCATTATTGTAAAATATGTCCTTACTGTTAGCACGGCCACGCTGGTTGCTTCTCCTGTACTCGTGTCGGCTATCCTGTTTATCGGCATGGGCTGGTTAAATCGAAACACACCGGTCGCACCGAAAGTGGAGAAGCTGCTGGATTCACTAAGCAGCGATGTAAACGAAGCGAACACTCGTGAGCATGGAATTAAAGCATAAAACGAACGTTTCTTTGGGAGCAGGCCCGAGCATCCGAACAGATGAACGGACCTGTTCTTAGTAACATCGGGAGGGATTCGGAATGAGCATCGTGAATGAAGCATGGGATACCCGCGCGCTGCAACAGTTTTACAAGCGCCATTTGCTCGATGATTTGCTGCCTTTCTGGAGCAAAGCTGTGGATCAACAGCACGGCGGTATGTATACCTGCTTTACAAATTCGGGAGATAAGCTGATTAGTACGGACAAGTACACCTGGTCACAAGGAAGATTCATCTGGATATGGTCCCGAATCGCGCGGTTAATCGAACAAGGTGATCTGCCCGGCGACGCCGCAACCTTTAAGAAGGAAGCAGAACACGCTGTAGCTTTTCTCAGAGACAACGTTTTCTTGGAAAACGGAAATTGTGCGTTTATATTGACGGAGGACGGACATAAGAAAGAAAGCATTCCCGGTGAAGGGTACGATACGAGCTTTTATGCGGATTGCTTCGTTGTGTTGGGATTTTCTGAATTTGCTAGCGTTAGCGGACGGAATGATATCGCTGAGGAGGCTCTCGGATTGTATGACCGGATTCGGGCCCGCTGCAGCAGCGGACATATCCGCAGCGAGCCCTATCCCATCCCGCATGGCCTGAAATCCCATTCCGTCTCTATGATTCTATTGAATATTTCGGAGCAACTCATGGTGACCTTGGGAGATTTCCATCATCCCGCATACGAGCGTCTAAAGAGGGATTGCCTTGCCTATACGGAGCGAATTATGACGGAGTTCCGGATGCCCGATCACCGGATTGCCGAACTGCTTCCTATAGAGGGCGAGGTGCCACCTACCGTTCTTTGCCGGCATACTAATCCGGGACATACACTCGAGTGCATGTGGTTTGTTATTCAAGCTGCAACCCGACTCCATCGGGAGGATCTTGCCGCACAATCTCTTCCGGTCATCCAGAAAGCGTTCGAGCTGGGATGGGATACGGAAAAAGGCGGATTGCTGCGCTTTGTCGATCAAGATGGCGGGCTGCCGAAAGGGGAGCAAACAGGCGACCCCTACGAAACGTTAATTTTAGAAACATGGGATTCCAAGTTATGGTGGCCTCATTCGGAAGCATTGTACTGTTCTTTAATGGCTTTTGAGATATCCAACGATACAAGATTCAAAGATCTCTATGAAAAAACGCACGACTACGTCTTCAGGATCTTCCCCCATCCGGATCAGCAGATCGGGGAGTGGATTCAGATTCGAGACCGCGATGGAAATCCTATGGATAAAGTTGTCGCGTTACCCGTCAAAGACCCTTTTCATATCATTCGCAACGTGCTGCTTATCATCGAGCTTTATTCTAAAGCCTCGGATTAATGAAAGGTGAACCGATGAAGACACCATTAAAGTTAGGCACTGCTAAAATGGATATCACCCCAGTAACCCCCATTCCACTCGCAGGCTTCGCGCATCGAACTGGGGAATTCAAGCATATCGCCCACCAGTTATACGCAAGAATTCATTGTTTTGAACAATCGGACGACTTGGGAACCAAGACTACAGCGCTCCTGGTTTCCGCGGATTTGATTTGGTGGGGAACCGACCTCGTGGAAAAGCTGACGCCCAAGCTGAAGGAACGCTACGGATTTCAAACGGTGGTCCTCCATGCGACCCATACCCATTCCGGCCCCCAAACCAGCGACTGCTTCTTGGAAGCTCTCGGCAAGCCCGATCCCCATTATTTGGAGGCTATGGAGCAAAGGCTGCTGGTCGGAATCGAACAGGCACTGCAAAATATGGAGCCCGTAACAATTCAACGGGGTACCGGGCAATGCCTGATCGGCATGAACCGTAGAAAAGAAGTCGACGGACAAATCGTCATGGCCCCGAACGAAAGTGGACCTGTTGATTCGTCCGTAACGGTGATTCGATTTCGCGCGTTAAGCGGCAGGATCAAGGGGCTGTTTGTCCACTATACCTGCCACCCAACAACGACCGGGGATAACGAAATTACTTCAGAGTACTGCGGTGTGGCCATGGAGCGAATCGAGCAATCCTTGGGGGAGTACGTCGTCGGCGCCTTTTTACAAGGATGCTGCGGGGATATTCGGCCCGCGCTTGTCAACGACGGTGAATTTTATAGAGGCCACCGCATGGAAGTCGAGCGCTTCGGAAGTTGGTTAAGCGAGGAAGTGCTTCGTATCAATAGCTTACCGATGGATGAGCTTACCCCTGCTGATCTAAAAAGTACGACGATCGTGCTGCCGCTGGCTTTCCAATCGGTTCCGACCGTTAACGAGCTTGAAGAACAAGCCAATCGAACAGACGTCCACGGTGAGTGTGCCCGCCTCCTGCTCCGTCAACCGCAACGCAGTAAAGCGAGTATTCCCTTAGAAATTACGCGGCTGGACTTGGCGAAAGAACTGTCATTCCTAACGTTTAATGCGGAAATCGTGGTCGATTACGGTACTTTTGTCAAGGACACATCCCATGGAAGAATACTTCCCCTTGGCTATACCAATGGAATGATCGGGTATGTACCAACCTCGGAACAGCTTGCTCAAGGGGGTTACGAATCCCAAGGCTCCGTCCCTTATTTTGGCTTGCCGTCGCCCTTTCACCCTCAAGTTGAGGGTATCATCTGCAGCACTATATCCCAACTCATAGGAGAGGAACAGAATCATGAATGAAACCATACAACCACTGCAAATTACAACCGTTGATCGGTTACATGTACGTATATACGAAAACAGAGCGGAACTTGGAAAAGCAGCCGGGAACCATGTGGCCGATAAGATGAAAGAGCTTCTGGGCAGCAACAACCATATTCGGATGGTTTTCGCTGCAGCTCCGTCGCAAAATGAATTTTTACAAACCTTAAAAACCATTGATGGGATTGACTGGTCTCGTGTTACGGTTTTTCACATGGACGAATATATCGGTCTTGCCAAAGAGGCGCCACAACGTTTCGGAACGTTCCTCCAAGAGCGGCTGTTTGACGAGGTAAAGCCGGGGGAAGTCCATTTGATCGACAGCTCCGGTGATCTTGATGAGGAATGCCAGCGATACGCAGGGTTGCTCGGAGAGGCGCCCATCGATATCGTTTGCTTAGGCATCGGAGAGAACGGTCATATTGCATTCAACGATCCGCCTGTCGCTGATTTTAACGATACATCACTGGTGAAGAGCGTTGAGCTTGAACAGTCTTGCAGACAACAGCAGGTCAATGACGGCTGCTTCGCCAGCCTGCAGGACGTTCCAAGTCATGCACTTACGTTGACGATTCCTGCCCTATTCTCGGGCGCGCACTTATACTGTATGGCCCCAGGTAAGACCAAAACCGCGGCAGTTCATCAAACGCTGAACGATGCCATTTCAACGGCATGCCCTTCCACTATTCTCCGCAAGCATCCGGACTGCACGCTATATGTGGACACAGACTCATATGATGGAAGCATCGGTTAGGGGATGAATGATATGTTGGGAAGCGTAACGACGGTAGAAGGAATTCATTATAAGACAAAGGAACCCGTTACGATTCACATCGAGCACGGCCGGATCAAGGATATCCAACCGATAGCTCCGGATAAAAATAATGATTCACTGCCCTGGATTGCTCCTGGACTGGTGGATTTGCAAATTAACGGGTACTACGGCTCTGACTTCAACACGATCCCTATTGCCAAGGGATCGGTCGAGAACACTACGCGCGGGCTTTGGAAAGAAGGCGTGACCTCCTACTATCCTACGGTTATTACCAACGGGGATGAGGAAATCGAACAGGCGCTGCAATCCATTGCAGCTGCCTGCGACGGAGATCCTGTTTCCCAGGCTGGAGTCAAAGGCATTCATCTGGAGGGCCCTTTCATTTCGCCCGAGGACGGTCCCCGTGGAGCGCATGACAAGAGCTATGCAAAAGCGCCGAGCTGGCCTTTATTTCAAAAGTGGCAGGAGGCCGCCCGAGGCCGAATCAAAATCATTACGCTGTCACCCGAATGGCCAGGGACGATTGATTTTGTTGAGCGTTGTGTGGATCAAGGCGTTACCGTATCGATAGGGCACACTTCAGCCTCAGCCGAGCAAATCGACGAAGCCGTCAAGGCCGGCGCGAGAATGTCCACTCATCTCGGAAACGGCGCCCACTTGATGCTGCCCCGCCATCCCAACTATATATGGGAGCAATTAAGCCAAGACGGGCTATCGGCTTGTATCATTGCCGATGGGTTTCATCTGCCCGAATCGGTATTAAAGGTTATTTTGCGCACCAAGGGCGAGAAGACTCTACTTGTTAGTGATGCCGTTTACTTAAGTGGCATGGCGCCCGGAACTTACGATAATCATATCGGCGGTCGAGTCGTGCTTACACCGGAAGGAAGACTGCATCTTGCGGAAAATCCCGGATTGCTGGCAGGATCGGCGCAGCTGCTTCCCTGGGGCATATCCCATCTTGTGAAAAATGGTTTGGCAGCGCTGGAGGAAGCTTGGGACATGGCCTCGGTCCGTCCCTCCGCTTTTATGAATTTGCCTTCCCAGAACGGACTCACTATCGGTGCGCCAGCCGATCTGGTCTTGTTTGAACTGATAGAACAACGCATGACCATCGTTCAAACCTACAAGCAAGGCAATCGAGTCTTCGATTTGACTACATCAACCAAGGAGTGAAGCGCATGAGCACAGCCGTTATGACGCAGTACCTTCATAAAATTATTCATCACCTGGAGCTGCTTCATCAAGAAGAACAAGATTCGGTTGCCAAAGCGGCTCAAATGATGGCGGAACACATCAAACAAGATAACATCGTTTATGCTTATGGACCGGGCGGACATTCGAATCTCGGCTCCCAGGAGATTTTTTTCAGGGCTGGCGGACTTATGCATATCAGTGCCATACTGGATGAAGGCACTCTGCTCAGCGGGGGAGCGCTGCGATCCATGGCAGTCGAGCGGACACCCGGCTATGCCAACATCGTGATGGACGATTATGGGCTGAAGCAAGGGGATTTATTAATCATCATCAACGCCTATGGCATCAACTCTGCTACCATTGATTCGGCCTTGGTGGCCAAATCGCGCGGAGTCAAAACCATCGGGGTCACTTCTGTCAGGCACGCGCTCGCCACACCCGAAAACCATGTGGCCCGTCATCCATCCAAGCAAAACTTGCATGACCTGGTCGATATTGTACTCGACACTAAAATTGATGTAGGCGATGCTGTGGTTGAAATCGAGGGACTTGAGCAACGGGTTGCCGCCATGTCCACCTTCGCTAATGCCTACCTTTTAAATGCGCTCGTGTCGGAAACGATCGACCTACTGGTCAAGGACGGCATTCAACCACCCATTTGGATGAGCGGCAACGCAAGCGGCGGCGATGAGTCCAATGCACGCTTCATTCAAAAGTTCAAAGGCAGAATTAAGAAACTATAAGGCGGTCGGTCACAAGCGGCTACGTATCACAAAAAGCAGTGGTAGCAGGTACTAAGTACCTCTGCCACTGCTTTTTAAATATTTTTCGATAGACCCGTTGAATTTTCATACCAAACAAATTGTGGTTAAATCATAGTTGGTCGATGGAGGGTGGTTATGCAATAGATTCAGACTTTTAGAGAAATATGTATTTCCGGACTTATCACGAATGTAGTTCTCGCACCACAACCTCTGTTTGTTTTGGCTTCCCATTCGTTATAATCGATATGAAATAACCGATAATGGCAAAGTTCAGAACGGCGAGTATTAAGCACTGAGCAGGGGTTAACTCTAACGCCCTTTGATTGCTTTTCAGTGTAAAAATGAAAATATTGCTCAGCAGTAAATAGATGAGCACGTTCCGTCCCAGGAAAGTCAAAGGCTTCCTGAGGTACGAAACAAATTCAAACCTCCTTGCCGCCAGATAATAGATATACAGAAACAAAGACGGTGCCAGGATCCATTCTAATGATGGAGGAAATCGACCGGGTAATTTTCCTTTCTTCATGAAGAAAACCGCTGCTACTACTGTTGAAACAGTAGCCCCAATCAAAATTCCTAGATGAGACTTCACTCCATACCGAGCCAAATACATGCCAATTAAATAAAAAGGCATATACTGCACAATAGGAAAAGATGCAAATTGCTTTGTTCCGATTAATAGACCTATTTGGTTAATAGTGATTTTGCTGTAGTTCATATAAGTCGTTACTAAGCAAAGAGCAAGGACAAGCCAAAACACCCACTTTTTCTCTACCAACAGTTGAAATGGCTTAAAGAATACGAGACCGACGAAAATATACAAAGTAAAGGAGATTAAGAATTCGGACCAGCCGGGGATATCCTGTAAAATCAGTATTTGGCGAAAAGTGTCCCACTCAAAACGCTTATTATCGATAAGAATTCGAAAATATGAGCCGGAGATATAAAACGCGACTAATGTTTTTAAACCATTAAGCGCCATTTTTCCGGAGGCTGCTTGAAATGACTTGTTGTAATAAGCTTTTTGGCAGACAAACCCGAAACTGAAGACAAAGCCCGAGAACGTAATGATGTTCACGTAATTTTGAAATACTTCCGCTAAGTGATGCTTATCGAAATGACAAAAGAATTGTAGTATATGGGTGTAGACCATCCCCAATACTAAGAGCCCCTTAAAAACATCAATCACTTGGTCTCGCTGCCGCAACTCTAACCCTCCTTTGTCATGTTTCTACTAACAAATTGTGCTACTAATCTCACATTCATTTTTGCATTTTGAAATTATTACGGGTTCCTTCCTTTCATTTCTGAAAAGAAGAAACCCGAATAAGCGTTTTGACTCAAACCTTTATTTACTTCCAGCGAATGATGATGTCAATGGGATAACGCCCCGTATTCCGTCCATAAATAGCGATTCCACCTTCGCCTTCAGACGTGCCTTCCGGTACGGATAGCCGTAAAGTAAAGCTGTTTTTTTCGATAATACGGGCGGTTAGACGGCTTGGAATACAGATTCGCTGAAGGTAACCGTAAGAACCGGCCTCTTCCAGCTTGCGGTCATTCGACTGATAATGCCACGATAGTACGCCTCTGCTGTCCGCAGGATCGTCTTGCAAACAGATCGTGCGAATAGGTTCCCCGTCCACCAAAACATCGACATAGGATGGATGGCAGCTTTCATCCGACATGAAATAAGAATTAATGTTCATACCCGGATCCATTTTGGCTCCATGCATATAAGAGATATCGCTTGGTTTGTACGCAATCATCTCCTTGTCTTTACCTAAAACCGCTTTGGCCCCGGCTTCGAAAATTACTTCAATATCGTTTACTGATGCATTTCTTATACCCTCAGGCAAAGCGATGTCATATTCGAAAAAGCCCGTTGAAGCTCCGTTCACTTTGTGATCGTCCAGTGCCTTCCATTCATATTCCCACTGGGATGATGTGTAAGCCGCCGGGCGTACGCTTAGCCACTCGCCCTCCATGGCGTAAATGCCATTAGAATGACCGCTCCTCACATCGAAAGTAATAAAGTTGCGGGCAATTACGGTTCCTTCCAAGGTTTGTAAAACTACTGTAAGAACTGCAACGGCATCAACCTGCGGCATCGTAAGCTGCAGCTCCTGCAGTGGACGTACCCCGTATCCATTCCATTCCATATTGACAGTTTCTGTCCCCGCAATCGCTTTATCACCGAAGTTGTCGTAATATACTTCCCACTTTAATTGCAACGTTTGCCCATGGTAGCGGTCCGAGTAGCTTGACGCCAAGAGTGGCACTTCAACGGCTTGGCCTGGTAATACCGTGCGGCAAGGAGGCGCATCAATCACGATAAAATCAGGTGAATGCAGATCTCGCAAACTCATGTCCGAACAGAACGAACTATAACCGAAATCCTTCTCCTGACGATCCATCCTGTAATACCCGTTAAACTCGTTAATGACATCGTGAAACTCGGTAAAAATAAACCCACACATCTTGTCATGTCGACGGAATTCGTTAATCATGTAGCGGTAATGCCATGCGAGGTCACTGTCTCCTGCGCTTCCTTCAATCCCCCATACGGCTCCGCACTCGCTATTCATTAGGGGTGCGTCAGTCTGCAAATTGCCGCCGATGTAGTTAAAATCAGACCCCACATAGGTCTTATCCACAACTTCCTGCACATGACTGCGGACTGCTTCGTATCCGTTTAAATAGAAATGCCATGTATTTAAATCTGACTCGACATGGTCATAATTACAGGGGGAATTATCTTCAATAAGCCTTGTCGGATCTTCCTGCTTCGCCCATTTGTAGACGGAACGCACCCATTCCTGCGTTTCCGGGAGATATTTTCTTTTATCTTTTGTATCTTTCGTGAACAGGCCCCAAGTTTCATTGAAAACAACCCAGGAAATGATCGACGGATGATTGAAATCGCGCTGAATGATCTCTTTGGCTTCTCTTTCATAGGCATCTCGGGCTCTCTCATCAGGTTCACCCCAAAAACAAGGCATATCTTCCATAACCAGCACACCAAGCTTGTCGGCCCAATAAAGCTTTCGCGGTTCCTCCGGTTTGATGTGAATACGGACAAAATTTAAACCCAGTCGCTTTAGTCTCCATATTTCATCTCGAATGTAGTCCTCGCTTGGGAACGTAAAGTAACCATCCGGGATAAACGATTGGTCCAACGTACCATTCAGAAATACTGGCTTTCCATTTAACGTAATCCACTTATGGTCCCGTCCGTCAAACTTCGCCGTACCAATCTCACGAATGCCGAAGTAGGTTGAGATCGTATCGTTTCCGCTAATGGCTGTCTCACTTTCAAGCTCTACTGTTCCTTCATAGAGATACGGCGACTCTGTACTCCAAAGATTCGGTGAATCCACTTGAAAGGATGTCCGAAACTGATTTATCCCTTCAGACAACTCCAGTTTAAGGCGATGGTCTACAACGCCATTATCAAAAAAGAATCGAAGAACAGCACCCACCGGACGATGGGACTGCACCGTACCTGTAATTTCAACACTCCCATCGATACACGTATAGAACCGCGCCGATGCAACATAATTTTGCGGGCGGGACTCCAGCCATACCGTCTGCCAAATACCACGAATCTCGCCATAACCTTGTTTACCGCGAGTTTGATAAGCTTCATCATCATCCTGAACGCGAACTACAATTCGATTATCTTCTTCATGGTTCCATACATCTGTAACGTCAAATTCAAATGCACCATACCCGCCTTCATGAGTACCTATTAGAATTTGATTAACCCATAAGTCGCAACGGTAATCCACCGCACCGAAACGGAGGAATACACGGCTTTCCTGCTGCTTAGGAGCCCAGCGCACATTTCTGCTATACCAGGCGATTCCTTTTACATCCTGTCCGATTCCCGATAGAGGACTTACCCAGGAAAAAGGTACATGGATCTGCTGAGCAAATGTCGGACAGCCTGCCAAATACCATTCCTCGTTGTTGCCTTTATCCTCGCTATCAAACATGAAATCCCAGCTGCCGTTTAAATTCAGCCAATCGTTTCTTTGCCAATCGGGTCTCGGATACTCAGATCTTGGAATTTGCTTTTCTAGGCTCTGACAGGTTTCAGCTACCGACACGTTCTACCACTACCTTCTATTAGAATTGTTTTTAATGATTTCAACAGCCTTATTGGCCACCTTTTCTTCGTTGGTCAACCTTTGATTCCAGAAAGTGTTATTCCTTTTACAATATATTTTTGGAAAATGACAAATACGATAATAATCGGAATGGATGCGTAGGCATTGATCGTCATAGGCAGTGTTTCGTCCTGGGTATAGGAACTGTTAAAGAATGGGATACCGACTGGCAAGGTCATTAAATCTTCTGAAGTAATCGATAAAAACGGCCATAAAAAATCATTCCAGGAGCCTAAAAATGCAAAAATCATCAAAGAGGCAATAACAGGTTTGGATAATGGAAGGAAAATGTTCCACCAAATTCGAAACATGCTGCAGCCGTCAATCTTAGCGGCATCCACCAACTCATTAGGAAGTCCATCAAAAAACTGCTTAAGCACAAGCACGCCTAACGGGCCAGCCAGAGAAGGTAAAATTAACGCAAAATACGTATTCAGAATGTTCAAGCTATTCGAAACAATATATAGTGAAATGATGGTTGCTTCACCTGGAATCATCATCCCGCTCAAAATAATCCAGAAAGCAATTTTCCTGTAACTGAAATCTATTCTAGAAAGGGCAAAGGCGGCCAGAGCTCCCAGCGTTAAGCTAAAAATGGGTACAACACAAGACACAATCAAACTGTTCATGGTCCATTTCAAGACAGGCGCGTTTTCGAAAATATATACGAAGTTATCTATGGAAAACGGTGGTGAAAACCTTTGACTGAGCTCTGAAATTGGGCTGCCTTGCGGCTTAAAAGAAGTAACAATCATCCAAATAACCGGAAATGCTATTCCAGCAGCCAAGGTGTAACCAAATGTATACAGAAGTATTTTCCCTATAGAAACTTTTCGATTTCCTGCGTATTCGTTCATTATTTTCCCCTCAGTCTTTCTTTCCGCTAAAAAATTTAAACTGCAAAAATGAAAGGGTAATTAAAAGGACAAAGAAAATAAATGACATGGCCGTTGCGCGTCCAAGTTCGTTAGCTGAAAACCCCGTTTCGTAAATATACTGGATCATGGTTCTGGTCTGATTCCCGGGTCCTCCGTGAGTGACTAACCATACCTGACCGAATATTTTAAAATTAGCAATGACCTGAAGGACGGTTAAAAGTACAAAAACCCCCCGCATCGCAGGCAATGTGATGTATCTTAATTTTTGCCATGCGCCTGCACCATCTATTGTTGCCGCCTCATAATGCTCAGTAGGGATATCTTGCAATCCGGCTAAGTAAATCATCATATTAAAGCCTTCGGTCCACCATAGAGTAATCATAACGATCGAAATCCATGCCAAACCGGGTTCGCTAAGCCAAAATAATTCCTGCTGTATGCCGATTTTGTGCAACAAAGTATTTAATAATCCACTATAAGGCTGAAGCACGAAAATCCAAACACTACTAACAACGGATACCGACAAAATATTGGGTGTAAAAAAAACGGTTCTCAGTAGCGTCCTGCCTCTCATCTTTTGGTCGATTACGAGAGCAAGTACGAAAGGAATAGTAACTAATACTGGCGTGGAGATCATGACGAACAAAGTTGTATGCCAAAGCGATAACCAAAAATCTATGTCTTTAAGCGCATAGATATAATTTTCCAGACCGACAAAATGATCTTTCCCCACCAAGGTCCACTTATGAAAACTGACCCACAGACCATAAAAAATAGGAACGATCGAAAAGATGATAAAGAAAATAAAATAAGGAGCAATAAATGCCGTGCCCAACATTTCATTGTAAATATTTAATTTTCTTTTATATCTGGCTGTTTTGGCAGATTCTTGATTCTCCATCGTCGTTACCGTACTCATGTGACTACCTCCAGTATTGCATTGGGGTTACCGCGTAACCCCAATGCATGACACCAATTATTGTTGAGACACAACCTTCTCTACATTTTGTACGGCCTTCTCCAATCCTTTATCCACCGGTTCTTTTCCCGCCCAAATCGCATCCAACGACTGTACAAGTTGATCTTTGGCCGGCCACAATTTCGGGGATTGAGGCAAATAAACACCATCATTAGCGGCTTTGAGATAATCAGAACGCAGTGGCAAACTCTTGAAATCTTGGGATTCTACAGCAGTAGTTGAGGCTGGAATATGACCAGCTTTCGCCCACATCGCTCCTTGTTCAGTAATCCATTTCGCAAAGGTAATGGCCGCTTGAACCTTCTTCGGATCTTTATTTTTTTTCTGTATCGGGATTACCAATGTATGGGAATCGATCCAAGTAGCCGGTTTATCATAAATTTGGGGGAATGGAATGGCTCCAAACTCAAGCCCCTTTGTCGCTTCGAGTGTACCGGTAAACCATACCCCGGATGGTAAAAGTGCTGCTTTTCCCGCTTGGAACGTTTCCCCTATTTTTTGGAAATTCTTCGGAATAAGCCCCTTATTAAAAAGATTAAACACGTATTCTGCTGCTTTTTTACCTTGATCGTTGTTAAAAGTCGCTTTTGTACCCGACTGATCCAACAAACCAGGACCGTTCATTTGATTATAGAAAGCCCACCAAAGTCTATAAGGATCCTCACCCGTGGAAGAAAGCAACATAGGATAAATACCTTGAGGAGCATTTTGTTTAATTTTAGTTAAAAAACTCACGAATCCATCAGGACCTGGCTCGATTTTCGGTTTTCCATCATCGCTAAGCAAGCTCATATCTTTCAAAATTTTCTTGTTGTAGTATAAGATAAACGGATGTGCATCCAAGGGCAAAGCGTAATGTTTTGAATCAAAAATTGTCGCGTTCAAGATATTTTGGTTATATCCACTCCAAGAGACCCCACCGGCTTGGGCATATTCATCAAGTGGCTCAATAATTCCGAGTTTAACCATTTCAGACAACTTGGAAGTATGCGAAATGCCTACATCTGGAGCTACCCCACCTGCAACTGCTGTTTGAAGCTTTGTGTAATATTGTCCCCAGTCTTGCGTTAAAGCTTTTACTTCAATTTTATCCTTGAACTCATCGTTAAATTTCTTAACCATTTGATTCATGATTTCTCCGTCACCGCCACCAAACAAGTTCCAGTAAGTGATCGTTACTTTCCCTTCTTTATTGGAAGCGTTGCCATCTGCAGCCTTATCTGTGGCCTTTGCATCTGTAGCCTTTGCATCTGTAGCCTTATCTGTAGCCTTATCTGTAGCCTTTGCATTAGTAGCGTTATTGGCAGTGTTAGAACATGCGCTTAAAATAGATGAAACTAATACAATACTCGAAAATAAAGTTAAAATTTTAGATTGTTTCAATGAAATTCCTCCCATTCAAAAATTTTAATCCAAGTTTCGTATTATTCCACTTCAAGTCGTAAAACAACGGGGTCAGTCTACATGGAAAATAGTCACATAAATAGAAATGTATTCGCTTACATAATTCTTTATTTACGTTACTGATCCTTGTCCTATGCTCCTCCATAGCCCCCCCTCGAATCTACCGAACCGGTTGATGTGTTTTCTTTAGCGTTCATGTTAACGTTCCCGGTTTCGTTAATACAACTTTACCCAAGTAAGTTTAGCGTGTCAATGGTTTTTTCTCGATTTTATGTTTGTTACAAAATATCCGTAATGATTCATTATAACTAAACTATTTTCCATTATATGTCTCTTAGAATCCGACAAAAAGAGCCATTAAGTTTCACCGATAGTGAAATCTCAATGGCTCTTTTCTATGGAATTATGTGTATATAATTCTCATGATGATATCCTGATCGTGATCACCCAACTCTTTTCCAAAAAGGTTAATCCCGCCTATATGCTCAGCAGTCGGTTTATTGCCTACTCGAAAATGAATACATGTATTCATTTTGAGCTGAATATCATTCAATGTTACTTCAGATATTTTCACATCATCCAGATAACTTCCCGATTCGTCCACCTTCCATGTTTTTAATAAGCCGTATTGTGTATGATTATCAGGGAACCAATGTGGATTTAATTTTCCCCTTCTATCACCGAAATCTCCCGGACAGGTCCATGTACCAATTTCTTTATGATTAATCCATACGGTAATATCCGATGGCCAGTTGTGATCAAATCTCGGTGCTTCAGAACATAACTCCATAGAAAATTGAATGGATTGAATTTTGGCATTAGGTACCGTCAATGTTGGGAATTTATACTCAACGAAGCCTCGACGGAACCAAATCATTTGAGCGGACATTCTTGTCGGATGAAAAAAAGCCGACGGTTCGTCGTCAGGTTTTAAAACTCCGTTATTATTGATTAAACCACACGTCGGATGGATCTCACAATCCGTATAACATCCTACAGGCATTTCAATTTGGTAACAGTTTGGGTTATTATAACCGACATTAACATTGAGATTCATATGGATGTCATCAAAAGTTCTAGCACAAACTTTCATTGTTCCTCTTGAGGCACGCCGGATCTCCGTCATAATTATACCCGCATCTTCCATTACTTTGACATTGGAAGCAACTGTTGATATAGGTAGATTTAATTTTTCTGCAATATCCACAATATTTTCTTTTCTATTGTTCAAAAGTTTTAAAATATTAACACGAACCTCCGAGGATAAAGCGTGCGCAACTTTAATCAATCGATCCGGTGCGTCTATCGTTAATTCTAACATGCAATCACAGCTCCTACCCTAATCTTTTCCGTTATCAGTAACCGTAATATTCATTTTACCTTATTTTTCAAGTGTTGCAACATGAAACAAAAGCCTGTTTGAGTTTGAAACTCAAACAGGCTTCATCTTGGAAAACCTCATTAATAATCTCATGCATTCGGACGATTGCTTGTGATTTGGATCATATTTGGATATATCTTATGGGAATATATTATTTTTTATGAATCATACACAATTGCATTATGTATGTTTCATTAAAAGAGGCACAACCCTCCTTGTATTAGGTTACGCCTCATATGTCCAGCGTCACGATCATACTTTCCTTTACGACATGATCATGCATCATATCATAAAAGCGCCTCAAATATACATCCCTACATAATTAAAAGAAACGACCTTTTTTTAGGTCGTTTCTTTTTTTCTATTTTTCCGTCTCTCTAAGTCACATTGCTTGCAGCCGTTTCCGTAACTCCGATTTGCTATGCGCGATTGCCATTCATGACCTTTTTCGCAAAGCCACCACACTTTTTTCGCACCGACCGGTGGCACATCAAATGGCGTCATTTCTCCGTTTTTTATTGGGTGCCATTCTTTCGCTAACTTTGGATTAACAGCGCCAAGGCTTGTTTCCATTGTGATTATTCGATTAGAACATATTGGACAACCATTTCGTCCACCTTTCCTCAAATTTGGGGACGTGTACCATTCATGCCCTTTCTTGCACAGCCACCACGCTTTCTTGTTGCTTTCTTCAAAAACCTCGGTCGGTTTCTCTTTATTTTTTGTTGGGTGCCACTGATTGGCCAACTCTGGGTTTGTTAAAGCCAATGAGTTTTCTGCGTTAACTTTTTTGTTCGCGCAAAAAGGGCATCCTGTTCCTTTTCTTTTTCCGTTATTTGTACGATGATTAATGGTACTCGGCCATTCGTGACCTTTTTCGCAAATCCACCAAACTTTTTTAATGCTATTGAGAAAAACGTTCTCAGGGAGTAACGAACCATTCTTTGTCGGATGCCACTCTTTCGCTATATCAGGGTTTGCTTCCGACAAATTTCTCTCTTTCACGGACAGAATGTACTGTTCGAGTATATTTCCCCTATCGGCATCCAGTTGAGCATCTCTTTGTTTTATCATTTCTTTTATTGTTGTTTGGGACAACACGAACTCGCTTCGGATGAATTGAAATATTTCTTGTACTACACTTGTAATTTCTTCTTCCTTGTTCGAATACTGAGTAATTACTGATGATCCGAATGCTTGTAAGTCTGGAAAGTCTGCACCTCTTATTCGAATTAATCGGATTCCGTTTAAGTAAAAAAAACGGTTTTTTCTCTCGTCCTTTTTGATATTTCCGGACTTTTTATGATGAAAACCATCATATTCGATGGCGAGGTTCAATTCGGGAATGAATATGTCTGCTTCGCTTTTCTTTCCCATAAACTCGATTATTTCCCGATTTGATGCATTTGCGAATACTCTTTTGATATAAAAATAAAGAGCCTGTTCCATAAACGACGTCTTGTTTTCCGCCGAACAGATCGGACAGATATCATCTTTGTCAGAACAACTGTTGACCGCGACTTTTCTTTCATGCCCTTTTTTGCATATCCACCATACAGCTTTTCCTGAACCAGGAGTCACGTCGTAGGGAGTCAAAGTGCCGTTCTTAGTTGGATGCCATTGCTTTGCTAAATTTGGCTTTGATACAGCCAAACAGTATTCAGGACTCGCTAGTTGCCCTGAACAATACGGGCAACCGTTTCCGTTCTTTTTGCTTCTACTCGAAATAATCGCCTGCCACTCATGACCGTTTTGGCAGAGCCACCATACTTTCTTCGATGAACCTATAAATACGTCATTCTGAGTCTCGCTACCATTTTTTATCGGGTGCCATTCTTTTGCAAGTTCAGGCTTGGAATTAGCTAGAGATTTTTCTTCGGTTAATATGTAACCTGAACAGCGAGGGCAGCCCGTTGCGTTTTTAGGTTTAGCTCTATTCCATACGGATGCTTCCCACTCATGTCCCTTTTCGCATTTCCACCAAAATTTTCTTTTAGTTCCACTCACAACATTCCTTGGTGATAATGTCCCATTCTTGGATGGATGCCACTCCGCGCTTAACTCTTTGTTTTTGGTTTCTAAACAATTTTCGAGTGTCGCCCGTCTCCCAGAACAATATGGGCAGCCGGTTTTCCCTTTTGTTCTGTTGTAAGGAGTCGCTGACCATTCATGACCTTTTTCGCAAAGCCACCATATTTTCTTTTCTGAACCGCATCCTGTGTTATAAGGCGTGTGGTCGCCGTTTTTGGTTAAGTGCCACTCTTTGATCAATATCGGGAATTTCTCACCTATACTTGTCCCTATTGCTATTGCCATGTCTCTCCCCCTTTCGTAAACGCTATTCAAAATCACGACTGATTCATGCGGTTCAACGAATATTAATTGCTCCGAATACTCGCGAGCATCAAAAAAACACGAATAAAGAAAGTATGTTTTTATCGCGCTCTTAGTAATGAAGTAAGTTTGCGTCGTAGGCTTGCGACGCAAACTTACTTCTTTTCATTTAATAATCCTTTTAGCAACGTGTATTTGAATGATAGCATGTTTGTGTCGCTACACATCATAATAACCATTATTCATTATTCAACTGGGGTTAATGTTCTCATAATAACAATTATGTGGATTTAAACGTCGTAAAACGGATCTTTTTTTCCTTGCAACTGAACGAACGAGTGTTAGAGATTTTTTTCGATTATTTAAATCGTTTCTTCTTTTATGTAAACATCGATGTATTTCTTTAACAATTCTTTTGATTCTTCTAATGTGTAAAGCCTCAAATGTTTCCAAAATAAGGTCTAGATCAAACCTTCTAAATAAGAGATTACATTTTGTTTGATTAATTACAATTGGCTTACTTTAAACTCTTTAATGAACTCATCGATTTGTTCAGTTCCGGCAAACATGTAATTACTATAACCGAAATCTGGGTTGTCTTTTATACCCAAACTAAATTCTTGCATTTGTGTAAAATAGTTAGCATCATTTTTGTAGTGAAGATATTTTAGATTACAAGTCCAAGTAATATGGTGCATCTAATAGCTCTTCTAAAGTTTCCATTCTATCTTTCTCACCTTTCAAACAAAAAAAATTAGCAAATATGGTTAAAAATTAGGGAATTTTATTTTACCGGCATTGTATGTGTTTTGAAGCAGATACGACGATTTTCCTTTACAAATCTATTGCTTTTACTATTCGTATCGTGGGGCACTACTTCGTTTTGTTTTTAAGCATTTTGTTATATGTCGAGTTTATCATACCTTCCGATCAAAGGAAAAACCCATATCATTAGAGATATGAGTTCATAAGTCAGAAAATGAATATATTATTTTTCATGAGAATCCTCTTTATTAGTTGTCTTATGATGCATACTAGCCCAATTATTCGCATTAGTATTAATAATTTCATTAAATCTATCTTTAAATTTCTCAAGGTCTGTCAGTTTTATATTAGAATTATCTTCTCCAACAATATAAAAATCGATATTCGTTTTTAGCTCAAGAAGTTCAATGTGAGCTTTTGCTTCTTTTATCCAAAGTTCTTTATGATTATAAAAGCTTTCTATAAAATTAAGAACTGTAATAAACGCTCCCAGTCCAATCGATATGTTCACCAACAAGTTTCCTGCATTAATATCTTTTAGCCCTAAAAGTACAGAAATTAAAGCAGAGCAAATTATAGTTAATAATTTTATATAAAACGCTTTTTTCTTATTTCTTCTTTTCCGTTTTTGAAAAAAGAGAATCATATCTTGAATTTCCTGTTGCAAAAACTTTGCCTTTTCATTAGAGCTCATAATTTCACCCAATCATAATAATTATTAAAAAACATGTCTCTCGGTTTTATCTGATAATAATGACAGAATTTTTTCTTTTGGTAATATTTCATATATTTCATTATTATCTGGGGGTATATTATCTTGCATACAATTATCTGAATCCAAAAATAAAACGCATTCGACCACCCCATCCATCATAGAACTTGGGTAGATAATTCCATACAATGGATCACCATCTGGCGTCCGATAAATATGTCTAAAATATTCAGTAAAAATTTGAGTAGGAACGTAATCAATATGTTCCGAGCCGTCTTTTTTTACTTCTTTACTAAAATCCCCCAAGAATGATCTTAAAAAGATGATTCCCATCCTCTTAGATCGATTATCTTGATCGAAAATGCTTGGAACTGGTGGTAATGATGTTAAATCCATAACTTTTAAATCCTTTACACTTTCAAAGAAACCAATTGTTACAGCATTTTCAAACGTTCCTTTGTTCTTTGTCATGTGTTTGTACCAATACTTTAAAGGTACATTGTGATCAAAAAATCCGTAAAACATAGGAATTCCTGCAGGACTCATTCTATTCGAAAATTTCGCATTCCCCTTAGAAGGAGGACCTATATCCTTGTAGCTGTCGAAATATTCATTTTCATTATGTCTGCGAAATCGTTTGATTACTTCTCCCTTCGGAATTACACTAAATAACGTTAGATCAGAAACCAAATCACATATTCTGTCTAAAATTTCATATGGTTGGGAGAGCTCGTATGGGTCATGTTGAGGGTTTTCCACTCTATAAAACACAAACCTTGTTTTATATTTTACTTGATCAGAAAACTGCTGCCAGTTATAATAATCTTCTTGGTTTCTTCTAAGAGAATAGGGATCTATTTCACAAAATTCTCTATCAACCAAAGCTGACCTTATGTCAGTTATTAAATCATCGTTTTCCGAAAACGGATCAAGTGCATCAATTAGATCCCAACCATCATAAACATCGGCACCTTGCCAACCGCCTTCTCTACCATCATAACCCATCCAATTTCCCGGTTGATCCCATTCTGAATCAATACCTTCCAAGAAAAATTCCATAAAGTCATCAAAACTAACTACATTTGTGTCTTCGTTTTCGCAATAATCACAGAATCCTTCATTACCATTGGATTCAATATATTCTTTAAGTGCATAATCATCAACACAATCTGAACAAAGATGTTTATCTCCATTCGAATGGAAAAGCATCTCGCGTTCTAACAGTCTCTTAGAATGTCCCAAGCAAATACCGCCTTTATTAATTAATAATGTGTTGTCACTGCAAACTAGAGCATAATTTCCCCATACAAGATACATCAGTACAAGGATTGCATTTTTCAAACAGAATATTATTCACCATCAGTTGATGATATAAAGCTACAGGAAGTACTACATAAAAAGTCTCCATGGTTCTTGAGTAAATGGTTTGAATTTAAAGAGATAACCACACCGCAGAGTCCCAAAGAATATGTTAGCGGCGGAAAGTTCTGTAGATCATATCGACTCAAGGTTCTAAAGTTGGAAGCGGACCCCTCACCTTCTCTTATGTTTCAATAAGGCCGCTTCAATGCTTTCCGTATCTTCCAAATTAACCAATACTGAAGTTACTGAGCGTCTGCACACTCTCATTGTTAACTGGTATTGCAACACGAACAAGCTAAGCTTACCGTCAGGCTTGATATATAGTCCCAAGATGGGAGAGGTGGGTTATCTCTTGTAGATTCTCTCCCATTTTTTTTGCTTACTTACTTCGGTAAACATGCCTATTAGGACCTTACATTCATCAATATATTCATTTAGGATTTGCACGAACTCACCCTCATCTAATTCATATACTTCTTTATCCAATTTTTTGGATACCGATGTATAAGCTCTGTATTTAGGAGGGTTGTATTTACTAAATTTAGTGTTTTTTGATAAATTCTCAAAATAGTCGTAGACTTCCTGTGGTAACCAACTTGAGTTTGATTGTTTATAAAGGACCGCGCCAATATTAAATTTTAATGTATTATCTTGATACTGGAATCCTAAATTAAAATCAAAACCATTAATTTTATTGTTTGTAGATAAATCTATGTGTAGCAATGCGTTACCATTTGTATTTCCAATGTGATAACTATATTTATTAATATCTATTATTTTCTGAGCAATCTTACGCAAAAAGTGCTCCTGAAACACAGATTCCAAGTTGACACGAGAGATATATTTTTTCTCTTCTGACCCGTAATTCGTATTTAATTTCTCATATTTTTTCTTAGTTGCCTCTTCAAAAACGTTCTGAAAATCTTTATGGTTTTTATCAAATTTTTCAAATGTATCAACTAAGTTAGCGAGCGTTTTTAAATACTCATTAAAAATAATGTGGGACGGATTCCTGATTTCTTCATTGTAGACAAAAACATTCCTCAGCGAATCTAATAATTCCCTATAGATAATATTCTTCCACTCCGAGTGTTTTGATTCCTCGCCTACTAGTGTGAGAAATCCAAATTTTGAAATAGTATCCTTAAACCGACTGTCTTCTTGAATTATTTCCATGTATCTTTCAAGTTGATCGCTATGTTGTGAAGATTTTAGTTTGTTCTCGATAATAAAGGTTATCTTGTCTGTTACAACTACTATATCCATCGATTTGTATTCAGTGTAACAATCTAGTTTAGAAAATGTTGTTTCACTTGTCCCAAATATACTATTAAGCATTCTAGTTTTTTGAGCTAAGTCTAAAATATCTCCATTAAGAATCCAACATAACATTTGTGAGTGGATTTTTTCTAAATGAGCAACTGATAGCGTTTCAAAGAAAGTATCTTCCAATGTTAATTCCCCTTCTAATTACTTTTTTTGATTACCACTCTTTCTTTTCTACAAAAATTTACAATTTCCTCCAAAGTGAAATAGCATTCTGTTAACAAGGATCCTACTTGGGTTACCTAGTACTGATTATGAGACCTTACTATAATACTATTTTATCAACATAACTAAGTTAACTAAGGAACAATCAAGCAAAAAATAGAGCCAGGAACTAATATAATTGCTCCCGTTTCTCGGATAATTAAAGTCCTGTTACGAATCGCGGTTCCTGCCGTGGCGAAAGGATGATGATTTTCTATAAAGAAGTTATTTCGCATATGAAGTCGTACTAAGTATTTGAATGAGAACCATATAAATCGGATACTTTTGTTCAAACAAGATAACTTAACAGTGAGGAATTGGGTGTTGAAAATATTCAAATAATAAAACAAACATATTATAAATTGATTCATTATTGCCTCTCGGAAGAGTAGTAGCAATGGGGCAAATTCTGCTTGTCTCTCTTAATCTCCCCCTCAAAGTCAACATCCGATTACGTTCTACAATATTAGAAGGATTTTCCACCCATTTTGTCGAATTTGTTATATGCTAATAAATGTAAATTGTAATTGTTTAAGGGGAACTATTAATGAAAAAAGCTTATGTCGAATACATAGAGAGCATTATAAAATTAAACCCTGTCTTTATTGTAGGAAGTGGTCTCTCAGCTGGTGCTGGAATTTCAGGGATGGGAAAATTGGCTACATACTTGATCCAAAATGTAAATATCGACAAGTTTGAGCAGGATGATTTAAACGAATGGGAGCAAATTAAGAGTAGACTTATCACGGAAAATAAAGGATTAGAAGAGGCACTTCAAGATTCTGGCGATGCTATCAGTAAGCAACTTCTTAAAGAAATTATCCAACAGACTTGGTGTTGTATTTCGAATGATGAACAAAAACTGATTCTTGATATCTCAAACGATAACGATCCAACTGGATTTGTACGCTATTTTAATAAATTTAAAAACTCGAATACCGAAATAATACATATTATCACAACAAATTATGATCATTTGATAGAATGGTCCGCATCAAATTCTGGATGGAGAATCTGGGATGGATTCCACGAAGGATCTATTGGATCACCTCTTTCTGTCTCTGAATTAAATGAGAGAATGAAGATTGTTTCAATAGTTGGAAAGAAACCTGTGACTAGAAGACACCAACATCTAAGAATTTATAAACCCCATGGTTCACTAAGCTGGTTTAAATTTCCTGATGGTCAAGTTAAAAAAGTGCAAGGTATTGGGAATCATTTACTTCCAATGTTAGGGAGGATTCAGATCATTCCGACTATAGTTACCCCTGGAATAGGAAAATATCTAGAAACACATAAAGAGCCTTATAACATTGTACTCTCGGAAATGAAACAGGTATTAGATAGCAGTAAAGCTCTTGTTTTTGTGGGCTTTGGATTTAATGATTTGCATATTCAAGGGAATTTTGATTCTATTCTTCGAAGTGACTCAGTAAAAAAAGTCATATTAGCAATGGGACTTTCTGATAACGCCAAGGAACTAATTGAGAGCAAAAAAATAAAAAACTTCATCGCCGTCCAAAAATACGAAAATGGTAGCCAAGTGATAAGCGACGTATTCGAACCATTTATAACCGATGAGCCTGAGCATTGGACATTAAAAGTATTACTAAATCAAGCATGGGGAGCTGATATTAGTGCAACAGTGTCTAGATCTGTTTAACATTGCAGATGAGCAGTTTATTGGATTCGTAAATAAAGTTGATAGCTATAGCGTCAATATCTTCACTACAGACGAAGAAAAACTTAGAAGAGTTAACGTTAACGGTTATGTAATAATGCATACTTCTGATCCTAATACTCGGTTAATTGGACGTATTGAGCGAGTTGTAAGGCTTGAATACGAGCCGAATAATTATGACGACGATACCGATGAAGAAAAAAATAACACTAATAATGACATCACTGTAAACGCTTTGGGTACATTAAAAGGACCGGGGGGGGGAAGAGAGACTGCAAAATTTACTCGTGCAGTCGAAAATTTACCTGAAATTGGCGCAAAATGCTTTTTACTTCTTGGAGGGTACCTAACTCTTTTTACTGGATTAATCGCAGACGAGACAGCAAAATCTAAAACTCCTTTAACATTAGGCACCTATACTATGGCTTCTGATGCACTTGCAATTTTAGATGGTAATGCCTTCTTCCAAAGACACGCTATGGTTGTTGGTTCAACTGGCTCTGGTAAATCGTGGACGGTTGCTAAGATTGTAGAACAAGTTGCAGGTCTTACAAATTCCAATATGATTGTATTTGACTTGCACGGCGAATATGAACCATTATCGATCCATCCTCATATTAAAAGATATAGAATTGCTGGGCCTGCGGATTTAGATAATCCTAATGAAGACGTACTTTTTTTACCATACTGGTTGCTCGGTTATGAGGATATGCTGGCATTAATTCTGGATAGAAGCGATGAAAATGCACCGAATCAGGCGATGGCTTTTAGCAATGCAGTCATTAAAGCAAAAAAAGAGGAATTGACAAAAGAAGACATGCAGAAAGAATTAGAGACATTCACAATAGATAGTCCTGTTCCGTACAGTTTAGATGATGTTATTAATGATATTACAGAGTTGAACGAAGGTAAAGTTCAAGGAAAAAACGGTTTGATCAATGGTCCATTTAATGGAAAATTTAATCGTTTCCTCCCTCGTCTCGCCTCAAAAAGAAGTGATCGTAGACATGGATTTTTATTTTCATTGAAAGAAGAACAACTTGCTGTTAATTATTTGGATTATTTAGTCGAAAGTTTAATGAAGGCTAATACCAAAGAAAACGAGGGTGTTAAAATAATTGATTTTAGTGAAGTACCTTCTGATATCTTACCTATTGTTCTTAGTTTAGTAGCAAGACTAGTATTCCAAATACAGCAATGGTCTGACAGTTCAACAAGGCATCCCATTGCAATTGTTTGCGATGAGGCGCACTTATATTTACCTAATCGTTTAGCAGCTGATGCAGCTGAGGCAAGGGCTTTAGCGCATTTTGAAAGAATTGCGAAGGAAGGACGAAAATACGGAGTAAGCCTTCTTATCATCAGCCAGCGCCCATCTGAGCTAAATACAACTGTCATGAGTCAATGTAATAATGTAGTAGCGCTTAGACTTTCAAATCAATCGGACAAAAATGCCGTTTCAAACTTACTTCCAGAAAATCTTGGTGGAATACAGGACCAATTACCAACACTAGGGGTTGGTGAAGCAATTGTTGTCGGAGATTCCTGTTTATTGCCAAGCAGAATCAAAATCCAAGAGCCTGAATACAAACCCAATTCTGGTTCAGTAAAGTTTTGGGAGGAATGGAGTAATGCAGAAAACGAACAGAACCTCAGTCTTGCCATTAAAAATCTAAGAAGACAGAGTAGCGCTAATTCAGATGGATAAATCAACAATCATACTCAATGAATCTGATTGATTCAAAGTATTTAAGCGGATTCTTCCGAATAAGGGAGTCCGCTTCTTTTAACCAATTCAGTTCTAAACCATTCGCCAAAACCGAATACTCTTCTTTAGATCTTTCCCCTAAACCACAGAATTGCCTTTAAAGGCTTTCCATTCAAGTCTAGGAGGAATAAATTCAACTCAAAAACAAAAAAACAAGACTTTCAGACGTTTTAATGAAGGTGTTTTTTGAACCATAAGCATACTACATTCGGAAAGAGCTATAACCGTATATAAAAGCACATCCTATTTCTATTTTACTTTTGTATCTTAGAATGTTAATAAGATAAGGCTATTACCACAGCAACACGTTATAACTACATATGAGATTGGGCTTTACTTTTCACCTTTCTATTTGGGTTTAAAGGAATCAAAAAACTACCCCGCAATTCCGTGGTAGTTTTCCATCACAAAATAATTTATCTGGCAACCAAAGCTTCTTTTGCTTTCGGCCCATAACCTAGCCTACTTATCTTTCGATAAGTTTGCTGGAGCATAGATCCTCAAGTACTCTTTCCCCATCTACCGCGGTGGGCTAAAGCCTAAATTAAAAAAGGCTTTATACATTCAATTGTGGTTCCGTAAAGGTGTCTTATGCTAATAAATGAATTTAAAAGAAGTATTTTTATTAGATACTAGAAAACAACTCCTTTTTCAAAGCTTGTGACTCTATTAAGCTACCTTCCAATAATGAGAACTCTCTTAAATACTTAAATGGGAATGGCATTACAGTTAGCATGCCATATCGGACAAACTCAACACCCATTAATGGTAACAGCTCTTCAAAGAATAATTCCCCATCATCGACAGCTTCGACCTTACGTATCACGCTTGCACGTTCCATAAATGTCTGCATTCCGGCCCCTACAATTCCAACGTTAAAAATAGCTTCTCGAGAATCTATTTGACTGTAATTAATATCTAGTAAACCAGAAAACAGCACATTTCTCTTTTCTTGATTTCTAAGGTACAAGTAAAGAAGTTCACCGGTATCTTCATAAACAAAATCTGTTAATACCTTTCTTGCCGACTTGTTCTTTACTATACTCGTAATGTAGGTTTTATCATACTCTTCATCTGCTACAAAGCGGTCTTTAGCTTCTGTTAATATATCTAAATATTTATCATGCGCATCCCCAGACTGAATCAATCGTTCTATTACATTTATTATATAATTTCCTGGAAACTTTACGTCTTTTGCTGCAAGTACCAGAGAATCGCCAAGTGTCGAAACTTCCGGCATAGTTATCTGATTCGTATCACTAATTATATTAATATTACCTGCCACATCTCTAACCAAACCTATTGCTTGACGATAGTCATGCTTTTTTGTGTCTGCGTTATTACCTAAGTAGTCCATATACTTATCATAATCGGATATATTAAATAAATTACGTTTCATTCGTTTTATTTCAAACGTACCATCTGGATGAACTGTCATAAAATAATATTTCCCACCATCTTGTATTCCAAATATCCAGTCACTTTGATATTCGTAACTTCGCCAGTCCACCAATGAGATTTTTCTGTTAATTAGGTCTTTCTTGATGACCAGTTCTTTTAATACATTCTCTACAGCTGCATCTGCAGCTAATTTAAAGTTTTCTAGTGTTATGTGTTGAACCGCCGCGCCTTCATGGATGTCATTATGAGGATCGTGGGTCATTTTTTCATAGTAGGCTTTATGATGAATCAGTTTAATATTTAACTTCTGTTTAGATACATGTTTTCCCACGGATACTTCTACCGCAGGAAATACCGCTTCTAGACGTTCTCTCAATTTTCTTAAATATAATTCTGATGTTTCATCCTTAACACCATCAAGTAACATAATACCATTAGATAAGACCAATTTATTTACGACATCTTTGAATTTGTTCAAGTCTGATTTCTTGTACTCGAGACACTTACTAACTACAGATTTTTCAAAGTCAACTTTTAAATACTCATTATATTCATTTTTTAGAATCGATAATATGTTATAAAGAACACCTATCTTAGTGTATTCAAATTTTTCCTGATCTTGAAAATTTAAATATGTGATTCCTCCTCGTTCGCCTTCCACTGGCTTCATTATAAAGTTTTCGCTTCGATTTAATTCCTTTTTATCAGCACGCTTTAAGGTATGGTTATGGTCTGTAAAATTATACTGCGGGTATTCATGAATTCGTCTTTTCTTAAATTCCATCTTATTCTTCAAGGCATAAGCGGACAATCGATGGGCTAATAAATGCAAACACATATCATTTCCAATCTTAAGTTCCAAACAATCAAGTCCCCAGATAAAATTCTTCTTATCTGTATTAATCCAATCATTTCGATAACAAATCAGTTTTCCTGTGAGGTTATTGAAGGACAATAACTCATTGTTGGGATTGTTTATACTGTTTAAGAAAAGTTGAACTAGCAAATGCTTCGGTATCTTCTCTACCCGTATACACTCAAACGATAAGGTATCTCCTTTTTCTTCTGGCTGTAGGCTTTTTTTCAGGTCATTAACCATCATCGTATTTTTCGTATAAAGTATATAAAAGCTCTTTCCATATTCATACACGATTGATTTAGCTTTTATTAACGGCTTATCCAATAGATAAGCGCCGCCAGGAATATACTTTTCAGTTGTTGTAATTTTATAAATGTCAAAATCCCTCTGAATGTTCTGTAAAGAAAACTCCGCACATATTTTATTTGTCCGTATTGACTTCAACATGTAAAATAACCTCCATGTCTAATCTGTTCATAGATGGTTGGATCTAATTTTCCCGTACGTATATCACATAGCAGTGGGATTTCTACAATTTTACCATCTCCACTAGTTGTAATTTTATAGTTAGATGCATCAGCCATAATATTAATGATAATTGCACGTTTTCCACCACAGGCTTCCAGCTTCTTAATAATCTTATTCTTTTGCTCTTCGGCATCAAATGAATTGGTCTCCTTCCAAAGCTTAAAGTCAATATAGATATCGTCGCCTAATCTAAAGTCAAAAAACTCAAAGATTTCCTCATTATCAATTTCCTTTAGGTCAAGATGCCAATATTCCTTCAATAAAAATTTGCCAATTACTTCACCTAAAGCTCCTTTGTAAATGTTGTTATATAGTGGAGGCGTAAGGAAATATTCATTAGCTATGAACTCTGTAGCATAATCCATTTGAATAAAATGCTCCCTTATCCTAGGTATCCGCATGAGCAAATTCAATCTCACATCGTTTTCAGACACCACTTGCTTTAGACTCCCATCAAATTTAATGGTAATGTTCTTTTCGTAATCATCTTCTTGTGTATATGTATAACCATTGATCTTCGTTGGAGCCTTGATATATAAGTTTTGTGCCCATGGCATTCTTCTAAGCCCATCTTCTGACATTGTTGGATGCTTAAGACATACACTGCGTAGTTCTTTCCATATTTCAATACTATTCTCATCCCACTTTCGCATCAGATTTTTAATGATATGCACCGTTTTAATTGAAAGAGTATTGGCATTATTTTCATAGGTGTTCTTTGTTTCGTATGTTTCGTCTTTTATTTCACAATAAGATCTTCGCTTTTCTACTATCTTTGCAAACTCCGGATTCAGTAAACGATCGTCCTCAATTTGAAAATTCATTCTAAAGATGCTTTCATCAACATAAAGACAGATTTCCTTGTTCTTAATACCGGTGCGACATAAGCGACCAACCGCCTGAATAAGTACTCGAAGTGCATAATTTTCGACCGATTTGCTTCCATAAACATTCGCCTTGAATCCAGTGAAATTGTTCTTCACTCCACTGAAAGAACGAAATGCATCTTTTATCAGACTAATTCCTTCTACCAATGAAAGTTCTCCACGTTCCATTAAGAACTCAATTTGATAAATATACTTAACTAATTCTTCTTCTTCTAATCCTTCTCTAATATTCACAAGAAGATTTGTTGGTTTCTCAAGGTATATACCATCAAAATCTTTTTCTCCTCTACCTCTTGCGAATTCGTTTATAGTGACGAATTTTTTGTTTACCGGCATTGGATATTGGATGTTTTGTCCTGCTCCAAGGGTTTGATAAGCTGATAGTACAAATACTTTTTCATTATTTTTAAGTCTAGAAATAAGATTCTGTTTTTTGGTATCAAAATCATCACTATCAATTTGTACCATAACCGAATCTATCTTATATGGTTTGTTACATATCCTTATAATATGGTCACCTATTTCTTTCAAAAGTTTTAGATCGAAAAGGCTTTTACCTTCTTTTGCTAACTTATTTGTTAAGCACAAAAAGGACTGCAGATCATCATTGCAAATAAATGCTTTAAATGCCTTTAGAACTTTTATGAAGTTTTCCATGGCATATTCGTACCCTTGATATTGTCTTTCGAGTTTCTCTTTGTATTTTTTCGCGAAGTCTTTACTTGAAAATATCTCCATAAGTTCCGTTTCAATGCTCTGGCAATAGCCCACTGGCTCCACATAGATGTCTACATTCTCATAGCCCTGAATAAAGTCCTGAAACTTTTTATTTAGGCGTTGTTTATCTTTGAAAGACATCTCATAATAACCATCCCCAAGAGCCTTCTTTAAATACGAAACATCATAATTTCCAATGACGGTATCTAAAGATGCAGTAGCAGATATACCAATCACCTTTGCCCGTTCACTTATGTTCACAAGAAACTTTTCTGGTGTATCCGGAAAATCATAGACCATAATCTTCGATTGAAGATTATGCTCTGGCTCATCAATAAAGTCGAAATAACGAAAACCTCGATTATAAATTGACATATCAAAGAAGTCGATAGATAACTTATCATTCTTCGCCTTCTGTTTTCTACTTCTCTGGCCAGATAAAATATGTGAAGTCAAATATCGAACATATTCTCTTGATAAATGAAATTCAGAAAGTAACGAATTAATTGCCTGCTCTAAAGTAAAATCATCATCACCAAGACGTTTTCCTTCATCCACCACATTCTTATAGTTATAGGCCAGCCTACTACAACCTTTTTGGAAATAAGAAATACATCCTTTAACGCTGGATAGAAGATAAATAATTCCGCCATCAACGTTCTCTGGTTTTGTCTTGAGAAACTTAATCCAATTCTGTTTTGCTACATCATCACTTTCAATGCCTATATATGAATTTCCCCCGGAAAATACAGAGTGAAATTGCAAATCATTAAAGATAAAGTTACGCTTTTTATCTTCAACACTTCCCGATGTCTTGTAACTATACTGGATGTTAAACTTCTTGTACGTGTCACTGAAGATTTCCTGAAAACCTGAAACAATTGCTGCACTGGAGTTCATTTTCTTTCTAGGATTGTTCTGCTTATACTCATCTTGTTTCTTTGAATCAATTAATAACTGGTGTGGGAATTCTCTAGTACTAAGGGCAGAATTCACTTGCTTGAAGAGATTGAGATAATCGACACGATTCTCTAGCCCTTTATCAATAATCCTCTTTAATATGGTATCTTTTGTCGCGTCAAACTCATCAATAAAAACAACTGCCTTATCAATTATGGGATTATTATAGAAGCTGTAGGTAGGCTCGATTAGTGTGGAGTTTCCTAACAAAAACTTATCCATAGACATGAACAATATCTTCTTATCTTTTGTAAATACTGCAGGATACAATTTCCCAACCCATTGATACTCTCGATTTGTCTTGATCTGCAATAACCTTTCAACAGGTTTCGAAAATTTTTTTAAATCCTTTTCAATTAAAACACGAAAGGCCCTTTCATACTGTTCAATGATAGCTTTTTCCGTAGTTTTGACAATAGCGGATATCGTCTCATCCTTTTTTTTGTTGGTCCATTCATGTACAAGCTTAACAGCATTAAATAAATCGTGGTACTCTTTACTATCTTTAAAGCGTTGCGGTATATCCTTGTATACATACATGAGGTTAAGAATTACGCCATTAGCATTAGCTTCAATTTTTATACATAGTTCATCAAATCTATCACCGATCCCCTTTTTCACAAAGTGTTCTCGAAGCTCATCAAAAGGGAGATTCTTTTTTAGTGTGGTCAGAAACAAAATTTTCCCTTCTACTCGATCATAATAATTAGTTATGAACTCAAGGACATTGTAAGTTTTTCCGAAGCCTGTTGGCATATCAATAAGAAATATGCCTGTGTCTTTTTCCTCGCAAAAATTCTTGATTAACTCCTGCATAATTAATCACTCCATACCTTATAAAAAATGAGATTCTAAATATTCTATATCTTTCTGATAATAATCATTTTTAATTTTTGAACCGATAACAGCCCGTTTTAGGTTCTGTATTATCCATAATCCAGTTGCCAATATTTTCTGGAATGTATTCCCTATTGTTTCTACAAAGTTTTACATAATCCTCCACTATGCTAACTTACTTTTTAGTTGTTACTAGGGTAACAATATATGGAATCAACTCCTAGATACTATGCATTTAGCGACAGACCACAAAAAACTATGTCGTGATAAAATTTACCAAACAATATTAATTTATTTTCATGAACAGTTATGAATTTACAACGGTAGCTACACTATTTACTCCAACGGTTATATTACCTTAAATTACCTTAATTCTACTAGGACTTTACTGTCTGACTATGTGTTTGAATACAAAAAAGGGGCTGTCTCAAAAATAGTTTGGATCTAAAAGTCGGCGAAAATAAAGAAATGGCGGTGTCAGGGAGACTATCCCTACACCGCCATTTCTGGCTTTCGTTCTATTACTGCCTTCTTGAGCAAATTATGGGCGAGAGAAAACAGCCCGGCCTGAAGGCTTACGTTCGGAAAGCCTCAAAGCAGAAATCGCCGGAATCCCCTGTTATTCTTCATTTGCCCGAACACACTCTCCAACTCAATCATTCGACTAACCGAAGCTTGTCCCCTTCCTCGCTTTTATTTTGCGTAATTGCTGCTTGTATCAACAAGAAATATGGGAAGTAGATATTTACGGCTGCTGTTTCTTCAACCAAGCATCGATCGATTCTTTATAAAATAAAATTCTTCTCCTAACCCGGATGAATGGAATCTGATTCTCTCTTACCATTGCGTACAAGCAATCCTGTGATATCCCCAGATACACTGACAGTTCCTTTACTGAAAGGATAACCTTGGTTGGCATCTTTCCATCATTGTTCTCTACTTTAGAAGTTATAAGTTCGCAAGGTGTATCATTTTTTTCTAGCAACTCCATTTCCCATGCTATAAGTATTTCGAGCAATGTTTGCCTTAACTTTTTATCAACTAACATATAAAAAACCTCCTTGTTTTTATACAAGAAGGTTTGTCATAAGTCTAGTTACATTATCAGGATTCCATTGCTATGGAACAAATTTTGTATATTTCCGAAGACTCAGTTCATGTAAATGCTGCTTCAACGAAACACTATTTTTAGTCAGCGCCCTAAAGTAGATAACTTTTTTTACATTACGAAGAACTGCAGACGTAATAACAATTTCGGAAAAGGATCTATCTAAACAAGATCGGAAATCATGTACTTCAACAGAATTTTCATTTAAGTTATAAACTTCAATGGATTGATATTCTTCGTTTGTGTTAATTCTCGCATATAAATTCTTGGCTTTAAGATATGGTAAATCATTTACTATCCAGAACCATTCTCGATCTGATCTACCGACATGTGAATAGAAGTTGCTCAGTTTAATAGAAGATGAGTTTTGATGATAATTATTATAGTGATTATCTACATGAAGTATCTTTTCAAATGTAATATGTTCGTCAGTAATATCTAATAATTTTGCTAATAACGTGATCGTACCTGGAAATGAATTCGGCTGATTTTCGGGATCAAGTAATGCCGCTACTTGACTACTACTCTTAAAGCCCAGCAAACGAGAAATCTCAACATCTGTTGTAAAGCCTTGTAGGGCTGCGAGCAAATTACGTCTGCCTCCCACTCCTAATTTTCTAAGAATTAGGTCGCAGATTCTGTTATCTCGTAATAAATATTTTGCTTCGGGCCACTGACGAAGTCGAATACCGCTGTGATTTTTAATAAATTGTTCCTCGTTCATCCAGCCATTTGCATAAAAGTAGTCGTACTTAAGAAGCAATTTAGTGTCTAAATTAATCTCATTCGCATGGATTGATGCTAACCATCTTTTCAAATCATCTTCTTGTTCAGGTGTTGCCGGTATCTTAACCTTTATATTCATTTTTATAATCACTCCAACTTTAGTTTAATACAGATTAAATGAAAATAGATGTGATTCCACTCGGATGTAACATTAGTTGCCGATTACGAGCTTTTTCGCAGTTCGACTTCAGGAAGAACTTAAAATAATTACATTGGAATGGAATAATGAGTGTCTTATTACCTAATGGGTATACTTCGAACATAAAAGAAAAGAACACACAGACAAACATGAGGAATAGCGAGAGGATAGATTGGAATAGAGTGATTGCCCACTCTGAGGAATATTAACCCAACTTTGTCTAAACAAATTACTCCGTATTACGGAGCACGTTTTAGTATTTTTGGCACACAAACAGAAACCACCAACAAATGACTGATGATCGCCTAAATTTTACAATATTCTCTTTAATCAGGAAAAGTAAGAATCCACTTTAACTCCAATTAGAGAGACACTTTTAGTCTAAAATGGTAATTATTGGGCATAATAATATTATGGTCAATAATTCTCGTCAGCTAGCGGCTAAGGCAGCCAACCTAGGTGAGTACCAAGTTATGTCTTGAAATGAATTTCCCCCACTTACGGATATCGCAATAGAGAATCGGCATATCCAGCGAATGAGAAAATAGCAATGTTTAACCAAACCAAGAAATGAATTATCCGTTCCTTGGTTGAATTTACAAAATGGCTATTTGGCCAGATCAGTCTTCCAATTTTACGCGGAAGTTAATATTTAGCGTTCAACTATCAACGATTACAATCCGTTTGATAATTGAATTTTAAGAAAAGGCTATTAGTTCAGCCTTTATTTTATCTTCCTGATTTGCGGAAGCAGTAAATTCGGAGCCAACCCACAAACGTGGTAAACGATTATGAGTTGATCCTAGAATAAGGCTTTAGGCCTTCAAAAGAATCGTATTATTTCCCAGCAAAAAGTCTACCCATGACCTATTGTATCTTATTTTAGAGAAGTATGGGAGTAAAAACATCGGAATATTGAATGATAAATCGCAAATAAAGAATAAAGGGGATCAGACCTATGAGTGAATTTCAGTTCATCGAATCGAACGAGGTTGTTATGACTTTCTTAACTTCCGCAACAGTATCAGATTTGCAAAATAAAGCAATAAGAGATGAGGTTTTTACGCTTGCAAAACTGAAGATCAGTCGAGACTATAAAAAATTTAATATCTTTTTGGACGCTCGCTGCAAAGAACTTTTAAATCCAACAATATGTTCAGTGGAGATATCCCAAGAGATTATTTCAAAATCCTCTTCTTCAAATATTGAATATGCATTGGTTTCTGGATTGAATTCACGTAGAACAAACAACTACTATAAACAAGAACTATTCAATGAAAGAAACAACGCAGATGAGCTTAATGGCATTCCTCAAAATCCAGGTCAATCTGACACTAATGAATTTATAGAATTTATTAGGACTATTGGCATTAAATACGAAAAGCGACATGAGGAGAATATATTGAGCTTCTTTTTTTATTGTATTGCAAGAAACATAATAAATAATGAATTATTCGAAGGAAAACTAACATATGGGTTAAAGGAATATAAACGATACCTTTATGAACTTGTACTTGCAAACAAGCTAAAACGCAATGAGTATCACCAACGTTTATTTAGTCTAGATTTGTATTTTAGATTTTTAGCAAGAATTAAAGATCTTGTTTTTACACTAGAAAAACCGATAGCCAACCCACTATATCCATTATTCGATGACCTGGGTTGCACAGCGTTCCGAAAATTTATTGAGGAACTTGTTGATAAAAATCATTTAACAATTGCCTCTTTTATTGTACAAATCAGAATGTTTTTGCGTCATTTAGGTAACGAAGTATCGAAGAATATCGAATCATTACATCCTCGTCATATTCAAACTTTTGAATCTATACTTATGCAGCGAGTTTTATTCGAAGAAATCAAGCAGTGTTCAGCCTTTACAATATTACACCATATTAGAAGATTTATAAATTTTCTATATAGAAACGACTATATTTCATTTCAATATGTAGTTCCGGAAAAGTTTCGTCCAAAGTTGACACGAGACAATGAATATGTTGACGTCGAAAGCCGCGAAAATTTCCTCACATATATACTAAACTCATCAGTAAAAAACCGCAAAAGGGACTTCTGTATCGTTTTACTATTTATTGAAACAGGTTGCCGTCCCCTTGAAATAAGTACACTTAGAATAATAGACATTGATATCAAAGAACACACTATTTCACTTTTTTCAAAAAAATCACGTACACGAACCTTAAAAGTAACACCATTTGTGATAAGCGTCCTTTCGGACTTTATTAAGACTGAAAGAGCCCATACTCTCCCTCATGCACCCTTATTTGTTACTCGTTTTGACGCACCAATAAATACACAAATAATAAGTTGCATGATTAGAAAATATAATCAAGTTGCTTTTAGTGAAACCAAATTCTCAGCAAAGTCATTTCGACACACCTACATCACTGACGCTTTAAATAACAGAAATGATTTTAACGCTGTCTCTGAATCGGTGGGGCACAAAAAGTGGTGTTCGACCATGCATTATTTATACCGCAGTATCCCTACATTGTTATCTCACACCCTACCTTACAATCCAATGACGAAGGGGAACCACTAAATGAGCATTGAAGTTTCTTTAGACTACGACTTAAACAAGGTCTGTGAAGATTTAGGTATTTCACTACATGATTTAATGAATTTTATTAACAATAGAAATAATCATGAGATGCTTGAACTGGAACAGGATATTTTGATTTCCGAAGCTATTCCTAAATTTTTGGAAAACCTTGAGCTACTCGTTCTACGCAAAAAGAGATCTCTTCGTACCCTTGAAAGTTACCGAAACGTGCTACAACGATTAAATAACTTCATTCAGACTTTTCATTCAGATCTAACAGTACTACGTTTAGATGAAATAGTTGTACTTAATTTCCTCGAGACGTGTAAATCCAGAAAGACAACATCCCTATCTACATATACGATAAACACCTATACCGCAATAATCAAGGGACTGATTGCTTATTGTAAGGATAAGGGGTTTATCAACAGGGATATTAGTAAGCGTTTTGACTGGACCAAACCTCCATTGCTCCCAAGATACTTACCAAACTCTCAACTGGATGAACTTCTACGAGCTTCCCTTCAATTAATTAATGGATATCGAAGTCATGCTATTCTAAGTTTTTTAGTAGGAACAGGATTGCGAATAAGTGAACTTGTTAAACTCCGAACATGTGATTTTAATATCGAAAAAAAAATAATACATGTTCGTGGAGGAAAAGGAGATAAAGATCGTTACGTACCCATATTTCCAGAAGTCGAAAATATTATATTAGATTATCTAAATCTTACAGGGATAAGAGTCTGGAGTAAAAATATAACAGGGTTTCTATTCGCAAAAGATTTTGGAGAAGAACGTAGAATCCCCTTAACAAAGGCAGGCATTGAAAAAATGTTTCGGCGCCTATGCAGTAAACTAAGGTTTGAAGAATATTATACTCCACACAGCCTTCGCCATACGTTTTCTGTTAATTGCTTAAAGGCAGGTATGAAAATCGAATACCTTAGCCAAATTCTTGGACATACTGACCCGAAAACAACCTACATTTATTTGCAGCTATTGCCACAGGACCTCGGAGAAGTACTGACCCAAAAATTCCCTTTTGCTTTTAACAAATTATTATTTCAAGTTCTAAAAAGCGAGTAATTTCGTACTGGAGACGGAAAATAATTTAGAAACTAACATTGAAAGGAGCACTTTTATGCGCATGCTTATTAGTGATGCCGCTAATTTTTTCAAACAAGCGCGATACTCATCTGGAACGGATCAAGCCTACCGCAAAAAGTTTCTTCATTTCGCAGAATTTCTAGCATATAAACTGGCTCTCCCCAAAGAAAAAATAGATTTGGAACGCATTTATGTTTTAAAGGATAAAAACGGGGAAATTGTGACATATAAACCCTTGGATCATCGAATTATTGACGAATATTTTCATACTCTATCGTCAACGTATTCTATGTTAAAACAAACCCGTAAATTTTTAAGTAGCTTTTTTCGCTATTTAGAACGCAATTACCATTTTAAAAATCCATTATTAAATATGACATTTAATTTAGATGATATAAAACCAACCATTCGGCAATCGAAAGCATTAACTCGACACGAAATATTAAAGATTCACCATGTTCTTGTACAGCAAAGCGAAAATTTAGTTAGAGACCTACTTCTATTCTGTCTTTTATTTTCAACTGGATGTCGACGGTCTGAAATTTTATCACTACAAGTTTGGCAAATAGATTATGATAACAATAGCTTTAAATTAGTCAACACAAAAAACGGAAGGCAGCGCTTCGTTGCCATGATGGAAAACATGGGAACACTTATAAAAAGATATTGTATATTAGAAAGGATTAATGACAAGGATTATATATTTAGACAAGCTAATGAAAAGCCAATGACCCCTTATCATCTAAAAAAGCTTCTTGATAGTTGTTGTGAAAAAGCAGGAGTTGGAAAATTTCGTATCCATGGCATACGCCATTCATTCGCCACTGTATTATACGAATCAGGTGTTCAACTGCCATTGATTCAACAATTGTTGGGACATCAAGATATGAGTATAACAAAACAATACATTCATCCCAATTATACTAGAAATTATGGTATTCATATAAAGGAAAACGAAGAATTGTTTAGTAGAATCAAGAGAATCTACCTTGAGAAAAATTAAAAATGGTTAAAATGTTTATAATAAAAAGCCCGACATTAATATAAATGATGTCTGGCATTTTATTAGTTTTATATATTTAAATATTGATAACTTGTACTTTCGATATTGCTTCCAAGAGATTTTTAAGCCGAGAATTCCTTCTTCAACTGTTATCAGTAATTGTAATGCTACATTAAGCAAGCCGTTCAAGCGTCGGTTCCATAAAACAATCCAGAAATTCCTCAGTTACGCCGCGGATCTTCCGTCTTTTGCAAAGCGAATAAAGCTCTTCCACAGCCGAGTATGAAAAATACTTGGTATCTAGCGTCTGGAACTGCGGGCGGTTTGACTCACGAAACACTTTATCCCGCTCCTCATCGGGAGCCACGATCACATAGCGCGTCGGAAACGGCGGCAGCGCATCCTGAAGTCCCTTCATGCGCGTAAGTCCCGATGTAACGCCGGTAGAGTGTTCCACCTCCATAACGGCGGGCATCAGCTTGCCGTTTTTAAACCAAATGCAGTCAATCAGCCGAGCAGCACGCTGCGCCTCTTCCCAAGCAGAAATCACCGTTTTGTCGTTTCGGAGCGAACTGATGACGCTTTTCATCTCACCGATCTTTTGATTTTTATATGTAATGCCCTTATCATTTTGCGCAACCCAGGTACGGAACCCGAGCTGCTCACCGATTTCAATCAAAGCAATTTGAATTTGTGAATGCCTGCGACGCGCCATTTCGCTCATATCCGAGGCATGCGCTTCAGCTGGCACAACCAGAGCATCATATACAACTTCCGTCGGGATCTCTGAAATGACCATTTCCGTTTCAGCCTGAACCATTCTCCCCATTTCATGAGGTTGTTCAGGAAGCCACATGAGGTGCTTGTGGCCCTTTTTTATTTTGGAGTTATTGCTGATCACTTCAATTCTGCCTGGGCGGCAGTAATAAAAATACGGTGTGTGCGCAAGCAGCGCCTCTAAAACCGATCTGGTATTATAACTTCCGCCTAACACTCTGTCAAAATTAATCGGGTGTCCTGGCATAAAGGCATTAGCGATCCGCCAAATCAACTGCGATGAGATCGTCTCGGTAGCGGCGCTTTGATAGTTACCGCCTTCTATAGGATTCCAACGTTTGATGTAAATCGGACCTTCGGGTAAAACAACGTCAACAATCTGAATATGGCCAGGATTATCAGAATTAACGTAATAATAGGTTATATCTTTGGGTAATTTCCCGATAGCACGGACAATATCATCGGCTGTTAACCTCATAGACTCTCTCCCCAACCCATATGAAATCAAGCACTGTTTGCGCGATGCCTTTGGCAGCCAAATAGGGAACCCCGTTACCAACCGTTTTGAAGGCGTTTGAGAGCGTGATATCATCTGGGAGGGTATATTCCTTCGGTAACGATTGTATGGCCAACGCTTCGGCCACAGAGATTCTTCTGGCTTCGTACGGGTGCAAATGAACTTCATTATTGCCGTAAGCAGCCGTAGGCGAATATCTCCACCTGTGAAGGCGTTTATAAGACTTCTTCGAATCGTCGCCTTCTGGGATCACTTCAAACTTCGCAAGTCCTGCTCTTGGCTTAAAATACTGCTGGGTGTTCGGATGATTTTTCACATCATTTTTCCTGAACCAGTATTCTACCGTCAACTCCTCTGGTAGACCCTCGGGCATTGGCAATAAACTTTTTTCTGCAAACGGATCCATTGTCGGAAAAGGCATTTTTGCGATGTCTTCCGCTTTGTATTTGATATGTTTCTCCCATGGGAAAATGTCATCGAGTGTCTGGCCCTTCTGAAGTTCAATACCAAGTTCAGAAGCCGATTTTCCGCGGATCCCAAATAAAATTATGCGCTCCCTTACCTGCGGCGCACCGAATTCGATGGCATTGATGAGTTTTGCAGTTGTCATATAACCGTTTTCTTTTAACTTTTGTATCATTTGATCAAAGAAACTGCGGTGTTTTTGTGTTCTCCACAGACCTTTGACATTTTCAAAGATGAAAAAGTCAGGCTGTTGCTGGCAAATGAGCTCAACATATGTTGCCGTTAATTTACCGTTATCACCTTCAAAGCCCCTGTTTTTACCGCCTACAGAGAAATCAGGACATGGCGGCCCACCGATAAAACCAATCAATTCGCCGCGCTTGCGGCACTCCTCTATCCGATGGGACAGTATTGTATTTTCAGGTTCCTGTATAAAATCCGATACATCTTGGACATGATATCCAAATTCAGGTTCATGTAGATTGAAAACATCTTTCATTCCTTTTCTTGCGTGTCTATAAGTGTCCATAAATGGCTTATGGTATTCGTTTACAAACGCAACATTGTACCCACTAGTTTCAAAACCAAGATCCAAAAAACCAGCACCAGCAAAAAATGTAAACAAAGTCGGGGCTTTAAACATAGATAAACCTTCCCTTGTCGAAAATTGATAAACTATTATTATTCTACACGAAAGTCGTTGTTTCCTGCTAGGGTAATATATTATAAATATTATCCACTTAAGATAAACATATGAGGAATAAGTCATGACAGACGTACTGACTAAAGAACAAAGAAAAAAAAATATGAGTGCTATCCGCAGCACTCATACCAAACTTGAAGATAAAGTTACAAACGAACTTTGGAAGCGCGGCCTTCGTTTTCGAAAAAATGTAAAGGACCTCAAAGGCAAACCCGACATCGCAATTAAGAAATATAAAACCGTAATTTTTATCGATTCGTGTTTTTGGCACGGGTGTGAGCTGCACGGGCATATCCCGAAGTCAAACATCGAGTTTTGGGAAAGCAAGATCCACCGTAATAAAGCCAGGGATCTTGAAACGACCCTCTATTACACGAACAAGGACTGGCATGTCCTACGGATTTGGGAGCACGAAATTAATGCGGATATTAATTCGACAATCGAACGAATTATAGAATTTGTATATCTGGCTCAACGGATGATTCGCTAATCCTTAAGCTTTCTTGCGGCATTAAACTTGTTACCGTAATCATACGGCCGGGAATAATTTACTTTGCAGCAATAATGGGACTGAACGTCGCACAGTTGGTTATACTTGATTTCCCCATGTTTAAGCAAGTATTCAGGTGGCTCCTCCACACGGATCACGAACAATCCTTTGCTTTTAACGGATCCCAAACTGTCCAATTCACTGTAAGGATATGCGCTATTAAGGTCTAATATTTTACTTATCTATTTACTTGAGGGTTGTCAATATAGATTGTTGTAGTATTATTCTCCATAAAGTGATTACTTTTTGTGTCCCGGCTTAAATTATAAATTCGTATATTTGTTAGACTTCTCTCGTTGAGAGCTGGATGCCGAGAAGAAACACCGCGAATATAATAATACTTGTTTTTTGCTTGTAATAAAATTCTCTCTTTCCCATTTCCTAATGCTTCTCTTTCAAGAAGAGTACCATAAAGATCCACTTTAGCCCATTCAGTCGAAATATCCTCCATGTTTTGATGATAAAAGTTACAAACAGGACGATAGGTACAATACTTGCAATTAGCTGGTGAGGGAGTCGCTAACTTCGAAGCATCAGTATTCTTACTGATTAATTGGTTTATATAATAGAATTTATTTTTTGCTTGTTGAAATAGTGCCAAGCATTCGTCTTGTGAAAAAGGAACTCTTATTTCGTTCCCATCTACTTGCTTAATTATCAATTCATCGGGCCAAGTTTGAAAATTATCGTAATATAAAGCAGCATATAACTTTAACTGGGTTGTATATTCTGCTTTTAATTGATTTTTATCCCGATCATAAACTGATCCAGACTTATAATCAATTATACGTAAAACAGGACCAAATTGATTTATTTCATCAATGTAACCTCCGATTAAAAGGTCTTGGCTTTCTAACCAGACATTGCTACCATTTCTTCTTCTAAACTTCCCTTCACCAACAGGGGAGGTAACTCTTTTTTCGTTAAGAATTTCCTTCACTCTATTTAAGCAATGCTGACGTTTCACTTCGAAATCAGGTATATTCCGCCTTAAAGGAATTAAATGTTTTTCGAACCAAAGATACTCAATCCCCTCGAGTTCTTCATCGAATTTATTTTCAAATCCGACTAAATCCTTAATGGTACCTCTTACTACCTGATCAATTAATTTGTGTATCAGGTTCCCAAGTTTAGACTCCGGAGACGGAAGCATATGTTCCGTCTCCTTGTCAGCATTCCATAACTCACTTAAAGAGCAGTTCTCTAATTGAAAGAAACGACTTGGGTATATTCTCTGTAATGCTTTTATTGGTAAAATTCGAGTAAAGTACGGTTTCATGCTCTCACTCTTATCTGCTGAATAAGATGTTGGTAACACCAACCTAGTCTGCGTAACAAATTAAATGTATCCAGATAAAAAACATGATTCTGACCAGCCGCTGCTTTTGCTTCGGCCAAAATTCCTTCTGGATCGTTGGTGTTCCAAAATGGATGGACTATTATAACGGTTTTATTTCCATTACGGAATCCAGGCAATGACCCTAACGTTATGGGAGTGAATCTAGACGAGCCATCGTCAAAACGTGTGATAAAATCATCCCTCAGTCTAGTTGCAGTTTGTTTCCAATCTCTAAGTTCAGGCTTACTAAAATCATTATCCAGTCCACATAAGTAAGACGGATTAGATAAAAGCCGAAGATAAGATAGTCCCAAACGCCAATCTAATAAACCATGATAAACCATATTTCTATACACTTTTAAACAATTATAACATGAAGAATCACAATTATGTTGGCTAAGCAAACTGGAGTACTTATCGTTTTCAGGATCCGGCTCACACACTATTTTTAAAATATCTTTGAAATGATCCCCAATGTACCTAACAAAACCAGCCCCATTCGAGAGGCGGTCATTCAAAACTATCTCTCCAAAATATTGACCTTCATCAAAATTTTTCCTAACAATGTGTGCAATCTCGATTTCATCGGGATCAATATCTAACTTATCTGCGACAATACGTTGCAGCAAAAATGCCGCGGAGTAAAGTGCCCCTTTTACAGAGGATTGAGAGCGATCAGGATCTACACAAAGACCGTATGGAATCTGACTAGGACGAATTCGCAGCACCTCAGTTGTTTTCCCTGCCGCTAATGCAATTTTCTCTAATTCTCCAACGAAATCATTACTTAAATATCTGCTATCAATCCACTGATTTTCTAATTGGATACTTGAGCCAACTGGAGGACTATTAGTGATAGCACCTTTAAATAAATTCCCGCCATTATCGTTTATCCTCCAAACTCGTCCATCTTGACTTAGAGAGATAGAACAATTTGAATTTTCTTGGGCACTCCATGACGCTGAAGCAGACTCAGCAAAAAGAGTCGGACTGCCTGTATATACAGTGTTATCCTCCTTTGCATCATCCCCACGAGTAAAATCAGTACGGAAAGCCCGAGGTACAGCAATTTGAAATTGTGTAACCCCCGTAAACTCACTGTGAGGTGCACCACAGTGAGGACATACGGTATCGTCAAATTTATTTGGACTTGTAGCAACTTCATTACACACCTTACATCGCCTCATATATCGCCGAAACGGTAATGGTCCCCCTTCAGCGGTAAACCATCCTCTACCTTTACGGTATAGCAATGGAGCGGTGAATCCGATGGCAGTATGAATTGCCTTGTCCTTAGTTTTTTGTGATCCTGGAGCAAATTCAGTAATAGCTAAGTCCAAATCACGGTCAATATTATACTCATTTTCTTTTCTTATTCCGTGGTACATTAATCTAGTTCTTGTCGGCATTCCGAACATTGGCAGGATTGCACCTTCGGCAAGACGTTCAGCTAAACCTTCGCCAGAAAGTTCCGAATCTTCAACTGCCCGATCAATCAGGTCTATCAGATCATTTGTGACCCACGGTATAAAGGATTGAATATCTTCGATTTCAAGTGCTTTAAGAACCTTACCAATCTCGTCTTGCTTCGAGCACAACCAGTCTTTTATTTTTTGCCTTTGTGAATACCAATTCAATGCCTTTGAAAACTCGCCATGTGTATCTGGTGGCGTCGGCCCATCCCACCAACGAACACCTACACCTTTAAATGCTCTCCGTAAACACTCTTTTGATATCATTCGCTTTAGAATTCTTTCCTGACCCATTGTAATAAAAGGTACAGGTGGAGTGTCGCCTGTGATACTTTTAGGGTTAGTAAAATAGTACTCGTCATGGCTTCTGCCGCGGCATAACGTAAGTGCGATTGAATAAGCTTGCTTTCTTCTTCCTGCTCGCCCGACACGTTGTTGATAGTTAAATCTCATTGGAGGCATATTTGCCATCATTACAGATTGTAAGTTACCAATATCAACTCCGACTTCCATTGTAGTTGTAACACTTAAGACATCAATTTCATCAACTGACTTGATATAATCTCTCTCTTGGTTAGCTAAATTCACAATAATGCCACGGAAGTGTCGCTGTCTTTCTCCCTGATCATCAGATTGAGCTGTTAGCTCCTCACAATGCAAGCGAATAGGCAACTTATTTACATAAATAGAATTAGACACGTAATTTCTTTTCCAAACATTTTGGCAAGTATCATCAGATTCTCTATTAAGACAATTCTTGCAGTAAGTACATATGCCTGCCGCTGGATGAAGGTGAATCCGTCGGCAAACAGGACAAGTCCAAACGGGGCCTTGTTCAGCAGTTACTTTAATGGAAAGAAGTTCAGTTCTTAATATCGCTGTTTCATGCCCCCCCTTGTTTAGGGCTGAAAAAACAGCATCTCCAAGCTTGATTTCATTACAACGATTTAATTCTGCAACAGCTTTAATATAATCTTTCACTGCGGGTCGTGAATTTGAGTAATCTGGATCAGACTTAATTTCAAATCCCGGATCAGAAGGTAAATAACGATATAAGTCACCTAGAATTCGAGTGATAGAATCACAAACCTCAATAAATACTTCTTTTGTTATTCCAGACTTTAATGCCCCTGCTTCAGCAAATTCATCATTTATAGCTGTGGGCCACCCGATTCCTGCAGACTCAATACCAAAATATAAACGACCAAATAACAGATCACTTATCGACTCCAAAATTTCGTCACGAAATTTTGTACGTGAGCTTTCAGCATTCTGGGATATATTCTCCCGTTTCCACTGTAAGTGGTCAAAATCAAAAAGTTCAGTCCAGTGATGAGATTTTTTATCCCAATATAATTCTTGTAACTTAACATCGTTTCCTGCTGGATTTACACCAAGCTTTAACATTCGCTGAGCTACTACTCCCACGGATGAAAGATCATGACCTGGAGGCAGGAGATATGAAACTGGAATAATACCAGTTTCCCCACGACGTTTGATTGCATCAATTCTTTCGGAGGCCTTTTCCTTTACTACTTTATTGCTTTCATAAAACGGATCATCAGGGTTTAATTCCGCACGATGGTAATTAACATCTCTTCTTATTACATTGTATTGCTCTGGATACTTTTCAGCATAATGCTTGGACGCCTGTGTAAGTTCTCTACTTAGTAACAGATCTTCTAAAAGCTGAGGTTCCGAATATGCTTTTAATTTTAATTCATCAACAACAATTTCACGAATTAAATCAGAATAATGATTGCGTTCAACACCGTTGGAGATTTGAGCTGCATCTTCTCTACTATCTGAAAATACAACCAACTTTCGTTCTGATTCTCCAGGAAGCTGCTGAAATAGCTCTTTAGTGAAAATTTGACTTACTTTTGAAAAACCCGTCCGGAAACCACGAATAGGTGAAATTCGTCTTTTTCTTGTGTGGTCTGCGGCACAACAAGGACATACCGATGGTAATGCCCAGTGTCGGTCAATTAGTTCTGGGGAGATTGAAAGTTGATATAAATAACCTCTAATCCACTCGTCAGGATTTAATCGGCTTTTCTCTTGATTCCGTTCTATTTGTCCCGTTTGTTTATTAAGACTGGCAGGTATCCAAGCTGCTTTGGAAGGCTTCCCCATTTCAGATGGTCTAATTTTGGGTTGATTCCATTCCTTGGCTTCAGCGTTAATTCTTTGTAAGCATGGCCAAAATACTGCATACTCTTTATATGTCCGCTTCTCAACTAATCGGTTACTACGTTTATCAGGTATACCTTCAATATCTGGTTCAGTGGACAAAAGCTCTAATGATCCGTCTTGAAGTGAAAGTTTACTTCCTCCATAAAGTACTGTACCACAGTGCTCACAATACAATAATTCCAAGACCCGAGACGAGGAAGTATCGCACAATATTCGTGGCGATGCATACAATTTACCCACTGTTCGTTCTTCAGTCATTGGTTCAATTGCCGCCCATAATCCTTCGATGTTTCTGAAAAAATAATGCAGCCTAAAGGATGGTAAAGAAATGGAGCTATCCCTTTTTTCATACTCTTCAATTAATCCCCGAGCAATTAGCAGACCTCTTGTCGCGTTACGTAGATCAAGTTGGGAATTCCCAAAGATTTTTTTAGCGAAATCGGTAATTATTGTTGCCCGTTTCTTCCCTTTTTCTTCGCAACCTAATGTCATTCTTAGTCCAAACTTTAGTTCCTGAGAAAGAAGGGCTTCAATCAGCATTTTTTTACCATCAGCTTGTTCATTGTGAAAACCCAAGTCTCTAGCTACTTGCTGATAGACACGATTGGGTATATCCGGATAATTATCAGCCAGTAATTGAAAAGGTTTCGGATCAAGATAATCTTTCACTTCGCCTTCCAAATCCGGTGATGGTAATCCTTCAATAATTTCAAACTGTTCTGCTCCAAAAAAATCATTTAAAAAACTTAAGCTATCAGGATTATCCGCTGGTAAAGAGGCACTCGAAGCAAGAATCCGAAGCTGCGGGTGGTCAGGTGTTAAACCGAGACGCAGTAAAAGTAAACGTAGTAAATAAGCAACCTCCGCTCCTGCAGTCCCCCGATATAAATGCAATTCATCAACAACTAAATGGAAAACACGTTCTTTTTTAGCCTCTTCTCGGATTCCTACAGGTAGGTCGTCTCCAGCTAACCATGACCTTGTCTTTTCAAATAAGTTTTCATCGGATTCTCTCATCAACATTATACTGAGCATGGAATAGTTGGTAATAAAAATATCAGGAGGAGCGTCTTGCATATCCCAACGGCATCTCATTTCTGCACCATCTAAAGAAGGGAAAAAAGACATAATATCCTCATCCGAATTAGCCCCTTGACGTTCGGTATACGCTTTAGCTGCGGAAATAGTCTGATCTGCCAAACGTAAAGACTTTAATAATTCTTCAATTTTTCGTGTATTTGGAAGTCGTTTTCCCTCATCATTGGGCGGCATAAATTCATGACCTGCAACAGGGGTCGCTCCGTTATATCTCCCCATATAAATTTTATTACCATGAGATAGTTGATGAATCGTACTTCTCGCCTTATTAGAATCTAAAGCTTTGCGTAAACGAGTTAATTGATCTTCAACAAGTGCATTCATAGGATATAAAAGCAAGGCCCTGATCGCCGCAGGGCGCTTTTCATGTCCCCGTTGCGGTACTCGACAAGTTTTCGTAAATTCATCGTCAGCTTTACAAGAATCAATCCACTGATCATTTTTCCACCAGTCATTCGAATATTTATGATAATTATCCGGGGCTGGCCACTGAATCATCTCTTTAGCCAACTGCGCAAACAATGGCAAAAGAAAAGATTCAGTTTTACCTCCTCCCGTGCCGGCAGTAACGACACAGTTTTTCCCTTGAAGGGCACGCTGAAGCATCGTTGCTTGGTGACTATGGAGCGGGAAGTCCTTTACAAGTCCTGACAAAGATAATTTTTTAAATGCTGTCCTTTGTTCATCCGTGAGACCGGGAAGATCATTAGCAGATAATGAAGAAACGCTTTTTTCTGAACTTTTGTATCTAGGCAGAGGCTCTATAAGCGGCTCTCTACTTAATATTTGATCTTTTTTAAGCAAACGATCCCTTTCTTCTTCCAAACCTGGAAACCTAGTACCAAATGCAGTTTTTATGTAAAGCAGAAAATTCTCTTTGATTTTATCAAAAGCGCCTATGGGATCTTGCATCTATTTTTTCGCTCCTTACCCTACTTGGTTTCTAATGAAACTATTTCTAAAGTTTGGCCGAGCTTCTCAGCTATTTTACTTGCAATAAAAAAAGGAACTCCATGATATTGTTCCATCCTGCAACCAGATGGAATGTCAGCTATTACTTTATTAGTTTTAAATTCTGATGGGGCTGTTCCTGAACATAGGTTGGCAGCCCTGGCAAGTAAATTGGGCAATGGAACCGACTTTGGAACCGCAAAAATTTGGTTCTGCAGGTCATACAACAAAACCTGCCTCTCCAGTTCTCCTAATAAGAGATAACGGCCCCAATCTGCAGTTACTTGATATCCTTTGTCACCTTTAACTAATCTGTATAATTTTTTTTGGTTAAATGGTGCAGTATACTCTTCTAGTTGACAGGTGCTCGACTTATTTAACATTTCTTTTTTAGCGAAAAATAAATTATCAACTAAGAATATTCTCTTTTCCCAATTTAAAAGAGCAAGTTCTTTGGTATCCGCGACATACTCTTCAATATTACCCGAATGATTTATTAACAAAAAAGCTAAAGGCGAACGCTCTATTAAACTAATTTTTAATTCCTTCGCTATTAACGCTATAATATTCAGATTGTGGCTTTCTAGAATTATTGTATCAGGAATATTCGTGGTGCTGGACTTTAGGATTAATAGGTTCAATTCATTCTTATACTTTTCAGAAAGTATCTTAAGCTTATTTACTAAAACTGTATTTCGAGCTCCCGCTAATAAGGCCTGGTACACACCAACCCGAGGTAGTAAACCGAAAAAGGGTGGATTACAATATACCTTTTTATCTTCATAATCAATTTCGCAATGACCCAATAACTCTAATTGCTTTATTATTTGGAACTTTTCAGATCTGCTTTGCTCTGATATCCCTGTAATTGGGTAAAGTTTTTCTATAATCAAATATAGTTCTCTAAAGCTGATATCTCCATGATGAGATAGAACTGTTAACAGATCACTCATAGTCGGTCTGCCTCTCTTTTATAAGCATTCCATAGTTCATTTACAATTGATATTGGCAACTCAACGGGAATAACCCTGAATACCTTCCTCCATTTTTTCCAATCCTTTAATTTTTGATTTTGAATCGGCAGTAACTCCTCAGCCTGGTTTCCAACTAACTGAGGAATCCATCGACCATCTGGTGTATTCAATATTGCCCATACGGGCTCCCATGAAATAGGTTCTATCTCCCGGGGCCATTTTGATATTTGTCCCGGTACTCTACCTACATAAATTATTTTCTTTGAATTTTTTTGCAAAAAACATTTTATATCAATATCATTAAAAGAATCGAAGATTGAGTTACCATTTTCGTCAATACATTTTTTTCCGAAACGATCTCTTTTAAATGCAAAGTACTTAGAAAGTATTCTGGGTTCTTCAAGATTAAATGTCGTCCGCTTCACATTTTCTGATACAATTAATTCAACCGTGATCGGTTCTTGTTTAGGAAAAGTGCCCAATAACCTCCACTTTCTGATCCCAATACTTTCCAGCTCTTTACCGTTGGCTAGGGGTTGTTGCCCCTCCCAGTTGCCCTCAACAACAATGTTGGGAGGCGCAAAAGAAAGATAAAAGTTACCCCTGCTTGATTTTATTCCACCATCAAGTTTGATATTGCAAAGTAACGGAAGTTTTAACTTATTTAATATAGGATGGGATTGAAGGATTTTTTCCACCTTAAATATATACCATCCAACTGGTAATCCGATGGAAGATAACTGTTGATAGCTCAAACAATGTGTTTGTGCCCATTTAAGTACAGTAGAAGCCACAGAGGAGTGATGACATATTAAATATGGAGTACCTGTTTCAACTCTCTGCACTTCTATCCACTCGATACCATACTGTTGTCCACTCGTGAAAACTCGAACAGTGGCACCATATAACTTGGCTGTCCACCAAGGATCATTATGAAATAACGTTTCCCCATTTAACCAGTCCAACTTCGAAGCGTTAAAGTTCGTTTGGTCTTTTAACGATATAAGATTTGATGAAATTGAGTCTATTGATTGGAAACAAAAAAGGGAAGACTCGGTTTCATTTAATCTTCGATATTCCAAGTCCTCATCAGGAAATTCTCGAGTGCTTCTAACTCTCAAAGTGAATAATGCCCTCTCAGAAAATTCATCATATTTAATACAAAGAACTAATCTAGCATTTGATTTATTAAGGGAAGATTCAGTTTCTATTTCCCCATTAATCCCTTCCCATTGTTCCAATTCAGCCATTACTATTTCTAACAAAGTATTGCGTAAATAAGTTTCCTTCATGTTTGTTAGAAAAGCCTTAGTTTTTGAACGAATTTGTGGGGATTCAACTAGTGCCGAAATTAGTTCATGCTCTGAAGGACAGTCTTTTGCATCAAAGCCGTATTTTGCAAAGATACCAGGCAAACTCTCTTCCCTCTCAGCTTTGGTAATTAGCAGCTGCGATAAAGGCATGCCAACATATCGCCAATGTCCTTGAATCCTTGCTGTGAAATAACCGTACCGTCCTCGTTTTTCCTGCCTCGTCCATTTTTCGAGATCATGCCATAATTCTGGCATTCTATCAAAATATCTAATATTAAAATCATGCGGCAAGTCTAAAATTTTTTTTAATCTGGGATAGTAAGCAGAACTTGAAAATTCACCATCTATTCCCGCTGCTAACACAAATAAAGCGAGATAGGCTATATAAGGTGGATAATTTTGCGATGATCTTCTCCTCCACCCTAGAAAGGTTTGATACGCTTTACCACAAATGTGTTTACTATCCGTAAAATTTGGACCTTCCTTGACCGCTTGAATGAAATCATTTACATCCGCATCAAACGGTTTACCAATTTCATTAATAACATTTTCATCTAAAAAAATAATAACCTCTTTATGTGCAACACTTCTGTTAAAAAAGTATCGTATAATTTCAAAATTCCACTTAGAATAGTTCATAATTAATAGCCTTCTATCTATGTACTTTTTTGTAAAGAATATCCCATGAAAAACCTGCTCTTGCCAAAACATAATGAACTCAACTGATAAATTTAAAAATTTCCACTATGCACAAGAAAAGTCATGACAAGTATAAGTACTACCTAGACTTATTTCCACGAATAGTCCCATAGTCCCGGATGGTTTAATAATTTCGCTGAATATATTTAAATCCCTCCACATAATATTCATAAGTTTTTAATATATTGTGAGAAACCCCATTAAATGAGAGCAACCAACACCAAATTGGGACTGTTATAATAGTCGCAAACGGCTTACCACCCGATTTCAAAAGAAAACTCATTTAGGTAAAAAGACGATATAAACCATATATTTTTATAACTCTTACTCGAATCACGCCTATATGTTATAAATTAAGCCTATCCCGCTTCGCTGGGTTCCTGTTTTCAGCTGCAACCATTACTCTACTACGATACGACATCTAATGGTGCTTAGAGCGAGCATGTAGCTGAGTTTTGGCGTTGGATCACCTGTGTCACTCTTCTTCGGTTGCAGATAACCTTTTAAATATAATGAACTATATAATTTTAGACCTCACTGTTCTTCACAAATTTCCTGGGAACCAATGGTAAGTATCAGCTTCTGCAACGTGTTTTAGCATCTCCAAATGACACACCGCCATTAACAAGCATATCTTTTCCATTCAACTAAGGTATTCTTCGAATTGTTCAAGGAAATAATTAAAAGTATTATTTCTTAAGGCTAGGAGGTAGTGCGGTTGGCAAGTATGGAAAAAAGAGGTAAGAATTCCTGGAGATTAACCGTTAGCATAGGAAGAGATGCGACAGGAAAATATATCCGTCATGGCAAAACAGTTCGTTGCCGCACAAAAAAAGAAGCTGAGCTTGAACTTGCCAAATTCGAGGTTGAGGTTCAGGCTGGAGCATACATTGCACCTGAAAAATTAACGCTAAACGCCTTCGTCGACGAGTGGAAAGACAAGTATGCGATGCAAGAACTTGAACAAAAGACTTTATCTACATACCTTCGTATTTTAAAAAATCGCATACTTCCAGCCATTGGACATTTACGCTTAGATCAAGTGAAACCATTACATATTGCATCTCTAATTAGCGAATTAGGGAAAGAAGGCAGCAGACAGGACGGAAAAAATGGAAAGCTCTCTTCAGGAACTATTCAATACGTGTATCGTGTTTTAAAAAATATCTTCTCAAGAGCTGTCGAGTGGCGGGTTATAAAAACAAATCCTGTTGCTGATGTGAAGTCACCTAAGGTAGTGTATAAGGAAAGTGAAGTATACGATGAAGATGAAATTCAATTATTGTTTGAAGCGTTAGAATCGGAGGCCTATCATTGGCGCATGATGATTACGCTTGCCTTAACCACTGGTCTTCGCCGCGGCGAGTTGGTTGGGCTCGAGTGGAAAAATGTTGATTTGGAGCAAGGTACGATTTATGTAAAGCAGAGCATTTCAGACTTTATTAATGGAAATCCCATTATTAAAGAACCGAAGACTAAGAAATCTACTCGTAAGATCAACCTTTCGGATGCTGTTTGGGAAGAGCTGAAACAATATCATGAGTACTGTTTGGATGAATGGGGTGAATTAGAGAAAACCCGGGATAACGATCATTTCTTTGTTTTCTTTAACCAGTACGGCAGAGCATTTTATCCGGAGAGTCCTTACCTGTGGTTCCGCGGCTTTTTAAAGAAACATAATTTAAAATACATCAAATTTCATGATCTACGCCACACCTCTGCTACCTTACTCATTAACCAAGGTGTCCATGCAAAAATTATTTCTGAACGTCTGGGACATGCCAACATTACGACAACGATGAACATTTACGGCCATGTTTTATCGAAGGCGGATAAAGAAGCTGCAAATAAATTCGATCAGATCATTCCATTTAAAAAACGTAAAGAAGCATAAGAACCCGAACGATTTCTGTATCAATCGTTCGGGTTCTTTTCTTAAGGACTATAACAGTTTCTTCAAAATGTGCCCTGTTTTACGCTCTTTTCGGGTGATTTCCGCTGATTTTGGCTCATTGATGTTGAATTTTTACACCAACTTTGCACCAATGGCCAAAAAATCAGGAAAAATCACTGCTGTACCACTAATTTCATCTTGCTGTTTCATCAGAAAAACCCAGTATTAATAAGGCTTTTCAGCATCTGTTTCATTTCGTACAAGCAACGCAACCGATTCCACATGCACCGTATGCGGAAACATATCCACCGGCGTCACCTCCGCGACGCGGTAGCCGCCGTTGACGAGCACGCGCAAGTCGCGCGCCAGTGTCGATGCGCTGCACGACACGTAGACGACGCGGCGCGGCTGCAGCTCCAGGATCGTCGCCAGCAGCGCGGCGTCGCAGCCCTTGCGGGGCGGGTCCACCACGATCACGTCGGGGCGAACGCCCTGACGTGTCCACGCGGGTAGGACCACTTCCGCTGGGCCTGCTTCGAAATGCACGTTCGTCATGCCGTTCAATTCGGCATTCTTGCGTGCATCCGCGATCGCCTCCTCGACGATCTCAACCCCATAAACCTGTCCCGCCTTCTGCGCTAGGAACAGGGAGATCGTGCCGATGCCGCAATAGGCATCGACGACAGTCTCGCCGCCTGTCAGTGCGGCGTATTCCAGCGCTTTCCCGTACAAAACTTCCGTTTGCACGGGATTCACTTGAAAGAACGAGCGCGCCGAAATAGCAAATTTCACATCGCCGATGTAGTCATAGATGACCTCGCTGCCCCACAGGACGCGAGTCTCATCCCCAAAAATAACGTTCGTCTGCTTCATATTCACGTTATGACAAATACTTTTCACGCCAGGCACAGCCTCACGGATGCCGGCAACCCACTCTTCCGCCCGCGGAATCGTCCCGCCGTTCGTCACCAGAACGACCATAATCTCGCCCGTACGGAAGCCGACTTTGACAACGACGTGGCGCAGCAGTCCGGCGTGATGCTCTTCGTTGTACGCGGTGATGCCCAGGCGCGCGCCGATCTCTTTGATTCGAGCGACGACTTCGTCGTTCGCCTCGTGCTGGATCAAGCACTCATCCATATCAATGATGCGATGGCTCCCCTGCGCATAAAAGCCGCCGATGAGGCCCCCCTGTTCTTCGCCAAAAGGGACCTGCGCCTTGTTGCGGTACCGCCAAGGATCGGACATCCCCAGCGTAGGATGGACAAGAATGCCTTCTTCGCCCGGGGCTTGTTGCACCGTCAGCTTCCCGATCCGCTGCAGGTTGTCCACAACCTGCTGGCGCTTAACGCGCAGCTGCGCCTCATAGCCGAGGTGCTGCAATTGGCAGCCGCCGCACTGCTCGTAAATGCCGCAATCCGGCTTCACACGCTCCGGACTCGCCTCCACAACCTGCAGCAGCTCCGCATAGCCGTACTGCTTTTTCAGGTGCTCCACCCTCACAAGCACCCGCTCACCAGGCAGCGCACCACCGACAAAAAGGGTAAAGCCATTCACACGGCCTACCCCTTCCCCGTCATGACTGATCCCGATGATCTCAGCCTCATATTGCTGCCCGATCTGCACCGGCAAATCAGCCATCCAGGCCGGCTCAGCCTTCGCTGTGGAGAAACTTCTCCCGGCATTCCGCGATCCGCCAACTGCGGAGACCCTTCCTACACGATCCTGCCTATTGTCAGCTTTCCCAGCTCCGAGACCTCTCCCTGCATTTTGCACCCTTCCAGCTGCGGAAGCTCTTCCTGCACGATCCTGCCTACTGCCAGCGTTCTCAACCCCATGGCCCTTTCCGGCATAGCGCGACCCTCCAGCTGCAGAAGCACTTCCCGCACGCTCCTGCCTTCCGCCAAATCCGCTCACCGCTGTCTCAGGCTTACCCGCTCTGCCCCCAGCCTTTCCAGTAGGGCCGCCAGCAACCTTACCTTTACTACTCTGAACATTATGTTTACCCGACTGCGAGCCGGATCTGTTTTTCTCTTTCATAACACCCTCATTTCGACGAAAAACCGGAAAATGCGATCAACCTCACTCTTTCTAGTCTTCAGCCTGTAACTTCTTATTTATATTAACGGCTATTCTCCGCTTCTATCCCTCTACTCCATCCCTCATCCTTTGCCCGTTCAACTGGAACGAGATCGTCAGGGTATCGAGCAACATCTTCTTTTAGATCCACTGGCCGGACTCGTCGACGATGATCTGCTTAGCCATTACGGCTATCAAAGCCATCGCCACCCGCTACTCCGTCCCCTCATCCTTCTCCCCCTTCAGCTGAAAAGGAGTCGTCAAGGTATCGAGCAACGTCTTCTTATAGATCGACTGGCCGGATTCGTCGACGATGATCTGCAGATGGCTCTTCAGGTTCGTCATGACGCACGGCAAGGTGCCGCCGAATTCACCGTCAAGGTTGAGCTGGACGTAGTCCGGCGAATTAATTTCGATGCGGTCCGTCTGAAAATAGATCACGTTCGGATCGCTCAAATGCTCGCCGCGCAGGGCGAGCGTCACGACGCGGATGAACTCCGCCAGGTTGCATTTACGCAGGATCAGTACATCGAACAAGCCGTCGTTCAAATCCGCATCAGGCGCAAGCTTCTCGAAGCCGCCGACGGAGTTGGAGTTGCCGACCAGGAACAGCATCACTTCCTCGTGGAACTCGGCATCCCCGGCCTTGAGGAACAGCTCAATCGGACGCAAACGTGGCAGCTTTTCCAAACCTTTCATATAATAGGCCAACTGGCCGATCATCGTCTTCAGCTTGCTCGGTACTTCGTAGGTCAGCTCCGTCAAGGAGCCCCCACCGGCAATATTAATGAAGTAACGGTTATTGATTTTTCCTACATCAATGGATCGGGTGTACTGCTGGATGATCAGGTCAACTGCCGCTTCCCAGTTCTTGGGAATGTTGAGCGCCCGGGCAAAATCATTCGTCGTCCCCAACGGGAGAATGCCCAGCGGCGGCCGGTTGGCCTTCTCCGCCATACCGTTGACGACTTCGCACAATGTGCCGTCGCCGCCGGCGGCAATGATTAAATCAAAACCCCGCTCCACCGCAATCGCTGCGGCCATGGTCGCATCCCCTTCGCCAATCGTGGCGTGCGTCGATGTCTCGAATCCTCCGCGCTCCAGGCGCTGGAGAATTTCCGGTAACCGCTTGCGCATCTCTTCACGGCCAGAGGTCGGATTATAAATCAGTCTTGCTCTTTTGACCATTACGTCTCATCACCTGTTCACAGTTGTGATCCGGGAAGCGATCTGCTTCTCGATCCATTGGGAAATTAACGGACTCGGCAGCAACGCCCGTCCATGATAACGATATTCGAATCCTTCCATCCGGGAAGGAATAACTTTCCGAGTAAAATACCCTTCACTTAAAAAAAGCGGCGCCACCAGCACAGCATACCCTGGCTTCTGCTCCGTCCACCAGCTCAGCTTGCTTGGCACTTGATCCGGCAGCAGCATCGCGACATCAGCTTCAGCGAAGCCGCCCAGCTTTTGGACCCGCAGCGCAAGCTGCTCCAGCCCTTCCAGCCATTGCTCATGAAAACCTGGCTCCTTGCTGCCATGGCCAATCAACAGCACGATCTCTCGGCTCGGATCGACCGACAGGTCCTTCATTTTATCATATAAAATGTCAGCAATAACCGGATCATCATCGATCGGCGAGGCCATATGAATCCGCGCCTGAATCTCGAAACGCTCCAAATCCGTCTCCAACCGCGGCTGCTCAATGACACCAAGCGCATAGCTGATTTCATCCACATGTGTACTCCCAGAGGACACAAATAATGGGATGACCACGATATCCGTCACGCCCTGCGCCTCCAGGCTGTCGATTCCGTCTTGAATAAGTTTACCTGCAACGAGCTCCAGATAGGATGAAAAAATGGGAATATCCGCAGGCAGCTTCACCGCCGCTACGGCCTCCTCAACAAGCTGGACCCAGCCCTCATCCCGGGAGCCGTGGCTAATGACAAGCACGCCATATCTACGCATTATTTTCTACCCACCCGTTCCACGCAATACCATGTGACTCTATGCTATCGAATGTGCCCTTGCATGTCAATTGAACAACGCATGAATACAGACATAAGCATGCAAAAACCCCGCTCTCCGCACAGCAAAGGCAGGCTCCAGCCGCACAAGCGGCATAAAAAACGCCAGGATTTCCCATCCCGGCGGCGATATCTCATAATTAACGGCCTAAGCGATCAAGCGTCAGAACATAACCGTCGTTGCCGTAGTTCAAGCAGCGTTTCACACGCGATATCGTCGCAGTGCTTGCGCCGGTTTCGGCTTCGATCTGGTTATATGTACAGCCTTTGCGCAGCATGCGCGCAACTTCCAGACGCTGGGACAGCGATTGAATTTCATTCACTGTGCACAGATCATCAAAGAAAACATAGCACTCTTCCATATCTTTGAGCGTAAGGATCGCTTCGAAAAGCTGGTCTATCGCTTTATCATTTAATTTTTTAAGCTGCATTCTGTTATCAACTCCTGGTAGAACAACATTGTAGCTCATTATTCTGTAAGCTCAGTTGTATCTTTCGACATCGGTACTCATAATTCCTTCCTTTAGGTTTGCGAAACGTTAAAATTTCTATGCGTTAACGAGCTAAATTGTGACATTTTCACCGACCCGTGACATTCGTCCATACCATCAGTAGGCGAGTGACATATCCTGTATTAGAAAATCTGATGAAAAGGGTCGTGAATACACGTGAACAACCATAGACACATGATTGGCAATGGAGGCAAGGTACAAGAAGTTCATACGCGTGCCTTTACGGGCGCTCCGCAAATCGGCGAAGGCTTCGGCCAATTTCCCGGACTAGGCGGAAGCAGTCCATTCGGACCACCAGGAGGCAATTTACCTGTACCTTTTGAAGGCGGAGGCGGCGGTTTATTCGGTGGTGGCGGCGGCAACCCAGGCGGCTTATTTGGCGGCGGCGGCGGTGGCGCTCCTGCTGGCAGCGGTGGCGGCGGCAACTTTCTATCCACCCTGCTCGGCGGCGGTGGAGGCGGTGCTGGTGGCAGTTCCAATCCGCTGAGCGGCCTCAATATGAAGCAGATTGCCGGCTTCGTTGACCGAATGGGCGGCATTGAGGGCATTCTTGGCACAATGGGCAAGGTGCAAAAATTTATGAGCAGCTTTCAACAAATGGCGCCAATGTTCAAAGTGCTGTTCAATTCGTTTACCGGCAAAGTGAAAAATACCGATGATGCAGAAGTGGCGCCACGCAGACGCAAGCGCCGCAAGAAATCCAGCGCAGCGCGCAAAAGAACCGGCGGCAAAGGCACTTCAGCGAAGCGCAATCGCAGATAACGACGAGCAGCCGCCCCGTTTGGTTATATATATGCCAAACGGGGCGGCTTATTGCGTATCTCACGAGAGCGCTATTCCATTTTAATAGCCGTGCCGGTCGGCACGATCTGCACCCAGGTGTTGCCGGGCAGCAGCGGTACTTCCTTTCCGTCTGCGTAGGCGCGGATCATCCCCGCTTTGCGTTCCCAGGTGATCGACTGGGACTTGCCTTCTTGCAGGATGTAACCTTTACCGGGACCGAATACATCCACCATGCGCCGCCCTTCCTTGTCGACGATCTTATGCTCGCTTTCCAGGACGAGCAGGTTTTTCGTCTGCAGCTGCTTGCCGGTCTCTTTATCGAGATGCGGCTTGCCTTCCATGCTGCGCATGTACACACTTTCAGCCGCATTATAATCGTAGGAGACGTAGTAGCCCTGCAGATACGGTATCTGTATATGCGTGGCGGCAGCGCCGGTCAAAGCTCTCTGATCGCTCTTCGCGAACGTCAGCAGCGGTCCGTTCCACTCCGTCCGGAATTTGCGCGCTTCAGCACCCTGTTTCATTTTATCCACAGAGGTATATAAATTGTGCGGCGCTTTGCGCTCTGACGAACGCCAGTAGTAGGCGCCGTCGCCGTAAACCTCATCGAGATGGGCCAGCTTGCGGCCCGCCATGATATTCATGGCGTCCTGGCTCCAGCCCGCATGGACAATCACGGCATCGAGCGTATCGCCAATCTCGACAAAATAAGGACGAATGCTGCGCACGGGACCGATGGTCTTGGCTTCATGGCTCTGAAACACGGAGACGAATCTAGTAATCTCACCCTCCGCGAGAATCTCATAGACGATGTCCGCTTGATCCAATCCGGATTGGGGTCTGGCTTGCGGGGCATTTTCGACCATAACCATGAACGGTCTGGACTTGATGTCTTTATCGCTCGGCAGCCCTGTGAGCGGGAACTTGAACGGCGCTTCGCTCACCACAGGTGTCGGAGCGGCAGACGGCTGAGCGGTCGGCGATGGGGCAGCCGTGCTGGTCCCGGCGGGCGCTTCAATAGTTGGCGCAACTGCCGGCGTATCAGAACTGCAAGCGGATATGGTCAAGACCGAGCAGCCCAGGACAAGCCAGGCGCTTAGCGTTTTTGTGCTCATCAGCTTCAAAGATTTCATCAGACGCACCTCATCTTCCATTCATTCTAGTAACATGTGTATGCTAGGAGAGAGCTTTTTAGAAGAGTTCTAGAGATTTATCGAGCTTGAGATCATCAACCTGTCCTATTGTGTCCGGATGCCGGCGCAAAGTATACCATTCCAGGGAATTCATTCATGATAAAATGAAACCCGATTTTCGTCTCACCGCGAGCTGTATTTTCACCCCGGTTTTTCCTATAATTGTATCATACATCCACACGCAAAAGAGAGAGGTGCCCGTTTATGAAACTCCAACTCGTCCGTCACGCAACGCTTTGGCTGCAGTATGCCGGCTTGCAGCTTTTGATTGATCCGATGTTCAGCGGAGCTGGGGCGAACCCGCCGATCGCCAATTCAACGAATGACAGACGCAATCCGCTCGTTCCGCTGCCTTTGGACCTGCTAACCTTACTGCAACCGGACGCCATCCTCGTCACGCACCTGCACCGGGATCATTGGGATGAGGCGGCGATCGCGACGCTGCCCAAGTCAACTCCTCTTTTTTGTCAGCCTGGCGACGAAGCAGCGATTACTTCCAGCGGATTCACAGCGGTAGCACCAATCCAAGAGTCTTTCGTGTTTCAAGGGGTTACGATCTCGCGAACAGGCGGACAGCATGGCACAGGCGACATTGGCGTCAAAATGGGGCAAGTATCCGGCTTTGTGCTTCAAGCGGAAGATGAGCCGACTCTGTACATCGCCGGGGATACGATTTGGTGCGAAGATGTTCGGCAGGCACTGGATGCGTATAAGCCCGATGTCACAGTCGTGAACGCCGGAGGTGCGCAATTCGCGGTAGGGGATCCGATTACGATGAATGCGGATGATGTGGTACAATGCTGCCAATACGCGCCATATACCCGAGTTATCGCCGTGCATATGGACACGATTAATCATTGTCTGGTCACAAGAGCGGATTTGCGTGAGCGGCTGGCGAGCGAAGGACTTCTGGAACAAGTCGCGATCCCGGAAGATGGCGATTGGATATAACACGTTAACGATGACAAAAAAGGAGTGAGCTCCATGCCCGATCAGCCACAAATAGCCGATGCGGCGGCTGCCGTCGTGTTATTCGATGGCGTGTGCAACCTGTGCAATGGCGCGGTGCAGTTCATCCTACGCCGGGACCCGCAAGGTGTATTCCGCTTCGCGTCCTTGCAGTCCGAGATCGGGCAGGAGCTGCTGCGGCAGCACCATCTGCCCGAACACAGCCTGGGCACGATCGTGCTCATCGAGCACGGCCGTGCCTATACGTACTCCACGGCGGCGCTGCGCATCGCCCGCAGGCTGCATGGTGCCTGGAAGGCGTCGTACGCCGCCATCCTGATCCCTGCGGCGTGGCGCGATGCCGCCTACCGCTACATCGCCCGCAACCGCTATCGCTGGTTCGGCCGGTCCGAGCAGTGCATGCTGCCGAAGCCGGAGCACAGGCATCGTTTCCTCTAGGCCCGGCCGCAGCTACAGCTCCTCATCGCTGTCGTCCCCGTCCTCGCCTTGCCCCTCCGGCCCGCCGAACATCCAGCAGCTGGAGCCAAGCGGGTGGCTGCGATGCAGCAGCCGGGCGTTATGCGCAGGCTCAGCAGCGCCTAGGGCCAGCAACAGCGGCGCCATTTGCTTTGGCAGCGGCGCTGCTTCCCGGGCATACGGCGCTCGCTCCTCGTAGTGGAAGAGTACCTCCATATTCCACACTTCCAACTGCTCCGCCAGCCACTCATCGAACGCCTGGGCCCAAGCCTGGGGTACCGGACCGGGCTGATCCAACAGCCGATGGACCGCGCCCCCGCTGCCCACGATGAGCACCTGCTCCTGCCTAAGTGGCGCCAGCGCCACCCCGATCCGGTAATGCTCCTCCGGCGCGAGCTTCGGATTGACCGACAAGGCCACGACAGGAACTGACGCGTCCGGGTACATATGATACAAAGGTACCCACGCTTCGTCATCCAATTCCTGCTCGTCATCGAGCGCACACGGAATGCCCTCATTTTCAAACAGATGGAGAATATGCAAACTGAGCGTCACATCCCCTTTTGCCGCCGGATACCTCATCGTCTTCTGCTGCACAGCCGAGCTAATTAGCTGCACCGGGCTTTCCCACTGCTCGCTAAAGAGCACAATCGCCTTCGGCTTCGGCAGGCTGGCCGCGAGCTTTCGCAAAAAAACCTCAAAGGCATACTGCTCCATCGCTATCCCCCGCTCGCCATGCGCAATGAACAATGACGGCATCATCATGGGTCCCCTCCTTTTCACAGCCTCTCTACTATCGATGGATACGTCCAGAATGCCCCACTATATGCATGAAACTCCAGACTCCCGCCAAAACTATGCAAAGGAACAGCTGAAGGAGGCTCGCGCATGGGCACATTATGGAACTTGATCACCCAACATTGGCTATCGATTGCTTTAATTATAGGAGCATTGTTGGCCATTTGGTTCGTATATAAACATAAAGATCAGTTGCTCAGCGACAGTAACGATAGTTAACGTTGTAAATGATTAACGATAAAAGACTTATGACCCTCGACTGAGCCATAGTATGCAGCACATTGCACCAAACGTGGGTTACCGGCAGCAGCAGCCATAAAAAAAAGCACAACCCCTTGGCATCTCCCGTATCCCAAAAGGCTGTGCTTTTTGCTATTTCTATGCCGTTCCTTCAATACTGCCTATTTCAAAGCTTTCATCGCAATATCCGTTCTGTAATGCTTCCCGTCAAAATGGATCCGATCCGCAGCCGCATAAGCTTTTTGACGCGCTTCTACGATGTCTTTGCCGATGCCGGTAATGCCCATAACGCGCCCGCCATTGGTGACAATCTGCCCGTCCTTCAGCGCCGTGCCGGCATGGAACACGATCGCCTCATCGCCCTGGATGTCTTCCAAGCCCGTAATCGGCAGCCCTTTCGGATACGGCCCCGGGTAACCCTCAGAAGCAACAATGACACAAACAGCGGCATCGTCGCTCCACTCGATCGGCTGCTCAGCCAGCGTGCCGTTGTTGACAGCGAGGAAGATGTCCAGCAGATCCGTCTTCAGCCGAGGCAAAATCACCTGCGTCTCCGGATCGCCGAAACGCGCATTAAACTCAATCGTTTTCACACCGTTCGGTGTCAAAATCAAACCAGCATACAGCACGCCTTTGAACGGGCGGCCTTCCTTCACCATCGCATCAGCAGTTGGCTGCACGATGTTGTCGATCGCTTCCTGCACGATAGACTGCGGTACGTGCGGCAGCGGCGAGTACGTGCCCATCCCGCCCGTGTTCGGACCTTTATCGTTGTCGAACACCGGCTTGTGGTCCTGCGAAGGCACCATCGGGCGTACCGTAGAGCCATCAACGAAGGCAAGCAGCGACATCTCTTGGCCCGTTAGGAACTCCTCGATGACAACGCTCGCGCCGGACGCGCCAAACACTTGATCCACCATGATATCGTGCAGCGCAGCTTCCGCTTCTTCCATGGTGTGGGCGACAGTGACGCCTTTGCCTGCGGCAAGACCGTCGGCTTTGATCACGATCGGCGCCGTTTGACTGCGAAGGTACGTCAGCGCCGGCTCGTAAGCATCGAACGTCTCATACTTCGCCGTCGGGATGTTGTACTTCTTCAGCAAGTCTTTCATGAACACTTTGCTGCCTTCAATGATCGCGGCGTTCGCGCGCGGTCCAAATGCAGGAATTCCTTTTCCCTCCAAATGGTCGACCAATCCCGCCGCTAACGGATCATCAGGCGCAACCATGACCAGATCGATCTGCTGCTCCTGTGCGAATGTGCTGATCTCCTCGAACTGCAGTTCGGTAATCGGCACGCATTCAGCCAAACCGGCGATGCCGCCATTACCCGGCGCGCAGAACAGCTTGCTTACCTTCGGGCTTTTGCTGAGCGCCCAGACAATCGCGTGTTCACGCCCGCCCCGGCCAATAACTAAAATACGCATCAATCGTTCCCCCTCATTCAATGGGGAATGCCCACGAGCCGTTGACCTTAGCCGGTCCGGTCGTGAGCATCCACTGTTTTTTAATGTTTGAAATGACGTACGCCCGTCATGATCATCGCAATACCGTTCTCATTAGCCACGCGGATGGACTCTTCGTCCTTGATCGACCCGCCTGGCTGAATGACAGCCGTAATGCCGGCTTTAGCCGCCAATTCCAGCGTATCGCCCATCGGGAAGAACGCATCGGAAGCGAGCACAGCGCCTTTGGCTTTGTCGCCGGCTTGCTCGATCGCGATTTTCGCTGCGCCGACACGGTTCATCTGGCCTGCACCTACGCCGATTGTCATATCGTCTGCAGCAAGGATGATCGCGTTCGACTTCACATGCTTCACGACCTTCCATGCGAAGAGCAGCTGCTTCATCTCTTCTTCCGTCGGCTGACGCTCGCTGACTACTTTCAGATCCGCTTCTGCCAGCTGATAAGCATCGCTGTCCTGTACCAGCATGCCGCCTTCAACCGTCGTAATGACAGGCTCAGCCTTGCGTCCGGCAGCTGTATCCAAGCCGCTCACTTTCAGCAGGCGAATATTTTTCTTTTTCTCCAGAATGCTCAGTGCTTCCGGTGTAAAATCAGGGGCAATTACGATCTCTAGGAAAATTTCGTGCAGCAGCTGAGCTGTCGCTTCGTCCACCGTGCGGTTCGCCGCCACGATGCCGCCGAAAATGGAGGTAGGATCGGCTGCGTACGCTTTTTGGTAAGCTTCCAGCACGCTGGTGCCAATACCGACGCCGCAAGGATTCATGTGCTTCACGGCGACGACAGCCGGTTCGCTGAACTCTTTAACAATTTGCAGTGCTGTATTCGCGTCATTGATGTTGTTGTAGGAAAGCTCCTTGCCGTGCAGCTGCTCAGCCGTCGTAATGTTGCCTGCCGCCGCATTCGGCTTCCGGTAAAATGCCGCCTTCTGATGCGGGTTCTCTCCGTAGCGAAGGTCTTGCACTTTTTCGTAAGTAACGGTATAACGCTCTGGGTAGGACTCCCCGACTTGCTTGGACAAGTAATCGGAGATCAGGGCATCGTAAGAGCCTGTGTGACGGAACACTTTAGCCGCTAAGCGCTTGCGTGTATCCAGGGAAGTATCGCCGTTCTCCTGAACTTCCTCCAGCACCTGCGCATAGTCCGCTGCGTCCACGACAACGGTTACGAACGCATGGTTTTTCGCAGCCGAACGAAGCATTGTCGGTCCGCCAATATCGATGTTCTCGATCGCATCTTCATAAGTGACATTGGGTTTGGCAATCGTCTCGGCAAAAGGATACAAATTCACGACAACCAAATCGATGTAGTCAAGGCCGAGCTCTTTCATGCTCGCTTGATGCTCTTCGTTGTCGCGAACGGCCAGCAGGCCGCTATGCACGGCAGGGTGAAGCGTCTTCACGCGGCCGTCCATAATTTCCGGAAATCCGGTCACTTCGGAAATGCCGATTACCGGCACCCCTTTGTCCTTCAACAAATTTTGCGTACCGCCTGTGGAAATGATCTCGACGCCCAACTTTGCAAGCTCGCTCGCGAACTCAACGATCCCCGTTTTATCGGACACGCTGATAAGTGCTCTTTTGATAGCCACGATGGTTCCTCCCAGAAAGAATGATTTATTTAATATAAGTTCAAAATAACCCGACTTTACTGCCGCACACGTACCCTGCGCCCCTCCATACTGACACGACCTTCGCGCAACCAGCGAATGACCTGCGGAAGCAGCACATGCTCTGCCGCATGAATGCGCTCGGACAGCGAGTCCACCGTCTCGTGCTCGTGAATCTCCACGCTGCGCTGTGCGATGATTGGACCGGAATCCAGCCCGCCATCGACAAAATGCACGGTAACCCCGGTCTGCTTCACGCCGTACTCCACAGCTTGCTCGACCGCCCGTATGCCCGGGAATGAAGGAAGCAAGGAGGGGTGCACATTGATCATCCGTCCATAATAAGGCTCAACGAGCACATTCGTAATGATCCGCATGTAGCCGGCCATGACGATCAGATCGACCTGGCGCTCCCGCAGCTCGCGCAAGATGATTGCCTCGTACGCCTCGCGGCTCTCATAGTCCTTCGGCCGGAACGCAAACACAGGCACCTTTGCCTCATTAGCGCGTTCCACCACGAATGCGTTCGGACGGTCACAGACAAGAAGCTCGATGCTGACATCAAGCTTCCCCTTCTGTACCTGATCGACGATAGCGCCAAAATTCGAGCCGCCGCCCGAGGCAAACACAGCAATCCGATAAGGCTGCATGTCTTTACACCTCGGCTCCTTGGAACGTCACGACACGCTCGCCTTCGGTCACGACGCCGAGACGGTAAACCTTCTCGCCCTGCTTCTCGGCAGCGGCGATCGCTTTCTCCGCATCATCGGCAGCTACGATGACAACCATTCCGATCCCCATGTTAAAGGTGCGGAACATGTCATTATTACTGATACCGCCCTCGCGCTGCATCAAAGCGAAGATCGGCAGGATCGGCCAGGAGCCGTACTGGATCTCTACATTCACGTTATCTGGCAGGACGCGCGGAATATTTTCAATAAAGCCGCCGCCTGTAATGTGCGCCATACCTTTAATGGCAACTTCCTCCAGCATACCGAGAACAGGCTTCACATACAGTCTTGTCGGCTCCAGCAGCACATTGCCGAGCTTATCGCCAAGCTCTTCCACATGATCTTGAAGCGTATATCCTTTGTCTTCCAGTAACAGTTTGCGCACAAGAGAGAACCCGTTGCTGTGCACACCGCTGGAAGCTAAGCCCAGAACGACGTCTCCGGGACGGATCGTAGAGCCGTCGATGATTTTTTTCTTATCGACAATCCCTACCGTAAAGCCGGCAATATCATACTCCCCCGAGGCATACATGCCCGGCATTTCCGCCGTTTCGCCACCGATCAGCGCGCAACCGGACTCTGCGCAGCCGTCAGCGATCCCTTTGACAATCGCTTCGATTTTTTCTGGAACGACACGATCGCAAGCCAGATAGTCCAGGAAGAAAAGCGGCTCTGCGCCTTGAACGATAATATCGTTCACGCACATCGCAACCGCATCGATCCCGATCGTATCGTGCTTATCCATCGCAAAAGCGATTTTCAGCTTGGTGCCCACGCCGTCCGTACCGGATACGAGCACAGGCTCCTCGTATTTGTCCTTATTCAAACCGAACAGCCCGCCGAAGCCGCCGAGATCGGTCAACACTTCAGGACGAAACGTCCGTTTCACGTGTTTCTTCATCCGTTCTACTGCTTCATTCCCCGCCGCGATATCGACTCCGGCCTTTTTGTAAGCATCCGACACTTAGCAATCACTCCTTAGAATTGTATGTAGGGGGCGGTTAGGACCGCAACCCCTTTTTATCTATTGTAAAATCACGCTTAATCGCAAGCGCAGCCCACTTTGCCCGTATCCACAATCTCCGTCGGATAATTGTTGTTGAAGCAGGCCATGCAGTAGCCGCTTTCCGCGCCTGCCGCGCCCTGCCCGATCGAATCAAGCAGCCCGTCCTGCGTGAGAAAATGCAGCGAGTCCGCATTGATCGCCTTACGGATCTCTTCGATGGAATTCATCGCCGCGATCAGCTCTTTGCGGTCAGGCGTGTCGATGCCGTAATAGCACGGGTTCATAAAAGGCGGCGAAGAAATGCGCACATGCACTTCCGTCGCACCCGCCTCGCGCAGCAGATTCACGATCCGCAGGCTCGTCGTGCCGCGAACGATCGAATCGTCAATCATGACGACGCGCTTGCCTTCGACGACTTTGCGCACGGCGCTCAGCTTCATTTTGACCCCTTGCTCCCGCAGCTCTTGGCTCGGTTGAATGAACGTACGGCCCGTGTAGCGGTTCTTGATCAGACCCAGCTCGTACGGGATGCCCGTCTGCTCGGCAAAGCCGATGGCCGCAGAAATGCTCGAATCCGGCACGCCAGTCACGACATCCGCGTCCACGAACGCTTCCATCGCCAGGCGCTTGCCCATCCGCTTGCGCGCCGAATGGATATTGATCGCATCGATGTCGCTATCCGGGCGGGCGAAGTAGATGTACTCCATCGCGCAGATCGAGCGCTTGCCGCTTTCAGCGAAGCGGTCTTCATGGAAGCCGTCGCGGTCCAGCACAAGCAGCTCGCCCGGCTGCACATCGCGGAAATATTCGCCCCCGACCGCGTCGAACGCGCAGGACTCCGAAGCGAACAAATACGCGTCGCCGAGCCGGCCGATCATGAACGGACGCAAGCCGTTCGGATCGAGCGCCGCGATCAGCTTATCCTTCGTCATAATGAGGAAGGCGAAGCCGCCGATCACTTGTTTTAACGCGGCTTTCACCGCGTCGACAATGTCATCGTGCTCGGAACGAGCAATCAGGTGCGCCAGCACTTCCGTATCGCTGGTCGTCTGAAAGATTGAGCCCTTCCGCTCGAGCTCGCGTTTGATAATGTTCGCGTTGTCCAGGTTGCCGTTGGTCGCAATCGCCAAGTCGCCTTCGCGATATTTGAACACGAGCGGCTGCGCATTCGCCAGCTTGCTTTCGCCCGCCGTTGAATAACGGACATGTGCGATCGCTGTAGACCCCTTCAGTGGTGGCAGCGTCTCGCTGTTAAATACTTCCTTCGCCAATCCCATGCCGCGGTAGTAGTTAAACTTCTCGCCATCTGACGTGCAGATGCCGGCGCTTTCCTGTCCGCGGTGCTGCAGCGCGTGAAGTCCGTAATAACAAAGAGAGGAAGCGTCGGGATGACCGAACACCCCGAACACCCCGCACTCTTCATTCAGCTTGTCGAACATTCCGCCATGGCCGCCAATACCTTCGTTGTAATAATCCCCTGTCCAAAGCTCATGCTGCCCTTGGCCGAGCTCGACCTTAGGCGCAGCAGGAAGCTTTAGGGCCGCGGTTTGTTTTACGCCATTAGACATGGAATCGCATCCTTCCAGACCTTTTCCAGCTCGCTAACCGCAGACTGGATTCGCTGCTCGCCATTTACGGCAATTTTCAGCTCTGCACCTGTCACTGTTCCGATTTCTTGATATGGCACGCCTTGGGAAGCGATCCATTGCTTCAAAGCATCCGCTTTGTCCGGAGCTGCAGTCAGCAAAATCCGGGATTGGCTTTCGCTGAACAGCGCGAAGTCTGCGCGCAGCTCTGTTGTCACCGCTACTTGCGCGCCTAGATGGCCGCTGATGCAGCTCTCGGCCAAGGCTGCAGCCAGACCGCCTTCAGAAAGGTCATGCGCCGAAGCGACCAGGCCTTCTTGAATCGCTCTTAGCACTGCGCCTTGCAAACGTTTCTCTACAGCCAAGTCCAGCTCTGGAGGACGTCCTTCGGTCACACCGTGGAGTACATATTGGAATTCACTGCCGCCGAGCTCCGCTTTCGTCTCGCCCAGCAGGATGATAATGTCGCCTTCGTTTTTAAAAGCTTGAGTCGTAATGTGGTCGATGTCGTGCACCAGACCGACCATCCCGATCACCGGTGTCGGGTAAATCGCGCCTTTGGCATTCTCATTGTAAAGCGACACGTTACCGCCGATAACCGGAGCTTCCAGCACGCGGCAAGCTTCCGCCATACCGTCTGTCGCTTTTTCCAACTGCCAGAAAATATCTGGTTTCTCCGGAGAACCGAAGTTCAGGTTATCCGTAATGGCCAGCGGCTCAGCGCCGGAGCATACGACGTTGCGCGCCGCTTCCGAAACGGCGATCCGTCCGCCGACTTCCGGATCGAGGTACACATAGCGCCCGTTACAGTCGGTCGTCATCGCGAGGCCCTTGCGAGTGCCGCGAATCGTGACGACTGCTGCGTCCGAACCCGGGCGCACGGCTGTATCTGTACGAACCATGTAGTCATACTGGTTGTACACCCACTCTTTGCTCGCTACCGTCGGAGACGCGAGCACCGCTTTCAGCGCATCCGTCAGCTCCGTTACCTCTGGGTAACGAGTCGTATCGATGGATGCGTTCGCTTCGTAATAAGCCGGCACTGCGCTTGGCTTATTGTAAACCGGGCACTCGTCAACCAGTGCCCCTACAGGCATGTCACCCACGACCTCGCCGTGGTGGATTAACCGCAGGCGACCGTCATCGGTCACCTTGCCGACTTTGGCGCAGTGCAAGCCCCAGCGCTCAAAAATACCTTTGGCTTGCGCCTCATGATGCGGCTCCACGACGAACAGCATGCGCTCTTGCGACTCGGACAGCATCATTTCATACGCTGTCATGCCATCTTCGCGCTGCGGCACCTCATCGAGGTAAAGCTCCATGCCGTTGCCCGCTTTACTTGCCATCTCGGCGCTGGAGCATGTCAGCCCCGCTGCGCCCATATCTTGAATCCCGAGCACGATGCCGGAATCGATTAACTCCAAGCACGCTTCCAGCACGAGCTTCTCCATGAACGGATCGCCCACTTGTACAGCCGGGCGCTTCGCTTCGGATTCCGCCGTCAGTTCCTCGGACGCGAACGTCGCGCCGTGGATCCCATCGCGGCCTGTCGCCGGACCGACGTAGAACACCGGATTGCCTACGCCTTTGGCAACGCCGCGCTGGATTTTGTCGTGGTCGATGAGACCGACGCACATCGCATTGACGAGCGGGTTACCCTCGTAGCTCTCGTCGAACATCACTTCGCCGCCGACCGTCGGAATGCCGATGCAGTTACCGTAACCGGCAATACCAGACACGACGTGCTCGAACAAATACTTCACGCGATCGTTTTGCAGCTTGCCGAAACGTAGCGAGTTCAGCAAGGCAACGGGACGCGCGCCCATGGAGAAAATATCGCGGATAATCCCGCCCACACCCGTCGCTGCGCCTTGATAAGGCTCAATCGCCGAAGGGTGGTTGTGGCTTTCGATTTTGAACACGACGGCTTGATTGTCGCCGATATCAACGATCCCTGCGCCTTCACCTGGTCCCATCAGGACCCGCGGTCCTGTCGTCGGGAACTTGCGGAGTACAGGTTTGGAATTTTTATAAGAGCAATGTTCGGACCACATGACGCTGAATACGCCGATCTCCACATAGTTCGGATTGCGTCCGAGGAAGCCGCAGATTTTGGCATACTCGTCGTCGGTTACGCCCATCTGTTTGTAAATTTTCTGCTCTGCGATTTGCTCGGCTGTTGGTTCCTTAGCGGATAGCTGCTGCGCCATGTTTCTCCCTCCAAGTGCTTAAAATCGATGTAAACATTCTTTTTCCGTCCGCAGATCCGAGAATCTCATGAATAGCACGCTCTGGATGCGGCATCATACCTACTACGTTGCCCGCTTTATTGCAAATGCCGGCGATATCGTCCAAGGAACCGTTCGGGTTGTTGCCCGCTTCGTATCGGAACACGATTTGCTTGTTCTCTTGCAGTTCTTTTAATGTAGCATCGTCACAGTAGTAGTTGCCTTCGCCGTGAGCGATCGGGATGTTGATCAGTTCGCCTTCCGCATAGTCACGGGTAAAAGGAGTCGCATTGTTTTCGACGCGCAGCACCGCTTGGTGACAGCGGAACTTCATGCCGTTGTTGCGGAGCAGCGCTCCCGGCAGCAATCTAGCTTCTGTCAAAACCTGGAATCCGTTGCAGATGCCGAGAATGTATTTGCCTTCTTCCGCTGCTTTCACAACGGCCTTCATCACATTCGCAAATTGTGCGATTGCTCCACAGCGCAGGTAGTCTCCATAAGAAAATCCGCCTGGCACGAGGATGCAATCGTATTTGGACAAGTCATCAGCTGTATGCCATACGTACTCAACCGGCTGCCCGATTGTATCTTCGATCGCTTTGTAGCAATCGATGTCGCAGTTCGATCCCGGAAATACGAGAACCGCAAAATTCATGACGCTCTCTCCCTTCAATGGTGTGGTTACGCCAGCTCGTAGCGGTAATCTTCGATAACCGTATTGGCAAGCAGTTTCTCGCACATCGCCTTCACACGCGCTTCCGCTTCCGCTTTATCGGTTGTATCCAGATCCAGCTCCAAATACTTCCCGATGCGCACCTTACCTACTTCTTCAAAACCCATTGAATGTAGAGCTCCTTGTACCGCAGTTCCTTGTACGTCCAAAACGTTCTGTTTAATTGTCACATAAACGGTTGCTTTCATTCGTTTCTCTCCTCCTTAAAGTTCGGTGAAGCGTATATATGGGTAAACGCGTTGATAGCGCTAAGTTGACCTACTCCACAATCCTGCGTAAAATCTCTCTATATCTCGCCGACGTCTCTTCCACGACCGCAGCCGGAAGCTCGTTGGGCTCACTGTTTTTGTCCCAGCCGGAATTGGCTAGGTACGTGCGCACCGGCTCTTTGTCCATCGAGTCGATCTCGATATCCAGCGCATATTTGTCCTGCGACCAGTAACGCGAGGAATCCGGCGTGAAAATTTCATCAATGATGATGAGTTCTCCCCCATAGATTCCGAATTCAAACTTCGTATCCGCCAAAATAATGCCCTTCTGCTCGCAGATGGAGTGTGCTAGCGTGTAGAGCATGATGCTGCGCTCCTGCAGCTGGTAAGTCAGCTCCTCGCCAATGAGTTTGCACATCTGCTCCACCGAGATGTCCTCATCGTGACCGACATCGTTCTTCGCGGCAGGCGTGAAAATCGGATGCTCGAGGCGCTGATTTTTGCGCAGACCTTCCGGCAGCTTGCGTCCGTTGATTTCACCGGTTTGCTCGTACTGTCTCCAGCCGTTGCCGGTGATGTAACCGCGCACTACGCACTCGATGGAGATGCGTTCCGCTTTTTTAGCTACGATGATCCGGTCCTTCAGCAGCTCTCTGGCTGCTGCATCAGGGATGACATCTTGCAGCAGTTCCACGTCCGTATGGACGATGTGGTTGCTCATGTACCCGCTGGTGACATCGAACCAATATTTGCTCAGCGTATTCAGCACGTACCCTTTGTCAGGCACACCAGGCTTTAAAATATAATCAAACGCGGAAATCCGGTCCGTCACCACGATCAAAAACGTCTCGCCCAAATCATACAGCTCACGCACTTTGCCTTTGTGCACTAAAGGCGCTTTAATGAGCTCTGTCGCGGAATCAAGAATGTTGCTTGCCAAGCCGAACACGTCCCCTCATAAAGTTAACCGCCCCCATGCGACGGCAGATCGTCCAGACGAATCACAATCTATTACAATCCGAGTCGGTCAAAAATCGTATCCACATGCTTCAAGTGCCAGCTAGGATCGAAGCAATCGGCAATCTCTTCCGCGCTTAACACTTCCGTAATGACCGAAGCATTCTCCACGATCTCGCGGAAGGAACGCTGCTCTTCCCAAGCCTGCATCGCTCTTGGCTGCACGGTATCGTACGCTTGTTCACGGCTGAAGCCTTTGTCGATCAGCTTCGTCATCACACGTCCGGAGAATGGAACATCATAGGTGCTGCGCATATTGCGCTTCATATTTTCAGGGAATACCGTCAAGTTCTTAATAATGTTGCCCAGACGGTTCAACATGTAGTTGAGCAGCTGCGTAGCATCCGGCAAAATAATACGTTCTACCGAGGAGTGCGAAATATCGCGCTCATGCCAGAGCGTCACGTTCTCGTAAGCGGAAACCATATGTCCGCGAATGACACGGGACAAGCCGGAGATGCTTTCGCAGCCGATCGGGTTGCGCTTGTGCGGCATTGCGGAGGAACCCTTTTGACCTTTAGCAAACGGTTCTTCCACTTCGCGGAACTCGCTCTTCTGCAGCGCGCGGATTTCCGTCGCGAACTTATCCAGCGAGGTAGCGACCAGCGCCAATGTTGCCATATACTCCGCATGACGGTCGCGCTGCAGCGTTTGCGTCGAGATCGGAGCCGCCTTCGTGCCCAGTTTGCCGCATACGTATTGCTCTACGAACGGATCAATGTTGGCATATGTACCGACCGCGCCGGAGATTTTGCCATATTGCACACCGTCCGCTGCAAAACGGAAGCGCTCCAAGTTGCGTTTCATTTCTTCGTACCACAGCGCCATTTTCAACCCGAAAGTTGTCGGTTCTGCGTGCACGCCATGTGTTCTACCCATCATCGCTGTATGTTTATACTGAATGGCTTTTTCTTTCAAAATCTCTATAAAGTTCTGAATATCTTTTTCAATGATTTCATTGGCTTGTCTCAGCAAGTAACCGAGCGCCGTATCGACAACGTCTGTGGAAGTCAAACCATAGTGAACCCATTTGCGTTCAGGCCCAAGCGTCTCGGACACCGCTCTTGTAAAAGCGATCACGTCGTGACGAGTTTCTTGCTCGATTTCATAAATGCGGTCGATGTTGAAGCTTGCTTTTTCGCGCATCACTTGCACATCTTCCTTAGGAATAACGCCGAGCTCCGACCAAGCTTCACAGGAGAGGATTTCCACCTCAAGCCATGCTTTGAATTTGTTTTCCTCTGTCCAGATGCGCGCCATTTCCGGGCGGGTATAACGTTCGATCATTTTGCCGTTCCTCCGTTTATCTCTTTTACTTACTTTTCCAAATGCCAGTGCAGTCTATCCAAGCTTGCGCTTGATTCACATCGCGCACAAGCAAATTGATGTGACCCATCTTGCGTTTTTCTTTCGCTTCCAGTTTACCGTAGAGATGAACCTTCGCGCTAATGCCCAGCTCCTCGTCTTCGAGGAAGCCCGTTGCATCGACCTTCTCCAACAGCGGCGCCATATGTTCGCCGAGCACGTTCACCATGACAACCGGCGTCAGCAGCTCGGTTGAGCCGAGCGGCAGGTTGCAGATGGCGCGCACATGCTGCTCGAACTGTGAGGTGCGGCACGCTTCCATCGTGTAGTGGCCGGAATTGTGCGGGCGAGGCGCCAGCTCGTTCACATAGATTTGACCGTTCTTGGTCAAAAACATCTCGACGGCGATCAGCCCGATAACGCCGAGCGATTCGGCGATGCGGATCGCCAGCTGCTCCGCTTCCTGCTGCACATCCGCAGGGATGCGGGCGGGGACGATCGACTGGTGCAAAATGTTATGCACATGTATATTTTCCGCGGCGGGAAAAGCTTTCACCTCACCACGGGGACTTCTTGCTGCAATGACGGATAATTCCTTATCAAAATGAATGAATTGTTCGAGAACCAGCTCCGTCTTCGCCCGGCTGAGCGTCTCGTAAGCTTCCGTGACCTCATCTAGCGAGCGGATGACCCACTGGCCTTTGCCGTCGTAGCCGCCGGTCGCTGTTTTGAGCACGCATGGCGTGCCGAAGCGCTCTACAGCCTCGCGGAGCTGATCGGCGCTGCCGATCTCGGCGTACGGCGCTACAGGCACGCCCGCCGCTTCGATCGCTCTCTTTTCGCGCAGCCGATGCTGCGTTGTGTATAAAAGTTGGCTTCCCTGCGGAACATAGGATTCTTTCATCAAGATGTCCGTCACGTGGGCGTCGACGTTCTCGAATTCGTAGGTGATGACGTCCGACTTGTCAGCCAGCTTGCGAGCCGCCTCAACATCGTCGTAGCCGGCCAGAATCTGCTCATCCGCCACTTGGCCGCAAGGCGCGTCCTCCGTCGGATCGAGCGTCACGAAGCGATACCCCATGTTGCGTCCGGCTAAAGCGAGCATCCGGCCCAGCTGGCCGCCGCCCAGCACGCCGATCGTGCTGCCGGGCTTGATGACATTACCGTTAGTGCTTGTCATGACAGGTCACTGCTTTCTACGACCGTTTGCGCAATCCGCTCGCGGCGCGCTCGGATCTTTGCTTGCAGCTCCGAATCGAACGCTCCGAGAATCTGTGCCGCGAGCAGTCCGGCATTCGTTGCGCCGGCGTTGCCGATGGCGACCGTAGCGACCGGAATGCCGCCAGGCATTTGCACGATCGAGAGCAGGGAATCCAGACCGTTCAGCGTCGAGCTCTTCACCGGAACGCCAATAACCGGAAGCTCTGTTTTGGCAGCTACCATACCTGGCAGATGAGCCGCACCGCCCGCTCCGGCAATAATCACCTGCAGGCCGCGACCGGCTGCCGATGCCGCGTATTCAAACATAAGATCCGGCGTTCTGTGCGCGGAGACGACCTTCTTCTCATAAGGCACACCGAGTTCATCCAGCATGTCGCAGGCGTGCTTCATCGTTTCCCAATCCGACTGGCTTCCCATAATGACACCAACACGTACTGTCATGATTAACCCACTTTCCTTTTTATAGAAATTGTCTGTAAAACAACGCTGCAATTCATGTTCAAACAAAAAATGCCCAGAGTTAGAATGCGCGATTCTAAACGCTGGACAGCAAAAGAACCGAATGCAAATAGACCACTCTCTTCCTATGGTTCCCAGCATTCGCTTCCTCGTAGTCCAAAAATTTAAGGTTTTTGGGTAGAAACTTTCAGGCCCTATTCCTGACGTTATACGAGTTTATTCGACATTTTCAATTAGGCGGCAATGTTTCCCGCTCCATTAGTTTACTACCAAGTAACGTACCGTGTCAATTTCTAAAAGCGAACATTTTACCGATCATTTCTGTGAAAAGTTCGCTTTTTGGCAACATTTCAGATCAATCCGTGCATCCACTATCCAAAAAGTCGCTTTCCTTCTATACCCAGGGCTTTGCTTGGAATGGATTATGCTTGCTGTTTCTCGATTTATTCGACAAAGCGTTGCGGCTGGGGAGTACTGTTGCAGTCCGATTTTACCCAATTGCATAAGGGAGTGCGCGCGTCGCGGATGCTGTTGTCCGATTTTGCCCAATTGCAAGGCACCTTTTTACGCGCTTAAGCGAAAAAGGTGCCTGTAGTTCGGCAAATCCGGACTACAGCGACTAAATGCGCGCAGGCGCCGCCTGCAATTGGGCTATTACGGACTGCAGAGCTTGAGCAGCGCCGAGCGCCCTCGCGATTGGAACTCGGTCGGCCGGTAGCTTATGCTGCAGTCCGATTTTGCCCAATTGCATAAGGGAGTGCGCGCGTCGCGGATGCTGTTGTCCGATTTTGCCCAATTGCAAGGCACCTTTCTACGCGCGCTTAAGTCGCATAGCGCTCGGTGAGCCCATTAGTCCCGCACCCGCAAGCTCAAAAAAGCAGATAGCGGAAGTTCCCTCCGCTATCTGCTCCATAAAACTTTGCTCAGCGCTCGATCAACCCCATTAACGGAACTCAGTTTCCGTTAGTTCCCCGCGCTTGCTCCCCTCACAAGGGGATTCTTTTACGCTAACTTGCCCGGCAACTCAGCGCCTGCCTCCTGCCCTGCCCGCGTTTCGTGCAGCGGTTCCGCGAAGCCCACTGGCGTCTCAGCAGCGTCATGATTAAACTGATTCTCGCTCTTGGCAATCACAATCGTCGCTACACTGTTGCCGATAATGTTCGTAATCGCCCGCGCTTCGGACATGAAGCGGTCGACCCCAATCAGCAGTGCCATACCTTCGACCGGTATCACGTTATGCGGAATGGCGGCAAGCGTCGCCGCGAGCGTGACGAAGCCGGAGCCGGTAATGCCTGCTGCGCCTTTCGATGTCAGCATCAGCACGCCGAGAAGGGTCAGCACCTGAATCCAATCCAGCTGAACGCCATATGCTTGTGCGATGAATAGCGCAGCCATGGACAGGTAGATCGACGTTCCATCCAAGTTGAACGAATAGCCTGTTGGCACGACAAGACCGACGACCGGCTTGGATGCGCCGAATTTCTCCAGCTTTTCCATCACCCGCGGCAAAGCGGATTCCGATGAGGAGGTGCCGAGCACCAGCAGCAATTCTTCTTTAATATGTTTAAGCAGCTTCGTAATTCTGAATCCATAAATTCGGCAAATAGTACCCAGCACAACAAAAACAAACAAGACCATCGTGATATAAACCGAACCCATCATTTTACCTAGCGAGAACAAGGAATGCACACCGAACATACCGATCGTATAGGACATCGCACCGAAAGCAGCGATTGGTGAAAATTTCATAATGATGCCGACCAAACGGAAGAAGATTTCATTCAATTGGACAAAAAAACCCATGACAGGCTTCACTTTTGAACCAAGTCCAGCCATTGCCAAACCGAAAAGAACCGAGAAGAATAGGACGGGAAGCATATCGCCCTTGGAAAACGCCGCCATGACGTTGTCAGGAACGATACCTACCAGGAAATCTACGAAGCCATGGCTCGTTGCCGCCGCTTCCTTCGTATATTTAGCCACATCTGCAGCGTTCACATTTTTCGTGCTCATGCCCGCGCCCGGCTGGATGATATACATCACCGCGATACCGATCGCCATGGCAAACGTTGTGATGATTTCAAAATACAGCAGCGCCTTGCCGCCGATCCGGCCGATTTTTTTCATATCGCCCATCCCGGCGAAGCCGACCACAATGGTGAAGAACACGATCGGTGCGATCACCATCTTGATCATTTTAACAAATACGTCGGAGAGCACTTTCAAGCCTGCCGCTTGTTCCGGAAAGAACTGGCCGAAAACAATCCCCAAAATGATGGCCAGCAGCACTTGTAATGTCAGGTTTTTTGTAAGTTTTTGCATCCTGGAACCTCCTCATAGTTAGAGAGCTCGAGCCCCAGCCCAAAGCCTCTCCCGTTTCGCTTTCGTTAAGCCTGGACTTTCTCTCTGCGCCTTCTCGCTACCCCGTCTTCATACGCCGCTTGAATGACCGCATTTCGGACGCGCTCAGCCACCGCTTGATTGAACACGCTCGGAATGATGTAATACTCACTCAGCTCATCCTCATGAACAACAGAAGCAATCGCCTTCGCTGCAGCCAGTTTCATATGCTCTGTCACTCGAGACGCTCTGCAATCGAGTACGCCCCGGAACAAGCCTGGGAAGCACAGGACGTTGTTAATCTGGTTCGGATAATCCGAGCGTCCGGTGGCCATCACTCGCACGTAAGGCTCCGCTTCTTCCGGGAGTATCTCCGGCGTAGGGTTCGCCATCGCAAACACGATCGGGTCCTTCGCCATCTGCGCAACGTCTTCACGTTTCAAGACGCCTGGACCGGACACACCGATAAAAATATCCGCTCCGGCAATGACATCCGACAACGAGCCGCGGATCTGGTCAGGGTTGGTATGCTCGGCGAACCATTGCCAAGACGGATTCTCATACACACCGTCTCGCGTAATGGCCCCTTCACGGTCAACTCCGACGATATGCCGGACGCCTGCGGCCAGCAGCATTTTGGTGCAAGCGGTGCCTGCCGCTCCGAGGCCGCAGAGCACAACTTTGCAGTCGCTTAACTGCTTGCCGACAAGCTTAACGGCATTAAATAATCCCGCCAGCAGCACAACGGCTGTACCGTGCTGATCATCATGGAATACCGGAATATCCAGCTCCTCGATTAAACGCTGCTCAATTTCAAAGCATCTCGGCGCTGAAATATCCTCCAGATTAATGCCGCCAAATCCAGGAGACAACGCTTTCACAATACGCACGATTTCATCCGTATCCTGCGTATCCAGGCAGATCGGGAAAGCGTCAACTCCAGCCAGCTGCTTGAACAGCATCGCTTTTCCTTCCATCACAGGCATGGCGGCCAGCGGTCCGATGTTGCCTAATCCCAGAACAGCGGTTCCATCTGAAATGACAGCTACCGTGTTTCTCTTGATCGTCAGCGTGTGCGCCAGCGACGGCTTCTCGTGGATGGCCATGCTCACTCTGGCCACGCCAGGTGTGTATACACGCGAAAGATCGTCGCGGTTTTTGATCGGAAATTTGGGATGCGTCTCAATCTTGCCGCCCAAATGCAGCAAAAAGGTTTGGTCCGAAACGTGGCTGACTTTCACGCCGGGCAATTGACTGATCGTTGCCTTAATCAGGTCCGTATGTTTGCTGTCATAGACATTAATCGTGATATCGCGGATCGTGACATCCTTATCCGTCCGCACGACATCAATCGCAATAATGTCTCCGCCCGTGTCACTGATAGCCGTCGCAATACTGCCGAAGGAGGCCGTCTTCTTCTCTAACTCAAGCCGCAAAATAATGCTCGTATTCACTCCAGATGGAATCGACATGTTTACACCTCAAAAACTTTTAGAATGGGTTGCTTCTTTTATTGCCTTCATGATACCGCTTTCATTTAAAACCGTGAATAATTTGACCATATTGGTATTTATGGTCTTTTTGGTCGCAGTCGCTTTTAAGTTCAAGCCAATGAACTTTTAACCGCAAACAGCGTCAAATTTAGTAATAACGAAAAAGGAGTCAACGACCGATGAACTTATCTACGTTTTCCCCCAGCAAGAGCACTGCTTGGCACAAGCTGGCTTTAACCGCGGCCTTCACCATCGCCCTGCTGCCTGCAGTAAGCACAGCTGCACACGCTGAAGGGGTTGATGCGGAGACACAGCTCCAACTCACCCCGCTTCATATTCAAATCAGCGATCACCCGATCGAGGTGCCAGGCGGTTTATCGACGGAAGGCGACTCTTACGTGGGTCTGGCTTTTCTAAGCCAGCAGCTGGGATTGAAGACTTCTTGGGATGAAGCGACCCGGACTGTGACGGTCAGCAGCGATACTAAGACGATGACGATGAAAAACCAAAGCATGACCTATGAAATGAACGGCCATAGCTTTTACAGCAGCAAGCCTCCTGTTATTATTGAGGGCAGCACGTATTTGCCGCTTCGTTTTCTGCTTGAACAGATGGGCTACAGCATCGGCTACACCGCGGCGGATAAGCTGATTTCGATTCAGCCCGTGAAGGAAAACACCTTGAAGCTGACTAACGTTACCGTCAATGATCAGCAAGCGGACGGCATCACGATTCAATACCCACAGATCGAAGGATGGGCCAACGCGGAAGCAAGCGCAAAAATCAACGAGTTCCTGAAAGCGGAAGTGGCCAAATACCAGGCGGCCGCCAATGACTTGTTGAAGGAAACGAAATCATACGTCACTCCGGACATGCCGGAACTGCGTTTTTCTTTTGACGTCAACTACACGGTTACTTATAACCAACAGAACAAGCTCAGCCTGCATTTTGACACCTACCAATACACAGGCGGTGCACATGGCATGTATGATATGGCGTCACACACCTTCGATTTATCGACAGGGGAAGAGTTGACGCTGAAGCAAGCCGCTTTGAACGACCCGAATTACAAATCCATTATCAACGATGAGATTCAAAAACAAATCAAAGAGCGGGACTACACGCTTCTGACTCCATTCGTCACCATCAATGACGACCAACGATTCTACTTGAAGGACAATGACATCGTCGTTTACTTCAGCTTATATGAATACACACCTTATGCCCTTGGCATTCCGGAGTTCCACATCCCTGTCACCAGCTTCAAAGCGCAGTAACGACAGCAAACAAAAGAACCCTCAGTTCCACCTACTCGTGGAATTGAGGGTTCTTTTGGACCCATACGTACCGGTTGACCGGACGGCCGATACCGCCGTATTCAAGGTCCAGCTTTACTTGCTTGCTTTTCTCCAAAAATTCCAAATATCTGCGAACCGTCACCCGCGCCAGGCCGACGCCTTCGGCCACTTCTTCGGCTGACAATGACTTGGGCTGCTGCATCAAATACTGCACCACCTGCCTCATCGTCAGCTCCTGCAGCCCCTTGGGCAGCTCCACCTGCAGCGCGCCAGGCAGTATCGCTTGCGCCGCTGCCGCCGGCAATCTGCCATGCAAAAGCTGGTCAAGCTCCGATTGTGACAGCGCCGAACCTGCATTCAGCCTGCGTTTCATCGCCTCGTAATTTTCCAGCGCTTTCTTGACCCGCTCGAACTTAAACGGCTTCACGATGTAATCGACGGCGCCGTGATGCATCATGCGCTGCACCGTCGGAATGTCGCTGGCCGCTGTGATAACGATGGCATCGGTGCCAAGCTGTTCCTGGCGAATCTGCATCAGCACCTCTGTGCCATTCAGACCCGGCATATAAATGTCCAGAATAACCAGATCCGGCCGCAGGCTGCGAATCTTATCCAAGCCTTCCAGGCCATTCGCCGCCGTACCTACGATTTGGAAACCAGCCACCTGCTCGACAAACTGCCTGTTCACTTCCAACACCATCGGATCGTCCTCAATCAAAACAACGTTATACACCTTCCCCCTCCTTCCTGCCTCTCATTGGAAAAGAAAGCATAAAGCTTGTGCCTTCGCCAGGCTCAGACTCCACTTCGAGCGTCCCCGCGCATTTGTTCACGATATTATGGATCAAATAGAGGCCGATTCCCCGGTTCGCTCCAGCCTTCGTCGAATATCCCTGCTCGAACATGCGGCGTTTGGCTTCCTCGTTCATGCCGCCGCCGTTATCCTCCACGAGGATCGACATCACGTCTTCATCTTGTTCGATGCTGATAAACACCTTCTTGAAGCCATCCCTATCCTTCAGCGCATCGAACGCGTTTTCGATCAAATTGCCTAAAATCACAACGATGTCATGCTGATCCATCCCTGCCGGAAACCGCATCAGCCTGCTGGCTCTGTCGAGCTGCACCTCAATGCCAAGCTCCCTGCCGCGGCTGATCTTGCCCAATAGCAGCCCCGCTGCGCTCTCATTGGCAATCTTGCTGGCAATAAATCCGCTCAGCTCCGACTGCGCTTCCATCGTTTGGAACAAATAATCCAGCGCCTTTTCTCTGGAGCCCAGCTGAATCAAGCCGCCGATCGTATGAAGTTTGTTCATATACTCATGATTTTGCACACGCAGCGCATCGACAAACGCCTTAACCCCTGTCAGCTCTTCCGCGAGCGTAGTCACTTCCGTGCGATCCTGGAAGATCGCCACTGCGCCGACCGTCTGACTCCCTACCCTAATCGGCACTCGGTTGCTTAAAATATGAGCAGGTCCTATATGCAGCTCCTGATTGTATATCGGATGATTGAGCCGCAAAATTTCCGGCAGCCGCGTATCCGGCAGCACCTCCGTAATCGGGCGTCCGAGAACGTCCCCCTCAATATGCAGCATGCTTTTTGCTTTGTCATTGAAAACCGTTACGAGCGCGCGGCTGTCTATCGCGATCACCCCTTCGTGCATCGCATTAAAAGTCGCCGTCCGCTCAACAAGCAACTGCGCAATCTCCTCCGGTTCCAACTGAAACATTTGCTTCTTAATATGTCGCGAAAGCAGATAAGACCCCCATACCCCGAACAACATAGACAAGAAAAGGGTCACATAGATTTGGCCCCTCATCGACAAGATGACATCCGTGAGCCCCGGCAGCAGCTGCCCTACCAGCACAACCCCAATCTGCTCATGCTCTTCGTTCATAACCGGCACAAAAGCCCGAAGCGCTGTTCCTTGCTCTCCCTTGGCCTTGGATAAATACGTATGCTCGGCAAAAGCAGACCGCTCGTCGGTCCCGATGGAACGTTCCCCGATTCGCTTGGCCGACGGATGGGATAAGCGAATGCCGTCCATATCCATGACGACAATATAATCAACGTCATTAATGATGCGGATACGCTCCGCAATCGGATCGATCTCTTCCCGCTGGTTGTTGTCCATCAGTCCGCTGGCGATCGATGGCAGTCCGGCCACCGTCCGTGCCGTAACCAGCAGCCGCTGGCCCATTTCTTGCTCTTGAAGATGAATGATCCGCCCGATCAAGATAATGCCGCCAATACAAATCGCGAACAAGACGATGCCGAATGACAGGAGCGTGATTTTCCAATTCATCCGGAGTCCTTTTATTTTCAAAGATGAACCCCCGCCTTCTCCTTGATGACCTGTCTTTCATTTCTACGACCATCATACAATATGATAAACTGAAAGAATACATCAGACCTTTTGGAGGAGGAGGTTTTTCTTGAAAACGTTTGCCGGCATTGCCTTATTTGTCATCCTCGGGCTCGTAACTGCCGTCGTCTTCGGGTTCTCCTCGCAATTTAACAGCGGACAGCGTGTCTATGATGATGAGCAGCAAGGACTCGGCGAACAAACCGTGATCCGGTTCAGCTTCGTCGTCGCGGAGAATACGCCCAAGGGAAGGGCGGCGCAGGAATTCGCCCGGCTCGTCAAGCTCAAAACGAACGATACCGTACGGGTCGAGCTGTTTCCCAACGGTACTTTGTACAATGAGAACGATGAGGTTGCCGCTTTACAGCGTGGCAGCATTCAAATAATCGCTCCCAGCTTCTCCAACATCTCCGAGGTCGTTCCTGAATGGATGGCCATGGACTTGCCTTTTGCCTTCCGCAATGACGAAGCTGTGAAAGAAGCATTCCAGGGTAAAATAGGCTCTATTCTCATGGGCAAGCTGGAGTCGCATGGGATGATCGGACTCGGGCTGTGGGCCAACGGTTTCCAGCAGATGACTTCCAACGTGCGTCCTCTTGTCCATCTGGAAGATTTCAGGAATCTGAAATTCCGCATTCTGCCCAGCAAAATCATTGAAGCCCAATTCCGCCTGCTGAACGCCGGAACCTCCCCTATTCCATTTAATAAGGTATATCGAAGCATGGAATCAGGAGAAGTCGATTCGGGAGAAAATACGATCTCGAACATCTATTCGCGCAAACTGTACCAAGTGCAAAAATATTTAACGATCAGTAATCATGCTTATTTGGGCTATGGCGTTATCATGAACAAGCAATTTTGGGACAAGCTGTCATTAGCGAATCAGCAGGCCATAACAGCAGCCATGCAGGAAGCGACCGTTTGGGCGAACCAGGACGCCATTTCCTTTAACAACAAACAATTGGATGACTTGAAAAAGACAGGACAAATGGACATCCATATCCTAACCGACGATGAACGCCAAGCTTGGCAGCAAGCCCTGGAGCCTGTTTACACCGAAGCTCGGGCCTATATCGGCCAAGAACTGCTGGATGCCGTAAATGAATTGCGGCAGCACAATAAATAAAAGCGCCCATCAGGGCGCTTTTATTTATGAGCAGATCGCCGCTTCATACCGCGGAGAGGCATTGTTCCAAGCCAGCTCCCGTACCAGGCCAAGCCGCTTAAACACGAGCAAGCTGCTGTATACGGTTGTTGCCTGGAGATGCGGGTACCTTTCGATTAGTGCTTCACATATATCTTTCACCGTCGCGTATCCGTCCTGGGCGTACAAATATTCGAGAAGTGCGTAACGCTGAGGAGGCAGAGGAATGTTTTTGGCGTGAATTTGCTGCAGAGCCTGGCTCAAATCATTTTTGGGCATCTATAGAAACCTCCTTGTAATCGCCTTGAGGCTGCTCGCTGAGCCTCACTCTATCGTAGCAACTTGTTATTTATAATTATTTTAATTTAATATTTATTTTATTTTTAGTGATAATGATTGTCAATGCCTTTTTTTGCATATTCCTCCGCCCATTAGCAAAAGCTGGATATATCAAAAAAAGGAGGCATTGCAATGAACCCCACTGGGAATGAGTCCGGTTCAGGCTCAACACTTACGAACCGGCAAGGCCACCCGATTTCGGATAATCAAAATATTCGTACCATCGGAAACCGCGGGCCATCTACTTTGGAAAATTACCACTATATCGAGAAAATTTCGCACTTTGACCGCGAACGTATCCCAGAACGGGTCGTCCACGCGCGGGGTGCGGGTGCGCACGGATATTTTGAAGCTTACGGCACGGTAGGCAGCGAGCCTGTTGCGACATATACCCGCGCCAAGCTTTTTCAGGAAAAAGGAAAACGCACGCCGGTCTTCGTCCGCTTCTCCACCGTTGTCCATGGCGGCCACTCGCCTGAGACGCTGCGCGATCCGCGCGGTTTTGCGGTAAAATTTTATACCGAGGACGGAAATTGGGACTTAGTCGGCAATAATTTAAAAGTTTTTTTCATCCGTGATCCGCTGAAGTTCCCTGATATGGTTCACGCCTTCAGGCCCGATCCTGTGACGAACCTGTCCAATCCCGAAAGAATGTTCGATTTCGTTTCCAACTCTCCTGAAGCTACGCACATGATCACCTTCCTCTTCTCCCCATGGGGAATTCCGGCGAATTACCGGCAGATGCAGGGCTCGGGCGTGAATACATATAAATGGGTCAACAAAGACGGCACAGCCGTGCTGGTGAAGTACCACTGGGAGCCGCTCAATACGGAGATCAAGAACTTGACCCAGACCGAAGCGGAGCAAATCCAGGGTAAAAATACGAGCCACGCCACGCAGGATTTGTACGGAGCGATCGAACGCGGGGAATACCCGGAGTGGGAATTATCCGTGCAGATTATGAGTGATGACGAACATACTGAGCTTGATTTTGATCCGCTGGATCCGACCAAGCTGTGGGATCAAGAGAAATTCCCTTTTCAGGCAGTGGGCAAAATGGTGCTGGACCGTAACCCGGAGAACTACTTTGCCGAAGTGGAGCAAGTCGCATTCGGCACAGGCGTGCTGGTCGACGGGCTTGACTTCTCCGATGACAAGCTGCTGCAAGGACGCACCTTCTCCTACTCGGATACACAGCGGTACCGTGTCGGCACCAACTATTTGCAGCTGCCCATCAACGCGCCAAAATCCGCTGTCGCCACGAATCAGCGCGATGGTCAAATGGCGTACATAGTCGATAAGGGAGCCGGCCAAAACCCGCACGTCAATTACGAGCCGTCCTCGCTCGGCGGCTTGAAGGAAGCCGCGCCGTCCGGCAAAGAGCACGAGCCGGCGTACAATGACAGACTCGTCCGCCAGAAGATCGACCGGACGAACGATTTTGGCCAGGCGGGCGATACGTACCGCAAGTTTGAGCCCTGGGAGCGCGAAGAGCTGATCGCCAACCTGGTCAACGCGCTGATGGTGTGCCATCCGGTCATCCAGCGCAAAATGATCGAGCACTTCACGCAAGCTGACGCCGACTACGGCAAGCGCGTGTCCGACGGGCTTGCCGCGGCACAGGCGCGGGCGGCGCAGGATGCTGGTACCAGCGTCTCCAACCAGGAAGGCGCCGCGATGGCCAAACAATCCGGGAAAACGACGGACGGATATTGAACATGCCGCGCCCGACGGGCGAAACAAAAAGGAGCTAGGCACGTTGGACGTGCTCAGCTCCTTTTTTTCGCTGCTGTGGGCGTGGGGCGTGAGTGGTGTGCGGGTGTGAGCGACGCGGGCGCTGGCTCCTAAAGCGGATTTTTCGCTTTAGACGAGGACTCGGTGACTCCACCGATGACCCTAAAGCGACTTTTCCGCTTTAGACGAGCATCGGAGCACCCACTGACGCCTCTAAAGCGACTGCTCCGCTTTAGACGAGGCCACGCGCCCACTCTCCGTCGTTCCGTGCATATCGTTTCTACTCTTCCGTTTTGCCCCACAACCCGCATCTTTCTATCGCCCGAAAAATGCCTTCATACCCTGTGCAGCGGCATATGTTGCCGCACAGCGCCTCTTCCGCCTCTGTGCGGGTCGGAGCCGGGTTTGTATCCCATAGCGCGGTCAAGCTGACGACCATACCGGCCGTACAGTAACCGCACTGCAGCCCTCCTTCCTCCAGCATCGCTTGCTGAATCGGGTGCAAAGACTCTCCCGCCGATATCCCCTCGATCGTCACCACGCTTTTGCCTGCCGCCTGGTAAGCCATCAGCAAGCAGGAATTGACCGGTCTGCCGTCAAGGAGCACCATGCAGGCGCCGCAGCGCCCAATTTCACATGCGACCTTCGTCCCGCTCAAAAGCAAGTCTTCGCGTAATAGATCAGACATCCGTTTGGATGCCGGGACGGGTATCGCGACTTCCTTGCCGTTTATCGTGCATTCCAGCACGTAGATATCACGAATCATAGCCCCTCCACTCCTTCCAACCAGTCGATTCCCTGCACGATGTCTTGCGGCGAGATCGGGAGATGGTTCACCCAAATACCGGCAGCCTGCCTCACAGCTGCTGTAAGCGCCGGCGCCAGCCCGACAGAGCCGATCTCCCCAACGCCGCGCGGGCCGAAAGCGTCCCCCTCGGGAAGTTCTTCGATCGCTTCAACACGTACAACTTGTGGGCTGTCCTTGAATGTGGGGACCAGGTAAGTGTCGAGATTTTGCCGGACATATCGGCTTTCTTGCATAACGGCATCCTCTGACAAGGTAAAACCAAGCGCCATCACACTGCCACCTTCGATCTGACCCAGAAAACCCATCGGATTAATGACAGGGCCAGCGGCAACAACGTGATCGGTTTCCAGCACCTTGACGCGGCCTGTAAGCAAGTTCACCTCGACCTCGGCAATGACGGATGCGTACGAGTACAAATAATGCGCACCGATGGCGCCTTCCGGTGTCGTCGGATAGTCGAATTCGGCTTCCACCCGAATCGGCTTGCCCGCTGCGAGGGCCAGCTGCGCGTAGGTGACGACAGGCCCGGCCTGGGCCTGCTCCTGCGCCTGCGCGCCTGCGCGGTGTACACCGCCCGCGCCAGTGACAAGCTCTCCAGCCGGAATGCCGGAGAGCGCCGAGGCCTGCTGCAGCAGCGCCGACACGAACGGCGGCTGCAGCCGTTGCAGTGCGCGCCACATCATCGTCGTGGCGCGCGACGCCGTGCTGGAGCCGCTGACCGGCACGCGGTCCGTATCGCCGATAACGATGCGGACATCGGCGGCGGCGCAGCCAAAAAAATCCTGCAGCATCAGCGTCAATGCTGCATACAACCCTTGGCCGATCTCCTCGAAGCCGAAGGAGGCCTGGATTTTGCCGTCCGCGGTCAGCTCGACGCGGCCGCCGGAATGATCCGGGATGCCGAGGCCGAGCCCGGCGCCGTGCATCACCATCGCCGCCCCGACGCCTCGGCGGAGCCAGGGCTCGGCACCCGCCGCCTGCCCCCGTCGCGCCCACAGCGGCGATTCCAGCGCTTTGCGCCACACCTGCTCCGCCCCTTCGGTGGCGACAATCTTTTGCCCCAGCGGTCCCGGATCACCAGGTGCGCGCAGGTTCAGCTTGCGGAACGCCCAAGCGTCCATGCCCAGCTTTTCGGCTAACCGTTCTATCTGGCTTTCCACCGCAAAAATAACCTGATTGCCGCCAAAGCCCCGAAACTCCCCGGACACGCCGTTGTTCGTATATACACTGGTGCCTTGCACATCGACATTAGGAATGGTATAAGGCCCGATCACATGCTCCGTTGCGAAGTTCAGCACTTCGCGTCCCAAGGTCGCATACGCGCCGGTATCGGCCAAAATGCTCACTTGATGCGCGATAATCCGGCCTGACGCGTCTACCCCCGTCTTCATCGTGATCTGCATCGGATGCCGTTTGATACCCGAGATGACCGACTCCCGGCGCGAATTGTGCATTTTGATCGGCAGACCGGTTGTCAGCGCCAGCATCGCCCCGTACGGCTGCACGTTCAGCTCATCTTTTCCGCCGAACGACCCGCCGATCGGACTGGAGAGGACCCGAATCCGCTCCTCGGGCATATCCAAAATGCGCGCCAGCTGCATCCGGTCCTTATAGCCGTGCTGAGTCGGCGAATAGACCGTCAGTCTGCCATCTTCGCCAAGGACGAACAAGCCGCCCTCTGTCTCCATGTACGTATGCATTTGGCGCGGTGTGCTGTAGGATTCTTCCACAATATGCAGGCAATCGGCAAAGGCCGACGCCGCATCCCCATGCTGAATGCAGGTGCGATGCAGCAGGTTCCCTTCCGGATGCAGCTTGACCGTGCCTTCATCCAGCGCTTTGGCCGGATCGTCGACAACCGGCAGCGGTTCGTAATGTACCTCAATAAGGCTGAGCGCATGCTCGGCAAGCTCTTCTGTATCCGCCGCTACGGCAGCCAGCGCATCGCCGACATAGCGGACGCGATCGCTGCACAACACCGGCTGATGCGGAAAAGCAATGCCGAACAGATTCATCCCCGGCACATCGTCTGCGGTCAGCACTGCGCGTACGCCAGGCACCCGCTTCGCTTTGCTCACATCGATCGACAGCACCCATGCGTGCGGGTACTCGCTGCGCAGGACTTTACCGTGCAGCATACCCGGCATTGTGAGGTCCGTTAAATATTTTAGCGTTCCGGTCACTTTGTCCGAACCATCCGGCCTGATGATCCATCTGTGCGGATGAGACTCACGGCTTAATCGCATCTATACCGCCCCCTTGGCGCCAAGCTTTGTAAAGTTCCGAAATGATCAGATTTGCAGCGGTTTGCTTGCGGTAAGCGACTCCGGCATAGTCATCGGCCACCGCCTGATACTGCTCCATCACGCCAGTGTGCAGCCATCTCAGCAGCGCCTTCGTCAGCGGCTGCCCAACCGCTGCCGCCTCCAACTCTTCGAAGCGTGCCGGCACTGCCGCTCCCCCGCCTGCGGCAAGCGCCAGCGCAGCAATCGTACCATCGCTATGCAGCGCAAGCTTGCCGGCCACGGTAACGACAGAAGGCGTAAAAGCCTCACGGCGTCCCACTTTGACATAGAAACCGTCAGGCTCCCCGGCGGGCGGGATCACAATCGCCGTCAGCAGCTCCTGAGGTGATGGGCCGCGCTTAAGCCACTCGGCCAGCGGCCATGTCCCTTCAGCACTGCCGTCCGTGCTGCTCACGTGCGCGTCCATGACGAGCAGCGCAGGCAGCAGATCTCCGGTACGCGTCATTACATTGCCGCCGAGCGTCGCCAGGTGCCGCACCGATGGGGCTGCAATGTCCGCACATGCGCGCACCAGCAGCCGGCCTTTCAGCTGCAGGAGCGGATGGCGCTGCAGCGCAGCCAAACCACAAGCCGCACCGATGCGCAGTTCGCCGCCCCCCTCTACCGTCAGCGCGCCAAGGGCGGGAATCCGTTCCAAGCTGATCAGATGCTCAGGCAGCGGCGACAAGCCGTTCTCCCAGCGCGGGCGCAGCCAGGTGCCGCCAGCGACCAGCACCGCTTGGTCGCCCCATCTTTGTTTCAACTTCAGCGCCTCTTCGACACTGTCAGGCAGCCATACCGAAGGCTGCTTCCAAGGCAGCTGATTTATCGGAAGCGACATGGGAACCTCTCCTTTTCCGCTCATTGTATCCATTATCCAGCTTGAAATTAGATCTACTATAATAAAACTTAGAATTTTGCGTCAATTAACCTTACAACGATTTGTTTGAATATATAAAAAGAAGCGCACCATTTGTAAAAATGCACTTCTTTCCAATTCCATATGTTATTTATATTGACATTCTGCAAAGTGTTGCATCATTTTTAACATCGATCTATACATCTCAGGCGTATCCACGTCCATGAAGCGCAAAGCGTTCTCCTCCGGCAGCAGCATGCCCCTGAACTGCGGGGAGCTGAACAGGCCACGTGCGCCCACATCCCCGCGCAGTGCAAGCACGGCCTGCCACATCCCCCGCCCGAGAACGATCGGCGGCTTGGGCAGCCCCTGATCCCCGCTGGCGATATAGTCCATGCCCGATTCGCGCTCTCTGGCATAGGCCGCAATCAGCCGGTCCAGCATGTCGGCTGTCACAAACGGCTGATCGGCGAGCATCACCAGCAGCGCATCCGCTCCGAGCTCATCAGCCAGCCGAACGCCGGTATGGAGCGAGTGCGCCATACCGGACGCCGCCTCCTTGCACGTCACGACCCGGCATTTGCCGGACACCGCGTACGGCTGCGCCGCCTCCGGTATCCACGCCCCTGCATCGCCTTCGCGCGTTACAACGAGGACGTGTTCCAATTTGGAGCGCAGCGCCTGCATCAGTGCAAGACTGCCAAGCTGCACACCTGGCGCTGCGGCAAGGGACAGTTTGGCCGTCCCCATTCTGCTGCTGCTGCCGGCTGCGAGATACACACCGGCCACGCGAATGTTAGTTTCCATGGCGCTCACCAGTTGCTCCGGCGGTTCAAATCGCCGGGATTCCAGCCATATCCAGCCTTTTTGCCGCCAGCCATGCCACGGCGAATGCTGATAAGCTCTGCCACGATGCTGACTGCATTCTCGACAGGCCCTTCCGACCCGATTTTGAAACCAACCGGATAATGCAGCCAGGCGGGAACGTCGCGCCCGTCGAGCAGCTTCTCCGTCCTGGCTCTTGTGCCCATAATGCCCAGGTAACGCAAGGGAGCCGCCATAATTTCCTGCACAAAATCCCGATCTTTCTGAAACTGATGACTCATGACTATGACGTAGTCACCGCTAGTCAAGTTAAGTCGTTCCTTGAGCTGATCCGGAAAGGCTGCGGTCAGCTCGGCGCCGGGGAACCGATCGGCTGTACAGAGCGCCTCGCGCCAGTCGGCGACCACGACGCGGAAGCCGGCGCTGAGCGCCAATTGCACAAGCGGAATGGCGTCCTGATTAGCGCCGAAGACGATCACCCTCGGCTTCGGCTCGAACAGGGAGACATACACAGCTGTGGACGGCTCCCGGCGAGCGGACATCGAAGCATCCGCCCACTCCGCTTCCGCCCCCATGCAAGCTTCCTGCAGCGAATAGTCAACCGTCGCATCCACGGCCGAATATAAGCGAGTCAGCAGGAGGGACAGCCCTAGGTCCAGTGCGGCCTTAATGGTCCGCATGTTCACCAGCAGCTCGCCGGCGACTGGCTCCAGCAAGATCCGGATCAGCCCGCCGCAGCCGATGGTGTCCCCCCAGCCAAAGTCGTCAGCCGGACGCATATCGTATTCCACTAATTGCGGCTTCTGCGACTTCCATACGGACGGCACATATTCAGCCAGATCCGCTTCCAGGCAGCCGGGACTAATACTCCCCGCCGATTGACCATCCTCCGTCAGAAGCATCATCGTCCCCTGCTTACGATAAGCATGGCCTTCCACATGAATGACTGTTGCCAGCACCGCCTGAGGCACGCCTTTTTCTATTGCCGTCAATATGTCGTAAGCCTCCACCTCTACCGCCTCCCGCTTCTCACTCCGTACTACCAGCCGATCGCCAGACCGTCACCCCGAGGATCAGCGGCCCCGCTTCTAACGCCTTTGTCATCAATAACAATACCTTGCGCCTGCCCCATCAATCCGTCCCAACTGTCCACCAGCTCGACGCGATGCCCCCATGCCTGCAACTGAGCATAAACATCCGGAGTCAGTCGGTGCTCCAGCCTAAGCGCATCCCCATCTTCCCCCCATGTTCGCCCATATACCCAACGCGGAAGCGAGATCGCTTCCTGAATGGAGAGACCGTAGTCCAACACGCCCGTTAAAATCGAAAGCTGCGTCTGCGGCTGTCCCTCACCGCCTTGTGTGCCATACAGCATGTAAGGTTTGCCCGCTTTGGTGACCATCGCCGGCATCAGCGTGTGGAACGACCTTTTGCCCGGCTCCAGTACATTGGCCGCATCCGCATCGAGCGAGAAGAATGAGCCTCTGTTCTGCAAAATAATGCCTGTATCCCCGGCGACATAAGCAGCGCCAAAATCAAAATACAAACTTTGAATGAATGACACAGCATTCCCTTCATCATCCACAACCGCCGCATACGCCGTATCCTGGCCAATAGCCGGGGACAGATGCTGGCTGGCCTGCAGAGGAGTCGCCTTCATTTCCTCCCACAACTGGGACGCGTAAGTTTTGGAAAGCAGCCGCTCAAGCGGAATGTCCCGGAAGCGCGGATCCGTCAAATAACGGTCGCGATCACGGAACGCTTTTTTAATGACTTCTGACATTATATGATAGAAATTTGCGGAATCCCTAGGCACGTTGCTAACTTCAATATGCTCCAGCATATTCATCATCATCAGCGCTGTGAAACCTTGTGAGTTCGGCGGCATCTGAAAAATTTCGTATCCCCGGTACGTAGCGGAGAGCGGCTCCACCCATTCCCCGGCATATCCACGGAAATCCGTTTCCTCCAGCGCCCCGCCGTCGTGGCGAACGCAGTCGACAATCGCCTGCATCACCGTACCGCTGTACACAGCTTCCCGGCCCTCCAGCTGAATGCAGCGCAGCGTCTGCGCCAAATGCGTTTGTACCAGACGGTCCCCTTCCTGCAACAGCGCTCCATGCGCCGTATAAACAGCGCTAAGCTGCTCTGAAGCCCGAATGAGCGACTCATCTTTCCGGATCCAAAAAGCTAAATTCCGTGAAATGGGGAATCCTTTTTCCGCATAATCGATAGCCGGAGCCAGCAGCTTCGCCCAAGGGAGCCTGCCGAACTTCGCCCATACCTGCCACCAGGCATCGGCCATGCCGGGTACAGTAATAGCACTCAGCACGCCTCTCTGTGGAATCGCTTCCAACCCTTTTTGCCGGTAAAAAGCAGGTGTCGCCCGAGCTGCCGCCATCCCGCTGCCGTTAAAACCGACCATTGTGCCGGTCGAAGCCGGATACATCAAAAAGAATGCGTCTCCGCCAATCCCTGTCATATGCGGGTAGACGACGCCCAGAGCGGCGCTGATGGCAATTGCAGCGTCAAACGCATTGCCGCCCTGCTGTAAAATCGCGCTCCCTACACTGCTGGCCAAATAATGAGGCGTGGCAATCATCGCCCGTTCCGCTCGCGGCATGATGTTCAACATCGGCGTTCCCCCCCTAGTCCAAGGATCTTTCGTAGCACGCTAAGGCGGCTTGGAGCGCCTCGCCTGCCGGTACCTTTACACCGTGGCGGATGAGTACAGCTTCCAGTGCGCCCAGCACATGCAGCACGTTTTTTTGATTGCAGCTGTAGCCCATCGTCCCGATGCGCCAGATCTGGCCTTTGAGCGGCCCGAAGGAGCTGGCAATCTCGATGCCAAAGCTGTTCAGCAGCATCGCGCGAACCGCCTCGCCGTCCACACCGTCCGGGATGCGCACGCACGTCACTACCGGCAGCTTGCAGCCTGGATCACCGTACAGCGTCAGCCCCATCGCCGTTAGGCCGGCAAGAAGTGCTGCCTCATGCCGGCGGTGTCTGGCAAAGCGCGCCTCCAGTCCTTCCTGCAGCACCAGCCTGACCCCTTCACGCAGCGCATACAGCATCGAAGTCGCCTCTGTATGGTGATTCAGCCGCTTGGGGCTCCAGTAATCCTGCAGCATGCCTAGATCAAAATAGTTGCTGCGCACCGTTAACCCGTGCACGCTTTCCGCATCTTTGTCGCGCAGCCCTCGCTCGATCGTTTTGCGGCGCAGCACCTTCGCTTCGACGCGCTCATTATAAGTAACCGGCGCCATGCCGGCCGGCACCGACAAGCACTTTTGCGTGCCGCCGATGACAGCGTCGAGCTGCCACGCGTCCGTCTGCACAGGCACCCCGCCGATCGTGGCCACAGCGTCGACGATAAGCAGCGCATCCGCTTCCCGGCACGCCGCACCGATGCCGCCGAACGGCTGCAAGCAGCCGGTGGACGTCTCGCCGTGCACCATCGCCACGATGTGCGGTTGCTCGCGCCTAATTGCGCCGATGATCTCTCCGGGGTCAAAAACCGTCCCCCACTCCTTCTCTAAAGTAACGACCTCGGCGCCACAGCGTTCGGAAATCTCGACGAGAAGATGACCGAAGCGGCCATAGATCGGCACCAGCACTTTGTCACCCGGTTGAATGACGCTGACCAGCACCGCTTCGATGCCTGAACGGGAGGTGCCGTCGATTGGATAACACCACTGGTTGTTCGTTTGAAACAAAGCCCTGAGCATTTCCATCGTCTCGTTCATCAGCGCTGTAAACTCAGGATCGAATTGGCCGAGTATCGGGTAGCTCATCGCCCGCAGCACGCGCGGGTCCACCTCGACAGGTCCCGGTGTCATGATCGTACGCTGCGACGGGGCCAAGTCTTTATATATCGTCATCTGCCTTTCCCCCATAACCGTATTGGTATAAAAGATGAACCAGCGTCTGGAAGCCCGCTATCAGCTCCTCAGCGGACGTATACTCCGCTGGACTATGGCTGATCCCTGCCCGGCTCGGAACAAAAATCATCGCTGCCGGACAAACCGCCCCCAGCAGCTGCGCATCATGGCCTGCTCCGCTTGGCATCCTTAGATAGGGTCGCCCCCCATCCTCACAAATTCGCTCAATTTCGTTGGAAATCGCGCTGTCCATCTGAACCGGTGTCACATGTAAATGTTCGGTGATCTCTATTTCAAGCTCCCGCCGTCTTGCAACAGCTTCAAGCTCATTTTGCAAATTCATGTAAAATGCATCTAATACAGGTGCATCCGTATGACGGATATCCAAAGTAAACGCCACATCGCCGGGCACCACATTGGAAGCGCCTTGGCTGACTTCAATTTTGCCTGCTGTCGCAACTAGAGGCTCGCCGGCCGCAAGCGCCAAACGCTCGGTGAGCACGATCATTTCGGCTGCGCCGGCCAATGCGTCTTTGCGCATTGGCATCGGCGTCGTTCCAGCATGATTGGCTGTTCCCAGCACGCGGACACCAAGCCTTCGCTGGCCCACGATTGCCGTAACGATGCCAATCTGTTTGCGGCGGTGTTCAAGTACGCCGCCTTGTTCAATGTGCAGCTCGATGTAAGCGCCGATATCGCTCCGTCTAGCTGACGTATCCGGTACCTCGCCAGCGCCGCCGAATCCGGCCTGCCGCATGGCGTCCTGCAGGCTAACTCCGTCAGGATCCGTAATGCCCGCTGCTTGCTCCAGCGTTCGCACACCAGTAACGTTCCCCGATCCCCAGAACGTCAGTGGGAATCGGCTCCCTTCCTCTTCACTGAAGGATACCGCTTCAAGTGTCCGCTTGGGCATCCCGTAGGCTGCCTTGAGAAAGCCCAGCGCCAGCATACTGGCGACGACGCCGTAAGCGCCGTCATATTTGCCGCCGTTAGCCACCGTATCGATGTGCGAGCCTGTCAAAACCGGCTTGAGCCCGGCAAGGTTTGCAGCCGTCCCCGGCAAGCGGCCATACAAGTTGCCGACCGCATCGAAGCGCACCTCCAGCCCGAGCTTCTGCATGCGCCGGGCGAGCGCTTGCTGCGCCTGCTGCCATGCGTCCGTGTAGAGCAGGCGTGTAACCCCGCCCTCAGGATCAGCGCCATAGCCGGATATTTCTTCTAACTGCCGGATCAGCTCCGCAGAGAACCCGGCTAACAATTGCAGCGAGTCCGGCGTCATCTTACTCAGTCCCTTCGTTGGCAATGACTTTGGCTGCTGCAGCTTCCGCATAAGCAGCAGCTTGATGGCGGAGCCAGACGCCTTCCGCCCTTCCCTTCACCCCTTCGCCAAGCTCATACACCTTGGCGCCACGCAGGAATGCTGCTTGCACCCGGCAGCTGAATGTTTTGCCGACATAAGGGCTGTGCTTATGCCGGTACAGCAAATCTTCCGCTGCCAACGTATACGTCAGCGTGAGATCAACTAGCGCCAGATCGGCATCGGCGCCTATAGCAATTTCCCCTTTGCGCGGATAGAGGCCGAAGCGCTTCGCAGGCTCCAGCGACAGCATGCGCGCCAGTTGCGGCAGCGGAATGCGGCGTCTGCGCCAGCCTTCCTCGAGCATGAGCTCCAGCGAGCTTTGCGCGCCGGAGATACCGCCCCACGCCTCGAAGATATTCCCCTGCTTGAGCGCTGTCGGGCAGGGCGAGTGATCCGAGGCGATGATATCGATGGCGCCGTCTGCGACCTTCGCCCAGAGGCGCTCCTGCTCCTCTGCGCTGCGAAGCGGCGGAGCGCACTTGGCGACGGGGCCGATGCGCGCCAGATCGTTCGCCGTCAAAGCCAAGTAGTGCGGGCACGTCTCCACCGTGACGTCCATGCCCTTGGCTTTGGCCTCGGTGATCGCCTGCACGGCATCGGCACTGCTGATGTGCACAAAGTGCAGCTTGCACCCCGTCTGCTCTGCATAAAAGAGCGCGCGGTTCACCGCTTCCAGCTCAGCAAGGACCGGCCTTGTGGCGACAAAGTCCTGCGCGCTCCGCTTGCCTGCTGCTTGTGCCTGCTTGCCAAGCTGGGATACGATCGCTTCGCTTTCGGCATGCAGAGCAAGCACCTTGTCCAAGCGAGCGATCTCCTTCATCCCTTCATACAGCGTCAAGTCGTCCACCTCGGCAAAAATATCTTCGCCTTCGCCGCCTGGACAGGACATGAACGCTTTAAAGCCGATCACTCCTGCCTCCGCAAGGGGCTGAAGCTCCTTCACATTGCCAGGCACGAGTCCGCCCCACAGCGCATAGTCGACATGCGACTCGCCGGCCGCCGCCTCCAGCTTACGCTGGAGAGCGCTCAGGCGCACCGTCGGAGGCACGCCGTTCAGCGGCATGTCGATGTACGTCGTGCAGCCGCCGGCCGCCAGCGAGGCCGAGCCTGACGCAAACCCTTCCCAGTGACCGAGCGCAGGCTCGTTGAAGTGAACATGCGCATCCACAACGCCGGGGAAGATGTGTAGATTTTCTGCATTGTAGACTGGTGTACGCTCAGGCACTTCAATTTTTTTGCAAATGACAGCAATTTTTCCGTCCTGAATCCCAATATCAGCACGGCATACCTGATCGGCAAGAACGACCATACCATTTTGAATAATAAGATCTAACGGCTGATTCACGCTTACGCTCATGAATGAACCTCCTTAGGGGGTTAGCTGCCCCGATACGTATTGTACCCCCACGGCGCGACCAACAGCGGCACATGGTAATGCGAGGAAGATCGGCTTATCCCGAAACGTACGGGCACCTGGTCCAAAAAAAGCGGCTCCTCCAGGCTAATCCCCCGGTTCCGGAAATAATTGCCGACGTGGAACACGAGCTCATACGTGCCGGTAGTAACCGACTCCCCGATGAGCATCGGCCCTTGTACCCGCCCGTCCGCATTCGTATAGGCGGTCTGCAAAAGCTTCGTCCTGCCGTCATTCAGCCGCTGGAACAATTCGATCTGCACCCCGCTTGCCGGGCAGCCGGCACTTATATCCAGCACATGCGTCGTTATGCCAGCGCTCATCATTATTCAAGGTCCTCCTTTGTCATGGAAAACCCTTGGAAGCCATAAGGCGGGCGCGGCTCGGTGAAGACTTTGCCTTCACGGGTCACCGCTTGCTCCAAGACCGTCTCCCACGTGCGGTTATTGGATTCGAAGCGGATTTCCTTCAGCTGTGGAAAGCGCCTTAATGCCCGTTGTCCGATGCGATAAATCAGATTTTGAATGGACGGCGAGTGCTGTTCATGAAAAACGGTATGTGCGATATCGCGGATTTGCTCAGCAGCGACATAGCGCTCACGGTCGGCATCCAGCGCGTCTTCGGCTTGTTCGTAACACCAGGCGATGTCGAGGAAAATGAACAGCGGACGATCGGACGTTTCCGGAAGCGTCGTATACGAATCCCGGATGAAACCGGCGAACGAGCTGCCTTTCACTTTAATTAGCTTTAAGCCGGCGACGCCGCCGCCATGCTGGACAATTTCGATCCCCTCCGCCGTGCGGACCAGCTCCACCAGGGCTGTGGGATGCTCATTTTGCGAATAACGGAAAACGAGCTCGCTCGCATGCAATTGCCCGGGTAATTGCTCGGCTCCGGGTACTCCTGATGCTGGAACCGGCAGCACCTCGAACGGCACTTGATCGGCGCTCATTTTCACCCCCGTCAAATGCGGGTAAGTCTCCAGAAACTGCCGACCGGCAAATTCCAAAAATCCTTCGGCCGTCGCGCCTTCATACGCTCCCGCTTTGCGAAGGATAAAGTTTTTCATCGAGTCTGTCGCCACGACAACCGAATTGTCGCCTTCAGAGAACGATGAGAACAGCTTCTCACCGCTGACAGCTATTTTGACATTCATCCCAAACAAAATATTGTCCCTGCCCGTAAAGCCTGATTCCGGAATCGGGGTAATCTGTGTCAACGGCTTGGCGTAAGAGCGGTACACCCACACGTCCCCTTTGCCGTAGTACATCGTCCTGTGCGCGTTGTCTGCCGGTTTCATCATCGTTTCCTCCACTTCCTTCATGAGCATGGTCTCTAACCGGAACCTCGCGATTTTGCAAACTTCCTGCAGCGCGCGCTTGCGCTCGGTCTGCGGATCCAGTTGAATGCGCTGCTCCATCGCCTCACGAATGGTGATCTTTGTCTGGCCTTTCACCGCCATGATGAATGGAAAATGGAATTTATCCGTATACTGGCGGTTTAAAGTAAGAAAAAACTCGTGTTCTTCAGCGGATAACTGGTTTAGCCCCGCACCTGACTGCTCTTGAACGGAATGATCTGTCATTTTAACACGCGTTCCCAAATCAGGATGAGCCTTTAAAAGTCTCAGCTGCTCATCCTGCTCGGCCCGCCACACCTCCGCTTCCAAGGCGCTGATCAGATCCTGCTGCGCAGCGAACGGTCCCGCCAGCCAGGCGCGCTCTGCAACCCATGGCGAATGCTCGAACAAAGATCCGAATGCTGCGACAAACGCTTGTTGATCCAGCTGGTTTACAGCCTGCAAGGTCAGCTTCATGATTACTCCACCTCAGATCCTCTGCATTCTTTTAAGCTCAATAGGAAGAATTTGTTCCATTGTAAATCTGTCCAGGAAATGGGTCAATTTGCATTACGCAACTTTGTTACCTTTCATAACATGAAGTCGTTTTTTTGTCACTGATGCACTTAAGTATAAAAAAACGCCAGGATTCCCCATCCTGACGCTTCACTTGTTCCGAACGTGTTCCCCCTTTCCAACAATTTATGAATAGAGCCGCAAAACCAGAACGCTGCAAGCTTATCCCTAAAATCTTTGTTCGCGCCGTGCAGACACCTTAACAAGGTGCAAAAAAACACTCCTAGCGTCTAGGAGTGCTGAAGAAAGATGCCGCCATACACAAAAGCTGCCACAATGACAAAGGCGGGGTGAATTTTTCTTTTTTGAATGAAATACAAGGACACCGCTGCAATCCCGAAAAACTGCAGATACCCGATCGTTTTCGTGGATTCGACGAAACTGCTCCAAGTGACCAGCAGCATCATGATGGCGATCACGGGCTGGACTAGCAGTGTCATCCCCTTGATCACTGGGGACTGTTTATACTTTTGCAGCATGTTCAGCAAAAAGATTAAAGCTATAATAGACGGCACGATTGTTGCCGCAATTGCGATCAGAACCCCTGGCCAGCCTCCGACCTGATATCCGACATATGCGGCGATCTTCGTGGCTATCGGGCCAGGCAGCGCGTTCCCCAGCGCCAGCATGTTGGAAAAGCCGCTGCTGGTCATCCAGGCGTGATTCGGCACAACCTCCTGATACATAAGCGGTATGGAAGACGGACCGCCCCCATAGCCAAATACGTTGGCTAAGAAAAAACTAACGAGCAGATGCCACCATTCCATCATGCGCTCTCACCTTTCTTTTGCTTCTTCTTCCATAGACTCTGCAGTTTGTTATGAAAGGCGCCATAGAATAAAAAGAGAAAGATGACAATGGCAGGATGCACGGATAACGTTTGAAGCAATAGAAAGGAAATAAGAAAGAAGCCAATTCCCGCATACCATCCTAGCCCTTTGACCGCCTTCTCGCCAAACTCATAGGCCATGACAGCCAGCATCACGGCGACTACGGGAACAACTGCCGCGATCATGCCTTTAATAATCGTTGACGTACTGAAAAAATGAATAAATGAATAAAGCCCCACCATCGCCACGCATGTTGGCGCAATATGGGCGAGTACGCCTAAAGTTGCTCCGCCTACGCCTTTTAACCTGTAGCCCAAGTACCCGGCTAATTTGGTCGCGATCGGGCCGGGCAGCGCATTGGCTATGGCGAGGACCTCGCCGAACTCCTCATCCTCCATCCACTTAAATCGCGTAACCGCTTCATAGCGGATTAACGGCACGATCGACGGACCGCCTCCATAACCAAGAATACCTGTGCGAAACATCGCTGTTGCAATCTGTATGTAGCTGTTTATCAATGCCTTACGTCCTCCTAACTGCCTAGTCAAATTCATTATGACTATTGTAATACAAATTGAACGATTTGTTCAGATTTCTGAAGATTTTGTAGGAATTCATAAAAAGTAATTTAGCTCATTGGCAAAAATACGGAAACAACAAAAAAGCCTTTCTGAGATTTCACTCAAAAAGGCTTTGTTCTGTGCTTGGCAACGTTCTACTCTCCCAGAACCCTTCGGTTCAAGTACCATCGACGCTGGAGGGCTTAACGGTCGTGT
>NZ_JAQFVF010000004.1 GCF_027789125.1 Paenibacillus aestuarii | reverse complement strand
TATTTGAAGTTCTGTCAATTGTATTTCCTCCGTGTCGCGTTTTGATTCGACTATAGTGTCTCGTTAGGTATCCGTCCTCAAAGAATATTCCTATTGGATAATTTCTTATAAATATAGACCATGGGAAACCAAAGAACTATAGCGTGAATCAATCCGATAAATGACGCTATTAAAACAGAAGCTGGAACGCTTATCACACCTGCTTTAACACCACTAACAATTACTTTTTCGCCGCTTTGAACGACAACTTCATTCGTGAAGAAAGAAGCTATTAGTAATCCAATACCAATAATCAGGCCAAAAATTGAATAAATAAACACTGTTTTCCGTATAACCTTTTTAAGCATCCAATTCCCCACACCTGTTCTATTTACTTTAGAGTCGTATTGTTTTATTGAACTATCGTGTCCCTTTAGGTGGATACTACTTAAATTTTTAAAGTTTCAATTATCCCTCTGGCTATCACTCTATTTGTCGTTAGCTCAAACTTCATTCCAGTTTTGATTAAATGATTCGGTGCCTCTTCTTTTTCATAAAAGGCTAAATACAAATCAGCAGTTGTATCTCTTTGAGTATTTGGAGTTTTATGGAATTCAATTACTGCACTCCACAAGCCATTTATTAACTCCCTATCTTCTTCAAAGATGATAGGTATTGAGAAGTTTCCTACCGGAATAATACTTTGTCCGCCTTCCTCGGCAGTCAGGAAATATATATTTACCCTTCCTATTGTCTTCAAGGTTTATCAGCTCTTTCACCGTATTCAATTATGAATTTTTTTGTTATACAACATTATTTTAACACAATATGGAAGTGGATTTATTTATGGAAATTATAAATTATTGTTCCGCAAATATCCCGGTTACTTCAACGAAAACGGCAGCCAATCGTTTGGCCGGCTACCGTCATGTCTGATTGAACTATCGTGTTCCGTTAGTTCAAGCGTCTAAAGGAGAAAAGACCTTGAAGATTATTACCCCTAGGTCCTAAAGTCATTTATCTTTGTTTAGTCTTTCCTTTGCTTCTTCAAGCGTCTCGTACTGAATGTGATCATATTCCCAATTCAGATGACGATTAATTGCTTTTGCTACTTCATCCCACGTAGGACGAATACAGTCTTGCAGTATTTTATTGATTTCAATCTCCACTAAGGATAAGTCGAATTCATTGACAATAAATGTCGCTCTACCGTCCACAACCTTATCTTGCTCTAAGATAGATAACAACTTTTTAGGTGTCATTATTCTGAAATAAAAATAGTCAACTCCTTCTACATTGTCAGAACCAATATCCGCACTTGCAGGCAGTACAAAATCATCATATTTCTCAGGTTCACCACGTAATAAAATTCTCTTTAACACGGGAACTATCATTGAATCACCTTGGATTATATTTATAGTATTTCAAACATAAAAGTTAGTGAGCCTGTCGAGCCCGTCACTACCACTATTAAAAGCGACATCTACTATCTTTCTCCAAATTCCCCTGGCGCCCCTTTGGCCTTCCGTTCAGCTATTATCCCCAGTGACCTTTCAGGATGCAAAACAAGGTAAATTCAATTAAGCAACATCTTTTAGCTATTTTTAAGTTGTTACACTAGGTTACCGAAAGGGGATTGGTTTTAAGGATGGTCCTCTACAGCCTCGTTAGCATAACGAAGCTGCCGAATTATGCCGGCAGCCGCGTCTTTAGTGTTAATTTAAAGCTATCGTGTCCCTTTAGTTTAATAACAATCATTTATTACATTATGTGTTGGATAGGGGACGAGTTTTATTCCTGGATTTCAATATCATTATCCTTACACCATTCAATTACAAAATCCTTTATCTTACTTTTTTTGTATTTATACCATAGTTTATCGACACCATGTTCAATAATCCCATCTTTAAATCTCCGAAATGCACCTCTTCCTTGGATAGCTTCAAACAGCTCTTCTCGGATATCTCCATCTTCTAAAGTCCCAATAAAATCCTCTATGATTTCATATTCATTGAAGTCGTTTTTTAACGTAAAATCAACGTAAATCTCGTCTTCATCTTCAATAATCCTTATTGCTTTCTCAATGTTCTCCTTTTGCCATTCAGGGAACTTATCGAGTGGCTTTTCATCTTCTGCAGCACTATATTCTTCTCTCGTTAATGTAATAACTTCCCCTGATGTAATATTTATAAATGTTAAAGTATCATCTATTTGCATTTCAATCTCACCAACAAGATCATCCAGTTTAACTGGTTTCATCTTATGCATATTCACTTTCGCACCTTCTTTTGTATTCATTAATAAACATCTTATCCAAATAAAAAAATAATCTACCTAAGCGGTTACTTCAAAAAAATTAATATACACGTTTACGCTCTTTTGTCCCGTTAGCTCAATACTAACATCCAGCCATATTTACTTCAGGTTGTTTTTATTCTGATAAACCTTTATAAGGGGCTCTAATGTCTCATACGCTTGAACAACATCAAGTACGATCATATCAAACTCTTCTTGAAGCTCTAAGTTTTCCTTCCAGAAATCCAAATTAACCTTAAGTATTGAACACAACAGATCTCCCCTATAATAATCTCCGGAGTTCAACGGGTTATCAACTAATCTTTCAATAGCTATAGGGACAAGGTATTTCAGAGCAATTTTCTGCGATATCATCCTGGTAAGATCATCATTTGTAAAATCCTTTAGAGGTTTTCTTCTTAATGCAAGACACTTTCTTATCAAACCAGTGGCACCCTTGTCAAGATCTCCCCAATTTTCCCCATCGATTTCCTCTAAAGATTTATTTAAATCCAGCATGTTTACCTCCATTCTTCTGTCCTATTAGCTAAACAAAACAAAGAGCAGTAGCCTTTGTAGAACTGCCCCTTGTTTTGTTCAACTAACGTATCCGTCCCTCGGTTTTAAGGGTTTATCTCACGTATACTCAGTCATTCGCAGGATTTCTCACGTTGGAATGCAGTGGTCCGTAGGAAATAGAGCTTTTTTACCCGTAAACTTTGTGTTGTGGGCATGCCGAAATAGAAGAAACGAACGCTTTGGAACATTTCCCCAATTATACTCTGCTGCACGTATCCTCCACAATAACCCTGGAAGTTTACCATCCCACGGCTCTACGGGTCCCTGCCCTAACATTCCTTCGTTACACTTATCCAAGGTGTGGAGACCGATAGCGTTTAGCGGATGGGGCAAAGCCCTTATCGGATACGAACTCGGTCCTCCGTGCTTTCTTTTTCTGAAATCCTGCGAATGACTCAATTCACGTTTTAATAAATCTTACGCAGCTTGAGTGTAATTATGGATCGTTTTTTCAGGAGTGAACGACTCATCACGCTGAACCATACCGACTAGAACCCGCGCCAACTTCCCAAGCAGTTTAAACACCGACTGCTGTTTACTCATATGCTTTATTTGGACATTTTCTTCATGCAACTGTCGGAAAACAGCATTGATCCCCACCAATGTAAGAGTAGCCAGATACAAATATTTCCGCAGTTTGGCATCTCCTCTTTTCGAGATTACGATTTCCCCTTTTCGTTTTCCCGACATGCTTTCAGCGAGGTTTAACCCAGCCCTTCGTAGTAATTGTCGTCCATGGGCATACTGTTTTAGATCACCTGCACCTGACAGAATGGCTGCAATATAGATTGGCCCCAGCCCTTTAAGAGATCTTAGCTGGCTTGCTATAGGAATCTCATCGAGTACGGTTGCAATGTCTTTTTCAATTTGTTCTAATATATCGACGATGCGCTCGTACTCGTCTATTAAGCGTTGGAGATCCTGCTTTGCATCCTCGAGTGCCGTTGTATCCCCCACACTCTTGCTAGCGTGAGAGATGAGTTCGGCAGCTTTCTGAATACCAGTTGAACCACCAGCTCGCTTCATATGGTTTCTCCAACGTGTAATTACATCCGCTGTCGATTGATCTTTAAGTTCTAGCGGGGAAGGAAATTCTTTGAGGGTCGCTATTGATCGTGGACAGGTCCAATGTTTAAATACCGTCGTATATTCAGGGAAACGCATATCAAGCCAGCGGATAATTCGATTCTGCAGCCGAACGCTATTCGTGACCCAAAATTCGCGATCGCTCATAATGGTACGTATTCTTTGGAAATTGGTTGCCTGGCGTGTGTAATCATAGTAGTAGCCGCGACTAACAACGTCTGCAATGACAAGTGCATCCTTCGGATCACTCTTAGAAGGGCTGTTATCGCGATTTTCCTTGTTTCGCTTCGTAGTTGCGGGATTTACTAGGACAACATTTATACCTTTGTCATCAAGCCAATTGGCTAAGTTATACCAATAGTGGCCTGTGGGCTCCATTCCGATTATAAGACTCTTTAATCGGTGTTTCTGTTGTAATCCGTCGATCCACCGTTGTAATTTCTCGAAGCCTTCAATGGTGTTTTTGAAAGAAAGATGCCTACTAGAAAGTACGATCCCACGAAAGTTCGTAGCTTGGGCTACGTGGACTTCCTTCGCCATATCAATTCCTACAACAAGATGGGAAGTGGTAATTCGTTCTATCCGTTGATTTTGTCCGTCTGATTGCTTAAACTTCATAATAAGAGCGCCTCCTTGATGGTGTTGGGTTTTGAACCCGTGGACAAACCCATCATACCGAGGCGCTCCTTTTTTGACAAAGCCCAATTCTTAGGCTATACAGGAATGTTTAGC
>NZ_JAQFVF010000003.1 GCF_027789125.1 Paenibacillus aestuarii | reverse complement strand
AAGAATTTTCTCGGAGCAATGTATAGGCGGACAGCTGCGCGAAAAGGTAAAAAACGAGCAGCAATAAATGTTGCCCATGCAATGCTGCGAATTGCATTTTATCTCCTCACTCGTAAAGAAATGTACGTAGATCTTGGTGAAGATTATTTTGACAAACAGAAGCAGCAATCTATTGTAAAGTATGCCGTTCGAAGATTAGAGAACTTAGGTTACTCCGTAACAATTGCCGCTAACTCCTAGCTCCATTCCCCAGACGCTTCAAAAAATGATTAAGTGGCGTCTTATTTAGTGCGGCCTTTTTCTGATACTCCGGATTTAATTTTCATGGGAGTTCATCGAAATGCGAAAGCACATGATTCCGAGGCGAGAACCAACTGCTCCTCCCCGCTACCGTCCGGAGCTATTCAGGACTTCCTATGAACGAAAAGAAATGATCTCTGTATTATAATCGAGTTTAGAATCAAGCAAGATGTAAAGAATGAAAGTAATAACGAAAATTTACATCGAGGTGCAGCCTCGGTATGAGGTCATGTATACATGAATCTTTCACTAGCTGGCATTCTTTTGTTTCTTGCCTTGCGTTACGCAAAGTGGTCTAAGTGACAAGAGTTTTACCCCACGATTCTCTATATGGTAATGCTCAACCTGCTCTACAGCTTTATCGTAAAAACTAACCCCCTTTGGTTGTATAAGTCCTCGCTCATCCCCCAAGGGCTGCTGGACATCATGATTATCTTTATCGTAGAAACTTCAATGACCATTTTGTTTTTATCCTACCACCCTATTCAGTGGAAGCGCATATCTCTGTACTGGGCATCTTGGATAATTGTCTTTTCTGTCATCGAGTACATTTTTTTCCTGACTGACCGAATGGATTATTTTAGGGGATGGAATATGGGGTGGAGTGTGATTTTCTACATCATCATGTTTCCAATGCTTTTTCTTCATTACAAAAAGCCGATTGTAGCACTGTTGCTTTCGATTCCTTTTACAGTTGGATTCATGTGGATATTTGATTATTTATGACCAACAGCAATCGAACAACGCTCCGGCCCTTAGAGCAAAAAGAGGCTCCCATTTGAAGAGCCTCTTTTCTTATGTTACGCTATGCTACATTTCCCTTAATGAAAATGGCACATTTCGTCTGGAGACTTAATTATTCTCCGTAAGCTGAAGGTTCCAGCCTAAACGCAAGACCTTGCCAGTTAAAGTTGGTGCGCTCTCGCTTTTGGCGATTATCGTGTGCTATTTTTCGGAAAAGCTTCAGAGCAGAGCGGTCATCCAGATGTCCGGTATCTAGGCCGAGGTGCTCGAACAAAAGCTGCCTACGAAACGTACTAACCGCTTCCTCATCCCATATCGATGCGTTCATCTCCGAATGACCATAAAACGAGTTCGAATGAAGGTTGCAAGAGCCGATAGTCATCCAAACATCGTCTACAAGCATGGCTTTAGCATGGACGTAAATATTGCTGCGTCCTCCCTTTCCGTCAGGACTGGAAATTCCGACCAGAGTAAAATTCTCATAGCTACCCAACGCTTCTATATGATCATAGAAACCTTTGCGTTCCGGGTTCCTGCGGGCTGCCCGTACATGTTCCTCGGGATCAGCCGGAACGAGCAGCACGATATCAACGCCTCGCTTCAGAGCATTCTCCAGTCTGACAGCAATCTCCGGAATCGGGAGAGCCTGATTTTCGATATAAATTGTGCTTTGAGCGGCATCAATCGCCTTTAGGTATTGCTCAGAAACAGAATGTTCACCTTCAACAAGATTGAACGGTTTCCCTTCCGGAGTAGGGTAGCTATTGTTGTAGCGATGTTCGTATACGTTTCTTTGTATTTGTACCGGTGTATTTCCCCGAGGCTCGGATACATGGGAGGGAAAGGGTAATTCGTCTTTGCCGGTATGTCCCCATATTCCGTCAATCTCCATCCTCTCACTGGCTTCATTCCACCTTTGAACGAAATTATGGTGCACATCGGTTGCGGACGGTCCAGTCACTTCGACATAAATGTCGTGGCGTTGATTTTCCCCGATATGCCCGGGTTCGACGGCCTTGAATGTCGGATTAATTCCCCCAACAAAAGACGTCTCGGACGGATGGCCCGCATCAATAAGCCAAATTTTCTGATGCTGACAATATTTCCCGTATGCTTGATCCCAACGGGCGCGAAAACGCGAGCCCCGTGCAGCGAGCATATCACGGTCTTCCTTGGACCCTGTAAAGGCTTGGCCATAACCACTGCTCTCTTGGTTGGGACGCCAGAATAAAACCCGGACGTCCAGCCCCCGAGCCTCCGCTCGATCCAACACATCCAGAATGGTACCGCGGCCGTCAGGCATCTGGAAATGCGGTGCCATGAAAGTAATCGAAATCCAGACACTAAACTGCGCATTTTCAATCGCTTCGCAGATGCGCCTAAAAGTCGGAGCGCTATCTACAAGCGGATACACGGCATTTCCGTATCGTACTGGATAAGATCCGAATTCGATATAGGGAATATGCGACTTTAAATTGGAAATGGTTGACAAAGGGGCTCCTCCTCAACGACAGGATAAATTCATCCTATCATATCCGAGGTTTGGAAAAAATTAATAATATATTAAGGCCTGCCCGATAGCACAACGCGGCTGCCGATCCATGACGGCAGCCGCGCTTAATTATTATTAAGCTCTAGTGTCCTTTAGCTTAACTACTCTTCTCCGAGTTCAGATTGAGAAACGTATTTAATTTCCGAGCCATATCTATAGCCTCTGTCAAAAAAAGCTCATTCAAATTATGTTTAAACAGATCAATCCCGACTCGCATCGTAAATCTTTTGCGCCAAATACGCTGGTCTTGTGCGTGTATCTGTAAAATGATCTCCATCGCCAACGATCAGGCGGAACAGGCCGAGTCGTGTTGACATGTGGGGATGCCAGCCGTAGCCTTCCCCTTGAGGTAAAACATTATCTTGATAAAAATATACATAGCTTTTGGGGGTTGGTAGCGCGTAGAACGCTTTAAGGTCCAGTTTTTCAAAAAGCGGTTTTGCCGGCTCCGGAGCGACACTTGTATAAAAATGCTTTGCATCTTCTGTGGAGGCTGTATTTACGAACATTGCCCGAAATGTCTCAAACGGAAGCATGATTGTATCATCATTAGACATCTTTCTAAGCGCTTCAAAACCTTGTCTCGTTGGGGGCGGTAATTGATCAACAAGCGATTCTCCGTCTTTTAATACAAACGCATCCCAGAAGACCAAGCGTTTGATACGATCGGGTACCTGTTCGGCAACTTTTTGAATGACCGTTCCACCGAAGCTGTGACCAACGAGAATAAAATCGTGCAGGTTCAGATGTTTTATATAATCAACGACTGATTTTGAAATCATTGCATGCGTGACATTTTTATTTGGATCGGATCCGTGACCTGCGTATTCTGGAGCGTGGACGGTGTTCCCGTGACTACGCAATACTTCAGCCACATCGTCCCAAAAATGAGAATCAGCCCACGCGCCATGTACAAGAACGAAGGTAAGTCGCTGAGGTGCAGGTAGTCGGTAACTGCCTCCGAAATCTTGAGGATAATGCCACCAAGCCCAGCTCGGTTCGGAATAAGGGTTATAGTACTGTCCCTGTGGTATGAACCGATAATTAGGATTTGGAATTTGATATTTCCCCGAAGAATAAGGAAACACGAACAACATCCCCTCTCATAATCGACATAATGGAGCATATGCCTACGGCGTCTTAAAGATTCATGTTCCAAATATATTATCGGCCAGTTCAATGTTCTTCTATATCCAGCTCTTGTTAATCATAGTTTTTTAAAAAACAACCGACAGCGTGCTCGTTTTACTGAAAATCCGACGACCATTTGTCACATGGATTATTCTACATAAATCTCGATATCGACTGCATGGAAAGAAGAATAAGCGACAACTTGTTGACTAGGACAATATGAAGGGTGGTCCTGTTGGTCGTTTAAATCGTTCTATCCGTTAATAGAAATTTGCCAGGCTATTTTTTCAAGAAAACAAAGGTCTGTTATGAATAATTACATAAACTTCCATCCAAAATATAAGCAAATCGTATGATGGGAACGAACAGCCATGCCAAATAACCAATTGAAACCAATCTCAATGAAGGATTTCCTTGTGGCTTGCCAACAGTCAAGTGACTTCGTTACGATAGAGCTCTCCTTTATGCTTACTGCACAAACAACTTTTAAGTTTTCCTACTTTAAAACGTTAATAGATAAAGAGATGTTGAATTTATCAATTCGATCGCTTCAACAGTTAGAACCCTCTCGCTCCTTAGTAACAATCGAAGAAGTTGTCTCTCATATTCCGATTGAAGGAATTCATCTTACCGATCAAATTGCAACTACTCAGTCAAGTGTGTTAAAGGGCCTTGTACTTGTACATAGTGATGAAGTGCCGGCTAGATATGCACTTGTTCCGATAGCAAGCAATGAAGGCCTTCGTACAAGCAATGATGCGGAAGAGGAATTTAGCGTCGTTGGGCCAAAGGTAGGCTTTGTCGAGGATATAGATATTAACCTAAGACTTATCCGGCTGCAGTTAAATACTCCCGATTTAATTATTAAGGAAATTTCAGTAGGGACCATTTCCAAAACGAAGGTATCCCTGCTCTACCTTAAAGACGCTGCCAATCCAGAAAATGTAGCCAAAATAGAAAAACGTATCCAGCATCTAAATTTTGACGTTATGTTTGATACGACTCAGCTTGATCAATTAATTGCGGATAACTCATTAACCCCCTTCCCGCTTTTTATAACAACGGAACGAAGGGATCGGGTCGTATATTCTCTTGTATTGGGTCAAGTAGCCGTGATTTGTGACGGCTCTCCTTACTTTATCACCGGACCTACGAATTTGTTTGACTTTTTTATATCCCCTGAAGACTACTATACACCTTGGCTGCTTGGATCTTTTTTTCGCTTAATTCGAATTTTCGGTGTTGTCTTCTCTCTTCTGGCGACCCCGATGTATGTTGCGGTCATCACTTTCCATTATGATATTATTCCCAAGGAACTGCTTGGACGACTGATTCATTCCAGACAAAGCGTACCCTTCCCGCCTCTCATCGAAGCATTATTTTTAGAGATTACTGTAGAATTTCTAAGGGAAGCAGGAGCCCGTCTTCCAAGTCGTATCGGACAAACGCTCGGAATTGTTGGAGGCATTATATTAGGTCAAGCTGCAGTTGAAGCTTCATTAACAAGCAATGTGCTAATTATCATCATCTCTCTGTCGGTTCTTTCTTCATTTGTTACTCCAATCTATAAGATGTCTAATGCTATTCGATTTTTGAGATATCCAATCATTTTTCTCGCAGCCATTTGGGGCAGTCTAGGGATTGCACTCGGGATATGTTTTTTGCTTGTGCATGTGTCCCAACTCCGTTCATTGGGCTATCCATATACAGTCCCTTTCTTTCCACTACGCAAAAACGATCTTAAAGATAGCATCATCCGTTCTTCTTATACACAGATCAATAATAGACCGAGCTTTCTCAAGCCTGTTACAAGCATTCGTTATACACCTAAAAAAGCAAAGGTTAAACGTGATTTTGATGAGGAGTGACAATCGTTGAGAATCAAAAAGAAGTGGAACTCTTCTTTACTTTTCTTAGTTATGAGTATCCTCCTTGCTTCATGCAGCAATAGACAAGTCATCAACCAAATTGAACTCGTTCAAACCGCCGGATTTGATTTGGATAACAAGGAAGTATTATCCAGCGCGCTTATTGGAGAATATAACGAGAAGGAAAAAACGAGTGTTAAATTGCTAAAAGCCACTTCCAACAATAGCTATGACATGATCCAACTTCTGAATCTCAAATCTAACTATCCAATCAAATACGGACAAATGAGAATGATGCTCTTCGGAGAGGCGTATGCCACGCACAATATTGGTCCTTTACTGAAATATCTCGCACAAGATGTATCCATTTCAGGTAACCTTAATCTAGCGGTATCCAAAAATAAAGCATCAGAGTTGTTAGCAGCAACGATTCCAACGCATGATCCCTTATTTTTAATGAAAATGATTATTCAAAATTCGGATACGGCGAATTTGCCACATACCGACCTGCAAACCACTCTATTCAACTTCTTTGATGAAGGAAGAGATATGTATTTACCGCTACTCTCATGGGACGCGAATAAAAAAACACTGGTCGAAGGAATTGTTCTATTTAAGGATGATAAGGATGGAAAGCTCATTTTACAAAAGGGCAACGAAGAGGCTCTATGGCTCAAAATGCTGGTTGAAAACAGTAAGAACGGTACCTTCATGTATCCTTTGGATGACGCAAACAACGAAAACGAAAACTTCGCTTTAGTGCAAATTATGGAGTCTAAGACGAACTTTACGTCCAAACCCGTCCAGGCCGATCCACGTCGAATATATGCTTTAGACATTAACATAAATGCGAAGCTACAAATAAAAGGTGGACTTCCTCATACAGAGAACAATCCATTACAAAATAAGCTCGAAACATACATATCCGGTAAAATGGAACATTTCATTCAATCCTGCCTCAGTGCCAATATTGATCCGGTTGGCTTTGGCAGCTTCTTCCGGAGTAAAATCCGAGGCTGGAATGCCTCCGAATTTTACGAAGTTTATCCTTCCATGAAAACAAATGTAATCACGAAAGTGCAAATTGTTAAGGCAGGTATAAAAAAATAATAAGAATGGGGACAAAATTACGTGAATGGAGTAGTCAGCGATAAATTTTCTGTTTCTCCTATCCATTTATTATTTCTGATGTATGTAAGTTTAGTAAGTCCGGGGACAATGAGTTTCCAACATGATATCACTTTTGGTGCTGGACATGATGCCTGGTTCTCGGTTGTTCTAGCCACTCTCTTTATCGCTTTGCTGGTTTGGATGATGTATTTTATCCTTAATCGACAGAATCAGGAACAAGCAAACCTAGTCTCCATTAACAATCGATATTTCGGGAAGGTATTGGGGACTGTCGTTAATCTTATCCTGGTTCTGTTCTTCGTATTTGGTTCATTTGTAACCTTCAGGTATTATCTTCAAATAATCCATATATGGGTGTTCCCACAAATGTTTATTTGGCCTATTGGATTATTTATTTTGTTTATTGTCTATTACGCCATTTCGGGCGGATTTCAGTCCATCGCAGGGTTATGTATGTGGGGGACTTTAAGTATATTTATTTTCATTCTGCCTCAAATATTGGTAGCTGCCTTCTCTCGCCTGCATACGGATAACTTTCTCCCGATTTTTGATCATTCAATAACACAAATCGCCCAATCCTCCAAACAGATGACGCATGAATTTGTTAGATGTGAAAATCTATTGGTCGTCTACCCTTTCATCAGAAGTCCAAAAAAAGCAGCCCCATGGGCTTTTGGGGCCGTTTTGGTTAGTGGCATTTTATATTTAACGCTATCTTGTATAGGTATCATGTATTTTAGTCAAGGTCAACTCCAACAAATTACTTGGCCAACCTTAAGCTTGTATTCGACACTTGACTACCCGATTATGCAGCGAATGGAAACATTGTTGATTACCGTTTGGATCGTTAAGATCTTAGCCATTATTTCTTTAGGATTGTGGGCAGCCTGCCACTGTATGAAACAGACGACAAAAATAAAGCAACGAACTAGTCTAAAGATTTTTATTGGGATCATTATAATTGTGTTTTTTCTTATTAGGGATGACGAACAAATCCAAACCTATTTCCATTTATACTCGATGGCAGGTGAGTATATGGTGTTTCTCTACATCCCCCTACTATTTGCTATCTCTTTATTTATAAAAAAACAAGCACAGAACTGCTGACATAACAGTTTTTTCGGTCTCCAGATGATCCCAGCATTTTCTTGATAATACGGATGTGATTGCTGATTTACTAACTCTCATTATAGCGATCCAAACTCAGCAAAGAAATTTCTAGCTAACTTATGACACAAGATGGAGTTTTTAGGAGGTAGGACGTGTATACTGTACTGCTGATTGTTTGCGTAGTTGTAGTTTTGCTGTGTGTCATAGGTATAGTCACCCAGCAACTGAAGCATAAGAAAGATCGTATCTAACTAAATGAACGTTGTATGTACTTCAAGTTGATTACATGGCCAGAAGTAAGATTCTGACCAAGGGAGACAACCTACCATATGCAGAAATGGTACACCATTAGTATGTATCTCGTGCTTCATCGCTGCTGCGGTAGTCTGCTTCCTGGACTTTGCACTATCGCGTCCGTTAGCTCAATGATGCACATCATGTACAAAAATTCTGATACAAAATGCTACCGCACTATTACTGTAGATCTAAAGTCATTTTCGTCTGTAATATATGACAATTTGTCAACCTTGAGCGACTCCATGTTAACGTACAATTCACTCAATAATTTGGGATCTTTACAGTATATTGATGTGTAGCTTGAATCAACACTCAGCAATATCAGTTCACAATCGCTTTTTATAAATTCTTCGTATTTATCGATTTTTAGAATATGACTCCCTATAGGAAAAGCCTTTAGGTCAGTAAAAATAATATATTGAGACACATCCGTATTGATGAATTGAAGTAGTTCCTCACCATTAAGAATATTTACGTTATCTGGAAATATTGGTTTTAAGTCGGTATCCTGCCACTTGTATTCTTCGCCGGCTCCAACTAACCAGTTATATTTCTTACGTTCAAATGGCTTCAGGATTTAGAAAGCCATTTTCCGTATTCATTAGGGATCTCGAAACTTATGCCTCTCACACTTTGCACAATTTACCTCCCCTAATTTCACCCAATTAATTCATTCTTTCCTTTACCTTAAAAGGGAACATCTTCCGGACGCGGCGAGCTGCTCCCTGATTATTCGACTATCGATTGACGGGGTTTTGACCATTTATGCGGCATTTAATGTTATTATGATTATAAAACAATCTCAAGTCCCTGGCCGACAGGCTGAACCGTCTCCAGAACGCGCTGGGTCATTTCATTCCCCATCAAAGATTCAATTACCCAAGCGGACAACTCTTGTCCGGCCAAACACCCAGCAGCCGTGCTGATGTTACCGTTATTTACAAAGCTCTCATTAACGACCTCCACGCCAAAGGCAGTTAACTGTGCGGCTGCAGTCGGATAAGTAGTTGCTCGTTTCCCTGTTAAGTAACCCAAAGCTCCCAAGAGCAAAGCACCTGAACACATGGATCCGATTAATTGCTGATCCGGTGTAAGTTGAAATCGACTTAGGTAAGCCGGGTCCTTGAACAGGGGTTGCACCCCTCTTCCGCTTGCGAACAGGACAGCATCCATTGTATTCGACTCCTCAACCATTCCATGCATGGGGATTCTTAATCCCGCCATAGACACATGCGATGGTGCGGTCCCAAGCAGCTTTACTTCCCAATCGGCGATACCACCGACCAATCGCACTCTATTCAACAAATCCCAAGGCAGAAACACATCAAGATCCGTAAAATCATCAAAGCAAATGATAGCTATTTTCATTTGTAAACATCTCCTCGCATTTTTATTGGAAACGTTACCCTATCCCTAGTATAGCGCATCGTTATAAGTTTTCAATTCCCAATTTTTTCATCCCAATTGTCCTCATAACAAATCGAAAAATCAAAACTGCATAAGTAGGAAAACTTAAAGTCATCTGCCCGTTAGTTGAGAAAGGCGAACGATCATTAGAACGGCCGCCTCCCTGTTTTCGATTCAACAAAAGTTCTCCGTTAACACTAACCTATGATCATTAACTCTTCGTGCTTTTTATCTCATCACCGATTATGTCGTAAAAGGAACATACGTTATCTTCAGGTCCGTTTACTCTTATACGCACGCCAACCCATTTGCCTTTCGTCGCCGATAAACCATGACACTGGGGATCACAAACACAAGAGACAGACCCGCGACAATCAAAGGGTTCAAAAAGAAGGATGAGATCCCGAGAACCGAGAACCGCCGAACAACGGGATCGTGCAACATTAAACGCATTCTTCAAATCCCAGTGAGCCTATAAGCCCAGCACCAAATATAGTAACTATCCTGTGTATGGTTGTTTTCATTCTTTCTCCAACGATTGTCCAGTTATGATGTTTATATTGGATTGAATGTCCATTCGCTTACGGCGGTGTTTTCGTGGTACTTGCGGTGTTATGGGGATGGCTTATCGATAAAAAAATGCCTAACATGTACGACTGGGTAGGAGCCGCTATTTGTATAATCGGTGTATCTATCATGTTATGGGCCCCAAGAGGGTAATAATTTTTTCATTGGTTAAACCCGACAGTAAAAAATGCTCCCTCTGATCGGAGCCTCTTTTGTTTTCCACGCCAAACTGCCTAGTTAGCTGAATAAAAAAGAGACCCACAACACTGGGCTGCGGATCTAAGTTATATATTTTTAAAGGGGGTCTTAATTTTTAGTATAGGCTAAATTCGTTAAGACAGCATGAAAATAAGATTTCAATTTGATTACATTTTTGAACTAAAGTGTCCGTTAATTCAATCCTAACTGTAAATTATACTGGACACCGCCCAAAAAAGTATGCGAACTCCATTCCATTCTGAAATATCCACTCACATTCAAAATAACTAATAACTTCATTAAGCCACCTTAAATTATATATGAAATCGTTTAAGTAATCTGCCAGTTACTTTAACGGAAAACGGCAACCGATCAGATGCCGGCTGCCGCAGTATTAATGTTCAACTATCGTGTCCGTCCCTCGGTTTTAAGGGTTTATCTCACGTATACTCAGTCATTCGCAGGATTTCTCACGTTGGAATGCAGTGGTCCGTAGGAAATAGAGCTTTTTTACCCGTAAACTTTGTGTTGTGGGCATGCCGAAATAGAAGAAACGAACGCTTTGGAACATTTCCCCAATTATACTCTGCTGCACGTATCCTCCACAATAACCCTGGAAGTTTACCATCCCACGGCTCTACGGGTCCCTGCCCTAACATTCCTTCGTTACACTTATCCAAGGTGTGGAGACCGATAGCGTTTAGCGGATGGGGCAAAGCCCTTATCGGATACGAACTCGGTCCTCCGTGCTTTCTTTTTCTGAAATCCTGCGAATGACTCAATTCACGTTTTAATAAATCTTACGCAGCTTGAGTGTAATTATGGATCGTTTTTTCAGGAGTGAACGACTCATCACGCTGAACCATACCGACTAGAACCCGCGCCAACTTCCCAAGCAGTTTAAACACCGACTGCTGTTTACTCATATGCTTTATTTGGACATTTTCTTCATGCAACTGTCGGAAAACAGCATTGATCCCCACCAATGTAAGAGTAGCCAGATACAAATATTTCCGCAGTTTGGCATCTCCTCTTTTCGAGATTACGATTTCCCCTTTTCGTTTTCCCGACATGCTTTCAGCGAGGTTTAACCCAGCCCTTCGTAGTAATTGTCGTCCATGGGCATACTGTTTTAGATCACCTGCACCTGACAGAATGGCTGCAATATAGATTGGCCCCAGCCCTTTAAGAGATCTTAGCTGGCTTGCTATAGGAATCTCATCGAGTACGGTTGCAATGTCTTTTTCAATTTGTTCTAATATATCGACGATGCGCTCGTACTCGTCTATTAAGCGTTGGAGATCCTGCTTTGCATCCTCGAGTGCCGTTGTATCCCCCACACTCTTGCTAGCGTGAGAGATGAGTTCGGCAGCTTTCTGAATACCAGTTGAACCACCAGCTCGCTTCATATGGTTTCTCCAACGTGTAATTACATCCGCTGTCGATTGATCTTTAAGTTCTAGCGGGGAAGGAAATTCTTTGAGGGTCGCTATTGATCGTGGACAGGTCCAATGTTTAAATACCGTCGTATATTCAGGGAAACGCATATCAAGCCAGCGGATAATTCGATTCTGCAGCCGAACGCTATTCGTGACCCAAAATTCGCGATCGCTCATAATGGTACGTATTCTTTGGAAATTGGTTGCCTGGCGTGTGTAATCATAGTAGTAGCCGCGACTAACAACGTCTGCAATGACAAGTGCATCCTTCGGATCACTCTTAGAAGGGCTGTTATCGCGATTTTCCTTGTTTCGCTTCGTAGTTGCGGGATTTACTAGGACAACATTTATACCTTTGTCATCAAGCCAATTGGCTAAGTTATACCAATAGTGGCCTGTGGGCTCCATTCCGATTATAAGACTCTTTAATCGGTGTTTCTGTTGTAATCCGTCGATCCACCGTTGTAATTTCTCGAAGCCTTCAATGGTGTTTTTGAAAGAAAGATGCCTACTAGAAAGTACGATCCCACGAAAGTTCGTAGCTTGGGCTACGTGGACTTCCTTCGCCATATCAATTCCTACAACAAGATGGGAAGTGGTAATTCGTTCTATCCGTTGATTTTGTCCGTCTGATTGCTTAAACTTCATAATAAGAGCGCCTCCTTGATGGTGTTGGGTTTTGAACCCGTGGACAAACCCATCATACCGAGGCGCTCCTTTTTTGACAAAGCCCAATTCTTAGGCTATACAGGAATGTTTAGC
>NZ_JAQFVF010000002.1 GCF_027789125.1 Paenibacillus aestuarii | reverse complement strand
CCCCCCCTCTAGTCCGGTTTTGCCCAGTTACAGAGGGGCGCTTACGCTCAAACTCCGCTCCAGTCCGATTTTGCCGAACTGCAGGGGCCAAATTGCCGCCTATCGCCAAAACAGCTCGCTTTAATCAGGCAAAATCGGACTACAGCCACCATTCCCCCCGACGGACGCCTGCAATTGGGCAAAACCGGACTGCAGCCACTAGCGTTGGCACTCCGACAGCTGGACAGCTCTAAGCTCCGGCACTCACCACGCCAAACAAACAAAACAAAAAAACAAGGCCAAATCAGCCTTGTTTCATCAATCAAATCAATCGCATCAAGCCCTTGTAGTCAATTTCCTCGAACTTCTGAACGACCTTGTCGCGGTCCATCGCCCACTCGCAATCCTCCAGTGCGCAGGCCACCGGCGCATCCAGACGGATCCGTGCCAGATCACGGGACAAATGCAGCATGTCGAGCTCTGCCTCGATCTTCGCGCGAACGCCCTTAGGCAGCGAAGCCAGGTTCTCAAGAATACCATCGATGTCCTGGTATTCGATGAGCAGCTTGGTCGCGGTTTTTTCGCCAATGCCTTTCACGCCCGGGTAGTTGTCAGCCGTATCGCCTGTCAGCCCTTTCAGATCGATAATCTGTGGCGGGGTTAAGCTCTTCTCATCCATGAGTGTTTCCAGATTATACACCATATAATTGGAGTGACCTTTTTTCATGATGATCACTTCGGTATTTTCATTGACCAACTGCAGCATATCATGATCGCCGGTAAGAATTTGCACCTTCGTTTGCGTGCTGTATGTACGGGCCAGTGTGCCGATGCAGTCATCCGCTTCGTACCCGGAAACGCCGACATTCGGAATGTTGAAGCTCTCCGTCACTTCCTTAACCAAATCGAACTGCGGAATCAGCTCCTCCGGAGCGTCCCCGCGATTTGCTTTGTACGCCTCGAATTTCTCCGAGCGGAACGTCTTGCTTCCCATATCCCAGCAGCAGACAACATGTGTGGGCTTGAATGTTTGAATCGCGTCCAGCATATATCGCAGAAACCCGTAAACCGCATTTATCGGTGTTCCCGAGGTCGTTCTCATAATGTAGCCGCTCGACGATGTCGCGTAGAAGCCACGGAATAATAAAGCCATTCCGTCAACAAGCAGGACGGAACTTGAGGATGGTTGAGACAACAGAAATCTCTCCTTCAAAAATAATAGATAGAGTGCTATGAGCATTATATCACGGGACTACCCGCCCGGCACGCAAAAAACCGCCACTGGCAAAAGGTGCTAGTGACGGCTGATCTAATTATTTTAAGAGGAACGGCTTGTATGCCACTTAATTTCCTGGATGAATTCAGAGACGGATTCGTGCAAACGAGCAGCAATCTCATCATCGAGAATGGCCTGGCCTTGGTCGCCCCAAGTCACTTGTTTATCGAGCACGTACACGCCCTGCAAAATGTTCTGCGCCCCCAAGGAGGAGAGCACCGGCTTTAACGCATAATCGATGGCCAGCAAATGGGCAATCGTTCCGCCTACGGCCAGAGGGAGGACAAGTTTGCCTTCCAGCCCTTTTTGCGGGAGCAGGTCGAGAAATGCTTTTAGCACACCGGTGTAAGCGGCTTTGTATACGGGAGTAGCCACAAAGACAGCGTCTGCTTCGGCAACAAGCTTATTCGCACTCACGATCGCTTCACTATCGAACTTGGCGTACAGCAGATCTTCCGCCGGGATGTCGCGAACCTTGATCCACTCCACGTCCAGCCCCGCTTGCAGCAGTTCGGATTTGGCAGCTTCGATCACGCCGTGCAATCTCGATGTTGGTGTAGGACTGCCTGAGATAATTACAACTTTGGCCATGTCATTCACGCTCCATTTTCATCATTAGTGGTGCAAAAAAGACTCCGCTCCTCTGTCTTGCGAGCAAAGGGGGGAGTCTCCAGCAGTCCGGTCGACTTGATTAATCCATAGTAATTTACTTGGAATAATCTTACCATCGCTCTTCCCTTAACGTCAATACTTTTAAAAGAAATTCCAGCCCGGCAGCCAGCGGAGCAAGAACGTGTACGCCGCCGGAACCATCATCCCTGACAAGATGGGGTAGAACAGGATGAACAGCAGGATGACTGCTGCCATATAGCCATAGATGATGTTCCTTCTGCCCATCGACTGCGGTTTTTCTTGCATAAATTCCTGGATATAGTAAGCCAGCATCAGTACGAGGAATGGAACCATCGCAAAATAATGATAAATGAACGTCAATCTTGGCACGAGAATCCAAGGCAAATATTGCGAGCAGTACGCGATCAATAGCAGGCGCAGCTTTTTATCGTTGCGCTTGAAGACGAGATAGAACGACATCAGAACGCTCACAAAACCCGGCCACCAGACGAGCGGATTGCCGAAGGAGACAATGCTGGAAACGACGCCCGGCGGCATCAGCTTCGCTTGATAGTACCAGATCGGCCGCAGCATCAGCGGCCACTCCCACCACGGTGAGGAGAACGGGTGTGTCGCTACGAGATTTTTATGGTAGTTGTACATATGCACCTGGTAGGCCCATAAATCTTTGAGGCCATGGCCCGGTCCAGGCACCATCATGAACGGAATATACGCTAATACATAAACAATAACCGGTATAAGGACAAAAGTAAGCACACACCAAGCGAGCGTCAGCAGTGTATTCTTGACAAAGCTGTTCTCAACAGTCTGCAGCCTACTGAGCTCCGTTTCCGACAAGTCCGTCGCTTCCTCGTATGCACCAGGCTTTTTTACGATCCCGCGCAACAAACGGCGGGCAAATCGATACTCGCCATAGCGTTCGATCAAGGTTAGCAGCAGCAGCAGCGCCAGTCCCGCTCCGCCATAGATCACGATCCATTTGGAGGCGGCGCCGATGCCAAAAAACAAACCAGACAACCCGAGTGGCACTAACGTTGTCCATAGCCTCTCGCGATAGAAACTAAGTGTCGTGTACCGGTACATAAAGTAGAACATCAGCATGATGAAGAATACGCCGTACACATCAATCGTCGCAATCCGTGTCTGTGCAAAATGCATAAAATCAAAGGTCAACAGAAACGCGGCGATGAACGCATATTCAGAGCGGCCGAACATCCGCTTCGCGAACACGTACATCACAGGGATCATAGCGACGCCAAATAGGGTACCGACGATTCTCCAGCCGAACGGATTGAGTCCGAACACATAGATGCCGAGTGAAATCAAGATTTTGCCGAGCGGCGGATGTGTACTTTCGTACGGTTCGATCTTGTGCAAATGCTCGTACGCTGTGCGCGCATGGTAGATTTCATCAAAATAGGAGCCGTTCATATATGTAGGCGTGTATGGCACGGTATCGGCCTCATCGAAGAGCAGCGCCGGATTGCCCTCGTCAGCGCTGCTGACTTCCTGCCCCATCACTTGCGCAATGGGGATGATCGCTGAACTGCCGTCCCCAAAAAATCCGATCTCATGCAAATGCAGCGCGGCGCTTTCTTGTGAATCGACGGCGATTTTCACGTAGCGCGCTTCCATCTTAGGCTCAACCGTCGTCCAAGTGAACACTTTGGTATGGTCGGATTTGACCGGCATTTGATCTTTCCACGCCTTGCCATCCATAGAAAACCAATATGAATAGGCGCCTTCGCCTACGCCGGCAAAGCTGTTGATTCGCGTCAAGTTATGCGGAGCGCCGAGATCGACGATGACGGACTCCCCTGACTTTTCAGGCTTCCAGAAAGTAACCGGGTCCTTATGCCCGCCAAGGTGGAATAGCGCAATGATCGTATAGATCAGGACTAAACCGCCTAAATACCAAGCATCTTTTTTGCTGAAAAAACGTCCTTTACCGCTTCTCTCGATTTCATCTGCAGGAGCATTGAATAGGGCATCCCACTTTTTAGAAAATGCATCTTGGGCTCGATCCACAACCGGGTGCGATGCGTTAGCGATGATGGCTTCCTGATCCTCCTGATCCTCCTGTTCCTCCAGCTCCTCTTGTTCCTCGAGTTGTTCCCCATCTAGTTGTCGATTCACGAAAAGCCTCCATCCCAATAAACTGGCGTATCCCAGCAAAATAACGTTCGCCGCCGAAATCACCAGCATCAACGCGTCGTAACGCGGAATGTGGTAATCCTGATGAAAACTGCGCAGCAGCACGTCCGCTACGTTGATAAAATGAGTGAAGCTGAACCCGATGAACAGCCACAGGATTCGGCGGTCTTTGAGATAAATAAAGCTGGTCAGCGCCAGGAGCAGTCCATAGTGCAGATAGCGTTCATGCATTTTGGTCATAACCATGAATACGGCTGTAATAAACAGGAACGCCACATAGAAGAGGGCGCCTGTCCGCCCTTTGCTGCGGATATATAACCAGCACGTGTAAATAATCGCCAACGCCATCAGCACATTACCTAAACTTTGGTAAGAAATATGCATGAAGCTCTTGGTCATATCGATGAAGTTACCGCCGAGCAAGGCCATCAGATTGAAAGCATTCAAGGAAGCGTACGGATAGGAAGACAGCGTTCCGGCATACAGATCAATCAGCCAGCCGTATCCCCGGCCAATCGCGAAAGGGAGTGCCAAAATGATGATCGTCGCCGCTCCGCTCAGCACGCTGAGCACGAAAGTCATCACATCGCGGCGGCGGATGACGTCAATCAGCAGGAAGACGCCGAACAGCAAAGCCTGCGGCTTGAGCAGAATCGCCAGCGCGATGAACACCGATGCCTGCGGAAGCTTGCCTTGCTGCTGCTTATACAGCGTGCCTAAAATAAACAGCATGAAGAAAGAATCGACTTGCCCCCAGATCGCCGAGTTGGCCCAGATGGCCGGATCGAAGACGAAGAGGGCGGCCATTCCGAATGCTTGCAGCCACGTCCATGTCCGGCCGCCGTCGTCTTGCGCCTGCAAGGCCAGCCGATAAATCAAATAAGCGGTTACAACATCCGCCAAGATGGCGGGTATCTTGAGGAACATGAGCGACGCGGCGCTTTCCCACGGAATCGAAAGCTTATGATGAAGCATGCCGACCATATACAGGACGTACATATAGCCCGGCGGGTAGTCGAGAAAATAGCTTTTGGCATCAGTATACAGCTGGGAAAGCCCTACCGTATAGGCGCGATCGGACCAGGCCAGAAAGGTCTTCACATCCGTATCGTAGCCGATCCAAATCGGAGCAATAATGAGGCGCCAGAGCAGCGCCAATAGCAGAAGCAAGCTGAGGAACAGCATTCCTCTGGTGGAGCTCTTCCGTTGCTGGTACCAGCTTAACATGCAGCAATCTCCTTTTTCCCATATGATGACTATTCCATTATACCCGTCCGACATTCGGTAGAAAAGGAAAAAAGCACCGGCGCCGGCGGGGCCATCGACAACATGCGTCAATCAGCCCCGGCGTGTCAGTGCTTGGGTTCTAGCTTCTCAATGCGCTCGCAAATCTCATGCAGCCACTCGTAATCGCCTGTCAGCGACGCGCAAAGCGATAAATTATCGAGCTTCAAGCGACTCCACACATACGTCGCGTTCGCTTCCAGACACAGCATCAGTTCATCCTGCTCTGTCTTCGTCAGCTCCCGCCCTCTGCGCAGCGTCCATAATTCGGCCATGCGTTGATGAACAGCCAACATCGTTCAGTGCCCCCATATGCATGCTGTGATATCTAACATTAAGCAGTATGGACAACGATGCGCTTTTTGAAACAGGCCGCCTTACCTGCTTACTTTTCTATGCCGGCGCAGATTTCCACAATGCGCTCTTCGATGCGCTTCGGTATTTCTACGAATAATTCGCTCCATGGCACATACAGCGCTTCAGGTATCGCATAAGGGACAAATTCCATCGAAGGAACGAAGCGGAACGTCTGCAAATACGTTTCGACGACCCGGTCGATTTCCTCATTGCTCTCGTAGACGCCTTTGAATGCGTCGGTCACGATCAATCCCATATTGCCGGCGTCCTCGTTCGTACACGTGTATAAATTCGGAATCAGCTCAAAGAGCTCCAAAAGCGGAGAGAAAGCGTGTTTGCCCGGCTGGGAGTACAGCTTGACATGCGTGCCATCCTCGATGTTACTGCGGTCTTTCAACAGCCCCTTCATATAGCGGCCATGCGAGCTCGCTTCGCAATCCAACACCTCGCCGTCATGGCCGACGAACACCCATACATGCTCAAGCTCATACAAATGCTGAATATCGTAGTCCCAGTAGATCGCGTACTCGATGACATATTGAAGCTTTGGATGTTTAAAATCGAACAGGCGCGGGAAGGAAGGGGACGCCCCAGGTCCGGTCAATACGGTAGCGCCGACTTTGACAGGAAAGAAAGGCTCATTACGGTCAAAATAAATAGAAGGCGCGTATTTTTTCAACAGCTCGATATCCAAGTATGTTCATCCCTTTTCTATGAATTAGATGATAACCCTTAACGTATGTACCTCAAATCCATTGCTCACAAAACGTACCTGCTTGCCCCCGGACTCCTGCGAGAAGGCCAGTGACTGACCATCCCAACCATCCACGTCCCGCTCCAGCAGATCCGTCTTTTTCACCGCTTGCACGCGATCCGTGAACGAGACGGTGACTGCTCTTTTCTCCCCCGTCCACTCCCGAAGCCGTAAAATATAGCCCTCTCCGTCCTCCGCCGGCTTGAAGCTGATGACCGCCATGCCTTCGAGATCGTGCGCCAGCATATCCACGGCCCCCTCAGATAATGGCGCCGGCGCAGCCTGGATCGCGATTGCAGGATTCATCGTTTCCTGGGCGATTCGCCAGACCTCCGCTTCTTGCCACTCGCCTTGATGCGGCACGAGTCGGAACCGGTAACGCAAGTCTCCACCGGTCCACTGCGGGAAGTTCGTTCCCCACCAATTGTTGAACAGATTGAAGTTGAGCTCAGGCTTCTCCGGCTTATAAGCGTGTTCAAAGTCCCACATGCCGTTTCGGCCAATAAAAAATAACGGCGTATCCAGCGGAATGACCGCCATGCCGACAGAACCGTTGGAGATGTCGACGAAATATTCCAGGCAGTTGAGCAGTGTGCTGGAAGAAGGAACCAAGTCTGTGCAAGGATCGATCACACTGCCCAGCTTGTTGATGCGATATTGCGGACGATCCAGCTTCAGCGGGAACAAAATGTGCCCGGACTCCGCAAGCGGCGTCTCTTCCTTGCTGTGCAGCTGCCACTCCATATCGAGATATGGCGCATCCGTCATCGTCAGGCTCCAAGTGATTGCGCCGGCGTTGCCGTATTCCGTTACGGATGCAGCCGGGCTGCCTGCCGTTACTTCCACGCGTACAGATGAACCTTCCTGCACGAGCCGGATATCTTTCAGCTGCGTATGGTACGATAGCCGCTGCTGCTGCTCCGGATATCCGGTTTTGCCGAAATCGTGCACACCCCAGTCATAAAAACGATAGGCGTATTTTTTCAAATAACGCGTAATTTCCTGATTCGAATAGATGTTATATTCGTATTGACCGAAGCCGTAAGCGCCGCTGTTGTCGACCCACTCTTTGCCCAGGCGCTTATCCCATAAGCTGCTGACAAAGCCGCTGGAACGGTCGATCTTGACTACGAAGTGCGGGTTCTCCAGGATCACTTCCCGCTCGGTCATGTGACCTGTCACTGTGTCAGCATGCGGTTTTACTTGCGCTTGAGCCTGCTTAGGGACACGCACAATCGTCTTGAAGCCTAGCGCAGGCAGGCTCTTCACCATCGCCCGGGCGCCGGTTTCGCCCGGCACGAGCTCCAGCGGTTCGCCGGTAACACCGTCGACCCATTGCTCATCATGCCTAGGGAGATCCTCGCTAGGGATCACAATGACAGCGTCTCGCGTCCAGCCCAGATGGTTGTAGACTCTGCGCGTGCCGCTTGATTGGCGCTCAACTACAGCAGCACCACTAGTATCAGCTTCCACCGCCGCCACGGCAGCTTCCGCCATCGCCGTAGTGCCGGGCGCCACTTCATCCGCAACAGCGCCGCCAATCGCCGCCATCGCGTTCTCCAGCTCCAGCTCCGCCCGGTTCAGGTAGTCGATCTGCTCCTGCCACGAATGCTCCATGCGCTGATAGCGCTCGCTGCGCTTCTCCTTCAGGAACGATTGCTTATCGTATCCCTCACGCGGGAATAGAAATGTTTTGCAATCCATGCCCCAAGTGTGCTCGCCGAACAGCAGGGTGTGCTCATAGCTCTTATCAATGCTTATCTTGGCCTCCCGGCTGATCTCCGTCCCTTCAAGGATCGCGTCGACGGACAAAGCGCTCTCGGCAGCAGCCAGACGCCCTCTCATCTCCCGCACACGCGAAACCTGCTTAGGCGCCGTGCCTACCCCATGAATCCACGCGTCCGCCAGGTCCCCGCGCACGACAGGCAAATTCGGCCCCCGCGAAAGGAAATCCTCCGCGAAGTCCCCCAAGCTGCCGATATGCAGCTCTGCCTTCAAACCTTTCGCCGCGATCGATGCTTTCATCTCTTCAATAATCGAAGCATCATGCGGTCCGTGGTTATCGCTCGTTTGGATCATCGCCAGCCATACCGGGTGCTCCCAATCGTCAGGCGGCAAAATGCCCGTGCCATATGATCCCTTGGCATACAGCGTCAGCAGCCGCTCTCCGTCCGGGCCTTCCCAGAAAAAGACAGGCGGCACATCGGGCGGTGTCGAAGCCGGGTTGCAGCCCATGTGCAGAATCTGCACGCCGGCTTTTTTCAACAGCGACGGCACGCTCCAGGTATGGCCGGGCACATCCGTCATTTTCGCATCCTTCGGGTCATAGCCATACTGCTCGGTTAGCGCGCGCGAGACATACATGCCGCGAATCCATTCCTCCAAGCCGCAGAACTCGGTATGCGTGGTATATGGAAGTTTATGCCAAATTAGCTGGCGTTTCTGTATGAGTTCTTGCGCCTTCAACTGATCGGCTTCCGAGCTGCCCTCCAGGGATTGCAGCAAAGGCCAGGAAGACATCGTCCATACGTATTTTTCGTGTTCAGCATGGTCTTGGGTCCGATCGCAGATGTCGATAACATCTTGGAGCATCTCCGTCCGATATCGTTCCACGACATCCGACACCCATCCCGTAAAACCGATGTCAAAATGCGTTTTAAATACAACATATATTTTTTCTAAAGTTTGCGTCATCCTTCTGTCCCCTTACCTGATATAAATCGGATTAGTCAACCCTGCCAGCAATGGCTGATCAGCCGATGCAAAACGCCGCCATACTTCCGCCCTGTAGAACAGACGGTTTGCCGAATCCGCTTCGATATCAAGCGTAGACTCGTTCGTCACCTTGATTTCGCGCTCCACGCCGAGATTGCTGATCAATTTCACTTGATCGCCGGCTTGCAAATGTTCAACATGCAGCTTCACAGGCGTGCTTTCCGCCGATGCCAGGACCGTATCTCCCATCATGTACACACCGCATGTCAGCTCCATGAACGGTCCTTCCGGCGAATACGTAATGAACACTCGCCCTTGTCCGATCCCGTTCAAAATGCCTGCGGCCGTCTTCGTCTCCGCCAGCACCCAGGTGCACGGCATCGCATGCTTGACGAACGGATCCGGCCGATGCACATCACTGCCGCCGACAGCCACGAGCTTGCGCCCAGCCACCAGCTGCTCGTGCCACCACTGGCAAGCGCGAACGTTGCGCTCTGTAAAAGGCCCGTTCCACACCTCCACCCAATCATGGTCCACCTGGAAGGTCCACTCCCAAGGGCACCAGTCACAGTGTGGATGGTTCAGCACAATCTTGGCTCCGCGTTCACGCGCCATGCGGATGCGCTCATGGACATCGCCTTCGTTCGCCACGCGGAAGTCGTCGCAAGGGTCCGCCACACCGAGGAAATTGCTGTGCCCGAAGTTCGTCGTGAACTCCATCCCCGGAATCATGACAACGTTCTTGTTGCGGGGATACATCAAGTTCTGGCTGACCGCGTTATGATCGGTCATCGCGATGAAGTCGCAGCCAAGCTCCTCCATAATGGCTGCATTCTCCTCCAGCGTGTGCGTGCCGTCGCTATGCACGCTGTGCGTATGCAGATCACCCTTGAGCCAGCGGGGCGCCATCAATTGAAAAGTTGCCGTCACCGTGACGGTGCAACCTTCCTTCGGCACTTTGTAGGCGTTGTGGACGACAGCCCACGAGCCAGGTGCCAACTCGCCCGGAATATATCCTGGCGTCGCTTGCTCAAGCCCGATGACAAATTCGCTTCGGGCCCCTCCGCTCCATCCTCGAAGCCGCCGTCCATCCCTGACACCGAGGTCGATCACGGCCTTTCCTTCGCCATGAGATTCAACCTCATACATGATATGAAGGTTCTCCACACGCTCCGGCATTTCGAACGGCACTTCAATATAAGTGCTCTGCTCTTTATGCTCGATGAGGCGTTGGAATACCGCTGTAATAACATTTTTCTCTCTGTTCATCATTTACTGCTGTTCTCCCTTCGGCTTGTGTATAGGTGGGCGAGGCTACTCTTTGTTGGCGCCGACCATGATGCCTTTGACAAAATATTTTTGCACATAAGGATAAATGATAATCAGCGGAAGCAAGGCTATCACGATACCGGCCATCCGGACATTGGTCGTAATCATAAACGTGCTCGAGGTGGCGTCCGTATCGATAATCAACGCTTTAAGCGCAATTTGCAGCGTATATTTGGCATGATTATTAATGTACAACAGCGCCGGCATAAATTGATTCCAACGGGATACAAATTCAAATAAGGTTATGGTGGCAAGGCCTGCTCTGGCGAGAGGCAGATACATCGTGAAGAAAATGCGGAAATCGCCGGCGCCGTCAATACGTGCCGATTCATTCATCTCCACCGGCACCGTTTCAAAGAAGTTGCGCATTAGCAGCACGCTAAAGCCCGAAACAAGCCCATAGTTAATCAGTGATGTCAAAGAATTCAACAAGCCAAACTCTTTATTGATTACATAAAGAGGAATCATAATCGACTCCGCTGGGATCGTCATCGTTAATAAGATCAAGGAAACAATCATCTTTTTGCCAGGTAGGCCTTTTTGCACAAGCACATAACCGGCCATTGCGCTGAGAATGACATGCGCGAGCGTACCGACAAGCGTAACGATGATATTGTTTTGAAAAGGAAGATATAACTGCATACGGTTCCAGACCGTCGAGAAGCCTTCGATACTGAATGGCTTAGGCCAGAGCACAATGCCCGGCTGCATCGAATTGAAATTGGTTGAGAATGCCAGCGCAAATGTATTCAATAGCGGAATGATCATGGTTGCAACCAACACAAGCAAAAAGATGATGTTCACCACATCAAAAATCCGGCCGCCCAAGCTGGGCTTTTGTAACGTATTCATGTGAGCCGCTTCACCCCTCGTCGTATCGGATTAACAGTCTTACCGCGAACGTAATGACCAGTGTGGCAATAATGAGCAGAAAGCCTGCTGCCGTCGCTGGACCGACTTTAAACTCCAAAATCCCTTTTTGAAACGTGTACATCATGAGCACATCCACTTTGGGGGCAATAGCGCCGTTTCGCATCGCGACAATTTGATCGAAAATTCGCAAAATGCCCAGCACGTTCAGCATAATAACGACCTTCATGGTGCTGTACAAATGCGGAATCGTGACATAGCGGACTAATTGCCAACGGCTTGCTCCATCGATTCTGGCCGCCTCATAGAGTGAAGGATTAATGGAGACAATTGTGGCCAAGTACAAAATACAGTAATAACCCATTTCCTTCCAAACGTAGGAAAAAACGATAACTGGACGAGCAAAGGACGAGTCGGACATGAAATTGATCGGCTTCTCTTGGCCGAGCGCGTGCAGCAGTTGATTGACAATCCCTGTATCGGGGGCAAGCAGCATAATCCACATACCGCCAACGACAACCCACGAAAATAAATGCGGGAGATACACGATCGTTTGCGTAAGCTTTTTAAACCATGTCTGGAAAACTTCGCTTAATGACAGAGCAAGCACAATCGGCATGATGAACCCGATGACGAGTATGCCGCTGCCGATAATCAGTGTGTTGGCAAAAGCGTCCCAGAACGTGGAGTCTGTCAATACGGTCTGGTAATTTTGAAACCCGACAAAGGGCTTATTGCCGATGAGACGAAAATCCTGAAAGCTGATGACAATTCCTCGCACCAATGGATAATAGGAAAATAAACAGAACCAGGCCATAATGGGCAGTATCATGATATATAACGATTTGAACTTCCAAATAGCTTTCAACCCATGGTCACCGCCTTACCAGTTAATAGAATGGAAGAGAGGGAGTGATTGTTGCCGCACGACTCCCCCTCCAAATCAAACTAATCGATCAATTTCTTCGCCTTTAATTGCTCACGCATTTTTTTCACAGCATCAGCCGCAGGCATTTCGCCAAGAATCGCCTTGAAGGAGTATTCGTTAATGATTTTCTCGGCATCTGCCCAGTTCGGAGGCGTCAGCTCTACGGTTGCATATTTCATGACAAGATCCTGCGCCTCTTGAACACCTTTCAGTTTCGGGAAGGCCGGTTGAACGCTCTTGTTGTACCAGAAAGGCACCCCGTGGTCGGAAGCATGCTCTTTACCCGCTTGCGTCAATTCATATTTGCCGTCTTTTTCTGTGTAGTCTTGATCTTTAATACCAAGGCTGCCCAGTGTAATACCCGGTTGAGTATGCCACCATTCGATAAACTCAAACGCTGTTTTCGGATGCTCGGCATTCACTGGAATAACCCATACGTCTGGATCTCCACGACGCAGCATGTTTTTACCGCTTGGATCTGTAACGCCTGGAAGTCCTTTAGCTTCGAACTTCGTATTTGGATCTTGTTGCAGTCTGGCGTTGTTCAGCAATCCGACCCATGCATCCCAATACGTAATGATGCCGACACGGTCCGCCAGGAACGCGTTGCGCATTTTGCCAGTGTCATTCGTCGCAAAGTTCGGATCCAGAATGCCTTCTTTATAAAGCTTGTTCAGCCACTCGTACACCGGAATCGCCGCATCTGTCGAGTAAGGAACGTCCAGCTTGCCATCCTTCTCCACATAACGCTGTTTCAAACCGGCGGCAGCGAAAAATCCTTGCACGTCATTGAGACCTGCCGTCGACAATCCGTACGTGTCCTTCTTGCCGTTGCCGTCCGGATCCTGTTCGGTGAAAGCTTTCATGACGTTGTAGTAATCGTCCAGCGTCTTCGGCTCTTGCAGGTTCAACTTTTTCAGCCAGTCTTCACGGATGATCGGCATCGTTCCGCCTTGGAATTTCGTGAATACGCCGTAGATTTTGCCGTCTTTCGTTTTCAACTGATCCCATTCCTGCGTTGGGAGCACATTAGGATCCGACAATGTTTTGGATCCTTTCACTTGATCTGTCAACGGTGTCAGAACGCCTTGCGCGATCAATTTGTTCATCATGTCCTTGCTGACCTGCAGCAGGTCGAACTTCTCGCCGCCGGCGATCGCTGCCAGCAATTTTTGATCGTAATCGGACGCAGGCTTGTTAATCTTCGCCTTAATGCCTGTCAGACGCTCGATCTCTTTCTCGAACTGTGTGTTCTCTTCCGGTGTTTTACCGCCGACGACGCCGGTCATCATGTTGAGCGTACGTTCTTCTTTGTTCGCGCCTTTCGCCTGATCAGCAGGAGCAGTGGCGGAGCCTTGGTTTGATGCCGATCCGGATCCTCCGTCTGAACAACCTGCTAGTACACCTGCTACTAATGTCACCGCCACTACACTGTTTAAAAGTTTCTTCTTCATGCGTTGGTAACCTCCATTATCTTCGAAAAAGTAAATGTTGTTGTTGGCATGTTTACAAAACATTAATAAAGCGCTTACATTTTTCGTGCACTGCGTTGCAGTGGCTATTTATTTTAATAACTAACAGGACTCACGAAATACGAGCTTGGCATCGACAATTCGCTGATGAACTTTTGTGGGATCTTGCATAATTTCCAATAAAATCTTGGCGGCTTCAGCCCCGAGAACTTCCGCAGAAAGCTCGACAGACGTCAGGCTTGGCGTGGTCTCTTGAGCTAGTGTGGCATCGTTGCTCAACGCAATGACGGCAAGTTTGTCCGGGATATCAAGGCCTAGTTCTCTGGCCGCTCGCAGTACGCCAAGCGCAACCCGATCCGTATCGGTGATTACGGCGGTATAGGGCAGCTTGCCATAGGTATGTATGATCGACTCATATCCATAGTCGGATGCGTTCGTATGGTGTTGACGGGAATAGTTCATGACTGTATCGGGCGATAGCGACAATCCTTTTTGCCGGAATGCTTCGGTTAACCCGCTTTCCCTGTCCTGCGCCACCGTCATATCGGATGCAGCATTTAAAAATAAAAGCGAAGTGTGTCCGGTTTCCAGCAAATACTGGCCTACTTCATAAGCCAGCTCCTTGTTGTTATTGTCAACGTAGCTGATCTCTTCATGCAGTAGATCGGGTCTACCAACAAGCACAAGCGGCGTACCCGTCTGCTTATATCTGGCAATGCGCGAATCGTGTTTGCGGGGATTCAGCATGATTACACCGTCAACGGGATCCATGGAGAATTGTGTTACGTCATCGAGCTCCGGCAGCGAATCCAGCAGTACCCGGTAGCCTTGCTTCGAGCATTCTTTGACGACACCGCTGATCATTTGAATCTCAAACCCGGACATGGAGCTGTCTTTCGAGAGCGGCATCCTTAGTCCGACAATCATCGTTTTCTTGATTGCCAAGCTGCGCGCCACATGATTCGGATAGTACCCGAGCTCCTTGGCAATCGTTAACACTCTCTCTGTCACTTCTTTGCTGATCGGTCGTTTCTTGCTAAAAACACTGGATACCGTCCCCTTAGAAACACCAGCTAATTTTGCAACATCTTGGATGGTAGTCAATAAATTCCTCCTTCTCATAGAAATCTTATTGCTATTAAACCGGTTTAATGATGAGGCTTTATAAAAACCGGATCATTAAACCGGTTTAATTACCTCACGAATTCTATTATACAGAGCACCCAAACTATAGTAAAGCGCTTAATTAAAAATTAAAAAATGAAATTTGATAGACCCCCGGTTACACCCAAGCGCGTAAAGGGTGCGGCGAGGTCAACTGCACTGCTCGCGCTTGCAATTTCGGTAGGTGGCGGGGCTATGGAGCGCTATGCGTTCTTGCGGCTTCTCGGAGCGAACCATAAAAACAAAAAAACAAGCAAGCCAAAGGCTTGCTTGTTTTTCCTTTTTCCCAATTATCGTTCATTACGGGATGTGGATGACGTCAATTTTATTGATAGGGAAGAAGAAAACTGTTCCGTTAGCACCCGCAAGAACGACGTTTCCATTTTCAATGCCAAGGAATCTACCAGTGTGGTTAGGAGTAGTACCTGCGTGAATAGTGATAACTGTGCCAAGACCGATACGGTTCAAAGTGGCGAATACGCTGCAACTCATTGTGTATTCCTCCTTTCAAGCTTTATACGATATAGTATTCTATAACTCTCCTTTTGATATGGACGAATGTTGCGAGACAATCGTATATTCTAGCAACCAAGGAATATGAATGACATCTACGTGATCAATTGGGATAAATATGAACATGACGAGTCCGATAATACTAGAACAAATAAAAAACCTCTCTGCCCTCAACAAGCTCGTTGAGAGAGAAAGGTTTCCAATCTATCGAGTATATATTACGCAGGAGAAGCAACTTCATCTTCGCCGGCGCTTGCCGCATCTGTACCCTCCAAGAAGAACTGCACAAGTTTCACATGCTTTTTCAGTGATTTCTCGTGGATCAGATTGATTTTGCCATTATCCAGCGAACCAAAAACATAGATCAGCTCTTCATTGTCATGCGACCAGTCAAAGCCGTCGAGAATTTGCAAAGACTCTGTCCAGTCCTCATTATACTGGCCATTCGGGAACAAGAATCGGTTCGCATACAGCGCGATGCTTTCCTGAACGACACGGTTAGCGGACGTGTACTGCGCCAGGCCCGGCTGCTCCGGCATCATCGGCAGTACCGTGTTGAAGAACTGATGCAAGATCTCCACATACGTAGACGGATCTTGACGGATTTTGCGCTGCAGCTCATACGAAGGCTGCATGCGGCCGGAGAACAGCATCGTCGCCATCGCATATAACCAGCTGAAGCAGGTAAAATTGCGGTTGAACGATGTCAAATTGCTGCGTCGCTCCACGCCTGCGGCTTTCAAATACACGTTGTGATCAACAACTTGCTGGATGACCAGATTAAGCGGATCGATCGAATCGAAAGAATGGCCGAGCTCTTTGCTAACCAGCTGAACTTTCGAGTTAATATCGCCGAACAGCTGCTGCTCTTCTTCCTCTGTCAAGCCGATATAGATTTGCACGGCAAGCTGCGTTTCCATCAGGTCAAGCCGGCGGCTTTCCAACTGATTGACTGTGCCTTCCGTTTCCTCAACCTCTTGCTTCAGCTCGGCATCGTCCGGGAACTTACGCTGCTTGATTTTCAATAGCGCCAGCTTCTTCTCATACCGTCTGACTTCTTTCTGCATTTGCTCGTTCACGTAGCCGAGGGCTAGAATCCGGTGCTGACCGTCCAAAATGCTAAGCTTGGAGCCATGCTTCAGCAAAAACTCATTTTCGCCTTTCGATAGCTGTTGAACTTCTCTTAAAGACAGTGTGACCGGGCCGAAGAACACATGATCAAGCTCTCGCTCCTGCAAATAGGTCGAGATTTTGCGCCGTTGCATATTGCTCAGCTTTCGCTGCACCATCGGATCGATCATCGTATAATTCAACAGATCCTGAACGCGAAGCGCCACTGTGGAAAGGCCGAATTTTTCGCAAAACGGGTAAATCGTCATTCGAAGACGCAATCCTTCCATTAGCCCACATCCTCCTTATCACTGATGAGAAATACGTTTTTCTCCTGATAGAAGTTCTTGATGTGCTGGTACGCTTTCATGATGCGGGTCCGTCTAGGCAAACGATCTTTCTCATCGCCGACATAGATACCGTTCCAATTCATGTGCGGAAGAATTTTAAGCGCATGCTCCAAAGCGTACCGGTTGAACTTCCCGGTTTTGGTCGCTTCTTCGTGAATAAATAGCGCAAGCGCTATCTGAATATTTTCGGACCATACCAGCTCACCTTTGGTTGGTGCCGATAAATAATTCAACAATCCGTTAAAATAGGCGCCTGCCAAAACCACATGCTCCTGCAAATCTTTATCGTCGAATTGATAGCCGTTATTCCGGGCAGCCGATTTCATCCGCCCTTCGAACAAGGCCACCAAAATCTCAATTAACAGGTGGTAAGAAAACAAATATTCAGGCGATTTACCGCGTTCTGAGTACATGTCGACAGTTAAAGTCTGCATCGCAGGCGCTTTGGTTGCTAGCTCGGTCGCAGCGACATGGTAGAACCTGCGCTGGTCGCGCAGTACCGCCAAGTTGCCGCCAATTTTGCGCGGAAGCTTGTTAATGTCAGAGAACAGCTGGCGCTCTTGTCTGGCATTGATGTCCAAATAGGTCATCGTCGAAATCGGGAATGCGTATAAGCGGCGAAGTTTTTCCGTAATTTCTTCCATTTTATCGTATTCTCTGCGATCTTTGGCTCGCGCCATTTGGCTTTGGAGCGTTTCCATGATGCGCTGGAAAGCTGCCAACCGATGCTGTCCATCGACGACATACAGCTTCTCAATCGGCTGCAAACGCAGTACGTGATGCTCCTCATCATAGTGGCCGGCACCTCGCGCCGAGAAGATGATACCCGGGAAATAAATCGGCTGCCGATCTTCCAAATATAAGTTGACATAATCGATTAATTTGGAAAGATTGCGCGGAATAATAGCCCGCTGTACTTCCAAATCGACTTCATAAATTGAGAAAAGCTTGCTCATCGGCAATGTTGCCGCAATGGTCGATTGACCGAATGTCTGCCCCAATGCTCCTGGAATTTCTACGAACGATGAAGGTTTCTGTTCTGCTAATAGCTCGGATAATGATGAAATTGCATCCATATGCGTACCCCTTTCAAAACGAAAGATTTGTAAACTTCGGCATATCAGTCGACGTCTCTCATTCTCCTATTTTTACCAAAATATCTATATTTCATTCTATTGTGCGAAGCCATTGTCCAATTCGTTTTGCAGCCTCGAGTAATCTGGCCTCCTCTTGCACGAGCGCAATTCTTACAAACCCCTCCCCTTCTGCTCCGAATGCATCGCCTGGGATCACAACAACGCCAGCCTGGTACAACATTTCCCGGGAAATTTGTCGAGATGTCCAACCTTCCGGTATAGGTGCCCAGATGAACATTGTCGCTTTCGGGGGTGCGATTGGCCACCCCTCCTCTTTCAATGCCTGAAGAAATACGTTTCGTCTTCTTTCATAGACGCCCGCAACTGTATGTTCATGCTCCATGTCTTCCTCTAAGGCTGCAACGCCAGCTGCCTGAATCGCTTGAAAGACGCCATAGTCTATATTCGACTTCAGTGTTTGCAATGCCTTCACAATAGAGGCATTTCCTGTCAAAAAAGCGATTCTACATCCAGCCATGTTGAAGCTCTTCGACAACGAGTGAAATTCGACGGCAACCTCCTTTGCACCCTCAATCTCCAAAATGCTCATCGGCCGGTAACCGTCAAAAGCCATTTCGGAATAGGCGAGGTCGTGTACGACAATGAGCTGATTAGCCTTCGCATAAGCGATCAGCCGCTCGAAGAACGCCCGGTCGGCAACAGCCGACAGCGGATTGCTCGGATAATTGAGCAGAATGAACTTGGCTTTAGCCGCCACTTCAGCCGGAATCTCCTCCAGCTTCGGCAAGAAATCATGCTCCGCTCGAAGCGGCAGCAAGTAGGGTTCTACACCCGCCAGCACCAAACTGGCAGCATAAATCGGATAGCCGGGATCAGGAACAATGGCCATATCTCCCGGATCACACAACGATAACGCCAAATGCGCGAGGCCATCCTGCGAGCCCATCAATGTCAAAATCTCATGCTGCGGATCCAACGTGACGCCAAAACGGTGCTTATACCATTTTGCAACGGTGCCACGAAACTCCGGGCTGCCCTCGGATGTCGGATATCCGTACATATGCGGATTGCGGACGGCTTGTGTCAGCGCCTCGATAATCCGTTCCGACGGAGGCAGATCAGGACTGCCTATTCCTAAATCTATGACGTCGACCCCTTGGCTCATAACCTCTCTCTTCCACTGTGCTACCTCTGAAAAAATAGCTGAGCCTAACTGACTCAGCCTTCGCGATCCTGTAAATTGCATGCTTCTCGACCTCTTTATTAATAATTAATGGCATAAATGATTGCACAAAACTTAAAGAATGTTTACTTGATGTACAAGTCTTATCATATATAGCAAAAATAAGGCGAGACCCAGATACGCAGCGCCAAATGCCCAGCGGGTGCGGGTTGGCACCTCATAATATTGATCATGCTGCCCAAGCGGTGCGAAATCGACACGAATTTGCAAGCCGAGATGGAAGCCATTGTCTTTTTGCAAGCGTTCGACTTTGAACACCTGGACTTTCTTGATCAACGCCTGCTGCGGCAAATAAGCACGGCCTTCAAAGCCGATGGCCGACCAATACAGCACAAGGCATTGACGCCCCTCTGACGGTCCTTGCAGATCCGTGAACGTCGTAAATTCCAGCTCACGAGTATGGTTTTCGCCTGGAATGATATACCCTTGCTGCAGCAAATGCTCAGCCGGGAATTCAAAGCGCGTCGCAACAGAAACGATTTCCTGGCGATGGCGAAACTTAACATACTTTTTATATAGATCCCAGGCAAACATCGCCCAAATGATGAGAAAAATGACTCTGCTCATGTTGCTATTCAAGTAATAAATAAACACTAAGCCGCCGATCAAGCCGACTACCCATAACCAGCGGGTTACAGCTGTCGCGATGCGGCCCCCGTCCAGCGGATGGATCGGCAGCAGATTGATCAGATTCAAATAAAAGGCTGCGTAAGCTACCGATACAAGCACAGGTGAATGCATGGCATATCCCAGCCCGAATGCGGCAATGGCGCCGACCGTGCCCAGCAAGGGGCCGCCGATACCGATGAAAGCCTCGGTCACTGCATCCGTGGGATTCTTCTTCATCGTAATCAGCGCGCCAAGGAACGGAATGAACACAGGGGCCGATACAGGGAGCCCTTTTATTTTGGCAGCGATGACATGCCCGATTTCATGAATAAGGATCATGAGCACAAGACCGATGGCAAAAGGCAGTGGGGCGAGGAAAGCGTATGCCCATACCGTAATGAACATGCTGATAATCGCGCCGCCGATTTTACCGAACTTCAGTGCGGCCAGAAGGAACTTCGCCTGGGAAAGCAGCACGGCGATCATGCCGCCGAATGCCCAGGGCGACTTTTTTTTCTCACTGTTTGGCTTCTGCTTTGGCTCCAAATTGCTTCACCCTTTCGCCCATACGGCCTCGAAATCAGCTTCCTTAAAGCCTACCGTTACGCGCTTGCCATCCGTGACGATCGGTCGCTTAATTAAGCGGCCATTGGATGCCAGCAGCTCCACCATTTGCTCTTCGGACATGCCCGGCAGCTTATCCTTCAGTCCCATCTCCTTGTACACTTCACCTGAGGTGTTGAAAAACTTTTTTATACCGAGGCCGCTGTCGGCGATCAGCTTTCTCAGCTCATCAGCTGGAGGCGGGCTATCAAATAACGGAACGTTTTCTGTAATATCTACATCGTTCGCTTTCAACCATTTCAACATGCTTCGGCATGTGCCGCATTTGTCGTAGCAGAATACTTTAACTCCCATGATGTAAGCTCCTTTAAATGTATAAGTATTGTAAGTAAAATTTTGGGCTAATCGAGGCGGAAAGTCAAGTTATGCAAGGTCGGAAGCCCCGTTCATTAGCATCAACAAAAATGATAAAGGTCGATGTTTCTTCAAAGCAGCTTATTCAGCGTGCTCAAGGCAAAATAGGATATTTCTAGCAATTTATATACAAGTGGAGGGTACACGCGGTTTCTGAGAGCAGGAAATGGACAGAAATGCGGGAAATGGAGCAGTTCTTTGGAGAAAAAGGCGCAGGCTAAGCGCCATGATGAAGAAGCTGCAGCCAGAGGGACTGCGCTTCCATATACCAAAGGCCCCGCCTGCAAAGCGGGGCTCAAGGCTGTATTGGCGGCTGCGACGCGCCTTACTTACGATTCGCCTCGCAGCCAGCTCTGTAGATCGCCCAAGTCAGCTGGCAGCGGCGCGTTATACTCAGTCCATTCCCGGGTGCCGGGATGGACGAAGCCAAGCCTCGCCGCATGCAGCGCCTGCCGGCTCAACCGCTCAGCGGCTTCGGCAGCAGCCGGGCCGTCTTCGAACTCGGGCAGCGTATACATTTTGTCGCCGAGCAGCGGATGGCCCAAATGCTTCATATGCACGCGGATTTGATGCGTCCGGCCCGTCTCCAGCCACAATCGGACGAGCGCGGCCTTTCCGTATTGTTCCACAACTTCATAATGAGTAACGGCGGAATACCCGCTAGGCGTCACAATCCTTATGTGCGGCTGCTCAGGATCTCGGTCGATGGGTTCATTCACCGTACCGCTCTGTTCCGTGAAGCGCCCCCAGACGAAGGCGAGGTACTCTTTTTTCACCTCATGGTGGATCATTTGCTCGGAAATTTGCTGGTGAACATAAGGGTTCTTGGCAATCGCCAGCACACCTGAAGTCTCCTGGTCCAAGCGGTGCACAGGGCGGAATCTGCAGGTAATGCCTAGCTGCTGCCAGTGATAGACAACCGCGTTGGCAATCGTATTCACATAATGCCCGTGCGTCGGATGGACGATGATGCCGGCATCTTTGGCGACGATAAGCAGCTGTTCATCTTCATGAATAATGTGCAGGGGCAAATCTTGCGGCAAAATGTCCTCCGACTGCTCCTCCTCCATGCGGACCTCTATGCGGTCACCGGCTTTGACCTTTATGCTGATATATTGACGGGCGCCATTGACCGTAATGCCCTGTTCCGTCAGCTTAAGCCGGGACAGCAGCTTGCGGGACACCATTAATCGTTTTTGTAAAATCGTCTTTAAAATAAATCCATCTTCCTCAGGAGGAACGATGTAAACAAGCGGTTCATAGTAAGTCGTGCTCATGATTTGCGTCTAAACACCTCGGCGCTGCGCACATACTCGACATCAGCAACTTGTTCGCGATGATTGGCAGTACGGGCAATAGTAAAAAACAGATCGGACAGGCGGTTCAAATAGCGCCGCACTTCCGGGTTGATCTCCTGCGTGCGGGCTAACGTCACCACCCGGCGCTCTGCCCGGCGGCATACGGTGCGGCACACATGGAGCGTGGAAGACACGGTGCTGCCGCCCGGTAAAATAAAACGGGTAATGTCAGGCGTCTCCGCATCGTACTTATCGATCCAGCCTTCCAGCGCATCGACCATCTCCGCCGTTACCTTGTAAGGACGCAGCTCCTGCTTCAGCAGCGCCAAGTCCGAGCCGCAATCGAACAGCTCATGCTGCACCTGCAGCATGTCTTCAAGCAGATCAGCGTAAATATCCGGATTCATGAAACTCATCGCCTGACCCAGGAAGCTGCCCAGCTCATCGACAGTGCCATAGGCTTCAACGCGCGCATCATCTTTATCGACTCGTCCGCCGATCACGCCGGTTTGGCCGGCATCACCTGTACGCGTATAAATTTTCATCGGCTCCCACTCTCCTTCATCCCCATCATCTCATAAATACGCGGCATATCCAAATGGCGGCGTACATGCTCAGCGAGCCGTTCAAAAGCCGCCTCTCTCCGCTCTTTATACCGAAGCTCCGCTTCGAGCGGCTGCAGCCCTTTTGCGAGGCGAACCGCATTCAGCCAAGCCCGGCGGAAATCATCGTTGTGCAAAATCCCATGCACATAAGTCCCCCAAATGCGCCCGTCTGCTGCGGCCGCCCCATCTCCATGACCGTCGGCCTCTCCGCCTGCATAACCATCGCCATCGCCATAGATAAGAAACGGAGCATCGACAGCCTCCAAGTAAGTGGTCCGGCCCATATGGATTTCATAGCCTTCTATCGGCATACCCTCACCATCCCGGGCAAAAAGCGAACTGCTTCCCTGCACCTGAACAGTCCGCTTGTGCGGGGTAAACACCGTCTCCGTCGCCAGCAGGCCCAGCCCGTCCAGCTCCGGGTGATCCGCTTCACAACCTAGCGGGTCGAGCAGCCGCTGACCGAGCATCTGGTAGCCTGCACATATGCCGGCGACCCAACCTTGCTCTTCTCTAGCAAAGCGGACGATCCGCGCAGCAAGCCCTGACGCATGGAGATCGTGCAGATCGTCCATCGTGTTTTTGCTGCCGGGCAGCAGCACGACGTCAGGCTGCCCCCATTCGGACAAGTTCGAGATATAGCGAAAATGTACATCTTTTTCCTCTTGCAGCGGATCGAAGTCCGTAAAATTCGATAAGCGTGGCAGACGAATAACCGCAATGTCCAGCTGGCCCTTCGCTTTATGCGGCGATTGCTCACGATAAAGCTGCGCTCTTTTGGCATCGAGTGAAGCGCTGTCTTCATCTTCAATACCCAGCTGCGGCAAATAAGGGATGACGCCAAGCACAGGCTTGCCCGTCCGCTGCTCCAGCCAGTCTAGGCCAGGCTGCAGCAGACTCACATCTCCGCGGAATTTATTAATAATAAATCCCTTCACCCGCTCCCGTTCCTCCGTAGTCAAAATGTCCAACGTGCCGACGATGGAAGCGAACACACCGCCCCGATCGATATCCGCTACGAGCAAGACCGGCGCATTCGCCCACCCCGCCATGCGCATATTTACGATATCGCGATCCTTCAAGTTCACCTCGGCTGGACTTCCAGCCCCCTCCAGCACGACAACGTCGCATCCGCTGCGGAGCCGGGCAAGTGCATCCTTGACAATTTGCTCAGCCAGCGGTAAATACGATTCCCGATAAGCTCTGGCATCGAGATCGGCATACGGCTTCCCATGGACAACCACCTGCGCGACCATGTCCTGTTTAGGCTTCAGCAGAATCGGATTCATATCGGTCGTCGCCAATATTTTGCAGGCATCGGCTTGTACCCCTTGAGCGCGTCCGATTTCTTTGCCGTCAAACGTCACATAGGAGTTAAGTGACATATTTTGTGATTTGAAAGGCGCCGTGCACCAGCCATCCTGCACCAAGATGCGGCACAAAGCGGCGGTGATGATGCTTTTCCCCACATCTGATGCTGTGCCTTGAATCATGATCGTTGCCGCTTTTGAAGTCATAAGCCCCCTCCTGCATGCCCCTCGTCGCTAGCCGAAGCGCCAAGTTGTTGCAGCATGTCAGCCAAGCCCCTAATCAACCGCTCATTATCCTCGCGAAGGCGTACAGCGACCCGGACATATCGCTCATTCAGCCCCGCAAACAAAGAAGCATCCCGGATCAAAATACCTTGCCGCCCCATATACAGCTGCGCTTGCTTCACCGTAATGCCCATGGAGGCAGGGAACGCAAACAGCACAAAATTGACCTCACTCGGCACCACATCCAGCCCCAGCCCAGCCAACTCGCCGATCAGCCAAGACTTCTCCGTCTCCAGCCATCTGCGGCTCTCCTGCTCAAAACCTTCGTCATCCAGCACCCCGCAGCCGATCCGCTGCGCAATATCATTGACGCTCCACTGTACTTGCAGCGCTTTGATGCGCTTGATCCAATCCGGGTGCGCCACCATGAAGCCCAAGCGAATGCCCGGGATGGCATAAAATTTGGTCATCGAGCGAATGACGAACACATTGCGGCTTGAAGCAGCCCGCTGCAGCATCGAGACTTGCTCTTCGTGCGGAACAAAATCCATGAACGCCTCGTCAATGACCAGCTGCCGGCTGCTTTTCGCCAAATGATCGAGCAGCGGCTTCGGAATCAGCCGGCCCGTCGGATTGTTGGGATGCCCCAGGAAGAGCAGATCGCTCGCCTGACAGGCATTCTCCGCATCATCGGCCTGCAGCACATAGCTATGTCGCTCGTGAAGGGGCACCTCATGGATGCGGCCTCCCGTCTTGACGACAGCCTCCTCATATTCGCTAAACGACGGCCGTGCCAAAGCGGTGACGCCAGGCTTAAGCACCCTCACCGTCAAATCGATCAGCTCCGCCGCCCCGTTGCCTACGAGAATACTCTCGACAGGAACCTTATATCGGTGAGCCAGCTTATGACGGAGCTCGCGCACGGCTGGATCGGGATATTTCACAATATCCCGCCAATGCTCCCGAAATATATCCGCCACAATCGCTGGCGGTCCCAGCGGGTTCATATTGGAACTAAAATCCAGAAACTGCTCCTTCGGGCGTCCAAATGTTTCTTCAGCCGTCCACAGATCGCCACCGTGACCATATCGCTCCAGCATGCAGCCTCTCCCCTTTCCACTTCATCGATTCACCATAATGACGACTGCAAGCAGCAGAAGCCCTTCCAACAGTTCATTCAAGGCACCGTACGTGTCTCCCGTCAGCCCGCCTAATTTGCGGCTTATGTACGTAGCGATCAGCCAACCCAGCAGCACGGATGCTCCGGCGATAAGCAAAGCAACCGCCCATACAGGAACCCCAGCCAGCAATCGCTCAGGCCCCAGCCACGCTACAACCAGCACAGATGCTATGGCGATCAGTGCAGACAGCAGCACATCGCTGCGGGTGACTCCGCGAAACAGGCTGCCCAGACCTGACTCCTGCCGGGCGTAAGGCCAGCCATAAATGGCAAAGGCCATGAACCATCGGCTCCAGACGGGAATCATGACCAGGCATATGCTTGCGGTCCGCCAACCGCCTTCCTGTTCACCGGAGATCAGACTGTACAGCAAGGAAACTTTCAACAGCAGATGCAGGACACAGACGATGACCCCCATGGCACCGACCCGGCTGTCCTTCATAATTTCCAGCATTTGCTCTCGCGGCCGGTGACTCAGGATGCCGTCGGCCGTATCCATTAGCCCGTCCAGGTGCAAGCCGCCGGTTAACGCCACCCACACAGCCAGCAGCAGCACCGCTGCTGGCAGCGGAGGAAGCATCCATCGCAGCCCCGTGCCCGTAAGGAGCAGCAGCAGCCCGATCGCGAGCCCCGCCAGCGGATAGAAGACAACGCTCCGGCGAAACACCTGAGCGGTATATTGAATTTGCACGGGAACCGGCAGTCTGGTCAAAAATTGAAATGCCGCCACGGCCCCGTGCAGCCAGCCTACCATAACGCTCCGAGCAGTACGCATAGGAGTCCTCCCATCACGATCAAACTGACGCCGTACAGCATCCGTACGGCGAGGACAATATCCCGCTGCGTCCGCTCCCGCAGCGGCCAGCCCAGCCGGGCGCGCTCGCTCGCCACGCCGCCGTAGACGTTCAGCCCGCCAAGCTCGATCCCGAGCGCTCCGGCTACCGCCGACTCGGGAATGCCGCTGTTCGGGCTAGGGTGCAAGTGCGCGCAGCGGCGTACCGCTTGCGCTGCGCGTACAGGCGACAGCCCCGGCTGCAGCAGGGCTGTGAGGACAAGCAGGATACCCGTCAGTCTGGCCGGTATCCAGTTCAAGACGTCGTCGAAACGCGCCGACGCCCAGCCCATATAGCGGTACCGCTCATTCCGGTACCCGACCATCGAATCGAGCGTATTTGACGCTCGATAGAACATCGCCAGCGGCGCTCCGCCGAGCAGCGCGTAAAACAAGGGCGAAATGACCGCGTCCACGATGTTTTCGGCCACGGTCTCGACCACGGCGCGCGTCAGCTCGTTTTCTTCCAGCTTCTCCGTATCGCGCCCCACGATATAACCGGTATACTTTCGCGCATCCGCCAAGTTCCCTTCGCGCAGCGGTTCGTAGACTTGATATGCGGCGTCCTTTAATCCTTTGATAGCAATCGTCGTGGAAATCAGCCACGTGTTCACTGCATAGCCCAACCATTCATGAATCGAGCGGGCAGCGAGCACCAGCAGAAGGACGACAGTAAAGCTAAGCAGCACCGTAGTGCTGGTTAGAACCACGCCTCTGAACCTTAACTGGGCAGCGCCGATATTCCGGCCTTTGCGCAGCTTGCCTTCCATCCAGCGAATCCAGCGCCCGATCCATATGACCGGATGCGTCGGCCATTTCGGATCGCCGACGAGCCAATCGATGAGAATGGCAGCAGCCGTCATCGCTGCAGTTTCCTGCCATGAATACAACCACATGCTCCATCACCGTTCCATGCTTAAAGGCTGTCTATTCCAACCGGTAAGCTCTGCTTTTTAACTCTATAGGAATGCCTGCCGTCACGAGAAACACCTGCTGACAAATGCCCGCTAACCGTTGATTCATCCGCCCGGCCAAATCGCGATACAACCGTCCCAGCGGATATTCGGGCACAATCCCGCTGCCGACTTCGTTGGTCACCAGCACCAAGTGTCCACTGTATGCGGACACTGCCTCTGCCAGCTCGTCCACACGCTTCATCACCTTAGCTGCGGCATCCGGCTCCTCTTCGTGGCGGAGCAGCCAGTTGGACAGCCAGAGGGTGAGACAGTCGACGAGCACCACCGCTTCCGCGCTGCCTCCCGTGGACTGCAGCTGAAGCAAAAGCTCCTGCAGCGCGTAAGGCTCCTCCCAGGTATCCCACGGATACCCGGTGGCGAGCCGCTGCTGCTGGTGCAGAGCGATTCGCTCCCGCATTTCCTCATCATAGATGTGGGAGGTCGCGATATAGACCCCCCGCTCGCTGCGGCGCATCGCGAACTGCTCGGCAAAAGCGCTCTTGCCGCTGCGCGCGCCGCCCGTTACCAAAACCGCCATCGCTCCGCGCCTCCTTTGCCTGTTAGCTGCGCGACACGCCTGCGCTATCGAATGTCGCCATCTCTCTCATGATCTTGCCTGCAGCATCGATCAGGTTAAAACAGAGCACCGCGCCTGTCCCTTCGCCCAGACGCATATCCATCTGCAGCATCGCTTCCAGGCCCACCGCTTCAAGCAGCTTGCCGTGCCCCTGCTCGTGCGACAAATGCGAGGCAAGCATGTAGGACGCGCTTAGCGGTGCCAGCTTGCTCGCCACAAGCGCTGCCGCCGACGAGATGAAGCCGTCGATCACGACAGGGCAGCGATTCTTGGCTGCGCCGAGAATCACCCCGACGAGTCCGGCGATCTCCAGTCCGCCGACCTTGGCCAGCACGTCCAGAGCGTCTTCCTTGGCAGGCTCGTTGATTTCCAAAGCCTTTTTCACGACGTCGACCTTATGGCGCCATCGCTCATCATCAATTCCCGTCCCCCGGCCTACAGCCAGGCCGGCGTCAACGCCAGTCAGCGCGCACAGAATAGCAGCGCTGGCCGTCGTATTGCCGATGCCCATGTCGCCAGTGGCGAATAAGCTGTAGCCTTGGGCCGCATAGTCATCTACGACTGCTGCGCCTTCCAGGATCGCCTGAACGGCTTCCTCCCTCGTCATTGCCGCTTCGCGCGCCATATTGCGCGTTCCCTTGCGAACCTTACGCGCGACGAGCGCAGGATGTTCCAGGTCCGCGTTCACGCCGATGTCCACGCAGACGACATCCGCACCGGCGTGCCTTGCAAGCACATTCACCGCAGCGCCGCCGTTCAAGAAGTTTAAGACCATCTGCGGCGTCACCTCCGCTGGGAAGGCGCTGACGCCTTCCTCGCAGACGCCGTGATCACCTGCCATCACGATGACCGCTTTCTTGTTGAATAGCGGCATCACTTCGCCTGTAATGCCTGCTACTTGACGAGCGATATCTTCCAGCTTGCCTAAGGAGCCCGGCGGCTTCGTCAACTGGTCCAAATGCTGGCTGGCCAGCTCAAAAAATTCATGCTGAATCGGCTTTATGCTTTCAATCACTTGATTTAATTGTTGTCTCATCCTTGTTCCTCCATAATGTTTGGCCTGGCTGCAATAAAACTTGCGGAGCACGGTTAACCGGATGCTGTAGCACGATCGGCTCTGTCCCGTACACCTGCTCGATGAGCCCGGCCTTAATAATTTCTTCCGGTGTTCCGATTGCGGCCACCTTCCCTTGATGCAAAACCATCAACCGGCTGCAATACTGCGCTGCCAAATTCAAATCGTGCAGCACAGCGACAACGGTTAACGACGATTCGCGCTGCCATTCCCGGATATAATCCATCATTTGGACCTGATATCCGATATCCAAAAATGTCGTCGGTTCGTCCAGCATGAGCAGTTGCGGCTGCTGAGCCATCACCTTGCCGAGCGCGACACGCTGGCGTTCGCCACCGCTGAGCCGTTCAATGGTCCGATGAACGAGTGGAGACAGGTTCAGCTTCTCGATAATGTGCGCGATCTGTTCATCCGTATCCTCGGCGTCCCCGCCAAGCCACGTTTGAAAAGGATATCTTCCCATGCTGATGACCTCTTTGACGGTGAACCCGACCGGAGGCAGCGCGTCCTGCTGCAGGACGGCAAGCCAGCGGGCCAGCTCTTTACGAGTGTAAGCCTTCACCGGCCGCCCCTTTAATTGGATATCGCCTGCATCCGCAGCATCCACGCCTGAAATGAGGCGCAGCAGGGTCGACTTCCCGCTGCCGTTTGGGCCGATAATGCCGAGGCATTCGCCCGGACTCACCGTAAAGCTGACATCTTCCAGCACCTGCTGCCCTCGAAAGCTTTTGGATAGCTGCTCCACTTCAATCATCGCAATCAACCTCTTTGTGTTTTCTTATCCTTATGTAACAAGTAGGCAAAAAATGGCGCTCCCAAAAAAGCAGTAATGACGCCAAGCGGAATTTCCGTCGGGCTGAGCAGGCTTCTCGCCAACGTGTCCGCCCATAACACATATAGCCCTCCGCCAATCGCAGACAGCGGTAAAATCAAGCGGTAATCCGGCCCCACGAGCAGCCGCACCAAATGCGGCACGATCAGCCCGACGAAGCCGATCACCCCCGCAACGGATACGGCAGCAGCTGTAATAAATGTGGCGGTGATCAGCACGACAAGCTTCGTCCGCTCCACGTGAACCCCCAGATGCGAGGCCTGGCGTTCGCCAAGCGCGAGCAAATTAAGCGGCCTCGCGTAGCAGATTAAGACGATGAAGCCCACCAGCAGATAAGGCAGCAGCATCAGCGTATACGACCATCCTCGCATGGCCAGAGAGCCCATCAGCCAAAACATGATTTCATTAATGACTTGCTTCGAGAGGGACACCATGAACGACACCATCGCTCCCAAAAAGGCCTGCATCACAACTCCGGATAAAATAAGAGTCTCCAGCTTCAGCTTCCCGTCGATCTGCGCCAGTTGGAGCACTAATAACAAAGATATAAGTCCGGTAGCAAACGCTACGACAGGAATGGACCATTGCCCGAACCAAGCATATTGCAGCCCAAAATAGATCAAAAAGGCGGCGCCGACCGAAGCTCCGGACGATACCCCCAAGGTATAGGGATCGGCGAGCGAATTGCGCAGCACGCCTTGGAATGCCGTACCGGCTATAGACAGGGCAGCGCCTACAAGCACCCCGAGCAGCACACGGGGCAGCCGTACCTTCATCACAATTTGCTCGGACGATTGCGGCCAGGTGACGTCGATGTGCCCGCCCACATAGGGCAGCTGCTTGATCAGAATAGTGGCGATTTGCGGCACCGGCAGCTTCGCTGTTCCGAGCGATACACTGATCAGAATAGAAAGAAGAAGGAGTATAACACCTACTCCTCCCCACAGCACTAATTTTCTGTTCATTATTTCACCAGCTCGGGGTACATGCCTTTCGCCATTTCAAGCAGCCCGTCGGTTAATCTCGGACCTGGACGGCTTAGCAGGTTTTGATCGACACCGATCACTCGATTGTTTTTCACCGCATCGATTTGATCCCAGCCGCTGCGTGAACGAATGATGTCGTCCAGCGGTTTTTTCGTCTTATCATCAACAAATCCTTGGGCGAACAAAATGACGTTCGGATTTTGCTGAATAATTTTCTCCTCGCTGATTTGGTACCAGCCCGGCTTCTCAGCGGCCACATTGACGCCGCCGGCAATTTTAACCAACTCGTCCATGAACTCGCCGCTGCCAACCGTCCAACCAGGGCTGAATTCGATATACACTTTCTTCTTCTGATCGGCCGGAACATTTTTCACAGCGTCCACCACTTTCTGGCGGTCGTCTTTCATTTTGGATACGACCTTGTCCGCTTGCTCCTGATGATCGGTGATCAGACCAAACGTCTGAATATCGGCCATGGCGTCATCCAATGTTTTCGGCTCGACTTTGAACACGGTAATGTTCATCGCGCGCAGCTTTTCAACCGATTCTTTGCTCATCGAAACGCCGGTGAACACCACACTGGCATTTGCGGCAATAAGCGCTTCCTCGTTCGGCTTGGTGATGCCGCCCATCTTGGGCTTCGCTTTCGCCGCTTCCGGGTAATCGTCAAAGTCGGAAACGCCGACGATTTGATCACCTAAGCCCAGCGCGAACAATCCCTCTGTCTCCGCAGGAGATACAGAAACGATGCGATCCGGCGCCTTGTCAAAAGTAAACTCCTTGCCCGTCGCATCCTTGACTTTCAACGGATACTGCGTCTTCTTCGCAGCAGCCGGAGCCGCACTAGCCGCAGGTGCCGATGCTGCTGGCGCCTTCGGCGGCTTGGCTGTCGAGCCGCCTCCCAGCTTCGCCGGTTCCGTCAGCTCCGGCTCTTTCTTGCCGCAGCCCGTCAAGCTCACGGCTGTAACGAAGGCTGCCGTCAGCAGCATCGTTTGCTTCCATCTTTTTAAGCGCATTCGTATGTACCTCATTTCTTTTTTATGCTTTCGACCGTCATGACCGCAGACATAAAAAAACCTCCGTTCCACAGGAACAGAGGGGACGATAAACTCGGAAAGTATGGCAGACATGGAGCTGCCTCCTGATTTAACGACGCAATCCTTTTCCTCGAAGGATTCGTGAACAGTACCTAGGCAGGTCTCCTGACTTTCGGGTTTCATCTCCCTCACCTTCCCGTTCCTGCATGGAACAGTGGCAAATCGAGGGTATTTCCCGAATTACAGTGGCGGGACCGTGCCGGATTTGCACCGGCTTCCCTTTTAAGCGGCGGCTTCCTCAGAAGGAATTCGCCTGCACCTATGGCTGTATTTGGTATTCGTCTATGGGTCATGCTCTGTGTAGATTATAGACGAGTTTCCACCGTTGTACAAGACAACTTCCCGTTAGCTATTCTATTTTTGAGCAATTAGTTTCAGCACTTGCTTGGCCTCATTGATCTTCTGGGCATTTTGTGGGATGAACGCGATGAGACCTTTACCGTCAATGCCTTGATCCTTCATCCATTTATTCCCATCCAAAGGGATTCCGTATAAATGCCTCTCCGCAGGCTGGCCTTCAGAACCAATTTCCAGAACGCCACTCGGATAATCTTCCGGCTTGATGGTATCGTCCAAAGACACGAATCCGCCCTGTTTACTCAAGGAATCAAATTGCTCTTTCGGTAAAATGAAGATGCCGTTTTCCCCGGCGGCCAGCTCAACTATCATTTTTTCCAAGGAGAAAATGGGCGAGGTCACGAGCTTCACCGTTGGCGCAGCCCCGACTTTATCTTTCAACGATTGCTCCAGCTTCCCCCCAAGCTCGGCAGGGAAACCTTGCTGACCCATAACGAATACTGAAACGTCCGGCTTAGGACCGCCGCAACCAGCCAGCAGTACCATCAGCGCAACGATCGTCAGCATCAGCAGTTTCACTTGTTTGTTTTTCATGGTGAGTTCAGTACCTCCAGGAGCTTATTGTATACCGCCTCTATTTCATGAGAAAAGCCGGCTCATCACCGACTTTTTTTCCCTTTATTCATATATTCATTGATTTTATTATCAAGTTTCATACTTAGTTCAACAACGGCATCAGAAGTCATTGCTCTTCCTTCTACCACCATTTGCTCCAGCTTCCGACGAAGAGAATGAATTTCTTCTTCCAATGGAGTAAGGGAGTTGGATTTCTTGGCATGTTTGAACAACCAGTGTTGTTCGGATTCATTTTCGCGAATATGCAGATGTTTGCTAAAAGTAGATAGTTGATATTCCATAGACGCCATGCTCATCCCTCCTTACTTCCAGAATACCAGTTTTTGTCGTTATTGAACATATGTTTTTATATGAATATTACAATTTTTTAAGAAAATTACCGATCCGCTCCAGCGCTTCATTGAGCTGCGAGACGCTATAGGCGTAGGAACATCTTAAGAAGCCTTCACCGCCGAGTCCGAACACATGTCCTGGGACGGCCGCTACCTTCGCTTCATAAAGCAAGCGCTGCGCAAATTCGTCCGAGGTCATCCCCGTCTTGACGATGCTTGGGAACGCGTAGAACGCTCCTTGCGGTTCATGGCACTCCAGACCGATTTCCCTGAACCCTTTCACAACGAGTCTGCGGCGCTGGTTGTAGGACTCCATCATCCGGTCCTTCTCCTCTAGACCGTTGGTCAAAGCTTCATGTGCCGCAACCTGACCCATGATCGGTGCGCACATCACGGTGTATTGGTGGATCTTCGTCATCGCCGAGATCAGCTCAGGGTGGCCGCACGCATAGCCCATCCGCCAGCCTGTCATGGCAAACGCCTTGGAGAAACCGCTGACGAGAATGGTGCGGTCTTTCATGCCTGGCATAACGGCAAAGCTGACATGCTTCTGCCCGTAGGTAAGCTCGGCATAAATTTCGTCGGAAATGACGATTAAGTCGTTCTCTTCCACGATCTTGGCGATAGGCAACCAATCCTCATAGCTCATAATCCCCCCGGTTGGGTTGCTCGGATAGCACAGGATCAATATTTTGGAGCGTGGCGTAAGCGCCGCGCGCAAAGCTTCAGGCGTCAGCTTGAACTGATCTTTGGCAAACGTCTCGACGCCGACAGCCTTCCCACCGCTAATCGTCGTAATCGGCGAGTACGAAATATAACACGGTTCCGGGATCAAAATCTCATCCCCCGGCGTCACCAGCGCCCGCAGCGCCAAGTCGATCGCCTCACTGCCGCCGACCGTAACCAGCACTTCGTTCGTTGGCTCGTACTTCACTTGAAATGACTTATGCAAGTACTCGGCAATCGCTTCCCGAAGCTCGGGAATACCGGAATTCGGCGTATATTTGGTGCGGCCTCGTTCCAAAGAATAGACAGCCGCCTCGCGGACATGCCATGGCGTTGAGAAGTCAGGTTCGCCTACACCAAGAGAGATAATGTCCTCTTTGCTGTTGCTTACCAAATCAAAAAACTTGCGGATACCGGAAGGAGGAATCTCGCGCACCGCCGGAGACAAATAATCTTTCATCGACTTCTTCTTCTCTTGAGAAACCGTAAGTTCATCTTTGATCATAGTCTTTGCGCCTCCTTACGGCGAGACGAGCAATCGATGATCATCTTCCTGATCCTCGAAAATAATGCCGTCTTGTTTATATTTTTTTAGGATAAAATTCGTTTTGGTAGAAAGCACGCGATCAATCGGTGACAATTTATTCGATACGAAGGAAGCCACTTCCTTCAGCGAGCTGCCTTCAACTTCGACTAGCAGGTCATACGCGCCAGACATGAGATATACCGACTTTACTTCCGGATATAAATAAATCCGTTCCGCAATCGCGTCAAAGCCGCGTCCGCGTTCCGGCGTAATCTGCACTTCAATCAGGGCGGTAACCTTTTCGTCATCCACTTTACTCCAGTTTACCACTGTGTTGTATTTGACGATGACCTTATCCGCTTCCATCTCGCTTATCGCTCGCGCCACGTCGGCTTCCGCCGCACCTAACATAGTGGCGATCATCGCCGCGTCGCAACGCGCATCTTGTTTCAGTATCTCGAGAATTTTAAGCTTCAAAGTATCCATGGTTAAACCTTCCTTTCACTGATGGTTAATGGTTGATCTTTCAATCTTACAATGAATTGCAGTCCGAATTCAATCATTAAAAAAACCACTAGGATCACCCTAATGGCTGTTATACGCATAAATCATACGTTATTTTGCTTGTGACACACAAAACTTCGATTCTGCTTGCAATAATTTATTCACGGTTATCTCGATCTCGCGTTCCTTATACGCCGGACGAACATGAATGTTCATCGCTTGCTCCAGGCATCCGATACCAACGAGTTCATTCTCGTCATACACCGAAATGACGCATTGCGGACTTTCGATGTGCAGCGTCTCTTCCAACTGTATTCCGGATTGTATGCATTCGGATGTATAAGCTTGTATAAATTCCGCGAGCTGTTTCTTTTGCGGAAACTGATTCACATATGCTAATTTCATGGTTTATCCACCTTTCTACACGGTCACTCTTGTATAAATAATTATACTAATAACTGAATTTTTATTCAATACATCTGCAAATAAATATTTCCCTTCCCCCACAATACTACATGCAAAAAAAGACGGCGCCTTTCCCAAAGAAAAGCAACCGTCTTTAATCGCATTTATGTTCATTTTAAAAAATGCCCATGCTCAAATACCTCTCGCCCGTATCCGGCGCGATACAAAGCACCCGCTTGCCCGCGCCGAGCTTGCGGGCGACCTGCATCCCCGTCCAGACCGACGCCCCGGCGGACGGGCCGACGAGGATGCCCTCATACTTCGCCAGGTCCCGCGTCGTTTGCAGCGCATCCTCGTCGGCGACCTGGACGATCTCGTCATACACGCTCGTGTTCAAGTTGGCCGGGATGAAGCCCGGACTCGTCCCCACGAGCTTATGCGGCCCTGGGCTGCCGCCAGATAACACCGGAGAGCCCTTCGGCTCCACGACGTAGATCTGGATGCCCGGCAGCCGCTCCCGCAGCACCTCACCTGTCCCGGTGATGGTGCCGCCTGTTCCCGACGTCGCGACAAACGCATCGAGCCGGCCGTCCATCTGCTCGATAATCTCCAGCGCCGTCGTCGTCCGGTGAATGTCCGGATTCGCCGGATTCTCGAACTGCTGCGGAATGAAGCTGCCCGGCAGCTGCGCCCGCAGCTCCTCTGCCTTGGCGATCGCCCCCGGCATGCGCTGCGCCGCTGGCGTGAGCACCACTTCTGCTCCGTAGGCTTTGAGCAGATTAATCCGCTCTTTGGTCATATTATCCGGCATGACCAGGATGGCTTTGTAGCCTTTGGCTGCGGCATTCATCGCCAGGCCGATGCCTGTATTGCCGCTGGTCGGCTCAATGATGGTCGCGCCCGGCTGGAGCCGACCGTCCTTCTCCGCCTGCGCGATCAAGTTAAACGCGGCACGGTCCTTGACACTGCCGCTTGGATTAAAATACTCGAGCTTCACATATAGCTCGGCATCACTTTCCTGCAGCAGACGGTTAATCCGCACTGCCGGTGTATCCCCGATCAATTCCGTGATATTGTTCACCATTTTTTTATGCGTCAAAGGTTTCCCTCTCCTTCTTACAACATTATTCACATTGTCATCGGGAACCTCGTACGATGTCAAGTTTTATACAGCGCAAGCTGTTTGCGCATAAAGAACCAGGCAACCACCGTAGAACTGCCGATGAAAAGTAAAAGCAGTTTTAGCACAAGCGGTGTGGCACTCCACGATACGACCAATATAAACAGCAGCACACCGAGCACGCGTCCTGTATTTAGTCCCAATTCGCGAAGAACAACATATTCTTCCCGCTGCTTCGCACTCTCCTCACTGCAGCCAATAAGATCAAACACTGCAGAGACCATAGGAATCGAATATAACGGAAAAAAAGTGGCTGCAGCGACACCAAATAGAAGCAAAGTAAAATAATTCAGCTTCCAAAAGAACGGTACGATAATCGCCACAAGCATAATTGCCCCTATCAGCATTGCACTTTTTCTAAATCGCGGTTTTACAAACTTTCCAGCTAACCAGAAGCTAACTAAGGCTACGGCTGAATTGATCAGCACAAAATTGCCCAGACTGGCCTCGCTGCCCGTGGCGATGTAGACCAACAACCCGATCATGAAACCAAAGACGCCTTCCCGGAAGCCCTGCGCGATCTGCGCTAAAAAGACCCGAGCCCATGGCGTCCCCGCTTGCCTCAGGCAGCGCACTGGGAACATCCATTCATAGGAGCCCTGCACTTCTCGCTTTTTTAAAAAGAAACTGACGACAACACCGACTACAAAAATACCTAACGATATCGAAAAGATCAAGCGGTACCCCGCTTTATCGCCTAGCCCCACAATTAACAGACCAGAGATCCAAGGTGCTACGATCCCCGCTCCTGAGGCCAAGAGCCCTGCCCAGCCGTTATAACGGTCGCGGTTATCAGGATCAGTAACTTCAAAATAAACGACATTATAAGCGATCCAAAAAAAGCCGGTTGAAATGCCCTGCACGACCCCGAGTAGTACGAAATATTGATAACTGTATGGTCCGAGCCAAAGTACAAGCATATAAAATCCTGCCGATACCGCGACACCGGCCCGCAAGCAGTTCATTTTATTGTGCTCTTTCACCCATTTGCCGGCTAACCAGAACGTAAGGGCCATCGTTAAATGCGTCACCAACGTAAACCAGCCGATCAACGTATAATCGTTTTTCGCCTTCCAGAGATAGACACCTACAAACGTTCCTGATAACGCATTCGCTATGCCAAACAACGTATGAACAGCCAAAAGCAAAATCGTCTGGGAGTCCAGCTCCCCCTTTTTTGCAGGACGCTGCCCTGTGTCCGTTGTTTTTCCTCGTTCTTCAAAATAATTGGCCTGCCTCGGCGTTCCCGTCCATCCGGAACGAGTTCGCTGGCCGCCAGATTCCTGCTGCATGCTGCTCCACACCTTTCCCCTGGGATAGAAATAGCTCTTGTTAAGCTTCCCCAATCAGGAAAAAATATGATCAGCCAAAAAAAACCGAATCCTGCATGGATTCGGTTTCGTCCTACTCTTTTTTAATTCGTTCGACCATCAGGAGACGATCAGTATCGGACAATATTTTCTCTACTTTAAAACAAGAAGGACATACATACACATTGAAAGTAATAGGCGCAGTTAAAAATGCAGAGCCTAATGTCTTGGAAATGTGCGGTGTAAACGCACGCTCACTAATCACTTCATCTCCGGCCAGCAGCATAAACTCATGACAGTTGGAGCACTCAGGCGCCTCTTCTTGCTCATCCGAGATACGCTGAACCGCCTCTCCATAACTATCAAGTGGCATATCGCTATCGTCCCAAACAGTAGACAGATCTTCGCCCTGCTCCACATCATCCTCAAAACGGAGCGGCTGCCCTGTTTGTTTCACTGTGAGTTGAATCGAACGATAATCATTTAACTCATTAAAGCAATGCGGACATTCGTCCTCCGGTCCAATCTCAGGGTCCCACACAATCTCAGTCTGGCACCATGGACATACGATTTCCTCGTTGGCACTCATTGAATAATCCTCCACATCATCAAGCATACTTCCATAAATAATAAACCCCTGCCGCCATAAATACAAATGCTATAGCAAACAAGGTTCCCCACAGGTATTTCATTCGTTCAAGCCCCCACGACAATATGAATGCAATCTAGGTGAAGTTATCAAAATTAAGTAACGCAAGCTCCGACAACGTAGGAAAGAGATATCGAAATCATCATGGAAAGAAGACCTACTGCCTTATTATCATTTTTGATTTCCTCATCTATTTTAAAATAAGGCGTTAAAAATTCAAAGATAAAGTAAGCCACGAGTAGAAGAATAAAGCCGTACCCCGCCCAGATCAGTGAATGAATCATCGTATCATTATTCAAAATCGCAAATCGGAACAAATTGCAGATTCCGAAAATCTTGCCTCCCGTTGCCATCGCCACGGACAAATTGCCCTTTTTGATCTCAGCCCAATCATCATACTTCGTGACCAGCTCAAAAATCGTCAAAAATACCACAAGCGCGATTACAGCAACAGCAAAAAATGCAAGCGTAGCTAAATACGGGTTACTGAGCAACACATCCACCTCTTTATTCATATCAACTCCTGCCTTCCTTCGCAAAAGGTAGAAGAGACTGAGTTATCTCAGTCTCTCGCAGGTTCATTGTTTAGTATATCATTAGGATTGTTTTTTTTCAGCAAGCTTTGCTTTCATTGCAGCTAATTCGTCTTCAACGCCACCGGATTTATCAAGCTGTTCAAACTCGTCATCCAAGCTGCGGCTCTTCGCGCGGATTTCGCCGCTTGCCTGGGCTTCAGCTTCCATTTGCAGCACCTTATCATTCATGCGCTCAAAACCTTTGGCCGCGTTATCTTTGCCAAAGCCAGTCATCGCTTGGTTGATTTGCTTCTGCGCTTTTGCCGCTTCGGCACGTGCAATCAACAAATCTTTCTTGTTCTTCATCTTGCCGAACTCTTCTTTCATTTCGCTCAGCTGGTTGCGAAGTTGATCAGCATTGGTTTTAGCCAAATCATACTGACGTTTCAACTCATCGAAACGCTCTTGATGCTCTTTCTTATCCTGCAGTGCGCGGCGGGCCAAATCTTCATTCCCTTGTTCCAACGCCTTCATCGCCTGTTCAGAACGCTTCGTCACCATTTCTTCGGCTTCTTCATACTGCTGTTTGAATTTCTTCTCAATGGCGATTTGTTTCGCTACAGCAGACTCTGCTTCCAAAATGTCTTCTTCCATATCGCGAAGAAACTGATTAAGCATCTTAACCGGATCTTCCGCTTTATCCAGCAGATCGTTGATTGAAGCCATTGTCATGTCACGCAGTCTTTTGAAAATTCCCATTTGTATATTTCCTCCTAAATTAGAGAACACAGAGCCATTTCATCCAAGCAAGCTCCTGCCTCGTTTTTTTGAAATTCGTCTTTGAACAAGTATTGCAACTTCATTTTGTTTCACCGGTGCTTACACTCATTACATACGTAGCTGCAAAGACGGGGTTTCAAAATAAAATAGAATTTTTTGTAGGTTATTTCAATTCGACAACTGTGACCCCTGCGCCACCTTCGTTATAGTTGCCTATCCGATAGCTTTTTACGTGCTTGTGCCGGCGTAAATAATCCTGCATCCCGGTGCGCAATACGCCCGTTCCTTTCCCGTGGATTACATAAACTTGACCGAGATTCCCTAGGAAAGATTCATCGAGGAAGCGATCCGCTTCAATGAGCGCTTCCTCCAAATTAAGGCCGCGCAGGTCTAACTCCGTGCGGATGTTCTCATCCCGCGACCGCTTCACCGTCGTCGCAGTCTGCTGCGGCTTCTTCTGCGGCGCAGAGCCGACTTTCTCCAGGTCAGACAAGTTGACCTTCATCTTCATAATACCCAGCTGCACGATCGCCTCCGTACGGCTGGCAATCTCAACAACGTGACCCTTCTGGCCGAGGTTCACGACCCGCACTTCATCGCCGGCCTCGATCTGCTCAGGCCGCTTCTTCTGCGCACGCGCTTCGCGCTTCTCGCGCAGCTCCGGCGCCGCCTGGTCCAAGCGGCGGCGCGCTTCAATCAGCCGGTGGTCCTTGACCCCGCCGGCTTCCTCCTGCGCCATGCGACGCAGCTCGGCGATGACTTCGTCCGCCTCGCGGCGCGCTTTGGCGACAGCCTCGCGCGCTTCACGCTCGGCCTTCTCGAGCAGCTTATCACGCTGCTCGTCAAACTTCGCCTGCTTCGTCTCCAGATCGCGGCGCAGCTCTTCGGCTTCGCGGCGCAGCCGCTCAGCTTCATTGCGCTCGGATTCCGCGGTCAGCCGGTTCTCCTCCAGCGAAGCAATCATCGACTCGACGCGCATATCCTCTTCGCCGACTTGTGCCCGCGCATGCTCAATAATCCGGTGGGAGAGTCCTAAACGCTCTGCAATCGCAAAAGCATTGCTTCGCCCAGGCACACCGATAAGGAGGCGATACGTTGGACTTAGCGTCTGTACGTCGAATTCCATACTCGCATTAATAGTCCCTTGCTTTTGATATGCATATGCCTTTAACTCCGAGTAATGCGTTGTTGCAATAATCCGGCATCCAATCTGATGAATGTAATCTAAAATAGAGATTGCCAAAGCCGAGCCTTCCGCAGGATCGGTTCCTGCACCAAGTTCATCAAGCAATACCAGACTTTTCGGCGTCATGTCCCGTAAAATACTAATAATGTTCGTCATATGGCTCGAGAACGTACTTAAGTTCTGTTCAATGCTTTGTTCGTCGCCGATATCGGCATAAATCGCATCGAACACACATAGTTGACTGCCTTCTTCAGCCGGCACGAACAATCCGGACATAGCCATGAGACTAAGCAAGCCGACCGTCTTCAGCGATACCGTTTTCCCACCGGTATTAGGCCCCGTTACAATGATTTGCGTATAGTTATTCCCAAGCTCCAAATCAAGTGGAACAACCGTATCTATAGGGATTAGCGGGTGTCGGCCCCGTTTGATTTTAATAAAGCCGCGGTCATTCAATCTTGGTTGCGTAGCTTTCAGCTCTCTAGCTAAACCGGCTTTCGCGAAAATAAAATCCAATTGCGCAAGCAATTCAACGTCGGAAACAAGCAAATCGGATTGCTCCGCCACCAGCGCCGTGAGAGCGCGCAAAATCTTCTCTATTTCAACTTCTTCTTTCAGCTTAAGTTCACGGATCTTGTTATTCAATTGGACCACGGACTCCGGTTCAATAAATAACGTTGCACCTGAAGCAGATTGGTCATGAATCATCCCGCCGAAGCTAGAACGGTATTCTGCTTTAACCGGTATGACATAACGGTCGTTACGAATCGTAATTAATACATCCTGCAGCATTTTTTGAACAGAAGAACTGCGTATCATTTGCTCTAAACGCTCACGAACCCTAGCTTCGCCTGCTCTAAGCTCACTGCGAACACGGCCCAGTTCGATACTTGCGCTATCGACAACAACAGCATTTTCATCGATGCAGCTGTTAATTTTATCTTCTAATGTCTTGTTCTCACTCAGCAGCTCTACTTGATCTTTAAGCATGGGAATTGCATATTCCTCATGTACGGCAAGCACGAAACGCTTCAGTCTACGTGTGCCAAACATAGTAGTGGTAATATCAAGTAGTTCGGATGGATTCAACATTCCGCCAATACGTGAACGGTGCAAAGCAGCGCGGATGTCACGAATGCCGCCGAACGGCGCGTTTCCTTTGAGTCTTTCTACATTAGTCGCTTCATCAGTTGCCTGCAACCGCAGCTTGACTAACTCAAAATCGCCGACAGGCTCCAATTGTTCGGCAACCTCTTTGCCAAGTGAGGTTGCGGCATGATGACTCAGCTTATGTAAAATCTTTTGATATTCTAATGTTTTTAGAATTTTGTTATTCAACTTTCTCCAACCTCTTTTCTCTACGCTATATTATAAACCAAAGCGCAGGCGATTAGCTATGGAGACAATCATTATATGGAAGATGCTTCCTTCGATAATCTAAAAATGTTTCGGATACACTAAGTTGTGAACCCAGCTTTTACTGTGAATCCAAATCGAAGGAGGCAATCTAGATGCATCTTCTTGGACATCTCGTCAGATTTATCGTATCAGCTTTGGTATTAATGTTTGTCAGTTGGCTAGTGCCCGGGTTTCGCGTAGGAGGATTTTGGAGTGCTTTTTTCCTTGCACTCGTCATTGCAATCGCTGCATGGATTATTGAGGGAGTCTTCGGCAAGAAAATTACTCCCTTCGGGAGAGGAATCGTTGGCTTCATCGTGAGCGCCCTCGTTATCTGGCTGGCTCAATTTCTTGTTAGCAACGTCTCCACAAGCATAATAGGTGCAATCCTTGCAGCTCTAGTCATCGGGATCATCGATCTCTTCATTCCAGTGAAAACTCCTTTTGAACAGGGGTTAACCGGAAGAGAAGATCACCGATAAAGTTCAGCCTACAAAAAATCGGTCTGCAGCGATTCCATTCGCCGGGCCGATTTTTTTATGGCCAGCTAATTTCGTTTCACGAGTTTGTCACTTTATTTTCAGGTCTGCTCGTGTACAATAATCATGGATGGAATAAATTAGCGGAGGTTTGACATGAATAAAATACTTATCATCTTGATGGGCATTTGCTTGGCAATGGCACTTGCGGCTTGTGGAAGCAAAAAAGCTCAAGAAGCTCCTACTAACACGGATTCTGCCGCGGCAGGCGGACAAGCTGTTACAATTAAAGCAAGCAATTTTAAATTCGATCAAACCGAATATCACGTCAAAAAAGGCGAGCCTGTTACGATTACTCTTGATAATACTCAAGGTGCACACGGCGTATCGATCAAGGATTTTAAAGTAAGTTTGGATAGCACCAAAAAAACTTTTACTTTTACACCTGATAAAACCGGTTCTTTCCCCATTATCTGTTCCGTAATGTGTGGTTCTGGCCATGCGAATATGAAATCAACATTGATTGTTGAATAAGTAAATCATTTCACCTCTTCGCTTATGTGCGGGGAGGTTTTTTATTGGGTTGCATTAAGTCAATTCAACCGATGATAGCATTTCAAAAAGACTGGATATAACCTTACGGATAAAAAAGCTTTCATCCATTTAGCAAATTGATATTGTTTCGGAAACGCTTCGGCATTATTTTTTAAAAAATATGATATCTTTTGCTTCCGTTTCGTAGATTTTGTTACTTGATCGGTCTTATGCTGCTGTACACTTTTATCAAATCGCAGCTGCTCTTTTTGCAAGGCTAAGGCAACTTTTGCAATTAATAATTTTGCAGTACGGTAATTAATGCCCATCAATTCAGCAAAAGAAGTGACTGTGTGCCGATGACCATCCTGTATTAGAATTTGAATAGCTCGGAACCACACCAATAACGACAGCTTGGACTTATGCATGATTGTTCCTGCCGTTAATGAGATTTGAACCCTGCATTCCTTACATTCCAATAAGTTACGAGTTTGAATCTTATAGAAAGTATCATTATCGCAATTGGGACAGCAGAATCCGCCCGACCAGCGCTTTTTCATTAAATACCCTACGCAATCCGCTTCTGAGCGGAAGTCCAGCTGACTAGCATCATGCAAACTAAAAGTCACACCATTCACCTCCAAGAAACAAAACATTTGTTCGTATTTATATTATACAAAAACATATATTGAATGTAAAGTTAAATTTTGAATTATTATCCAATTTTTCAACCATTTGAAATGTTCAATTCGCGAAGCTTTTTCTGTGATATCTACAAGAGTTATTTGAATGTTGCTTCGAATGGCCGGTGCCGAAGGGACTTCATAGTTGTATCCCGCATATCTCCGCGCTAAGAGCTTGCGATTTAATGACCCGGTTGAAATTTGTAGATATCACAGAAAACGATTTTTCGAAAGTGTACTGCTCGGAGAAACGGCGTGGTTCGCGGGGGATACGCGTGTGTGGCAACGGGAGGGCATGTCGTGAGGCGCAGTATGGTGGGGTTGCAGGTGGCGATATGAGTTGGTGTATGGCAATGGGGGCTCATCGTCAGGCTTGTACGGTGGGGTTGCAGGTGGCGATGTAAGTTGGTGTACGGCAATGGGGGCTCGTCGTCTGAGGGGAGCAAGTTGGATAAGGTAAGGTGGAGTATGGGAATAGGACACATGTAAGGGAGTTGATTCGAATATACGGTATTGCGCGCGGCGCGCGGGCCGAGCACGACAAAAGCTGCCCCCACCATGTTCAAAGACTTGGAGAGACAGCTTTTTAAATAGGCAGGCTTTGCTTCCACAGATCTTGAAGTTTTCCTGCTATGTTCGGCAATTCATTAATCAAATACGGTGCGATGGAAGAGCTTGACATCAATTTCTGCATACCATCGGCTGGAACAATCGTCATCACATTGACGGCTATAATGACAATTAATAACGCTTCTGCCAGCCCCAACAAGGCCCCGCTCCAACGGTTGATTGCATTCAGACCAGGTACTTTGGCGATGAGACTAAGCGTCCTGCCAATAATCACCAATGCAACTTTAACACCAAAAAATAGAATGGCAAAGGCAATCGCATTGAGGATATAGGTATCCAGATTAAGCCCTTTGACAATGAATTCATACTTTTGATAGTTCTGATACGTAGGCAGAGATACTGCACTGCGAAGAACCGGCGCGAAGTCTTTATAAAAATAAAACGCAACTAAATAAGCAAGGATAAAACCTGAAATAGAAACAATTTGCGCGATGAAGCCTCTCAAATAGCCCAGCAGTAAACCTAGAGTTACTACAGCAATGATGACATAGTCTAAGCTGTTCATTGTTCAACTAGGTTGATCCACTCGTTGTACTCGGTCTGCAGCTTTTTGTATTCCTCAGTGAGCTCACGGTACTCCTCTTTCAGGCTATTGAGTTCTTCTTGCAACGCTTCATCATAGTTGCTTTGATTCATCAGGTTTTCTTTTTCTTGTTTATGCTGCTCGACCAAAGCTCTAATTTGCGCTTCAAATTGTTGGATGATCGTCGAACGCTGATCGTATAGAGCATTTAAAACTCTGCCTTGCTGCTCATCGAAAGTTTGCGCTACCGCTGCGATTTCTTCCTGATGCTTGATGGCCAGAGCTGCACTTTCTTTTTGATAATGATCAGCAAGATCATTCAACTCTATTTTATGCTGCTCTGAGAGCGCTTTGATGTCATTTGCATGCTGCTGAATCAGTTTTTCTTTATCTGCGGCATACTGCTTGATCTGCGCTTCCAGGCCTGTTTGATTCTTCAAATAAGAAGCTTCTTTATCCGCACAGTTTTGGCTAAGCTTGTCCATTTCCGTCAGGTGCTGCTGAATAAGAGCCTCTTTTTTGGCTGCATGTGCATTGTTTAATGCATCTTGTTCGTGTTGATAAGTTTGGATAAGCTTCTCTTTATCTGCAATAATTTGAGCTTGTAATTCAATCTCGTCGCGGAGCTGATCCTTGAGTGCTTCTTTCTCAGCTATAAGCCTGTTGATCTGTGATTCCAGATCCGTCTGGTGCTGTAGAATGAGATTCTCTTTTTCAACAAAATATGCGCTAGCAACTAGATCTAAATCGGCCTTGTGCTGTTCGACGAGAGCTTTATTCTCTGCTTGATATGTACTTGTTTCTTTATCCAGCTCTACGCGGTGTTGCTCAATAAGCGCTTTTTTCTCAGCTAGATGTGCACCCGTTTGTTTCTCCAGATCTGCACGGTGCTGCTCGATTAGCGTCTTTTTCTCAGCTTGATGCGCACCCGTTTGTTTCTCCAGATCTGCACGGTGCTGCTCGATTAGCGCTTTTTTCTCAGCTTGATGCGCACCCGTTTGTTTCTCCAAATCTGCACGGTGCTGCTCGATTAGCGCTTTTTTCTCAGATTGGTACGTGCCCGACTGTTTCTCCAGCTCTACACGATGCTGCTCGATTAGTGCTTCTTTCTCGGCTTGGTGCGCGCTTGCCTGCTCATCCAGATCAACGCGGTGCTGTTCGATTAGCGCTTCTTTCTCCGCTTGATGCGCACTTGCCTGTTCATCCACAGCGGCACGATATTGCTGCGTAAGCGCTTCAATCTCTGCTTTGTGGGCTTGAGATTGCAAGCTTTTATCGGTGAGATGATGTTGAGTCATCGCCTCGTTTTCCACTTTAAATGCTTGCAATTGCGTTTCTTTTTCATCCTCAAACTGCTTCAATAACGCTTCTTTCTCACCCAAAAGCTGTTGAATAAACGATTCTTGCGATTTGAATTTTTGCTCATGCTCCTGCTTCAGTTCATTGTACGAGTGCAGCAGCTTTTCATAGCCGGCTTGTGTGATTTCCTGCTCTTTTTGAGCTTTGGTTAGCTGATCCATAATTTCGTTCATACGGAAGCACTCATCAGCCATGTTCACAGCAGCCAATACGGCTATCCTCTGGGAGTCCAGGCGTGGATAACCTTTCGCAATTCGAAACATTTGATCGTTCACATACTCAGCTACACGCTTCATATAGCTCGGGTCCGTGCTAGCCATTAGTTTATATTGATTGCCATATATATCAACGGTAATTCTCACTTTATCTTCAGTACTCACTATGCGCTTTCCTCCCTTTAATTAAAAGGCTGGTCCTATCGACATCAATTCGATAGAACCAGCCTTTATTCCTGCCAATGTGTTAAAAGTCACACTATTTTCTTAACTCAGCCTGAAACTCCTGTTCAAGCGCCGCGACGACCTTGGCATGAAGTTCTGTAACCTCTTCATCCAGAAGCGTTCGCTCAGCGTGGCGGTACACGAGTGCGATGGCTACGCTTTTCCGATCCGCACCCAGACGCTCACCTGTGTAAATATCAAACACTTGAATGGATTCAAGCAATTCTCCAGCTACACGGCGGATTGTTGCTTCCATGTTGCCAACAGGCACGCTGGCATTCACAACTACGGCCAAATCACGGCCAATTGCCGGGTATTTAGGAAGCAGCTTGTAAACAATCGTATCGCCTGCAGCCGCGATAAGCGGTGCCAGCTCAATTTCAAGCACATACGTATCATCGAGATCACGCTGCTGCTGTAGAGCCGGGTGCAATTGACCCATACGTCCGATTAGTTGACTCTCATCGCCACTATTCAAATACAGCTCTGCCGTACGGCCTGGGTGATAGCCTTCTGGAGCTGCGGATACATACTCCAAGCCTTTTACGCCTAAGTAATCGACTAAGCGGTCGAAAACCCCTTTCAGGTCGAAGAAGTCAACGGACTCTGCTTTTTGCGCCCAGTGCGATGCACGGCGTTTACCCGTTATGGCGATGGCTAAGAGATGTTTTTCCTCTGGCAATACGGTAAGCGTTGTTTCTTCTGTTGTATACACTTTGGCGATTTCAAAAAGAGCTACATCGTCCATGCTGCGGTTGCGGTTATAGCTGATCACTTCCAGCAGATGCGGAAGCAGGCTGGTGCGCAGTTCGCTGCGATCTTCGCTCATCGGCATCGCGAGCGAGATTGGCTTGGATGCTGGGTACAGGCCAGGCAGCAGCGCAGTTTGGTCCGGGTGCGTGAAGGAATACGTAATGACTTCATGCAGCCCGCTCTGTGTCAGGAGATTGCGCGCGATGCGGCGAATCGACTGCTCTTTCGTTAATGAGCCTGGCGTCGTGACGCCGCTCATCAATGTTGTCGGGATGTTGTCGTAACCATAGAGGCGTGCCACCTCTTCGATCAAATCGACATCTCGGGAGATGTCACCGCGGCGGCTCGGCACGTGCACGAGCAGCTTGTTTTCGCCTGCCGGCTCACTAGTGAAATGCAAGCGCTCGATGATTTGGCTGATCTCGGTAAGCGTTAGCTCAGTGCCGAGATAGCTGTTAACGCGATCAGCGGCCAGCTCGATCGCGACCGGCTTGTGAGAGCCGGCGACAGCTTCTACGATGCCGTCAGCGATTTGTCCTGCTGCGTATTGGGCCATCAGGGCAGCAGCGCGGTTTAACGCCGGGAGCACAGCCTCCGGGTTCACTTCTTTCTCGAAGCGCAGGCTCGCTTCTGAGCGAAGCCCAAGCTGGCGCGAAGTACGGCGCACGGAGCTACCGGCGAATTTGGCCGATTCAAGCAGGATCCGCGTCGTGCTTTCGGTCACTTCGGAATTCGCGCCACCCATAACGCCTGCGATTCCGACTGGCTTCGTACCATCGGTAATCAGCAGCATATGCGGCTCGAGCGTACGCTCCACGTCGTCCAAGGTCACCAGCTTTTCGCCTGGCTGCGCAAGGCGTACATCGATGTGACCATTATGCAATTGATCCGCATCAAAAGCGTGCAGCGGTTGACCATACTCCAGCATCACGAAATTCGTGATGTCGACAATGTTGTTGATCGGGCGGATTCCCGCCGCCATCAATCGGTTTTGCATCCACAGCGGCGAAGTGCCTACGCGAACGCCTTCAATCAAACGAGCAGCGTAATGCGTACATTGCTCGGTTGCCGTAATATTTACGCTGATGCGATCAGCAGCTTTTACATTTGCATTTGAAGCCTTCAAGATCGCTTCCGCATCTGGCAGCTTCACGCTGCGGCCCAGAATCGCGGCGATTTCATAAGCGGCGCCGAGCATGCTTAAGCAATCGGAGCGGTTGGGCGTCAAATCCAGCTCCAGCACTTTGTCATTGATGGCCAGTACATCAAGGATAGATTGACCCACTTCCGTCGCTTCCGGAAGAACAAGAATGCCTTCTTGGATTTCTTTTGGCAGTAGCTTATCGTTCAGTCCCAGCTCTTTGGCTGAGCAAATCATGCCTTGCGACTCAACGCCGCGCAGCTTGGCGCGTTTGATTTGCAATCCGCCCGGAAGCACTGCCCCGACAACGGCTACAGGCACTTTTTGTCCGGCATCGACATTTTTGGCGCCACATACGATTTGCAGATCTTCGCCCTGTCCTACGTCAACAATACAGACGCTTAGTTTATCCGCGTCAGGATGCTTTTCGCGGGATTTGACGAACCCGACCCAAACATTCGTTACACCTTTGTTACGATCTTCAACGATATCCACTTCGATTCCGCTGCGAGTCAGCTTTTCCGCCAATTCCTCCGCTGAATATCCGGATACATCTACATACTCCGATAACCACTGATAAGAGACCTTCATCGTTTCACTCCTCCGCTTCCTATTACAAATGCAAGAACTGCTTCAAGAACCGCAGATCGTTCGTATAAAAATGACGAATATCATCAATGCCATATTTCAGCATGGCAATCCGCTCAACGCCCATACCGAATGCAAAACCTGTATACTCCTTCGGATCGTATCCGCCCATTTCCAATACGCGCGGATGCACCATACCGGCCCCAAGGATTTCCAGCCAACCTGTTTGCTTGCAAGTTCTGCAGCCTTCGCCGCCGCACATCGCACAGCTTACATCCACTTCTACGCTTGGCTCTGTGAATGGGAAGAAGCTAGGACGCAAACGAATCCGCGTCTGTTTGCCGTACATTTCCTGGACGAATTGCAGCAACGTGCCCTTCAGGTCGCTCATACGAACATTGCGGTCGATAACCAGACCTTCGATTTGCGTAAACATGTGGGAGTGCGTCGCATCATCATCATCGCGGCGGAACACTTTGCCTGGGCAAATAATTTTGATCGGCACTTCACCTTTGCGCTTCTCCATCGTTCTGACTTGTACCGGAGATGTTTGCGTACGCATCAGAATCTCTTCTGTTATATAGAAAGAATCCTGCATGTCACGCGCCGGATGATCTTTAGGCAAGTTCAGCGCTTCGAAGTTGTAGTAATCCTGTTCAATCTCAGGACCTTCGGCAACGGTGTAACCCATACCAGTAAAAATATCTTCAATCTCCTGGATGACTTTGCTGAGCGGATGCACAACACCCTGCTGGGATGGACGGCCCGGCAATGTCACGTCGATCATTTCTGCACGCAGACGTTTCTCCGTCTCTTCCTTCTGGTACGCCGCTTGCTTCTCTTCAATTACGTTTTCGATCGCCGCACGAACATCGTTGGCTACCTGGCCGATAATTGGCCTTTCGTCAGCGCTTAAAGCTCCCATGCCGCGTAAAATCTCGGTCAACGGACCTTTTTTACCTAAATACTTAATGCGCAGATCGCTCAGCTCCTGCTGGCTTTGCACACTGCTTAGCTCTAGAAGCGCTTCTTGCTTCAAAGCTTCCAAACGCTCTTTCATCGACAATCCCTCCTGATTTTACCGGTAATAAACGCAAAAAAGGCTCTTTCATCCCCTGACAAGGGACGAAAAAGCCGTGGTACCACCCTAATTAGATACGCGCATAACGCGAATCTCACTTCATTCAGATAACGGACAGATTTGTCCGGTTCCGTCTACTTAGAATTGCACTTGTTCAGGCCGTTCTGTTCAATGGACTGCTCGGGAGCGAACTTCGGCAGCCTGATTCCCGGGGATAGCTCTCAATCTTCGGCTTTCCCTCCCTGTCAAGAAGCACTGCGTACTCTTCTCCGTCAACGCATTTACGTATATTTATCAGTTATTATATGCAAGATACGCTTGATATGCAAGATGACCTTCCATCACTTTCTGAAAATTGCAGAAAACAGCAGATTGACAGTGTACAATTATTGTTTTATTATTTAGTTAAATAGTTTAATAATTTTATTATATAAAATTTACTTAATTTAAGTATTAATCAATCAAAATACTTTGTCCATATAGGAGGGATGCTATGGATGAGATGCTGCTAGCTTATACGGATCGATTCCGAACTGCGTTCGAATTAACCCATCGAAAGCTGGGCCAGACGGTTTTTGCTAAGTTGGAGTCGGATTTGACGATGCCGCAATTTTTTATGCTCTATATGATTCGCAAGGAAGGTGCGCCTAAGCAGTCCCAGCTCGCTGACAAGATGGGCGTAAAACCAAGTGCTATTACCGTTATGATTGATAGACTTGTTCAAAGCGGACACGTGATTCGCAAACATCATGAAACAGACAGGCGCATCGTTCTCGTCGAATTGACTGAGCTTGGCGAAGAAGTGCTGAAAAAAGCGGAGAAGGTCCACAAGGAAGTAACTGCAAGCGGCATGTCTCAGCTTTCTCTCGAAGAGATGCGCATTATGGTTGAAGCTTTCGAAAAGCTTGCTGCCTATTATTAACGATTATTTTTCACGAAAAGTGAGAGAAACTAAATAAAAAGGAGTGTTGAAAGTGGAGAACCTACACCAACCAGAAGAAAAACCGCTCGAAGCCGCTGAAACACCCGCATTTAAGAACCGCGGTCTTCTCATTACAGGTTTGATCATCGCCATGCTCTTCGGGGCCTTGGACGGCACGATTGTCGGTACGGCCATGCCGCGTATCGTCGGTGAGCTGGGCGGATTAAGTTTGATGGCTTGGCTAACTACAGCTTACATGTTGGCCTCAACGGTCGTCGTTCCTATCGCCGGTAAATTAGCAGACTTGATCGGACGGCGTGTAGTCTATGTCACCGGTTTGGTTATCTTTATCGGCTCCTCGGCGCTCTGCGGTTTGTCACAGAACATCACAGAGCTTATCTGGTTCCGTGCCCTGCAAGGTTTGGGCGGCGGTATTATGATGCCGATGGCTATGATCATTATCGGGGACTTGTTCACCGGTAAACAGCGTGCCAAATGGCAAGGTGTATTCGGGGCGATTTTCGGCTTATCGTCCGTGATCGGCCCACAAATCGGCGGCTGGATCGTCGATGCGTTGAACTGGCGTTGGGTATTTTATATTAATCTTCCAGTTGGTATTATCGCTGTTATTCTCATTGCTTTTGCCTTGCCGAAACATAAAAGAGTCGGTGGTGTCAGCATCGATGTACCCGGGATTATCACTATGGTCGTCGGAGTTGTCAGCTTATTGCTGGCCCTGACCTTTGGCGGTAAAGACTATCCATGGAGCTCATGGCAGATTATCGGTCTGTTCGTATTAGCCGTCGTGTCTTTGGTTGCTTTTGTCATGATTGAAAGCAGATCCAAGGAACCGATTCTTCCTGTACGCTTGTTTAAAAACCGAACATTCACCACCATCAACGGAGTCGGTTTCCTAATGTCGATCGGGATGTTCGGGGCGATCATGTTCGTGCCGCTGTTCATGCAAGGCATCGTGGGCATCAGCGCCTCCGCCTCCGGTACAGTGATGACGCCGCTCATGGTGACGATGATTATCGCAAGTATGGTTTCCGGTCAGTTGGTTTATAAAATCGGCGTTCGCACACAAATGTTTATCGGCATGGTGGTGATGGCCGCGGGATTCCTGCTGCTAGGCACAATGGGCATCGATACGACGAAGCTGATGGCTTCCAGCTACATGGTCGTGCTAGGTCTGGGCATGGGGTTAGTAATGCCGATCCTGACACTGGCTTTGCAAGAAAGCTTCCCAAAATCCGAGCTTGGGGTCGTGACTTCTTCCAGCCAATTCTTCCGTCAAATCGGGGGAACGTTCGGGATGACCGTCCTCGGTGCGATTATGAATCACAAATCATCGGTGCTGCTGGAGCAAAATTTATCGCCTGTCGTGAAACAGCTGCCTCCGCAAGCTAGCGAAATGGCGAATCAAATGACACATTTGATTCAGACGAACCCGCAAGGCCTGTATTCTTCGCTGCTCAGTCCGGAAACATTGGCGCAAATGCCGAAGGAATTCGTCCAAAATATGCTGCCGATCATCAAGGACGCTCTGGTTGTATCGCTTCATTCCGTGTTCTACTTCGGACTTATTTTTGTGATTCTGGGCGCCGTGCTGACGTTCTTCATTGGCAAGATTAAAGTGTCCGATCGTAAAGGCAAACAGCACGAAACGCAGCCTGAGATTGCTTAACCATAAACCAAAAGGTCACCATCCAATTCATGGAAGGTGACCTTTTGTCATTATTCAATCTTGCCGATATGGCTGAAAGGGAATAAGCGGAACACAGCTTTCCCGATTAGATTTTTCTCCGGTACGAACGGGGTTGGCCACAGATGAGAATCATAGCTATCATTGCGATTATCGCCAAGGAAAAAATATTCGCCTTCAGGCACAGTCACTTTCTTAAATGTATAAGCCATCGGCGTCTTCACATACGGCTCATCGACCTTTTGTCCATTACGATATAGCGCTCCGTCTTTGATCTCGATGGTGTCGCCTGGCAAGCCAATCAATCGCTTGACATAGCGGTCTTTATTATCAGCCAGCGGCGGCCAAAATACAACGATATCACCGAACTTAAAATCTGTTAGAGCCTTCATCTTCTCTACAACAAGCTCGTCCTTCAGCTGAATGGTCGGCAGCATCGAGCCTGTTGGAACTGTCACCGCCTGGGCGACATACGTATTAATGACCAGAGCCAAAATCACGGCGAATGCTATGCTGGGCACCCACTCTTTCAAAAATCGCAGGATGGACTGCATCTTCTCTCCACCTTTCTTTGTCTGGGACAATTCTTTACAAGAATAGACGAAATCGCCGACCGAAACATTAATATAAAATAAATAATCGCTCTCTCAGTTTCCTTTTGACATGGAGCAAGCTATAGCGTTTAATGAATTTGGATACCTTAATAAAGGAGAGTGTTCTTTATGAAATATCGCAGACTCGGAAAAACGGACTTGAAAGTTTCCATCGTGGGTGTCGGTACTTGGCAATTTGGCGGTGAATGGGGTCTGGACTATACGCAAGCTGAAGCGGATGCCATTCTGGACCAAGCTGCCGATCTCGGCATCAACTTGATTGACACCGCGGAATGCTACGGAGATCACTTATCCGAATCGTTTATCGGCAACTACTTGTCGCGGCGCAAACGTGAAGATTGGGTCGTTGCTACGAAATTCGGCCATCATTTCCATGAGCGCTTTACGCGCACGGACGCTTTTCAAGCTGAGGATGTCGTGAAGCAGCTAGATGCATCCTTGAAAGCTTTGCAAACGGATTACATAGATTTATATCAATTTCATTCCGGACCGGATGCCCTGTTCGATAACGATGACTTATGGACAACGCTCGACAAACAAGTTCAAGCAGGGAAAATCCGTCATCTCGGCACATCGATTGGCAGCAATGCCAACATCCATCAGACTGATGCCTCAACCAAAGTCAATTCGAAGGCGATTCAAGTTGTTTATAACCGTCTGGACCGGGCGCCGGAAGAGCTTGTGTTCCCATCTTGCCAGCGTCAAGATTTGGGCGTGCTCGCCCGCGTCCCTCTGGCCAGCGGCTATTTGAGCGGCAAATATAAGCCGGGCGCTATTTTTGACAGTACGGATGTCCGCCACCGCCACGATCAAGAATCGACGCGCTTGAAGCTGGAAGAAGTGCAGCGGATTCAACGCGAAGAAGTGCCTGCGGGCATGGATATGGCCAAGTGGGCCTTGGCCTGGTGTTTGAAGCATGACGCGGTAACTTGTGTCATCCCAGGCTGCAAGAACCCGCAGCAAGTTATTGCCAACGCTAGCGCGACGGAGCTAATCAGCGATAATCATCCGCAAGCTTGGAAAGCCTAAGACAGGAGCGACAATATCACAGCTATGAGCCAAAATCACCAAGACTCCGCTTGGGGCAAACTGCAGACCATGCTGCCTCAATGGGTCCATGAAAGTAAAGCGTATACGGAAGACGGCCAAGTCGCTGCTTATATCCCGGAGTTGGCCCGCGCGCCGCAAAATGTGCTTGGCATCTGCCTCATGGACGCGGCGGGAGATACCGTAGTCGGCGGCGACCACGATTTCCGTTTTACCCTGCAAAGCATTTCCAAAGTTTTCACCTTGATTTTGGCACTGATGGACCGGGGCGAAGAGGTTGTCTTCTCCAAGGTGGGGATGGAGCCTACCGGGGACGATTTCAACTCCATGCTGAAGCTGGAGCTGGTGGAGCCCGGCATTCCTTTTAATCCGCTGATTAATGCCGGCGCCATCGCGATTTCGTCACTCATGGCCGGCAGTGACCCGGCGGCGCAGACGCAGCGGATCCTGCAATTTTTCCGCGATGTCGCTGATAACCCGACGCTCGCTATCAATCATGCCGTTCATCGCTCGGAATCCGATACCGCGCACCGGAACCGTTCGCTCGCGTACTTCCTCAAAGATAACGGCGTGCTGAGCGGTGACGTCGAAGACGTGCTGGACGTTTACTTCAGCCACTGTTCCGTTGAAGCGACTTGTACCGATCTGGCCCGCATGGCGCTTGTGCTTGCGAACAATGGCGTAGATCCGATCCGGAACCTCCGGTTGATGCCCAGACGCTACGTCCAGATCGCCAAAACGTTCATGATCACCTGCGGCATGTACAATGCCTCCGGCGAATTCGCCATGAACGTCGGACTCCCAGCTAAAAGCGGTGTGTCCGGAGGCATACTGACGATGGTGCCCGGACAGTACGGGATCGGGGTGGTCGGCCCTGCGCTTAACCGCAAAGGCAATAGCACAGCAGGTGTGCATCTGATCGGCAAACTGTCGCAGGAATTCGACTGGAGTTTATTTTAAACGAAAACAGGCTGTTCACGAATCATTCAACATGATCGGGAACAGCCTGTTTGTATATTAATAAACGATGAATGTTTTATGATAAACTGTCTCGTTATCATCTTGATCCATTACGCGCATCTCCAAATCCCAGTTGCCGCGGAACGGAAGATAAGCTCCAGAAACTTTGTAGCTATATTTCTTTAATCCGTAGGAATCTTCCATCGTTTTGTCGTCAAAGGGGACAATCGGTACCGATATCGGGGCAATGCTCTTATCGTCCTGATAATTGAGAATCATTTGCACCTGTTTCGGAGTGCCCGATTGTTCTGGCAGCCACACTTTGGCGACAAATGTGTTGGTTCCCTGTACCTTCGGCGTGATGTCCGCGCTCACGTGCACTTTCTCTCCCATTTGGTGCCAATTCAGCGGTTGATTGGAAGGAATCGGCGCCACGTAAGTGAGAATGCCGACAACTGCGACGATGATTATCATCAAGGTCAAATCCACTTTCAACCAAAGCTTGGCCATCTGTTCCTGCTGCTTGCGCAAATATAGACGAATGATCATGCCAACGATAGCGACAAGCAGGACCAGGCCGATTTTGACGAACAACAGCGTTCCCCAAGAGGAATACAGCAAATAGTGCAAATTCGGCAAAAAGAGCAGGACGGAAATCGCACCGGTCACTGTCAAAACGATAATGGACAGCAGCGCCATGTTGGAAAACGCGCGTAGGAAGGAATTGAGCGCTTGGCTTTGGTTCCTCCACTTCACGGCGAGCAGGATCAAGCCCCCGACCCATAGCGCCGCAGCGGCTAGGTGAATGAAATCGAGCCCGATGGTCGCCCATTGCGGTTCAAAAGATGCCGCGTGGCCGCTGAAACTTTTGGCTGCCAGCAAAGCAACCGCAAACACGACATCCAACCCAGCCCATCGGCCCACCACGGCAAATCCGACCAAAGAAATGATAAGAAGCAGCAGCCATGATACACCTACGCTTGTCGCGCTAAATAGCCTCCACAGGTCTTGTACCCCTCCGTCACCGAGCAAATCTTCGACATGCGTAAAGATAAGCAGCAGCAGCGTGATGAGATGAACTCTTTGCAAATTCAGCGTCCATGACCCGACGGCTTTCCTCGCTTCCGCACCACCTTGTGCCGGCAGCCTGAGCCAGATGACCCATCCCGCCAAAGCAAGGACCGCTAGGTACCACAGCCCGCGAGACGCATACTGCAGCATATCTTTGGTCGTTACCGGCCCGCTGCCCCCATGCTGATGGCTCGAAGTGACAGGCAGATTCAACCGGTCTTCCTGAGGCGGATTCCCGATTGTGATCGGATAGCTCCCTCCGACCGGATGCCCGTCCGCTGAGATAACGTGATAACTAATCAGATAGACGCCTTCCCGCAGCTTCGGCAGTGCCAATTGAACCGCGGTATGCTCTGCGCTCATCTGTGCTTGATTATGCGTAGCCTCACGGCCTGTGTGATCAAAAACTTTAATGTAAAAGAGCCCGTCATCCAATCGCTCATTAAACGTAATTTTTACTTCTGAAGGCGAGTCTTGAAACTTACTGTCCGCCTCCGGCGTGGCCTGCACGACTGACGCATGGGCGTAAGCCGCCCGCGGCGCCATAACCGCGCTCAGCATCAAAGCTGCCAGCACCAGCATCATAAGCCCTAATCTCACCTGGAGCCGTTTCCATCTACTTGAATAGATCATGTATGCAGCACCTCTAATCCGCAAGCGGCTTGCGGCCGGCAAAGCCATCATGCTTGCCATGGTAATAATGAATGGCGTCCTCGCCCTGCTTCCAACAGAGCAGCACTTCCTGTCCGTCCATCCATGCCGGAAAATCAACCAAGCCGGTATCGATGTCTTTCAGTTCAATCCCTTTGAGCTGAAAGCCGGCGATAAGCCCCTGCGCTTCCATTTGCATAAATTCCAATTCCGCTTCCATGATGAAATACGGGTCTTGATCCCCTGGCGTCGTCATGGCATCTTCTTCCTTCTTCTGGCGCAGCTCCATATATTTACTCTCAAAATTGCGTTTCAATGACTGAAGCTTGCGAAGCTCCTGATCGACGACCGGAAGCCATGCATTCGCTTCTTCTACTGTGAAATATTTACCAGACACTAGCGCACCTCCCTCATCCGATTGTAACAAAAAAAAGGGACAACTACGAACTTGATACGCATATCCGGTTTCTGCCCAATCTTTTTGCCTCGTAGAGAGCCTCATCCGCTCTGCGCAGCGCTGCGTGGAAGTCATCGCTGCTGTCGCTCTTCCATTCGGTAATCCCGATGCTGACCGTACAAGTAATATGCGTATCTCCGATATGGATCGGAACACTGCATACAGCGCTTAGCAGTTCCTCCGCCCGATGTCGGGCTTGGTCTAAAAACGTATCCGGCATCAGCACGATGAATTCCTCGCCGCCGAATCTTCCAATGACATCCCCGTGCCGGAAGCACTGCCGCAGGACAGAGGCAATTTGCTGCAGCACGTTATCCCCGGCCAGATGGCCGTAAGTGTCATTGATCCGTTTAAAATGGTCGATATCCAAGATTAAAAAAACCATTTGCTCACTCATTCGCGAGGAGAACCGGTTCATAATGTAGCGCCGATTATACAAGCCCGTCAGGAAGTCGGAGTCAGCGAGTTTGCGGTTTTCGTTCATTTGCTCCACCGCACGGTCCTTCTCTTTACGGATCAGTTTAATTTGATTGGCCAATCCCCAAGAAACGATGAGTGTTTCCAGCGTGGAACCGATCTGCGCGCTAAACGTCGTCAAGCTGTTCATCGGGATCACTCCCGATTCCGTGAACGTCGTGATGATGCCCGTCATCGCAAAAATGCCCCAACCGCACAAATAGTAGCGCGCTGGCCGAAAATTCGCTTGTAGCGCCCTCACGCCAGGAATAATCATTAATAATTCAAAGAATAAGTACTTGACCAACATCAATTTAAGGCCTAACACTACATCCACACACATCAACAAGATATTGAAGATCTCGACCACGATGAACATGTTGCAAAACAGTTTCCAGCGATCGCTGAGCGACCGAGGAGGCAGGAAATTACGGATAAATAAGAGCGCCATGATATGGCTGACGCACATAAAAAATCCGATGGCCCGATTGTTCCACCAGATCGCATCCGACCACAGAAACTCAAAAGCAACGCCATTCAGCGTAGCAAACATGATCAATCCTGAAGCACTATGCAGCGCGAAATAAAGATAGGCTTTTGCCCGGAAGAAAAACGCCATGAAGGCGTTGTAAATGGTCAAAATGATGATGATCCCGTAATTTGCGCCGAGCAGCAAATAAGAGACTTGTTCTTTCTGAGCGAAATGAACGGGATGAATGATTTTCAAAGGCAGCGCTGCCGCCCCCTCGGTTCGAAAATGCAAATACACATCCAGTGTCTCGCCGCGTTCAATTTCGAGATTGAGCACCAGATTGCGGTTCTTTACTTCCCGGTTATCAAAGGCATTATCATCTCCGACGTGCTTTTGCAGCACGGTATTGGTTCCATCGAGCACATACGCGTCTACGGAATCCAGTGTCGGAAAAGCGATCTCCAGCAGCCAATCTTTCTTCAGGGATGTATTCTTCACCTTGAACTCCGCCCAATGACTATAGGCGGAATATCCGTAATTAATCGTTTGGCTGCCTGCATCGGTGAACCTAGCAGCCACATCCGGATGCAGGAGATCGTAGATGACCAGACGATTCTCTTTGTCTTCGAGCACACTTGTGTACGGGTTCAAGTCATATTCATTTTTGGAATCGTTCAACTCCAGAATCCCGCTGCCCTTGGCCGAAGGTGCCATTAGGAGACTAGCCATCAGCACGATGACAAAGAGAAACAGGGTAGGCATCGTTCTTTTATTCAATGATTAATTGCTCCTTGCCCAATTGATAGGTCGCGCTAATGGGAATGATCATGTGCATGCCAATCGTGCTGCTCGTCCACATGCGTGACGGATAATTCCGCATAGCTTACTCCTTTTAGCACTTGTATGCGCTGCTGCAGTTCTCTTAACTGACGAACCTTCCCGCGAACGACGAGGATTTCCAAGCATTGCTGATGATTCAAATGTATATGCATGGTGGAAATAATTTCATGATGGTAGCCATGCTGAAGCTCGGTGAGCGTGATCGGCAAATCACTGGCATGGTGGTCATACACCATGACAATCGTGCCTGCCACCGTTTCGTCCGGCTGCATCGCGCTTGAAGCCAGCAAGGCTTTGCGCGTCAAGTCGCGGATCGCTTCGGACCGGTTATCGTAACCCTGCATCGCAATGAGCTTGTCGAATTGTTCAATTAAGGATTGCGGCATCGAAATACCGAAACGCACGAGCGGATCTTTTTCAGTCATCGGTATCGCCTCTCTCCGTTCTAATAATAATTTTTTGTAAAAAGCAACATAATCCTACTCTAGCAGAAAGTAGGCTTGTCGAAAACTCCCTAACGGTAAAAATTGATCTTCACCTTGCCAGCCATTACAATTAAATAAGAAAAAATTTAATTTCGCAGGAGGCTGAAATGATGCCAGCACAAGCAGGTATTCAACCATTGGTCCTTAATCTTGATGTGAACGGAAATCCATTTATCCTGAATGCGACTCTGCTATGGGATGAAAACGATGTGATTCTGGTGGACACCGGCATCCCGGGCCAACTGGAGCTCATTCGCCAAACACTGGAAGAGGCTTCCTTTCCGTTTGAGAAGCTGACGAAGATCATTATCACGCATCACGATATGGATCACATCGGCAGTTTGCCTGAGCTGGTGAAAGCATCCGAAGGAAAAATTCAAGTTTATGCGCACGAGCTGGGCAAGCCTTTCATCACGGGTGAGGAACCTACGCAGAAGAGAAAAACGCTCGCTCCGCCGACTAACGTCGACGTCACGCTGAAGGATGGCGATGTGCTTCCGCTATGCGGCGGCATTCAAGTGATTTTCACGCCGGGCCATACCGTAGATCACATCTGCTTGTACCACATCCCAAGCAAAACACTGATTACCGGCGACGCGTTAACTGCTGAGAACGGCGTGCTCATGCCGCCAAATCCGCCATATACGCCTAACTACCCGCAAGCTCTGGAGTCGGTGGGCAAGCTTGTTGATTTGGACATCGAGACGGCAATTGCCTTCCATGGCGGTGTGTGCGCAGACAACATTCGTGAACGACTGATCGAGATTGCTAAAGGATAAAAAAAATGGCGGTGTTGGGATGGGTATCCCTGCACAGCCATTTTTTGGTTTTGCGCCGTGCGCAGGGGGGAGCGAACTTATCCTGCTGTGCAGGATAACTGGCGATTCGCCGCCTGACGCTTTTATCCTGCCATCTTTGCAGGATAAGCTGCTGACCGCGTGGCCAGACGACGGGTTCCCCGTTCCCGTATCTGGCTCCGCAACGCCGCCCCCGAACCTCGCCGGCTGCTGACCAAGCGATCAGGCTTCGCCGTTGCGATCCGCACTGAGCCTAGTACGAATCGCCCGCCACGATCCGCTTCGTATCTTTTTCAGTCCGCTGATATCCTCCCAGACATACACCCAGCCTTCGCGAAGTCCGTTTACATCGCGAACAAAGACCCGTTCGTACTCATTTGCTTCGCCGGGCCCGTAGTAATCTTCGAGTTCATCCATCGCCGCAAGCCCTTCCTCCGTCACTTCCAGCCACTCTCCAATGACTTGTTGCAGCTTTCCTCCCTCTGCTGAAATCAGCAATAGCGCCGGATATGCGCCTACATTGTATAGCTCTCCATGGACCGCTCCCGGCTGTACGGACACAACATACGGCGCCGCCACCGCATGGTTGGATTCACCCACCATGAGCGTGCCATAAACAAATACGGAAATCATCATTCTCCCCCTTTGCCGCTAAACTCATAAGAAAAAAGCAGCAACTCTGCAGTCGCTGCCTTCTATGCTTGATTCGCCGTTAACTCGCGCGTCTTCACGATAATCTTGCGAATACTGTCCTCCGATAGGTGGAAGACCTTAATCAATTCCATAACGGTCGAACCGTTCTGGTACATGCGATAAATTTCACGGTTTCTGCGCTCAATGATGACGCGCGTTCCGTTATTCTCACCCCAACCGGCGCGTTTTTGCTCTTTCTTGGGGATATATACGATTTCACCTTGAATATATTCTTGTAATTGTTTCAACAGGTTAGGGGGAAGAACGTCCTTCCCGTTCTTGTAACTCATGGATGAGAACCTCCTCAAATTATCGATCAAAGTTGACTTTGTCTACATTTGCAGAGTGTATCTTCATCCCCCTGAACCTCATACCATTCTCAAAAAATGGAATAAAAAAAACACGAACATAATCGTGCCTGCGGGTTGTATATGTGATTATACAAATTCAGGTGAACGGTTATTCCACGAATGATATTCAGTTAGGAGAGGAGTACCTCTGCGGTTTCCGCAATCATCGCTACTGTCATTGTGTTGTTCATTGTCAAACACTCCTTTCACCAAATTTGTTTAAATTACAATTTCTATTATATGTAAAAAATTTCTTGTTGTCTACTCGAAAGTTAAAATTTATCCGGAGGCCTTGCGGCCTCCGTAGAATGTCCCTGCTTACGCAGAGACCACCTCGTTTGTTGTAATCAATTTGATCACTCCTTTCCTCAGGAATCAGCCGGCCGGCTACATCTCTATTTACTCATATATCCAGTGATTCCTCAAGCGAAAGAATCATTATATCCATTCTCTCCTTATTTCGCATAATCCTGAACCCACATCTTCAACCCGGCTTGCAAAAAGCGCAAATCCAATTGTTGCAGAAGCTGCAGCATCTGCGCTTCCGCAGGGGAAACTTCCTCAAAGCGCATATAGCTGCCAGGCTTGACTTGAGCAGCTAGCGGCAGATCCGCGCTGATGACCCGACCGATACGAGCATAGCCCTCCGCCACCGGGCCGCTTGTCATCAGCAGGCAAGGCTGGCCGCTTGCTGGCAGCAGAAGCGTGCCGGGGTCACCAGCATCGCCGCCGAGGGTGGCGGAGCTGGTGGCCTCGCCGCCGCTGCCCGGGCTGCCGATGAGCTCGCCGCCAGTGGCGACGGTGCTGCCCGCGAGGCTGCCCGCAACCGGAGCGCTCGGAGCGTCCGAAGCGCCCGCCTGCAGCGTGAGCTTCGCCCCCTCCAGCAAGCAGCCTATCCGGCCGGACTCCATCGCCACCTTAAAGCTCCCCGTGCAAAAGCTGCGCATACTTTCGTCCGTCAAGCCCTCCGCTTCCCTCCCACGAATAAATCGGAGGGTCGGAAGCGCTGCATAGACCGGCCGGATGTAGGTGCTGACATAGCCGGGAGCGGCATGTCGGCCGTCGCGCCGGCCCCACGCTTGCAGCAAGCGGCGTGATGGCAGCGTGGGCGTCCCCGCATCCAGCACGTCCCCCGCCTGCAGCGCCGCCTCCCCGCGCGCGCCGTCCAGCCCGCCGGCGACGGCCAGATAAGACCGGCAGCCTTGCACGGCGTAGCCCAGGCTGAGCAACGAACCGGCCGGCAGCCTGAACGGCCGCCACAGGGGCACACGTTCGCCGTCCAGCTCGGCACCCATGTCGGCTCCACATATCGCGGCCAGCAGCTCCTGCTGCGCTTGAAGGACGCCGCCCTGCAGCGTCATTTCCAGCACGGCTGCACGGGCGTCGTTGCCAACGAGCAGGTTGGCGCTCCGGTGCGCGAAGCGGTCCCATGGCCCCAGCGCTCCCCCACCATGAAGACCGCTGCAGTCTTCACGCTGCAGAGTCGATAGCCGCCCTGATCTCCTAACTAGTAAGCTCATTCGGATGTCCTTTCTTGGGAGATTAATGCCCCAGAGAGAAGTCACAAATTATTGAGCAAAATTTTGCTTTCTGAGCCATGTACCACAAAGCGCCGGCCAAGCCTTCGCTTCCGGATGCTCCTCCGCCAAGCCGAGTCCGTGCCGGCCGCTTTCAAAGACGTGCAGCTCGAACGGCACCTGATGGCGGCTGAGCGCTCCAGCGAATAACAAGCTGTTCTCAACCGGAACAGCAGCATCATCCGCCGTATGCCACAGAAACGCAGGCGGCGTATGGTCTGTTACCCGCGTGTGCGTCGATAATGCTGCCGCCAAATCTTCATCGGCGGGCTCGCCAAGCAAATTAAACTTGGAGCCGACATGGCCTGAATCGCCGAAGGTGATGACAGGGTAGCATAAAACGATAAGATCGGGCCGGCTGCTGTACCGTTCGATCGGATCTGCAGCCTCTTCGTTGCCCGCGTCAAAGAGCGTTCCGGCCGTGGACGCCAGGTGGCCGCCCGCAGAAAATCCGAGAATCCCGATCCGCTTCGGATCTATTCGCCACTCCTCCGCACGGTGGCGGACCGTGCGAATCGCCCGCTGCGCATCCTGCAGCGGGAGCGGATGCCGGTGGGGAGCCACCCGGTAGTGCAGCACAAAAGCTGAGATTCCCAGGCTGTTCAGCCATAGCGCTACCGGTTCTCCTTCATGAGCGGCACGTCTGCCATAACCGCCGCCAGGACATACGATGACCGCTGCGCGGAGCCCTTCCCCTGACGCCGGGTAGAAGGTCAGGCCCGGACATCCTTGATTTTCCTCGCCGACGCTTTCTTGAGCAGCGCCTGGCCATAATTCAATGTTTTCCCAATTATTGTCTATGCTCACGCCTGATTCTCCTCCCCATTACTTTTTCTTTACTTAAGTTAATCATAGCTGATCCTGGGCATCCGGCAACCCCTAAGCAGAAAAAAACGCCAACAAGCCGGCGCTTAAGCTCCGGTCTGTCGACGCTTCCCTTTTTTTAATCCCAAATCACTTTCCAGTTGCCGTTAACGGTTGCTTCAATCGTGCCCCGCTCCATTATGTAGCCTGCCAAAAGTTCCGCCACATCCGTCGGAATATCCCTGACAACCGGCTTGTTCTGGAACATGGCATAATTGCCCCCGCCGCCTGCCCGGTAGTTGTTCATCACAACATCGAAGGAAGCGGATCGATCGATCGGCTTGCCTTCATAATCAAGCTGCACGACGCGCTCGCCGATCGGACGGGAGATGTTGATGGTATACTCGATACCTTCCCACATGTCATAGTTATAGTGCTGCGGCTTCGGCTCCCTGAATGAGGCGCTGACCTGCACGGAGCCGTCCGGTGCCAGCTCGAAATAGGCCGCGCTTTGCTCGAGCGCTTCTTTAATGTCTTGGCCGGAAATACGGATGACTTTAAGCGTGTTCGGATAAATGTAATTGGACACGATATCCCGCATCGTGATGTCAGCAGGGAAGCCCGGGGAAATGTTATCGAACAAAGCCGTATTGGCAATTTTTGCTCCGGACAGCTCCATTTGGACGCGATTAATGAATTCGATCAAAGCATTATCCCGCAAGCGGATCTGCATCGGATCTTGCACGCGCATATCACCGGTCAGCTTGCCGATCGGTTGATCCAGCCACTCTTGCGTCTTCGCTTCATACTCGCTCACGCGCGCAATTAATTCCGGATCGGCGTCAACACCTTTCACCGTCAGCAGCTCCGAGCGCTTGCCCACGATATGCCACTTGCCCGCTTGGCGCGCTAACTCAAGCTGAACCTTACCGAGCGCTGCCCCGGCGCTGCCTGGCTGCACCGTGATGACGCCGCCCACTTCCACGCCTGCTATGCTGCGGTGTTGATGTCCTGTTAGCAGGACATCGATGCCCGCTACCTCCATGCACAATTGATACCCTTGATTTTCACCCGACTGCGGTTCTGTTGGCTTGCCGGTGGCGAGATCGCGTTCAAAACCGCCGTGATAAGCCACGACGACTACATCCGCATGCTCCTGCTCTTTCAGCACAGGAACCCACTTAGCAGCGGCTTGTACCGCATCCACGAACTGCAGCCCTTGAATATGATCCGGATTCTCCCAATTCGGGATGTACGGTGTCGTCAAACCGAGAATCCCTACGCGCACGCCGTTCGGCAGCTCTCTTATCAAGTAAGGCTTGCCTAAGAAAGGCTCGCCATTATTTTCATCCACAATGGTTGCGCAAAGCCATGGAAATTGCGACTCCTGCACCGCTTTGCGCAGCACGTCAAGCCCGTAATTAAATTCATGATTGCCGAGGACTGCTGCATCATACCGCAAGTAGTTGAGGCCGAGTACCATCGGGTCTATCGGCGTATTATCCAATCTCGCGTGGTGATAAGCAAGCGGAGTGCCTTGAATAAGGTCGCCGTTATCAATCACCAGCACATGCTCGTTTTTTTGGCGTTCGTCAGCGATCAAAGCCGCAATTTTGGCTAAGCCGACATCGTTTGGCAAATTATTGGCATAATAAATTGGCAGTATGCTTCCATGCAGATCGCTCGTCTCCAAAATGGTAATGACACAGCGGTCGGCGCCAGATGTAATATCCATATTTTTCGCTCCTATTTGGAAAATATTTGTATTTATTTACAAATGAGTTGCTGCTTTAACAAATATTTAACACCATCTTCCAACTTTCCTGTGATAATGTTATAGTACATCTTGTACTAATGTAAATAATTTATCGGAGGTCAAAAAAAAAATGTTGAAAAAGTTTGCAGCAATCAGTATGTCGTTAGTGGTCGTCGCAGGAATCGCAGCGGGATGCGCTAAAAAAGAAGAGACAAATGCAGCATCCACAGCTAAAGCGTCTGCTTCACCAGCCGCTGCAGCAGCAGGTTTCGTGCCAAAAGAATTGAAAGTGCAATTCGTACCTTCCCAAAACGCGGAAACGCTTGAAGCTAAAGCAAAACCGCTGGAAAAATTGCTGGGCGACAAACTGGGTATTCCGGTTAAAGTGTCGGTTTCCACAGACTACAATACGGTTATTGAAGCAATGGCTTCCAAACAAGTAGACGTTGGCTTCCTACCTCCAAGTAACTACGTAGTTGCTCACGACACTCGTAAAGCTGCTGACCTTCTGGTTCAAGCTACACGCTTCGGTGTAGACGATGCTACAGGTCAACCGACAAAAGATCTTGTTGACTTCTACAAATCTATGCTGGTTGTTAAAGCTGATTCTCCAATCAAGTCCGTTGCTGATCTGAAAGGCAAGAAAATCGGCTGGCAAGGTGTTACTTCCGCTGCAGGTTACGTTTACCCAGGTTATGTGCTGAAAAAAGCTGGCGTTGACCCTGTAAAAGACGTAACAGGCGTTCAATTCCAAGGCCATGACAAAGCGATCATCGCTTTGCTGAACGGTCAAGTTGACGCAGTAGGCGTGTTCCAGGACATTCGTGCCAACATGACTAAAGACTATCCAGATGTATTTAAGCAAACTCGTGTACTTGCCTTCTCCGATAAAATTCCTAACGATACAATCGCTGTTCGTTCCGATATGGATGCAGCTTTCAAAAAGAAACTGCAAGACGCTTTCATCGCGATTGGCAACGATCCAGAAGGCCAAAAAATTATTTTTGACGTATACTCCCACAAAGGTTACGTTGCTACTGACGATTCCAAATTCGACATCGTCCGCAGCGTGAACAAAGAAATGGGCTTGAAATAAACCATTGCCTGCTTAATAAACCAATGCCTCCGCATGGACTTCACCTTCTATGCGAAGGCATTTTTTATATGCAGTAACCAGTCTTTTCACCTACCCTCATGCATACTATGGATATGGCACGTCCGTTAGGCCGTAATTTTTTTTACAAAGGCATGACAAACGTTTACTTGGGCTTGTCGTATATACTGAGAGGTGAAAATAAATGTTCAATATGCTCATTTGTTGTAAACAAACCGTATCGATCCGCTGCGGCAAAGATGACATCAAGGGAGTTATATCTAATTATTATCCGGCCTTTCAACTTATAAAGGTCAACAATGTTCTCATCCCCATCGAGCTCATTGAACACATTGAAGTTCTGGATGGGACTGGAACTAGCCCCTCCTACACACCACAGCGGGCGGTCAAAAACAGCAGCAAGCTTCGCCTTGTTCCAGGCGGACATACGAGATAAGCAAAGAACCTAACGGCCATTAAACCGTTAGGTTCTTTCTTTTGCGCGAAGCGCTTATACGATTCGTTTACGGAGCGTGCCCGAAATGTAATCGATAATCGAGACGGTAATGACGATCCCGATAATGATTATCCCCACCCGCGGCCATTGGCGAGCGTTGATCGCAAAGACGAGCGGCGTACCGATCCCACCGGCACCGATGATCCCGAGCAGCGTAGCCGAGCGGACATTGATTTCGAACCTGTACAGCGTGTAAGAAATAAAATCCGGTATGACCTGCGGCACAACGGCGTAAGCCATCTTTTGCCAAATGTTGGCTCCTACCGCCGTCATCGCTTCTGTAGGCCCCATATCCATGTTCTCGATTGCTTCCGCATACAGCTTGCCAAGCATCCCGACCGAGTGAAGACCGAGCGCCATAACACCGGCAAATGCCCCTGGACCGACCGCTTTAATAAAGATCAGCGCCATGATCACTTCTGGTATTGTGCGTACAATACTCAGGAAGACCTTCCCGGAACCGGACACATAACGGCTGCGGCTCATGTTGGATGCCGCCCAGAAAGCGAACGGTATACAGACAATCGCCGATACAAAGTTACCCAAGTAGGAGATCGACAAGGTCTCCAGCAAGGAGCGGAGCAAGTCTTCGCCTTCAGGGATATACACATAAGCCCAGTCCGGATGCGTCAACCCTTTGAACATGGATTTCATCAACACCCATGTCGTCGGCTGGATGCCAGTTAGCTCCAGACCGGTCAACGACCAGACGATCAGCGCCAGCACAACGATCCAGCCCAGCAGCGTATACAGACGCGTGCGGGAAGGTGACAGCGGCTTGGCGCTTCCTTTGAGCAAGTAGTTTCGAAAGCGCGTGCTCACCAAATCAATGATGACAACGACCAGCAGCGTATAGATGACAATCGCACAAGCTTGATCGTAGCGGAAAAGGTCGAGCGTATTTTTCAACAGCAAGCCGATACCGCCTGCGCCGACCAAGCCGAGAATCGACGATGCGCGAATGCTGACTTCAAACGTATACAGTAAGTGCGCCAGGTACGTAGGCGCTACCTGTGGAATCACACCAAAGCGGATAAGCTTCAGCTTGTTTGCGCCGACAGCCGTCATCGCCTCAAGCGGGCCAGGATCGATCGCTTCCGTAGACTCAAAAGCCAATTTGGAAAGAATCCCGAACGTAAAGAAAATGAGTGCCAGCGTACCTGCTGTAGGACCGAATCCGACTAGCACAGCGAACAAAGCGGCATACAGCAAATCCGGAATCGTGCGGATCAAGTTCATGATCAGCCGTGCCGGATAGAACAGCCATGGCGTCGTCGTGACGTTGCGCGCAGCCAGCAAGGCCATCGGATAGGCGAACAAGGCGCCGATGACCGTACCGAGTATTGACATTTGCAGCGTCTCCGCCATTGGCTTCCAAATATCAGCAAAGAAGGCCCAGTCCGGCGGGAACATCTCGCCGATGAATTTGACGATCTCTGGTGTTCCGGACACCAGCTTCGTGAGTGTCGCTTCTGTTTGGTAAATACTACCAATTAAAAATAAAACTAAAACGATGAGTGAAATATACAGCTTCGTACGAGGAGGTCTTTTGAAAGTTGCCGAACTCATCCCTCCTGCACCCCCAACAGCTCGTCTTTGTGAATGGCGCGTCCGTAGATTTCGGCGAATTTCTCATCTGTCGCTTCGGATACCGGGCCGTCGAAGACAACTTTGCCTGCGCGAAGGCCGATGATGCGCGTTGCATATTCGCGTGCCAAGTCAATAAAGTGAAGGTTCACCACCGTCGTGATGCCGAGCTCTGTATTGATGCGCTTCAAATCGTCCATGACCTGTCTGGTGGTCAGCGGGTCCAAGGACGCTACAGGCTCGTCCGCCAAAATGATTTTCGCCTCTTGCGCAAGCGCTCTTGCGATCGATACGCGCTGCTGTTGGCCGCCGGACAGCTCGTCCGCGCGCGAGTAAGCTTTTTCGCGGATGTTGACACGCTCTAACGCTTTCAATGCCAGCTCAACGTCCTCCTTAGGGAATAAGCCGAACATCGTGCGCAAAGTCGAGTGGTAACCGACCCGTCCGGACAGTACGTTGCGGAGTACAGTGGATCTTTTCACCAGATTAAATGTTTGGAAAATCATGCCGATATCCCGGCGCATCCGGCGCAAATCGGCACCGCTCGCTTTCGTAATTGATTTGCTGTCAATGAGAATCTGGCCGTCGGTAATTTCATGCAGGCGGTTAATCGAACGCAGCAGCGTTGATTTCCCGGCGCCGGACAGGCCGACAATCACCACGAACTCCCCGGGATGAATCGTCAGATTGATGTCATTCAAACCTACGGTACCGTTAGGATATACTTTGGAAATATGCTGAAACTGAATCATACAAGGCCCACTTTCTATAAATAGTTTCAAATGGCAACAACATTAATTCCACAAAATTCGTCAAAATCCTTTTTCACTTGTTTGCTTTATCAAAATTTTACATTCTTTTGTAAAGTAACACAAAAAAAGCGATAGCCTCAGATCCGTTGACCCTCAGCTACCGCGAATGTCTTATGCTTTAGCGCTCCAGCGCTCCTCGATTTTAAACCATTTCCAGATGCCTACTGAGACAATCCACGCTACGACAAACAGCCCGACTAAGATGTAGCCCAAGATGCCAAAATTCAGCTCCTGCAGCCAAGTCCAGAAGCCGCCTTCCATGCCCATCTTCTCCGAAAGAACCTGCCCCAGCTCAATTAAGCCAATAATTAGCGCCGCCACAACAGCAAGCGTTGTCACTATCAAATTATAATAAAGCTTGCGCACAGGCGTGTGGAATGCCCAGCGGTACGCTTTGGTCATGAACATGCCGTCTGCAGTGTCAAACAAGCTCATACCGGCAGCGAACAATAGCGGCAATGAAATGATACCGATGAACGGGATCGCTTCTTTGGCCGCATTGGCCGAGATCGCCAGCAGGGCGATTTCACTGGCCGTATCAAACCCCAGGCCGAACAAAAAGCCGAGCGGGTACACGTGCCAGCTTTTGCCGATGAAAGCGAATAACGGCTTCAACATTTTGGCGAACAAACCTCTGGATTGCAGCAGCTCTTCGAATTCATCATCTTTATGTTCACCGTTGCGGAATTGGCGGAATAAACGATACAAGTTAATGAGAATGAACAAATTCAGAACGCCGATCAGAACTAGGAACAGCCCGGATACAGAAGCCCCGATCACACCGCCATAACTCTGCAGCCATGGTAATTCGCGCTCCGCCCATTTGACGGAGACTGCCGTCGCGATAGCCATCAGGAACACAACGGAGGAGTGGCCGAGCGAGAAATAGAAGCCCACACCTAGCGGATTCTTCTTCTGCTGAACGAGCTTCCGCACCGTGTTGTCGATAGCAGCAATATGGTCCACGTCAAACGCGTGCCGCATGCCCAGCGTATAGGCAAGAAGGCCAATGCCCCAGAAAGCAGGCGCCGTTTTGGCCACACTGTACAGTCCGATAACCCCTAAAACGTGCAGAAGAATAACAAAACCTACGTATCCGGCCCAATTTTTCTTCTCCTGCATCAACATTTTCCACATCCTTGTCACCAGCCCCCTTCATTTCGTGCTACGATTTATTAATAATGTAGCACACGTGTGCATAAATGAAAAGATCGAGTGGAATGTTTTGTAAGGATAACCAACTCTGATCCTGCTATAATAGGAACCATGCCCAAAATCATCGACTACAAAGGAGCTGATCGCTCATGTCGCTGCGCATGCTGAAGCTATTATCCATTTTAGCGCCGGTACTAATTATTGGCGGCTTTGAATACATTCGCCATGAGTTTTTGCTCAATTATTTAACGATGGAGGCCGGCAATTTCACGATCACGGTTATTACCTTCCTGCTCTCCTACTTGTTCGCTTCCTGGATGTTTCATAATATTAACCGCAACAATGAGAAGCTGGCCGCAGGCGAAGCCCGGCGGGCGGTCTATGAGGAGCGCGAGCGGCTGGCCCGTGAGCTCCACGACGATTTGGCGCAGACGCTTTTCTTCCTTAATGTCAAGCTGAAGCAAGGGCATGTGGAGGAAGCCAAAGCGGCTGTCGCCGAGATTGACAATTCGCTGCGCCAAGCGATTTATAATTTGCGGACGCCGCCCGTGGAAGGCCACGGCTTCGCGCTGCGGCTGCACAAGTGGCTTCGCGACTGGCAGCTGGTCACGGAGATTGAGCTGGAGACGAAGATCCAGATCGCTGAAGACAGCTTCGGACAAGCAGATGAGGTGCTGCTTTTCGGCATTATACAAGAAGGCTTCACCAACATCCGCAAGCATTCCGGCGCAACCCGAGCTTCCATTATTCTGGAGGCCAACCCTGCATCCTGGCAATTGCAAATGAAAGATAACGGCTGCGGGCTGCAGGAGAACGACATCTCCGGAAAGCGGTACGGCATCGAACTGATGCGCAAACGAGCGGCAGAGCTGTCGGCTGAGCTTACGCTCGCTTCTATTCGTGAGGGCGGCCGCGTTGCGGGAACCGAAATCCGCTTGTCTGCTCATCATTATCAATAAGGAGGAAGATTGATTATGTCAACGCAGCAGCCTTACCGGATCCTGATCACTGATGACCACCCGCTGGCCCGCAAAGCGATCCGCAGCATGCTGGAGTCCGATCCGCGCTTTTACATCATCGGCGAAGCAAGCTCGGGGGAGGAAGCGCTTCTCTTATGTGAAGAGTTACACCCTGAGGTGGTCCTGATGGACATTCATATGTCCCCGATGAACGGCCTAGAAGCGACCCGTCGCATCAAACAGCTTAACAGTGCGATTCGCATCGTGATGCTGACCGTGTCCGACGACGTTGCGGATCTTTTTACCGCTCTGCAATTCGGTGCCCAAGGCTATCTGCTTAAAAATATGGATCCCGATGAATGGCTCACGTATCTGCATGCACTGCTGGACGACAACTCGGAAATCGCCCGGCAAATGGCGGACAAGCTTTTCCAGCGCTTCCGATCCCCGTCCCGGTCGCAAACAGAAGGGCCGCATCCGAACATGCTCACGGCACGCGAGCAGGAAATCACCGCTTATGTCGCCGATGGCTGCAACAATCGGCAAATTGCCGAACAGCTGCTAATCTCAGAGCATACGGTGAAAAACCATATGAGAAACATCCTGGAAAAGCTCCAGCTGGAAAATCGCGTGCAGCTCACCGCCTTTGCCGTGAAGTTCGGATTGACACGGAAAGGACAAAACCTGATCTAAAAATAGCCCAGTCGAGTCATACTATTTTGCTTGAGAGTCCCATATCATGGACATGATGATAGTAGCTGATTCGAAAGGGGACTATTTTAATATGTTGAAAAAATTGATGTTCAATCTTGGAGTTATGCTCGCGGGCTCTATGCTGCTTGCCGGCATCGCCAGCGCGCATGTTACCGTAATGCCTAACAGCACGACACAAGGAAGCTACGAGAAATTTACAGTTCGTGTACCCACTGAGAAAGATGTGCCGACTGTTAAAGTAGAAGTGAAATTTCCGGTTGATTCCGTGACGATCTCCCGCTTCGAGCCGAAGCCGGGCTGGACGTATGCACTCGCTAAAGATGCCTCCGGCAAAATTACCGGCGTCACATGGACGGCGACCGGCGATGGATTATCGAGCACGGAATTCGGCGATTTCAATATGCAGGGCAAGGTTGCCGATGCGGCAACGCAAATCGTTTGGAAGGCTTACCAGACTTACAAGGACGGCAGCGTTGTGGAATGGGTTGGCGCTGAGGGCTCGGACAAGCCTGCGTCCGTGACCGCAGTTAAGCCGAAGGCGGCCGGCGCTGCGACGGACAGCCACGGCAATACCGCTGCCTCGGGCGGTGCCGGCGCCGGCGCGGCTTCGTCGAGCGCGCCATTGTACTTGTCCATCGCGGCGCTCGTGCTCGGCGCGCTGGCGTTGATCGTATCGCTCGTGAAGAAACGAGCGTAGCATGGTGCAGCGCTGGTGAGTGGCGCGGACTAGCGACGCGGCGCCGGTGGCCTAACGCGGATAGGACGCGCTAGAGCGGGCCACCCTCACTCGCAGCATGTCTAAAGCGGAAAACAAAAAGGAGTTAAGCAGGCACACTGCTTAGCTCCTTTTTGCTCTTACATCACCAGATCCCACTCATGAATCTCGCAATGTCTCGCTCCCAGCTTCACGTACGGATCTTCCTCAACAATGGCTTGGACTTCCTCGAACGACTCCGCCTTATAAATGACAAGTCCGCCCCAGCCATCCACAAACCGGCCATTGGCGAAGATTTTACCTTCGCTTCTACGGGCTTCGAGATATGCCAGGTGAGCCGGACGATGCTCCTTGCTCAGCTCTTCATCCTTCATCGGCAGCAGTACGGCAAAATATTTCATCGATTACGCCTTCTTTCTCTCAAAAATTCGGAAATAGTACTCATACGGGTTCTTCTCGTCGCGCACACCTTGCTCGCTGGAGAGCAGCGTCCATCGGGACATGTCCACTTCTCCAAAGTAGGTATCCGCCTCAAACTCATGCTCGATGAAGGTAATATACATCCGATCGACGACGTTCTCCATCAAGCGAAAAATTTCCGCCCCTCCGATGACGAACAGCTCCTCATCCTGAAACTGCTGCACGGCTTCCTCTACGGAATGTACGATTTCGCAGCCTTCGGCTTGAAACTCGCGATTTTGCGTCAAAATCACGTTCCGCCGCCCGGGCAGCGGCTTGCCGATCGACTCGTACGTCTTGCGTCCCATCAAGATCGGGTGCCCCATGGTAACGTTTTTGAAAAACTTCAGATCCGCCGGCAAATGCCACGGAAGCTTGTTATTGAGGCCAATAGCGCGATTGCGATCCATAGCAAAAATGAAGGAAATACTCATTTCCAAAACCTCCCTTTCTATTATTGTCTACTCATCCATACTTGAAATGCAAGAAAGCTATATTCCGCTTTCTTTTATAATTCCGTCCATCTTCGCACTTATAGTCTGGTTGTTCGGACGAAATGATTAAACCACTCTTTATACCGCTACTGGTGCTTTTATCGTTGGGTGAGGGTCATATCCTTCTAACCGGACATCATCTACCTCAAAATCAAAAATCGATGTTTTTGAAGTGTTCAGCTTCAGGCTAGGCAGATCTCTGGGCTCCCTGCTAAGCTGGGTGTTTATTTGATCCAAGTGATTATTATAAATATGAGCATCTCCAATGGTATGTATAAAGTCGCCAACACCTAATCCGCACTCATGAGCGATCATGTGAGTCAACAGGGCATAACTGGCGATATTAAACGGTATCCCCAGGAAAACGTCTCCGCTCCTCTGATACAATTGACAAGACAATTTATTGTTAGCTACATAGAATTGAAAGAGACTATGGCATGGGGGCAAAGCACTCGTCGGTACATCTTCCGGCGACCATGCCGTCACAATCAGTCTGCGGGAATCGGGGTTTTTTTTGATCGACGCAATGACATCTTGTAATTGATCAATCGTTTCACCTTGCGATGTCTTCCAGTGCCTCCACTGGCTTCCATATACGTTCCCTAAATCACCAAATCTCTCTGCAAAACGTTCGTCTTCCAATATGTTTCGTTTGAAAATGGCCATTTGCTCTTCGTATTGCTTGTTGAATTCAGGATCTTGCTGGGAGCGAAGTCCAAAGTCCTTCATATCCGGACCAGCGTATTCATCACTTTCAACCCATTTCAAAAAAGCCCATTCATTCCAGATATTGTTGTTGTGCTGTAATAAATATCGAATATTCGTGTCACCTTTGATGAACCAAAGAAGCTCACTGACAATCAAGCGAAATGGGACACGCTTCGTTGTAATTAAAGGAAAGCCGTCATTTAAATCAAACCGCATCTGATAACCAAAGACAGAAATCGTTCCTGTACCTGTTCGATCCTCTTTCCTTGTCCCATGATCAAGGATATGTTTAAGCAAATTCATGTATAGTGATTCACTGTTACTCATGTTAGGTTAAAACACTCCCGCCTCCATAGATTCACGTCTAACCTCTTATTATAATCAAGTCTGATCTCTGTCACCAGTCCTAAAATTCTTTTCCAAGCGACCAATTTCCGCCTGCTCCCGGTATTTCCCCGGTGTAACGCCGGTTGCTGCCTTGAACGTCTTGGCAAAGTGATGCACATCCGTGAAGCCGCAGTACTCGCTAATCAGTTTAATAGCTTGTCCTTCTTTCAGCAACTCCTGCGCGTGCTCCATCCGCAGCTTGAGCAAATATTGGTGCGGCGTCGTGCCAAAGTGCTTTTTGAACAACACCGTAAAGCGCGAAGGAGAGAGCCCCGCTCGCCTCGCCATATCTTCAATCGTAATCGGCTCCGAGATGTGGAAGGCGAAATACGATGTGATCCAGTTCAAAAAAGGCTTCGCCTGGGTCAACCCGCTTTCCGGCGCCATGTACTGCTTCAGCACGGAGCCGATCCATTCGTAAGCCAGCTGATGCGCCTCCATTTTGCCGACGAACGTCTGAAGCTGCCAGCTTTCAATCATTTTCAGGGCGAGATCGCGCATTTTTTGCGGGTGGCTAAGCTCGAGGCGGACCGGGATATGAAACCCTTCAGCATCGTTAATACGAGGCTGCATCCACGCCGTGTACGCACTCATATCCAATTGCCCGGGAAGCGTAATAAAGCTGTTCACCCGACCCGGATTATAAAAAAAATCGAGGTGCACATACGGATTAATCGTATTGTTCAACCCGCGGATCGTATGGATGTCCCCCGGCTGCAGCAACGCCAGATCTCCCTCTTTGAACACATGCAGCTCGCCTCGAGCCTGAATTTCAAAAACACCTTCCTGCACGTAAAAAATAATATAGTCCAGCAAATTTCGCTCGCCCAAAAGAAAAGGCGGACGAATCGCGTAATCCGCATTGCGGATATAAGGAACAAGATCGATGTCTTCGAGCTTCATTCGTCCTTCCTCCTTCTCAGCCTCAGCTTCTAACCGGAGAATACAATCGTTTTTCACACCAAAGAAGCGGTCTTTGTACAAAGACGGTAACAGCGCTTTCAACTATGATTATGGCATAAGGCAGCGCAAGAAGTATACCTATGGTTTGGCCCCCAGAAAGGAGAATTTCGATGAAAAAGGTGTATACGGGCTCAAAAACGAAAGAAATCTCGTTCCCGCTCGGTGGCATTGGCAGCGGCTGTATCGGCTTGTCCGGCAATGGCAGATTGATTGATTGGGAAATTTTTAATCGTCCTAATAAAAAGAGTTACAACGGTTTTAGCCACTTTGCGATTAAAGCGGAGCAGGACGGCCGGCTCCTGGACGCCCGGGTGCTGAACGGGGATATGCAAGGCCCCTACAACGGCGAGCATGTCCGGGGCGGTCCCCTTCATAGCGGGTATGGCTATGGACCGCAGAGCGAGACGATGGCTGGCATGCCGCATTTTGCGCATACGGCTTTTTATGGGGAGTTCCCGCTGGCTGGCATGACATTTGCCGATCCCGCTTTTCCGGGGAAAGTGGCTTTGCAGGCCTTCAATCCATTTATTCCGTTGAACGATAAAGACTCCAGCATTCCAGCAGCTTTTTTCGAATGGGAAATTGTGAACGAGAGCGATGCGCCCATCACTTACACGTTGTGTTTATCCACAGGGAACCCTATTCCCTCTGAAAAAGTGATCCACACCTATAAGGAAACGAACGCTGAAGCTGCACAGCCTCTGCATACTCTCAAGCTTGCCAGCCGCCAGTTCGCCGCAGACCACCCGCAGTTCGGCGATATTTGCATCGCGACGGATGCGGCCGAAGTCAGCCATCAAGCGTATTGGTACAGGGGCGGATGGTGCGACGCGCTGGAAATGTTTTGGCACGACTTTGCCAGACCTGGCGAATTGAACAACCGCATGTATGGTGCAGAGGACCGCCCGCCAAGCGCTAGACATCGGGATACCGCCTCACTGGCTGCCCGGATGGAGCTCCTTCCTGGGGAAAGCCGGAAAGTGAAGTTCGTCATTAGCTGGAACTATCCGAATATGGAAAATTACTGGAATCCCCAGAAAACTGGGACGAATACATGGACCAATTACTACGCGACCGTTTTTGAAGATTCCGTCGCCAGCGCCTCCTATGCCCTTCGGCAGTGGGAACGGCTCTACAGCGAAACGGCCGATTTCAAAGAGGCGCTGTTCGCCTCCACGCTGCCCGATGTCGTGAAGGAAGCCGTATCCGCCAACTTGTCCGTGCTGAAGTCAGCGACCAGCCTGCGGCTCACGGACGGCTCCTTCTACGGCTTCGAAGGCTGTATCGAGGATCAAGGCAGCTGCGAAGGCTCCTGCACGCACGTATGGAACTACGCATACGCCATGCCGTTCCTGTTCCCGAGCCTTGAGCGCAGCATGCGCGACCTCGACTTTCGCTATAACCGCCGCGGGGACGGGCGGATGTCCTTCAGGCTGATGCTGCCGATCGGCCGGGAAGCCAAAGATTTTCACGCCTGTGCCGATGGCCAATTCGGCGGCGTCATCAAAGCTTACCGCGATTGGAAAATTAGCGGTGACAGCGCTTGGCTCGCCGCCAACTGGGAGGCGATCAAGCAATCCATTGAATATGCCTGGGCGCCGAGCAATGAGGATCAGTGGGACCCTGCGCAGAAGGGCGTGTTGGAAGGCCGCCAGCATCATACGTTGGACATGGAACTATATGGGGCGAATTCGTGGCTGAGCGGATTTTACCTAGCTGCGCTGAAGGCCGGTGCGGAGATGGCGGCTTACTTGGGCGAGGCGGATACCGCCGAGACGTACAGGTGCATTTTTACTAAAGGAAAAAAATGGGTGGATGAGCACTTGTTCAACGGCTCCTATTATGAACAACATGTGGATCTGTCCGATCGGTCTATGCTGGAGCGCTTCGGGGAAGAGGCTGTGAGCAGTTATTGGAATGCAGAGCTGGGCGAAATCAAATATCAGATCGCCGGGGGCTGCGCCATCGATCAAGTTGTCGCTCAATGGCATGCCAACTTGTGCGGGCTCGGGGAGATTTTTGATAAGGTGCAGACACGTTCGGCGCTGCAAGCTTTATACAAGCACAATTTTAAAGCCAGCATGCGCAACGAAGCCAACACTTGGCGGATCTACTCTCTGAACGACGAAGCCGGGCTTGTCATCTGCACGTGGCCGGAGGGCACCGACAAGCCTTCCATCCCGCTCACGTACAATTCGGAGACGATGACGGGCTTCGAGTACCAAGCTGCCGTGCACATGATTCAGGAAGGGTTGATCGAGGAAGGGCTAACGATCGTCCAGGCGATTCGCGACCGCTATGACGGCGAGAAGCGCAACCCTTGGAACGAAATCGAGTGCGGCAGCAATTATGCCCGTTCAATGGCTAGCTACGCCTTGCTGAATGCGTTCAGCGGATTCGAGTATGATCAAGTGAACGGTATGATCGGCTTTCAGCCACTCATCGCGCCAGCCGAGTCTGAGTCGTTCCGCACGTTCTGGGCTTTGGACCGGGCATGGGGCAGCTTTGAAATGTCGCAGCACCATCTACGGCTGGACGTTTCACGCGGAGAACTGCGCTTGAAGCGGCTGAAGCTCGCTCCGTCCCAGCTCGCACAGGTTACACAGGTGAAGCTCGGGGATCGCGTACTGCCGTTCCAAATTTCTGACGGTGCTCTGTTTATGGCAGATGATCTCGTCGTATCAGCGCAGCAATCCGTCATTATTAAGCTGAATGAGGAACAGACGTAGACGCCAATAGGCCGCTCCAAGTCATGACAGACGACTTGAGGCGGCCTCCTTCTCTTCGGAAACGTCCTTCACTTGGGCAATCGGCAGCTTAATGGTAAAAGCAGCTCCTGCTTGCGGAATATTCTCAGCATGAATGGAGCCTCCATGGTCCTGAACAATCTTGTAGCTGACCATGAGACCTAGACCCGTGCCGTTCTGCTTCGTTGTGTAGAAGGGACGGCCGATATTGTTCATCAGCTCCAGCGGAATGCCAGGCCCCTGATCCTGAATCGTGATGCTCGTCTCGCGGGTATCCGCATCGACGATGAGCTGGATCTGCCCGCCTTTCGGCATCGCTTCGACGGCGTTTTTGAGCAGGTTGACGAACACCTGCTTCAGCTGGTTGGCATCCCCGATGACAGGCTGCGGCTTCGCTTTGTAATTGCAGAGCAGCTCGATATTGTTCATCAGACACTGCGTATCCAGCAGCAGCCGGACCTGCTCCAGCAGCTCACCCAAATCCAAAGGCTTGGCACTTTTGAGATTAGGCTTAGCCAACAGCAGCAGCTCGCCCGTAATCAAGTCGATGCGCTCCACTTCCGATTTAATAATATCAAAGTATTTGCCCGATTCCGGATACTTGTTTTGGATCAATTGAATAAAGCCCTTAATCGCCGTCAACGGGTTGCGGATTTCGTGCGCGATCCCGGCCGCTAATTGCCCGACAGCATTGAGCTTATCCGAGAGGCGCATGTACTCTTCCGTCTTGATCCGTTCCGTCACATCGCGAAGGACGACGTGGATCGCCGGTGACTCCTCTTCGAAATAAGCCGGCATACTCGTCACTTCAGTATCGATCACACGGCCGTCCAGATTGGTAATCTTTTGCCGCACACTACGGTGAACATAACCCCGATGGGTTTGCTCCATCTCTAATTGAATGAACTCATGATCTTCCGGCGGATGGTAGTCCAGAACAGAACTACCTATGACTTGTTCCGGCTTGGAGCCTCCCAATAAATCGAGTCCTGCCGAATTGCTGTAAACCCATTTGCCGTCCTGCACGATCATAAAAGCATCTGGCCAATTATCCACCAGCTGCTTAAGCATCTTCTCCTGCTGCTGCGCGCGTCGCGACAAGGTCTTCTGCTGCCCAATTTCCCTGCCAATCGCAGCGATCATAATTATTTCTCCACGCGCATTGTGAATCGGGGAGATTGAGGTGCTCACTTCAATTCTGACGCCGTTCTTGCCTTTGCGAACAAGCTCCAAATTCTCAATCATGCCGCCCTGGCCTACGTAGCGAATGATGTTCATGGATTCTTCCATTTTGTCCGCGGTTGAAATGGGCAGCTTCTTCCCGATTACATCTCCCGGCTCCCAGCCTGTAACGCGCGTATAGGCTTCATTAACTTCCAAGATATGCCCTTCCAAATCGTAGAGCACAAATACATCGGAGGAATTGTGAATCAAAGACTCATATTTTTCTTTCGTCGCCCGCAATTCTTCCTCTTGTTTCTTCAGCGGCGTAATATCATGGATAAAGCCGAGATAAGCAACCTCGGCGTGCAATGTGCTGTATTTGCTTGTCCCTTGAATAAGCCCCCAGATCTCATGGCCTTGTTTATGTATGTAGCGTATTTCCATGCGGTATGTTTCCGGAGCCGATTCCACATCGACGAACGGAGCCCAGTTCTTCTCCCGATCATCCGGATGATGAATATCCCGAATGTTCATCATCCTTATTTCATCTTTGCTATACCCGGTAAAATCACTAAAATATTGATTGACTCTAAAGATCCGACCATCCTGCCCAATCATGATAGCACCAATCGGTGCATTCTCTAAAAGGGTCAAGAGAGGTTCGATTACGGGATTCTCTTTCTCTGTCATCTTCTCTTACCCCCAAGGATTGGAAACGCTTACCATATATGTTTTGCTTTCGTTTGTAAAATGCTGCCACCAGCGCCGAGGCGCGTACATTGTCAGTATACAATGCCCCCCCTTCTCTTGGCTATAAAGCGATTTACTAAAAAATATGGATATATTGCACAGAAAGCTGAGCTCCCTCCATGCATGTTATCCATATCCTTCAAAAGCTTTATCCATGCCCATAACCTGCTTACAGATCGATAGCCCGATGGGGCTTGGTGTAATAACTGACACCCCAACCAAATCCGCCAAAAATAAAAGGCAGAGTCTCACGCTATCAATCTGAAAGCGTAGGAGACTCTGCCTTTCATATCGTGCTTTCGACCAGCATGGCGACGCCTTGCCCGCCGCCGATGCATAAGGCGGCCAAGCCCAGCCGGCCATTGCGCTTTCGCAGCTCGTGCAGCAGCGTGACGAGCACGCGCGCGCCGCTGGCGCCGATCGGATGCCCGAGCGCGATGGCGCCGCCACTCACATTGATCTTCTCCGGCGCTATGCCAAGATCACGACCAACCGCAAGCGATTGCGCCGCAAACGCTTCGTTCAGCTCAAACAGGTCGATCTCTTCGATCCGGACACCTGTTCGCTGCAAAATGCTGCGCGTCGCCTCGACGGGCCCCAGTCCCATGACAGACGGGTCCAGCGCAGAATGCGCGTAGCCCTTAATACGGGCAAGCGGCTTCAAGCCGAGCTCGCTTGCCTTCGCCTCTGACATGACGACAAGCGCCGCAGCGCCGTCATTGATCCCGGAGGCGTTGCCCGCGGTCACCGTGCCGCCTTGTTTGAACGCGGGGCGCAGCTTCGCCAGCACCTCCTCGGTCGTGCCCGAGCGCGGGTACTCATCCGCCGCGACGCGTACCGGATCGCCTTTACGCTGCGGGATCAGGACCGGGACGATCTCCTCCGCGAAGCGCCCCGAGGCGATCGCTTGCTCCGCTTTCTGCTGGCTCCACGCCGCGAAAGCGTCCTGCTCTTGCCGAGTAAGCGCATAGCGCTCGGCAATGTTCTCAGCTGTGACGCCCATGTGAATGTCGCACATGGCGCACCATAAGCCGTCGCGGATCATGGAGTCCACCATCGACGCGTCGCCCATGCGCAGCCCGCTCCGCGCGCCGGGCAGCAGGTAAGGCGCCTGGCTCATGTTCTCCATGCCGCCGGCGACCACGATATCGGCATCGCCGAGCCGAATCGCTTGCGCAGCCAGCATAACGGCTTTCAGCCCGGAGCCGCACACTTTATTGATCGTCATCGCCGGAACCGCTGTCGAGAAACCGGCCTTCAGCCAAGCCTGTCTAGCCGGGTTTTGGCCCAGTCCTGCTTGCAGCACATTGCCCATGATGACTTCGTTGACTTGCGAGTCATCCAGTCCGCCCGCCCGCTGCAAAGCTTCTTTGATCACGATGCTGCCCAGCTCAGGGGCTGGTACTTGCGCTAATGCGCCTTGAAAGCTGCCAATAGCCGTGCGCACGGCACTGACAATGACGACCTCTTGCGTCATTTGCGTCATAGCGAGTCTCCTCCCGACCGGTCCGACGTAGCCAATTGATCCGAACGCCAGACAAATGCGGCCTCCGTTTTCGCTCTAACTTCCTCAACCGTCGCCCCGGGCTGAAGTTCAACAAGCTCCATCCCGCTGGCCGTAAAGTCGAATACCGCCAAATCCGTAATCAGCCGGTTGACGACCGCATTGCCTGTAAGCGGCAGGGTGCAGGCCTTCTTCACCTTGGACTCGCCCTGTTTGTTCACATGCTCCATAATAACCACAATGCGCTTCGCACCGCTGACCAGGTCCATGGCGCCGCCCATGCCTTTGACCATCTTGTCGGGAATCATCCAATTGGCCAGATCGCCGTTCTCGGCCACTTCCATGCCGCCGAGAATGGCCAGGTCGATGTGCCCGCCGCGAATCATCGCGAACGATTCGGCGCTGTCGAAGAAAGCCGCGCCAGCCACGGCTGTGACCGTCTCTTTGCCGGCATTGATCAGGTCTGCATCCTCTTCCCCTTCCAGCGGATAAGGGCCAATGCCCAGCAGGCCGTTCTCGGACTGCAGCATTACCGTCAAGTCCTGCGGAATCGCATTCGCCACCAAAGTAGGGAGGCCAATGCCCAAATTCACATACATGCCGTCCGCTATTTCCTGCACAGCGCGGGTTACAATTTTGCCGCGTTCCTCACTCATCTCGTTCCCTCCCTGGATGTCACGGTGCGCCGTTCAATCCGCTTTGTATAGACGCCGCCATGCACGACACGCTGCACATAAATGCCTGGCAAATGAATTTCATCCGGATTCAACTCGCCGGGCTGGACGATTTCCTCCGCTTCCACGATTGTGATCGTTCCAGCCGTTGCCGCCAGCGGATTAAAGTTGCGCGATGTTTTACGAAACACAAGGTTGCCTAGGGTATCGGCTTTCCAGGCTTTCACCAGCGCGAAGTCGCCGGTAATACCCCGCTCCAAAATATACGTACGCCCGTCGAAGGTGTGATGCTCCTTGCCTTCCGCGACCAGCGTGCCTACGCCCGTAGCCGTGTAAAAGCCGGGAATGCCCGCTCCGCCGGCACGAATGCGTTCGGCCAGCGTTCCTTGCGGTACCAGTTCGACTTCCAGCTCGCCGCTTAAAAATTGCTTTTCGAATGTTTTGTTTTCCCCGACATAAGATGAAATCATTTTCTTGATCTGCCGGTTCGCCAGCAGCAAGCCGAGGCCCCAATCGTCCACCCCGCAATTGTTGCTGACGACGGTCAACCCTTGGCTTCCCCGGGCTTTCAGCGCCGCGATCAAATGCTCCGGAATGCCGCACAGCCCGAAGCCCCCTACGATTATTGTCGCTCCGTCGTGAATATCAAGTACGGCTTCCTCCACAGATGAAACTAGCTTGTTCATGCCGACACTCTCCTCCCCCTGCTTGAGAATACTTCTCACTCAAGACCTTTTTTCTATTATTTATATGTTCGCGAAAACGTTTTATTGAGCGGTATAGCCGCCATCGATCAATAACGATGCGCCCGTCACGCCGCGCAGCTTATCACTTGCGATCAGCACGGCAAAGTCGGCAATCTCTTCCACCGACAGCAGCCTTTTCTGCGGCACCAGCGGATAAATCACTTCTTCCAGCACGCTTTCCAGCGGCACGTTTCTTGTGCGCGCCAAGTCTTCCAGCTGGCCGCGCACAAGCGGCGTATCCACGTAGCCCGGGCACAGCGCGTTCACGGTAATGCCGTGGGCAGCGCCTTCCAGGGCGGCGACCTTCGTCAAGCCGATCAGCCCGTGCTTCGCGCTGTTGTAAGCGGCTTTGCCCGCGAAGCCAATCACGCCGTTGATCGAGGCCATATTAATAATGCGGCCGAAGCCTTGCCGCTTCATAATCGGAAACGCATGCTTAATGCCGATAAAAGCACCGGTTACCATCACTTTGAGCATAAATTCAAACTTCTCAACCGGAAAATCTTCAATAGGCGCCACATGCTGCAGACCGGCATTGTTCACTAAAATATCCAAACGCCCATACGCCCGCTCTACTGTCGCAATCGCTTCAGCCACTTCATTCTCCTGTGTGACATCGCAGCGCAGCCCCAGAGCGTCATGCCCCTCCTGCTTCAGTGTGGCAGCGGCTTGTTCCGCTTGCTCGCCACGTACATCCGAGATGACGACGGCAGCGCCTTCCCGGGCGAAAGTCCGGGCTATTTCCAGCCCGATTCCGCTCGCTGCGCCTGTGACGAAGGCTACTTTTTGATCCAGATACATAGTCACTTGACAACTCCTCATCTCAAAAGATAGATATAACAACCGCAAGCAAAAATACGGTCAACGTTTTGATGACGGTAATGGCAAAAATATCTTTATACGATTGTCTGTGCGTCAGGCCCGTAATTGCCAGCAGCGTAATAACCGCGCCGTTGTGCGGCAGCGTATCCATCCCGCCGGAAGCCATGGAGGCGATCCGGTGCAACAGTTCCGGAGAGATTCCCGCAGCCTGGGCGGCTGTCATATATTGTTTGCCCATCACTTCAAGGGCGATCGATAAGCCCCCGGATGCCGAGCCTGTCACCCCTGCAAGAATGTTCACCGCGAAAGCTTCGGAAATTAACGGGTGCGAGCTTAAGCCTAAAATCCAGTTTTGGATCACTTTGAATCCCGGAAGCGTTTTCACAACGTTACCGAAACCAACCTCGGAGGCGGTGTTAAAGATCGCCAGCAGCGCGCCCATGGCCGCAGCGGTTAAACCGGCTGCCAGCTTGTTGTTCACTTGGCGCACATTGATACATATCGCCGCCACGATCCCGATGCACAGGGCGACGATGAGCGCCCAGGTGGAAGAGACGGCTTTAACGCTGGCAATGTTAAACGTTTTGAGCAGCTCCTCACTGTACCAATTGTTGACGGTCAGGAAGCCTCGGCTCAGCAAGTAGTTGAAGACGAGCACGAGCACCAGCGGCACGATTGCCAGCCAGATGTTCGGATATTGCTGATCCGCGGCCAATTCCGGCTCGTTCTTGTGATTCGTGCCGTAGCCTTCGCCCGCCAGCTCCGCCTGCTTCCGGCGGCGTTCGAGCCAGATCAGGCCTGCGGCGAATACGAGAACGCCGCCGATGATCCCGACCACCGGTGCAGCGTAAGCATCTGTTCCGAAGTACGGCGTAGGGATAATGTTTTGCACCTGCGGCGTTCCTGGAAGCGCATCCATCGTAAACGTGAAAGCGCCGAGGGCGATCGTTCCGGGAATGAGCCGCTTCGGCACGTTCGCTTCACGGAAGATGGCGCTGGCAAACGGGTAGACGGCAAAAGCGACGACGAAAAGCGAGACACCGCCATAGGTGAGCACGCCGCACGCGAGAATGACGGATAAAATAGCGCGCTTGGAACCGAGCCCCTTCACGATAGTCTGGGCGATGGAAGATGCGGCGCCATTCAGCTCCATGACTTTTCCGAATATGGCCCCTAAGAGGAAGATTGGAAAGTATGTTTTGATATAGTTAGCCGCGTTGACCATGTACGTTTCCGTATAGCTTGGCATAAGCGCCAGACCGGAAATCAGGACAGCCAGTAAGGTGAAAATCGGGGCAAATACAATGACCGGGTAGCCCCTGTAAGCAAAAAACATCAGCAATCCTAAGGCAAGCAGAATCGCCACAACCTGAATGAACATCTGTTCACTTCTCCTCTTTGTCGAGAAATATAAAACGCTTACATTTCTTATGCTTCTAGTTTACATCGGACCTGTGCGGAGGTAAAATTCATAGATAGAATATTTCCTATGCCATTTATCTATGGATCGGAGTTGAACCGCTTTGGATCTCAGGCAGCTTACTTATTTACTGGAGATTGCCAAACAGCAAAATTTTACGAAAGCCGCAGAGAACCTCCACCTCACCCAGCCCACATTGAGCAAAATGGTGAAAGGTCTGGAGGCGGAGCTCGGTGTCACTTTATTTGACCGCAGCGGCAAATATGTCAAATTGACGGATACAGGCAGCGTCGCCATCGATCAAGTTCAGCTCATTATGCAAGCGGTTCAGAACTTGTACAGCGCAATTGAGGACGCTTCCAGTCTGCGAACGGGCACGATCCACATCGGCCTCCCGCCGGTGATCAGCTCGGTTTTCTTTCCGCGCGTCATCGCCAAATTTCAAAAACTGTATCCGCACGTAAAATTTCAGATTATGGAGGAAGGCGCCAAAAAGGTAGAGGGACTCGTCCTGGACGGGACGCTGGAGCTCGGTGTGGTCGTTACTCCCGTCGAACCCGATGCCTTTGACAGCATTCCTTTTTTAAATCAAAAGCTGGCGCTCGTTCTGCATCGCGACCATCCGCTTGCCGGGGAAGCTTTCGTCTCGCTGGCGCAGCTGTGCGATGAACCGTTCATCTTGTTTCCGAACGGCTATGCGGTACGCAAGCATGTGATGCGGGCGTGCCGCAGTCTCGGCTTTGAGCCCGACGTCGTCTACGAAAGCTCGCAGTGGGATCTGCTTGCCGAGATGGTGGCGGCCAATCTGGGCATCACCATTATGCCCGATGCGATTTGCAGCAAGATCGTCAATCCCGAATGCCGCACGCTGGAACTGACTGACCCGGAGATCCCTTGGGAGCTCGTTGTGATCAGCCGCAAGGATAAATACCAATCCTTTGCCATGCGCGAGTTCCGGACGTTCGTCCGCGGCTTGGCGAATTAAAGCGACAGGTGCGATCTTCCAACGCCTGATCGCGTGCATTTTCACCCTTTTTATGTTACATTTTCATATGAAAACTAAAGAAGGCACATCTAGGCGCCGTATGCACCTAGGAGAGGTTCGCAAACTCCCTCTATAAAAAACTAAGGATAACGCACTTCGGTTTGACTGTCATGAGTACCCGTGGTATGTTTTTTCGTGTTTTTTAGTTTGTCTTCTTTTCGTCCAGAAAAGAAAGGGGTTTTACCCATGTCCACAGGCAGAAGCCGTGAAGATTTGAAAGATATTACACTGTTAGGCAACCAAGGCACCAAATACATTTTCAGCTATGATCCTACACTCTTGGAAGCGTTCGATAACAAGCATCCGAACCGCGATTATTTTGTGAAATTCAATTTCCCGGAATTTACAAGTCTCTGCCCCATTACAGGACAGCCTGACTTTGCAACGCTTCACATTTCGTACATTCCCGACATCAAAATGGTCGAGAGCAAGTCGCTTAAGCTGTATTTGTTCAGCTTCCGTAATCACGGCGACTTCCATGAAGACTGCATGAACATTATTATGAACGATTTGATCAAGCTCATGGATCCGCGCTACATTGAAGTATGGGGTAAATTCACGCCACGCGGCGGCATTTCCATCGACCCGTACTGCAACTACGGCAAGCCGGGAACCAAATTCGAAGCGATGGCCGAACATCGCTTGATGAACCATGATATGTATCCGGAGAAGATCGACAACCGGTAATAATAAAAGGAGCTAAGCGCATTCACGCTCAGCTCCTTTCTCTATTGAAACGTAGGAAATTGCGTCTGATAGTTCGTAAATTGTGTTTTGATTTGCTGAATTTCCTGCTGGTCGGCGACTTTCATCTTATACCAGCCTTTCTGAAACATTTGATCAAAAAGTTGAAACTGGCAATTATGCGTGTCGCTGAGAATCGCCTGCACCGTTTCGTGCAGCTGCGGATTTTGCATTTCCAGCAATCCGGTGTTGTAACCGGAAGACAAATATTTTTCGTGCGTCAAAATTTCATTGATAAAGTCTCGATCATTAAGCTCCGGACCTTTAACCTGTGGCAGCTGTCCGGTTTGCGGCATAGCTAATTCAAGCGTCATGTGACAACCTCCTCTTGGTTTAGTGCAATAACGTCAGCAGCGAATTGTAATGCTGCAAATGCTTCTGCCCCGTCTGCTTAATAAGCGATTGAATTTGCGGATCTGTACAACGATTTGCGGTATCATTGCATTTTTTCATCGCGAGCAGTTCCCATGACAAAAAGTCTTTTACATAGGATAGCTCCTTGTCAGTGAGCACATTGCGATCTGATGTGGTCTGATTCTGGGATTGAGCTTGGCCCCCCGCTTGCATCTGCTGATTCATCAAAGTTGTTCCTCACTTTCTTCGGCGAGAAGTTCGTCTTTCTCTCTCTACTATCTGCCTGTCTCGGTCGCTCTATCCTTAACAAAAACATGCAGAGGAGGTCACGCCAAAGTCCTCGGAATAAAATTTTCTTCCATATTAGACCGAATTACAGGGCGATTGACTGAAGCTGCGCTTCACAGTCCGGATTTACCCAATTGCAGCCGGCGATTGGCGGATGCTGCGCGCCGCAGTCCGGATTTACCCAATTGCGAGGGGCTTTTTTCGACAGCTACCCGGAATTAGCATCTGTAAGTGGGAAAAATCGGATTGGAGAAGTGAATTCACTCTACTCGGACGCTGCAATTGGCCGAATTCGGACTATGGAGATCAATTGATAAATAGCATGCATAAAATAGCGTTTCTGGATCAGACTAAAGGAGGTGTTTAATCCAGAAGAAAAAGGTGGCTTTCAAGATGAACCAATCCAACCAAAACCAAAATCAAGCTAACAAAGCAGCTGTCCAATCTACACAGCTCAACCGACTTCCAAACGCTGAGAACGATGCGGAGTTTTCCGCAGAGGTCGCTGCTCAGGCTTTCCAAGGAGCAGGCCAAGGCGCTAACCAAAGCGCTAATGCTGCGAATAACGAAGACGAGCAGTAATCCCAAAGAAGACCCCAATGGTTCGGGAATGAACCTTCGGGGTCTTCTATTTTTTACATCGAAGTCGGTACCGGATAATAAACTGGCGGAAACGGGTTATGACAGCCCGGAAACGGGTGAATATCCTGGACCAGATATAACGGATAATGCTTGGTAGCGAATTGCGTGTGATACAAATATTCAATTAAGTAGATTTGGCCGCCTTGAACGCCGCACAAAACCCCGGAGACACCCGTGCCGTCCCGCAGCGATACACCAACAGGCTTCCCTATCCACATATAAGCTTTTTGCTCCAATGGCATCGGTGGTTTTCACCTCCTGCCATACCTTATGCGGGTATCCGCCTGATGGTTCAGCAGGCTGCTCGTTCACCTTATACCTTTTCTACCTGAACACGCCCGGAGAAAAATGTTGCTCCTCCCCCCATATCGGCGACCCGATCAGGGGTCAGCGCATTGACCAGTGCTTTGCGGCCTGGTGCATCCGCCCAAAGCCCTTGGCTGACAACAACCCCAGGCAGCACGTCCTCACCTGCGGATACAATCAGCTCGCATTCACCGCGAGCATTCCAGACCCGGGCCATGTCGCCGCTGGCCAGCCCTAACGCTGCTGCGTCCGATGCATTCATATGCAGCTTCGGCGCTTTTTCCATGCGCACATGCTTCTCATTATTCGAGAACGTCGAATTCAGGAAGTTATGATTCGGCGCCGGCACGAATAGGAACGGGTAATCCCCATCGTCGATCAGCGAAGTGTAAGTCGGCAGCGGCGGGTACCCTAGCTTTTCCATTTGCTCAGAGATCAGCTCGATTTTACCGCTAGGCGTTTTGAGTGGACTTGCCATCAAAGGCGTGATTTTAGCTTTGGCGAATTGCGTCTCCTGCAAGCCCTCTAAGGATATCCCTTCCAAATATGGATTGCGCGGATAGTTGAGCGATTGTCGAATCATTTCCTCGTCGCTATCCTTTAGCGCTTGTTCCTCATACCCCATCGCTTGTGCCAGCAGTCTGAATACTTCCGTATTCGCTTTGCTTTCTTCGTAAGGCGCGATGACAGGCTGTTGGATTTGCACATAATGATGCCAATATGATTTATACAAGTCCGTATTCTCATAGGAAGATGTTGCCGGGAGCACAATATCCGCGTACATGGCCGTCTCTGTCAGGAACAGGTCGTGCACGACCGTGAACAAATCTTCACGCTGTAACCCTTCTCTCACTTTATTCGCTTCCGGGGCGACGACCGCAGGGTTAGAGTTGTAGACATACAGCGAACGAATCGGCGGATCGAGCTCAAGCAAAGCGCTCCCCAACTGAATCATATTGATCTCCCGCGTAGGCTTCGCGAGCAAATCCGGCCGCTGCAAGGCCGCTGTATTGATATCCAAAAACCCTCCGTTGCCCTTAATGGCCCCGCCTCCGTGATGCAGCCATTGGCCCGTCAGCGCTGGCAGGCAGGCAATCGTCCGTACCGTCATACCGCCGTTATCATGATGCTGCGGCCCGTTGCCGATGCGGATGAACGACGGCGTCGTTTGCCCGTATAGGCGCGCAAGGCGGTAGATGTCCTCCACCGGCACGCCGGTAATCGCCGATACGACGGCCGGTTCATATTGGCGCACATGCTGGCGCAGCTCCTCATGCCCTACCGTATATTGGCTGAGGAAAGCCTCATCCACGATCTGCTCGGCAAACAAGATATGCATGATACCAAGCGCCAAAGCTCCGTCCGTGCCCGGCAAAATCGGAATAAACCAATCGGCCCAGCGGCCGGTCTGGTTTTTGTGAACATCGATGACCACGATCTGCGCTCCGTTCTTGCGCGCCTTTTCGGCCAGCACCACCTGGTGCATATTCGTGCTGACCGCATTAATGCCCCACATGATGATGAGCTTCGCATCTACGGTATCTTCCGGATCGATCCCATAACTGCCGCCCATCGTATAAGCATAGCCTTCCGTACCGGCGGACTGGCAGATCGTATAGAGCAACCGGCTGGCCCCCATCCGGTTAAAAAACCGCCGATCCATGCCCTCCGTCCCAATCCGCCCCATATTACCGTAGAAGCTATATGGCAGGATGGACTCGGACCCTTCTTCGGCGATCAGCCTTTGCCAATTGGCGGTGATGGTGCTTACCGCCTCCTCCCAGGAAATGCGCTCGAAGCGGCTGCCCTCGCCTTTGGGGCCGACCCGCTTCAGCGGGTACTTCAAGCGCTGCTCATCATAAATACGGGCCGTCATATTGCGGACTTTGTTGCAAATGGCTCCTTGCGTTATCGGGTGGGACGGGTCCCCTTCTATTTTCACTATTTTCCCGTCCTGCTTATGGAGCAGCAGACCGCACTGATCCGGGCAATCCAGCGAGCATACGGACGGAAAAACGCCATTTAACTGATCTATCATGTTCGACATAACTACTCCTTCTCCAAACTAGTAATTATTTTTACTATATACCTATTAAGGCTGGAGGGAAAGCATTAGCTGCGCCCAATTCTCTCCATCGCTTGACTTGGCACTGTAGGACGATACTGACCACCCTTGCATACCCTCACACGTTACAGTAGCCGACTTAAGCTTGTTTTTCATGCTTAACTTCACCCGTTGCCCTTTCACTCCTCACTTAGCGCCGAAAAACAGCGCTAACCACAAACAGCAAAAAGGCCAACCAATCCCTTGGTTGACCCTTAATGCTAAGCAGCATCCAACGACTGGATGATGCGGTTAATTTCCATCTGGATCCTAGCTGCGCCCAGCTTCCATTGTTCCATGGTGACGCCGGCGCCTTCCGCCAGCTCGGCATCGAGAACCTGCACGGCATCGAACAGGGATGCCGCAAAGAAATTCGCGGATACCCCCTTCAGCGTGTGGACCATTCTTCGAGCCAGCGTCATTTCTTGCTTATACAGCGCAGTCTCTAATTGCTGATAAAAGTTCCGGTAATCCTGCTTGAATTTATTAACCATATACTGAAAGATATGAATCTTCTCGTCCAAGTTTTTCATCACCTGCATCGTATCCATGCCTTCAATCCGATTGAGCCAGGTGAGATTTTGCCACTTCTGAATCATTTGCAGCAGACGCTCTTCGTCAACAGGTTTAATCAGGATGTCATTCATCCCTATTTTCAGACAGCGCTCGTGATCTTCACTCAACACATTCGCCGTTAAGGCAACTATCGGAATCCGGTTAAAATACTTGCTCTGACGAAGCTTGCGCGTCGTCTCATAGCCATCCATCTCCGGCATATGAAGATCCATCAGCACAAGACTCCATGGCTGCTCGTCGGCCTGCGCCAACACTTCATGACCATTGCCCGCAATCGTCACCTGATAACCTAGCCGCTCCAACATGTGCGTGATAACCAATTGGTTGATTTCATTGTCTTCCGCGACAAGAATGTGGCCCCTAAATGCGGCCTCTTCGCTGATCATTTCCTTATCGGCCGCCACCAACGCTTGCGCGTCCGCACTCTCGACCTGTGCCAGCGACTGCAGAGTTTGCAAGAAATTGAGCTTGCACACTGGCTTCATCATCACCGCATCCGGCCTTAGATCAAAAGGATACTTGTCCAGCTCCTCGCGGCCAAATATGGTCGTCAACGCGATCACCTTTGTGGTTTTCCGGTCAATCAAGCTGATAAAGCCCGTCCATGCCTGCAACTTGCGCAGCTGCTCCATCTCCATGTCCACGATGATATAATCGTAGACCGGCGTACGGGCCTCCATGCTATCCTCCAGCGCCTGGCACAGTTCAGAAACATTCGCAGCAGCTTTCACCTGCAATTGAAAAGAACTCAGCATACGGCATAACTGCTCACGCACCATCGGATGATCCTCTGCGACCAGCGAGTGATGGCTGCCATCAGCTAATTGTGTCAGCACAGGATGCTCCGCGAACTCTTGACGGCTCTGTTCAAACATCACCGTAAAGTAAAACCGACTGCCGACTCCCTGCTTGCTTTCCACCTTCAAAATACCGCCCATCGACTGGATCAAATGCTGGCAAATCACCAGCCCCAATCCGGTACCGCCGTACTTGCGGCTGGTCGAGCTATCAGCTTGAGTGAATGGCGAGAACAGTTTCACGAGCTGATCTTTGGCGATGCCAATACCGGTATCTTCAATGGAAAACGACAACAATACATTGTCTTCGACATAAGCTTCCAAACCAACCTTGATGCTAATGTTTCCGTTTTCAGTGAATTTAATGGCATTGTTCGCCAAATTAATCAGCACCTGTTCCAGGCGGAAAGGATCTCCATTCACATACATCGGCAGATCTTCCGAAGTATCGATGATCATTTCGATCCGCTTCTTCCCAAGAGCAGGACTGGACAGATCCGCCACTTTGCGCAGCGACTCTTCCAGCGAGAAATCCACCTTTTCCAATGTGATTTTTCCCGCCTCGATTTTTGAAAAGTCCAAAATATCATTAATCGTCCCCAACAGCGCGTTGGAGGAGGCTTCGATTTTGTGCAAATAATCTTTCTGTGTTTCGGAAAGCTCCGTCTTTTGCATGAGCAGCGACAACCCGATGATCCCATTGAGCGGCGTCCGAATTTCGTGGCTCATTCTAGCGAGAAACTGGCTTTTGGCCCAATTGGCTTCGTCCGCTTCCTTGCGCTTCTTCAAATCCGTGATGTCATGGATCGTCCCTGTCACCCCGCCGATTTCCGATTCGGTCCGGTAGAACGGTGACAGCGTCACATTATAAATATGCTCCTGATCATCTGCAAGGATCATGCACATTTCAAACTGCTGCACGGTTCCCTCCACGACAGCCTGTTCAAAAGCCTGCTCCCACAAATCGGCGTCATCCAAGGTGAGCATCGGTGAAAAGAGGCGGCCGATCAATTGATTGGCTTCAAGTTGCAAAGTTTGGCATAGTTTTTGATTCACAGAAGTCACGGTTCCATCAAGATTAAAACTCAAAATGAAATCGTCGGAGTTTTCGACTAAGATCTGATATTGCTCTTCCCGCTCGCGGATCTTGACCTCGGCGTTCTTATGCCCCGTAATATCGACGGCGGTCCCGATCACTTCGCTGACGATTCCAGATTGATAAATCGGCTGCAGCGTAACGAGCAGCTCGTGTTCTAATATTTTCGATTCATACATCACCCGTTCGCCTTGCCAAGCCCTGCTATAATACATATGCATAGATGCGGCGAGATCCTTCGGAATGACGGAAAGCTCGTCGGTTGACTTGCCGATAAATTGATTGGGCTCATAGCCCATTTGATAAAGCAATTGACCCTCGATCAAAACATAAACGTACCGGCCCCTGTGTTCATGCAGTTTGAACGTAAAGCCAGGCTGCATACGCAGCGTACTGATCAATTCTTGCTCTGCTTGATGCACCATTTGTTTATACGTGCGGTTGTGGAGTAAATATTTAAGGAACGAAGCAATAACGATCATGCACGCTGACTGGTATAACACATACTGCAAAATAAGATCCCATGAATCCGTACGGTACCACAGCCAAAGTAAAGAATAGTAGACAATATAGAAGAAAGATAACCCGTAGAGCCATTTCTTCCAGTAAGATTGAACTTTAGCAAAGATCAAGCAAACTCCGGTTAAACTGACGAATCCAATGACAAGCTGCGGAAGCTCCTGGGAACCCTCTATGATGAATCTCCCCGTCCACATCATAACGAAAGAGATAACCAAGGATAGAGGACCGCCGAGAAATGCAGATAGAAGCAAGCCTACACCTCTAAAATTCATCTGAACATGATCGTCAATTAGAACGCTGAAATTTAGTAAGATAAGGGCTAAAATACCATGAGCAAGCCCCACAACAACTTTCCGCCGCCACGACAGCTTAGCATCCAGCTCGGTATGGATGAGAAATTGTTCGACAAAAAGTACAAATACGGTAATAATCGCAAAATTAATTAACAGACCCTGCAGCAGGACAATCACCAGCCTATTCTGGACATTGTTGTAGATTCTAACTGTATATGTATATTACGATGCCTATTTCCAGTTGTCACTGTTTTCTTTCATGCCTACACTTTCTATCATAACTTCTATTTATTAGCTAACTATGCGCTCTCTGTTAGATAAACTGGCAATATTTACTCATAATTTACTAACATTTTCTTCTTTTCGCCTAAATAGTAGGCGATTTTAGCGATTTACTCTTAAAAATCAGCAGGTTATAATGAAAATATGAGCAAAATGTTAGCACTAAGCTTAATAGAACTAAGTTTTATCATAGAGGCATTTAACGTTACTTGGGGGAATATTTATGACAAAAGTTCTATTAATTGAAGATGACGACATTATCGGAGAAATGATCTCTATGTATTTAACGGAGGAAAGCTTTGAAGTGCTGCGGTGTCATAATGGGCAGGATGGCGTAAGCGCTTTTACCGAATTTCAACCGGATATCATTTTGTTGGACTTGATGCTTCCCGATTTTGAAGGAACGAACTTATGCAATACGCTGCGCAGCATGACCAATGTGCCCATTATTATCATCTCTTCGAATTCCAAAGTCAGCGAGAAAATCGAAGCTTTTACCGTCGGTGCCGACGACTACTTATGCAAGCCGTTCAGCATGCACGAAATGAAAGCCCGTATCCTGGCGTTCTTGCGCCGCTCCCAGCAACAAATTGCCGTGACTCTAGAACCTGCTGTGAGCAAGGCGGCTCAGACAGCTCCGAAAGCGTCGCAGAACAGACTGAACATGAACATGGAAACTCGCACACTATCTGTGCGCGGCGAGACGGTAGAGATGACGTTCTCCGAATTTGAGCTAATGCGCCTGCTCTACGAACACCCGCAGCGGGTGTTTCGCCGGGAAGAATTGATCAATGCGCTTCGCGGGTTTGATTCTTACATAAATGACCGGTCCATCGACGTTCATATCACCAACTTAAGGAGAAAAATCGAAGTCAATCCGAAGGAACCCAAGCATATCAAGACGGTTTGGGGGGTAGGTTATAAATTCGTGCTTTAAAAAAACGACCATCCTGTTGGAGAAAGCCCCTAGGATGGTCATTTCTTTATCTGCTTTTGACAATCAGTTCAACCGCTTCTTCAATCACTTGACTTGGTGAATTGCCTTTCTCCAGTTCCTCTTGAATGCAATGCTCCAAGTTGGCGCCAATGACGGTTCCGATGGTGCGGTCAACGGCTGTGCGGATCGCTGAAAGCTGAGTCACGATATCCCGACAGTCCTTGCCTTCCTCCATCATCGCCAAGACGCCGCGCACTTGCCCTTCAATGCGTTTTAAGCGATTTTTAATGCCATTTTCATACTCCATGCACCTGCCCCCACTTTCACTTAACTAAATGAACAGATTTAATCCCGCATCCTCCGCATCGCCCAAATAGCTCGCTACGCCGGCATAGTCGATGCCATCGATCAATTCTTCGCGCTTAACGCCCATAATGTCCATGCTCATCGTACAAGCGACCAGCTTCACGCCGGAACGAATCGCTTGCTGCATAAGGGACTCCAGCGATTCTGCATTTTTCCTCCGCATCGCATGACGGATCATTTTGGGGCCAAGGCCACCCATGTTCATTTTGGACAACGGCAGCGCTCTGCTGCCTTTCGGCATCATGAGGCCGAACATCGCTTCGACGGCGTCTTTGTTCACAGGGGGAGCCTCATCCTTGCGGAGTACATTCAAGCCCCAGAAGGTGAAGAACATCGTCACCTTCTTCCCCATGGCCGCGGCTCCGGAAGCGATAATAAAAGCCGCAATCGTCTTGTCCAAATCGCCGCTGAATACGACCATGGTGGCGCCTGTTTGCGCCGGTGCCGCCAAGCTTGACTGCTGCGCACCGGGCGCTGCTGCCTGCTTGCTGCCTTTGCGGATCACGGCTTGAACGACGCCGTTCGCGGATTGCAGCGACTCCAGCGTGTTGCCTGTTTTCTCACTCCATTTGGCAATGTCGGAAGCAAAGCCAAAATCAGTGGACCGCACCTCGATGGTATCGCCTGATTGAATCTCGTTCATTGTCTCATATACCCGCATTATAGGGCCTGGGCATTGCAATCCGCAAGCATCGACGATGACATGTCTCGCTTCCTTGGGCTCTGCGGGACTGGTCATCTGCACCTTTATAGTGGCTTCAGCTTGGTTGCGCTCAGCAGTTGGCTGATTAGTTGGCTGATTCTGGGCTGCTGGCGGCTTCGATTCCTGAGCCATCGCCGCGTAGGTCCGGTAGCCCCCGTCTACGTTGCGCACCTGGAAACCGTGCTGCTGCAAAATCCGCGCCGCGACATACCCCCGCTGCCCAACCTGGCACGATACCGCAATCGGATCTTGCTGGGGCAGCTTGGATAATCTTTCTCTTAGCTCGTTCAACGGTATATTGATAGAGCCTGGAATAAAGCCGGCTTCTCTTTCAATCGGATCGCGCACATCGATAACCAGCCCGCCACCAGCAATAAAGGCGTCGACCTCATGCCATTGCATCGTTGCGGCCAAGCCGTCCATCACATTAGCTGCCACATAGCCGGCCATATTCACAGGATCTTTGGCCGATGAATACGGCGGCGCGTAGGCGAGTTCAATGTCGGCCAAATCGGCAACGGTCAATCCGCCCCGCATCGCTGTCGCAATGACGTCGATACGCTTATCCACGCCGTCCGCGCCCACGGCTTGGGCGCCATAGATGATGCCGCTGGCTTTATCGAACAGCACCTTTAGCGCGATCGGCGACGCTCCCGGATAATAACCCGCATGGGAGCCTGGGTGAATATGAATCGCTTCGAAGGGGATCCCGCGGGAGCGAAGCGTCTTCTCATTGCTGCCGGTTGACGCGGCCGTCAGATCGAATACTTTGACGATCGCCGTCCCGTAGGCGCCGAGGTAATTGATCTCGCGGCCATTAATATGATCGGCGGCCAGCCGTCCTTGACGGTTCGCTCCCCAAGCGAGCGGCACAACCGTCTCGAACCCGAGTACGCGATCCTTGACTTCGATGGCGTCGCCGACGGCATAGATCGCAGGATCGCTGGTCTGCAGCTGTGCGTTGACGCGCACGGCGCCCTTCACCCCGAGCTCCAGCCCGGCGGCTGCGGCCAACTCGCTTTCCGGCTGCACACCGACAGCTAAGAGAAGCATATCTGTGCGCAGCTGTCTGCCTGACGCAAGCTGGAGCATGCTGCCTTGATCATGTACAGCGACAATGGAATCGTTCAAAACCAGCTCAACGCCTTTCATGCGCATGTGCTGTTCAACCGGCTTGACCATCTCGGGGTCCAGCGGCCGCAAAATCTGCGGATTACGATCGATCAGCGTCACTTCCACTCCGCGCTTGCGCAGGCTCTCCGCCATTTCCACCCCGATGAAGCCGCCGCCAACAATTGTTGCGTGCCCTGGCTTTTGTTCATCGACAAAAGCTTTGATCCTATCTGTATCCGGCACATTCCGCAACGTAAAGACGGATCGCGCTTCGGTTAGTCCCGGAATTTTTGGCACAACCGGCTTTGCACCCGTAGACAAAATCAAAATATCATACGGATATTGGAACTCTCGCCCGCTTTCCAATTCCTTCACCTCGACAACCTTATTCACGCGGTCGATGCGGGTCACTTCCGACCGAACGCGGATGTCCATCCGAAACCTTTTGCCCATGCCTGCCGGGGTCTGTAAAAACAATTTATTTCGAGACTGAATCGTCTCTTCTATATAATAAGGCAAGCCGCAATTGGCAAAAGAAATGTAGCTGCCTCGCTCCAACATAGCAATATGATCCTCTTCATTCAATCTTCTTAACCGGGCCGCAGCAGATGCGCCTCCAGCAACTCCACCAACAATGACAATGTTCCGCGGCATATCATTCATTCCTCTCTTTTGGTTAAATACCCTATGGGGTAAAATTTATACCCTGAGGGGTATTTTTGTCAAGGTGAGATTCCCTGTCCAGACTATACATTGGAAAAATTTGAGGGGGGAACCTAGCAGATTGCTATGCTAGAATAGAACGGACTCAGAGAGACGGCCATTTGGCTTGCTTCTGAGAACACACTCATGTAGGCCGAAGCTTCAATAGTGAAGCACGGGGGACCCAACTTTGGGGTGAAGCCAACATTTTTGGCCGGGTGATTACTCTTTGACCCGAATCCGTCAGCTAACCTCGCAGGCCGTGAAAAGGGAGGATTTTTTATGAAAAAGACACTATTATCCGGTGTACTCGCGTTGAGTTTGATGGCAGGCGTGGGAGCTATGTCCGCATCCGCAGCCACTGCAACTTACACTGTGAAGAGCCAAGATACAATGTGGACGATATCGCAAAAGCAAGGCATTTCGCTGAGCACTTTGATTAAGCTGAATCCACAAGTTGCCAACCCGAATATCATCTGGCCGGGCATGGTGCTGAACGTTTCCGGCAATACTGTAAGTGGCACAACCCCGAATCCTGCAAGTCCGACAACTCCGGCGGTAAGCCAGTCCGCTTATGCTGACCAAGTCGTGTCGTTGGTGAACCAGGAGCGCGCCAAAGCTGGCCTGAAGCCGCTGACGGCAGATTCTTCTTTGTCCGCGATGGCGCTGGATAAAGCCAAAGATATGTACAACAACCACTACTTTGATCATACGTCACCAACGTACGGCTCACCGTTTGATATGATGACGGAGTACGGCATCACGTACAGCTATGCTGGTGAGAATATCGCGATGGGTCAAAAAACGCCGCAAGACGTTATGACCGCTTGGATGAATAGCACGGGACATCGTCAAAACATTTTAAGCCCGAATTATACGAAAATCGGCGTCGGCTACTATAATGGCGAATGGGTACAAGAGTTCATCGCCAACTAATAAGCATGCAAAAAAGCAATAACGGAACTTGTTCCGCTATTGCTTTTTTATATAAATAGGGTCTTTAGCGAAACGCCCTACGGCACAATCCGTGCCTCCGCAGTCGCCCCCGGCGAAGCCGCCGCCAAAAACAGCGCCTCGAATTCCTCTGCGGGAATCGGCCGGCTAAACAAAAACCCCTGAATCTCGTCGCAGTCGTATTCCGCCAGTTTTTCCAGCTGCTCGCTGCTCTCGACGCCCTCGGCCAACACCTTCATATTCAGATTGCGCGACAAGGCGATAATCGTTTTGACAATTGCCGCATCCCGCTGATCCGTGGAGATGTTCGTAATGAACGAACGATCGATTTTCAGTTTATCGATCGATAAATCTTTAATGCAGCTTAAAGACGAGAAGCCTGTGCCAAAGTCATCCATCGAGATCGAGATTCCAAGTTGCTGCAGTCTATGTAAAATCAGCCGCGTCTGTCCCAGATTAATGAGCGCCGTGCTCTCCGTAATTTCCAAATGCAATCTCGCCGGGTCGAGCCCCGTCTCCTGCAGCACTTGGCTAACAACGTCTACGAAATCAAAACGCTGGAACTGCTGATACGATACGTTCACAGAAATAAACTGCAGCGCACCGTGATCCACATGCCAACGCACCATTTGCAGGCACGCTGTCTGCAGTACCCACGTCCCCAGCATATCAATCAATCCGTATTCTTCGGCAATCGGGATGAAAAGCGATGGCGGAATAGGGCCGCGCTCCTTATGGTGCCAACGAACCAACGCTTCACAGCCAATCACCTTGTCCGAGCGGAGATCCACGATCGGCTGATAATTCAGCTGCAGCTCATCCTCCATTATGGCTTTGCGCAGCTCGCTGCCCAGCAGCCGCTTCTCGCGCAATTCTTCGCTTTGCTCGCTCTCATAGAACAAGAAGCGGTTCTTCCCCGACTGTTTGGCTTTGTACATGGCCAAATCGGCATTTTTTAACAAGGCTTCCGAGCTGTCGCCGTCTTGCGGGAACAAACTGATGCCCACACTGGTCGTAATAAATTGCTCCGTCCCCTCCAGAATCAGCGGCTCTGTGAAATAGGCGACGATCTGCTCCGCCACGTCCTTAATGTCCGTCATTTGTTCCATCTCTAAAATAACGACAAATTCATCACCGCCGAAGCGCGCCGCGATCCCCTTATTCTGAATAAGCGCCTTCAACTTAGAGGCAAACCGCTTCAGAATGTCATCCCCGACAAAATGGCCGAACGAATCATTGATTTCCTTGAAATTGTCCAAGTCCACGAACAAAATGGAAAATACTGCCTGGCTGTCATTCCGGCTGATCAGCAGCTCGTCAAGATGTCTATACAACAGCGTACGGTTCGGCAGCTCGGTCAAAACATCATGATACGCCATGAAGGTGATGCGGGCTTCGGCCTTTTTGCGTTCAGACATATTTTGGGCAATGCCATATACGCCTACAATCTCCTCATTTACGATGATTGGTATTTTTGTCACCATGAACGGGATGGCGATTTGCCCCTTCATCAGTAGCGTGAGCTCAAAGCTTTGCGGGCGGCCATGAAACGCACGTTCGATCACGCTGCGCAGCCGGTGATGGTCGCCAGGGTTCACCACTTCATAGAGCGACTGCACCTCATCTGACTGATAACCTAAGAGATCGTAGAAAACGGGATTCAGCGACAGGAACGTACCCTTAGCATCAATCGAATAGACAATCTCGGGATTGTATTGGACAAGCGAGCTGTAGCGCTGCTCCGAAGCCTCCAGCGACACATTCAGCTTGATCAGCTCATCCGTTGAAACCTGCGCCATATGTGACATCGCACGCAAAGCATCGAGCTCGCCCCATGGGTCTTGGGTCTCTTCCTGTTCCTGCACAAGCCGCACTGCCTCTGGCTTCGGCATTTGCGTATTTTCGGACAGCACAAGCAAAGTCATGGAGTGGTTGATCACCATATTTCTCCGTTCATGATGATAAAACTCCCCGGACGTAAAAAAGCCAATATTCGGGCCTATCTGCTGCAAAGGTGACAATTCGTAGCCGATCGAATTGAACATAAAGCTTTTCCGCGCTGTGCACGAATAGATGAGAATCGCTTCAGCCGTAATATCCCGCAGCGTCTCAATCAACTGTTTGGAGCCCTCGACGATAAGCTCCGGGTCACCGAACCCAAACCTGACAACCTCGCCTTCATACAAATGCCCCGATACCGTCACGGAGCCGTCTTCATGAACCGCGAGGACGTCCCGGCAAATATCAATGCCGTTGCGGCTGAGGATCAGCGGGAATTGCGTGCTTTTTGTGGTAATTTGCGTCGCTATTTTCTCACCCAAATATTTGCGGTACAAGTCAACGACCGGCATGCCGTCTATCGCGTAAATGCGATTGCCTTCAGCCCGCGTCACGACGAGCCTTTTTCCAACTGACTTCCAGTTCAAGCTATATTGGTTATGAACTTGTAAATTTTCTCCAGATAAAGCAACACCGACAGCACCCTGCTCCATAACGCCATCTTTGGTAAACAGCACCGTTTGTCCCTGTTGGTTTAAGGAAATTCCCCCGGCCAGCACAACATGCGGTGCAATGGACTCAACGCCCTGGACAAAATCCTCAGAATTCGCAAGCGTGCTTGTGAAAATGATCATCGCCTGGGTGTCCGCCCCTGTTAATCGGGCGGCCAGCATCTTTCCGTTGTCATAGCAGTCTCGATCCGCTATAAAGGGGAATAGCACACTATCTAAAGCAGCTTGTTCAAATTCAATAAAGGACAGCACAGTCCCGCTTTCACACATCTCGCCATCCAAAATTTGTCCTTCAGAGGCGCATCCAATGCAAGTTGCTTGAGGCAAACGTGTATGTAAGAGTCCGATTAAACGGTGAATCGGATCTAGCTGAACGATGCTGGTATAAACTTGTATAAGCAGCCGCTTGGAGTCTTGTATGTCATTCATATCGATCCATGATAGCAAATGAGCGGGATCTTGGTACAGAAGCTGATGGACTCTCAAGACGACACCTCCTTTTGTTTCTCTAACTAACGAAATGATCGTAAACATGATTCGCCATCTTTTTACAAATTCCTGCAAAAATACCGGATTCCCCAAGCTAAAAATCATAGATAATAAAGGGATATATTGGGATTGTGTCGAATCTTGACGAGAACAACCAACATGATCAGGAGGATATCATGTCCATTAAGGTGAAACTCACCCTTTGCATATCTCTGCTTGTTGCCACTATTCTCGTGTTGAATTTGACCATCTACTCCATCAGCACCAAAGAAGGCTTGAAAAAGTCTGCGGAGCAGCAAATGCTCACGATCGCGGACCAGCTCAGCACCACGGTCGAAGTGACACAGCAGGCACGTCAAGCGATGGAGGATACAACTGCTGAAAAGCTGCGGGCTGCCGCCATCGCCGCGCAAGCTGAGCTGAATCCCGATATTGCCGGCGTGACCAACGAACAGTTGGTAGCGCTTAGCGCCAAGCTTGGCGTCGACCACATCTCCCTTTGGACAAAGCTGCCTGACAACGACATCGTCGTCTTACGTTCATCCAATCCAAAGGAAATTAACCTAAGTTCTAAAACATGGGATTACTGGTACACGGCTTTTTTACAGCTTTTTACCCTTCATGAGGTCACGGTTTCTCAAGGGCGGAAACTCCCGCATTATTGGTCCGGTCCGATTAATTTCGCCACTTCCGATCCGTCTGACATCAATAAGTGGGGCTACTATTACGACGGTACGACGAACTATATGATCGATCCGTACATCAATGCCACAAGCATTCTGGACTTTCAAAAGATAGAAGGCTCGGAAGCCGTCATTCAGAAGATGATGAAGGAAAACGCCAGTATTCTTGAAATAACGGGCTTTAATCCGCAGTTTTTCGGTAAACAGCCGATTATTAAAATCAAACAAGGCATTCCTGTCCATAATCTCGACGTGCGGGATATTATTTTCGGGAGCTATCGCTTTACCGATGAAGAGAATGATGGGATCCATCTCCAGCAAGCCATCGTATCCGGGAGCAGAAATATAACCGAGAGTCGGATTGACGGAAAAAATGTGCTGAAAAGTTTCATTCCCGTACACGCGGCTGAACCTTATGTCATCGGCATCACCTTTGATCTGAGTTCGCTAACGAACGTGCTGAATCACCATCTTTTCATCCTTGGCATGATATCGCTGGGACTTCTCCTATTCTCCATGGTTACCAGTTATTGGCTAGCGGGATTTATGATCCGGCCGATCCAGAAGATTTTGGATACTGTTAATCTGGTCGCCAAAGGCCAGTTTGACAGCTTCATTCCGGGCCGTCGCAAGGACGAGCTCGGCCTGCTGGCCGCTCAAGTGAATACGATGACCAGCAACTTGCATCGCTATACGACAGAGCTGAGCGAAGCGGCGGATGAATTGCGCACGACCAAAGAGTACTTGGAATCGTTCTTCAATCAAACGTCCGACGCGATACATGTCTCTGATTTGCAGGGCCAGGTATGGCAAGTGAATCAGGCTTTTGAACGCTTGTTCGGCTGGTGCCATGAAGAGGTATGCGGCAAGCCGCTGGATAATATTCCTGCCGATCAGCTTGCAGCTACCGAGGAACAGGTGCAGAAGATGCTGCAAGGCGAAGCGGTGACCGACTTTGAAACAGCGCGATATATGAAGGATGGCCGATTGATTGATGTAAGCATCACCATCTCCCCGATCCGGGATGCGCACGGTCATATTGTCGCCATCGCCTCGATTTCCCGCAACATTACAGTCAGGAAGCAGACCGAGGAGGCGCTGCGGAGATCGGAGAAGCTGTCAGTCGTCGGCCAGCTCGCCGCAGGCGTAGCCCACGAAATCCGCAATCCGCTGACGACGCTCAAGGGCTTCGTACAGCTGCAGAAGATGACCGGCTCGCTGAAAGCCAGCCAGCTGGATATTATGCTCTCCGAGCTCGACCGCATCAACTTTATTGTGAGCGAGTTTCTAGTGCTCGCCAAGCCGCAAGCCGTACAATTCCAGCTGACCGATATCCGCGACATTGTAAGCCATGTCGTGAAGCTGCTGGAATCGCAAGCGAGCCTCGATAACGTGGAGATCGAATTGACCATCAGTCTGGAACCAACGGACGTGCCGCTGATCCATTGCGAAGCGAATCAATTGAAACAAGTGTTCATCAACGTGCTCAAGAATGCGATGGAAGCTATGCCAGACGGCGGCAAAATTCAGATTGACCTGATGGCGCCAGACCCAAAAAGCTTCATGATCCGGATCATCGACCAAGGATGCGGTATTGTGGAGGACGAGATGAGCCGAATCGGTGAACCGTTCTATACGAATAAAGTGCATGGAACCGGCCTGGGGCTTATGGTCACTCAGCGCATCATCAACAACCATAAAGGCACCTTTGCCCTCCGGAGCAAACCGGGTGAGGGGACATGCGTGGAAATCGTGCTATTTAAATAACGAAGGGCGCCCCTAAGCGTCAGCAGATGCTGCTGCTTAGGAAGCGCCCTCTTTGTTGAGCGTGACCAGCTCACTTACAGCTGGTTGTCGCCAGTACTCTGGAAGAACTCGAGAATTTCACCGTTCAGCCCTTTGACGAAAGCGATGCGCACCGGCGTAGGCGGATTATTGCCCAGCACCGCATCCTTTGGCGCTACCGTTACGACCGCGCCTGCGGCTACGGCCGCTTCAACGGCTGCATCCACATTGTTGCTGCGGAACGCGACGTGGAAGTAAGAGCCTTCCGGTCTCTCTTCGCCGGAACCGCCTGCAAACACTTCCATATAATTTCCATCGCCGCTGTCGAGCAGCACAATACGCTTGTCCCCTTCGCCCCAGCCGTTTACTTCTTTGAAACCTAAGCCCTCGGTATAGAACCGCACCGTCGCTTCAAAATCATTTGCGCGGAGCGCAACGTGGTGAAAACCACCGCCACCGATTTTTTCATTTGTACCCAACCGCTTCGCCTCCTCATAACCTTGTGATTGTCTCACCTTCAGTATAAAGGATTCCCGAAAGCCAGGAAATGAGTTACAAAAAGGTAAGTAGCTTAACCGCAGGAATTTTCAAAAAAAACAGCTCCCCTGTGCAGCGCTTCAGTCCTTTACTTGGCTGCGGCGCTATCCAGGTAGAGCCTTTTATAAGAGTCACTTATAATGTTTCTTGAATGCCTGTATTCGCTCTGACGATGATCTCGTCATACTTCACATCATCGCGCTTCGAGGAGAACAGCGTCCCGACCCAGGCGCCTATGAAGCCGAGCGGAATGGAGATGATGCCCGGATTCGTCAGCGAAATTAACGGTGTACCGACGAGAATCGCTTTACCGGCTGTAGGGTCCCAGACGTTCGGGCTAATGATTACGAGCACGAGCGCGCTGATCAGGCCGACAAGCATCCCGGTCACAGCGCCGACAGTGTTGAATCTGCGCCAGAACACCGTGAATACAAGCACGGGCAAATTCGCGCTCGCCGCTACGGCAAAAGCCAAGGCAACCAGGAACGCGACGTTCAGCTTCTGCGCATACAAGGACAGAATGATGGATACGATAGCCACGCCGACGGACGCCAGCTTCGCTGAGCGGACTTGCTCCTTCTCCGTCGCCTTCCCTTTGCGGATGATGTGCCCGTAGAAATCGTGAGCAAAGGCGGAAGCTGCGGATAACACCAGACCGGCCACGACCGCCAAAATGGTCGCAAACGCTACAGCCGAAATAAAGGCGAACAAGAAGTCCCCGCCCAGCGCTTTGGCGAGCAGCGGTGCCGCCATGTTGCCTGCGGCATTGGCTTTGACGATGACATCTTTACCCACGAAGGCGGCTGCCCCGAACCCGAGGAACAGCGTCATCACGTAGAACAAGCCGATAATCCAGGTGGCGACCACGACAGATTGTCGCGCTGTCGGCGCATCCTTCACCGTGAAGAAGCGGATGAGAATATGCGGCAGGCCTGCCGTGCCCAACACCAGCGCCAGATTGAGCGAGATCGTATCCAGTCCATTCGTAAACTTATTTCCCGGGTAAAGAAACGCCTCTTTGAGCGGCGTCGCCGTCCGCATCTGATCGAACATATGCATCAAATTGAAATCAAATTTGGCAAACACGATCAAGGAGATGATAAACGTGCCCGCCATCAGCAGCACGCATTTGATGATTTGCACCCAGCTCGTTGCCGTCATCCCGCCGAATACAACGTACACCGTCATCAGTGCGCCGACAATCAGCACGGATGTGGTGTAATCCAGGCCCAAGAGCAGCTTGATCAGTGCGCCCGCCCCAACCAATTGCGCAATCATATAAAAAATCGAGATCGTAATTGAATTCAGCGCAGCTACACCGCGCACCTTTTTATCGTCAAACCTGGCGGCAATCATATCTGCCATCGTATATTTACCCAAGTTGCGCAAGGGCTCCGCAATCACATACAGCACGACTAGATAAGCGACAAGAAAACCGATGCTGTAAAAAAAGCCGTCAAAGCCGAACAGCGCCACCATCCCGGCGATCCCGAGGAAGGATGCCGCTGACATGTAGTCGCCCGCGATGGCCAGACCGTTTTGCCAGCCGCTCAGACCGCCCCCGGCCGTGTAGAACTCACTCGTTGTTTTCGTCTTTCTGGCTGCATAGTAGGTGATGACCAGCGTTCCGGCCACAATAATCAGGAATAATAAAAATGCCGTATTCATCGCTTATCCCGCCTTTCGCTCATTCCTATTAGATTCGACTTTAATCTGTTCGGCCAAGCGGTCAAACTCGACAGCTTTACGCGAATAAAGCCAACACAGCACCCAGGTCATAATAAATTGCGCCGAAGCTAACAACCACGCCCACGTGATAGCGCCGAACGCTTTTTCATTCAGTACTTTCGAGTAAGAGGTCATAATGGGCAGGATAAAATAAAAAATGAGGAAGAACAGCGTCATCGGCACGATAAACCGCTTTTTTTTAGCCATCAGCCTAGTGAACGGTTCCGATCTAACAATTTCACTGTAAGGATTCGTTTTCAGTTGCTCCTTCATCATACCCCTCCTGTGAGATCAAGCTTAATCTCGCGAAATTATGTAAGCGCTTTATCATTGTAGCATGAGCAGCTGCTCTAAGACGGCAATCCCGCTCGAAATGTCGTCTATTCTTCCTCAAATTCAAAAAAGCAAGCATGAACAGCAGCTTGCTTCGTTCAGCCTGCGAAGGTCAATCCCCCTGCAGCCGTCGCATCAGTTCCTTTGCCGCCACCCTGGACAAGGGGATGCGATCGCGCCGGGCATCTTTGAGAATCACGTTGTAGGCGCCGTTAAACCACGGCTCGATTTCATCAATCACGTCGATATTGACCAAATAACTGCGATGCGTGCGAAAAAAAGCATATAATGTCAGCTTTTCCTCCAGCTCCTGCAGCGTCTGCCTGGTCGTGTAGATCTGCCCCTCAGTCATATGAATCTGCGTCAGCTTCTCCTCTTTCACCGCATAGCTGATCTTCACGGGATCTACGACCGCCATGCGGCTGCCGTCATCGATCAGCAGCTTCGGCTTAACCGCTGCGAAGGCGCTCTTCGGGATATCTGCAGGCTGCCCTAATGCCGTATCTTTGCCTGGGGAAAGCCGCAGCTTGCGGATTTTTTGCAGCGTTTGCCGCAGGCGCATCTCGTCGTAAGGCTTGAGCAAATAATCGGCGGCCTCCAGCCTGAACGCCTCCACGGCATATTGCTCGTACGCCGTCGCAAACACAATCAATGGCCGATGCTCCATCTGCATGAGCTGCTGCGCCGTCTGCACGCCATCGAGCCCGGGCATATGGATATCAAGAAACACGACGTCAGGCCTATACAGCTGAGCTTGCTCAAGCAGCTCTATACCGTTAGCGGCATAAGGAAGAAGCTCGACATCCCGTTCCTGCGAAAGCAAATAAAGAAGCTCATCGCGTGCAAGCCGCTCATCTTCCGCGATCATAACCTTCATGCCGGATATCCCTCCTCTCGTCTGGTTGATAAGGAATGGTACATGCAATGAGCGCACCGCCCTCCGGCGGATTGGAGAATCGCAACCGTGCCTCCGCTCCAAACAGATGCACCAGCCGTCTGCTTACATTGTAAATCCCTATCCCCGTGCTATCGCCGCCCGTGATCGGGGATTCACCCAAAGCATCGAGCAGCTCGGCTGGAAAGCCGTTGCCGTTATCTCTCACGCTCATATGCACGCCCTCCTCTCCGCGCAGCAGCTCAACGCGGATCTCACCACGGTCGGTTCTGCCTTTGAAACCATGCTGGATGCTGTTCTCCACCAACGGCTGCAGCGTAGACGGCGGCAGGACGACGCGCCCTTCCAGCCCGTTCTCGCAATAACACTCCACGAACAGCTGGTCCTCAAACCGGATATTCACGATGTCGAGGTACGTCCGCAGATGCTCCAGCTCTTTGTACAACGGAACCAGCTTGGACTGGTTCATCGTCAAGTTCATCCGCATATAACTGCCGAGCTGCACGGTAACCCGTCTCGCCGCTTCCGGCTGCACGCGAATCAAAGTGACAATGGCCCCCAGTGTGTTAAACAAAAAATGCGGGTTAATTTGCGCTTGAAGCGCTTTCAATTCGGCATCCTTCATCAGGCTCTTTAACTGCTCGGCCATGGCGATATCGAGCTGGATCGAGATCAGCTTGCTGAGCCCTCTGGCAAAAGCGATCTCGACTGTGCGAATTTGCCTCACGCTTTGATAATACAGCTTGATCAAGCCAGCCACCTGCCCTCCGCTGCGAAAAGGCACAATAATTGCAGCACCGATGGCCGGATGATGCGGCTGAATATCTTCTCTGGACTTGGCGATGTGAATCTCGCCTGTCTCAATCGCTTGTAGCGATAACTTCGTCTTAATTCGCTCCCCTTGAAACCGTTTCGTCGTCCCGATGCCGACCTGGGCCAAAATCTCCTGCGTATCCGTAACGGCAACGGCGACGGCGTGCAGCTCACGGCGCAAAATATTTGCGGCCGACTCCGCAGTCTCGCTGGTAAGCCCTTGCTTGAGATAGGGCAGCGCCATCTCGGCAATATGCAGCGCCCGCTGCGTCTCCGAGGCCGCCGCCCGTTCTTCTTCGCGAATTGCCGCCAATATCATCGCGACAAAGATCCCGACGCCGATGCTATTGGCTATCACCATCGGCACGCCGATCAGGTCGACGGTTGCGATCGCAGCAGCCGATGATTCATTCACAATGAGAATGACACCCATTTGCAAAATCGGCGCAAACACACTGATAAACAGCGCCTTAATCGGCGCAATCACCCGCTCTTCCGCGAAAAAGCGTGCGACCAGGCCGGCCAGAAGGCCGATGACTGGTGTCGACAGCGCATCCGCCGCCCCCGTAACGCCGCCCAGCCAGAGCGCATGCAGGCCGGAGATCAGGCCGGCTCCCGTGCCGACAGACACGCCGCCGAGCAGCCCCGCCATCATGACGCCGATCAAGGCCGAGTCGGCCATCGCTTCGTCCGGTTCCAGCCGGGCAACCAGAAAGGTCGAATCCAGCTCGCCATGCTGGATCAAAATCCCCGCATACGTCCCGCCGATGCTGATCAGACCGAAAAACAGCGAGAACGTGACCCCTGTCCGCCAATCCAGCCGCCGATCAAGCAAATAGCGGAATTGCGGAATGCGCGTCACAATAAACGTGATCAGCAGCAGAATGCCCATTCTTTCACTCAGAAGCAAAGTGAGCTGCTCCAGCCGTATCCCCTCCTATTCGGTCATCGCATCCCTTTCGTTCACATTAGTCAATGTTATTCGCCTTGCGTAGGTCAATTCCCTTCTGGGCTTGATCTGCTATGGCATCGTGACTTACTATATTTGAGAAACCATAAAAAAATGAGTAGACTATGGATAGAGCGTAAGGAGGCGAACAGCCAATGGCCGAACCGGCAAACATTGAAATTGGTATCAGCACTTTTTTGGAAACAACCCCTGACCCTGCGACCGGGAAAATGATGAGTCATGCCGAGCGTCTGCGCAATGCCGTGGAGGAGATCGTGCTCGCCGACCAGGTTGGGCTCGATGTCTATGGCATCGGGGAGCATCACCGCCCCGATTATGCAGGCACCGCGCCTGTTGTCGTACTGGCGGCGGCCGCCGCGATGACCAAGCACATCAGGCTCACAAGCGCCGTTACCGTGCTGTCCTCGGACGATCCGGTCCGCGTGTATCAATCGTTCTCGACGCTTGATGGCATCTCAAGCGGACGGGCCGAAATTATGGCCGGCCGGGGGTCATTCATCGAGTCCTTCCCGCTATTCGGATACGATCTGCAAGATTATGATGAATTGTTCGAAGAAAAACTGGAGCTGCTGCTGAATATTCGCGCTTCAGAGAAAGTGAACTGGCGCGGCGGCCATCGCCCAGCTATTCACAATCGCGGCGTGTACCCGCGCTCCGTCCAGGATCCGCTGCCGGTATGGATTGCCAGCGGCGGCAATCCGGAGTCGGCGATCCGCGCCGGATTACTAGGACTGCCGATTGCCTTCGCCATCATCGGCGGCATGCCGGAAAGCTTCGCGCCGCTTGTCAACCTCTACAAAGAGGCGGCGGCGAAAGCCGGCCACGATCCGTCGAAGCTGCAAATTGCCACGCATTCGCACGGGTTTGTCGGCGATACGACGGAGCAAGCGGCGGACGCCTTCTTCCTGCCGACGCAGGCGCAGATGAACGTCATCGGCCGCGAGCGGGGCTGGGGACAGCCCTATACACGCGCAACGTATGACGCTGCCCGCAGTCTGCGCGGCGCTTTATATGTCGGTGATCCGGAGTATGTGGCCGAGAAGATTTTGCTGCTCCGCAAAAACCTCGGGATCACCCGCTTCTTCCTGCATGTGAACGTCGGCACCATGCCGCATCAAGAGGTCCTGCACGCCATCGAGCTGCTCGGCACCAAGGTCGCACCGATTGTGCGCCGTGAGCTTGCCCGCTCTTAAGCGCGGCAGCAAAAAAAGCCACTCTAGCGAGTGGCTTTTTCACATCTATTTCAAGGCAACCTTAGCCGTAAGCTCTGGCGCCCAGTTCTTCACGCCGTTATCTTCAATGATACCAAGGGTAACGTCCGAGATGTCGGAATCCTCAAGCAGCTTATCCCGCACGCGGAATTTAATATCGTCGGCAGCCGCCAAAGTTAACCCTTTGCGCAGCTCGATCAGCCCTTCCACGTGGTAATATTTTCCCTCTTGGATGATACGCATCTGATAGATATCCGTTACGTCCACATCGGCCAAAATGATAGCAGCAATCCGCTCTTCGACATCTTGAGGCGCCGCAACACCGATAAGGCCGACCATATTGTCATAACCGACGCGGAAGGCTACGCCCACCATTAACAAGCCAATAAGCAACGTCGAAATCCCATCGATCAGCTCAAAGCTGGTAAATGAAGTGACCACAACCGCGACCAACGCAAGTGCTCCGCCCAACGTAGCAACCAGATCCTCATAAAATACGAGACGCGTAGGTGGCGCCGCCTTGCTTACATGTTTGAATGCTGTAGGAACGATCGTCCATCCTTTGGCGTAGGAGCGCGTTTCTTTGCCAATGCTTTTCATTACTTTCCACAGAACAAGTCCATCAATCACAATCGAAATAATGAGTACAATCGCATTCAGCCAAAATCCATGCGCAGCAGCGGGATGCTGCAAGAGATGAATCCCTTCACGAATGGTTTCATAAGCCATGATCGTGACAACAATAACGGCAACCATACAAAAAAGATTAATAACCCGGCCAGGCCAAATCCGGTAGGGAATCGGCGCGTCGGCTTCTTTTCGGCCAAAATACTGCCCGCAAATACAAATCCTTGATTCACAGAGTCGGCAATCGAATGCATCGTCGAGGCGAACATGGCCCCGCTTCCGCTTAACACGGCGGCAACACCTTTGATAATAGCGATCACCACATTTCCCAGCATGGCAAGCAGTGAAGAGGTATTTCCTTTCTTTAATAAATCAATCAACGTTTCTTTACTCGGCTCAGGGTCCACATTTTCCTCCATTAGGATCGAATCAAATTTAACTGCAGCCTGCTCGCTGCGAGTCTATACATTTTTTACGCAGCAGTTTTCATTTCGTTTCACTTAACCGCCTCTATTTTCGATCGGCACGTTGACAGGCACATGAAACATCCAAATCCAAAAGATGCATAGAAATACGGAAATCGTGTACGCCATCAGCGGACGTTTAAAGTGCAGACGCAAAATAGGAAACATCGTGATGTCAAAAATAATAGACCACCACAAATTCCATCCATGTTGATAAACCATCCTGCCGCAGACGAAAAACAACAACTCAAATCCGGCGTAGATCGCAATCCATATCAGGTTATGCAGCACAATCTTTTTGGGAGTTACAGGGTACTTCGCTAAAAAAAGCAGGGCCGTCGCCGGAAAAATCACAAACGTATATACGAGCTCCGTGATGCTGTGATTCGGGAAAATGTCAGGTTTCATTTTCCACAAAAAGTAATTGGCAGTAATAAAATTGTAAGTCACATTGCCGAGTGCAAAAAACATCATCGTGTGATGAAAGGTGCTCCATTCCCGCCAAACCCCTCTAGCCCATACAACAATCACAATAAACACGGCAAGCGCAAAATGCATACTCGACCCCACCCCAGCTAGATTAAATCTATCATCTCCAACTGCCGAGCCGCTTATTACGCGCAAATAAAAAGGACTCCTCTCGGAGTCCTTCTTGACGGTGAACCAGATTTGTTGGCCACTTTGCCTTGAACCTTACTTGGCTAGATCTCTACCTCATCACATTTATTGCAGTTGAAAACCACATAAATATAACGTGCGGCACATCTCCTCGCTTCCATACAGATTCAATTCAAATCCATGGTTAATGGAATGCGACACGACACCTCTCTATATCACCGTCGAAGCTTATTGTGTACCAACTTCGGTCTGGATATACATATGCACTATCCAATTCCTGTGAAAATCGCCACCGTTAAACTTAACAAACAGGCAAGCCCTGACAGCGGCGTCATCACGAGCCGTTCCTTTTTACTTTTTGATGCCAAGTTCCCTAACGTGTTCACGGCAAGAAAGATCGTAATGATCCATACAAGAATTTGCGTTGGCATGACAAGCAGGTCACTCGACACCACATGCGTATGAATAAGAAAAATCAAGCTCATGAACACTAGCAGCACGGCAGAGGGCAAACTCATCATGCGCAGCCTTGGCGGCAGCACGCCTGCATGTTTACCGCCCCAGCCATATTCCCCTAGTGGAAAGCCCAGGAACAGCAAAAGTTGAAAAATAGCAATTGCACCTAATATGATCGAAATTAGGATAGCTGGAACCTGCATCCAATCTGCCATTACGTCACCACCGCTTTCTGTTATCGTTTCAGCGTTTCGGTCAGGCAGGCCTGGAAATCTTCTTTAGCCCAACCAAATCTATTATTAAAGCCAAACCGATCCCGCACACATACCGCACCAAATCTACATACAAAAATCCTTTGCCCAAAATAAGAGCGCCCAGCACTGTATTTCTAATACGGATGATCCAGTCCGCAGTTATTAACTGGCTGAACTCGATGGCGAAGCTGAACACAATACTTAGCCATGCTGACCACGCCAATCCGCGGTGGATGCCTACAAATCGGAATCCAAAATAGACCATACTCGCCCACAGCATATCGCCGGCATGTTCAGCGACAAGCGGCGGCAAGATATCCGCGAACTGTCTGGAGCCCAGGCCTAATCCTATACAAACTATAACCGCTGCAGCGTATTTAAAGCGAGCTGGCATCTATTCCATCCTTCTTTCAACTTACGGCTATGAATGAGACGGAAAAGTGTCAGGGGTTGGTTCAAATTTGTTCGGATAAAAAAGCGCCGACCTTTCGTCAGCGCTTTTGATTATTTAAAATAATTCATCTACGTAATCATGCCAATCTGTTCTAATTTCATATCCGTCCCTTACACGACGCTCTTTGCCCCTTGCTACGATATCAAAAAGTGATTACAAAGTTCTATCACGCAAAACAAAAAAATCCGGGAAGCCCCCGGATTTAATACCGAATGAACCTATTCAATCAAAATCGTATCTCTCTTCTTGCCAAGGATCTCCATACATATGGTACCCGTTCCGCTCCCAGAAACCCGGCTTATCCTTGGGCATCAGCTCAATGCCACGCAGCCACTTGGCGCTCTTCCAGAAATACAGATGCGGCACAACCATCCGAACCGGATAACCGTGATCGGGAGTCAATAACTGTCCATTATGCTTGACGGCAAAAAATGAAGTTTCACGCAGGAAGTCCTCCAGCGGCAAATTCGTCGTCCAGCCATGCTCCGCATGAAGCATGACATGGGTAGCCTCCGGCTTCACCTTCACCTTGTTCATGATATCCGCCACTGCGACGCCTTCCCATACGTTATCCAACTTGGACCATGTGGTAACGCAGTGAATGTCGTTCGTGAACGTTCTGCGGGGGATAGCCATAAAATCTTTGTACGAAATCGTAAACTCCTCTTCAACGAGCCCGAACACCTTCAGGTTCCACTTGCTCATATCGTTATAATAGGGCACGGACCCATAGTGAAGGACAGGAAACCCTTGCGTCAACGTTTGCCCTGGTGGAACACGGTCGTTCCGGTCCTGAGGCTTATCTCCAAATAACATGGACACTGCTCCTCCAGTTCCTGATAACCTAGCTATCGCTGCCGATATATGCTTCGTACTCAGCTGCAGTAAGCAGACCCTCTAGCGCATCGCTGCCGGAAATCTCAACTTCCACCATCCAGCCTTCGCCGTATGGGCTGCTGTTCACTAGCTCCGGCGAGCCTTCAAGCGCGCCGTTGATAGCCGCCACTTTACCGGATACCGGAGAGAAAATGTCCGAAACTGTTTTGACAGACTCTACGCTGCCAATGCTGTCATTGGCGGTAATCGCCGTCCCCGTTTTAGGAAGCTCAACAAACACGATATCGCCCAGCTGATCCTGTGCAAAGTCCGTAATGCCTACGCGAACAACGGTATCCGAAAGCTTTTCCACCCACTCATGCTCTTTGGTGTATAACAAATTGGCTTGTACTTGACTCATCGCTTCACGCCTCGCTTACCAGCAAATTTTGCTTTTAGCTTAATCTAACAGAAAGCTGAAAGTCAAGTTGTGATCCTGCACAAGAGAGATAACCTTTTTCGGAAAAGTTCCAGTTGACATTTTGCACCAATCTGGGCACATAATAATACAGTGAATATAACTGAATATTTCGCGAATGAGGGTACAGGGAGAGACCGCAAGGGAGCATGCAGCAAGGCAGTAATAGCAGCGCGGCGCCGAAGGAGTAAGCCACATGGTGGTGAATCTCTCAGGCAAAAGGACCTGTATCGGACGCAACTCTGGAGAGCTTCGGCAAGCAGCGGCCTAATCAGCGGCGGCAGACCGGACACCCAAGGGGAAACTTGGCTGGCACTCAAGGTGTAGACAAGGTAACTCTCAGGTACAAAGGACAGGGCAAAAAGTATGTATTTGTGATGCGTACTTTTTGCTCTTTTTTGCTTTTTGGGCAAAATAATTCGGGACGACTACACACGAGGATGGAAGGCGAGGAACGAGCATGCTGAAACGAACACCGCTCTATCCGGTTTATGCCGAGCATGGAGCGCGAGTCATTGATTTCGGAGGCTGGGAGCTTCCCGTGCAGTTTACGGGAATTCAAAAAGAACATGATGCCGTGAGACAGCTAGCCGGGCTGTTTGACGTATCGCATATGGGAGAAGTCCGGGTAACGGGAAGCGATGCCCTGTCATTTTTGCAGAACCTGACAACCAACGATGTCGCCAAGCTGGAAACCGGCCAGTGCCAGTACAGCTTAATGTGCTACCCAAACGGCGGCGTTGTGGATGATCTGCTCGTCTACAAGCTGGGGGAAGACCATTACATGCTGGTCATTAACGCCTCGAACATTGACAAAGATTTGGACTGGATGCGAAATAACCTGAACGGTGACGTAGCGCTGACCAACATCTCCGACGAAACCGCCATGCTGGCCCTTCAAGGCCCGCATGCCGAGCACATTTTAAACAAATTGACCGATGCCCCCCTCCACTCCTTAAAAGCGTTTCGCTTTTTTCAGGACGTGAATGTATCTGGCATTCAAGCGCTCGTATCGCGCACCGGGTATACCGGCGAGGACGGGTTTGAACTGTACGTGAGCGAGCACGACGCCGTCAAACTGTGGAAGCTTCTGCTCGATGCCGGGCAAGCGGACGGACTCGTGCCGGCAGGGCTCGGTGCTAGAGATACGCTGCGGTTTGAAGCTCGCCTCCCGCTATACGGCCAAGAGCTAAGCGCGAATATCACACCGCTTGAAGCCGGACTCGCCTTTTTCGTGAAGCTGGATAAAGGGGATTTTATCGGCCGTGACGTCATCGCCGGGCAAAAAGCGAACGGTACGCCGCGCAAGCTTGTCGGCATCGAAATGATTGACCGCGGTATCCCGCGCTCGCACTATCCGGTCTATGCGGAGGGCAAACAAATCGGCGAAGTGACAACAGGCACACAGTCTCCAACGTTCAAAACGAATGTGGGCTTAGCCCTGATCGACGCCGCTTACAGCGCGCCCGGCACCGAGTTGTTTGTGGAAATTCGCGGCAACCAGGTTAAAGCCAAGGTCGTTGCCACGCCGTTTTATAAAAGAAAATCATAACCGCCCGCCACGAGAGGAGCTTACTGCCATCATGAAGCATCGCTATTTACCGATTACCGAGCAGGACCAGAAAGAAATGATGAAGACAATCGGCATTTCTTCCTTGGACGACATGTTTCAAGATATTCCTGACAAAGTGCGCTTCAAAGGTGAACTGAATATATCGAAAGCACTCGATGAGCAAAGCCTCCTGCGCTACATGCGGGGACTCGCCGGTCGCAACGCCGACTTCGACCGATATGCCTGCTTCCTCGGCGCCGGCATTTACGACCACCACCTGCCAGTGGTGATCAACCACGTCATCTCGCGCTCGGAGTTCTACACGGCATATACGCCGTACCAGCCGGAGATAAGCCAGGGGGAGCTGCAGGCGATTTTTGAATTCCAGTCGTACATCTGCGAGCTCACCGGCATGGCGGTGGCGAACGCCTCGATGTACGACGGCGCGACGGCGCTGGCCGAAGCTGGCGCGCTCGCCCACGGCGCAACGAAGCGCAGCCGTCTGCTCGTCTCGCGCGCGGTGCATCCCGAAGCGCGCGCGATCTTGCGCACGACCGCCCGCGGGCTGAACTTGGAAGTGGTCGAGATCGGCCTCACGCCGGAAGGCGTGACCGACCTCACAGACCTCACTTCCAAGCTCAGCGGCGACACAGCCGCCGTCATCGTCCAATCGCCGAACTTCTTCGGCTGCTTGGAGGATATCGGCGCTGTGGAGTCGCTCGCGCACGGCGCGGGCGCCCTGCTCGTCGTGAGCGCGAATCCGCTCACGCTCGGGCTCTTGGAGGCGCCGGGCAAGCTCGGCGCCGACATCGTCGTCGGCGACTGCCAGCCGCTCGGCATCCCGGCCGCGCTCGGCGGTCCGACATGCGGCTACTTCGCCGTCGCCGAAAGCTGGATGCGCCGCATGCCGGGACGCATCGTCGGGCAAACCGTGGACCGTGCCGGCAAGCGCGGCTTCGTACTCACGCTCCAAGCGCGGGAACAGCATATTCGCCGGGAGAAAGCCACGTCGAATATTTGTTCCAACCAAGCGCTGCTCGCGCTGTGCGCATCCGTGTATTTGTCCACGATGGGCAAACAAGGCATCAGGGACGTCGGCAAGCTCAACGTCCAAAAAGCGCACTATGCAGCCACCCGCCTGGCCGCGAGCAGCAAGCTGACGCTGCCGCTCACAGGCAGCTTCTTCAATGAATTCGCCGTCAAGCTGCCGGACGGCGCCGCGAGCGTGCAGGAGCTGAACAGCAAGCTCCTGCAGCAGGGAATCATCGGCGGCTACGACCTCGGCCGCGATTACCCGGAATTAGCCGGACACATGCTGATCGCCGTCACTGAACAACGAACACGCGAAGACATCGACGCCTTCGCCGCTGCATTGGAGGAGCTAATATGAGCGAGAACAACAACATCCCTGCAAACGCGACTGGGACTGCGACTGCGAACGCGCCGATTGCACACGATAAAGCGCTTATCTTTGAAATGAGCCATCCAGGCCGTGTCGCCTATGCCTTGCCGGAGTCTGACGTCCCGGAAATCGACCTGAACGAAGCGCTGCCTGTAAAGTTCCAACGCCAAGCCGCGGCTGAGCTGCCTGAAGTTTACGAAGTTGATGTCATTCGCCACTACACAGCCCTTTCCCGCCGCAACTTCGGCATTGATAACGGTTTTTATCCGCTTGGTTCGTGCACGATGAAGTACAATCCCAAAATCAACGAAGATGTCGCCCGCTTCCCGGGCTTCGCCAAAATACATCCATACCAGCCGGAGGAATCACTGCAAGGCGCTTTGGAGCTGCTCTACAACCTGCAGAACGATCTCCAGGCGCTGACAGGCATGGATCGCGTAACTTTGCAGCCTGCAGCCGGCGCGCACGGCGAATGGACCGGTCTGATGATGATTCGCGCCTACCATGAAAGCCGCGGTGAGAAACGGACCAAAGTCATCTGCCCGGACTCGGCGCATGGAACAAACCCGGCCAGCGCAACGGTAGCCGGCTTCGAAACGATCACGATCAAGTCCAACGAACGGGGCCTTGTCAATCTGGATGAGCTGCGCAAAGCCGTCGGCCCTGACACAGCGGCGCTCATGCTAACCAACCCGAATACGCTCGGCTTGTTCGAAGAGCAAATCGTCGAAATCGCCGAGATCGTGCATGAAGCCGGCGGCCTCTTGTACTATGACGGCGCAAACGCCAACGCCATCATGGGCATTACCCGCCCTGGCGACATGGGCTTCGACGTCGTGCACCTCAACCTGCACAAGACGATGAGCACCCCGCATGGCGGCGGAGGTCCCGGCGCGGGTCCGGTCGGCGTCAAGATGAAGCTGATTCCGTTTCTCCCGACTCCGCTGGTCGCTAAGCACGAGGACGGCAGCTTCTATTTTGACCATAACCATCCGCAATCGATTGGCCGCGTCAAAGGCTTTTACGGCAACTTCGGCATTCTCGTGCGCGCCTATACGTACATCCGGACTTATGGACCGGAGGGCTTGCGCAAAGTATCCGAGTATGCCGTCCTGAACGCCAACTATATGCTGGCGAAGCTGACGCCGTACTTCGACGTGCCGCATCCGCGCTTCTGTAAGCACGAGTTCGTGCTCTCCGGCAACCGCCAGAAGAAGCTCGGCGTGCGAACGCTCGACATCGCCAAGCGGCTGCTCGACTTCGGTTATCACCCGCCGACCATCTACTTCCCGCTCAACGTCGAGGAGTGCATCATGATTGAGCCGACCGAGACCGAGAGCAAGCAAACGCTGGACGCTTTCATCGACACGATGATCGCCATCGCCAAAGAGGCCGAGGACAATCCGGAGCTCGTTAAAAACGCGCCTTATACAACCGTAGTCAGCCGCCTGGACGAAGCGCTCGCCGCGCGTAAGCCGGTTCTGAACTGCTCCTGCGGTTAAGCCAATAAATAAACAAACCACCGTCAACCTGCTGACTTTCGCCAGCGGTGACGGTGGTTTTGTTATACGGACAACCGCTCGACAAGCCGGTGCGAGTCCAACACAAGGTCAGCGCGAATCGAACATTGTTCCGGGTGATCCATCGTCTGCAGAAAGTGATCCACCACTTGGGCGAAGCCTCTTCGCGCAAGCACCGAATCCCAACTGCCAAAGTTGCGCAGCCGCGGCATCGCGCCTTTTTCATAAAAAATCCCCGACTCCAAATTGGTGATCTCCACAGACCTGCCGCTGCCATGCAGCTCGACTCGCTCCAGATCCGTGCCTGCAAGCCGAACCATGCTGTACGTGCCTACCGCGTTGCCGAAGCTTAACGAGCCTGAGGCATGCAGCAGCCGCCCATCCTCGTCCACTTGCTGCTGAGAGGCATTCACTTCGTACGGCTCCTCGCCCAGCCAAAGGAGCAAATCGAGCATATGAATCAGGTCGTCGTACATCGTTTCCTTGGCGCCAAAACCTTGCTGCTTCAGGCGATGCTTGACCGCTGCGCAATAATCGAAGCCGCCTGTTTCTTTCAGCCACGCCTTCGCTTCTATATAAAGCGGAGCAAACCTGCGGTTAAAGCCCGCAGCCAGCAGCACGCCTCTCTTCTCGGCGAAAGCCGCCATCTCCACCGACTGCTCCCACTCATAAGACAAGGGCTTGTCCACATAGACGGCAACGCCCCGCTCCAGACACCTCATCGCCAGATTAAAATGCGTCGGCGTCGGGCTATGGATGAACACGGCGTCCACGCCTTGATCCAGCAGTTCATACAGATCCGTCGTTCCAAAGCGGACCCGGTATTGAGCTTTCATCCGCTCCACCGTCGTCTCCGCCCGGCTCATCAGCCCCACGATTTCAACCTGCTCGTTTGCCGATAACAAGGGAAGGTATACCTTTTGCGCAATGTCGCCTAATCCGATGATTCCGATTCTTTTTCTCGTCATTTGATGCACTCCTCTGTTCATTTCGTGGAATGGCTGATGTTACAACTTACAATTTACAGGCTGCATATGTTAAAATAATGCTGACTACCCAATCTATCATGTCAGGCGGGATTATTGAATTGTTATGAAACCGAAGAAATTTGGACTTCTCATCAGCTTACTACTCTTTTTGACTTTTATTGTACTATCCCTAGTATTCCAGTCAATAATCTATTTGTATGTCGCTAGCGTTTGTCCGTTATTGATTGTTCCGTTTCTCCCGGATATTCGCTCCTCTCAGTTTATCAAGCCGCACGCGGCCAAAGGCGCTGTTCGTTTGATTAAACTCGAAAGCATGGAAACGTCGGAATCTGACTTTCTCGTTATTTTGTTTGAACCCGGGTATGTCAATTGGAAGAGCAGCAAGCTGTTTTTTAACTTGCAGGATATTATGAAAGATGTCTATGTCAAGCCAGATCCTTATGCCGCTTCAATGACCGTTTTGAAATATGACCTTAGTGTGCATAAGCGCAAAAAAGAATGGGTCGGTATCTCCTTAGCCCAACTCGCCGAGAGAACGCCGCAATTGTCTTACACGACGAACGAAATTAACCGTCTCGTCATCCGGATGTCCGATTTGAAAGAACTGCTGAAAGTGCCGCAAGCGGTAACTGCAAAGGCCGGACGCAGCCTTGGCGCCTAAGCAAACAAAGTCACCTGGCTCGAGTGAACCTCGATGCCGGGTGACTTTTTAATATCTGTCCATCAGCCGAGAACTAGGCGTAAAGCGCTTCCCCGCATATATAAGAAGCTAACGTCCGCACCATAACTCCAGTGCCGCCCTTCGGCTCTGTTCCTTTCGTTGACCACAACCAAGCTGTGCCGCCGGTATCCAAGTGAATCCATGGCGTTTCCTCGGCAAAAAAGCCAATGAATAAGCCTGCTGTAATCGCCCCGGCCCAACGGTCCGAGGTCGCGTTTTTGATATCCGCCACATCGCTTTTCAGCATTGCCCGATATTCCGGATAGTTCGGCAGCTGCCACACCTTTTCGCCCGCTCCCGCAGCAGCATCCATAAATGGTTTGAGGAAGTTGTCATCATTCGTCACTGCGCCCGTTGCCACATCCGCCAGCGAAACCAGGACCGCCCCCGTCAATGTAGCCACATCGATCAAGCGGGTCGCACCCAGCTGCTTCGCATAGGTCACACCTTCAGCCAAAATAATCCGGCCCTCCGCATCGGTATTGAGCACCTCTACCGAATGTCCGCTCATCAGCTTCACGATGTCCCCTGGACGGTAGGCCGCTCCTGATGTCATATTTTCCGCGGATGGGATTACCACGACCAGATTCACCTTGGGCTTCAGTTGACCTACAACGTGCAAAGCGCCCAACAGCGTCGCTGCGCCCCCCATGTCGCTGATCATCTCTTCCATGCCTTCCGGCTTCTTCATCGAGATCCCGCCGGTATCGAAGGTCACGCCTTTGCCGACGAGGCCCAGCACGTCAGTTGAATCCGGATCCCCCTTATACTGCAGGGTGATCATGCGCGGCGGGTGGACACTGCCGCCACCCACGGCGATAAGTCCGCCCATCCCGCGGGCGGCAATTTCTTGTTCATCCAGCACTTCGCAGGCGAAGCCGTATTGCAGGGCAAGCCTCATGGCTTCCTCCGCCAAGGTAGCCGGTACAAGCTTGTTGCCCGGGAGATTCGTGAGATCCCGGGCATAGTTCGTACCTTCCGCCACCACCCGTGCGGTGGCGATCGCCTGCTCCAGAAGCGCTGCATCCACAGCCGCTTCTGTGAGCAAATCCGCCTGGCGCAGCTCCGCGCGCGCCGGCGCGTCTTTGCGGTACGTCGCGATGCGGTACGTACCGAGCAGCAGACCTTCGGTCAGCGCGGTTACCGCTCCCCGAAGATCCAAGCCACTTGGCAGCCGCAGCGCCAAGTGTTCGAGCCGCAGCGCGAGCGCTTCGCGCGCTGCATAGACCGCGGCTGCTCGCAGCGTATCGCGTGATGGGTCGGGACCGAGTCCCGCCACAAGCACGTACGCGTACGGCAGCAGCCCGTGCGTCGGCAGCGCGCGGACTTCGCCTAGCGCGCCGGTGAATATGCCCTTCTCACGCAGGCGGTGAAGGGCGCTTTCGAGCTGCGGCTGGCCGAACAGGCCGTCCTGCCGCAGCTCGGATTCGCTCAGGCAGACGACGATTGCGTCTGCCCCGCTTTCATTATTTGGATACGACGTAAATACACCAGTTGTGATCTTCGTCATCGATTCAAACATACAGATGCTCCTTGCTGTTATGTATTGATATGGCTCGTCCACAGTTATGCAGAGTAGAACGATGCGGCCTTTTGGACAACTTGTTGCATCGGCAGATGATAAGGGCACTTCTCTTCGCAGAGCGGCTTTTCCTTACACGGCTCATAATCCGCACAACCCATTATTCTCTCCTTTTGCCGTTCAAAAAAACCGCTGCCCTTCGGCAGCAAGCCGAACTTCTCACGGAAGCGGCTCGAGATCATCACATCAGGGATCGCCACTTCCAACGGGCACTTACAATAATTGCAGCGGCGGCAGTCATGCTGCCCGAGCTCGCGCGCCAACATCTCCAGCTCCTGGCGTTCCTCGCTGCCAACAGCTTGTTCCTGTGCAGCCAAATTTTCCTGCACTTCCTTCACGCTGACCATTCCGGAGATCGTCACATGTACATCTTGGCTGTACGGGTAGCGGATCGCTTGCTCCACAGGCTGTATAAACCCGCCGGATAAAGGCTTCATCGCCACCTTCATCATATCCATCTCGGTCATTGTCGGAATCAGTTCATCTAAGGCGAAAGGCTGTGCCAAATTCAAATGAAACAGCACTTGCGAAAACTGCCCTTTCGCAATCCATTTCACCAGCAGGTCAGGGCGATGGCCGCTTATGCCGATGAATCGGACTTTGCCTTCCCGCTGTGCTTCCAGTGCGGCTTCATAGGCGCCGCCTTCGCCCATGATTTTTTTAAACTCATGGACATAGTTTACGTAATGCAGCTGCAGCAAATCCACATGATCCGTCTTCATCCGGACCAGGCTGCGCTCAATTTCACTTTTCGCAGTCTCGTAATCTCGGGCGTTCGTCTTCGTCGCCAAAAAATACTCCTGCCTGCGATGCGAAATGCACTCGCCGATAATCTCCTCGCTGTTGCGATATGCCGCTGCCGTGTCGATATAATTAATGCCGTGATCTAATGCATAGTTGAGCGCTTCTCTCGCTTGGTCAAGTGGTACACTCGGAAGATTCATAGCTCCAAAGCCTAATGATGACACTTTGTAGCCAGATTTACCGAAAGTGGTGTATCTCAAAGCAGACACTTCCTCCCCAAAATGAATGCTGTAATGCACATGATTGTATTGTACCACCTGCAGGTGAAAACTGACAGTTTTCAATATCTGTATTTGGATACGAAACGACAAAAAAAGACTGCTCCTTAGGTCCCATTGAACCTAAGGAAACAGCCTGATTAATTTCGACGGTTATCGTCATCCTTGTTGTTATTTTGATCTTTGTTGCGTCCGTCGCGATTGTCCGACTTGTCGTTCTTGTCCCGGTCGTTGCTTTTGCCTTTGGAATCGGAATCGCTCCCATCACCCTCTTTAGGTGTGGGAGTCGGCTTGACCGATGGCTTCGTTGTAAAAGGCGGCTTCAGAGTCGGCTTGGTGCTGGGCGAAGTTGACGATTTTGAAGATGTATTCTTCTGGGAATCATCGTCGTCGTCATTGTTGCTGCGATCCGGTCGCTTCGTCGGGCTCTGTTTATCGTCATCATCTTTGCCGTTACTTTTACCACTTTTGTCGTTCTTGTCATTCTTATCACTTTTGTCGTTCTTATCGTTCTTATCGTTCTTATCGTTCTTGCTGTTCTTATCGTTGTTAGAGGACTTGTCGTTCTTCGGTGTTGGCTGTGGCGTCCGTCCAGGCTTCGTAGTCGACTTGCTGTTTGGGTTGCTCTTGCCATCTTTGTCGTTGTCTTTGTCCGAGTTGCCCTTGATTAGCTGTTCGTATCTGTCGTTCAGCTTACCCGACTTCTCATCATCAACCAACTGCTTCAGAGACGTTTTATTAATCGGCTTCTCGGGATTAACCAGCTTATCAATACCGCCATTATCTTTGGCCAACTGATGGATGCTCACGGACTTAATATCATCGAGCGATACTCTGGTCCCGTTATCCAGCGCATTCAAGTAAATCGCGTACTTGCCTGCCGAAACGCCGCTCGCTTTGGCTTCCTGGCGTACTTCCTGCGGCGCGGCGAACGCCGTCACTTCGTAGTTTTTCACTTGGTCAGGATGTACTTGCTCGATATGCTTGCTAACTTGGTCCTTGAGCTTGTTAGCTAAGGCTTCATCATTGATAGCGGTGTTGTCTTGAACGAGCGTGCTGCTGATGATAATATCTCCCTCGCCTTTACCGAGGGCCCCCTGTTCAGCTTTATCGAGAATGTCGGAAGTCACAGCCTCCACAGACTTCCCTTTGAACGCAAGTGACTGAATCAAGTTGTCGCCATCTGTATTCAGCCCCTGCAGCTCCTGTACGATTTCCTGATTATCGATACCAATCTCTATGCTCGGATTAATATCGATTGAGACATAAGCCACAACTTGCCCGCTCGGTACGCTGCCTGTCAACGTAGAAACTAATACGAAACAAAAGACAATAGCAGCTGCCAATCCGGAAACAATAGCCATCTGCGGCACTTTAATGCCCCGTTTCACAGGTGCGTACAAGATTTCTTCCCCTACTTCACAGCTCCGCGTTCCTCGTGGAAGCTTCTCGAACCGTCCGTCCGGACACATGACGATAATGGAGCTGTCGCTTAATTCCATTACGATTCCCTTGTTCATGCGCTTTTCTCCCTTTCTGTAACATCACTCATCATCTCGAATATGTAAATAGTCCCGCAAATAAGGGTATGGACCGTTAAAAATAAGTGCAATGGCAATTAAGTATTTGCGGTTGCGCTCCAGTGTTTTCCTGGAGACTTGGACTTGCTCCAGCAATTCCTTGATCGGCAGCTGGCGTTTAGTCAGCAGAGTGCGCATAAGCTCTGCGTCCTGTGAAAGGGTCCGACCGATCCCAAACAGCATTTGACGGGAATCATCGTGCTTGGGCGCAGCATCGGTCAGATCGTTGAACTGAATATCGAAATCCTTCAAGCAACGGTTAAAATCCATGATCTCGCTGCGGCGTTCCTCCAGGCCTCTCTGCTTCTCATAAGCTTCGATCGCCTGATGAACTTCAATCGGATTCATGAAGTTATCTTCATCATCCTCTTGATCAAAGGAGCTGTAGGGGATTTGCCCTTTGAACCGCTGTTCCTTACGCAAAAAGTCAATCAATCTGCGACGTATGACCGTTTCCGCGAAACCCAGAAACGAGCGGCCCATCGCTTTGGAATACTGATTGAGCGCTTCGTTAAAGGCACCAAGCGCAATGCTGAATTCATCATCTCTTGCCGGATCGATATATCGCTTACAGAATCTGCTTGTGACTTTAGCCACATAAGGTTGGTAATCGGCTATAAACTGATTCCTAAGTCTCAGATCTCCGTCTTGTATTTGCTGTACGGTTTCCTCTAGTGGAGAGGGCTGGGTATCACTTTGTCCCCCGCTTTGCTTCCTTCCAAGGAACTTTTTAAATAGTACAAGTAGCACCGTTCCACCTCACAATATAGTAATTTCGTCCCTATCTATAACAATCAGGGGGTATGTATCGCCAGAAAAAATAAATAAAAAATATTTAAAAAACAAATTTATTATAACACACTTATCCAAAGGCGCACCTAATGGCAATATTAACCTTGAATGTAGTTTCAATTTTTCGCTGAATCCATTACAATGTTCACATATTGGAGGTGTTTCCCATTGGAATTTCCTAATAACTTCGGAAAATTCCTCGAAGAACTGCGGGGCAAAATGTCATTGCGCAAAGCCGCAGATAAAAGCGGTTTATCTCACGCCTACATTCGAGATTTGGAGCTTGGGCGTAATCGGGCCACGAATGACGTGATCAGGCCATCGCCAGACACCTTGAGAAAGCTTTCACAAGCCTATTTATATCCCTATAAAGATATGTTGATGAGGGCTGGGTACTTGGAAGAGGAGCACCAGCAACCATTGTCCATGAAGGACCAGCTGGCGAATATTTGGTATGTGGAATTTGGAGTGAAGCATATTCGTTATTATTCACCGGAGCAGATTGCAGAAGAAATCGTTGAATCGTTGGTCGAATTTACCGATCTGCTTGAAATCATGCAGGACAATGATTATCTGAAGCTGGATACGCATCTGTTCGTGAATATGAACAAAATAAAAAAGTATGCCCCCGCTGAGGGCAAACTTTATTTTGATGCCGCTGGAGAGGGGCCTTATGTTACGATTGCCGCCCTCCCGCAGAAAAAATATCATCAATTGATCATATCCTATGTTGCCCGCAATACAGGCCAGCAGCCGGATATCGAACAAGGCACGTCTACACTGCCGTTAAATCCCAAATTCTTCTCGTAACGTTACATAGATGAATAGAGCCGTCGCTATGCTGAGAATTTGAACAGGCATGAGTGCACTCAATGTGTTGTTCTCCAGCGTATTACCAAACCCGATACCTATTAGAACGGTCAAAATAAACAAATAAAAACCGGCATTCTCCTTGCACAGCGTAATTCTGTAGTAATGCGTAAGAAACGTAAAGCCGAGCCGCAAACGGACCATGCCAAGCAGGACGAGGCATTTGACCCCTATGCCGAGCAGCATCAGCATGCTGGATGCCAAGGCCATAGAGTCCTCTTGCAAGCCGGAGTAGCTAACGAGCCCGGTCTTATCGCACACAAAGATTACGGCTGTCGAGACGATGACCGACATCATATAACCAGACAGCGCCAACAGTACGGCGGGTATCAGGTTGAACTTTAGAAATCTCGTAAATAACACGAACAAAATAGCTAGATAGACAAGAGGATACGGGCAGGCGTAAGTGGCTATGAAGGCCGCACCAATAGCCAGCGCAATTCCTCTCCAGTACGGTCGTACCTTTATTCTAAACGTGACAAATGAAAAAAACAGCATGGGAATAAAATCAATAGATGCGACGAAAAATTTGAACCATGTGAGCAATACAATCCCTCATTTCCAAACTTGCTCCGTAGAAGGCATCCTATTATTTAACTATACATCTTTATTTACGTTTTGCCTTCAAACAGGACTCAGTTGGCTGTTTCTGCGACCAAGATGCCATCTCAGATAAGAACTTCATGAATAGGAGGCGTACGAAAATATGAGTTTCCTTGTGACAGCTGCGATTGTCGAGGACAACCAATGGGCAGGCACAATGCTTGAAAGCTATTGTGAGCGCTGCGGCGTTAACGTCGTCTGTGTCGCCTCCGACGGCCAAGCGTTTCTTCAGCAATACGATTCTTGCAAACCGGATATTTTATTTGTCGATATCCGACTCCAAGGGGAGCTGGACGGGATCTCCATGGTTCAGGCGATTCGCGAAGCCGGCGGACGGCCGAAAGTGATCATGGTCAGCGGCACGACGAATATTGACGATGTGCTGACTTCATTTCATGATCTGGGCTCCCTTTATTTTTTATCCAAGCCTGTCCTCTTCCCGAAATTTCAGACTGCGCTCGAGAAAGCGAAAACTGAAATCGAAATGGAGCGCAGCGTACAAGCGTCTCAGGCACCACCGGCTACATGGATTACGGTGAAGCATCAAAAGCTGGAGCTGCCGATTTCGGAAGACTCCATTCTTTATATCGAAAAAGAAGATAAACGCCTGACAGCCATCCATCTCGTCAATGGAGATTGTGTAGAGGCAAGCACGAACTTATCGGACATTCTCCTGCAAGCATCTCCTTTATTATTCAGTCCGTTCAAAGGCTTCCTCGTGAACATGCGCCACGTGGCCTCTTACGTCAAAGAACGCGGGTTCCCGACATCGCGGAGGTTCCTCATCCATTTTAAACATAGCACCGTCAAGGTTCCGTTAAGCCGCAATTTGCAGAAGGAATTTGCCAAGCTTCTTCAAGAGCTGAATATATGAAAAAAGCAAGCAAAAAACCCACAATCAGGATTTCGCCCTAGTGGGTTTTTGTGCGTACACTCTATAAGACGCTATCTGCGTGAGCTAGTTACAGCGTAACTACAATCAGACGCGTTTGGATGGCTTCTTATTCAACAGCTTATCACGGCGGGCACTGAGCATCTTCAGCCGTATCTTCAACTGCTCCTCCCACTCATTATCGCCGATGGATGTGGCTACGCTCAAGAGATCAAGCGCCATGTCAATTTGGCTGCGGACAATGTCTAACGGCTCTTCGCCCTCATGATTCACGCAATTATCATACAATAAGTGATCTTTGCCATCCACATATTCTGCAAAATCCACTTCGAATGCTCCGTCGCCATGCGCATATTCCGCTAGAATTTCATATTCATTTTCCACCAAATAATGAACCTCTATGCGGTGACATACCGGACAAAAGAGGATAGGCACATTATGAATTTGCGTACGGATATGTTTGAGCGTTCCCTTCGTTCCGATCATACTGGCTCCACAACAAAAACTCATGGATTTCCCCTCCTTAGCGTTTTGCGGCGCAAAACAAACTGCATATTCTGATCCTTGTTTACATGGATTACCCCAATATATTCGCGGTATACAGCCGTGATTCCTTTTTTTCTTAACCTGTACATTTTAACAATGAACGCATAATTTTCAAATGAGAAGCGAATCCTGAAACAGTCAAAACGGTTGAAAATGGGGGGATTTCGCCGCAATGGGGTTTGATTTGCCTGATCGGTACCATCAGGATTTAATACATCTAATGACGATTGACGCACACACCCTCTATGTATATTGGGAGATTAGCGACAGGCGAAGATGGCTGGTTGCACAGCATTTTCAGTGCGATTATGGGGACATGCCCAAGGTGCTGCGGGTGTACGACGTGACCTGCACGTTGTTTGACGGCAGCAATGCACACGCCTATTGGGATATCGAGCTCAGCGCCGAAGTAATCGACTGGTATATTCGCGATCTCGGCCCTGGCCGAACGTATATCGCGGATATCGGCACCTATACGTGGGATCGTGAGTTCATTCCTCTACTTCGATCTAACTGCGCGGCAACTCCTAGAAATACCTCAGCCGTGTCTCCCCAACTTTTTGAACAGCTTGAAGCTTATTCTCCTTCTATGAGGTGATACAGCGGCATGATGAAGATCAAAACTTTGATAGACGAGGATAAAAAAAATCAAAAAATGACGGAGGGCCCGTTCAAGGGCTTCTTGGCGCTTGTTTTGCATGCGCACCTGCCCTTTGTCCGGCGTCATGAGCCTGACGACAGCTTGGCGGCGCAGTGGTTCTGCCAAGCGATGAGCGTAACCTACCTGCCTCTGATCAAAACCATCGACCGGATGGTCCGCGATCAATTGCCATTTCGCCTCACCCTTTCGCTGACGCCAACTTTGCTCACTTTGCTTAGCGAAGGATTGTTGCAGGAACGCCTGGCAGCATACTTAGGCAAGCTGGCCAAAGCGGATGCTAGACGGGCCCGGGAGCTGATCGGGATTTACGAAAGCTGCAACGGCAATTTGATCGCAAAATTCAAGCAATATCAGGACGCCGGCTCGATCGAAATCATTACCTCCGCGGCTACACACGGCTACTTGCCACTGATGCGAACGGAAGAGGCCGTGTATGCGCAAATCGCCACGGCCGTCCGCGCATATGAGCAGTATTTTGGTCGTGCCCCGCGTGGCATATGGCTGCCGGAGTGCGGCTTCACCGCCGGCATAGACCGGGTTGTCAAACGGTGCGGCCTCGATTACTTTTTCGTTCACGAAAGTGCCGTCACCTTGGCATCGCCGCCCCCGCAGGGCGTTTGTACACCGCTGCTCACCCCTCACGGGGTCAGCGCGTTTCCGCTGGACTCGGCGTGCGCCGCGCAAGCATGGAGCGTTGCCGGCGGCGCACCGAACAAGTTCCGGCGCCGGCAGCGGCAGACGGACAGCTTTATCGAAGGCTGCCTGCAGCAGACGATGCATCATGAACAGCGGCACGGCCGCAAGCCGATCCTCGTATCCGCCTGTGATACGGCGCGGTTCGGACAATGGATGCAGGATGACCCGCTCTGGATCGAGACGCTTTGCCGTAAATTAAGTGAGGAAGGACAGCCAATAGGAATGATCACGCCAAGCGAGTACCTCCAGGGGTATCCACCCAGCGAAACCGGTTGGCTGAACGATTCCAGCTGGGGGCGGAATCAGTCGGCGGAAGAATGGCTGCAGCCCGGCAGCGCCTGGATGTACCGCCATTTGCATCAGGCGGAGAAGCGCATGATTGAGCTGACTCAAGTTTCTGAGCCAAGCAGCGAAAAGCCGCTGCTGCAGCGAGCGTTAAACCAAGCCGCACGTGAGTTGATGCTAGCCCAGACCAGCGACTGGGCGTTCATGATGAATGCGGGAACCGGCGTCGATTACGCAGTCAGCCGTACCAAAGAACATTTAGCGCACTTTCAGCGGTTAAGCGAACAAATCGGCCAGGCTCAAGTGAACGAAGAGGAACTCGCCGCCTTGGAGGAAACCGACTGCCTCTTTCCTCTCATAGACTATTGGGACTACGCGAGCATCCACCGTCCATCACCGATTCCCATCATTCCGGATCCGCAGCAATGGCGTGATCTTATCACCGAGACCAGCGGGCGGCCCCATATATTTATGCTTTCCTGGGAATATCCGCCGAAGCAGGTTGGCGGTCTGTCCCGCGCCGTTCACGAACTTTCCGAAGCACTAGCCGCCGCAGGGGAAATCATTCACGTCATCACGCCCGCCTATCCAGGGGCTCCTTATTTTGAAAAGCGAAACGGCGTTTACATTCATAGGCTGCCGGTAGATAGCTCAGGCGACACCCACCTCTATCACTGGACGTTTGAAATGAATCTCGCCATGATTGACCATCTGGTGCGCTGGAAAGAAAGCGGCGGCCGGATCGATCTCCTGCATGCGCACGACTGGATGGTTACGTATGCGGCCAGAGAGTTGAAACATACGTACGGCATCCCGCTTGTGGCCACGGTCCACGCCACGGAATGGGGCAGAAATCAAGGCACGCTCGCCACACAGCTCCAGCACAATATTCATAACCTGGAATGGCGATTAACGTACGAGGCAAACCTGGTCTTTGTGTGCAGCTCTTACATGAAAGAAGAAGTTCAGCGCATCTTTAGCCTCGCCCCGGATAAAGTGGCCGTTTATCCGAACGGCATCCGCATCCCGAATTCAGCGGCGGGTCTCATAAGTAGGCCCGATTACCTGGAAGACGAGGATAAGGTTATCTTTTTCATCGGCAGGCTCGTGTATGAAAAAGGCATCCAAGTGCTCATCGACGCCATGCCGGCCATCCTCGCGCAAATTCCGCAGGCGCGGCTGGTCATAGCCGGTTCAGGACCGATGGAAGAGGAGCTGCGCAGCCGCGCTGCACCACTCGGCGCCCGTGTTTGGTTTGCCGGCTTCGCGGATGAAGCCTACCGCCAGCAGCTGTATCAAGCGGCAGACGTTTGCGCCATTCCAAGCCTGTACGAGCCTTTCGGCCTCGTGGCGCTGGAGGCGATGGCCAGCCGCACCCCGCTCGTGCTCTCGGATACGGGAGGACTGGCGGAAATTATCCGTCACGGCATTGAAGGCTATAAGTCGCTCCCCGGACATACGGAATCGCTCTCGTGGCATATCACCGAGCTGCTGCGGCAGCCCGAATCCGCCGCCCGCATGGCTGAAAGCGCCTACCAAACTTTGCAAAGGGACTATCAATGGAGCCAGATTGCCCAAAAAATGCGTAGCGAATATCGGAGGTTCTAAACGCTTCTTTTCTGACATATATAGTACAGATTATATCCGCTCTATTTGGAATGTTTCCCTGGACGGATTTTTCAAAGACTCGTGAAAAGGAGAGAGCAGCGTGAACATCATCCCCGTGGAGTCCAAGCAGATTGCCTACGTCCAGTACGACGATCAATCTTCCAGTATGATCGTCCACTATCATACCGGATATAAAGCCTCTTACAGCAATGTCAACCAGGATGATTATCTGATGATTGTGTCCTCCACCAATCGCTATGATTCCTTAATGCGGCTGACGGAAACCAGATACATAGAAGGATCCGCGCCTGAAAAGTAAATACACAACTCAATCTCCACCTGTAACAGGGGGGAGATTTTTCGTTTTATGAACGGTATGCTACAATGTTGCTCAAAGTGAGCACGAATTCCAACTTCTAGAAAAAAGGTGAGTCCCATTTCTACCCAAGCTCTCTCCACCGATCGGCCGGATCACAGCCGCGACACCCTTCATTTGCTCGTACAATCACCATTCGTGCTGTTTGTCTATTGGCAGCTGTCAGCGAGAAAACGCGCCATGGTTCAGGAGCATTTTGCCGTCGATTGGCCGGTCCTCCAGCCTACCTTACGCATCTATGACATCAGCGGACTCTCCTTTGACGGCAGCAGCGCCAATGAAGTTTCGGAGCTTCCGCTGCCTGAAGGCGAATCTTGTTTTTTAAGCGGTTTTCGGCCTGGCGCTACGTACGTGGCGGATCTGGGCGTCAAAGGCGACCACGGGCATTTCATGCCCTTGCTGCGTTCCAACACAGTGCAGACGCCGCCTGCTGATGCGTTGCATCCGCAGCCGTTCGCGCCTGTCCCCCAACCGGTCGTCTTTCGCCTGATCAAACCGATTCATTACGACCAATTCTCCGCGTATTCGGTCTACTTGCCGAGGGCCGCGGCCCAAGAGCACGGAGGCGATGTGGAGTGAGATCTTCGTTGCAAGGCCAAGGCCATGTTGCGATCGTGCTGCATGCCCATATCCCTTATGTCCGGCAACCTGAAGACGATATCACGCTGGAGGAACGGTGGTTCTGCGAAGCGGTCGCCGACAGCTACCTGCCGTTCATCGAGATGTGCGACCGCCTCTTAGCCGATGACGTGCGTTTCAGGCTGACGCTCTCGCTGTCTCCAACACTGCTCGACCAGCTGGAGGATCCGCTCATGCAGCGCAAGCTGCGGCAGCATCTCGCCGCCTTGCGCGAGCTCTCCTCCCGCGAAGTGTTCCGCCTGTGGGGTGACGCCGATTTCGGCCCCACGGCGATCCATTATGCCGACCGCTATAGTCGGCTTGAGAAGCTTTACGACCAGCTGGGCGGCGATCTGATCGGCAAGCTGCGCAGCCTGCGCGACAACGGCTGCGTCGAGCTGATCACGTGCGCGGCGACGCATGCGTTCTTGCCCCTGGTCAAGAACGACGCGATGCTGCGCATCCAGCTGGAAGCTGCCGTGACCGAGTTCCGGCGGCATTTTGGCACCGCTCCGGCAGGCATCTGGCTGCCGGAGTGCGGCTACACGCCTGCGGTGGAGCCCCACCTGCAGGCGCTCGGCCTGCGCTTCTTCGTCGTCGACGCCCACGCCTGGGCTGTGGCGGCGCCGGAAGCGCAAGCAGGAGCGCCGCTGCGTACACGCGGCGGCGCCTGCGCCTTCGCCCGGGACCCCGAGGCCAGCGAGCAGGTATGGAGCGCGGCGAAGGGGTATCCGGGCGATGCCGACTATCGCGAATATTACCGCGATATCGGCTTTGACCTCGGCCAAGACGATGCGGCCGAGTGGGCGTACATCAAGCCCTATGTGCTGCCGGACGGCGAGCGAATTCACACGGGCTTGAAGTACCACCGCATCACCGGCCCTGCGGCCGCTGGTGATGCCAAAGCGCCCTACCACCCGGCGCGTGCCGCGGCCAAAGCTCAGCAGCACGCTGAGCATTTCGTCGCCAGCCGGGTGGCGCAGCTTCGCCGCCTCGCAGGGCAGCGGCCCGCGGCGGCCGAGCCGCCGGTCATCGTATGTCCATACGATGCCGAGCTGTTCGGCCACTGGTGGTACGAAGGCCCCCAGTGGCTGGAAGCGGTGCTGCGCGGGCTTGACGCCGCGCGCGATGCGGACGTTGTCGTGTCGACGACAACGTTAGGAGCCGCCTGTGCCTGTGCAGCGGACACGGAAGCGGAGCTTCCCGTGTCGAGCTGGGGCCGCGGCGGCTATGCCGAGGTCTGGCTGCAGCCGCGCAGCCAGTGGGTGCATCCGCTGCTGCACGCAGCGGAGGATCGCCTGGCGCGTGCGGCGCGCATGCAGCGCGGCGATGCGTGCGCACGCGCGCTGAATCAGGCCGCGCGCGAGTTGATGCTGGCGCAGAGCAGCGATTGGACCTTTATCCTCGACGCGGACACGTTTACGACTTACGCGGCTCGGCGAATTCAGGATCATGTGGCGCAATGTCACCAGCTTCTGGAGGCCATCGAACAGCAGCAAATTGAGCAGCTATCTCTTTTAACGGATGCCCGGGAAAAGTTGACGCCTTTTCTGCCAACACTGGATTTCAGAAATGTTACCTTTGCTTTTGCCGATGCACCTGACATTAAGCCCGTAACTGAGTCAAGGCCACAGCCTGTACCCATACCTTTGTCTACCCAAGTGGTTCAAGCATTGGATCTATCACGAACGAATGTTCGCAAACTGAGCATACTGATGCTCGCCTGGGAGTATCCGCCTCGCGTCATCGGCGGTTTGGCGCGAGCCGTTTGCGATTTATCCGAACAACTTGCTGCATCTGGGCATATCATACATGTTATAACGTGTTTTACCGAAGAGGCCCCCGCCTATGCCGTTGTAAACGGTGTGCATGTTCATCGTGCGCATATTCTTCAGTCCATTCAGCCCACGGGCTTCTTGGATTGGGTATTCCAAATGAACTTGGCCTTTACAGATACGATCCTGCGTCTATCCCAGCAGCTGCATTTCGATGTCATTCATGCCCACGATTGGCTCGTTTACTATACGGCAAAAGAAGTCAAAGAAACGCTCGGTCTCCCTCTTGTCGCTACGATTCACGCCACCGAATATGGGCGGAATCAGGGGAAACTGGAGACAGAGACTTCACAGCGCATCCACCGCTTGGAGGCCAAGCTGATGGCGTCAGCCGACAGACTCATCGTTTGCAGTTCTTTCATGCTGAATGAAATCCGGTCGCTCTTTGAGCCCGCAGCTGACACCTTGATCTGCATTCCCAATGGGGTGCAGCCTTTTCAACCGCCTGAGCCCGACGCCGGCTCCGTCAACCCGATTCTGTCGCCTGCCATTCAAGGCGCCGGCGTCGGGACGCGCATCATTTGCTTCTTGGGGCGCCTGGTGCACGAGAAAGGAGTTCATGTCCTCATTGACGCCATGCCTGCGGTATTCGCGCAATTTCCCAACGCGAAGCTTGTTATTGCTGGCGCCGGCCCTACTCTGCCCTCGCTGCAAGCGCAAGCCGCCGGCTTGGGGGAGCGGATTTGCTTCACCGGTTTTCTCGATGAACATGATAAACGCCTGCTGCTGCATGCGGCAGAACTCTGTGTATTCCCAAGCCTGTACGAACCTTTCGGCCTTGTCGCCCTGGAGGCCATGGCAAGCTGTACGCCTCTGATCGTCTCCGACACCGGCGGGCTTGCCGAAATTGTGGAGCACTATGTCGACGGCTTTAACGTTCCGCCTGCAGATAGAGGGGCGCTATCCCGGCAAATCATCCTTGCACTTGAACAGCCACAGCTCGCGAAAGCGCTGGCCCAAACCGGTTTAATTAAAGTTCAGACCCGTTACCATTTTCACACCATCCGCCAAGCAACAAGTGAAGTTTACTATCAACTAGCTGATAGATTCGTGCATCCGATAGGTATATTCCGGCATTAGCAGGTAATAATGCCTAGTAGTCGCAATTCTATCAATCTGAAAATACGCTCAATAGGAAACATTCAGAATTTTTTTAAAAGGGTAATTGATTAAGTGGAAAGAATTAGGTAACCTATTGGCATGCCTTGTCTAAAATGGCGTACAAGGAAGACCATACTAGAGACGCGGCAGCTCCTACCGCTTATCGTATCATGGGGTCAAGAGCCGCAATCCAAATCAACGAGTGGGGAAGTGATGTTTTGCCTAGACACCTGGTCATCGGAAATGGAAAGTTTCTTATTAACCTCGATCAACATGCTTACATGCGTGATCTGTATTACCCTTTCGTAGGTCAACTAAATCATATCGGCGGCTATCAATGCCGCGTTGGGATATGGGTAGACGGCGCCTTCGCCTGGCTGAACGACCCTGAATGGCAGTTCAAACTAGCCTATGTAGAAGATTCCCTCGTGACGGAAGTGACAGCTACGCATCCTGGGCTTGGCATCACTCTTCTCATGAACGATGGCGTGCATCAGCGCGAAGATATCTATTTGAAACGAATTCAAATATCCAATCATCACAATACCGTCCGCGAAGTCCGCGTCTTCTTTAATCAAGACTTGCTCATCAATGAGACCGAAGTTGGCGACACTGCCGCCTACTATCCGATTACAAACACGGTTTTCCATTATAAAAAAGACCGCTACTTCATGTTTAACGGCAGCACAGGCAGCGAAGGGATTTATCAATATTCGACGGGGATCAAAAGGTTCTATAACGCCGAAGGCACTTGGCGCGATGCCGAGGACGGCCATCTGATGGGCAATGCGATTGCTCAGGGCTCCGTTGACAGCACGATATCCTTCCGTTCGTTCGTGCCGCCTGAATCCAGCCAGACGCTGTACTACTGGATGACCGCCGGCAAGACACTGGAAGAAGTCAAGAAGCTGGACGCCTATGTCAAAGAAAGCCATCCCGGCAAGCTGCTGGATCGTGTCATGATCTACTGGCAGCGCTGGGCCAATAAGACTGAGCGCGATTACGGTGATCTGCCGTATGAGGTGCAGCGGCTGTTCAAACAAAGCTTGCTGATCGTCAGGACGCAAACGGATGCGAACGGGGCGATTATCGCCGCCAACGATTCCGACATTATGCAGAGCAACCGCGATCATTACAGCTACATGTGGCCACGGGACGGCGCCTTGATCGCCTACGCCATGTCCATGGCGGGTTATCAAGGGATGATTATTCCTTTCTTCAACTTTTGCGCCAATGTCCTGTCCCCAGATGGATATTTGCATCATAAATACAATCCGGACGGTACCGTCGGGTCCAGCTGGCATCCCTATATTCATTCCGGGCGCGTACAGCTGCCAATTCAGGAAGATGAAACGGCACTTGTGCTGTTCGCGCTCTGGCAAGACTTTCAGAAGCACGGAAGTCTGGAGTTTGCCCAGTCGCTCTACGGCACCTTGATCCGCCGCTCGGCCAGGTTTATGTCCACTTACATCGATCAGGAGCTAAACTTGCCGAAGCCTAGCTATGACCTCTGGGAAGAGCGCTACGGCATTTACACGTTTACGGCTTCCGCCGTTTATGGCGGACTTATCGCCGCCTCCAACTTCAGTAATCTGTTTGGAGATGAGGAACGGGCGAACCGCTATAAGCATACCGCCGAGAAAATCAAATCCGGAATCCTGAAGCATTTATGGGATGAGGAAGAAGGCCGCTTCGTCCGCGGGCTTTATATGGAAGATGGCGAATGGGTGAAAGACTATACCCTGGAAAGCTCGGTTTACGGCATTTTTGAATTCGGTGTCCTGCCTGCAGATGATGAACGTGTCGTTCGCACAATGAAAGCCAACAAAGAGGGACTTATGATCAAAACCGATATCGGCGGCTCTGCCCGCTATCATCACGATTATTACTTCCAACGCTCTACCGATATCGACCGCGTTCCCGGCAATCCGTGGATCATCTGTACACTCTGGATCGCAGAATGGGAAATCGAGTGCGCCAAGTCGCTCGCCGACCTGGAATCCCCTCGCCAAACGCTGGAATGGGTCGTCAAGCATGCTATGGAAAGCGGCGTGCTGCCGGAGCAGCTTGATCCTTTCACGGGAGACCCTGTCTCCGTCGCTCCGCTGACTTGGTCGCATGCCACATATGTGCTCACGGTCGTGAAGTATTTGAATAAGTATAAGCAGTTGGCGAAGTGATTATAGAAAGAACGCAACTAGTGATAACTGGTTCTGCGTTCTTTCTTTTTTATTTCCTGCACGGACTACAGCATTTCAAATACAAAAAAACTGCCCAAGTCATCGCATATGACTCAAGGCAGCCTCTCTTACTCTTCCGCGATCAACCGCTCATACGCTTCCGCATCCAACAGCTGTTCCAGCTCCGATGCATGCTCCCACTGAACGGTCATCAGCCATCCTCGCTCATAAGGAGACTCGTACAGCGTTAGCGTAGCCCGTTCCAGCAGCATATTCACCGCTGTCACCTTGCCGCTCAAAGGTGCGTACAGATCATGCTCGGCCTCTACTGTCTCCGCCGTGCCGAAAAAATCGCCTTGCCGCAGGTGGCTATCCCGCTCCGGAAGCTCAAGGAATAACAGCATGCCGAGCTGGGCCAAGCCGAACTCCGACAAGCCGATGACGGCCTGCTGCGCTTCAACCCGGACCCAGTAATGGTTCCTCGTATATTTCAAATGTGCAGGTACGAACATAGGCAGGGTCCTCCAAACTGAAGAAAAGCCCCTCGGCTCGCATTCGCATGCCAACCTGAGGAGCTTGTCTGATTTCAAAACTTATTTTACAACCAGGTTCTTGTCGCCTGGTTTCCAGTTCATTGGGCACAATCCGCCGGATTGAAGCGCTTGAAGCACACGAAGTGTTTCTTCTACGCTGCGGCCTACATCGTTGTGGTTCACAACTTGGTATTTCAATTCGCCTTCTGGATCGATGATGAACAGGCCGCGAAGTGCAACGCCTTCTTCTTCGATCAGAACGCCGTATTCACGAGCAACGGATTTCGTAAGGTCAGCAGCAAGAGGGAATTCCAATTTGCCAAGTCCGTTGTCGTTCACAGGTGTGTTGATCCATGCTTTGTGCGTGTGGATACTGTCAATAGAAACACCAAGGATTTCTGTATCCAGTTCTTTGAACTGGCCAGCAGCTTGGCTCAATGCTGTAATTTCTGTAGGGCATACAAATGTGAAGTCCAATGGGTAGAAGAACAATACTAACCATTTTCCTTTATAATCGGACAAAGATGCTTTACCAAAACCTGTGCCATCGCCCAGGGCTGTCTCCATTGTGAAATCTGGAGCTTGTTTACCAACTAAACGCTCTGCCATTTGAATACTTCCTCCTCTAATCTATCTTCTTCGTTTAAAATGGTAACATCGGTCGAAACGAAAGTCAATAATTAGACTAAATATTTATTAATAATTATTTTAATTTTGTTAAAATGATGAACGTCTTCATTTTCGCGGGCGCTTTCATGTAAAAAAAGCTTACCGTCAGCGTGCAAAGTGGCACACAGGCGGTAAGCTTTTGCTTCTTATTTACGCATTGCGTTCACGATCAGATCGCCCATGGCAACCGTACCGATCGCTTGGCTCTTATCAACGGCGATATCGCCAGTGCGGTGTCCCGCATCCAGCACTTCTTTCACAGCGCGCTCAATCGCTTCCGCTGCATCGTGGTAGCCGAATGTCAGGCGGAACATCAAGGCAACGGAGAGCACCGTAGCGATCGGGTTCGCAATCCCTTGTCCGGCAATGTCAGGAGCGGAGCCGTGCACCGGTTCGTACAGGCCGAAGCTGCCTTCACCCAGCGAAGCGGAGGACAGCATGCCGATGGAGCCTGTCAGCATCGCTGCTTCGTCACTCAGGATGTCGCCGAACATATTCTCGGTGACAATGACGTCGAAGCTCGACGGACGGCGCAGCAGCTGCATCGCGCAGTTGTCGACCAACACGTGCTCCAGTTCTACGTCCGGATAATCGGCAGCCACGCGAACAACCGTTTCACGCCAGAGACGGGAAGTTTCCAGCACGTTGGCTTTATCCACGGAAGCCAGCTTCTTGCGGCGCGTTCTGGCGATTTCGAACGCCTGACGGGCAATACGCTCCACTTCGTTTACATTATATACGCAAGTATCTACTGCTTCTTGGCCGTTCGCGCCCTCACGGCGGAACTTCTCACCGAAGTAGATCCCGCCAGTCAGCTCGCGCACAACGATCAAGTCTGTGCCTTCCAGCACCTCAGGCTTCAGTGTTGAAGCTTCTTTCAAGCAATCAAAAATGACTGCAGGACGGATGTTCGAGAATAGTCCAAGCGCTTTGCGAATGCCAAGAAGACCTGTCTCCGGACGAAGCTCCTTCGGATTGTTGTCCCATTTCGGTCCGCCGACAGCTCCGAGAAGAACTGCGTCAGCCGATTTGCAAACTTGCAGCGTTTCTTCCGGCAGCGGCGTGCCCTTCTCGTCAATCGCAATCCCTCCGAATAGAGCGTGCTCTGTTTCGAATTGATAGCCAAACAGTTCCTCCGTACGCTTCAATACTTTTTCCGCTTCAGCAACGACTTCCGGACCAATTCCATCTCCTGCGATTACAGCAATTTTTTTCACATCTGCCATGACTCTATTTCACTCCTAAGATTTGCTTTAGTAATATGCTGACCTTATTGTAACAAGATTATGGGCATCTCACTAAGATATAAAAGCTATCGTGTCTATAGGTATCACCTATAAGAAACGATAAATAAAACCATTTAAAGCTGTTACGCTTCAAATGGTTCTGGATTGGCTGTCCCATTATGCAGGCTTCATAATCATAAAAACAAACAAAATGACGCCGATCGTAGAGGCTGCATAGAAGTAATTTCTTGCCCGCGTCCAGTTACGGCGCTGTTCCGCAGGAAGTTCACTCGCCTTCGTGTTCGTCGGATCCAGCACCCACTTGGCCAGCTTCTTATGGGCCGGCGTCGCGAAGCCGATCGCAATAATTTGGATCAGCACGTAAGCGACAAGCGAACCGATCAGCCATGTTTGCATAAAGGAGCCGTAGCTGCCTACGAACAGAAGCACGATCCCGGTTATGACGGCAATCGATCCCCCGATTTTCGGAAAAAAGTCCAGTGGCTTCCCTGCGCGCATGGAGGAGCGAAGTTCGTCAAGCGTTTGGTTTTTACGCAGCAGCACATGAGCAAAAAACGTTGGGCCAACACCAATGATTGCTGAAAGCACGTGGATCAGAACGAGCAATTTCATAGCAGAGCATCCCTTCCTTCGTTGGATGAATATTGGACATTTCATCAACTACGATACAGGTCGGAAGGATGTCAGCTCCATGATTAATTTACTAATACTGGATTTCACAGCCAGTTTCACACATTAAATTTCAGTCAAGATTTCACAATTTGGAGAGAAGGATCGAGCCGCCGATACCGATTATGGATAGCCAGAAGAGGTAAGAACGCAAAATTTTGCGCAAAAAAGTATCCTGACTCTCCATCAAGCCTTGATGATCATGCTCCATATTCAAATCTGTAGCCGCTCCGGGCATCGTATCCGTATTGCTCATATTTGTAAAGCCCCTTAGGCCCACGCCCTGTAGAAAGCAAGCGATGATCAGTAAGGTCAGCGATCCCATGAACAAGTAATCCGATATTTGTCTGAGCATACAGCACCTCGATTCCATTTATTGTCATATATTACGTCACAAATAATGGAAAAGTTGCTCATTCGCAAAAAAAAGCACCCAAAGGCCCCATAGCCCTGGATGCTTTCATATCTATACATTTTGCAAATAGGATTCCATCGCTTTCGCCAACATCTGCATCCCGCGGGCTGTGGTCTCCCGGTTCGTATGCGTGTAGTTTAAGCGCATCGTGTTATACTTGGGATTCTCCGCGTAGAACGTGGAACCCGGAACGAACGCGACGCCTTCTTGAACGGCGATCTTAAGCAAATCCTCGGCCTTGATCGCCTCCGGCAGCTCAACCCAGATGAACATGCCGCCTTTCGGCTTCTCCCACTTGAGACCCGGCCAGTTCAACTCTTCGAGCAGCCCGGTCATGTACTCCATCCGCTCACGATAGTTGGCACGGATCAACTCAATGTGCGCATCCAGATCAAAATGCTCCAGCAGGTGGTACAGCGTTTGCTGGTCGATCGAGCTCGAATGCAAATCGGCCGACTGTTTGAATCTGGCCATCTGGCGGATGATTTCCTGATCTGCGATAGCCCAGCCTGTCCGGAATGCTGGTGCAACGGTTTTGGAGAACGTGCTCGTGTAGATCACACCGCTGCCTGTAGGCGCTCCAGCCAGGGAGAAGATCGTCGGGTAAGTCTCATCGCCGTGGAACTGGATTTCGCCATAAGGATCGTCTTCCAGGATCAGCACTTCGGCAGCCTGGCACAGCTCCAACACGCCTTGGCGCCGTTCTACACTCCATACCCGGCCCGCCGGATTGGAGAACGTCGGGATGACATAGATTAATTTCGGATTATACTTGGCGATTTTCGCTTGCAAATCCGAGAGAATCATACCATCGCTATCGCTGTCAACGGAGTAGATTTTCGCACCTTTGGCTTGGAACACTTGGAGCGCTGCCAAATATGTAGGTCTTTCTACTAAGATGACATCGCCTTCGTCGATATAAACGCGGGTGAGCAAGTCAATGACTTGCTGCGAGCCTGTCGTCAGCAGCATTTCATCTGGCGTGACGTGCATATTTTTCGCGGCCATCCGGCGGCAGAGCGTTTCCCGAAGCGGCTTGTAGCCTTCCGTCAGCCCATACTGCAGAGCGGATTTGCCGCCTTCGGTCACGCGTTTGAACGCCTCGCTAACGGCATCCAAGGGAAAAAACTCTTCGGCGGGCAATCCGCCGGCAAAAGAGATGATCGAGCTGCCCTGCGTCAACTTCAAAATTTCCCGAACTGCTGACGAGGAAAAGCCTTCTAACGACTTGGAGAATCTATATTTCATAACGAACGCATCCTTTCGTATTTGTAGAAAGCACCTCCGCTCGAGTTGAGGTGAGGTGCTTTCCTGAAAGATTGTTGATGAACAACCTTGCTAGCCTGGCTAGATCAACGTCACGTTGCTTCTGTTGCTAGTCGGTGTTTTGCGCTTGTCAATAAGTCTATTTACAGCATCCAAATAAGCTTTGGCGCTCGCTTCCAAAATATCGGTCGAAATGCCGCGGCCTTGAACGGAAACGTCATCTTGCTTAAGGACAACATGCACTTCACCGAGCGCGTCTTTCCCGTGGGAAACGGACTTGATGGAGTAATCGTCCAGCTCGACTTCTTCTTTGGTCGCTTTATCGATGGCATTATAGATCGCGTCTACGGAGCCGTTGCCGACTGCGCTTTCGGCGATTTCGCTGCCGTCCTGCAGACGCACATGAATCGTCGCTGTCGGTGTCATTTGGTTGCCGTAGGCAACCTGCAGCGCACCAAGCGCGAACACTTCCGGCGTGACGATAAGCTTCTCTTCAATCAAAGCGCGAATGTCCTCATCCTCGACCTGTTTCTTGCGGTCCGCCAAATCTTTAAATTTGGCGAATGCCACATTGAGCTGCTCATCGTTCAGCTCGTAGCCAAGATCGATCAGCTTCTCACGGAACGCATGGCGTCCGGAATGTTTGCCCATGACGAGCTTGCTTTCCTTGACCCCGATCGTTTCAGGGGAGATGATCTCATACGTCGTTTTCTCTTTCAGCATGCCATCCTGATGGATGCCGGACTCATGGGCGAACGCGTTCGCGCCGACGATCGCCTTATTGCCTGGCACCACCATGCCGGTCAGCTTGCTGACCAGGCGGCTGGTGCGGTAGATCTCGCTCAGCACAAGCGATGTCTTCGCTTGGAAGAACTCCTGGCGCGTCTCCAGCGCCAGAGCCACTTCTTCGAGCGAGGTATTGCCCGCCCGCTCGCCAATGCCGTTGATGGTGCCCTCGATCTGATCGGCACCATTCAGCACGGCAGCCAGCGCGTTCGCCGTAGCCATGCCCAAATCGTCATGGCAGTGCGCGCTGAGCTGGATCTTCTCGATGCCTGGCACGGTGTCCTTCAGCATCTTAAAGATGTTGCCGTAATCGTACGGCGTCATATACCCGACCGTGTCGGGAATGTTGACGACCGTAGCGCCGGCGCGGATAGCCATCGCGGTCATCTCCGCGATGAAGTCCAGCTCGGTGCGTCCCGCATCCTCGAGCGAGAACTCGATCTTGCTGAAATACTTCTTCGCGTATTTGATGGCCGATTCCGCTGTCTCCAGAACTTGATGCTTCTCCATGCGCAGTTTATGCTGGCGGTGGATCGGCGACGTCGCGAGGAACAAGTGGATGCAAGGATCTTGCGCCCCTTGCAGCGCTTCGCGCACCGCTTCAATGTCCTGCTCCCGCGAGCGGGAAAGTCCGATGACGGAGGCGTTCTTAACCGCCCGCGCTACGGCGTTGACACCGGCCAAGTCCCCCGGTGAAGCCGCTGGAAAGCCGGCCTCCATGCGATCGATCCCCAGTTTCTCCAACTGCAGGGCGATTTCCACTTTCTCCTGCACGTTCAAGTTGACTCCCGGCGATTGCTCCCCGTCCCGGAGCGTCGTATCAAAGATGTAAATTTTACGCACGATGTCACCTCCTGAGAGATTTATGTCATTATGTGAAAAAAAACTTACTCGGCTAGATAGTATTCACAGGGAGCGATCGGGTAAACCTTAGCCCGATCACTCCCTGTGAAGATCATACGTATAAGTGCTGAAAATTAGTTATTATTTTTTGATCCAGTGCATCATTTCACGCAATTGTGCGCCAACCACTTCAATTGGGTGTTCGGCTTCGTTGCGGCGCGTTGCGTTCATGAACGCATTGTTGGATTGGTTCTCCAAGATGAAGTCGCGTGCAAATTTGCCTTGTTGGATATCGGCAAGCACTTCTTTCATCGCTTTCTTCGTTTCTGCTGTGATGATGCGAGGGCCAGTTACATAATCGCCATACTCCGCTGTGTTGGAGATGGAGCTGCGCATGGAAGCCAGACCGCCTTCATACATCATGTCTACGATCAGCTTCAACTCGTGCAAGCACTCGAAGTAAGCCATTTCTGGCGCGTAGCCAGCTTCAACCAATGTCTCGAAGCCTGCTTTAACCAACGCAGTTGCACCGCCGCAAAGAACAGCTTGTTCACCGAACAGATCTGTTTCTGTCTCTTCGCGGAAAGAAGTTTCGATAACCCCTGCGCGCGTACAGCCGATGCCTTTGGCATAAGCCAGACCGATTGCTTTAGCATTGCCGGTAGCGTCTTTCTCGATTGCGATCAGACCAGGAACGCCGAAGCCTTCCACATAAGTACGGCGTACCATGTGACCAGGGGACTTAGGAGCAACTAGGAATACATCTGTACCTTCTGGAGCTACGATTTGCCCGAAATGAATGTTGAAGCCGTGGGAGAACATCAACGCTGCGCCTTTTTTCATGTTAGGTTGAATGGACTCACGGTATACGCGAGCTTGTGTTTCATCCGGCATCAGAATTTGAATCACATCCGCGCGGCTTGCTGCTTCATCAACAGATACAACTTCGAAACCATCGTTTTTAGCTGTGTTCCAGGAACGGCCTTCACGAAGACCGATGATGACATTCAAACCGCTGTCACGCAGGTTTTGTGCTTGTGCATGGCCTTGGGAACCATAACCGATAATTGCGATTGTCTTACCTTTCAATACCGCTAAGTCTGCATCTTTTTCATAGTAAGTAGTAACTGCCATTCGAATAAATCCTCCTTTAATATGATGAATCCGTATTTTCTACCCCTTGAGTGGGTGTTTCAGCGGTTTACCCGTTTGAAGCGTTAAAGAGTATCCCGCTCAAAGCCCCACTCAAGGAGGCCTTGCCTTGCGTTTTGAGTTACCGATCGGCTGCTTATCGCACGGAACCGCGAATCATCGCTGTAGCACCTGTGCGGGAAAGCTCGCGGATGCCGTATGGACGAAGCAATTCTACCATGGCATCTATTTTATCTGAATCTCCGACAACTTGCACGATAATTGAGTTCGGCCCGATGTCAACCACCGCTGCGCGGAACGTTTCGACAACGCCCAGAATTTCCGGACGGTTGGCCGGCTCGGCATTGACTTTAATCAGCGCCAGCTCTCTGGCAACCATCGGATTGGAGCTCAAGTCAATGACCTTGATGACATCGATCAACTTGTATAATTGCTTGGAGATTTGCTCCAATGTGTTATCGTCTCCAGTGGTTACGATAACCATCCGGGAAAGTCCGAGCTCTTCGGACTCCCCGACGGTGATGCTTTCGATATTAAAGCCTCTGCGTCCGAACAAACCGGATACACGCTGCAGAACACCTGGCTGATTGTTTACGAGTACGGATACTGTATGTTTTGTCGTCATCATTCCGAATCCCCCATTAACATGTCGCTGATCGTGTCTCCCGCCTTCACCATCGGGAAGACGTTCTCGCCCTTAGGAACGACGAATTCTACCACGACCGGTCCCGGCGTATCCAGCGCTTCCTGCCATACTCGGTGCGCTTCTTCTTTGGTTTTGGCGCGCAAGCCTTTGACCCCGTAAGCTTCGGCAAGCTTCACGAAATCCGGGCTGCCGGCCAGATCAATGTGGCTGTAACGATTGTCGTAAATGATTTCCTGCCATTGACGAACCATGCCCAGCACCTGGTTGTTAATGATGACTACCTTGACAGGAATGTTGTTGATCGCACAGATCGCCAGCTCCTGCGCACACATCTGCATGCCGCCGTCGCCATTGATGGAGATAACTAGCTTATCCGGATTCCCCATCTGTGCACCGATCGCGGAAGGGAAGCCGAAGCCCATCGTGCCCAAACCGCCGGATGTTACGATCGAACGCGGGTTCTTGAACTTGTAGAACTGTGCAGCCCACATTTGGTGTTGACCCACATCCGTCGTTACAATCGCTTCACCCTTCGTTGTCTCGCTGATCATCTCGATGACGTACTGCGGCTTCAACTCGCCATTGTCATCGTTATATTTCAGCGGGAAGTTCTCTCTGTTCGCTTGCATCTCAGCAATCCATGCTTTGCTTTGGGCTGGTCTGGCTTTCGTGTTGGCATACGCCAGAACAGCTTTCACATCGCCGACGCACGGGATATCGGTCCGCACGTTCTTGCCGATTTCCGCCGGATCCACGTCGATGTGCGCAATCTTCTTCACCTTCGGCGCGAAGCCATTTAGGTTCATCGTGACCCGGTCATCGAATCGGGAACCGATCGAGATCAACAGATCCGCGTTTTGAATCGCGGTGTTCGCGGTATAGGTGCCATGCATCCCCGGCATCCCCATCCACAGCTCGTGGCCGCTTGGGAAACCGCTAAGTCCGAGCAATGTCGTTGCAATCGGGATTTGCGTTTTGTTTACAAACTCCATCAGCTCTTCGGCAGCATCCGCATAGACCACGCCGCCACCCGCGATAATAACAGGACGCTCCGCTTCTTCAATCGCTTTGAGCAATTTATCGATTTGCAGCTTATTCGGCTGTACCGTCGGATTATAGCCGCGGATGCTGACTTCCTTCGCTGGCTTGAAAATCACCTTATTCGCCGATACGTCTTTCGGGATATCGATGAGTACAGGACCTTTACGACCAGTGTTGGCAATGTGGAACGCCTCGTGAATAATCCGCGGCAGATCCTCGACGTCACGCACCAGGTAACTGTGCTTGGTAATCGGCATCGTAATGCCTGTAATATCAGCTTCTTGGAAAGCATCCGTCCCGATAAAGGAGGTCGCTACGTTACCCGTTATAACAACGAGAGGTACGGAATCCATATAGGCGGTAGCAATTCCTGTCACAAGATTGGTAGCCCCCGGTCCGGATGTTGCGATACATACGCCGACTTTGCCCGTCGAACGAGCATATCCATCCGCAGCGTGAATGGCTCCTTGCTCATGTCTTGTCAATAAGTGGTTGAAATCCGAAAAGCCATGCATCGCATCGTAAATGTAGAGCACGGCGCCACCCGGATATCCGAAGACGCATTCCACGCCCTCCAGCAGCAAGCTTCTCAGCAAGATTTCGGAACCTGTAATCAGATCCGGCTGCTGCAGCTTTTCCATCAATTCTTCTTTTGACCGTCTTGGCTCAGTTTGTACATTCATTGTGATCCTCCTCTCGAATAGTCAGTCTCCTGTGAATTATCAATCTTTTTTGAATAAATAGAAAACCCCTCTCACCCCGGACACGCACGTAACGTGTTCAACGGGACGAAAGGGGTTAAGCTTCCGTGGTACCACCCAGATTTGTTAGGAGCCTCACAGCTCATAACCTTAGCAGGTATGCTCCGTCAGGAACAATACCCTCAGCACGGTAACGTGTGCTATTCCGATTTTCCCTACTACAATAACGGTTCAGGAAAACAGCTCCGAGGTGACTTCGTAGGCAAGGGGTTAAGGCGATGGTTGCAGCATTTCCAACGCTCTCTGAGCATAACGACCCTTATTACTTCTTCCTCTTCATAGCCGATTCAATCGTGTCGATCACCTTATAGTGATGATTTAGAGATAATTATATGCATCCCTCAGGCATTAGTCAATAGTTTGTCTGAATAAAACAAAAACGAACAAGAGAAGATAATACCAATTCAGGAAATGGGGGCTAACGTTGAAACCTTCTCAGAAACCCATGATTCCTTTGTCAACTGACCTGCATGCGAATGTGGAGAGGATTCAAACCCGCCTCGGGGGAAGCTCCGATATTATCATCAGACCGCTTGATTTGAACTTTCCTCAGGAGCAATGTTCACTTGTTCTTGTTTATATTGACGGCCTTGTCGAGAACGGCGCTATTCACGAATTCATTATCCAGCCTCTCTTAGCCGTGCAAGATAACGACAACGTCGCTGAAGATTATGTAGGCATCAAGAACGTGCTGCAGCAGATCATTTCCATCGGCGAACTCACCTCGGCAGCTAATGAAACCGACCTGTTTGAGGGCATCTTGCAAGGCCATACCGCCATCTTGATCGACGGGGTCAGCGAAGCTTTGATCGCGACCACATGCGGCTGGGAACGGCGCGCAATTGACGAGCCGCAGACACAAACTGTCATCCGCGGTCCGAAGGAAAGCTTCACGGAAAATATCCGAACCAATACGACACTCTTGCGCAGAAAAATAAAATCACCGGACCTTCGTTTCGAGAGTTTATCGATCGGCCGCTACACCCAGACGAAAATTATCGTCGCTTACCTCGAAGGTATCGCCAATACCAAGGTATTGGAGGAAGTCAAAAGGCGTCTGCACAGCATCGATACGGACAGTATTCTGGAAAGCTCATATATCGAGGAATTCATTGAGGATAAAATATACACGCCATTCCCGACGATCATGAACACCGAAAGGCCTGACGCAGCCGCTGCCGGCATTCTGGAAGGACAGATCATTATTATGATCGACGGAACCCCGTTTGTGCTGCTCACGCCAGTGACATTCTTCAAGTTCTTACAATCCAGCGAGGATTACTACCAGCGCTATGACATTGCCTCATTCGTGCGCCTGATCCGCTACATGTCGTTCATTATTTCCATGCTGCTGCCCTCGCTGTATATTGCCATTACCACCTTTCATCATGAAATGCTTCCGACCACACTCCTTATCGGCCTTGCGGCCCAGCGTGAAGGCGTGCCCTTCCCGGCGCTTGTTGAAGCGTTTCTCATGGAAATTACGTTCGAGGTTTTGCGGGAAGCCGGCGTGCGCATGCCCCGGGTCGTCGGACCTGCGATCTCCATCGTAGGCGCTCTCGTATTAGGTCAGGCAGCCGTACAAGCCGGGCTCGTCTCCGCAGCCATGGTCATCGTCGTCTCTTTTACAGCAATTTCCAATTTCGTAGTGCCGGCCATTAACTTGGCGGTGGCCGCTCGCTTGATCCGCTTTTTTCTGATGATTCTTGCCGGAACGCTCGGCTTATTTGGCATTCTTGTGGGATGTATGACTATTCTGATTCACATGGCTTCAATCAAGTCATTCGGCGTTCCCTATCTGGCACCACTTGCTCCTTTCATCCAGCAGAACGTGAAAGACATTTTCATCCGGCTGCCTTGGTGGAAGCTCAATACTAGACCGTCCAGTTTGACCAGCAATACTCAAAGACAGCCTGCTGCGCCGCAGAACGCCGAAGCGAAGAAGAATAAACCATAGCTGTAGGGAAGGAGGCCTCGTACATGTTGACCAAACGGCGCATCTTGACGAAATACTTAGCTGTCTTCATTCTCTGCATGCTTCTTGCCGGCTGCTGGGACCGGACGGAGCTCAACAAAATCGGGATCGCCTCAGCCACTGCGATAGACTGGGTGAACGATCATTGGCAGATCTCCTATCAGCTTGTTATTCCACAGTCCATCTCCAGCCAGAACGCAGGCGGTGGCTCAACACAACAAGCACCTGTCATGGTTTTCTCTACCATTGGGGATTCCATCCAAACCGCCATCCAACGCGCAAGTCTGGAGATGCCCCGGACCCTGTTCTTTGCACATAACCGGGTGATGATCATCGGAGAAGATGCTGCCCGCAAAGGGATCGCCCAATTGATCGATAATTATTTACGCAGTTCCACGTCCCGGGAAACCGTGAGCGTGCTAGTCACAAGAGGGACAGGAAGAAAAATATTGGAACAACTCGTACCCATGGAAAAAATTCCAGGCGCTGCTATCCAGGACATGATGCTCAACGAAGATAAACACGATTCCGACCTCAAGCAGGTGATGGTTTATCAATTAGCGATGAGCATGGCGGGGGACTCCGGCTACTCTACCGTTCCTGAAATTTTCATCGCGGGCAAGGGAGAGGAAGCCAACAGCATCGAGGAACTCAAAAGCACCATAGCCGAAACCAAACTAAAAATGGGAAAAATTGGTGTTTTTAAAAAGGATAAGCTGATTGGGTGGTTAACCATTCATGATGGCTTTGGCATCAATTGGATCACCAATCGAATCGATCAAACCGTACTATTCTTTTCTTGCTCACCCGAGAGCAAAAAGTTCCAATCCGCCGTTCGTATCATTCATGCTAAAACACGCTTGAAGCCCGTACAGCAAGACGGCCAGTGGGTGATGAAGGCCAATGTCCAAGCGACGGCACAGCTGGTCGAAAATGGCTGTGACATCGACCCTTCCAAGCGGGAAGGGATTCAAGCGTTAGAGAATCTGATCAACCATGCGGTTACCGTTTCCATGCAGGATGCACTGAACTCTACACAAGCAATAAAAGCGGATGTCCTCGGTTTTGCAGCCAGTATTCACAAGAACGACCCGAAAGCCTGGAAACAGATGAAGGAGAACTGGGACAAGACATTTCCGCAAGTTCGTTTGGAAACCACCGTGAACATCAGTATTGAACGGCTCGGCATGAGCAGTAAATCTTTTGCCGATATCTTGAAGGGTATAGCAGAATAGACGTGCTGAGAAAGGAGGGATATGTCTCGTGGAACGCATCAGCAAGTTTCAGCTGGCCATGATGATTATTTTATTTCAGATCGGAAGCACACCGCTGTTTGCGCTTGGCGTTAAAGCGAAGCAGGACTCCTGGCTCGCTATGCTGGCGGCTGCGATTTGCGGATTGTTCCTGCTTCTGATGTTTCTCTTCATCCAGCGGAGAGCCCCGGATAAAGATCTGATCGGCTTGCTTCGCCTATGCTTTGGCAACATAATCGGTAATTTCCTGGGAGCGACGTTCGTGTTATATTTCGCATACGAGTCGATGAGAAATGTGCGCGATTTTGGAGAAATCACCACCATCACGCTGCTAACCAGCACCCCCCAATTGGTCATCATGCTGATTGTGGTCGTGCTGGCCGCCTATGCTATCTGCATGGGCATTGAAGCCTTTTGCCGGGTGGTTGAAATCCTCACGCCTATCGTCATTTTCAGTTACTCCGCACTCGTGATTCTCATTTTCAGTTCAAACCTCGTTAATCTGGACCGGCTGCTGCCGATTATGGAGAACGGGCCCGCTCCCGTGTTGAAAGCTGCATTCCCGGATATCGTCTCGTTCCCCTTCGGGCAGACAGTCGTTTTCTTTATGCTCTATAAGCTGCTTTACAACAAAAAAAAGTTTTGCCGGGTGAGCATCATCGCCTACTCCAGTGTCGCCTTGTTTCTCATTCTGATGAACATGCTGGATATGATGGTTCTTGGGCCCACGCTCAGCGGAGAAAGTACAATCCCCTTCCTGCAAGCCGTTCAGCTGATTCAGGTCGGAGACTTCCTGGAGCGCCTCGATGTCTTCGTTACGCTGCTGCTGTTTCTGGGGCTATATGTGAAACTAACGATGTTCTACTGGGCGTCCGCTTATGGCTTAGCTGAGCTGCTCGGAACCAGAAGCAAACTCACGATTTACGGCGTAGGCGCCGTTATTTTTGCCACGTCGTTCCTGGAACCGAACTACACCTACCATGTTTGGCTCGGCATCGAGGTCAGCGTTAAATTTTTCCCGATCTTTCAAGTCCTGATCCCGCTGATGATGTTCGTTGCCATCTTGTTTCGCAAGCCGCATTCTCCGCCGCCGCTCGTTGAGAACGACTCCAACAATCTTTTGGCAGAGGAGTCCGTGTGATAAAAAAAGAAGCTTGCCCCTTTAGGGACAAGCTTCTTTGCACGCGAAGCAGAGGCTTACGCGTTTACTTTTGCTTTGGCAGCTGTAGCCAGATCGTTGAACGCTTTAGCGTCGTTCACAGCCAGGTCAGCCAAGATTTTGCGGTTGATGTCGATGCCAGCCAATTTCAGGCCGTGCATCAATTTGCTGTAGCTCAAGCCGTTTTGACGAGCGCCAGCGTTGATACGAGTAATCCACAGTCTGCGGAAATTACGTTTCGTTTGACGACGGTCACGGTATGCATACAGCAAGGATTTCATCACTTGCTCTTTTGCTGTTTTAAATAAGCGGTGTTTGGAACCGAAATAACCTTTTGCGAGTTTCAAAATTTTCTTACGACGATGAGCGCGTACAAATCCGCCCTTGACTCTTGCCATTGTAACTACCTCCCGAAATGTATGAAATAATGAACGTTAATGAAAAATTAGATGTTAGCCAGTTGTTGTTTCAGACGACGTACATCGCCAGGAGCCATAACCGGGTTTGTAGCCAGTACGCGTTTTGTACGCGAAGACTTGTGGGACAACAAGTGGTTTTTGCCTGATTTATATCTTTTCACTTTACCTGTGCCGGTAATTTTGAAACGATCTTTCAAGCTACTGTGAGTTTTCATTTTTGGCATGTTGGTGTTCCTCCTAATTTAGTAAACTCGCCTTAAGTGGTTGCTTTCGGCGTTAAAATCATGATCATGCTTCTTCCCTCAAGCTTAGGAGCACGCTCCATCGAGGAAATGTCAGCCGTCTCAGTAGCAAGGCGGTCAAGCACCTTCTTACCGATCTCGGCATGTGCGATCTCGCGGCCGCGGAATCGCACGCTCGCTTTGACCTTATCCCCGTCACCGAGGAATTTCACTGCATTGCGAAGCTTCGTTTGGAAGTCATGCTCATCGATCGTCGCGCTTAGGCGAATCTCTTTGATATCCACGACTTTCTGGTTTTTGCGGGCTTCCTTTTCTTTCTTCTGCAGCTCATAACGATACTTCCCGTAGTCCATGATACGGCATACAGGCGGCTTCGCTGTCGGAGCCACGTTCACCAGATCCAAATTTGCGTCCGTAGCAATTTGCATAGCTTCGCGAATCGGCTTAATACCGAGCTGCTCTCCGTCCGCCCCGATCAGGCGTACTTCCTTCACGCGAATCTCGTCATTGATCATATGGTCTTTGCTAATAATGTTCCACCTCCAAAAGTATGTAACCTTAGGGTATCCCCCTGGTAAATACAATATAAAAAGATGTGGGCGCAATGGGCCCACATCTTCATTGAAAACAGGTCAAATCAAACCTATTATACATGCAAGATGATACGTTGCGAACCAGCCAACACGTGTCGGTCAGGTGAGAAGCGGGCGCCTCTGCTTTTACTTGACATACTATATCACTAGTCTTGGCGGATGTCAACATCCAAGTTGTTTGCAAGAAAAATTAGCTAACTTGCTTTTTCATGTCGTCCAAACGAATGACGCGCGTATGCTCGGTGTGACTCCATTGCTTGTTGTTTTGCGTGAAGAATGCATAGAACGTAATCGGCCACCAGGACATCATGAAGATCGGGTAAAGAATCAAGTATTTATAGACTTTCCAAGGCGCCTTCTCAATAAGCATGGAAACCGGAAGCAAGACGTACACGCCAATGCTAACGGAATTAAAAATAACTGGATTCACGTCTGCAAGCAAACCTGTTTGCGTCCAAGGCGTAACTGACTTGATCCACAGCAAAATGCTGATGATCGCGCCGAAGAAGAAGTTGTACACGTTCGCGGAGTAGATGGCAGCGTCGATCTTCGTCCAGCTGCCTTCTTTGATCCCCTGCCACAGCAGCGGGAAGAAGTAGCGCTTCGCGACGTCGAAATGGCCCTGCATCCAGCGCAGGCGCTGCTTCGCGGACGCTTTGAACGACAACGGCTTCTCATCGTATACAAAAGCCTCGTAGTTGTAAGTCGGACGAATGCCCATCTTGATGCAGCGCATCGAGAATTCAAGGTCTTCTACAAGGCTTGTCGCGCCCCAGCCGATTTGTTTCAGCAAGCCGGCTTCAAAGCACATGCCTGTACCGCCCAGATAATTGGCAAGACCCAAATTCGTGCGCGGCATCTGCCAGAAGCGGTTAGCGAAGTAGTAAGAGATCGCATAGGAACCCGTAACCCATGAATCGTTAGGGTTCTTACTGTCCAGGTATGCCTGGATCACTCTGGATCCAGCGCACAGATCATCATTCATGTGAATCAGATAATCCGGGCTAGCCAGGTTATCCGCGTCAAACATCACGACAGCATCGTACTGCCGCTCACGCTTCCACAGCTCTTTCAGCATCCATTCGATCGCATAACCTTTCCCTCTCAGGTTCGGGTTATGGCGCTCCATGGCGTATACGCCGTGACTGCGCGCAATGTCGGCCGTTTTGTCCGTACAGTTGTCACAGATGACAAAGATGTCATAAAGCTCTTTGGGATATTCCAAAGCTTTCAAATTTTCGATCAACGCCCCGACAACCTGCTCCTCATTGTGAGCAGCTACAAGTACCGCAAATGACTTTTGAGGCGCAAACTTCTTTTTGTTTCTAGGTCGGTACCATCCAAAGAACGTTAAAAATAACTGATAGGCGCCAACCAAGGCTAATGCGAATTGAAACGCAAGCACAATTTTGTCCAGCATGAACCTAAAACCCCCTTTTTATGACGCGCTCGAGCTCTCTTTTTGTATGCTAATAGCGCAGTTTATGTACATGTTGAAAAGTTTCAAAAGAACCGTTCTTGATTTTCCTCTCTTTCCCCCAATTTGTCAAAGCCGCCAAAAACCGAAATTTAGCCGGTTCTTTGAAGTTTACGCGAAAAGCAGGGCTGGTAAGTAGCATGTACTCGCAATCGGAGCGCCAGAGTCCTGTTTTCAACGTTTTTCATTTTATTGTGTACCAAAAGTTCACCATTTAGACGAACTCAGTCACATTGGGGTTTCCCGGTGTTAATTATAATGCAGCGCATTGCCCGAAGACAACTTTTGCTAAATGTGCCTTTTATCGGATCATTCGCATGTCGTCCGGGCGTAAGCCGCTTATCTTTCCTACTTTGCTTACCTCTTCATAGCTGTTATACAGCTTGGCAAATATTTCGTCCCACGACTGCTGCAGCGCATAAGCTCGGCCTGCATGTTCCATCGTTCGACGTTGTTCCGGCGAGGCATGCAACCCTTTCACTGTTTCTACAAAAGCCGACACATCGCCCGGTTTGCACAGCATCCCCGTGACCCCATGCTCGATCGTATCCTGCACACCGCCTGCCGCCGCACCGACAACTACTGTCCCTGCAGCCATCGACTCCAATACGACATTACCGAACGTCTCCGTCGCTGAAGGAAAGAGGAACACATCCGCAGCCGCATACAGCGCTGCCAGCGCTTCACCTTGCACGAATCCTGTGAAAGTAATATTGTGCTGCTCTCCATAACGTTCGCGCAAAGCTTCCGCGGAGGGTCCGTCGCCGGCAACAATCAGATGCGCGTCCACACGAATATGCTCCGGCAGCCCTGCAAAAGTATCGAAGGCGACCTCTACGCTTTTTTCCGGTGCCAGTCTGCCTACATAAAGCAAAATAAATTTAGATGCATCTACACCATAGACGTTCAGCACTTCCTGCCGGTTCACTTCGGGCTGAAATCGCTGTGTATCTACACCGCGGCTCCAAATTTCCAGATTGTTCAAACCTTTGGATGCCAAATGTTGTCTGGTCGATTCCGAAGGCACGTACACCTTCGAGCAGCTTTGATGAAACCACTGCATATATTTCCAAAGCGTGGGCTCTACCCAAGGGATTTTATAATGGCTCAAATATTGATCGAAATGCGTGTGATACGAAGCGACAAAAGGAGTTCCATGTCTACGGGCGTAGTAAAGGCCAAATAGACCAAGATTAAACGGAGTGGCGCAGTGGACAATCGTAGGTTGAAAAGCGTGCAGCGATTTACGGATATACAGAGGATTAGGGATAGCAAGCCGGCATTCCGGGTATAATACAAAGGGGATACTGTAAAATCGTTCCACCCGGAACGGATCGGGATCGTCTTCCGTCACACTTGCAGGAGCATACACCTTACATTCGGCGCCTTTGGATTCAAGAAAGCGCGTCCATCGTCCAAGCGTCTTCGCCACGCCGTTTACATCGGGAAGGAACGTATCTGTAAATAAGGCAACTTTCATCGTAATCAGCTCCTCATACCTGATTTCCCTGCTTTCCCCCCATCCTAGCATGAGATTGTAAACTGTATATTTGTGGAACGTAAAATCATAGATGTCAAAAATTTTGCGGTGCGTTAATCTTCTTCTAATAATTTAATCTTACAATGTACATATAAAGTTTTAATTCATGCTACTAATGAAGGAGGCGTCCTCTCATGAGCAGAGTCGTTACTTGGCTGCAGCATCATGAAACACGAATGTTCTGCTTTGTGAATCAACGCATACAGCACAATTTCCTAGACCGCGTCTTTAACAGCATTACGCACTTGGGGGGCGCAACGGCAACCATCGTCATTTCGCTGTGCTGCGCACTGTTCGGTCAAGGCCAGCTGCGAATTGCAGGCATCCAAGCGCTAATTGCTTTAACAGTCAGCCATATTCCAGTAGCCGTCATCAAAAGAAAATATCCGAGGCTTCGGCCGTATTTGGTGCTACCGCAGACGATCATTTGTAAGAATCCGTTAACTGATCATTCCTTTCCATCTGGACATACTACCGCCATTTTTTCGATTATGATCCCTTTTGTAGCCGCAATGCCTATTCTTGGACTTATTCTTATTCCAATTGCATTATTGGTCGGACTATCACGTATTTATTTAGGGCTGCATTATCCTTCCGACTGCTTGGCAGGATGTCTGATCGGCACAACGGCCGCTCTGGCGACAGTAGCCATCTGGGGGTAAACGAAACATGGATGTCTCACTCGACAAAAAACGGGTTCTTATTTTATCCGAAGGATTCGGCGCCGGTCACACGCAGGCTGCCCATGCCTTGTCGGTTACATTGGAGCAGCGCTGTTCGAATATAGAGACACGAGTTTTGGAGCTCGGCACCTTTTTACATCCGACAATTGCGCCGTGGATTTTTCAGGCTTATAAGAAAACGGTAACCTCCCAGCCCAAACTGTATGGGAAACTTTACCGTTCGCAATATAAAAAATCGCTGAACCGCTGGACACAATTGGCGCTGCATCGCATTTTTTATGCGCAAACCGCCGCGCTTATCCAGCAGTGGTCGCCGCAGGCCATTGTCTGTACGCATCCGTTTCCGAGCGCCGTCGTATCTAGGCTGAAAAGAGCCGGTCTAACAACACCGCTGTGCACGGTCATTACCGATTACGACGTCCATGGCACTTGGGTCAGCGGAGAAGTCAACAAATATCTCGTATCCACTGAAGACGTAAAAAATAAACTGCTTGGCCGCGGCATCCCGTCGGCTCAGGTCGAAATAACGGGAATCCCCGTTCATCCCAGCTTCCGTGAAGCGCACGATAAATCGATGATTCGACAAGAATTTCAATTGAAAGCTCTGCCCACGGTGCTCGTGATGGGTGGAGGCTGGGGGCTCATCGGCGGCGATTCCTTGAGCAGCCATCTCGTTGAATGGCGAGACAGGGTGCAATTCTTGTTCTGCTTAGGTAGCAACGAGAAAGCACTGCACAAGCTCTCGATGGATCCGCGCTATCAGCATCCGAATGTGAAGCTTCTCGGCTTTACGAAGGAAATCGGCAAGCTGATGGAAGTTTCCGATCTGCTGGTTACGAAGCCCGGCGGCATGACTTGCTCCGAGGGATTGGCCAAAGCGATCCCGATGCTGTTCTATGATCCCATTCCTGGTCAGGAAGAGGAGAACTTGCACTATTTTACGCTCCAGGGATTCGGGGAACCGATTCGTTCGGCTGATACGATCAAAAACTGGCTCAGTATGCTCGTTGACCGCTATGCAGACGTGGAGGCGAGACGAGCCTCCATTTCGCGGAAGCAGCGCAGCCTGCCTTCGACAGATTGCTCCATGGTCATCATGTCCTTGCTGGGATAAATGAGAAAAGGACTTCTTCTTCCACTCGAGTCGTGGAAGAGGAAGTCCTTTTGGGTCTGGCCGTGTGGGAGCGCTGCAGTCCGGTTTTGCCCGATTGCATCAACGCCGCCTAGGCTTGCTCTTTGCGCAGATTTTCCAAATGAGCAGCCAGCGCCTGTTCGCCGACCAAAACCTCACAGCGATGAATGTTCATGCCTTGTCCGGCGAATTTCGTTTCGTACTCCGTCATTACATGATCCGGGTGGATACCTTCAGCATGCAAGTTTAATGAAATATTGCGCATTCTTAGGCCCGTATCGGCAAATGAATTAAGGGAAAATTCAAAAAGCGACTGCGAGTCGGTTTTCAGATGAATTTCACCTTTGTCATTTAGAATTTGTTGATATTTGGCTAAAAAGCCCGGGTGTGTCAACCTTCTCCGCGAATGCTTCTTCTTCGGCCATGGATCGCTGAAATTCAAGAAAATGCGCTCCAGCTCGCCCTCAGCGAAAGCTTCTTCAATTTGTTCGATATTAAACAGCATCAGCCGCAAATTCGGAATTTGAATAAGCTCATTCGCAGCGGTCTCTTCATCCTCTGCGTCAACGCCTGTATCCAGACCGTGAGCCATCTTGGCTTTTTCACTTGCTTTGCGAATTAGCTCATCATACATATCGACACCAATAAAATTAATGTCAGGGTACAAACGGCTCATTTGACTGATAAAGCGTCCTTTCCCCATGCCAAGCTCCGCATAAATCGGCTTATCATTACCGAACAGCTCGGCCCACTTTCCTTTATAATCACGCGCATTAAGGACGACTAGCTCCTTCTGCCGTTCAATATCTTCCCGAATTCCTTTTCTTCCCCGTAAACGCATCTATGTTGGCCTCCTAAGAGTCTTCTAATTAGTTGTATCCATATGCTATTCCGAATACAAATCATAGACGATTCCAAGGAAAAAATCAAAGGAAATTAAACTTCCAGCGTGTGGTAATCAATCTTCCGTGAAGCTTCCGGCAAGATTTTGCGTTCTAAAGATTGCAGCACTTTGCGCTTGGCCTTCACCGCGATCCCGCTGTTAGACATATATTTAACACCACTGCCTAGTGCCATGGCCTCTTTAACGGTCAATTCAATGTGTACGATATCGTCTGGATGTAGAGTGGCTTGCATGCTATCACCTCATGGTTTCGATTTTCATATAAAGGTAGTGTAGCTCGAGAGAGCCTGCTTTATGAATGGCAGATAAAAGAAGAAAAACGCCCTTCAAGGTGAAGGACGTTTTTCTCATGCGCATCTTCAATTAAGTTCTGGAGCGGTTGTTGCCACGCAGTCCGACAAGGCCTAGCAGCCCCAACAGTCCAAGCCATCCCCAATTCGTAGAGCTGGTCGTTGCCGGCGTCGTCGCATAAGTGCGATACGAGGTCGTATCATAGTTGCCGTCATGGCGCTTCATCGTAGCCCCCGTCGTACTCATGCGATCCATCATATTATTGCTGTAGCCCCTAATCTGATCTCTAAGCGCAGACCCCGGAGCTGGTGAAGACGTCGTCGTCGGATAAGCAGCCGTTCCATTATAGTAGCTGCCCGTATACGGTCCTACACCCGTATTGCTGGTGGTGTTGTACGTGCCGCGCGCTGTTCCAGTCACAGCTCCTGGAGCCAGGCCTGTACCGGTGCTATACCCTGTCCCCACTGTAGCATCGTAATTGCTCCCCGTATACGTTGTCGGTGTCGTAGACGTTGTTCCCATGTTTGGTGACGTTGTACTTGTCGTACCTGTGTAGCTGCTCATCCCCGTGGTCCCGCTTGACGTGCTGGCCGTATTTGCATATGCACCAACTGCGCCCATGCTGAGTGCCGTAGTCAAAGCAACTGCTAACGTAACAGTACGAAGCTTTTTCATCTGGAGATTGCTCCTCTCGAACTCGTATTGGCGATGCAAAGTTATCATGCACCGTCAGGCTTACTTTTAACGGGGGACTTACTGGAAAGGCAGGGGTCGCTTTCATAACATTTTTTCGCTACAATAGTTGAGAAAGGAGTTTGACTTCAATGCAATCCATAACTCAGGAATCTCCTCTGCTGTGGGGAGATAAACGTTTCCATACATGGAATTATGAAATGCGCCAGCACTTCGGCGAAAAAGTATTCAAGGTCATGCTGGATGCCGGGTTCACTTGCCCCAACCGCGATGGCAACATCGCTACGGGAGGCTGCACGTTTTGCAGCGCCCGCGGATCAGGGGATTTCGCTGGCAGCCGCCGCGATGACCTGGTGACGCAATTCAACAAAATTCGCGACCTGCAGCATCAAAAATGGCCGGAAGCCAAATATATCGGCTATTTCCAGGCCTACACCAACACGTACGCGCCTGTTGAAGAGCTGCGTGAATATTATGAAGTGATTTTGCAGCAGCCGGGAGTGGTCGGCTTGTCCATTGCCACTAGACCGGACTGCTTGCCGGATGATGTCATTGAATATTTGGCGGAACTCAATCAGCGTACGTATTTATGGGTAGAAATGGGTTTGCAAACGGTACATGAATCCACTTCCCAACTGATCAACCGCGCGCATGACACGCAGTGTTACTTGGATGCCGTCGCTAAGCTCAGAAAGCACAATATCCGTACGTGCGCTCATATCATTTACGGCTTACCTGGTGAAACCCATGACATGATGCTGGAAACAGGGCGAGCAGTTGCCCAGATGGATGTGCAGGGCATTAAAATCCATTTGCTCCATCTCATGCGCAAAACGCCGATGGTCAAACAATACGAGGCTGGATTACTGCGTTTTCTTGAAAAAGACGAATATGTCAAATTGGTCGTAGATACGCTGGAAATTTTGCCGCCGGAGATGATCGTCCACCGCTTGACTGGGGATGCGCCGCGGGATTTGCTGATCGGACCGATGTGGAGTCTCAAAAAGTGGGAAGTACTGAACGCCTTCGATCAGGAGCTAACGAGCAGAAATACTTGGCAAGGCAAACATTGGCACGGATAAAACCGTAATTCGCATCGCTTCGTTTCCTTAATATAAGACGCCTTATATAAAGGGAGATGAGCGATATGAGAACATGGATTTATGCGGGCATGTGCAGCCTGTTGCTGTTTACGGCGGCGGGCTGCAGCGGGAATTCCGCTGCACCGAAGACGACGGCTTCGCCGGCAGCGCCAGCTGCTTCGGCGGCCGTCACGCCGACGGCGCCAGCGGAGACAGCCGCTGCAGCGCCGTCGGCTACGGCAGGCACAGCAAGTGCAGCGCCGCAGCCTACAGCTGCAGCGGAGAGCGCGAAGCCACCGGCAGCGACGACTGCGGTAGCGACTGCGACGCCGGTGCCAGCCAGCGCCACGCCGACGCCGGTCAGCGCGAAGCCTGCGGCTGCTGCGACACCCGCGCCAGCTAGCCCGACGCCAGCCCCGGCAACCGCAACGCCGGTGCCCAGCCCTACCCCTGCCGCAGCGACACCAGCCGCGACGACTACTTCGACTTCCGCTCAGGCGGAAGTGCTGTACAAAGACAACTGCATGGTGTGCCACGGCGAGGGTTTGAAGGGTGATTTTGGACCAAACCTGACCAAAGTCGGCTCACGCAAAACCAAAGAGCAAATTGTCACGCAAATCATGAAAGGCAAAGGCGACATGCCGCCGTTCGGCGACAGTTTGAAGCCGGAAGAGGTCGAAACGCTAGCGGCATGGCTCGCAGCCAAGAAATAACTCAAGAACATGGAGATCAGATAGACATGGGATTTGTATCCGTACTCAGCTTTGCACATCAATTGATCAGCCAGCGGACCCAGCCCGGGGACACCGTCGTCGATGCGACGCTTGGCAATGGCGTGGATGCGCTGTTCTTGGCGAAGCTGGTCGGCGGCCGTGGCAGCGTCTACGGCTTTGACATTCAGCAGCAAGCGCTGGAGCAAACGGAGATGCGTTTACGGAAGGAACTTCCGGACGCATCTTCTTTCGTTCACATGAGCTTGTGCAGCCATGAACTCATGGAAACCGTGGTGCCCACAGACCGGCACGGCCGCGTGGCCGCTGTTACGTTCAACCTCGGCTACCTGCCCGGCGCCGATACACAGACGATTACCAGGCAGGAGTCCACGCTGCCTGCTCTGAATGCCGCCCTGCGCCTATTGCGTAAGGGCGGGGTCGTCACCATCGTGCTGTACAGTGGACACGAGGGGGGCTCACAAGAAGCCGCAGCCGTCGAAGACTGGGCGCGCGAATTGCCGCTCGCAGCCTATCAGGTGCTGCGCTACCAATTCGCCAACGCCAGCGGCCAAGCGCCCTACTTGCTGGCTGTAGAAAAAAGATAGCGCATGCTATAATGCTAGATAGAGATTGAAGATGTTGGAATCATAGATATGAAAGAGAAAGTAGGTAGAGCATTGAAAGCATATCCGATTCAATTTCAACCTGAGATGAAGGAACGTGTCTGGGGAGGCAGAGCCCTCGAGAAGTTTGGTTTTCAACTGCCGGAAGGCGTTATCGGCGAAGGCTGGATGATCGGCGATCATCCGAATGGAACGACCAAAGCTCTTAACGGCGAGTTTGCCGGCCTAGGTCTGGACGAAATTCGCGAACAACACGGCAGCACGCTGTTTGGAACAAAAGGTTTTTCTGCAAAAACTGGCCGTTTTCCGCTGCTAATCAAGCTGCTCGACTGCGAGGATGATCTGTCGGTACAAGTTCATCCGAACGATCATTATGAGCATTTGGCCGTAGGCGAACTAGGTAAAACAGAGATGTGGTACATTCTCGACGCGAAGCCCGGCGCCAAAATCATCTATGGCATGAAAGAAGGCGTCACGCGCGATAGTTTGGCGCAAGCGATTGCCGAGAATCGGATCATGGACTGCCTGGAGGAAGTTGAGGTTAAAGCCGGCGATTCCTTCTACATTCCGGCTGGTACCGTACATGCCTTAGGCGCAGGTGTGCTTGTCGCGGAGATTCAGCAAAACTCGGACACGACATATCGCCTATATGATTACAACCGCCCTGGACTCGACGGCAAGCTCCGTGAGCTTCATATCGAGGACTCGCTTAATGTCATTGCCTACGAAGGCTCCGGCTCCACGCGGATGACAACCGATATGAAGGATGCTGGCACATGGCTGACCTTGGCCGAATCACCCTTTTTTACAGTAGAAAAAGGACTTGTCGGGCCGAAATGGGAGCTCAGCACCACATTGGAGAGCTTTACCATCCTTGTTGTTGCCGAAGGTACAGGCAAGCTGACATGGGCTGACGGCGATCTCGCCTTGAAGCCTGGCGACTGCTTTCTCCTGCCGGCCAATCTGGGCAGCTATGCGCTGGAAGGCAGCATGACCGTTATTCGCAGCTATTTGCCATAAGAGAACGCCGCTTCAACCAAAGCTGGGCCCGCATCGGCAGGCCCGCTAAGGATGAAGCGGCGTTTACTGTTTACTGTTTATCGTTTAATCTTCCGACAAGCTGCTCTCTTTGAGGATAACGTCATGCGCTCCGCCTTCGACAAGGCTAGTCGCCGAGACCAAGGTAATTCTCGCCTTCTGCTTCAGCTCATCCAAGCTCAACGAGCCACAGTTGCACATCGTAGACTTGATCTTGCCGAGCGTCTTGTCCAGGTTCTCCTGCAAGCTTCCCGCATAAGGCACATAAGAGTCCACGCCTTCTTCGAACAGCAGCTTGCTCTTGCCGCCAGTGTCATACCGCTGCCAGTTGCGCGCCCGGTTGGAACCTTCGCCCCAGTACTCTTTGACAAAATTGTTGCCTACGAGCAGTTTGCGGGTCGGACTCTCGTCGAAGCGAGCGAAGTATCTACCCAACATGACAAAGTCAGCCCCCATAGCCAAGGCTAATGTAATATGGTAGTCGTAGACGATACCACCATCAGAGCAAATCGGAACGTAAATGCCGGTTTCTTGGAAGTATTCATCCCGCGCTGCCACAACTTCCATCAATGCCGAGGCTTGTCCACGGCCAATCCCTTTTTGTTCACGAGTGATGCAAATTGAACCGCCGCCGATACCGACTTTCACGAAGTCTGCGCCGGATTCCACCAAGTACAGGAAGCCTTCTCGGTCGACGACGTTGCCCGCCCCGATTTTCACATCAAAGTTCGCCTTCACGAACTGCACAGTTTCCCGCTGCCATTCGCTGTAGCCGTCCGAGGAGTCAATGACGAGCACGTCGACCCCAGCCTCAACGAGTGCAGGCACGCGTTCCATGTAGTCCTTCGTATTGATCCCTGCGCCGACGATATAGCTTTTGTTCGTATCGAGCAGCTCCAGCGGATTCTCTTTATGCTCATCGTAGTCTTTACGGAAAACGAGATTTTCCAGCTTCTGCTGCTCATCGACAATCGGCAGACAGTTGAGCTTGTGATCCCAAATCAGGTTGTTCGCTTCGGACAGCGTGATGCCGGTTTTGCCCACCACCAGCTTCGCGTACGGTGTCATGAATTCACGCACGGGCTTGCTCAGCGGATCGCGGCTTCTACGGTAATCGCGACCTGTGACGATACCTAGCAATTTGCCGTTCTCCGTTCCGTCTTCTGTGATCGCAACCGTGGAATGGCCTGTCCGTTCTTTGAGCTCCAACACGTCGCTGAGGGTATGGTCCGGCGTCAAATTCGAGCGGCTGACGACGAATCCCGCCTTATAGCTCTTCACCTTGCGGATCATCTCCGCCTCTTCTTCGATCGATTGCGAGCCGTAAATAAAAGAAATCCCCCCGCAGCGAGCCAATGCGACTGCCATACCATTGTCAGATACAGCCTGCATCACGGCGGAGGAAAACGGAATATTGAGCGAAATGGACGGTTCTTCACCCTTTTTAAACTTAACCAGAGGGGTCTTCAAGTCGACGTTTGCCGGATTGCAGTCCTTGGTCGTCAAATTGGGAATAAGCAGAAACTCGCTAAACGTGCGGGATGGTTCCATAAAATAAGTAGCCACTTTCAAAAATCCTCCTTGTTCTTGGGTTCATCTGCGATTCTCGAATAAATTTTATCAATCTTATCACTCAATCTACCGGTTGGTCAATTTTTATTTTTTTCGAAAAAATGGAGCGTACCGAATTTCGTTTTATACCAAAAACACCTCCAAGATTCCATCCTCATATCTGCGATATGGTCAGATTCTCTTGAAGGTGTTTATGTATGCAATCCCCAGCTCAGCGCCGGGTCTTACGTTTACTTAACCGCTGCCTGGTGAAGCGGCATCGTGTAGCAGCTTACCGCTTGCTGCGCATCCGGCGGGAAGTGGACGACAAGCAGCTGCGGGCTGCTTGTGTCGATATCGCCGCTTTGCAGATATGTCTGCAAAGCGAATGGCAGCACCTCCAGCATCACATGCTTATGGAGGTCTTTTTCATTCATGCGGAGACGCTGGAAGCCTCCGTCCCCGTCCACGAGCTCCGGCTGCTCCGCCAGCAACCGGAGGTATGCCATTTGCTCGGACTTATCGAGTGTAAAGTCCCACCAAATTTTCCGCGGCCGATATTTATGGCCCAGGAAATAATCAAGCTTCATCAGCCCTTCAATGATCGGCATATTCGGCGTTTCCCTGTGCAGCAGGAAGTCCCGCAGACGTGTGAACAAATCTTCAAGCTGATGCCCGATACGCTGCCAGCCCCGCTCTTCCCAGTAGTCGCCAAACTCCTGGAAGAAGTCAAAGGCAGACGTAAATTCATGCGCGATCAAATACTTCACCGTATTGTCCATCCGGTGGGCATTCCAGTATTTTTCCAGCACATCTTCAACGCGCTTTATACGAATAATGTCAGTGAACGGCAGGATGTCGTTGCCGAGTATTTCGTATGGCGCATGGTCCATATAGACATAGCCCCATCGCTCGGCTTCGTTGCGCAAGCCTGTGCCGCGCAGCATTTTGAGGAAGCCTAGCTGCAGCTCCTCCGGTCCAAGCTCGAACACATCGTTGAACGTCTTGCGGAACGAGTTATAGTCTTCTTCCGGCAGCCCGGCGATCAAGTCGAGATGCTGGTCGATTTTGAGACTATGCTTGACCTTCTGAACGGTCCGAGTCAGCTTGGCAAAATTTTGCCTGCGCTGCACCAGTTCATTGGTCGTATCATTGGTCGATTGCACGCCGATCTCAAAGCGGAACGTTCCGGGAGGCGCATGCTCGGCTAAGTAATCGAGCACTTCAGGCCGCATAATGTCCGCCGTAATCTCGAATTGGAAGACGACGCCATTATGGTTTTTAATCAAAAAGTCAAAAATTTCCATAGCGTAATCACGCTTGATGTTAAACGTCCGATCCACAAACTTGATGAGCTTGGCGCCGGAGTTGATAAGGTACATTAAATCGGACTTCGTCCGCTCCATATCGAAATAGCGCACGCCGACCTCGATGCTGGAGAGACAAAACTGACAAGAAAACGGACAGCCACGGCTCGTCTCAAAATAGACAACACGATTTGCCAAGCTCGGCAGATCCTCGGCAAACCGATGCGGCGACGGAATATCGTCCAGCTTCAGCTTCGGCCTGCCCGGCATAATGATGACTTCCTCGCCTTTTCGATAAGCAAGGCCGTATACAAAATGATATTTGCGGGTCGTGGAAATCTCCGTCAACAACTGGTGGAACGTCTCTTCACCCTCACCCATCACGATAAAATCGACCTCGGGGATGCGCTTCATCCAGTACTCGGTATCGTAAGAAACTTCGGGACCGCCGAGAAGAATAATGAGCTCGGGCCTGATTTTTTTCAGCATTTTGATAACTTGAATCGTTTCTTCAATGTTCCAAATATAGCAAGAAAAGCCCAGCACATCTGGCGCTTTCTGATAGAGATCAGAAACGATGTTCATCGCAGGGTCCTTGATCGTATATTCTGTTATCTCCACGTCAAAATCCTTCTCGCAGTACGCTTTCAAATAGCGCAAAGCCAAGGAAGTGTGGATAAATTTAGCGTTAAGCGTTGATACAACAACTTTCATAGCAGATAGACCTCGTTCTATTTCGTTCTTATACATTCTATCTATTTTACACGAAAACCGAGGAAATACAAAGGGAAGTCCTGCCCAGTGAGCTACAGGACCATATCGTCGTCAAGATGCGGAGCTTCGTAGGGAAGTTGTAAATATGAGGCTTCTTCAATCGCATTTTTCCACCGCTCGGCATGTGCATACAGCTGCTCCTCTACGGCTTGAATGCGCTGTTGCAGTTCGCTCGGATTGTCGGCACCGCCACTGTTCAGCGTTTTTTGCAGGGAGGATCGCTCCTCAAACCATTGAGTAAGTTGGTAAAGCAGCATCGTTCATCCACCTTTTCTCATAGAAGGGTAATATGTCTAGTATCCCCGCGACAAGAAGGCGGCATACGGGGCGTAGTACGGAAATGGACGACTACGTCAGTCACTGGCGTGATTTGCCTGGCGGAACGTGGTATATTGGATGAAACTTGATTAATGATGAGGCGATAGTACGCATGAATAAAAGAAAACAAGACCACAAAATACCCGGCAGAGCTCCGGCTAAACATCCGGCGGGCTCGGTTTCCCGCAGCCAGGCCCCAGGCAGACGGCCGGCCCAAGGCCGTGCCGCCAGCACCGACCGGAACGCGACCAAAGGCGCGCACAAGAACTTCACGGTTCAGGAGCCTGGCGAGCTGCTGCCGTTCTTGATTCAGTCGCTCACAGGCGAAGGGCGGAACTCGATTAAGTCGATGCTTGCACGTGGTCAGGTGTCGGTGAGCGGCCGTGCGGTGACAGCATACAACCATCCGCTGCAGCCTGGTCAAACCGTGACCGTCAGCAAAGAAAAGGTTATTGAGCAATTCCCTTTTGTCGGCGTGAGCATTATGTACGAAGACGAGCACGTGATTGTTATTCAAAAAGATTCCGGCTTGCTATCCGTCTCTACGAACGCGCAAGATCAGGAGCTGACCGCTTACCGTCAGTTGACGGCGCATGTTCGCAATCACGATCCGAAAAGCCGGATTTTCGTTCTGCATCGGTTGGACCGTGATACGTCGGGCGTAATGATGTTTGCCAAAAGCGAAGCTGTCCAGCAGCAGCTGCAAACAACGTGGCAAGAGAGCGTGAAGGAACGCAAGTACGTAGCACTTGTGGAAGGTACGGTGAAGCAGCCGGAGGGCAAGATTACTTCATGGCTCAAGGAAAACAAGGCGATGAAAATGTACTCCAGCCCTTACCCGAATGACGGACAATATGCGGAAACGCACTACAAAGTGCTGCAGTCCGACCGCCACTTCTCCCTTGTAGAGATTGAACTCGAGACCGGGCGCAAAAATCAAATCCGCGTTCATATGCAAGATATCGGACATCCCATCGTCGGAGATAAAAAATACGGCTCTATCACGAGGCCGATCGGCCGCCTTGGCCTGCACGCCCGCGTCTTGGCGTTCGAGCATCCCGTAACGGGGCGGATTATGCGTTTCGAGACCGACATCCCGAAACTGTTTGTTAAAGTATTCCAGCCAGGCTTTGAGCCTCGGCGGTAACATGTGAAAAGCTGCACAGCATGCGGAATTCGTTTGCTGTGCAGCTTTTTTGTGTTAGCTGTGGCTGGGCTTCTCCGCATGAGACTAAGCGCACGCGCAAAAAAAGAGAGGGGCCCCATGCCCCTCTCTTTTTATTTCAACAGCGCCGCATAATCCATCTGCGGCACAAGACCTTCCTCCGCTGCACGCTTGAGCAGCGTCGTGATGGCACCATAACCGCTCTCGCCCAGGTTCGCGGTGAACTCGTTCACGTACAGGTCGATATGCGCCTGCGCGACTTTCGGGTCCATCTCCTGTGCGTGCTCCATGACATAATCGCGCGAAGCTTCCGGATGCGCCCAGGCGTATTCGACAGAAGCGCGGATCCAGCCGGAGATCGCTTCCAAATCGAGCCCCCGGCGGGCGATGATCGCACCGAGTGGAATCGGCAGCCCGGTGTCGCTTTCCCACCAGTTGCCGAGATCGACCAACTGTGTCAGTCCGTACGAAGGGTACGTGAAGCGCGCTTCGTGGATAACCAGGCCGGCATCCATGTGCCCGTCGCGGACGGCTGGCATGATTTCGTGGAATGGCATCACCACGATCTCCCCTACACCGCCAGGGACATGCTGAGCCGCCCAGAGGCGGAACAGCAGATAAGCCGTCGAGCGGTCGCTCGGCACAGCGACGCGGCGTCCTGCCAGCGTTGCTGGGTCTGAGCCGCCGTTCTTCGTCAGCACGAGCGGGCCGCAACCCCGGCCTAACGCGCCGCCGCAAGGCAGCAGCGCGTAGTCTTTCAACACCCAAGGGAGTGCGGCATAAGAGATTTTGAGCACTTCCGGCCCATTGCCCTCAGCGGCCAAACGGTTCGTCACATCAATATCCGCATATAAAACTTCAAGCTCTGGCGCCCCGGGAATCAACCCGTGAGCCAAAGCGTGGAAAACAAACGTATCGTTCGGACATGGCGAGTACGCGATTTTCATGATTAAAGCACCTCCGTTAATACTGAACTTGCTGCTTGTAAAGCTTTCAAAGCGTCGCCGATCCGCCAGGCGTCGCGGTCTCGCGGGCCGACCGTGTTGGAGATCGTGCGGATCTCCAACACCGGCATCCCTCGCCGGTGCGCGGCCGCAGCCACGCCGAAGCCTTCCATGGCTTCGGCAGCGGCGCCCGGCACGCGGGCGGCAAGGGCAGCGGCCGTGGCCGCCGTGCCGGTCGCCGTCGCGACCGTGAGCACCGGCCCGGCTGCAGCCGCCAGCCCGGCCGCTTGCAGCCCGCCGGTCACGCGCGCAGCGAGCTCGGCAGCGACGGGCACGCGGGTCGTGCCGAAGCCGAGCTCGTCCAGGCTGCTGAAGCCGTCCAGCGTCTGCACGCCGAGGTCGGCGGCGACAATGTCGCTGGCGACAACGACAGAGCCGATGTCGGCCCGTCCCGGGAAGCCGCCGGCGATGCCGGCGCTGATGACAAGGTCGTAATCCGAAGCCGCCAGAATCGTCGCTGCACTGACCGCAGCCTCGACAAGCCCCACGCCGGCAAGCTCCACGGTAAAGCGGCTGTCATCGCCGAGACCGCGCAGGACAGCCTCCTTTTCGGCTGCTACGGCCGTTAAGATAAGGATGCGCATTGGTATGATTCCCCTTTGACAAAACAATTCGAATAGTATCTATTTTACATCACTCCACTTCAAATAGGAAACTTACGTGCGCATAGGCAATTCTTGACACGCTAAAGAAATTTAATTATCATCTAATTAGATATTATTTAAATTAGATGTTCTTTAAATCAGATAAGCCAGGAAGGTGCATCCCGCCATGCAATTAGACAAAGTTATCAGCTATCACAAAGCATTAGCCGATCCTACACGAATAAGATTGCTCATCCTGCTGGCGGAGGGCGAGCTGAACGGTCAGGTACTTGCAGAGAAGCTCTCCGTTACCCCTGCCACCATAACCCATCATGCGGCCAAACTGCGGGAAGCGAGCTTAATTAACGAACGTCGAGAAAAGAATACGATTTATTTTTCCTTGAACCGTCATTTCATCCAAAGCGGCGCTCAGGCGACGCTAAACCTAATTGAGAAAAATGGAGGTGCCGATCCGGTTATGGAGCCAACCGATAAACAGAAAAAATTGCAGGATTCCGTCCTCAGAAACTTCTTCACTGCCGAGGGCCAACTGAAACAAGTTCCGTCACAACTAAAGAAAAAACTCATCGTCCTCAGCCACATCGCCCAGCAGCTCGAAAAAGGACGCCAATACACGGAAAAAGAGCTGAATGTCTTTATTCAGCAGTTTCATCCGGATTTTGCCACAATGCGCCGCGAGTTCATCATGCATCAGTTCATGTTCCGCGAAAACGAAGTGTATGAACTCAATCCTGAGGCGATGTGGACCAAATGGGAAACGTTATCCTGACATTAAAAACCTGCATAGCCGGTTTATCTGGCTTTAGCAGGTTTTTGTCCCGTTTCCGGAGGAATATATGGACACGTTCCCTAATTTTTTTAAACAAACAGGGCTAACATCCATACTCCGGGTAGATGAATGACATATAGTAATCTTGTGAAGGGAGGGATTAACAATGAGTTGTGGAACAAACGTTGGTTACACTAGCACAGCTGTAGTCCTTGTTTTATATATCCTCTTGGTTATCGTACTGGCGACATTCGGTTTCGGTTGGTAATATGAATAAGCGGCTGGGACGACATGGGGTGTTCCAGCCGTTTGCTTCTTTTGACAAGTTGGACATGCAGCGTCTTAATATTGCTCAAACTTTAAGCTATAATCAGAAATGTAGTGTCTTTGCATGTTATTACCTTTTTAGGATGGAGACGAGACAAAAGTGGTAACTCCTGTATTGACCATTGTGGTCCCTTGTTATAACGAGGAAGAAGTATTACCCGAAACTGTATTCCAGCTAAGTGGCGTACTGGATGCCTTGATCCAAGATCAGCTTATCTCCAACGAAAGCACGTTGCTGCTGGTCGACGACGGCAGTAGAGACGCAACCTGGGAGCTGATTGAGCGCTTCCACACAACCAATACGTTCGTAACGGGCTTGAAACTGGCCAGAAATGCCGGCCATCAAAGCGCGCTGCTCGCCGGGCTCATGAAAGCCAAAGAACATGCGGATTGCGTCGTTTCCATTGATGCCGATTTGCAGGACGATGTGGATGCCATCCGTGAATTTGTCATGAAGTATCACGAAGGCTACGATATCGTGTACGGAGTCAGGCAAGACCGCTCCGCCGATACCTTCTTCAAGCGGGCTACTGCACAAGGCTTCTATAAGCTCATGACCAGAATGGGCGTTAACATTCATTATAATCATGCGGATTTCCGCTTAATGAGCCGCCGAACGCTCGAAAAGCTGGAGCACTTCCAGGAGGTCAACTTATTTCTGCGAGGAATGGTGCCTCTGCTCGGCTATCCTTCAACCAAAGTGTACTTTACCCGCAAGGAACGATTCGCCGGGGAATCCAAGTATCCGCTGCGCAAAATGCTTGCATTTGCCTTCGATGGGATTACCTCGTTCAGCGTCACCCCGATCCGTTTTGTCACAACCATGGGGTTCCTGCTGTTTGCGCTTAGTGTCGTTGCAGCCCTCTACGCCATTATCGGCAAAATCATGGGAGCCACTGTGACCGGATGGACTTCGCTGATCTTATCGGTTTGGTTCATCGGCGGTGTTCAGCTGCTAGCGCTCGGTTTGATCGGTGAATACATAGGCAAGATCTATAAGGAAGTCAAGCGCCGCCCGCTCTACATCATCGAGAAGGAGGTCACGGCGGAAAACCGCGAACTTGCTGTGCAGAAGCCGTCCAAAACGGCATGGTCCAAGTAAAGCGGCTGCTGACGGGCAGTTTTGCCCGCTTTTTGCTTGTAGGCGTATTTAATACGTTGGTAGGCTTATCTTCCATCTTTGTGCTGTTCAACCTGCTTCATTGGAATTACTGGCTATCCACATTCACCGGCAATACGATAGGCGCTATCGTCAGCTTTACACTGAACCGAACGTTTACGTTTCGTTCCGAAGTCAGCGTGCAGAACAGTTGGTGGAAGTTCATCGCAGTCATCCTGGTATGTTATGGAATTTCTTACAGCCTCAGCTGGCTCCTGACATCAACCGCCTCCTCGCTCTTCCCCGCTTGGCGTGCGAATTGGCTGCATAATGCCGCCATTTTGGTTGGCAGCGGCATCTATACGGTCGGCAATTATTTGGGGCACAAATATTTCACCTTCCGATCAAGGCCGCCCGGCAATCCCGCAACGATCAAATAATTTGGACATGGTACGGGTATCTTAAGCACATCCTTCCTTTAGAGGTGATGCCTAGGTGTCTCGCAGAAGACGAAACCGAGCAGTCGTCCCCGGTTCTGAACACGGTTTGAACCTGCTCAAAACGCAAGTGATGCAAAATCAAGGTTACAATGTAAATCCCGAACGGCCCGATCTGGTCAAATACGAAGTCGCCCGCACGTTAGGCGTACCGCTAACGCCTGGCTACAACGGTCAGCTGCGCTCGGAAGATGCCGGCCGTGTCGGCGGGCCGATTGGCGGGGCTATGGTACGCGAGCTCGTCCGCATGGCGCAGCAGCAGTTGACGGAGCAGCGGAATCCGCAGCGGTGACAACGGCTCCGGTCTCTGCTTATGGCAACGGAGTCGCACCTGGCACAAAGGTGCCATAATCTGCGCCTAGCGCTCATAAGCTAGTAGCAGCATATTTTTACGTGACTCCGAAGCAGAAGCCAGGTGATGCCCGTTGAATCCGAAATATTCGCCCAAGCCCGACTGGAAAGGTCTTCAAGCTCAGGTCGGAGATGTGCTGGGACCCGATTTCTGGCAGGATATCGCCAGCATCATCCCGCTGACCGGCCCTCGGGTGGATATGTATGAAACTCCGCAGGAACTTGTCATTGTGGCGGAGCTGCCCGGGTTGTCTTCGCCCGAACAGATTCAGCTGTCGTTTCGCGAACAATCCCTTCTGATCCGCGGCACACTCGTCCGCCCCTATCAGGTGCTTGACCAACAAATGCTGCTCGCCGAGCGGTTTTTCGGCGCCTTTGAACGGGCGATCCGCTTGCCGGGACGCGCTGTAAAGGAACAAATGCATGCCCGGTACCATAACGGCCTGCTTATTATTCGCATACCGCTTGCCCCCGAAGACGGGGAGAAAGTGGTTCCTATTCAATTCACGTAACGCTTACGCTGCATAGGCTAAGCGTTATTTGTTTAGCAAAAAGGAAATGAATCTTCTGTCGTCCCCATATACATAGGTATGACAGTCTCATGAGGATGGAGGGAACTTCATGGTACGCATTCACTTCAAGGCGATCCATATTGATGATTTGGCTAATTCATCCAGTGTAAATAAAGGTATGAATCGAATCATCGGCGTGCGGCATTCTGACAAAACCAATCAGGGGCTTGGCGAAGTTAAGGGGGAACATAATGCGGCCATAGGCGGCAGCCACCTTGTACAGGATGAAGATACGGTGGACTTCGAACAGCCTAAACGAAGAAAGAGTTGAGCGGCTATGGGACAATGGTTTCAAAAAACGAAAACACCCACTACGCCGCCCCAAAGCGCGCAGCCCCCAAAAACACAGCAGCCCATCCCGCAAGTGATGCCTGTCCCTCCGCATGCCGTTCAGCAGTTGGAGCAGCGAATCAAGAGATTGGAGGAGCTCCTGCTTCGCTTGACCGAAAAAACCCCGGAAATCCGTGTAGAAGCTCTTCATATACATCAACCTGTTTTAGAGAACCTAACTTTCCGGTTGGACCAGTTGGACATTAAAGAACTGAGCGGTTCGCTCAATTTGGGCAATAATTTTGGCGCTAAGCCGGATCACAAGGAAGAAACGACTGTTTGGAACAAAGCAACCGGGACCAAATCTGAGCCAAAAGCTGACTCCACAGCTGCACCGGCCAAAGCCCCGGTGAAAACGGACACGACAGCGGGCTCAACTGGGGGGGCTGGGGGCAAGGCTGCTAGCGCAAACGCCGGGGCCGGGGCGCCCACCTCCCCCGCGGGTGGCTCGCCCGGGGGTAAGATAGCCAGTGTCACTAGCCCTGGCCCGTCTGCCGGATCCGCAGGTGGTTCATCTGCAGCTTCCGGATTTTCTGTGGTATCTGCAAAGGAGCTTACAGCAGAAACAAGCAGCGCTGCCACTGATCCCGTGACTGGTTATTACGCCGGCCGTTCACCTAAGCGAGATCTCACAGCTCCCGCGTCCGAAGGCAGCACCGAGCGGACGGCGACCGGTTACCGCTACACCCCGCAGCCGAAATCAACAGGAGGTGCTTGAGCATGTCATCATCCTTCATGTCGCCAACCTTTATCATCGGTTCGATCCGCATCGGATCCGTGGAAAGCGCTTCGTGCATCAACATGGGCAATAACTGGCCGACAGATTTTGAAAGCAACCAGAAGACCGTCCAAGGATTCGGCTCCGTCGAAGGCGACCACAATCAACTGCTTGGCACCCGCTCCATGCTGAACGATTCTGATTTTCTCGATATGCTTAATGTCAGTGATGAAGATACGCCGGAGTGGATCCAGCAAATGATCGTCAATCAGGCTCAGCAGGCGGGCTTCACCTCTGTGGCCCAAAACATGCAAGCCGCCGAACAAGCCAAAAAGCAGCAGGAAGAAGCTGCTGCTGAGGCTTTTACAGACGCCCAATAAAAAATCCCCCCGTGTATAAGAGGCGTGAATCGCATCAAAAATCGTGTTCACCATATTGACCGTGCAGACAATCCCAATATTCTCACCGCTGCCAAGAAAACAAGAAAACGGCTGATCCGAAGCACAGCGCGTGCCCAGGACAGCCGTTTTTTCAAACTCGCGTATTTGAAATAAATTACCAGAAGCCAGGTCCACCCCAACCAAAGCCACCATAAGGATAGCCAAAGCCACCGCCCCAACCGCCAAAGCCACCAAATGCAAAAGGAGAAGTACCGATAGCCAGTAAATCAAAAAGGACCAATGGAACAATCGCTTTTGTTTGCACTTTTTTGCCTTTTGCCGAAGCAACAATCAAAGTGTTGCCGTTAATGCGAACAAGCTTGCCGGCAACACGAGTACCATCTTTCTTAACAGCGAAGATTTCTTTTCCGATCAATTTCCTTACATCTTCTTTACGAATTTTGGATGCCACGAACATCCACCTCCTCAAGGATCATAACTGAACTACTCTACAGTGTACGATTGCTCGGGAGGATTCGCCTGTATAGCTGTCCGAGTTTCTGCAAAAATGAGCGGATGTCTTGCCGTGGGCTTGTGCCGCAGCAGCTTAACGGGCAGTTCTGTTTATCGTAGCCCGGTTTTGCCGGGCTGCAGCATCTGCAAGCGGTCTCTACACGCAGCAATTTGGTGAATCCGAACTACAGCGCCTTCGCCCGACCTCTAGCCTGCTGCAGTCCGAATCAGCCCAACTAATCGCGGGCAGCACCGTAGATGATCGGCAATAAGCCCCCTATAATCATAAAAAAACAGCCCCTTCCTACGAAGAGGCTGCCCCATCCTTCACCAAAGCGATTTAAGCTTTGCGGATTTTGCCAAGCTCAGAGGTGATGGCGTCAATTTCGCTAATGCTGAAATTGTCTTTGCTCATCACCAGGTCATACAAATCTTTTAAATCTTCGTAGACGTCTTCCTTGACGCTCGATGCTTTAATGGAGCCGCCAGTCGCCATGCGCAGCTTCTTCTTAATTTCCTCGAACATATATTCTACATTTGTCTCTGACCATACGTTTAAATTCATTTCAGTCGTTCATCCTTCCCATCACTTCGCATACTCCCATTGTAATGGACAAAAGGACTTTGTACAAACCGTTCAGCAAAATAAATCATTTTGCTTCCTGCAGCGCCCACCCTAAACGGACTCCGCCATATTCAGCTCGCTCTCACTGGTCAATCCGTCGTACAACGCTTGTTGACGAAGTACCAAATAAAGCTCAGCCTTGGTCGAATAATAATAGGGCAGAACGAACAGCACGCCGATGAACAGGGCAATCACCCCAAGCAAATACCACCCGAGAAATGAGAGATCCAAAACGAACATCTTCCACTTGTGTCCGCGTGTCATCCGGTTGCTCAGCTCAACAGCTCGTTTCGTCCCAACATTCGGATTATCTCCCAGAATAAATGGCACCATCGAGTAGGCATACGACTTCACGATCCCTGGAATAATGAGCAGCAGCGTCCACAAGAAGTTGAGCAGCCAACGCCAGAACATCGCCTTCACAATCGCCCCATACTTCCCTTTCGAAAAAGCAAAACCTAAATAATTCATGTTAACATCGGACTGAGCCGCTTGCTTGTAGTACTGCGTAGCCCCTACTTCAAGAGGTGCGCCTAGAAAAACCCGGAATGCAAGCACGCTGAGCAGCGCGAGAATGCCAAACAAGATAGCTATCAGCAGAAAAATCAAAAAAGCGCCCGAAAAAGTATCCTCACCCCCATGGCCCATGCCAGGCAACGGCATTGACACTCCATTGTGGCTGCCGGTGTGTCCGCCGAAATTTCCATTGAACGACCCAGGCAAGCCTCCACTGACAAACGCCAGCAGCAAGCCAACCAAAAACGCTTTCCAATAAGAGGTTTTAAGCACTTGCTTGGCCCTATCTTTTAGTTCTTTGCGTGTCCACATGCAAATCCCCGCCCTTCTGCCATTTAATCATCTAAGTGTATGCAGGTTGTACCGAAAGATTTCACGCTAAAAAAACTTTAAAAGTCAGCCAAGCTGCGGCGCTTCACAGCTGCAAAAAGCGTGCTTATCCACCCGCTTCCAGCCCATCCGCTTCCGCATTTTTATCGTTGATAATTGACCACTTTTCAATTATGCTAACTATATCTTACAGCGGAGTGTGACACCATGGAGTACCCGAGTTTAGAAATGCTGTTCTTTTTAATCGGCGCTGGATTTTTGGCTGCATTTATTGATTCTGTCGTCGGCGGCGGCGGACTGATTTCCCTTCCTGCTTTGCTTTTTGCCGGACTCCCGCCCGTGTATGGCCTTGGAACGAACAAGCTGGGCGGCACGATGTCCTCACTGACGAGTACAAGCTCCTTCCTGATGTCCAAAAAGGGAAATATGAAGCTGGCTCTTTGCTTATTCCCGCTTTCCTTCATAGGCGCCATCTTAGGGACATATACCGTTAAGCAAATTCCTTCCGACTTCCTGAAGCCGCTTGTCGTAGGTATGCTGATCGTCGTTACGATCTACACCTTGTTCAAAAAAAATTGGGGCGTCACCTCTACATACAACGGATTGACGGCCAAAACCGTAACCCTGCTCGTCATCGGCGCGTTCGCCATCGGATTTTATGACGGATTTTTCGGTCCTGGCGCAGGATCGTTTCTCATTTTCTTATTTTTGATGGTCGGCTTTGACTTCGTCGGCGCTTCCGCCAATGCCAAAGTGCTGAACTTGGCGAGTAATGTTGCCAGTCTCGGAACCTTTTTCCTAATGAAATCTGTCAATTACTATTACGGACTGCCGATGGGGATCGCGATGATCTTCGGAGCGTTGGTCGGCTCCCAAGTGGCCATCCGCAAAGGCAGCACCTTTGTCAAGCCGCTGTTCGTGCTTGTCACGCTGCTTCTGGTTGGCAAGCAAGTATGGACGTTGGTTTTCCACGCTTAGTGTCGTACAAGCCTCCCCGTGATGGGGAGGTTTTTTGGTTTGTGCTATAATGAGTAAAGTTTGGCAAGCCAGCCTGTTCGAAAGAGGTAACCGTTACGATGAAAACACTTGTATTAACAGAAAAGCCAAGCGTCGCCAAAGAAATTGCCCGCGTCCTCGGCTGCACCCAAAAGCAAAAGCACCATTACGAAGGTCCTCGCTATGTCGTCACCTGGGCGCTTGGCCATCTGGTCACGCTCGCCGAGCCTGAAGATTATGATACCAAGTATAAAACATGGAACCTGGAGGATTTACCCATTATCCCCGAGCGAATGAAGCTGAAGGTCATCAAAGAGACCTCGCACCAATATCGTGCGATCGAACAGCTCAGCCGCCGCAATGACCTCGCCGAGATGGTCATTGCGACGGATGCCGGGCGCGAAGGCGAGCTCGTCGCGCGCTGGATCATGGAGCTGATCCGCTGGAATAAGCCGTTCAAACGGCTTTGGATTTCGTCCCAGACGGATCAGGCAATCCGCGAGGGCTTCGCACAGCTGAAGCCCGGCACGGACTATAACCGGCTGTATCAAGCAGCCGTGTGCCGTTCTGAGGCCGATTGGCTGATCGGCCTCAATGTGACGCGCGCGCTGACCAGCAAATTCGGCGCGTCCTTGTCCGCAGGCCGCGTGCAGACGCCGACGCTGGCCATGATGATGAATCGCGAGAAGGAGATTCGCAATTTCCGCTCCCTCGATTACTGGGTTATCGAGGCCGATTTTGGCGCGTTCCGCGCGACCTGGCGCGACCCGAAGACCGGCGATGCGCGCATCTTCGACCGCGAGCGCGCCGACGCGCTCAAGTCGAAGCTGCAGGGCCAGGGTGGCCGGATCGTGCAGGTACAGCAAAGCGAGAAGCACATTCCGCATCCGCTGGCCTACGATCTGACCGAGCTGCAGCGCGATGCCAACCGCAAGTTCGGCTTCTCCGCCAAGCAAACGTCCAATGTGCTGCAGCGCCTGTATGAGCAGTACAAGCTGGTCACGTACCCGCGTACCGATTCGCGCTACTTGACCTCCGACATGGCGGCTACGCTCCAGGAGCGGCTCAAGGGGGCCGCCATCGGTCCTTATGCGCCTTTGGTCGCCTCGTTCATCCGCAAGCCGCTTAACATAACCAAGCGCATCGTGGATGACAGCAAGGTGAGCGACCACCATGCGATTATACCGACGGGCGAAGCCATTGCACTCGCCACGCTGAGCGCCGACGAGCGCCGGCTGTACGATCTCATCGTGCGGCGGTTTATCGCTCTTTTTTACGGCCCGTGCCGCTATGATGAAACCAAGCTGACGATTGAGGTCGCCGGTGAAAAGCTTCACGCCTCAGGCCGTGTCATCAAACACGCCGGTTGGAAGGAAGTGTACGGCAGCTCCGACTTCACCGACCCGGACCGCGAAGACGCTGACGCCGAGGACGAAGGCTCACCGGCCCAGACGCTGCCGCAAGTGGCGCAGGGCGATGCCATAACGGTCAAAAGCAGCCGGCAAATCAACAGCCGCACGAAACCGCCGGCACGCTACAACGAGGCTACCCTGCTCTCCCAGATGGAGAAGCATAATTTGGGCACGCCGGCTACAAGGGCGGATATTATCGAGAAGCTCGTGTCCTCGGACACAATCGAGCGTCAAGACTCTCAGCTCATGCCGACAGGCAAAGGCGCGCAGCTGATCGAGCTTGCCTCGGAAGAGCTGCGCTCTCCGGAGCTTACCGCGCGCTGGGAGCTGGAGCTCGAACGCATTGCCCAGGGCAAAGGGAGCGTTGAGCAATTCCTCAGCGGTATTCGCGCCAAGGCGGCGGATCTCGTCAGCGAAGTAAAAACGAGCTCTGCTGCCTATAAACCGCATAATTTGACGGGCAGCAAATGTCCGGAATGCGGGGAGTTCCTGCAAGAAGTCAAAGGCAAGCGAGGCCGCTATCTCGTCTGTTCAAGCCGGGAATGCTCCTATAAGCGTGAAGCGGATGGCCAGCTTTCCAATCGCCGGTGCCCGCAGTGCCATAAGAAGATGGAAATTCACAATGGGAAATCCGGGAAGTATTTTCAGTGCCGGCCGTGCAATGTCGTGGAGAAGCTGGATCCGCAAGCATCCGGCGGCAGCGGTGGCCGGCGTGCGTCAGCGAAAGCTAACCGCCAGCTGATTGAGAAATTTTCCGATCAAACTCAGTTGGGGAACAGTCTGGCGGAGAAACTGATGGCCGCTCTGAAAGAGAAGAAAGACTGACTGCTCCATTCATAGATTCGCATAGACGAAAGGGCTGCCCTTGAAGTAGAATCATCTACTTGGGGGCAGCCCTAATTTTGTTCGTGTGGGAGTTGAGCCTCTGGCTAATGCGTCTTGCCTTTAATTGCGGTTTCAAGTTGCTCTACCGACTCGATGCCGAGGCTGATCAGCGCTTGCCCCGGCTCCATATAGAGGCCCGCAAGCAGATGCATGCTTGAATTCGGAACAAGCGATGATTTAAATTCATGAAACAGAACAGGATTATATGTTTTCATCACTGACATAAACTCAACGGTTGGAGGGATGAAGGTCCGGATCTCCGAAACCCGCCAAAAAAAATCTCTGACGTGGATAATGTCGAGCCCGGTGCGCTTCAAACCGCGAATCATGGCAAAAAACTCTTCAATTAGAACTTGTTTTGGATTCGGCAGTACAGTAGATATGGAAACCAACCCCTAAATATGTAAACTCAGATGATATATAAGTATAACATAAATAGTTCATAAGATCTATTTAAGTAGTTTTTAAGACCTATTCGCAGACTATCTCTTCTTCTTTTACAGCCTATATAAAACAAAATAACCCTGACAGGTTTACGTCAAGGCTAAAATGACTCGTAGCAGTTCATTCGGCGAATCCACCATGTAATCCGGCTTCCCTTTGCGGAGCAGCGTAGGCGCATCGTACCCCCAGGTTACGGAGATGATCGGGACGCCTAGCTTTTTGCATGCTTCAATATCCCGCAGCTCATCACCGACATAAATCACCTGTGTCGGCCCCGCTCCCCAAGCTTTCATCACCTTGCGGATGGAATGATGCTTCCCGAACACATGCTTTGCGGAGATAACCTCCTTAAAGACGCTGTCCATCTTGTTATGTTTAAGAAAAGCGCGGATATTGCTTGCCGAATTCGATGATAAAATGGAGCACGTAAGTCGCTGCGCCGACAACCGGGCGACGACCTCCTTCATTCCCGGCACGATTTGCAATGTCCGAATATTTTCCTGGTACTTCAAGCGTCCGGCCATAGCCAGCTTAGGAATTTGTACGGCGGGCACACCAAGCCGCTCCACGCGTTCAGCAATTGAGAGCGACCTTAGCATCCCCAGATCCTGCTCGCGAATCAGGCGAAACTGGTACTGAAGCGCCATTTCATTGTAGAGCTTCACGAGCAGCGCACGCGAATCCACCAACGTCCCGTCAAAATCAAAGAGAATGTATTTGGCCATTAGGACGAGTATAAGTACAAGGCTGGGCCTTCAGGCGGCACTTGTTTAATTTGATTATGAGCAAATTCCTCCAGCGGATCGAGGGCGTAATGGGGGTTATTCACTTCTCGCAGATCTTCCCATACACAGGTTACACCATGCTCGTAGCCCTTAGCATCGCCTGCAAACATTTTGCAGCTACTGCAGAATTGCGATTTCTGGTGCGCATCGAGCTTTACGATTTTGTTACGGAGACAGCAGTAAATTTCATGAGCCGCATTACATACATTGATATGTGTGATTAGAGCCATCCTCCATCAACTCCTTGCTGCGCATATTTTGTGTGTAATAGTAATTGTATCGGCGTACTATTAAGTGTATGACAGATTTTTATAAACGGAATATCATTTTTCATGACAAGCTGCCTATATTTGTTACGATGGGAGCACTAGCACCTATTCTCACGGCGATCCGCCATACGAGCACCGTCCGGACGGCTCTCCCGCAGCGGAAGAGGAGCTTTCTTGATCCGGCTCGAATACTCCACCTGCACGAAAAAGCGAATAGCGGAAGTACCCTTCTGCTATTGGCTGCATAAAAGCCTAAAAGGAGGTAAACACCCTCAGGTTGCTTACCTCCTTTTGCATGCGCTCACGCCTCCGCTTCCACCGCTTTCGCAAACTGCGTGCGGTACAGCCGCGCGTACAGCCCGTCCAGCTCAAGCAGCTCGCTGTGCGTGCCCCGCTCCACGACGCTGCCCGCTTCGATCACTAGAATGTGATCGGCAGCCAGCACCGTGGAGAGCCGGTGCGCGATTACGAGCGTCGTGCGCCCCTGCATCAGCTCCTCGAGCGCAGCCTGCACATAGGACTCGGACTCCGAGTCCAAATGCGAGGTCGCCTCATCGAGGATGAGGATGCGGGGGCGCTTGAGGATCGCGCGCGCGATCGCGATCCGTTGGCGCTCGCCGCCGGAGAGCCGGTGGCCGCGCTCGCCCACCATCGTGTCGTACCCTTCGGGCAGCGACACGATGAAATCATGGATGTAGGCCTGGCGGCAAGCAGCCTCCATCTCCTCCTGCGTCGCATCCGCCTTCGCGAAGCGCAAATTGTCAGCGATCGTCGCGTGGAACAAGAACGACTCCTGCGTCACATACGCGATCCGGCTGCGCAGCAAGGCAAGCTGAACGGCCTTGACGTCCACGCCGTCGACCTCGACGACGCCTGCCGTCGGGTCGTACAGCCGCGCGATCATGCCGATCAGCGTCGATTTCCCCGCGCCGCTCGGCCCGACGAGCGCGACCATCTCTCCAGGCTGCGCCTCGAATGTGACGTCGCGCAGCGCGTACTGCCCTGGCTTATAAGCAAACGACACCTGCTTATAAGCCACACGACCCGCGACTTGCGGCAGCGGTCGCGCGTCAGGGGCATCCAGGACATCGGGCACCATGTCTTGGTATTCAAAAATGCGCTGGAAAACGCCCAGCGCCGTACCCACCTCCACCTGCAGGTTCAGCAGCGTGCCCACAGGCATATACAGGCGGCCCAGATAAGCGGCAAAAGCGACGATGGCCCCAAGGGTCATACTGCCGCTGATGACCGAGTACCCGCCGTACAAATAAATGATCGCTGTGCCTAACGGCCCCAGCGTACTTGTGGCCATGCCGAACCAGCGGCCGACCAGATTGAGCCGCAGCTCCAGGTCCATCACTTTCTGGTTCATGGCCCTGAACTCCTCTTCCTGCTGGCGCTCCCTTCCGAATATCCGCGTCAGCAGCGCGCCGGAGATGCCAAAGCTTTCTCCCAGCTGCGCAGCGATGTCCGAGCGTACCTTCTGCGTCTGGATGCGCAGTTCCTTACGCATTTTGGATACCTTTTTCACCGGCAGCACAAAAAGCGGCAAAATCAGCATGGAAATAATAGCCAATTTCCAATCGAGCGCAAACAAAATCACCGTCGTCGTCACGACGATGACGATCTGTGTGATGGACGACACGACTAGCGATGTGACGACATTTTGTACCGCCTGCACGTCCCCCGTAATCCGCTGGACGATTTCGCCCGAGCGCGCATCAGTGAAGAATGCCATCGACTGCCGCTGCAAATTATGGTACAACGACTGCCCCAAATCCCGAATGACCCCCTGGGTCACTTTGGTGTTCAGGTGATTCTGCCAGACGCCGAGCACGCCGCTCAGCAAGGGCAGCAGAATCATCAGCATCGCCATTCCGGCTAGCAGCTGCATATGGCCCTGCGGGATCGCCTTGTCGATGATCTCTTTCATCACTAGAGGCGGTATAAGCCCGACTACGGCCGCAAACAGCGCTAGACTAATTATCCCAGCCAATTGCCCCCAATAACCCCGAAAAAGCCCAAAAATGCGGCGTACCGAGACATCCTTCAGCTTTGCTTTCGGGCGGTTCATCCGGTCCGATAATCCCCCCATGCCACCGCCAGGTCTCATAAGACCCGCCAAATCGGAAAGGCGCGGAAGATCGCCTGCGCCACTTCCTCCGTCATTTTTAACACGTTATGTAAGGATGTCGTTTGCAAAATGGCGTATTGTTTCGGCCCGTCCGCGTTCACAATAGCTGCTATCGTGTAATCGCCGACCTGCGGCAGCACCTTGCCGACCGACTTCCCTGGCGCGAGCGGCTGGTTCGACACTTGATACAGGCCGACGGACTGCTTCTGCCCCAGACATGCGTCAATCGCTATGACCGTACGCCCTGCCGGAATCTCCTGCAAACGTTCCGCCAGATTGCTGGCATCACATGGACTCTCCAGCGTCCCAATAACGAAGGGATATCCCGCTTCCTTCAGCCTGCTGCCGACGAGCGGTCCAAGGGCGTCCCCTGTGGATCGATCCGTTCCTATACATACAAAGGCAACCGTATCCGGCTTCAGCATGCCTGCTATGGCAATCTCCAAAAGAAAGAAACCCAATTGAGTTCCATCCATATTTTTCCAAAATTGTTCTTGCTCGTGGACACGTTCTTCTTTCATCGCTGCTCCCCCTCGATTGTGCTCCATTGAGCTCCATTGCCCGTTGCTCGGCATGAATGATATAATGCGTTCAACTCTATTTTTCCATATGGAGGTGCGCCATGTCCACCCTCGGCATTCTTGCTGTCCTTGCCCTCCTCTATTGGCTCTTGGTGACCCTGGATTCGATTCGCGGCCTGCGTCTGCTGCATGCACTGCCCCGAGCGGTTAAGCTGCCGGACAAGCCTCCACTCGTATCCGTCATTATCGCCGCGAAGGAAGAGGAAAGCACGATCCTTGACACGGTTCAGCATCTGCTGACACAGCATTATCCCCGCCTGGAAATCATCGCCGTGAATGACCGCTCGCAGGATGCGACAGGCACGCGTCTGGAAGAACTGCGCAGATGGTCCGAGCGCAAGGAGGGCATCGGCATTCCGCTGCGAATCGTCCATATCACGAATCTGCCGGACGGATGGCTGGGCAAAAATCATGCCCTGTATCAGGGCTATTTGCAGGCTAGAGGCCAATATTTGCTTTTTACGGACGCCGATATTATATTCTCGCCGGGAACAATCGCTGATGCCGTCGCTTATATGCAGGAGCATGAAGTCCAACATCTGACGCTCACACCGAATATGATCGCCCATGGTGCGCTGCTGCGAGGCTTTGTGCATTTCTTTCTCTTCGCCTTCTCCCTGTTTGTCCGGCCATGGCGCGCGAACGATGAGCGCTCTCGCCGCCAAGGCATCGGGATCGGCGCTTTTAATATGGTCAACCGCAGCGCGTATGAAGCGATCGGCACGCATAAGGCGATTGCCCTGCGCCCTGACGATGATTTACAGCTGGGTATCGCCTTGAAGCGGGCAGGCTTTAAACAGAAAGTCCTATCCGGCAAACATACACTGCAAGTCGAATGGTACCGTTCATTGCATGAGGCGATCCGCGGGCTGGAGAAGAATCTGTTCTCTGGGTTCCGCTACAGTTATTTGTTCGCTTTGGCCGCTTGCCTGGGCCAGCTGCTGTTCTTTATTTTACCGTGGCTGGGCTTACTGCTCCTCTGGGACTGGCGGGGCGCCGCATTCAGCGTCTGCGTCATGCTGCAGATTTGGCTGTACCGCCAAATGGTCGCACGCATGATCGGCAAGCAGGCCAGCGAGGCCTACCAGCTTCCGGTCAGCGCTGCGCTGCTGTTGTACACGATGTGCCGTTCCGTCTGGCTGACGTGGCGGCAGGGCGGCATCTATTGGCGTGGAACATTCTATGCCCTGCGCGAGCTGAAGCGGAAATAAAGGAAATTAATGATTAATTAGCACAGTTAAGAAAGGGATTGGAACGGTTCAATGAATCAACGTTATAAAGAGTTAGATTCACTTCGAGGATTTGCTTCAATTTTCGTAGTTCTTCACCACTTTATCTTAGCAGTTCCATTGCTTATCTTCGTACAGCGTTATCAATTTTCACCCATTCATCTTTTCTGGGCCGGACACGAATCCGTGATATTTTTCTTTATATTAAGTGGTTTTGTATTATCGCTTCCTTTCTTCACCTCTAACAAAATTTCATACTGTAAGTTTCTATTGAAACGTTTTCTTCGGATATATCCTCCCTACATTTTTGCAGTAGGCTTAGCACTTGTGCTAAAGCATTATTTTTCCCGTGGGGGGATTGCTGAATTAACACCATGGTTTAATAAAATATGGGCCACCCACATTGATATGAAATTGTTTATACATCATATCGTGCTTGTTGGTGACTTTAAGACTTATGTATTAGATCCTGTAATATGGTCACTTATACATGAGATGAGGATATCCATAATATTTCCATTTATTATGTTCCTTGTTATTCGCTTAAATTGGAAAGTAAACGTAAGCATATCTGCAATTTTATCTTTAGTCAGCTATTTGTGCCATAAGCACTTTGAAACGTATATACCAAGCTACAGCGTCTATTACACAGATACACTTCATTATTTGTCCATGTTTATTTTGGGATCATCGCTAGCAAAACACAGAAATAGTATAATAAACAGATATAACCAATTGCCAAAAGAAGTCATGTTTATTTTCATACTAGCCGGTATTCTTTTGTATACTTATTCTCACTGGTTCTTGGCTGAACATTGGAAATTACACCCTTATGTTCTTGACGATTGGGTTATCTCCATAGGAGCTTCAATATTGTTAATTGCAGCATTAACATCTAAAGGTTTTTCCAAAATACTTTTACTCAAGCCATTTGTATTTATGGGTAAAATATCTTATAGTCTTTATCTTTACCATTGTCTAGCCTTGTTCGCAGTACTAAATTTTTTTTACAACAGGTTATCATTAGCTGAAATTTTACTAATCTCAGCAATTGTTGCAATAACATTATCGATTATTATGCATTATCTTATTGAAGTTCCTTCTATTTATCTGAGTAAAAGAATATCAAAACATTCCAACCAATTATCAAAGCCATCTCAAATAAGTGCTTAACACAATTAAAGAAAGAGCCGCGTAATGCGACTCTTTCTTTTTCATAGCATTGCTACTTTTCCATATTTCTTTTTAGCAAATATTTTTTCTGCTCAAAAAGAGAACTTACCCCATGATAAGCAAAAAGCAGAATAAAAGGCCATATGATAAAAATATATCTAGATTTTATTTCCCAAATTAAATAAAAGCCCATAACCCCTGCAAGCACTAATAAAATAATTGTAATATCATTATTCTTTTTCTTGTACGTATCAACGATACCTAATAAAGTAAAACCTAACAAAATCGTATTATAACCATGCATAATTAAATTAATGAATTCTCGAATAAAAGTATTAGAATAAATTAATTTAGTGAAAGAAGTTTCATATTGTAATGTGTTATTAAAGCCAAAACCATAACGCTCCATCTGGTATGATCCTTCTGTCCATGTCCACAAGTATTTCTTCATAATTATTTTCACAATACCCCAAAAGCCATTTTCGTTAAACCTTTGATAGATCCCAGCCGTATAAATTCCAGAAGCTTTTACTGGATCAGACCCAGATTCATAAAATATATTAAACGTCTTACCATCCTGAAAACCAAAAGATGTTGGGTTTAAGACCATAAATAGCCAAGCGGTAATCGGCATTGCAAATAAGCCATATGTTTGGGGTAAGATTCCCAAATTCATCAAAATTAAATTAATAAGTGGTCGTGTACCAAAAAAGATGATGAGTCCTGCAATAATTGGAGCATAGGTTAAAAGGCGATTAATTTGATTTCTTCCCGAAATTACAATGATCAAAATATATGCGATCATAAAAACAATTCCAATTTGACGAAACAGATCACCTATTGTTAGCAGACTAAATGCATAAATGATCAGTAACACCTGATTTCTTTTTAAGCCCTTAATTAATAACACTAACGAAAGACAAAAAAATGCAGTCGATATCGTATCATTGTAAATATGATTCGCATAAAAAATGCTTGGGGGAAAAAGCGATAACAAAATAAGAAATCCCCCTAAAAATTTCTCCCCGAAAAACTCTCTATAAATTACCCCAGCACAAGCTACGATTATCAAAGAGGAGATTATATTCACGATTTTGGCTACCAGAATTGATTTAGGTAAAAAAGAATATAGGATTGTTAAAAAGAGTGTGTAATAAACATTGTTGGGGAAAGTGGCTAAATACCCCCCTCTATCAAAAGCAGTGTTATTGCTGATTCCATTAAAACCACCTATTGCAATTTGATAAACTTCTTTCATGTCTGAAAAGGGCTCTAAAGGGTACTGGAGAACAAATAATAACTGTGTGGTTATGATTAATATTACGGAAATAACAAGAGCCCAATGATATTTAATTTTTCTAAAAATCAATACACCTAACATAAATAGGCACAAACAAATTAATAATACCCCGTAATCCATTACAGAATTGCTCTTAAACGCTGCTTTATCTGGAATATAGTAAGAATGCATAAATAAAGCAAAAACAAACGCAATTCCTAATGCCCCTATTACGAATAGCTTCATGAATTTGCCGAAATTCGCCATACCGTTTTTTAACCCCCAATGAAGTCTACGAAAGTTTTATTTTGTTCCTGTAAAAACCACCACTCAAAGAGTGGTGGTTTAAGTCGCCCTGTCCAAGAACAAAGTACACAATTAATAACCCTGCATAACCTAATGCACGCGATTCATCCGTACAATTCGATAAAACAGCTGGTCGCTGACCGTCTGCTCCACTTCCAAATACCCTTCCACGTGCACATAATCACCCGTCATGTACGTCGTGGCATCCGCTGACTGCGCGTGGGTCAGGAACAGCAGCGTGGCATGTTGATTACCGACGACAAAGCCGACTTGCTCCTTCACCTGAAACTTATCGATGACAACCCCGTGGTGCGAACGCGCAATATGGTGAAACCGCCATGCTCCCTCTTCCTTCATGAGAAAATAAAGCACGCGATTGCGGTGCTGATTGCTAAACTCACGTGTCACCCCAATCATGCTGACCGTATCGCTTAGTTGCAGATACTCATCGATCTCATACGATTTCAAACGCAGCCGCAGCACGTTCTTGCTGTGAATATAAGAAGCCATCTCATCTATGCTGCGCCGATCCTTAGGGTCCTGTTTGGTGGCGTAGAACACTTCTTTAATAAATGTATCGGTTTGCAAGCTGCGCGCGCCCTGAAAATGGTTATACGTCTTGAAAAACTTCCGAATGGCCTCCAGAATCTCACTTGGGATTGTGGACGCTATTTCCTTTGCGTAACGTCGCGCGCCGACGGAAGCGTCGGATTGCTTTCTCTTATGAAACCATTGTTTCCAGACACTCAATTGCATGGAAGCTCGTCACCCGCTTTCTCCATCCCAAACATTCCTTCATTATAGGTCAAAAACAGGCGAAAATCGATAATAATTCGATAAATTCCGATATTTTCTCGCAACAAAAGCTTTCATGACCCTCGATCGGGTCACAGGCTATGATGCATTAGCCATCGGCAATACGTCGGCAATTCCGAACTACAGCAGCTTTTGGCGGGAGGCGGGTCCACTGCATCCGCTGCATGGTGCCGTCGGGCGATGCGCTAATTGGTATTTGTCCAATTGCAGCGAGGAGGTCGGCGGCGGGGGCACCTGTAGTCCGGGAAAGCCCAATTGGAGAGCTATAGTTTGCACCACGTGGCCAGAAACGCCGCTGTAAGTGGGCAAATCCGGACTACAGCTGCTTCGGCGGGAGGCGGGTCCACTGCATCCGCTGCATGGTGCCGTCGGGCGATGCGCTAATTGGTATTTGCCCAATTGCAGCGAGGAGGTCGGCGGAGGAGGCACCTGTAGTCCGGGAAAGCCCAATTAGAGAGCCGTATTTTGCGCCCCGCAGCCAGAAATGCCGCTGTAAGTGGGCAAAACCGGACTACAGCCGCGCATAAGGGTGACGTGCGTGCTGCAAGTGGGCAAATCCGAACTACAGCAGCTTTCGGCGGGAGATGGATCCACTGCATCCGCTGCATGGTGCCGTCGGGCGATGCGCTAATTGGTATTTGCCCAATTGCAGCGAGGAGGGCGGCGGCGGAGGGACCTGTAGTC
>NZ_JAQFVF010000001.1 GCF_027789125.1 Paenibacillus aestuarii | reverse complement strand
AATCAAAATTAAAAGGCATGAGCCCGGTACAATACCGTGCTCACGCCCAACAGGTTGCATAAAATATTTGTCTAACTTTAAGGGGTCACTTCAAAGATGAACTAGAAGATATACATACGAAAATTGATCAGGCACGTACTATGCTTGAACAAAATAATATTAAACTAGCAGAGGTTTCGACAAACATCATCGATCAGAAAGTTGATGTTTATGTGCAAGACCTTGATGAAAGTAAAAAAAATATTTTAAATAAACTATTTAATGCGGACGCGATTCGTGTTTTTAAAGGCAAGCCAATGGTTGATAATTTGAGTTCATTTGATAAGTTCCGTCCACTGCAAGCAGGAGTAGAGATCAGGACGACTGATTTAGAGTATTCTTGCACTATCGGATTTTTAGCTACTGATAACAATAGCAGTTCCACCTTTTTGGTTACAGCGGGACATTGTATGCATTCTACTGGGGAACAATGGGGACAAGGCTCACCTATGTACGAATTAGTAGCAACTGCAACTAGAAAAGTGTATTCTGGTTCAGTAGATGCTGCCGCAATGAAAGTTGCTGACATTACGAATTTAAGTCCAAAGGCATTTGCTTACGGTACATCAGCTTTCACGACTTTTAAATATTCTCAAGCTGCCGATGCGGATACCGTCGGGGATACTGTTTGTTCATCGCAAGGCAGGGCGAATATTACCCAATGTGGAATACTCCAGACAAAATCGTTTTCGGGCAAGACCGAAGATGGAGTAGCATTTTCAAATTTGAGAAAAGTAAATTTTAAATCAATATCTGGTGATAGCGGTTCACCAATGTGGGCTGGATTTACTCTAATGGGGGTTCTGAAAGGAAACGCGGGCGATGATTATGTAGTATACTCCCATATTGCTAATGTCAATAGACTTCTGAGTGTAACTCCAGTCCTAGGATATTGAGTTAAAAGTAAGCTATTATTTTTAATAAGTGGCTTATTTTATCATCGAGGTGAAGTATGAGGATACACCTATTAATCGCTCTGATCGCAAGTTTATTTATGTTGATACTTACCGCATGCTCAGCCAAAGAAAGTAATGAAAATGACAAGATACTCGGTCACGGAATCGACGGATATATCTCAGAAATTGATTATAAAAAGAAAAACGTAGTAGCTACTGAACATGATCCTAAGGCAAAAAACGATGATGTAAATCTTCGGAGTTTGATTAAAGTGGACAAAAAGACCGTTATACTAAAAGACACGACCTCGTCTAAATTCGATGCTTTACAACAAGGACAGCACATCCGGTATTGGTTTTATGGTGAAATAACGAATGGTCTTCCTGCAAGTAGTGAATTTACACGTGTTAGACAAATCAAGATTATAGAATGAATCACCATCGATCGGAAGCACAGACGGAAGGGGAAAACTATAAATTGGCATGATCTCACTGTGCTTGCAGAAAGGGTTAAACAATCCAGAGAGTAACGGAGAGGACGATGCCTGTGGTCAGCGCCGTCTTTCCGTGTTGTCAGAAGGATAAATAAAACCCGTATCGAATACTGATAACGATGAAGTCTCAGTCTCGATGTGGGGTGGTGAACGTGCGCTGCGCAAGAAACCGCTTGATCCTTTGAAGGCAATATCCACTCGTATGAAGGCGGCTGTAGGAAGTGTAGTTCGCAACATCTTCGGCATTTCTTCGCTCAGGAAAAGAATTGTCGTTCTCCTGACCGCCGGTTTTCTAGCCTGCTCGATCCTGATGACGGCTGTCTCGTACAACGCAATTACGACGATGCAGGAGAACAAAATTAAAACCTCGATGGATTTTGATTTATACCAGCAATCGTTGAAACTCACACAAATCTACTATAATTTGCTCCAAGTTACACAGCAGATGACACCTCAAGGCAACGTCGGCAACCTCTTGGAAACGTACTTCTCCACGAATGATCTATACAACAGGTTTCAAATCTCGCTCAGCATCTCCAACAATATTGGCATGATCTCTTTTTCCAACCCAGCCATGGAGCTGGTGATGTACTATAATCCCGATGATCAGCAGCCCGTCTACTCGAATTTGCCGCTGCGTGAAGGCTTTACGCTGCAATCCTTGGCTAATGTTGCTGGCAACGAAAGCATCCATTATCAGCCGCCCCATTTGTCGCTGTGCCGGTTTAGCGATGATCAGGTCGTATCCGTGACGCGGGAGATCACGTTTTCCGACGGGACGAAGCAAGTGATTTATGTCGAGGCGAAGACCGATATCGCGACGGACATGAGCAAGCTGGCGTCGAGCTCAAATTTGCCTTATGTGCTGATTTTGTCCGATCAAGACGGGGCGGTTACATACAGTAGTAATCCGCGTGTTTTTCCTGGAGGCCGTAGCTTGACACTCAGCGGGAGTTCCGGCATAACCGGTGGTTATATTTGGGATCAAATGGCGAATGATTATGGTTATTATGTCACCCTTCTGCTTCCTGTCGAGAGCTATAACCGCGAATTTTACACCTGGAAAAATCATATGTTGGTCATATTGGGGATCGCGCTTATCATTCTGTTGTCGATTGCTCTGCTGCTGCTGCGGCTGATCAACAGACCGCTGCGTGTGTTCGAATCGGAAATGGTCGCTCTCGGAAGAGGGCACATGGGCGCGATGAAATACCGTACAGGCATTTCTGAATTTGACAAGTTATTTGACCAGTTTAATACGATGAAACAGCAAATCCAGCAGTTGATCATCGATGTGGAGCAAAAGGAAAAGCGGCGGCATCAGCTGGAAATCGAGAAGCTGGCTTACCAGATCAACCCGCATTTTTTGATGAACGCGCTTTACTCGGTACGCTGGCTGGCTGTCATGCATCAGCAGGCGGACATCGACAAGTTCGTGAACTCGTTGATTTATTTGCTTAACTACAATTTAGGGAAGTCCCAGGAAGCCGCTACGCTGAGAACGGAAATCAAGGTCATGCGCGCTTATTTGGATTTGCAGCAAATGCGGTACGATTTTGAAGTGAAGCTGGATATTACGGAGGGCAGCTATTTGGATGGTCCAGTCGCCCAGTTCATCCTTCAGCCGATTGTCGAGAATGCCGTTTGTCATGGCCTTGACGAGCACGGGCAGCTGGACGTGTGTATTCGGCCTGATGAGAGCGCTCGGATGATCACCATCGTCATCCGCGATGACGGCAAGGGGCTTAGCGAGGAGACCTTGGCGCTGCTGCAGCCTGCAGCACCTGGCCAACAGCAGATGGGCCGGGGGATCGGCCTGCGCTATGTGCGGTCCATGCTGGAAACATTTTATGGCGACAGCGCCCGGTTGCAGATTGACAGTACACCGAAACTAGGCACAACGGTTACCATGTATCTCCCTTATTGAAAGGAGAAGTGAATGTGATCCGAGTATTGATTGTCGATGATGATAAGCTCGCGCGCAAAGGATTGATTTCCATCATGCCCTGGTCGGAGCATGGCATGGTTGTTGCCGGAGAGGCGGCGAACGGCGCCAAAGCGCTGGAATTCCTGGAGCAGCATGCCGTGGATCTGATGTTTGTCGACCTCTCGATGCCCGTAATGTCAGGAATAGAACTGATTCAGGCAGTGCGCCAAAAGCACCCGAATTTGCGTTCTGTCGTGCTTACTTTTCACGAAGAATTCGAACATGTGCAGACCGCTTACCGGATGGGGGTGTTGGATTATATTTCTAAGGTGCGTCTGGAGCTGGAGGACGACGATTTAATTCTGAAACGTATCCGGGAAAAAATGGAAGATGAATTTCAGCCGGTGCCTGCGCCGGCGCAGGCGTCGAAACCTGTATCCGGAGTGCTTCCTCCAAGTGGAGCCGCTGGCGAAGGGCCTGCACCCACGCTTGATGATGAAGCGTGGCGCAAACTCGAACAAGACTGGCGCTCCTTGTACTGGCTCTATAATGATGCGATCTTCGAGCAATTGTGCACGCAAACGATCGCGTCCAATCGTCCCATCCGCCGTCTGGAAGGACTGTTCATGCGCGTCATCTCGCAAGTGGAGATCGCCGCTCAGCTCGACACCGGGTTCTGGGCGGAAGTCGACGACATTCGCTCAGCCGTGGAGTGGATCCGCCGCTACCGGCTGCTCATCTATACGCAGGTCGCCAAGTCGACAGACTTGACCAAAACGATGGTCTGCATGCTGAAGGCGGTGCTGTTCATCCGCCAGCATGCGGCGAGCACGCTGCATGCGGAAGATGCGGCTGAGCATGTGAATATGAGCCGCAGTTATTTTAGCCAAATCTTCAAGAAGATGACGGGGTCGACGTTTAACGACTACTTGCGGCAAGAGCGGATCCGTGCCGCCGAGCGTCTCTTATGCGAGACCAATCGGCCGGTATCCTGGATAGCCCATGCTGTCGGATATGGCGACTCCAAGTACTTCTCGCAAATTTTTTACGAGCAGACGCGGCTGCTGCCATCCGAATTCCGGGCTCAATTCAACAGGGAGAATTGATCGCTGTTCAGCGAACAAATGCCCCCCCCCGGAAGATGGGGCCTATGGTAAAGACGATACATCCATCCGACTTTTTATCTAAACCTTGAAGGTATAATAGAGGGGAAAGATACAAGGGAGGGATTAGGTTGAAAAGAAAATTAGCATGCGTACTTCTGACGACAGTCCTTGCTTCAACCATGGCAGCATGTACGTCTCCGGCTACGACGACGAATGATGTGAAAGCGCCTTCAACGTCAGATGTGAAAGCGTCTCCATCCGCCGACACCAAAGCTTCACCTGCCACGACTGCAGTACCGGCATCGGGAAATGATCTCGCCTTTAGCAAATTCCCGAATCCGGTCGACGTACATATCGGCATGGTGGTGGACCCGACGGACAAAACATTGCCGCAGGGTGACAGTGTGGGAAATAACCAGTACACACGCTATTTGAAAGATAAATACAATATCAACGTGATTGTGGATTGGACGGCGGCAACAGGCAATGACTACAAGCAGAAAGTCAGCTTGACTATCGCATCGGGCAAACTTCCGGACGGTATGGTCGTGGATGACCGCTCCTTCATGACGAAGGCTGCCAGTTCCGGACTGCTGTACGATATTACGGATTTGTTCAATCAGTACTCTTCCTCGCAAGTCAAAGATATTATGGCCAGTACCCAAGGGCGCGCGCTAGAGAACGCCAGCTACAAAGGCAAGATGGTATCCCTCCCCAACATTACGGTGGACACCGATGGCGTTCACGTCATGTGGATCCGCAAGGATTGGCTGGATAAGCTGAATTTGCCTGTGCCTAAGACGGTTGCAGATATCGAGAAAACCGCGAAAGCGTTCATCGATAACAAAATGGGCGGTGACAAAACGATCGGCATCGCCGGTCCGTCGAAGAATACGTTCCCTTACGCGACCTTCCTCGTTTCTTCTAACAACATGGGGGGCTTCGATCCGATTTTTGGCGCTATGGATGCTTATCCGGGCTACTGGCTCGACAATGGCAACGGCTCCGTCACATACGGAACGACTTCGGACAATACGAAGAAGGCACTCACCTTGCTGGCTGATTGGTATAAAAAGGGGTTGATCGACCCTGAGGTTGGCACACGTGACAACGTCGGCGATCCGATCAATGCCAACAAAGCGGGCATCTTCTTCGGCCCATGGTGGAACGGCGGATACGGCAATGGCGACTCCTTCAAAAATGATCCGAACGCCAACTGGCAAGCTTATCCAGTCTATTCCGATGATGGCAAATGGAATACGCACATGAAGACGACAGGCAGCACGTATACGTTGATCAGCAAAAACGCGAAGCCAGATGTTGTCAAAGCGATTCTGATTATGAATAACGCGCTTGTCCGCGATGAGGCTACCTTTGATCTGTCGGTTGCTGTGAGCTGGTACCCGCTGCGTAACGTTATGGCGGCTGCCAATGAGACCGAATACGAGTACACCGAGCTGCTCAAGGTGCTGAACGGCCAGAAGAAGCCAGAAGATTACAATGTGCCGAACAGCTTGTATAAGCTGATGTATGCGGATGCGAAAAAAGTGCAAAACGTCATCAAACCGCCATTCGATAATCTGAATGTCGGCAACTTCGATAAATCCAACTTCGGTGACTTCCAGCGGCTCTATTCCTTGATGATTGGCGACCGTCCGTTCTCGACGATTCCGATCACTAAGAAAGTGTACAGCGTCACGTATAACCAAACACCGACGATGGAAACGAGATGGGCAAACCTGAAGAAGCTGGAAGATGAGACCGTTCTCAAAATCATCCTGGGTCAAGCTCCTATCGATTCGTTTGATAAATATGTAAAAGACTGGAAGTCGCAAGGCGGGGATCAAATTTCAACGGAAGTCGCGGATCTCTTGAAAAAATAACATGTCAAAAACTTGCAAAAGGCGTTGGCAAGCTCAACGCTTTTTGCAGGTTATTCGGTTAAGGCTGTGGAGATTGGAGGACAACCGTTATGAGAAAAACTGGCTTTCAGAAACATTATTATTTGATGCTGCTTCCCGGCATGGTTTGGCTCATTCTGTTCAGCATCGTGCCGATGTTCGGCATCGTGATGGCCTTTGAGAATTATAATCCAGGTGCGGGCATCTTCGGTTCCGAGTGGGTCGGATTGGAAAATTTCCAATATATGTTTCAACTGAATGACAGCAAATCGGTCATCTTCAATACGATTATTATCGCTGTCGGCAAAATCGTGTTCAACTTGGTCATCCCGCTGATATTTGCGATTTTGCTGAACGAGCTGACCAACATGCGCTATAAAAAGTTTGTGCAAACCGTCGTTTATTTGCCGCACTTTTTGTCATGGGTTATTATGGCGACGATTGTTATCGGTATTTTTGGTTATTACGGCGTTATTAACACGCTCATCCAGATGTTTGGCGGCGACCCTAAGCTCTTCATGGCCGATGCAAGCATATTTCGCCAGCTGGTGATCGGCACGGACGTGTGGAAAGAGTTCGGCTACAACGCCATCATTTACCTCGCGGCACTGACAGGCGTCAACTTGAATCTGTATGAAGCGGCTGCCATTGATGGCGCCAATCGTTGGCAGCTGATTAGGAACATCACGCTGCCTGCGCTATCGACAACCGTTGTGCTGCTCGGTGTGCTCAGCCTCGGCAACGTGCTCAATGCCGGTTTCGATCAGGTGTACAATCTTTATAATCCGCTCGTCTACTCAACTGGCGATATTCTTGACACCTGGGTATATCGGCTCGGCTTGCAAAACCTACAATTCTCACTGGCGACAGCGGCAGGTTTGTTCAAATCTGTCATCAGCTTCGTGCTCATTGTCATCTCATACCGGCTGGCGTACAGGTATGCCGATTATACGGTGTTCTAAAGGGGGGGATTGTCATGGTTAGAAATGTTACGTTAGGCTCACGCACGTTTGAAGTTGTCAATGTCATTCTGCTCGGCCTGCTGCTCGTTAGCTGCTTATACCCGCTCTGGTATACGTTTTGTGTATCCATTTCTGACAAATCGGCGGCGAACGCAGGCTTGGTCACCATTTATCCAATCGGTTTCTCGCTTACGTCTTACAAGGAGATTATTAACGACAGGCTGTTCTTGAATTCGTTCTGGATCTCCATCCAACGAACCGTCTTGGGGACGGTATTCTCCATGCTGGTTACCGTACTGATGGCGTATCCGCTGGCGAGACCGCAGCGAGAATTTAAGATGCGCAACACGTTTATGTGGATCCTGGTGTTTTGCATGCTCTTTAATGGCGGCCTAATTCCATGGTACCTGACGATCCAACACTATGGGTTGATCAATACCATCTGGGCGCTTGTGCTTGGCGGTGGCGTTCCAATATTTAACGTTATTCTGATCATGAACTTTTTCAGGAATTTGCCAAAAGATCTTAGTGAAGCGGCCATCGTTGACGGCGCCGGCCCTTGGTCGACCTTATTCCGGATCTATATCCCCTGTTCGATCCCTGTGCTGGCGGCAGTGGCTCTGTTCATCAGCGTGTATCACTGGAACGAGTTTTTTAACGGTTTGGTGCTAATGAACACGTCTGACAAATATCCGCTGCAAACTTATATCCAGCAGTTGGTCGTCAACATCCCTGTCGGCACCAACCTGACACCCGAACAGTACAAAAAGCTGTCCGAACTATCTAACAGGACGCTGAATGCGGCCAAGGTTTTTATCGCTATGGTGCCGATGCTTATTGTTTATCCGTTTCTGCAAAAATATTTCGTTTCCGGCATTATGCTGGGTGCAGTCAAGGAATAATGTGAAGGTTTGTGAAAAGGTGCAGCTCCTCAAAAAATTGAGGGGGCTATGCCTTTTTTGTTTACAATAATTTAATCATATAAATTGTAACATTTGCTAATTGACCTCCGTTTAGTAGTTGTCTTCGAAGACGGAAGCTCAACTATGATTTAGGAGGTAAGAATGATGAAGAAAAAGTTAGCCGTTGTTGCGGCTGCTTCGATGCTGCTGAGCAGCCTATCGTTCGGAACGGCGTTTGCCTTTAGCGATGTGGACGGCAGCGAAGCGGATGCAGTCAACATGCTGCAGAAGAAGGGCATCGTCAATGGCGTAGACGCGGAACATTTTGCACCACGAGGCGCAATCAGCTATGCTGCGAGCGTACAGTTGATTGTAAAAGCGTTCGGCTATAACCTGGACGCGATGCGGTTCGATCATCCGCCGGCAGCTTCCGAGTTTTTCAGCCACATCCGAGATGATGCGTGGTATGCGAACGCTTTTGTGATTGCACATTACAATGGTTTGGACATCCCCAAGGATGTGAATCCGAACGCCTCTGTGACCCGGGAGCAATTCGCTGATTTACTCGACAGTGCGTTTGAGCAAAAAGCCAAGCTTCCCTTGATTAACCTTCATGTGGATTTGAAGGATGAGGCGAATATTACGCCAGCTCTTCAAGGCAGCGTCCTGCGTCTTCTGCATTATAAAATCGCAGATACAGACAAGAACGGCAATTTTAATCCGAAGCGTGAGCTGACGCGTGGTGAAACCGCGATTTGGATTTACCGTGCGCTCAACTATATCGCGAACATTAAGCCGCCTGTGCAAGCGGAAAACGTAGCGGTCAATGTTGAAAAAGTAAACAATGATGTGAACAAGGTAACGCTAAGCAGAGCCCAAAAGCCGACGGCGGGATATGGCATCATCGTTAACAGCATTACATTTAAAGATGCGACCCACGCGGTCATTCAATACACGTTAAAAGACCCGGCTCAAGGCGAAATGTCGGCGGAAGTGCTGACGGTTCCAACGGCCGTCGCTTATCTCCCGGCTCAAGTGGAAGTCGAGATCGAGCAAGCAGCGAATTAATTACACGGAAGAACGTCTTTCTGCTCCGGCAGAGAGGCGTTTTTTTAATAAAAGTGAGATTTGTTTAAAAAGTTTTAGGAAATACTCTCCGTAAAGGAGGTTTTTGGTAATGATCAATGACGTAGAACAGAGGCAACTTTCCATCCAAATTAATGATCGTGAGTTCACCTGTCAGACGGACCAAACTATTTTGGAAATTGCTAAAGCGCACGATTATTACATTCCTCACATTTGCTTCCATGGCAATCTTGGACCCATTCAGTCTTGCGATACGTGCATGGTGGAAGTTAACGGCGAATTGAAAAGGGCGTGTGCCACCAAGGCAGTGCCCGGTATGAAAGTCGAAAGCATGACCTCGAGAGCGAAAGATGCGCAAATGGAGGCTATGCAGCGGATCCTGAAAAATCATGAGCTGTACTGCACCGTCTGCGACAATAATAACGGCAATTGTATGGTGCATAATACGGCGGAGCATCTGCAAGTCGAGCATTCGAAGTATGAGTTTACGCCGAAGCCTTATCCGCAAGATAACTCGCACCCTTTTTACCGCTATGAACCGGATCAGTGCATTCTGTGCGGCCGATGTGTTGAGGCTTGCCAGGATCTGCAAGTGAACGAAACGTTAACGATCGACTGGAGCTTGGAAAGACCGCGTGTCCTGTGGGATAACGGTGTTCCGATCGATGAATCTTCCTGTGTGTCGTGCGGCCATTGTGTCACGGTGTGTCCATGCAATGCTTTGATGGAAAAAACGATGCTCGGTGAAGCCGGATATTTAACACGCATTCCGAATGATTTGCTGCTGCCGATGATCGATCTGACCAAAGAAATTGAGCCTGGCTACCAGGAGATTTTCGCCATTTCGGAAGTCGAAGCAGCGATGAGAAAATCGCGAATTCAAAGGACGAAGACCGTCTGCACGTATTGTGGCGTGGGCTGCAGCTTCGAAGTTTGGAGCAAGGACCGCCAAATTCTCAAAATCGAGCCTCAGTTGGAGGCGCCGGTCAATGGCATTTCGACGTGTGTGAAAGGGAAATTCGGCTGGGATTTCATCAATAGCGAAGAGCGATTAACCAAGCCTCTGCTGCGTCAAGGCGACAAATTCGTCGAAGCGACTTGGGAGGAAGCGTTATCCTTCATTACCGGGAAAATGAAAGCGATCAAGAATGAATATGGTCCGGATGCTATCGGCTACATCGCTTCTTCGAAATGCAGCAATGAAGAAAATTATTTGTTCCAGAAGTTGGCCCGTGCGGTCATGGGAACGAACAATATCGATAATTGCTCCCGCTACTGCCAGTCGCCAGCTACGGCGGGGCTCATGCGTACGGTTGGCGTTGGTGCCGATTCCGGGACGATTGTGGATATAGCAAGCAGCGAACTGGTGATCGTGATCGGTGCGAATCCAGCGGAATCGCATCCCGTGCTGGCAACACGCGTGAAGCGCGCGCATAAGCTTCACGGCCAGAAGCTGATGGTGATCGATCTCCGCAAACACGAGCTGGCTGAAAGAGCGGATCTGTTCCTACGTCCTCGCCCAGGCACCGACCTCATTTGGCTGAATGCCGTGACGAAGTACATCATCGACCAAGGCTGGGAAGATAAATCATTTTTAAGTGAACGGGTTAATGGCTATGAGATGTTCGTGCAATCTCTTGAATCCTATACGCTAGATTACGCTGCGGAAATGACAGGTTTCACCAAAGATGAGCTCGTGCAAATCGCTACCATGATCTATGAAGCCAAATCGGTTTGCGCGCTATGGGCCATGGGTGTGACGCAGCATATGGGAGCGACGGACACAAGCACGGCGATATCGAATTTATTGCTGGTGACCGGCAATTACGGACGACCAGGGACTGGCTCCTATCCGTTAAGAGGCCATAACAATGTGCAGGGCGCTTGTGATTTTGGCAGCATGCCTTCATGGTTCCCCGGCTATGAAGCGGTACAGGATGAACAGGTCCGCGCCCGCTATGAACAGGCATGGGGCGTGACGCTTCCGGAGAAGCCGGGGCTGAATAACCATCAAATGATTGAAGCCATCCATAAAGGCAAGCTGAAGGCGATGTATTTATTCGGTGAAGATATGGCTTTGGTCGATTCCAACTTGAACCATGTGGATTCCGCCTTGGGCAGTCTGGAGCTATTTATCGTACAGGACGTGTTCTTTTCCAAAACCGCCCAATTTGCCGATGTCGTGCTGCCTGCTTCGCCTAGCTTGGAAAAAGACGGCACCTTTACGAACACGGAAAGACGGATTCAACGGTTTCACAAGGTGTTCGAGCCATTAGGAGAGTCCAAGCCGGATTGGATGATTTTTCAGGAAATTGCCAATCGTTTGGGGGCAAACTGGAACTACACGCATCCGAGCGAGATCATGGCAGAGGCGGCTAGCCTCGCGCCGTTATTTGCTGGGGTCAGCTATGAACGGCTGGAAGGATGGAACAGCTTGCTCTGGCCGGTAGCGCCGAACGGAACGAGTACGCATCTGTTATTTACGGAGCAGTTCGGATTCCCTGACGGCAAAGCGAGATTGTTTCCGGTCGATTGGACGCCGCCATTTGAAGCCGACAAGGAGTTCGACTTGCATTTGAATAACGGCAGGCTGCTGGAGCATTTCCATGAAGGGAACATGACGTACAAATCCAAAGGTTTGTCGCATAAAGTGCCAAGCGAGTGGCTGGAGGTTTCGCCTGAGCTTGCCGAGGAACGCGGTATCGAAAGCGGTGCTTCGGTGCGCCTCACTTCACCTTATGGCAACGTCGAGGTGCGGGTCGAGGTGACCGATCGGGTCAAAGGGAACGAACTGTATTTGACGATGAATACGTCTTCGGTCCAATCGGCAGTGAACCGCTTGACCAGCAGTTATCACGATAAGGTCACACACACACCTGCGTATAAGGAAATGGGTGTGCGCATGGACGTGCTTACGAAGACGGGCAAGCGTCCGCTGCCTCGCGTCAATTTCCGATTCGGCAACCGAGTTCCGCAGATCGGGATCAAAATCGAAGAGAAGTGGAAGCGTTCCGACTATATACCGATACCGGAGATCATCGAGGGGGGAACTATGCATGGCCAAAGCGATTACTCACATTGAAAAACATATCCCCGATCATGTGGAGGAAGAGGCGCAAGCGATTCAGCAAATTTTGGAAGCGGCTGCCAAACATCGCGATGCGCTGCTCTCCTTCATGGATGTGCTGGAGGAACTCAAGCAGCTGGGCATTTTGGACGCCATTCAAGGTGCGCTGAAAAATAGCAAGCAAATCGCCCTAATCGGCGTCGATCAGCTGAATAAGCCCGGTGCCCATCGGATCATCAAGAATGGGATGGGCGCCGTATCCTTTTTGAGCCAAATGGAGCCTGGCAAGCTGCAAACGCTGTTGAACGGTGTGATCGCCGGTGTGGACCATGCTGTTGATCCGGGTGCGGCGCAGAAAAAGCCGGGATTATGGGACATGTTCAGAACGATCCGCCAACCTGAAGCGATGTCATCATTGAACATGATGACGAGGTTTTTACAGGGCATGGGCAGCGGCTTGAACAACCGTCATTGAGAGGTGTGGCATGGTTACGAGAACGATGGTAATCCAAGATATGAATGTTCAAGAAGACGCCGATAAAATAAGCCAAGCCTTGCAACAGGTTTGGGGGATTCATAAGGCGGAGGTCAGTTTAGCGAGGAAAGAAGCGGTGTTCACGTATGATGAAGCGGCCGCCTCTTTCCAAGATTTTCATCAAGCGGTTCGCGAGCTCGGATTTGACGTGAACCAAGAGGATGGTACGGCATGATGATGATGATGATGAAATGTGAAATTTGCGGGGGCGTCGAAGAAGGCGCAGATGCGCTGGAATCCGGCCTTGCAGGTGAAGGGGAACACCTCCATGTTTGTTCTTCCTGTGTGAAGGATCGGCAATTTGCCGGAAGCTTCAAGAATGCTGCAAGTCATTTTGCAAGTGAGCCTGTAGAATGACCCGCAAGGACGAAGGGGTGGACGAATGTGCAGAGTCCCGTTGAGAAAACTCGCGAGATCATTCGCTTTCACAATGGCAGGGTCGAACGACTGCAGGACAAGATCGTGACTGAATATCCAGTAACGTTAAAAATTAACGGTGAAGAATTTGCCACGATGGTCAGCTCGCCGGAATATATCGAAGATATGGCCATCGGGTTTCTCGCTTCGGAGGGTGTAATCGCGCGTTTTGAAGATATTGTCGATATCTGGTTTGAAGAGCAAGCGGGCTTTGTCCATATCAAGGTGAAAAAATGGAATGACTTGTATCAAAAATTCCATTCCAAACGGTATATCACTTCCTGCTGTGGTAAAAGCCGGCAAGGCTTCTATTTCGTCAATGATGTCAAAACAGCCAAAGTGATTAAGGACACGCAGGTGACGTTGACGTTCGAGGACTGTTTTCGGTTGATGAGCCTCATGCAAAGCTCGGCCCAGACGTTCCGCGATACCGGTGGGGTGCATAACGCTGCACTTTGTGATAAGGACGGCATCGTGCTGTCGCGACTGGATATCGGCCGGCATAATGCGCTGGACAAAATATACGGATATTGTTTGAAAAATAACATTGCGTTAACCGATAAAATAATCGTATTCAGCGGGCGCCTTTCTTCCGAAATCCTGCTCAAGGTAGCGAAGATCGGCTGCGGGATCGTTCTTACCAAATCGGCTCCGACGGAGCTAGCGCTTCAATTGGCTGAGGAGCTAGGCATCACAACCGTTGGTTTTATCCGCAATTTGTCATTGAATGTATACACGCACGCCGTGCGGATACAAGGTATGTAAGGAGCTGCGCTGCATATGACCGGGCAGGCGATGCATGGCGAAAGCTGCAGCTTATTTCATGGACAGCAGCTTAAAGTGATGATCGGTTGTTGAGCGGGTTAACAGATCCCCTTCGGAAGGTGAAGGGTTTTTTTTTGCTTTTTTCATCAAATTTTAAGGTTTCTATCTTACAATAACTAGGTTTGTTAGTTAAGCACAAAAGTATGGGCTAATGTGAGGGGTCAATGGGATGAAAAAATGGAATAAAGGTGTTATTTGCTTACTCATTGCGATCGTTTTCTTGGTTTCAGGCTGCCAAAATCAGAAGGAAGAGCAGCAAGCGACCAATGTCGTCATGACCAAACAGGAATATGTAAGTGCGTTGAACCGCATAGGAATAAAGAAACTCATTCGTGATATTCCAGATTATGGGATTGTTCTGCATGGCGTATCCATGAAACGGGATGAAGATATTCAAAAAATGAAGGATATGGATAAGGGGAATCTGCCGCAATTCAAAACAGCTTTAGGTCAATTGCTGAATTCCACACCGCCCGAGGAATATAAGCAATTTCATTCTCTTTTGGAAGATACGATGGGGGAATTCGCAGGAAGTTTGCAGGAAATGGACAACCATCTAAGTGATAAAGATGAAACTACACATCTGACGCAAGCGGCAACATTATACTCGAGTTCAGCCAAAAAGGCGATCCAAATGTCCCAAATGGCGCCGTACAATGAATTGCAGGAGTAATCATGAAGCCCTGCCTGTAGCTTATTGGCAAGGGCTTTTTATTTTGCCTCCTTGAGCTAATCTCTCATTTATTCTTAATGAATAAGGAATATAATGAGCCTCGAATAGCGAGGTGGTATTAAAGTGTTGAAAGACATATTGCAGAAAGCGAAAAAACTCGATCTTACGATCATCATCATCTTGATATGTTTCATGGCGATTAGTACAGCAGTCATATATTCCGCAACGAATCATTCGAAGTTTGCAGGACTTCATATTAATAACTTGATCATGTTCGCAGTCCTCTTCGTTCTCATGCTATTACTGGCCATGGTGGATTACCGGGATATCGTCCAGCATTTGTCCCTTATTCTCTATGGAATTGGCATTCTGCTTTTAATATTTGTCATGTTTAAAGGGATGAACATTAATGGATCGCAGCGCTGGATCAACTTGCATGTGATGCAGTTTCAACCCTCTGAACTCGTCAAAGTGTTTGTCATTCTTCTGTTAGCGAAAATGTTGGACAAGCGCAAAGGGGAATATTTGCGCTTCACGCAAGATTTAATTCCGATGATTGCGGCTGTCGGTGTTCCTTTTGTGCTCGTCATGAAGCAACCGGATCTAGGAACATCGATTGTGTTCATATGCATCTTAATCGGGATGCTATGGATTGGAAAAATTCGCCTCAAGCATGGATTCATCGGGCTGATTGTGATTGTCGGCGTAGTTGGGGCTATCATAGCGTTATATTTTGTTGACATAAATATATTCAATAAAATTGTAAAACCGTATCAACTACATCGCATTCAAACCTTTCTGGACCCCGCAAGCGATCCGGATCAAAGTTATCAAGTGCTGAATTCCATGAAAGCCGTAGGTTCCGGCGAGCTCATGGGAGAAGGATACCTACACGGCTACATGGTTCAAAATGGATATATCCCCTATGACTATGCGGATTCGATCTATGTCGTCATTGGTGAAGAGTTCGGTTTCGGCGGCTCGGCGGTGCTGCTGTTGCTCTACTTTTTGTTAATTTACCGCATGATCCGTATTGCTATGGAATGTGAGGATTTCGTAGGGTCTTATGTCATCATTGGCGTCATATCGATGTTCACTCTGCAAATTTTCGAAAATATAGCGATGCATACAGGGCTCATGCCCTTAACCGGAATTGCACTCCCATTTGTCAGTTATGGCGGAAGTTCGCTTATGACCAATATGCTTTCGATGGGGCTCGTGCTAAGTGTTGTTGTCCATCAAAAGAAACCGTTCCAAATTAGAGATGAATAGCTGGAGGGGTCCGTTCTACCATGTCTAAATCGAAAGTGTTGAACTTGATCTGTATCCTTTTTGTTTGTGTTGTTTTCATTTATTCGGTCTTGAATGACTGGTATAAGGGAACAGGCGGTTATCATTACAGCAACCGTGTTGCTGTGCTTGAATATCATCATATTGATCCAGTTGCTTCAGACTATACGATTACACCGGAAATGTTCAAGAGCCACTTGGAAGCGCTGAAAAACAATCATTATCATGTCATCCCAATGAAACAATTTATTGATTTTCTGAATGGCACAGGGACAGTGCCGCCGAACGCAGTGGTCCTTACTTTTGATGATGGGTATGAATCTTTCTATAAATACGCTTACCCGATTTTAAAAGAGGAGCAGATGTCTGCTACCAATTTCATTATAGTCAGCTATTTAGGGACGAATCCTGGCACTCCGTTCTTAAATTGGAACGAAATTCAGCAAATGCAGGCAGACGGTTTCAACTTTTATTCGCACACCTACAATGCGCACGACTTTGCGACGGATCAGCAGGGTAACCCAGTCGCCCCGCTAACGAATCCGATCTATCTCAAGGAGAAAAACAGGATGGAAACGGAGAGCGAGTATAGAGAGCGGGTCACCTCTGATCTTGCTGAGGCAGAAAAGGTGATTCAGCAAAAACTGGGAAGTCAAGACAAGCTGTTTTGTTTTCCGCATGGCCGATATAATCAAACCTTGCTTGATCTTGGCGATGCGTTAGGCTACAAATATTACTTTACTGGCTTGGATGGATTGAACGCGCCTGGCACGAAATTAATCAAGCGTGTCAACGTGGGCGTAGCCAAAGTTAAGGCTTCCAGTCTGCCCCGGATTCTTAAAGGGGAAACCACGGTACTCGGAAATTTGCGAATTCTCTTGAAAAATATCGTTGTCACGCAGCGAACTAGCGAAGCTTAATTCAAAAGCCCTGAACATTCCTGTTCAGGGCTTTGCTTTGCAGTAAAATCGTAGCGATTTTAATACTTTTGAAAAAAACGGCTTGCTATCCTAACATTTGGGAAATATTTGACGTTCCAATAGAGTTTGCGGATAACTCAGGAGTAGCGGGGGGATAATATGCTGCTGCGTTCCAATTATTTCGTGATGGCGCCCTTATAAAGAGTTGAAACCTCATGTTCTGTGCAAAAACTGCAGTCTTTATGAATAGTGGAATCTCTCAGCCGGATGCTAAGCCGCTGTAATTGTGTGGAGAGCAATTGATCCAAGCTTGCTTCGGTAATGCTGAACTTGATCCCGTACTCGAATAGAGAAGGATGAAGTTCAGCTTTCCTTACAATTGTTCCTATAATCTTGATCTCATTGCCGAAAAGCGTAAAAATAAATTCAAACAGGATATCGATATGTTCAGGAAAATCCAGTTGTGAATGCATACGGGCGCCGCCTAAGCTGATATCTTTGAATGCAGTCTTCGTATAATTGGATGTAGACTCTTTGTTTCGAATGCCAACAATTCTGCATTTCACGGATAAAGGCGTTTCCAGATGAATCCTGAAGTTTTCTCGTTTATTGTCGATCATATAGCTCACCTTCTAAAAAATGTATATCAGACTAGCGTCATAAAGAATTGGTCTTTACCGCTTTTCTTGGCTCTGTACATCGCATGATCGGCACTCTTGATCAATTTCTCAAAGTTATCGCCGTCATTCGGGAAGATACTCACGCCGACACTGGCGGACACTTTCACTTGCTTGTTGAGAACATGGAACGGTTCTTTTATTTTATTGATGATGCGTTGAGCAATTTTGGCTGCGGTAGTTTCATCAACGTATAGCGCCAGAATAATAAATTCATCGCCGCCTAGTCTGGCTAATGTATCCTTCTCATTCAGGGCAAATTGTACGCGCTTGGCGACTTTAATCAGCAATTCATCACCGATATCATGACCAAACGTATCATTGACGCCTTTAAATCCATCCAAATCAAACAGGAAGATCGCCATCTTCGAATCATTCACTTTACTTACCTCAATCGCTTCTTTGATTTTCTCGGCAATCAGTCTGCGATTCCCTACTCCAGTCAAGGCATCATGGTAAGCTAGATATTTAATCTTATCTTTTTGCTCGGCCAGGATCGTATTCATTACATTCATCTTGTTAACCCAGAAGCAGGCCAGTATGAATAGGAGGACCGACGAAATTGCGGAGAATAGTGACACCATGTTGGCAATCGTTTTTGATTTTTCAAAAGAATGCTCTAACATATCAGACTCTGCTACTTTCCGGTCAATAAATTGGCTTAATAAATGAAGCGTAGGGTCAATGAGGTTGGCGATGTCTTGATCCTGAGCGGCTCTGACATTGCCCGCTTCTTTTAAATGGAAACTATCTTCTAATAAGTAAAAGTATTTGGTATAGCTTTGCTCCATATGTAGGATCTCCTTAATATCCGCTGCAGAACTAGCTTCTGATTTCAGCAGTTGAAAGAGCGATTTTGCTTTTAACCGGCTCAGATTATAACGCTGTTGAATGTAATTAATGTCTTTTAGATCGTCCGCCATTAGCAGATAGGCACCGGCATCATCGGAGTAAGCGGTTTCCTTCTGCAGCTCCAATAAACTCACGATAACTTTATGTTTGCTCACGATCTGATCATGGAGCGCTGTCCGTTTACCGATGATATAATTCACCGAAATAAAAGTGACAAGAGAAATGAAGACACTTAGAAAAATACTAATAAAGATTTGAGTTCGAATGTTTAAGGTCATACTTCCTCTTCCTTTAAAACATATCTCTAAATTTTTGAACTAAAGTAAGTGTAGCTTAGAGATGTTACAAAATAATAAAGGACGTATTTCAAAAAAATTTATTATTGAAAAATATTTCTAATATTCGATCTGTGACGTTTACACACATGAATCTTTAGATTCTCGTGCTAAATTTGAACTTGCGCATTTTGAAATGGGCAGAAACGCTGGTGTTGCGAAGTGATTTGGAAAGGAGTAATCAGAGGCGGGATAGATTGGAGGATTCATTGTCCGATTGGTGGAACGGTCAATCAGGGAATCCCCTAACATGAAGTGATAGATTCGCAATTGACAATGGAAATAGCCAACAAAACGAGTTGCTTAAAGATCAGCAGAATCCCCTAATACACTTTAACGGGCGTACGATTTAGAATAAGTGAGGCGTTCGGAAGAGACACACGTGAATGCTTGATTGCTTTCGTCATGCATCGTACCGCTCGTCACCCACTTTTTTCATGAATGTCAGAATCATCGTTTCAAGCAAAATGTTAAAGAACTATGGAATTCTGCAACGAAAACAAAATATTAGTTATGGAAAAAATGTAATTATTTAATTGTATAGTTGTATTCATGGAAAAATTTGAACTATGTAGGGGGCGAATACGATGAACAACAATCATATTGCATTAGAGAGCGGAACGAATGAGGTTGATATTCTAGAGTTTAAACTTGGTCACGATTGTTACGGCATTAATGTACTTAAAGTGAGAGAAGTCATCGCGAAGTCTAAAGAACAAGCGATCACACCGATCCCCAAAGCGCATCCATGTTTAGAGGGGATCTTTTGTGTACGAGATGAAATCATTCCGGTCGTCGATTTGGTGAAATGGCTAAGTTATGAGAATGACCACGCTGAAGCCGCACATGACAAATATATCATTTGTGAGATGAACAGAGTGAAAGTTGCCTTTCATGTTCACCAGGTAACTAGAATCCACAGTATTTCCTGGGAAAACATCGAAAAGCCGAGTGCAATGATGAAGGGCAAGGAAAATGCGGCCGTGGGCATTATTCGCTTGCAGGAGCAAATGATTCTTTTACTCGACTTTGAGAGAATCATCGGTGAAATGATGCCATACGTGCATGCCTTTGACCAGCAAGTGAAATCTTTAGGCACAAGGAAGCGTTCTGACAAAAAAATTTTGATCGTGGAAGATTCCACCATGTTATCTGCGCTGTTAGAGGGTACTTTAAAAGAAGCTGGATATCAACAACTGCAAACTTTTTCAGACGGCAAGGAAGCATGGGAAGCCCTGGAGTCTTTTGCCCAAAAAGAACGTTTGGAAGATCACGTTCACTTGATCATTACCGATATCGAGATGCCGCGGATGGATGGACTGCACTTAACCCGGCGCGTGAAAGAACATCCCTTGTTGAAGCGAATTCCAGTCGTCATTTTCTCTTCGTTGATTACGGACGATCTGAGGCACAAAGGGGAAGTCGTAGGCGCTAACGCACAAATCAATAAACCGGAAATTGCCCGTTTAGTCGAGGTCGTCGATCAGTTCATCCAATAGCTGCAATCACGTACATCTGACAACTTAGAATACACGTAACTGGAGTGATCGAGAAGTGTTTGTACGCGATCTAATTCTTAACTTCTGTTTATTAACGACCTTCATGTTCTTTTTTGGCAACTTCATTTTTAATATTGAGCGAAAAATGAAAAATGATACTGCATATAAATGGAAAGTTGGATTATTTCAAGGCATATTAGGCGTCATTTTAATCTATTTCGGATCTCAAATCGAGAGTCATAGCGTTACAGATTTTAGGCCTATCGCCATCCTCGTCGCCTCCTATTTTGGAGGCCCTTTATCTGCCCTTATTACAACATTGATGGTCATTTTAGCTCGTTTGCTGTTCCCTTCATCCTCTGAGATCATGTTTGAAGTCTCAGTCGCTATTTCTATCATTTCCTTGGTCAGTTTCATCACGAATCGATTTATAAAAAATTACTGGATCAATTGGCTTACATCCGTAACATGGACAAATATCATTATTTTTATTTATTTTGCGTTTATGCGCCATTTTCACATAGATAGCTTTGTTCTTCCCTATTGCTTAACCTACGAAGTTTGCGGCTTATTTATTGCCGTTAAAATGTACTATTTAAGGAACGCTCAAATATTAAGACAAAAATTTGATGCTCTTCAAAAAGATCTGCTGGAGGTTCTTTATTCCCAAGCGGGCTTTACATTTAAGCTGAAAAAAGAAAATGGCCGAGCGCAATATGCGATGGCTGGCGGCAAACTTCTCCATGAGATCGGGATTCCACCCGAAGAATTGTTAGGGAAAGAAATTGAAGAGGTTCCGTATTTTCCTGAACCATTATTGGAGTTGCTGCAGATCCAACACGACAAAGTGTGGAAAGGACAGCCCGTATCTTATGAAGTGGAAATCGCCAATTATACGATTTTGCTCTCGTTGAAACCGATTTTTGCTAAAAACGAAGTCCAGGCGATCATCGGCTCAGGCATCGATATTACTTCTCGGAAGCGGTCTGAGGAACAACTGGCAGAGAGTGAAGAATTATATCGAACATTGGTAGAAAGTTCGCAAAATTTCGTTTTTCGTTTCGACTTAGAAGGAATGATAACCTCTATGAATCAGAAAGTCCGCGACGTATTCAGGGTGAATCCGGACCGTATCGGTTCTTTTTATGATCTTCTTCCAGCTGGTGAACACCTGGACATCTTTGATTTTTACTTCCATAAGTCGGTTCATGAAGGCGTAACGCAAAGATTCGAGTGCATCTTTCAGATAGATAACCACGATTATGAGTTTGACGTGATCTTCTGCCCGAACTATGTTAATCAGACGATAACCTCGATCACCGGCACCATGCACGACGTCACAGATATCAAAAAAAGAAAACAAGCGGATGAAGCTAACCATGCTAAAAGCGAGTTTTTGGCACGGATGAGCCATGAAATTCGCACGCCGATTAGTGGTGTCATTGGACTGTCAGAACTTTTGCAGAAGACAGAAATGTCTTCTCTTCAGCAGGATTATTTGCGAAAAATTTTATCATCTTCCCGGACACTGCTTGGCATTATTAATGATGTACTAGACTTTTCTAAGATTGAATCCGGCAAAATTGATTTGGAACAGGAAGAATTTAATATCCACGAAATGATGCAAGAACTATCCGATATGTTAAGTGTCCTGATAGGGCCCAAGCAGCTCAAGGTCGTGATCGACACTTCAGCGGATATTCCTGAAACAATAATCGGCGATTTAATGCGCATCGAACAGATCTTGATTAACTTGATTAATAATGCGATCAAGTTTACAGATGAAGGCTACATTTATGTGAAAGCAGAGCCTGTGTATGATGAGGAGGATGTGATCCACATTGAATTCTCTGTAGAAGATACGGGGATTGGACTCTCCGCCGAGCAAATCCATAAGCTGTTCAAACCTTTTACGCAAGTCGGTTATACCAGGAGTCATAAATCCGGCGGTACAGGACTTGGCTTATCCATCTGTAAATATTTTGTTGAATTGATGGGCGGATCTATGAAAGTAACAAGCTGTCCGGGTCAAGGGAGCAAATTTTCGTTTATTTTGCCGTTCGAGCAAGGCAATTGCAGCCTTCTTGCCAAACGAACGAATTATTTGGATTTCGAACAAAGATCCACTCTCGTTATTGAGAATAATCCACTTATCAGACTGAGTATAAGCAACATGCTGGAATCGATGAATTTTCAAGTTTGCGGGTGTGCAAGTGACGAAGAGATGGATATGAATGCGCTTGCCAGTTTGGACGTGATCCTTGCCGATGTAAGCGCGCCTGAGGAATGGAGCAAGCTTCGCCAAGGGCTGCAGGCTAGTGAGAACTATTCTGCGACGACTCGCCTTGTAGCGGTTGCTACGCCGATCGTCCGTGATCAGATGATTCAGGTACTGCCTGCGAGCGAGCAGCCGGATGCGATCATTCTTATGCCAATCAATCGTATAGGCATTTGTCAAACGTTAAGCACTTTGTTCGAGGACGAGATTTCCGAAGATTCATGCCAAGAGATCGAACATCTAAGTAAACCTCAGGAGAAGGTACCTCATATATTGCTTGCGGAAGACAATGAAATTAACCAGCTTGTCGTTAGTGAACAGTTGAATTCGCATGGTTATTCGGTAACGATTGCCCAGAACGGATTCGAAGTGCTGAAATATTTGATCCAAAAAAAGTGGGACGTTGTTGTCATGGATATTCATATGCCAGAGATGGACGGAATCGAAACGACCAAAATCATCAGGGAAGATCATCGCTTTGATCAACTTCCAATTATTGCTTTAACCGCGGGAGCAGTGAAACAAGAACATGAGATGTACTACCGAATCGGAATGAATGAAGTACTAACGAAGCCGCTAGAAATTGATAAGCTGATTGCGGCGATTCATAAGTGTTCCGATCAGCAAGGGCGCACGGATCAAACGTCTGACCGCAAGAAATCGGATTTGAAACAAATCAAAGGAATCGATATCGCTGCGCTACAACACCGAATCGACGGCAAAGAAAAGATCATGTTCCATATGTTTAGGATGTTTCAACGTGACTACTGTATTTATATGGAACAACTAAAGGCGACGCTGACGCGGCAAAACATCGATCATGCCCAACAGATGCTCCACACGCTTAAGGGCGTTGCCGGAAATATCTCAGCCTTGGGGCTGTTCATGGCGGCGGCAGCTTTAGAGAAGTCTATTGAGAACGAGGAAGCTTATGAAGAGCATATAGAAATGCTAGAGAGAGAGCTAGATGTGGTGCTCACTTCGATACAGTCATATCTAAGTTCATGGAGAGGTTGAACAATGAAAGTTTTATTAATAGAAGACGAAACCGTGATCGGCGATATGATCGCCATGTATTTGGCTGATGAACATCACGCTGTTCAACGTGTGGACAACGGTACGAAAGGGCTGGAAGCCATACGCGAGTTTGATCCGGACATTGCCATTATCGACTGTTTTCTGCCCGACATCAATGGGATTGAGCTGTGTAAACAGTTGCGCGAGATTTCGTATGTGCCCATTATCATGATTTCGATGAATACCGATGTCTCTAACCGGATCGATGCTTTGTTAGCCGGCGCGGACGATTATATGTGCAAGCCGTTCAGCATGAAAGAACTGTCAGCCAGGGTGGCTGCACAGATGCGGAGAGTGAATTTATCCATTCAATTCGAGCAAAACAAGGGGAAAGAAAAGCTAGAAGCGTATGTAAGCGTAGACAAGGGCTTACGCAGAATCATCGTCAATGGACATGAAGTGGATACGACGTTCTCCGAATTCGAAATCATGTATTTATTCGATAAAAACCCAGGTAGGGTGTTCACTAGAGAAGAACTGATCACTTATTTACGCGGCAACGGAACGCTGGTGAGCTCACGAGCTATTGATGTATATATGACCAAGCTTCGCAATAAGATTGAGAAAGACCCGAAGAATCCCCAGTTTATTAAGACGGTTTGGGGGCTTGGCTACAAATATTCTAAAGGTTGAGCAAGGCTTTAACATCTAATTCCCTCTATTTAAGAGGGGATTTTTTTGATTTTGCAAAGTGTTAGCATTAGTAATACTAAATAAATAACTATGTAACATCTGTCTCGAACTTATGTAAACTATTTGTTTTATGATTTCATTTGTATACCGCATTTCATAAACTTAAAAAGGATGAATCAGATGCTTACAGTGGCAAGAAAGTTATTTTTGTTAGTCTGTATTTCTGCTGTCGCTATGGCTGTTTTAACGGGAATTGGGTATTCTTCCATGAACGGACTATCCAAGAGCATGAAAGTCATGTACGAGGATCGCTTGGTGCCTGCTATTAATTACGGTAAGTATAGAGCGAATAACCGTGCTATGGAAACGACTGTTTTTCAGATTATGCAGCGAACAATGGACCAAGAAGGCAACGAGCTAGAAGCGAAATTCAAGACGTTAGCAAATACGAATAATCAGTTCCTCAAGGATCTTCAGAGTAAAGATCTCCCTCCCCAAGAAAAGGAGGTTCTTGCCAAAATTATTGCCGCCTACCCGGATTACTTGAATGCGCTCCAGACCATGATAGATCTAGGGGTAATTAACAAAAACGATGAAGCCTACACTTACTATACAACTAAAGCTGCTGAGCCCATGAATACGGTAATAACACTCGGCAATCAATTGGAGAGTATCATTCAAGCGGATGCCGAATCGATGAGCAATAGCAATGCGGCTGATGCCCGTAAGGCGATCCTGTTCTCCATCGTTATTTCTGTGGTGATGATCATCATATGTAGCGGATTAGGGATCTTAATTACACGTATGATTGTCAAACCGATCCGAATGATTCAAGCAAAGATGGCTGAAGCCGAAAAAGGCGATTTCACAGGACATATTCCATATCAAGCGAAAGATGAACTCGGACAGCTGACAAGTTCTTTCAATAGAATGATGGAACAATTAAGAGGGCTTTTTGGCGATATCAAGCAAACTGCTCATTTGGTGGCGTCTTATTCGGCCGAGCTCACGGCAAGTGCTGAACAAACAAGTGTTGCAAGTGAGAGCATCGCCAATACGGTTCAGGAAGTGGCTAGCGGAGCGAGTCAACAAGTGAATTCAGTGAAGGAAGCTACGGCCACGTTGAGGCACATGGGCGCTGGTGTGCAGCAAATTGCAGCCAATGCTCAGATCGTATCCGATACGTCGACGGAAGCTTCGGAGAAGTCGGTCAAAGGCAACGAAGCTATTATGATGGTCGGGCAGCAAATGAATTCGATTCAAGGCGCTATCCACGATTTGGGGCAAGTAATTGACGGGCTCGGCCAACGCTCCGAACAAATCGGAGAGATTGTGGACACGATCACCAGCATTGCCGCACAGACGAATCTGCTAGCGTTGAATGCCGCGATTGAGGCAGCTAGAGCTGGTGAAAGCGGCAGAGGGTTCGCCGTTGTTGCTGCTGAAGTGCGTAAACTGGCTGAGGAATCCTCAGTGTCTGCCAGTAAGATCGCTAATATTATCAACTCGATCCAGACCGACACGAATCAGGCTGTGCAGTCCATGAAGCTGGCTACGAATGAAGTGTTAAACGGTATTGAACGGGCAGGGACGGCTGGAGTCTCGTTCGAACAAATTCAACAAGCCGTCAATAACGTCGCTGGGCAGATTGAAGAAGTGTCCTCGGCCATTCAACAGATGGCCGCGGGCACGGAGCAGATGATCCGCACAATCGAGGTCATCCATGAAGCTGCACAAACTTCGGCTGCTGGGACGCAGAACATTACGGCAGCTACCGAAGAACAGCTGGCCTCCATGGAAGAAATCTCCTCTTCGTCCGCATCTTTATCCCATATGGCGGAAGAGCTTCAGACGAAGATCAGCCGCTTCAAAATATAAAAGCATACGAAAACCTCCCGCACGGAGTTTTTTTCGTCTCATTATTGGATGATGGTTTCCCCATTGTATTCGATATGACAAGAACGGCTGTAAGGTGCCAGGTTCCATCCATCTTAAGCCGCCGATGAGTTGGCTATCCGGTATCCAGCCTCGATATGTTTTCTGTTGGAGGATCGCTGCACCATTAATTATCAGTTTAGGGTCGTCCTTCTTTTCAGACTGCCATGCCGCTTTATTGATCGTTAAGCTTAAGAAAGTCATAGATATGCTTGACGCTTGTTCAGATATTAATGACGACATCACGATGATAGCCGTTGAGTTGAAATAAGTTTACGCCCCCTCTGTTCATGGAAAATAACGTCTAAGCAGGAGGGGATGTATTTATTTATGAGTTAAAAATCACTGCATGTATAAGTATTAATTTAGCATTAGATAAAAATATATCTGTGTAACATCTGCTTAGATTCGATTTAATAGGATTGTCTTAAAATATAAGATAATCAATCTATACAGGCAACGACTGGAGCTGTACACATGAATATCATGGATTTTAACGAAAAGGGACAACTATACGCAAAGATTTTGGATAATGCCCGGGATGCTGTACTCATCACGGATCATCAATCCAGAATCATTTGTGTGAATGCAATCTTCACAAAGATTACAGGTTATTCGGAGGCCGAAGTCCTTGGCAAGAACCCGTCATTTTTAAATTCAGAGGATCAAAATCGTGAGTTATATAAACAAATGTGGGGAACCATTGAAATAGAGGGATTCTGGCAAGGAGAACTTTGGAATAAGAAGAAGAGCGGTGATAGTTTTCCTGTCTGGCTATCCATCACCGCTATCTTAGATAAGCAGAATCACGTAACCAATTATGTAGGCATCTTCTCCGACTGCACGGAAAGAACTCAAGTGAACTGGCAAAATCATCTCCATGCAAAAATCATTGAAACGGCTAGCGAAGGCATTATGATTACGGGTGCGGATCAAAAGATCATTTTCGTTAATCCAGCCTTCACACGAACGACTGGATATGAGGCAGCTGAGGTACTAGGGAGGACGCCAGGCATTTTGCGTTCAGGTATCCAAGGACCGGGGTTTTATGCGAAAATGAGCAAATCTTTGAAAGAAGAAGGCTCATGGAAGGGTGAAATATGGAATCGGCGAAAAGATGGCAAAATTTATGCTGAAAAGCTGAATATTAATGCTGTCTTCGATGAACATCAGCGAATCGTGAATTACATTGCTAGCTTCTCGGATATTACCGAGAGTAAGCGTTCAGAGGAGCATCTGTTATCTTTAGCTCACCACGATTTGCTGACTGGCTTACCGAACCGGGCACAATTAAAGGTCTGCCTAGATAATGCCATGGTCAAAGCACAAGAGAATAATTCGATCGTTGCTTTGTTTTTTCTCGATATTGATCGGTTTAAGGTTATCAACGATTCGATGGGACATGTGTTCGGAGACAAGCTTCTTAAACAAGTGGCCAATCGATTGGTTAATTACACTAGAAAAGAAGATACCGTAGCACGATTAGGCGGAGATGAGTTTGTCGTTGTTTCTGAAGATATTGAATCTGAAACACAGGTGAATCAATTAGCACAGAAGCTAATCCAGTGCTTTGATTCTCCGTTTCACGTCGAACATCACGAGTTGTTTATTAGCCCAAGCATAGGGATTAGCATGTATCCACTGCATGGCCAGGAATATGAGACGTTGATTAGTTCCGCAGATCTTGCGATGTACGAAGCGAAGAAGACCCAACGAGGTCTGCAGCTGTTCAACCACGAGATTAATGAGAGCTTTCAACGCAAGGTCGTATTGGAGTATGAATTAAGAAAGGCGCTGGAGAAGAAACAGCTATCCGTTTATTTTCAGCCGCAGCTGAATATTCAAAGCGGAGCCGTACTAGGGATGGAAGCGCTCGTGAGATGGCAGCACGAACAATTAGGATTCATTTCACCTGGAGAGTTTATTCCGATCGCTGAGGAGAACGGGCTCATCTGCCAGATCGGCGAGTGGGTGCTTCGTGAAGTGAGTCATCATATCAGCTTATGGCAGACCGAGGGACTGCAGGTTCCGAGCATTGCCATTAATATTTCGCCAAGAGAGTTCATCAATGTTGGCTTCGTGAACACGATTCAATCTATCATTAAAGAAACAGCGATGAACGCGAGCAATTTTGTATTTGAAATTACCGAAAGTATTGGTATCGACCAATTAGATGGTGTTATCAAGAAACTTAACGCATTGAAAGAAATTGGCATTCAGGTCGCAATAGACGATTTTGGCAAAGGCTATTCTTCACTTAATTATTTGAAGCACCTTCCGATTGATATTTTGAAGATTGATAAATCCTTTATCGATGGGATTAATGATGATGTGAACGACTATGTGATCGCGAGAGCGATGATTCAAGTAGCGCACGGGATGGGCATGAAAGTGATCGCTGAAGGTGTGGAGACCGCGAGTCAAATTGAAAAGTTGAAGCAATTGGAGTGCGACATTATGCAAGGTTTCTTAATAAGCAAACCGCTGCCGGCTGATTTGGCAGCCAGTTTCTTGCGAAATAACGATCGTATGCTCCATTGAAGTCATTAATTTCATCAACCCTATACAATAACTATATGAGGCTGCCGCGTGAATAACCGGCGGCCTCTTTTGGCTGAGAGGGGGAATCTGATTAAGCCATTGACCGGAGTGGTCAATTGAGAGATAATAAAATTGACCACTTTGGTCAATGATAGATGTATCCTGAGAATGAGGGCAAACCATGAAGGAATTTTTTTTGAAGTTAGGACCAGAGAAGCAAGAACGAGTTTTAAATGCAGCGCTAAAGGAGTTTGCGATTAACGGCTATGACGCAGCATCTACGAATGCGATCGTCAGGGAGGCGGGCATTTCCAAAGGCTTGCTTTTTCATTATTTCAACAGCAAGAAGGAGCTTTTTCTATTTCTGTATGACTATGCATTAGGGATGGTTGAGGCATCGTATGTAAGCCGCATCGATCTAGCAGAACGGGATGTCCTAATGCGATGCCGTCAAATTTCCCTGCTAAAAATTGAGTTGATCCATAAGCACCCGGACATCTTTAACTTTATTATGGCTGCTAATTTCAAGCGAGGCGAGTCGATGCAAGATGAGTTGGAGAGCCGAAATAAACTTTTGATCGCGGCCAGCTATGACCGATTGTTTGCCAATATCGACGAAACCCAATTCCGGCCTGAAGTCGATCTGCCGAGAGCGCTTCAGATCCTTGCCTGGACGATGGAAGGATTTGCAAATGCGCAGCAGCGTTTACTAGACGTAACCGACTTGGGCCAGATCAACTATGACAAGTTGATGACTGAGCTGGATGCTTATTTTGCTATATTCAGAACGAGCTTTTATCAAAAGGACGGTGGATGAGATGCCCATTATTCAAGCGCATCAGTTGACCAAGCATTATGGCAAGGTGAAAGCTTTAGATGGCATTGACTTGGAGGTGCGCGAAGGCGAGGTGTTTGGGTTCATTGGTCCCAATGGCGCCGGTAAATCCACGACCATACGCATCCTTCTTGGGCTGCTGCGGAAGACGCAGGGCGAAATATCGCTATTTGGCGGTGATCCGTGGCACGACGCGGTGGCGCTCCATCCACGTCTAGCCTATGTCCCCAGCGACGTTAGTTTGTGGCCGAATTTAACAGGAGGCGAAGTGATTGATTTGATGGCGAAGCTCCGCGGCAGCATCAATAGCAGACGTCGAGCGGAGCTCATCGAGCGGTTTGCTTTTGACCCGTCGAAAAGATGCAGAACCTATTCCAAAGGTAACAGGCAAAAAGTAGCTATTATTTCGGCCTTAGTATCAGAGGTGGATCTGTTCATTCTGGATGAGCCGACGACCGGACTTGACCCATTGATGGAAGCCGTCTTTCAAGAATGCGTCCGCGAGCTAAAGAAGGAGGGAAAGACGATTTTTCTTTCCAGCCACATTTTAGCCGAGGTGGAAAAACTGTGCGACCGGGTGAGCATCATTAAGGACGGCAAAATTATCGAAGCGGGGACGCTGGCCGAGCTCCGCCATTTTACGAGAACGGCCTTCGTCGTGGAAACGGAAAAGCAAGTCGACGGCCTATCGCATATAGATGGCGTCTATCAGGTTGAAAACGATGGAGTTCGAATCCATTTCAATGCAGACGCAAGTGCGCTTAGCCGCATCATGGCCTTCCTAGCCCCATTCGGCGTGCGTGCCATAACTTGCTCCCCGCCTACGCTGGAGGAGTTGTTCTTGCGTCACTATTCGCAGAAGTAGGTGATGGGGATGAAGAAAAGCGAATTCATGGCAACAAGCAGCCTCGTGAAACTTTATCTGGGTCAGAATAAGATCAACATCTTGCTGATGCTGTTCCTCCCGATGCTGCTGGCGTACGGATCTGCGGCTTCATTTGCACTGATGTTTCACTCTCCGCAAGAGCTGCGAACCTATATTGAACAGGCAGCAGCGAGTCCTGTCTCTTTAGGCATGTTGGGGCACGTCCTTTCAGATACGTTAGGCGGGGTCACCGTATGGCGCATTCGAGTGAGCACATTGTTATTTGCTGCCATCTTCAATATTGTATTTGCGATCAAAAATTCAAGAAAAGAAGAAGAGTCGGGGCGATTGGAGCTATTGCGCTCCGGAAACGTAGGACGGAAAGCTTCCTTAACCGCCGTCATAGTCCTGGCCTGTATGGCGAATATCATCGGGGGCCTGCTCATGGCCGGAGGGCTTATGGCTGCAGGGCTTCCCGCGCTCGGCTCGCTGGCGGCCGGATTGGCGACAGGCCTGTGCAGCTGTTTCTTCGCAGCTGTAGCCTGCGCTGCTGCGCAAGTGGCGTCCAGCGCCCGCGCGGCAAGTGCTATCGCTTACGCCATTCTTGGATGTTTTGTGGTTTTCCAGGCGATCGGCAATTTCCAAAGCAGTCCTGGCGGCATTTTCTATCTTTCGCCGTTTACTTGGGAAACGATGGCCAGGCCCTATGCCGGGGAGAACTTTGGCGTATTTGTAATCGCGCTTATTCTCATAGCCATGGTCCTCATAGCCGCTTACGTCTTGTTGGGAAAACGTGATCTGGGGGCAGGCCTGCTCCCGGATCGAAGCGGCAGCGCGAATGCCAAGGCGAGCTTTAACAATGTGTTTGCCTTATCGTGGCGCTTGCATAGCGGGATGCTCATCGCTTGGATCACGGGTTTCGCGCTATTCGGCGCGTTACTCGGTTCGCTGGCGCCGGTAATTCAATCGATGTTCAACGACAGCGCGGCGCTGGCCGGTTGGATCACGGGGCTTGGAGGAACGGGGAGAGCGTTTCTGTTATTTATGATTTACGTGTTGGCGCAAGTGGCGTCCGCCTATTCCATTCTAACAACGCTGCGCCTTTACTCGGAGGAAAATGAAATGCGTGCAGAGCCGCTCCTGGCAAGCACCGTCAGCCGCGTGAGATGGGCTGCCAGCCATCTCCTGTATACATTTGCCGGCACAGCCCTAATCATTGCTGCCATGGGGATTGGTGCGGGCATTACGTTAAGCGCGGTGACACATAACAGCAGTGAAGTTGTTCACGTTGTCTGCGCAAGCTTGGCCAAGATCCCCGCTGTGTGGGTCGTTGCTGCGCTAGCCGTTTTTGTATATGGACTGATACCGAAGCTTACGGCTGGCATGAGCTGGACGCTGCTGGGCATGTTCTTTATCGTTGAGTTCTTATGGGAGCTCCACATCGCCAGTGTGGCTGCATTTCGTATCTCACCGTTTTCGTATGTCTACCCAACCAGCAGTATCGCCGCCGCTCCGATCATTCTATTGACCCTTATCGCTGCTGGACTAACGACCGCTGGTATGATCGGCCTGCGATTTAGAGAGATCGGCCATTGAAACAAAGAAAAAGCCTCCTATTGGAGGCTTTTTCTTTCATCCCAGGCAGCGATAACCTTGTTCTTGCCCGTTCGTTTGGCTGTGATTTCTGCTTGATCCGCTTGCTCAATAAGCTGTTCGACCGTATCGGGATGGCAGAGCTGGTGCGATGACACCCCAACACTGACAGTGACCTGATAGGGTCGTCCGTACGCGAACTCCCGTTCAATTTGGCTGCGCAGATGATTAGCTATTTTCAGCGCCACTTTGCCATCGGTCTTGGGCAGGATGATGATCAGTTCTTCTCCGCCATATCTGCCAGGAATATCGCTCTTGCGCAGACTAGAACGGAAAATGTCAGAGATCTCCCGCAAGACGCGGTCTCCTTCCGCATGTCCGAATTCGTTCACTTTGCGGAAGTTATCAATATCGATCATGATCAATGATAGGTCCAAATCGTAACGGCTCGAGAGCGCAAATTCTTCCCGCAGCTTCTCCATGAAATGCCCACGCAAGAAGAATCCTGTCAAGTTATCAATCACCATCTCCCGATGCAAGAGAACATTGCTGATATGGGGCTTGATAAACGCCAGAAAGTGTTCCATATGCTGCAGCTTGGTTTTGGAGATCCCCTCGACAAGCGCTTGCAGCGTAATGGATTGATCACCGCGCTGAAAAAGTGTAAAGGTAAGAACCGAACTCGCTTCACTTCGCTGCTGATACGCAGTTAATTCATCATGATCCCTATGCCCCGAAGCCGTGACAAAAAATTTATGGGTATAGTGCAGCAAATTATAGGCAATGGTGAGCTGGATGACAGGAAAATAGTCAAAGAGCGCCTTGGTCAATCTTTGAATTGCCGTTGTCATATCCAGCGTATCGGTAATCTGTTCGCTCAATTCGATAATAATTTGCAAATCCAGCGATAACAACAGCCACTGCTCACGATCGCTGATCATTTGCTGGACAAATTCATGTTGTACGATAGAGGTGTCAGCGATGCGGCCAGCCGGCAACATGACTTCGTCCATGGCGGCAGCTAAATCATGCTGCCACGACTCTTTTTCAATAATTTGATAGCCGTTTAATGCCCGCCGCAAATATAACATCGCATGCTGGATATCCGCGTCCTGTATCGACTTCTCCGCACATAACCGGTAATAATCCGGCCAAAAGAGATCGAAGGAGCACCGTTTGAGATAAGCCTCAAATTTTTCAAACCATTCCCCACTATTTTCCATTCGCAACTTTAGCATAATGGTGAGCAGTTCGCGATAAGCCCAACCCGCGTAAATTCCGGAATTGCTTTTCCTAATAAACTGTTGAAAAAGCTGGCAAGCCATCGTGTCATTCCCTTCGCTGGCATGAAACAGAGCTTCTAAGAAGATGGCGCTAGCGCTATCTTTGACCACACTGCTGACGGGCAATGTGAGCGGTTTTTTTTGCCGAAAATAAGCGTAAGTGCGGTATACGGTCCAGTGCGTTAAATTGGCCTCCGTCATTTGCTGGGCGAACAGATGGGTCTGCAGCTCGTGAAACAAGTCCCATTGCTCCCACTCAATCGCATGTAAGAACTGATAAATCAAATATTCATCCGCCAGATCTTTGCGCCGAATCGCATCTACCTCGAGCACACGCTCTTTATGGTACCGGTAACTAGCCAAATCTCCTTGATGTAAGGAGAATTCCATGGCATTCAGATGGCCGACTTGTTCTTTGATGGTGTAGCCGGAGCGCTCAGCGCCTTCAATCCCGCGATAGACATAGGTGCTGATCAATTTATTATTGCTTTGATAAGAGTACATGTCGTACAGCCGCAGCATTAAATCCGTATGTGAGGACGCTTCGAGCAGCGCTTCCAGCTTCGCAGCAACGGCTAGCGCCCAATCTTCAGTTTCGGGAAAATGAATCAGCATATTGATGACATAATAATTGGTCAGCTCGGCAAAATGGCGCAAAGTAATCGAATTTCGCTGCGGATACACGAGTTCTGAATAGAAAGCATGGAGCTGGTGCATCTCCTCGTCTTGTAGAGGGAAGCAGAGGTTGCTGGTGTTAAGTAAGAAAGCGGCGCGTACCCTGTCCTCAAACGGATAATGCTCATCATATAACAAAGGAAAAAGCTCTTCGCGCAATTGGTAAACATCCAATTTGTTTTGCAGGAGCTGAATATACATCCAGCCGTAACGGTCGGTCGTACGCCCTGTTTGCTCGTAAACAGATAGGGCTAATTGCTCGGATAGAGCAAGCTGATTCAAGAGTTGATAAATCCGGCTCAGCAGCCTATCCAAAAAAATCAGATACGGCCGTTTCAGTCTACTGTGCAATGTTTTGATCAGCTCTAGTAAATATAACTTTTGCTTATAGGAAAGACGCGAACGGACTTGCCGATAATATTTTAACAGCAAATAGTATTCGACTTGTGACTCTTCCGCCTGTTTGGCCAGGGCAATGAGCTGTGGCAACGCGGCTGGCCGGTATTGATGCTGATAGCGTAAAGCGAGCCGATAATAATGCTTGCTTTCATCTGGCGAAAGTGGTTGTAAAACGAATTCCGTAATTTCCTTGGCTATATAGAGGTTATCATAATGACTGACCTGTATAAGTCCAAGCTGAGACAATTCGTAAATGTGCGAATAAATGACACCAAGATCGAACCGATTCGCTGAAAATAAAGACCGTGCCGCGATAGGCATCGGCAGGCACGATAATACGCGCAACAAATGCAGCTGATCGTCATCTAGCAGGGCGATTCTATGGGCAAACAATTGAGCGGCGTTCAATTTTTCAGCATCGAGTTTGAATAGGGCAGTTTTCGACCACCCGGCGTGCGTAAGCTGAATGCATCCCTCTTGAATCAACTGTTCAATTATGATGCGACAATGGCTGACTTTATTGGGCTGCCGATAAAACCAGTCTTTTAGATCGGCAATCAATGTATCGTCAGCACGCCCGAACTGCGAATAGAGCAGCTTCTCATAAATGGCCGGATCGGAATGCCGAATCTCGATCGTTCGGTATGAACTATCTTGCAATTGCGCAGGCATGCGGCTTCCGCTGAGAATCGCATGCAAGCCCGAAACTTGGTGGCCATGTTCGTGCCAATAATTTTGTAAAATGAGATGCGAATCTTCATCGAAATGCTCGCAGTTCTCAAATATATAGTAGAAATTTTGCACGGGAAAAATCGGAATCATGTGCGTGAAAAATTGATTTAGCCAATCAGTTAGCGCATAAAGGATATCGACGCCTTCATAGTGCTTCTTGAGCAGCTGATCAAACTTGCGTGCCAGATTGCGCAGCAAAGTGGTGGATTCCGGCAGTACGTCGTACGCAATGTTTAACGTTCGCGATACGACTTCACGCAAGGTAGAATAAGGAAGATCCTGACAAACAATTTTGAAGAAATATCCCTTTTCTAAGACTTCATTAATATAATGGGAAAAAATATCGTTTCGTATAGCTTCATCCTCACAGAGGAGCGCTATTAAACTTTCCTGGTTAGAATTAAAAAATAAGCTCAGACTCTCCTGCTGTTCTTGCGTGATTGGAGGCGCAGCAGGATGCAGCCAATCTGGCGTCGAGTAAGTGAGATGAGGCCGCTGTGGAGCCAAACCCAGGCATATTCGCAAGTAATCTGCAATTTCTTCCGCAAAGAGAATCGTTTCGGGCTTTTCAGCTAGCTGCACGCTTAAAGGTTGCAAGCATGCAGGCAAGGATTCAAACATGGTATGGATCAGCGCATGCATGGCTTCAAAGTCTGCTATACGTGATAGGCGAAAACGGCGTGCGAAGCGTGAAATGGCGTCGAACGGATAATCTTCCACCAAATGGTTGATAAATTCGATGGCAGACGGAAATGGTTGAATATCCATGATAATGTGCAAGGAATGCGGATCGAAGTAGATCATATCCGGCCATATCAAGCCCATATAAAATTGCTGCTGATGTAATTGGGATAACGCTTCAGCAAGGGAGAGGAGCAGATTTATTTTGTCAGGATGACTAAGGTTGGCTTCCTGGATGTGCGAGAACGGCAAATAGGCCTCAGGAAGAGGAGGCAATTGAACATAAAGCTCTTCCCCAATAAAATGCCAATTCACCGGACGGCGAAAATAGTGCCCTTCGGCGATCCGGGTCCAAGCGCGCAAACGGTCCTCAATTTGTTTATATTCAAAGATTTCCCATATTTTATGATGAAACTTAAGTTCTGAATAGCCGGACTTCGTTGTATAGGTTAAATGTCGAAATTGGGGCTTGGTTGTCAGGTTGAAATGAGCCATCTTGTCCCCTCCTTCGGGTGCGCTTAGGACTAATGTCACGATTGTACCAAAATTGTAAAGCGATTGGGAGCATATTTTAGATATTTATAAATATTTGCCAAATAGCTGAAGAGCTGGATGTAGTTCTTGTGAAAATGGCATTATGAATACGTTGAATAAAATAGCATCAAATGATAAAAAGCTGAAGCCTGATGTATCGGCCACAGCTTTGTGCATTATGCGTCTATGGATTGCGCTTGGCTCATTTCCACACACATGAGAATAAAGGCGCCAGCGCCGTGCAGATCGTTCTCGCTGGTTGGACGGGCGATATAGTGGGCGTAGTCGCCGATCCCCGTGCCGATGCAGATTTGGCCAATGATCACATGGCCGTTGTCATCGAACTTCAGCGTATCCATGACACCTTGATACCCTTTCCACGCATATCGCAAATATGCAGCGTCTAAGTAGCCCAGCCGCACGGCTTTAGCGATCGCATGAACATACAAAGCGGTGCAAGAGTTTTCGAGCCAATTATCCGGCTGATCTCCTTTATCGACGACCTGATACCAGAGGCCGGTAGCCTCATCTTGGTACTTGGTCAAAGCGATCAGCAGGTCCTGCAGGATGGCTGTGAGCGCCGGTTTATCCTTATGATCCTCAGGATAATGTTCGAACATCTCCAGCAGGGCGACAGGGTACCAGCCGATCGCTCGCCCCCAAAACTCTGGCGCCAACCCTGACACAGGATCAGCCCAAGAAGCTTCTTTGGTTTCATCCCACCCGTGATAGAGCAAGCCGGTAACGGGGTCTTTGGTATGCCTCGCCATAAGGATCGCCTGGAAGGCCATCATGTCGAAATATTCGCTATGGCCGAATGTTTTGGCAAATTGGGCGGCGATCGGTCCAGCCATGTATAAGCCGTCCAGCCACATTTGATTTTGGCAATATCCTTTGTGCCAGAACCCGCCGGACGGATTGGTCCGCCAAGTTCGGAGCAGCGGTACAAGGGTGTGCAGCGCTTTTCGATAGCGTTCATCGCCGGTTTGCTCATAGAGACTAAAGAGCAGCACGCCTGGCTGGATATCATCCAGCTCATCGGCGTTGAGCTTTTTGATGCTGCCATCCGCGAGAATCTGGCTGTCTACCCACCTTTTGATATAGGTATAAAATTTATCTTTCCCGGTCTGCCGCCACGTTTTCTCCATACCTGACAAAAAAACGCCCTGATGATAGTGAAACCGGTCTGGCGGCAGCACTTCCGGTTCAAATTTGTTCATTAACGCCTCGCAGGCTTTCTCCGCCCATTGAATGGGGGTTAACTGAATAGCTCTCAAACTCATTGCATTCATTCCTCCTTCTCATCTAAGCCTATCTTAGCAGAGGATTATGTACATTTTTTGCGGGATTACATAAGTTCTTCTTATATCTTGCAGGAAGTTGGATGTGGCGTATAATAAAGGACAAGCTGCAGGAGAGGTGGGGCATCGGATGGAAGAAATTCTATATGAAAATAGTGAGGGATCCTTCCTAGTCTCCCATCGGAAGGCTTTGAGTCACCATATGCCGGCCAGTCATTTTCATAGTACATTCGAAATCTTTTATTTAATGTCCGGCAAACGGGAATTTTTCATTAAGGACAGGACGGTGGTGATCCACGAGGGCGATGTCATCATTATTCCGCCGAACATCCTGCATCGTACCACCAATACGGAAACACCGGCGCACGAACGGCTCATCGTGAATATTCACGAGAGCTATATGGCATTGGCGAATGGTTCCGGCATGGATATTTTCAAGCCCTTGCTCGAGCAGGAATACATCATCGTTCGCTGTGCGCTGCAAGAGCGAATCGCCATTGATGCCCTTGCGCACAGCATCGTGCAGGAAATGCAGGAGAAGAAGTTTGGCTTTGAGATGTATGCTCAGACGTTAGTTCTGCAGCTGCTTATGATTTGCTGCCGGCAAGCTCTAGTGAATCAGATAGAGCCGCTGGCATCTCCAAGTCCGATGCATGAGCGTATTTCGGAGGTTGTGCGTTATATTAACAACCATTACATGCAGGAGCTTTCGCTTCATCTGCTGGCGGAGCGGTTTTATGTCAGCCCCTATTATTTAAGCCGCTTTTTTAAAGAAGCGACAGGCTTCACATTCGTGGAGTATGTGAATAGTGTCAGGATTAAAGAAGCGAAAAGCCTGCTTGAGCGGTCTTCGATGAAAGTTAATCTGATCGCCAAGAAAGTCGGCTTTGGCAGTGTGACGCATTTTGGCCGGGTGTTTAAAATCGTTACAGGCCATGCGCCGTTATATTATCGGAAAGGCGAGTAGCGGGGTACGAATTACATGTAAGGATCGTTGCATGCACATGACAAACGATATCACTTTTGCTGTGGTTCAAAATACGGACATGGAACACATTGCGCAAATGATAAACTCCAACCAGGCTTACAACTTGATGGAGAACGGAAATGCCCTGCGCAGCCGAGAAGAAATCGCGGAGCAGTTCGATCCGGCAGACCCGCAAATCAGCTATCTGATCCAGTAAACGATCGCTGCGGATTGGCGTTATTCCTGAGAATCAGGCTGCCAGGCGTTTCTGGGAAGCTTTGGGCTTTCAACAATATGATTCAAAAATGTCGAGTATCGGTAAAGTGGTCGACTGCTTCGAAAAAGGGTTTTGACTTTTACATGAAACTAATGACAATATCGATATGGTGATAGTATTTTTAAATTTAAGGGAATTTGAATTTGATTTAACTATAATCATTAGTTATAATGGGAGCAATCTCTACAACGAAAGGGTAACGCACATGGCTCCAAGAAACAGTATTAACTTACAGGCAATTTTGCAGGCAGCTACGGAGATTGTGGATGCCAGCGGCGTGGAAGCTTTAACATTAACTTCACTTGCGCAAAAGCTGGATATCCGCTCACCGTCCCTATACAACCATTTCAATGGATTAAGCGGCATTCGCAAGCTGCTCTCGGTTTATGGGTTAGAGCAGCTGCAATATGCGCTGACCCGCTCAGCCATCGGCCGCGCCGGCGATCAAGCGATCAGGGAGATGGCCAAAGCTTACGTGAATTTCGCGCGCAAGCACCCCGGCCTCTACGAAGTGACACTCCTCGCCAACGGGCCGCAAGATGAGGAAGTGTCCAAGGTCGGCCAAGAAATCGTGGACCTCGTCACGCAAGTGTTGAAAGCGTATCAACTCGTGGATGAAGACGCGATTCATATGGCTAGAGCCTTTCGCAGCATCCTGCACGGCTTCGCTTCGCTGGAGCAAAAAGGAGGCTTCGGCCTGCCTGTGGATCTTGATGTCAGCCTGGAGAAGATTATCGATACGTTTTTGGCTGGCTTGCATGCCCGGTATCCGAACATAGCAAGATCGTAATATGTAAGCATGGAGCAAATCCGCATCTTCTGAATCATCGGAGAGAAGCAGGATGGTTGATTCCATGCTTTTTCTTTTTAGCAGTGGCATTTTGTACCATTATGACCGATAATAATCGAAAGAGTGATTGAAGGATAAAGAAAGGGTGAGACGTTTGGACGAGCTCGATCCTACCCAAATGATTCATACAGAAGCTGAGCTGCGCGAGCTTCTAGGCTCGCCGAGTGAGCTGGTCACGCACAAGGTCGTTCACCAGTTGGACCCTCATTGCCGGGATTTCATGGCCAAATCTCCGTTCGTCTTGCTGTCGACGTCTGATGCGACAGGCAAATGCGATGTTTCGCCCCGCGGGGACTACCCAGGCTTTGTGCAGGTAATGGATGCCAATCGGTTGCTCATTCCCGAACGGCCAGGCAATAAAAGATTTGATTCACTACGCAATATCATCGCCAATCCGCATATCGGCCTCATCTTCATCATCCCGGGATTAGGCGAAACATTAAGAATAAACGGGCGCGCGTCGATAACCAAGGATGAACGATGGTTACAGCAAATGGCCGTAGATGGCCGCGCTCCGGTGATCGGCATCGTGGTTGAAGTGGAGGAAGCATATTTGCATTGCGCCAAAGCTTTTCACAGGTCACGGCTCTGGCAAGCGGACTCTTGGCACCGCAAGGAAGAGCTGCCGTCTGCTGCACGCATTCTGGCGGAGCATGCCAGACTTGCCGGTATGAGCGCAGAGCAAATTGCCGGGCGGCTGGAGGAAAGCTACAGCAAACGCTTATATTAAAGAGAAGACAAGGATAAAGGAGAACCGACTGTGTATAAAATTGTATTTTTTGATATTGACGGAACACTCGTGAATGAGGAGAAGCAAGTTCCTGCATCTACAGTAACAGCTGTTCATCAACTTAAGCAGCTGGGCATTGAGCCGGTTATTGCAACCGGACGGGCGCCTTACTTCATTAAGCCGCTGGCTGAACAATTGGGCATCGATTCCTATGTGTGTCTGAACGGGGGATATGCCGTCTATCGAGGAGAGCCGCTCTATAGAAGGATCATTGCCAAGAGCAGCATCGAATCGCTGGTGAAGCTGGCGGCAGAGCATAAGCATTCCCTCGTCTTTGAAGGGGAGCACGAGTTTTTTACTGACGCTGAGGATCATCCCTTCGTCAACAGTTCCGTTTCGTCGTTGAAAGTGGATCTGCCGGGTTATGACCCGAATTTCTGGAAAACGAACGATATTTATCAAATCTTTCTGCACTGTGAACCGCAGGATGAGCATTTATATGAAGAACTGCAGGCGGATTTCAAGCTGATTCGCTGGCATCCGCATGCGATGGACGTTTTGCCTGCAGGCGGATCCAAGGCGCAGGGCATTGCCGCACTGCTGGAACTTGTCGGCATCAAGCCGGAAGAAGCGGTCGCATTCGGAGACGGGCTGAACGATATGGAGATGCTGTCATTTGTCGGCATGGGCATTGCGATGGGGAATTCCCACAAGGATCTGCTGCCCTATGCCGATTATGTGACGACGCATGTGGACGAAGACGGCGTCCGTAATGGGCTTATTGCAGCGGGCTTGCTGTAACGGCGAAGCTGCACATAGAAAAAAGCGGAAGCAGCGCTTCCGCTTTTTTTCCATTTTAATGCCTGCCTAGGCGCCTCTAGCCCTTACAGACCGAGAGCCTTCGATTCCTCCTCCGTGAACACGCGCGAACGTGTCAGAAACCGCAGCCCTTCCGGCCCTTCCAGCGAGAACATGCCCCCTCGGCCAGGAACGACATCAATGATTAACTGCGTATATTTCCAGTACTCATATTGAGCCTGGCTTATATAAAATCGGGCCCCGCCGATTTCCCCTAACAACACATCGCGGTCGCCAAGCAGAAATTCACCTTCGCCATAGCACATTGGCGAGCTGCCGTCACAGCACCCACCCGACTGATGGAACATCACCGGCCCGTACTTCGTTTGCAGCCGTCCGATCAGCTCCAGTGCGGCATCTGTAGCCAGAACTTTGCGTACGTCCATGGTTTGGCCGCCCGACTTAGAAGAAGCCCAAAGCGTCCGGGCTGTAGCTGACGAGCAGGTTTTTCGTTTGCTGATAATGAGAAAGCATCATCTTGTGGGTTTCACGGCCGATCCCTGACACTTTGTAACCGCCGAAGGCTGCATGTGCTGGATAAGCATGGTAACAGTTGGTCCAGACGCGTCCGGCTTGGATGCCTCTGCCGAAGCGGTAAGCCGTATTCATATCGCGGGTCCATACGCCTGCGCCAAGTCCATACAGCGTATCATTGGCGATGGAGAGCGCTTCCTCTTGATTGTTAAAAGTGGTGACAGACACGACCGGCCCGAAAATCTCTTCCTGGAAAATCCGCATTTTATTATGGCCTTTGAACACAGTAGGTTCAATGTAATAGCCGCCTTCCAGATCCCCTTGCAGCTCTGCGCGGGAGCCGCCGATGAGACATTGCGCTCCTTCTTGCTTGCCGATGCTCAGATAGGACAAAATTTTCTCCACTTGTTCGGACGAAGCTTGCGCTCCGATCATCGTGTCAGTGTCGAGCGGATTGCCTTGCTTAATCGCAGCTACGCGCTGTAACGCCCGTTCCATGAATGGTTCGTAGATCGATTCCTGAATCAACGCGCGGGAAGGGCACGTGCACACCTCGCCTTGGTTCAAGGCGAACATCACAAAGCCTTCGATCGCTTTATTCAGGAAAGCGTCATCTTTGGCGAACACGTCTTCAAAGAAGATATTCGGCGACTTTCCACCGAGTTCCAGCGTCACCGGGATAATATTTTGCGAAGCGTACTGCATGATCAAACGGCCGGTCGTCGTTTCACCGGTAAACGCAATCTTGGCGATCCGGTTGCTTGAGGCAAGCGGTTTGCCGGCTTCCAGCCCAAAGCCGTTGACGATGTTGAGCACGCCAGGCGGCAGCAAGTCACTGATCAGCTCGGCAAGCACCAGGATGGAAGCTGGCGTTTGCTCTGCCGGCTTCAGGACGACGCAGTTGCCGGCGGCAAGAGCGGGCGCGATCTTCCATGTCGCCATGAGCAGCGGGAAATTCCAAGGGATGATTTGCCCGACGACTCCGAGCGGCTCGTGGAAATGATAAGCGACGGTGTCGTTGTCCACTTCACCGAGCGTGCCTTCCTGTGCGCGAACACAGCCGGCAAAATAGCGAAAATGATCGATCGCGAGCGGGAGGTCTGCCGCCAACGTTTCCCGCACCGGCTTGCCGTTGTCCCACGTCTCCGCCACAGCAAGCAACTCCAAATTCGCTTCCATGCGATCAGCAATTTGCAGCAAAATGTTCGCGCGCCGTGTTACTGAAGTACGGCCCCACTCGTCCTTGGCAGCATGGGCCGCATCCAGTGCGAGTTCGATATCTTCCGCCGTTGAACGGGCGACTTCGCAGAAGACCTTGCCTGTTACCGGCGTAACGTTCTCAAAATATTCCCCTTTGACTGGCGGAACCCAGTTTCCTCCAATATAGTTGTCATAGCGTTTTTTGAATGTGACTTTGGAGCCGGTTTGCCCTGGTTGTGCGTAGATCATAGGTTACAGCCTCCCATAACATTGATTTTTTTTCCACACCTTTTTATTAAGCAAGAATCATGCCAATCTAAGAAAATCGAACCAACACAGCTTTTCCTTGCGATATGTCGGTAAGTGCACTTGCCGAGGTGTGCCGAACTGAAACAGTGGATCAGGAAGGATGAACGAAGAGGTGTAACATTTTGAAACAATCTATCGCAACAAAATACATAATCAAACTAGGTATGATATATTATTAGTAATCAGTTATTTTTTGGGATTTGCAGGGGAGGGCTCGTCATGTCCATTCCGGAAGAAAGGAACCAAAACAAATTAGTTGAGAACTCTTGGAAGCGCTCACATCACTTTGGTTTAAAACAAACAGATGCTGTTGACGATCAATTGCTGACTGGTAAACTTATCGACGAAATTGTCAAAAAGAATGGAATGCTGATTCAGCACGTCACGCCCATTTTCGCTAAAATGGATCACTTCATTAAACAATCCGGACAAGTTGCTATGCTGATTGATCCTGGCGGTACGATTATTTATTCCGTCGGTGATCCCGACTTCTCCAAGCGGGCTGCCGCCGTTCAGCTGCAGGTTGGAGCTAATTGGTCTGAAAAGCGAAAGGGGACCAATGCCATCGGACTGGCCATCACGGAGCAAGTGCCTGTCCGCGTGCACGCCTCGGAGCATTACAGTCAAAAGAACCATTTTCTTACTTGCGCCTCATCGCCAGTGTTCGGTTCGGCGGGGCAGCTGCTGGGCGTGATCAATTTTAGCGGTAAAATGGAAAGCTATAGCGACTATAGCCTAGCGCTCGCCACGATGGCTTCGGAGGCGCTGACGAATCAGCTGCTCGTCGAAGAAGCGAGAAAAGAGCATTTGATCCTGTTGAAGGAATTGGAATGCTCGATGAAGATTAACCCTATGCCGCTCCTGTCCTTGGACCAGGAGAACATCATTGTCCGCGCGAACCATGCCGCGCTGCGGGTCATCGGCAAAGATGCAATCGGCAAGCCGTTTGCCGGCGCCGAAGGCTTTTCCTTGGAATCGATCCACGATCACCGCCGTATGGTTTGGCGTTCTGCAGCGTTTCCTGGCCAAGGGGCAGGCGTTCATCGCGGGTATACGTTTGCCGATATCGCCGGCTCCTGCCCGAACCTGCTGCAGAAGAAAGAGCTGGCGCAGAAGGCCGCGCTCACCGATTTTCCCATTCTTCTCCTTGGCGAAAGCGGTACAGGGAAAGAATTGTTTGCCCAGTCCATGCATAACGCAAGCCTGCGCTCGCATCAGCCGTTCATTGCCGTTAACTGCAGCGCCATCCCGGACAGCCTGGTCGAAAGCGAATTGTTCGGTTATGAGCGCGGCGCTTTTACCGGAGCGAATCGAGAGGGGAATGCCGGTAAGTTCGAGGCGGCGAATAAAGGAACGATTTTCTTGGATGAAATCGGTGATATGTCTTTGCGTGCACAGGCAGCCTTGCTGCGCGTTTTGCAAGAGCACACCATCACGCCTGTAGGGAGTCATAAAAGCAAACCTATCGACATCCGCATCATTGCCGCTACGCATCGGAATTTACAAACCGAAATCCGCGAGGGCCGATTCCGCTCCGATCTGTATTACCGGTTAAAAGGCATTCAACTCACGCTGCCTTCGCTTCGTGAACGCAGTGATATCGCTCAGCTAGCCGCCTATTTATTGTGCAAACATCACGGTTTAAGCGCTCATCTATCGGATGCGGCGGTTCACAAGCTCAAGCAGTATGCATGGCCGGGAAATATACGCGAATTGAACAGCGTCCTTGTGCAGGCTGCATTTCTGGCCGACGGGGGGATGATTGGCCCCGAGCATTTGCAATTGGATGTCGACGCCCCCGCATTGCTGGAGACTGGAGCTAGCGATGATTCCGCACATTCGCTTCGCGATGCGGAAGTTGCAGCCATTAAAAAGGCGCTCGTCACAACAGGCTGGAATATGAGCAAGGCCGCCCATCTGTTGGGAATAGGCAGAACGACTTTATACCGAAAAATCGAGGAGTACAGCATCTCGATGCAAGCCGAAGGCTAATCCAGCCCTCGGCTTTATTTTTGTTGTAAACGTCTCCCGCAGACAGGTTTTTTCTCTTATACTGAAATTAGGAGGGATACAGAAGTGAGTGAACGAGTTGATAAAAAGGGAATACATACCATCTTCGAGGTTTTTGGCGTGTCGCTCAAGCTTGGATTGACTTCCTTCGGGGGGCCAATCGCTCATTTAGCTTACTTCCAAGATGAATACGTCCGCCGCCGACAATGGTTGGATGAGCGGAGCTACGCTGATTTGGTAGCTTTGTGCCAGTTTCTTCCAGGTCCGGCCAGCAGCCAAGTAGGGATCGGCATTGGCACGCTGCGAGCAGGCGTGCTTGGCGGTCTTGTGGCATGGCTTGGCTTCACATTGCCATCGGTCATTGCGCTGGTAGCTTTTGCTTACCTGCTGCAGGGCTTTGATATGGGACAGGCCGACTGGGTCCATGGATTGAAGATTGTGGCTGTCGCCATCGTCGCGCAAGCGATTATTAGCATGGGGCAGAAGCTGACGCCCGACCGCAGCCGGATTACGATTGCTATCGCTACTGCTGCGCTATCGCTCATGTGGCCGACGGCGCTGCTGCAAATTGTGCTGATTGCCGCATCCGCTGTCGCGGGGCTATGGCTGTATCGCACAGCGGAAAGAAAAGCGTCAGTACCTGTAGACTTGCAAATGCCAATCAACAAAAAAACAGGAGCAGTCTTCATGTTGATGTTCTTTGTGTTGTTAATTGGTCTGCCCATTTTACGGGGCGTTACAGCTCACCACTTGCTCGATGTTTTTGACAGCTTTTATCGTTCAGGTGCGCTGGTTTTCGGAGGCGGCCACGTTGTCCTGCCTTTATTGGAACGGGAAACGGTAGCGACAGGATGGATTAGCAAAGAGGCGTTCTTGGCAGGGTATGGCGCTGCGCAAGCAGTACCGGGCCCTTTATTTACATTTGCTTCCTATTTGGGCGCGATGAACGGGGGCATCCGGGGAGCGTTGGTGGCAACCGCCGCGATTTTCCTGCCCGCATTCTTGCTCGTCCTCGGAGCGCTTCCTTTTTGGAACGCACTTCGCCGCAGTCCGAGCGTCCAGGGGGCGTTAATGGGTGTGAACGCGGCTGTTGTCGGGATTTTGCTGGCAGCTTTTTATAATCCCATATGGACGTCAGCAGTGCTGTCCAGCGCTGATTTTGCTTTAGCGGCGATTCTTTTCGCCATGCTTTACTATTGGAAGCTGCCGCCTTGGGTTATTGTCATGATTGGAGCGCTCGGGGGAACAGGGTTGCATGTTCTCTTCCATTAATCTGTATCGATGTGCAAGCCCATTTATCTAAATATGTTATGATGGATGGCAAGCTTGTATTTTCAATAGAGAAGGTAGGATCGATTTGAAGCGAACAACGGAAGAAGCATTCCTGCTGTATGTAGCCAAGCTGTTTGAAGCCGAGCTCCGCCAATCCGTGTCCATCGTCTCGACAACGATGATGAAAGAGTTGCCAGGCAGCCGCGAGCAGACGGAGTCCATCTTGTACCGGGTAGCCAAAGATTCGAACATTCCCGTCGAAAGAGACGCGATGCGAACTTTTATCCATAGCGGTAATTATAATGTGTCAGATTATTATCTTGAACTTCTCCGCAGAATCAGTGAGAAACGAAATGTGGCCAAACTGAAGTTTCACCATATGCTGGTGATTTTAATGGCAGTATTAGGGATTTACAACTTAATGCAAGCGAATGTGATCGCTACTGTGGTTTGCAGCTCGATTGGAGCTAGTATTCTTGCCTATACGACAGCTATCCAGCAGCTCCACCGGTAATTGCCGGTTAATCATTTGAAAACATATATCTATCCAATTCGGCTTGATGTCAGCGATGGTCATTAGACGATTATTGCGAAGCTAAAACAATAAACGATTATGGAAGAGCAGTAAAGAGGTCATTCTCTCGCTGCTCTTTTTTGTTAGGGCTGACGTTGAAGTTGATAGCACTTGAAAGATGGGAACATTTGTTCTATAATGAGGATAAACCTTCCATAACCTCATGTATGTGCCTCTTCAGTCCGACCCACCTGCGACTACTCAGACAGGATAGTTTATCCTTAATTATTTTTTACCGTTTAGTTCGTTCTGTTTTCGAGTATATTTAATGAGGTTGACATAGCCTTATTTTTTGCAGCAGGAGGGGATTCAGCGATGTCATTAATCAATGTGACCAACTTGACCTTTGCTTATGATGGAAGTTACGATAATATTTTTGAAAATGTCAGCTTTCAATTGGATACGGATTGGAAGTTGGGTTTTACGGGAAGAAACGGCAGAGGCAAGACGACTTTTCTTCATTTATTGCTTGGCAAGTATGAATACAGCGGGAGCATCTCCGCTCATGTAAGCTTTGAATATTTTCCTTTCCATGTCGCGGACAAGGAGAAGAATACGCTCGACGTGATCAGCGATATTTATTCTGATTATCAATTATGGGAGATCATGCGTGAACTTTCTTTGCTGAAAGTGGCGGATGATGTGCTGTATCGGCCCTTTTCCTCCTTGTCTAACGGGGAGCAGACGAAAGTGATGCTGGCCGCCTTATTTTTGAAGGAACACAGCTTCCTGTTAATTGATGAGCCTACCAATCATCTGGATATGGAAGCAAGGCAGCTTGTCAGCGAATATTTGAGCACCAAGCGGGGATTTATTCTGGTTTCTCATGACCGGGCTTTTCTGGATAACTGTGTAGATCACATCCTTTCGATTAATAAAACGAACATTGAGGTGCAGAAGGGCAACTTCTCCGATTGGTGGGAAAATAAGCAGAGGCAGGATCACTATGAGCTGGCCGAGAACGAAAAGCTGCGGAAAGATATCAAGCGGCTGTCGGAAGCCGCGAAACGAACGAGCAACTGGTCGCACGAAGTCGAGAAAACGAAGAATGGCACCAGAAACTCCGGCTCCAAGGTAGACAAAGGCTACATCGGCCATAAGGCCGCCAAGATGATGAAGCGCTCGAAATCGATTGAGCAGAGGCAGCAAGCGGCGATCGAGGATAAGTCGCAGCTGCTTCGCAATGTGGAGAGCTCGGAGGAGTTGAAAATATCGCCTCTAGCTTATCATAAGAACCAGCTTGTCGAGCTGGAACATGTAACGGTTGATTACAGCGGGAAGAAAGCTGCTACAGACATTAGTTTCACGGTTGAGCAAGGTGAACGAGTGGCGCTAACAGGCAAGAATGGCTCTGGGAAATCAAGCATCCTCAAGCTGATCTGTGGCCAAGACCTCCACTACACAGGCACACTCCGCAGAGGAAGTCAGCTAAAGATCTCCTACGTTTCGCAAGATACCTCGCATTTGCAGGGCAATCTAACGGACTATGCCCGCAATCACGGGATTGACGAGAGTCTGTTTAAAGCGATCTTAAGAAAGCTGGACTTTTCCAGAATTCAATTCGAGAAGGATATTGCATCTTTTAGCGGCGGGCAAAAGAAAAAGGTGCTGATTGCCAAAAGCCTCTGCGAGAAAGCGCATCTGTATATTTGGGACGAACCGCTCAACTTCATCGACATTATTTCCCGGATGCAAATCGAAGAGCTGCTGCTGGAGTACGCGCCAACGATGCTTTTTGTGGAGCATGATCGTGAGTTTGGCCACAACATAGCGACAAAGGTCATCGAGCTGTAAAGTATGGCGGTGTTCGCGGCGGCGTCTGAGTGGAGAATCGGTTGTTGATTATATTTCTTTGGGAGAGATGATAATGAGCGACAGGCATGTGATTGGATCGTACAGAAGCTTCTTGCAGAACTATTCTCTGGAACAGTTAAGATTTATTTCGGCTGAAGGAGTCTGGTCGATTGGTCAAATGTATGATCATATGATTCTCGTCGCCCATGAGTATTTGGATAATGTAGAGCACTGTGCCAGGTCGCATTCCGTGCAGGAGCTTGGGAAAACAGTATTCGGCGAGCAATTATTTCGAGAAGGAGGATTCCCGCCGATCAAGATTAAGCTGCCCGACGAGCTCAATGGCCCGCCTAACAATACCGATAGCAAGCAAACATTATTGAACAGGCTATTCGAGGTCGAGATGAGGCTGAACGAATGGGCACCTCTTGTAGACGAGATTCATGCTGATTACAAAGTGAAACATGGCGGTTTTGGATGGCTGAATGCAAAGGAATGGTATGATCTGGTCGACATGCATTTCCGTCATCACTTGCGTCAGTGGAAGGAGCTGGATCAGAAACTGGTGTTCTAATGAAGCCGGGAGGCCCAATGCTTTGGTTTACAAATATTTGTATTGACTTTGTAAGCTGTAAACTTTATGGTAACAGATAGCGGATCGAATCAGGTCCGTATAAAGAGAGAGATTACATGGGAGAGGGAAGTGAAATTCATAATGAAGCAATACAATACGCGGGCTATTATGGCGTCGCTGCTGATCTGCGGCTTTATCGGGATGTTCAGCGAAACGGCGCTCAACATTGCGATCAGCAATTTAATGGACGTGTTTCACATTTCGGCTGCTACAGCGCAGTGGCTAACGACAGGGTTCTTGCTCACGCTAGGCGTTTTGATGCCAATGACAGGGCTTCTGCTTCAATGGTTCACCACGAGACAGCTGTTTATATTCTCGCTAGCGAGCTCGATTGCTGGTACACTGATTGCAGCTCTCGCGCTCAATTTTGAAATGCTGATGGCAGCACGAGTTCTGCAGGCGGTGGGCATGGGGCTATTGATTCCGCTCATGTTCAATACGATCCTCGTTGTCTATCCACCTGAGAAACGTGGAGCGGCGATGGGCTTTGTAGGTCTGGTTATCATGTTTGCACCGGCAACGGGACCGACTGTCGCTGGGCTATTGATCGAATATTTCACGTGGCACTACATTTTCTGGCTTTCCCTGCCGTTTCTTGTTATAGGATTACTTGTTGGACTTAAGAATTTGGAAAATGTGACGGAAGTTACGAAGCCGCGGATCGATGTGCTGTCTGTTGTGCTGTCAACAATTGGCTTCGGCGGTGTCGTATTCGGCTTCAGTAAGGCAGGAGAAAGCGCGGGAGGCTGGACCAGTGCGGTCGTGATCACCTCTATCGCGATCGGCCTGGTTACCCTTGTGCTGTTTGCACTGCGCCAAATTTTTATGAAAGAACCGATGATGAATCTTCGCGTCTTCAAGTATCCGATGTTCATCGTAGGATTGCTCATGGTTCTCTCGTGTATGATGATCATCTTATCCAGCATGATTATCCTGCCTATGTATTTGCAGAACGGCATGAAGCTGTCCGCGTTCTCCGCTGGACTTATGCTCCTGCCGGGCAGCGCGCTGAACGGTATTCTGTCTCCGCGCATGGGACGGTTGTTTGACAAGTATGGTCCGAAGTGGCTTGTGATTCCCGGCCTCGCGATCGTAGCGGCAACATTATGGTTTTTCTCCGGCATTACACAAGCATCCTCGATTGCCTTCATCGTTACCTTGCACATCGGCCTGATGATCGGTATCTCGATGGTTTGGATGCCGTCGCAGACGAATGGATTGAACCAGCTGCCGCCGGAGCTTTATCCGCACGGTACGGCGGTTATGAATACGCTGCAGCAGGTCGCCGGAGCCATCGGTACGGCGCTTGCGATCAGCATTCTGACCAGCGGCATGGAGAACTACTTGCACAAATCCGCGGCGCCGAATGCGGTGAACGAAGTCGCTCAGGCGATGACGTTGGGCTCGCAAAATGTGTTCCTGTTTGCGATGATCGTCACCCTGATCGGCCTGGCGATGGCGTTCTTCATCCGCCGTGTCGTTGTGAAACATGCAGCAATGAACTCCATGCATTAAAGATCAAAAAGGAAGCCTTAGGGCTTCCTTTTTTTTGCGTGTTGCAAAGTCTTTAGCCTTGGTTTGGTTGGACTGGGCTGGGATGTTTGTAAGCTAGTCCTTGCTCATCTGCAAGAACTGATCAATCTGCTCCTGATGTTTGAGATCATGCTGAATCATACTCTCCAAATAGGCTGCGAGTGTTAGTGATGGTTTACCAGGGAGGGGGAGAGGGAATTTCTCATCCGGGACCGCTTCAATTTGAGAGACTAACGCCTGGCGAATCGATAGGAACGTTTCAATCAAATCTCCCTTCGAAATTCCGGAGCGCGCATATTGTGAGGCTTGTTGATTCATTGTTTGCACATCGATGGGGTGTTGTGGAAGGAGTTCATCTCTCAATAGATAGGCGATCCGCTGCTCCATCATAAACCGGTCCCAGACTATGAAATGAGCGATCACATCCGCCGTACCCCAAGAGCCTTCATAAAAAGCTTGAAACCATCGCTCATCGCTAAGCGTGCATAAGGATTGCGCCCATTGTGCAATCTTTAATTTCTCGCTTACAATTGCTGTCTTATTCAATTGTGTTGCTCCTTTCAATATAAGTTATTAAGCCGGGTGTGGGGTTGCATACTTGTCCAATTTATTTGAAAATCGTCTTGAGTGAATTGTTTTTCTCCCATTTATTGTTCTGCATCCTCCATGGTAAGCGGCAGTTAAACGATCGTCAATCATGATTTTCATCTTTTGACAGATGGGTATTGTTTCGCCCAAGACTCTAAGGGGATTCGATAAGGAGTGTGCGTCAAAAAATGCTGTAGTTCGGTTTTGGCGTCCGCATCCATCCTAATGTTCAGGTGCATATCACTACAACGGGGGTTCTGAAATAGTAAAACAAAACCGGCATCAACACTTTCCGCGCTAGCGGAAGGATGATACCGGTTTGTGGTATGATGATCTACAGTTTGTCGAGCGCGGACTGCAGAGGCAGTGTGAGTTCAACCGTGGTTCCTTGTTCCAGTTGGCTATGAATCCGCAGGCTACCGCGATGCGCCTCCATAATTTTATGACAGACCATTAAGCCAAGCCCCGTGCCTTTCTCTTTGGTCGTGTAGAAGGGCTCACCCAGCATTGCGATGCGTTCTTCCGAGATGCCGCAGCCTTCGTCGATAAAACGAATGGCAAGGTTGCCGTCGACCGCCATCATCTGGATCAAGATGTGCCCGCCGCCCGGCATCGATTCCATGGCATTTTTAAGCACATTAATAAAGACCTGTTTCAATTGGTTTTCTTGACATTTCACAAAAGGAAGGTCCTGCGCAAATTCAGTATGAATTTGGATATTGCTAAGTATCGCTTGCGTTTCCAGCAGCGAGATGACGTCATGAACGATTTTGTGAATATCCTTCATTTCGAACTTCACGGCCTGCGGCTTGGCAATGACCATAAATTCACTCACGATGTCATTAATGCGGTCCAACTCACTTAGCATAATTTGGAAATAATCTTCAAATTGCGTCGTCTTCATTTGTAATAATTGCACAAAACCGCGCAAAGAAGTCAGGGGATTGCGAATTTCATGCGCCACACCGGCTGCGAGCTGCCCGACGACAGAAAGCTTTTCGGATTTGATTAACAGCTCTTCCGTCCGTTTACGCTCTGTAATATCTTTGGCGATGCCATACACGCCATCCACTTTATCATTGACGATGATGGGCACCCATTTTAAGTTCAAATCCACGCTTTTGCCATCTTTGTGGGTAATCGCGGTTTCGATGCTGTTCGATTCGCCGTTAACGGATCGTTCATACAGTTGAAACGCCGCTTCCTGATCCACAGGTATCATATGCTGAAAGAACGATTGATGCAGCAGTTCGTCCTGCCGGTAGCCCATGATTTTCTCGGTCGCTGAATTCATATCGATCATGCGTCCGTTGAAGTCGAGCGTAAAAATAGCATCCGGATTATGTGCGACAAGCGACTTGTAGCCCTGCTCTTTTTCTTCCAGCTTGCGCTGTGTCCGCTTGCGCTCAGTGATATCCCGGCACAATAGCTGCACGGCCGGTTTTCCCAGATAGGTGATGGGCACACTTCTGATCTCGACATCAAATGTCGTGCCGTCCAAGCGGAATACTTTCTCTTCGATCGGTACGGTCGCTTCATTATCCACTAGCGCTTGCCGGATTCGCTCTTGCACAATCTCTTTATAATCGGGATGGATAAATCTAGAGAGAGGCAGGCCAATGAGTTGATCCGGGCTCTTGGCGCCAAATATGATCGCTCCAGCCGGGTTGATGAACACAATCTTACCCTCACAGTGCACGGCGATCGGCTCCGGTGAGTGTTCCACGATGACCCGGTAGCGTTCTTCGCTTTCAGTTAACGCCTTTTTCAACCGTTTGACCCAAAAGTAAAGAATGAGGGCTGTGATGGCAATATAGAATAGCCCTTTAGATGAATTGATGGTCAGCCCGGCCGACATCTGCAGGTAGTCGATGAGTGAATCGGACAGGATGACCCAGATACTGCCGATGAACACGTAGACAAGCGTAATTTTCAAAGCGGAATCTGATCGTTGAGCTTTTGAGCTGGTTGGCATCTCTCTTAATCCCTTTGGCGTGTTAGATTTGATAGCATATATATGTAGCTTATAAGCTTAATAGTGCGTGTAGATTATATCATTTTCGCTTCCAAAAGCTTATAGGTTTTTATTGCCAGTTCGACAAGGTGAACATCAAATTATGATAAAGAATCGATAAAATTCGCTTAATACTCCCAAAATTCCCCTAGAAAGCGGATATAATTAGATGTGGGAGGTCGATTTATGTCGATAATGAATAGTTATTACTGCATTCAATGCGAAAAGTTGCACACGAGAAGCTATTCGGTGAAGGAAAAAGTTTTTTTATCCGGTTTCCATTATGTCAACTCGATTTTGTTTAATGTTGGCGTATGCAATAAGTATATATCGGCTATTAAAAATGAAAAATAATAGAGACCCTGCCGTTGCGGCGGGGTTATTTGTTTTGTGCTCATGATTTAGGCGAAATTGGGAATAATATCCCTAGATGGAATCGTGGAGCGGAGGGATGACGCTTGAAAGACGTTAAGATATCCGTGAACCAGTTCGCCGTTCTCGTCATGATTTTTACAATCGGGACGACCATTCTGGTCATCCCTTCGGGGCTTGCCGCCGATGCCAAACAAGACGCCTGGATCGCTGCGATCGTCGGCGTCGGTCTCAATGTACTGCTCGTTTGCTTATACAATTTCATTAGCAACTATTTTCCGAATTTGACGCTTGTTGAATATAATGAAGCTTTGTTTGGCAAATGGCTGGGAAAGGTGATTTCCCTCCTTTTTATTTTCTTTGCATTTATCGGAGCGGCAACTGTTCTGTTTTATACGGGCAACTTCGTCAATACACAGGTGATGCCGGAAACGCCGATCCAGGCCGTCAATATTATTTTTGCCACCGTGGTTGTCATGGGGGTCCGTCTTGGCATTGAGACGTTGGCTCGGACAGCGGAGATTTTTTTTCCTTGGATCATTCTGTTATTCGTCATCTTAGTCGTCTGTTTGCTGCCGCAAGCACACCTTGACAAAATACAGCCCGTTCTGGCAGCTGGCAGCAAGCCGGTGATCAAAGGGGCTATGTCGGTGGTCGGAACATCATCGCTTCCTTTTATTGTGCTCTTCATGGTCTTTCCAGCTCATCTCAACCGTAGGGATCTAGCGAAAAAGGCTTACCTGATCGCTACCGCCATCGGCGGTGCCTGCTTTATTATTATCACCTTTCTGTGCGTATCGGTGCTGGGGCCTTATATGACAGAAAGACATATGTTCCCTAGCTATTCATTGGCCAAACAGATTAATATCGGCAATTTTCTGGAGCGGGTTGAAATTCTGATTGCGGGCATGTGGTTTCTCACCGTGTATTTCAAAACGACGTTCTACTTCTATGCCTTTGTCAGGGGCTTAGCGCAAATATTGAATATCAGGGATTACCGCTCACTGGCCATGCCGTCCGGCATGCTGTTGGTCATTTATTCGCTGGTGGTATATCCCAATGTCGCTTATATGTCGAGCTTCGATACCAAAGCGTATATTCCTTACGCATTAACGGCCGGTTTGGTTTATCCGCTGCTGATCCTCGCGGTTAGCGTCATGCGCAAGTCCAAGCTTAAGAACTAAGTTTGCTGGATAGCGGGAGGTACAATGGGATTTATTCAACAGCTATGGGGAAAAAATCGAATATCAGCGGATATTGATCTGCAGCAGCATGGGCTGACGCTTCCGAATGATCAGCTGGAACTATCGCTGGATCTGAATCTGGAACGGATCAAAATGGACTTTGGCCATAGTCATGATGTGGTGATCCAAAGTATGATTCCGGATGAAACGTATCCGTTGCAACTGGGATTTATTTACATCAACGGGTTGGTAAGCCCGAATGCGCTGCAGTCACTGCTCGCCCAAAACATCAATTTGGACTTGGATGAGCAGCCCATGACCGCTTTGGAGTCGTCCCTGAGCACTTTAGGGCAGGTATCGGAAATAACCGACTTTGCCACCTTATATCAAAGCTTATTATCGGGCTTGACGGTCGTCTTGCTAGACGGCTATGCGCAGGGCTTTGCGGCGAATACACCGGGCGGGGAGCATCGCGCCGTTGAAGAGCCTACGACGCAATCGGTCGTCAGAGGGCCGAGAGAAGGCTTCACGGAGGTGATCAGCACCAACATCGCCCTCATCCGGCGTAAAATCAAGGATCCCAACCTTTGGATGGAGTCGATGACGATCGGGCGAGTCAGCAAAACCGCTATGGCGATCATGTACGTCAATGGGATTGCCAATGACGGGCTGATTGAGGAAGCGCGAAGACGGCTGCAGGGCATCGATATTGATGCGATTTTTGAGAGCGGCAACGTGGAAGAATTGATCCAAGACGAAACGTACACGCCGTTTCCCACGCTATATAACACGGAGCGCCCGGATGTCATCGCGGCAGGGTTAATGGAGGGGCGCGTCGCCATTCTGGTCGACGGGACGCCGTTCGTCCTCATGGCGCCGGCTTTATTTACGCAATTTTATCAATCTGCGGAAGATTATTACCAGCGGGCCGATTTTGCTTCGCTGCTGCGTGTGCTGCGCTACGCCTGCTTCTTCATCTCCATGATGGCGCCGTCATTATATATTGCCATTACGACGTTCCATCAGGAGCTGCTGCCGTCGTCGCTGCTCATCAGTCTGGCTGCGCAGCGAGAAGGGATTCCGTTCCCGGCTTTTATTGAAGCGGTCGTGATGGAGGTCACCTTCGAGATTCTCCGCGAAGCGGGCGTGCGGCTGCCGAAAACGGTCGGACAAGCGGTTTCCATTGTTGGCGCCTTGGTCATCGGCCAAGCGGCGGTCGAAGCGGGGCTTGTCTCGCCGGCAATGGTCATTATCGTGGCGATTACCGCGATTTCCAATTTCGTCATACCGTCCTTTAATATGGCTATTTCAATCCGGATACTCAGATTTCTGTTAATGCTGGTCGCAGCTTCCTTTGGACTGTATGGGGTCACGGTCGGACTGATCGCCATTGTGCTGCATCTGTGCAGCCTTAGATCGTTTGGCGTTCCGTACATGGCACCAATGGCGCCTTTCATTCTAGAAGACCAGAAGGATACGATCTTTCGACTGCCCTTATGGGCGCTATTTGCCAGACCGCGGCTAATTAGTCAAAAAAACAGTGTTCGTGAGCGCAATACCGCTCCTAATACGCCGCCAACCGGACGCCGGAAGTAAAGGAGGTATCGGACATGCGAAGAAGCCAATTCATACGGCTGCTTCCTATTTGCCTGCTCGCCTGTGTCCTGACCGGCTGCTGGAGCCGTGTTGAACTGAATGATCTGGCGATCGTCGTCGGGATGAGCTTTGATAAAAAAGGGGATGAGGTGCAGGTGACGATCCAGGTCGTCAATCCCAGCGAAGTGGCATCCAAAAAGGGCGCGACCGGCAATTTGTCTGTGACCACTTACCAGGCGACATCGCCGACCATTTTTGAGGCTTTAAGGAAACTCGCAACGGTGAGTCCACGGCGAGTGTACGCCTCTCATCTGCGGATACTGGTGATCAGCGAAGAGATCGCGAAGGAAGGCATTACCCCCATTCTCGATGGGATTTCGCGGAATCATGAAATGCGCTCTGATTTCTACATCACCGTAGCACGGGGGACGTCAGCGGAAAGTATTCTGAGAACCTTGACGCCGATTGAAAAGATCCCTTCCAATAAGTTGTTTACCACGTTGGAAATGTCAGAGAAGGTGTGGGCGCCTACGGTGAAAGTCAAGCTCGACACCTTGATATCCGATCTGCAAACGGAAGGCAAAGATCCTGTGTTGACTGGCATTCAAATCAAAGGCGACCCTTCTAAAGGCGGTGACAAAGGCAATCTCAACCGCACTGTCCCTTATGCGACCTTGCAATATTCAGGGCTTGCCGTATTCAAGAACGATAAGCTTGCTGGCTGGATGGATGAGCTGGAAAGCAAGGGGTACAATTATATTTCCAACAATGTGAAGAGCACAATAGGCCATGTAACTTGTCCGGAAGGGGGGATCATGGCGCTTGAGATCATGAGAGCGAAGACGAAGGTGCATGGAACGGTGAAAAACGGGAAACCGCAGGTGCAGGTGGATTCGTTTATTGAGGAGGATGTGGGCGAAGTCCAGTGTAAAATTGATCTGATGGATCCGCAGCAAATCGCCGATTTGGAACAAATCGCGCAAAAAAGGGTGGAAGGAATTATAAAAGGCGCGATTGAAAAAGCCAAAACCTATAACGCCGATATTTTCGGCTTTGGGCAAGCGGTGAATCGATCGTCACCCAAATATTGGGAAAAACACAAGGGCGAATGGATGGACCAGTTTGCAGAACTGCCTGTGCAGGTGAATGTTGAAGTCAAGATCCGCCGCATGGGGACGGTCAACGATTCTTTGCTACAAAAAATAAAGGAATGATTACATGTGGTCGCTGGGTGCACTGCTTATATCCGCTGCAGGAATAGCCCTTTTGGAGATTCCAAGGCTGAGGAAGAATAAAATGTACAAAGATTTGATCGTGTTCTGCTGTTTATTGCTGCTCGGAACGATTCTGGGAGCGATTAAAATTGTTCATCGGACACTTCCGAACCCGCTGGATCTGATCACTTTTGTGTTCCAGCCTGCTAGTAAGCTTTTGCAGCATTTGCTGCAGTAAAAAAGAAGGCCTGCGCGTTGCGCAGGCTTATGTTATGTGGTTAAGCCATTCTGGATACGCCTAGCGCCGTGTGATCCCAAAGAACTTCCTCGACTTTTTCCAATAGAGCCTCTTCGCATTGAATCATGACCACCACTTCGGATGTAATCCCTTTGACGCCGGTTCTGTTTTTTTTCAAAATCATCAGCTTGATAGAAAATCCGAGCAATATCCCTGACACAGCCCCAATAATTCCCCATAGGATAGGCCCCCATTTTAACTCGAAGCCATAAATGGCCCCCAAAAGCATAAAGATTGTACCCAGAACGGCGGCAAGATCCATCATGCTAAAACCGTCGGCGGTATGGATCGAATCAAAAATTTTGCGAGGCTCCGATCTTTTATCAAGGGGAAGGGCTGTAATTTTATCTTTCGTAATGCCAAGCCGCTCGACAGCAGTGATGGCCATCTCCAGAAAGACGGTTTGTTCAAATGTGGCTACGATAAACTTCATCGATTTCACCTGCGCTGACTGGAATATTGCTTCCACGTTGGCAGAAGCTTGATAATACATTCTCAAGTATTTGGACTGCTCTTTCTCAAAGAGCTTGTTTTGCTCCACGGTGGAGATGTAGGAGTCGTAAAAAATAAAGGTGTAGATCGAAGGCAAATAAAGCAGCCACTGCATATTAATGACACTTTTCGACTGTTCAAAATGACCGATCATCATCCAATGAATCGCTTGCGGCAAGTGCGAGAAATAGACGATCGCTGTGGTATAGCCGAACATAAATAAGCCGGAAATCACCTTGTGGATGTATAAGTAGCCCAAACCCGGCACAAGCGCAGACCAGGCGAGGGCGACCCAGGGGAGCTTTTTATCGAGATAATTCATATCCCACACGCCCATCTTGAGCGTAATCATGGGAGCGTCTTCACGATCTGCCAGCATATATTGCTTATTAATATCGACGGTGGAGCGGTAAGCGTCCCAAATCGCGAACATATAGATACCGACGTAAAGAATAAACCATCTTTCATCGATGACCTCTTTGGCGCTTTGAAAGTGACCTTGCATCGTATACATGATCGCCAAGTTAATTTTGGCCTGATGGTTGATGAACAATTCCCACAAAATCAAAATCAACGCTTTCGCGTAACGATGCAGAATTAAGTTGCCGAATCCCGGATAGGAGAAGGCAAAAAAAGTAACAACCCACGGATTACGCAAGTGGAGCTGATTGGTACTGAACTGGGAAAGCAATGCTCTTGTACGCCGCACAACCTCTCTCCTTTAAAACAAAAGCTTCAGGTGCAAGCGTGATGCGCATGGCACCCATCTCTTTTATGATAACTTCGTTTGGCAAAATCATACCTGAACCGTGAATTTCCTTTGGTTAACGAACGACACCTGTGCCTAGTATTTTCACTTTAATATTGACCTGAAGGTTTAAGTTGGGATAGATGTCGATCCAATGCTGCCAGTCCTTATCGGATACATAGCCTAAAGCCCGGTAGTGAAGTCCGAAGCCGATGGGATCCACACCTTTTTCCTGAAGCAGAGCTAACACATTCATACAGCGGACCTTACTTTGTGCCTGGACGGATTGTGCCAATTCATTCCAGTCATCATCGTATAACGGACGAGAGGACTCTTCCACCATACCGTCAGCTTTCATTTCAATCCTGACATCCGGCATGCCATTTTGGTTAGGATTCGAGATGTGGATTTTACGTTTAAAATGTTGAATAGAAATATCGAAGTTTTCATTCTGATGATTCGTGTGAATATCCAGCTTCCGAGCATTCCGTGTAAGTTGGTTCAGAATGCGCGTCTGATCCGGATTCAAAATCGCTCGAATGCGATGTTTATCCAGGATCGCGACTTGATCAATTTCAAAGATTTGCCCACGCGGGCGAATAACGGGTAAATAAGGATCCAGGCCGCGTTCCGTCATTCGACGATAAAAGTCTGATAAATTTTCCGTCATGATATAAGCGGATTCCGTTCCCTCCCGGTCAAAGCTTAAAAAGAGCGAGTTCGCCGGCAATCTTTCCGAGCTTACCCGGGTATCCAACACAGCCTCTGCTGTGGGGTCACCGACGGCGACGAAGCCGATCTTTTGGATATCCCTTCTGCGGATAAACCAATCGAGTGGCTTCTGGATATCTTCGCTCGCGAGTGATTTCCCGAATACGAATATTTTGGCGTGTCCCAAATCCAATTCCTTATCGACCTTCGATTTGAGCAGTCGAATCGCTTCAGTGACGGAATTCGCATCCTGCGTCACAAGCTGATACTTGTTCGAATTTCCTGGTTCGATACGCGGAGAGGGGATCCCTAGCTTTAAGGACACATGATAGGGCTTGTCCGGCACCCCGGATTGATCGACGCCGATAGCGAGTACAAAGAAGCGTTTATCCAGATCTTTCATGCCGCATCCGCTGTTGAAGCATAGTGCAGCAAGCAGGAAGATCATGAAGAAGCAGCGGTTCATGGTTGTTGTTGTCTCCTCATTCCAAGTCCATAGACCAGCAGCACGATGAAGATCTCCGAAGGCAGACGAAGCTGCAACCAGTTCGAAGCTGCCATCATAAAATGTTTTTCATCCAGCATCAGCGCAAAAAGCTCGGCTAGCACGACTGTCATGCCAGTGATCGCCATGCCGGATGTGGTCGGGTACTGCTGCAAGAAGGGCTTCGTTGTAGGTGGGAGCAAATTTTTGGTAAGTTCACTGCCTACATGCCAGGTTATGGAAATAAATAGTAATGCTACACTTAAGTAAAGCAGCAGAAAAATAAACATCACCCGTTCCATGAACCCGAATTCCATTTTCATCGAATCGGCTGTGCTGACCCAGATATACACAAAGTCTTCTACACCGTAGGTTCCATAATAACCGATGGGGATGAGGAAGGTTGTCGTTAATACGAGAGAACCTATGATAGGAATCACCCATAGATGCTGCTTTTTCAAGTTGATGCTTTGAAATTCACGATTAAAAATCGCCCAATTCACGTACCCTGTGAATACATAAGTAGAAGCTGTCAACGATTTCCAAGAAGGGAAGGTGAAGAGGTAGTGACGCATCACCTTGACGGCATCCCAATTCATGTTTTCGCTAAGGATTGCTTTGAATACAATGAATATGATAATAGGCAGATTGAGGAGCAGTACGATTTCCGTAATATATAGCACTGTTTTACTCGGATTCGTGGCCGTCCAGGCGCATACCATGCCTATAAAAGCGATTAACAGAAACAGATTGAAGTCGGGATTGACAAATCTTTGAATGATATGGCAATAAGAAATAAGAACTATACTGCCTGCAGCCAGCCACATGAAAGCTAGAAAGAACACGATGATGATTCGGATCGGAGCAGGCAAATTGGCGGCCAAAATTTCCGGCAATCCTTGCCCAGGGAAGCGGGTCAGGCCCTTCGTAAATAAATGGGCAAGGCCATATCCGAGCAAGATACTGATCAGTATGGCGGGAACCGCCCCATGGAACCGTTGTTTGATCAGGATGCTGGGTATGAAGATCAAGGTATTGGTCAGCATGCACATGAAGACCGGATAAAAATAATACCGGTTCATGTCGCTTCACCGTCTGGTGCAGAAGAGGGGCTAGGGAAGCTGACAACCTTCTCTCCAATAGATATTTTTAAGTAAGGCTCGCCGAAGCTCCGTAAGCTGACCAGGTATCCGATGACGAGAAATAAACCTACGGTCGTACCGATGATGCCAAACAGCGAAGCAAATAAAATTAAAACGTATTTGACGAAGCGCATGGCAAAGCTCATGGCATTGATCGGAATCACAAAATTGGAAATCGCTACCGCAGATGTAATGATGATCATGATGCTGCTGACCAGCCCAGCTTGCTGTGCGGCTTGGCCTAGGATCAGCCCACCGACCGTCGTAGCTGTAGAGCCTATGAATTTCGGCAGCCTTAAGCTGGCTTCCGTGAGAGCTTCAATCATGAACAGCATGAAAAGAACTTCTATATAAGAAGGATAGGGCACGGCTGCACGGCTGCCTGCGATGGACAAGGTCAGCTGGACGCGAAAGAGTTCCGGATTATAAGAAACGATGGCAATATAGAGGGATGGAAGCACGAGCGTGATAAACAGAGAAACATAACGAAGACTTACGAGCAGCCTGGATACCCAAAAGCTTTGATACAAGTCGTCCATAGCTGACATGAAATCAAAGAAGACCGCTGGCATAATCAGCACAAACTGCGTGCCCTCCACTAAAATAACCACTTTGCCTTGGGCCAGGCACAAAGTCGCCCGGTCAGGACGCTCAGTAATCATCATCGTCGGGAACAGCGAGTAACGGCGCTTATTCAACAGCTTCTCCAGCTGTCCGGAGGATTGCAGGACATCGACATTGATCGTACGCAGCTTCTCCTGGATCAGGGTGATCACATCCGGCTTCGCCAGCTCGTGATCGAAGACAAGCATGACTTTCGTATGCGACTGCGTGCCGATCTCAAATTGCTGAGCGGTTAGCTCCTGTCTTTTATACCGCGTCCGAACGATTGACAGCTTGGAGGTGATATCCTCTGCGAAAGCTTTGTTCGAGCCCAGCACAACGTTCTCAGTCGTCGTCTGCTCGGGATCCTCATTCCACACCTTTTTGATATTCAGACAAATGATGTCATCATAATAAACGACAACGATGCTCCCCTGCAGCATCTGGTTAACCGCATCTGTAATAGTTGTGGATTTTTTGGCACCGAAAATGGACAGCTTCTCTTGGAACTGCTCATAGCTCTGGCTATCAAATAAGGGCATCGAGACGAGCTGATAAAACAGCGAATGGTCGATGGCTGTGGAGAAATATAAGAAATCGACCTCAATCTGGTCATTGACGGCATGCTGCACGATGAGATCAATAGAGTGAGGCAGGCTTTTCTTTATTCGGCTGACGATCAGATTCTCGGTTGGCATAAGGCAGTTCTCCGGGGATGATGTAGGTATATACCCTAATATTCAATTTTATTGTAAAATTTATACAGGTAGATGGGGATTCCTATGGGGACAGAAAAGAAAGGAAGTGACCTGCAGATGAAACGAGATGACTTTGGAAACAGGATGAAAGACTATGAAAATGCTTACCGACTTACTTTACCACGCCGTCTTCCCGTAATTCTTCGGATTGATGGTTGCCATTTTCATACGTTTACAAGAGGACTCGATAAGCCCTTCGATAAATCGCTAACCGAAGCGATGTGGGCGACTTGTATATTTTTGGCGGAAAATATGATGGGGTGCAAGGTGGTGTATCAACAAAGCGATGAAATTTCCATCTTGCTGACCAACTATGATAAATTAACAACCCAATCCTGGTTTGATAACAATTTGCAAAAAATAGTATCGGTCTCCGCCTCTCTTGCGACCGCCAAATTCAATGAGCAGATTCGCCTGTACTACCCTGACAAACAATTGGCAACTTTCGATGCCAGAGCCTGGGTGGTGCCTCATGATGAGGTGGCGAATTATTTTGTATGGAGACAGCAGGATGCCACGAAAAATAGCATCTCGATGGTGGCCCAATCCCAGTTCGCGCATCAGGAACTGCAAGGGCTTGACGGCAAGCGGCTGCAGGACAAGCTGTTCCTGGAAAAAGGCTTGAATTGGAACGACCTGCCGGTGTGGCAAAAACGCGGCGTTTGCGTCATCAAACAGAGCTACCTGAAAGGGGAGGCTGTCCGGCACAAGTGGGAAGTTGATCTTGATACGCCGATCTTTTCCCAAAATCGGGATTATTTAAATCAATTTGTCTACCTGGACAAGGAGGAGTAGCATGGAATGTGTGATCCTGATGGGGCTTCAAGCTTCCGGCAAATCGACGTTTTGTAAGGAGCGCTTTTTCAATACGCACATCCGCATTAATCTTGACATGCTCCGAACCAGGCATAGGGAGCGTATCTACTTGACGGCTTCCTTTGAGGCTAAGCAGCCTTTTGTGGTCGATAATACCAACCCGTCGGCGGAGGACAGAAAGACGTATATTGAGTTGGCGAAGCAGCATAAATTCCAGGTGATCGGCTATTTCTTTGAGCCGGACTTCGAAGCTTCGCTGGCAAGGAATAAGGAGAGGCAAGGAAAAACCCAAGTTGCGGAAGCAGGCCTTCGCAGCGTCATGAACAAATTAAAGCCACCCGAGCTGTGTGAAGGGTTCGATCGGCTGTTTCGTGTCCGGGCGGTGAATGGGGCGTTTGTGGTGGAGGAAATGATGGGTTGACGGGTCGCCAGGGCGCGCAGTGGAGCGCGCCTGCATGAGATGGCACACAAGCATCATCACAGCCCCGCGAGAGAGGACGAGCAAAAGCCCCCCTGGAAGAGGGAGGCTTATCTGAGCAGCTGTGCCTCACGCCGCCTGCGAGCAACGAATTCGCTGCCGAAAAAGGCCAAGCTCGCCACCAAAGAGACGATGGCTGCGAACACGTACATGCTGGATCCGCCATAGTGATCCTCCAGCCAGCCGCCGATGCTCCCGCCGGAGATGCCGGCGAATCCGAGGAAGACCATCGCCAGCAAAGATTGCCCTGTGGAGGTCAACTGCCGCGGCAGCATAGAGACGGTGCAGTGGACGACGGTGATCCAGAATACGGCGAACGTAACAGCCGCTCCTGCTTGCAGCGCGAACATCACCCAAGGGTCCGTCGTATAGGCATATGCGAGCCAGCGCAGCACGTATAGCAAGCAAACCAAGCCAATAACATTGAATTCCCGCATCCGGTGTAAATATTTGCTAAGCAAAGCAAACGCCGGCAGCTCCGCCAACGCAGCCAAAGCCCATGACCAGCCGACCATGGCGTCCGAGCCCCCGGCTTTGGAGAGATACAAGCTGAACATCACATCATGCATCCGGTGCGGGACGGAGATGATGAAGACGAGCAGCAGAAACCATAAGAACGATTTATTTTTCAGAATCGGCATTAGCGATTGCAAGGACATCCGCTCACCAGAGGCCGGCTCATCCCGGAGCTTGAAAAGAAGCAGCAGCGGAACGATCCATGTCGCCCAGAAAATAAGGGACAAGCTATGGATGCCCAGCCATTGGCCGAGCAGGATGCCTCCGATGATTAGGACGACTGTGAAGCCGAGCGACCCGAACAGACGGACTGAGCCGAAAGATTGGCCTCTGCGTTCAGTCGCTTTTATCGTGATGCTATCCATCAGCGGAATGGATGGCAGCCAAAAGAAATAAAAGAGGGTGACAAACGCTAATGTCAATTCGTATGAGTTTGCAGTGAATAAGCCGATACTGGATAGGATGCTTAAGGTCCAGAGGAGGAAAATGATTTTCTTTACGGTACCTAACCGATCGCTCAAATATCCCCATACAGGCTGGAAGAACACGGCCAACAGCGGCCCCAGCATCATCATGAAACCGATTTGTCCGGAAGAATACCCCTTCGTCTGGAAGTAAACCGGAAGGAACGGCGATAACACATTTGTTGCATACAACCAAAATTGCAAGCCGCGAAGAGCCGTCAACTGGGAGTCACTTTTCCGGCGTATTACGAGGTCAGCCTGCTTCTGCAGCATGTTCAGATTCCACCTTGACTAATTTGATGAAACAAGGCGTGCACATGCCTGCTTCAGTTCTCAGTATAGTGAATTCTGAGCACGCAGGATAGGCTGATTCCTGTTATTTTTGTATGCGATTCTGTTACTGATATTGAATAAAAGGGTCTTTAGGCGTCAGCATACTGGCGATGAAATATAATAGCAGCGTCGTGCCAAAACTGCAAAATGCGGCCAACACCATGGCGATCCGCACAAGCGTTACGTTCACATTCAAATATTGAGCGATGCCTCCGCAAATCCCTGTTACCCATTTGTTTGTCGAAGAACGGTAAAATTTACTCATTGTATATACACTCCTTGTTCGTAGTCGTTATGTGCTTAAGTACTTAACTTCATGTACTGAGTATAAGACTTCTGCGAGTAGGGGAAAACAGACTGACGACGGTATTGGAGACTGGTCTTAAGTCGGGGACGATGCTTGACGTTTGGCGGGAGACGGTCCAAAGATCGCCTAGGATGGAGTTAGCGAGCGGTTAATTTGCTGGTTTTGCACATATCTATCTAGTTCTGAGAATGATTTGATCTAAAATTGGTTTTGTTTTTGGGTTGATTTTTCTAATAAAATGAATAAATTCGCTAACATTTATGCAAAGAAGGAATCAGCATGCCCTTTCTCCGGTTTAAAGGTTTTCAAAAAGAGTTCGTTTCGTCGATTTCGACTGACATCATTCGTGAGTTTTCCAAGATTACAGGCGTCTTGCCGCAAAAGGTGAAAATCGAGCTTCTGCTCGTCGAGCAGATTACGAATTCTCCGCCATCCCTCGAGATTCTTATGTTTCCTCGCGATCAGGACATGCATGACCGCATCGCTTTGGCTATGAACAGCTTGCTGGCCGAGCATGGATTTCGCGACGCGCATATTTTCTTCATTCTATTGTCGCCTAAATTGTACTATAAAGAAGGACAACCTCTGGAGGCTGCCCTGGAAGAACCGATTTCGCTGACATGACAACAGAGCGGAGCCGCTGCTGTGAAGTGACCTTGCAGATAACTGTGTCTGCCTGATAAAGGGTCCTTCGCGGCAGAGCGGGCTCCGTTTTTTGCGGTCTAACGAAGTGCGCCGCTCCCCCGCAGCCCCTCTAAAATGCGCTGAACTTTATAGCCTGTGGCAAAATTAACGACGACGGACGTGTGTCCGAGCACCGATTGAATGACGCCATCCACCATCGCGTATAGATGGTCCGTCTCAGCCAGTTCAACAGGAGCAAGCGGTTCCCCGCTTGCCGCGTACAGGAACTGGCTCCAGTTCGTCAGCGAAGCCGTGCCATGCGTTCCTATCGCTGTTAAAGCAACGTGCTCAGCAGCAGCAGCGCCGCTCATCCCGGTAATGAGCACAGGCACCTGCCGATCCAGCTCCAGCAGGGCCAAAATCCCGGTTTCACAGAGTTGTGTGTCCGCGGGATATTCCAGAGAAGAAGCGATTTGCCGCAAATCTCCGAACTCAGCCAAGATGAGCTGAATAAAATGCGGCAACACTTCGCGGACAAATCCGCCCTGCTCACGGCTGCCGATCCACGCGTTTTGCTGCCAGGCACGGGGCCAGACGGGGAAGTTCAAGGTCACTTCGACCCGGCGCAGCTCACCGATCCTCCGTTCTTGCAGACAGCGGGAGAATTCGCGATACGAAGGACGAAAAAAGGTCGGGAAGTTCATCGCATGCACAATTTTCGAATCGGCCGCTCCGCGGAGCATGTCTTCAGCTTCTTCCAGCGAATTGGCCAGAGGCTTCTCGCACAGAATGTGCTTCTGCTTTGCAATCGCACTCATGACGATGGGGTAGTGATATTTGGGTGGAACGGCGATATAGATGAGATCGACTTGATCATGAGCAAGCACGTCCTCATATTGCGTACTGGCGAACAGGTCGTTTCCCATGGCCTTGGTACGGGCAAGTAAAGCAACATCCGTGTCGCAAACCGCACGAACCTCGGCCTGAGGATGGCGGGCAAATGTTTGCAGCACCTTTTGGCCCACACCCCCTAACCCGATGATGCCAATCCCTACTTTTCGCAGATCCTTCATAAGAATTTCCTCTTTCTTTATCGTTTTGTATGCTTTTACCTTAAACCCATTTCACCTTTCAAAAAAGGGAAAATGGCTATCAGCTTATTTACACCTTTCCTCTGAACGACCAAAAGAACCCCCACCCTAATGCTAGAGGCGGCACATTTCATCGACAGCAGCAGTCAAAAGCAGCTCTATCTGTAACACCCATAAGTTAGGTTCAGCTTCTTCGTAACCGTAAACAAAGATCGCCAATCCTTCGTCCACGATGGATAAATTGGCGATCTTTGTTCTATATCGAATCCCTAACGATAATCCGGTGGGAGATCGTCGTCAGATTGGGGATTTTTTGGCCCTCCTGCTTGCGGATCAAAGATTCCACCAACGTCGTGCCGATGTCATCGACACTGTAGTCAATGGTGGTCAAGGCGGGATTGACGTAGTTTAACGTGTCAATATTATCGAAGCCCATGACGCCGACTTGCTCGGGGACAAGGATTTTTTTGCTGCTTAAAAATTTCAAAACATCTAACGCGTACATATCGCTCGTACAAAGAATTGCGGTTTTCTTGTGGGGGAGGTACAAATAATGGCCGATGACCGCCAGAAAATCTTTTTCCGTAATCACGGTATAACTTAGCTCCGCTTGTTCTTTGACCGCTTCCAGGAAGCCTTTATGCCGCTGCTCCGGACCGAAAATATTACTCTTCCCCTTGTAACGCAGCGGGGGACTGACATAGAGAATATGCTGATAGCCCTTGGCCTGAATCAAGCTTACAGCTTCTTTGATGGCTACTTTATCGTTGATCCAAACGAGCGGGAACTGCTTGGAAATCTGGTTGCCGAAGGAAACGATCGGCACTCTCGCTTTGTGGAGATACGCTTCAAACTCCTTGCCTTTATTTACGGAATGCAGGGCGATGCCATCGACTTTTCGATCCAGCAGGTTGTTAATATATTCGATTTCTAAATCGGGGTCTTTGTTCGATAGAGCCAAATAGACGAAGAAACCTTGCTTGCGCGCTTCGGCCTCAAAAGAATGGAACAACTGGGCGAAGATACGGTTCTGGACATCGAACATGACCAGGCCTAGCGTCTTCGTCCGGCCCTTGACCAGGCTTTGCGCCAGAAAATGCGGTCGGTAGCCGAGCTCTTCGGCGGCTTTCAGTATTTTTTCCCGCGTTTTCGGACTGATGCCCGGCCGGTTATTTAAGGCGCGATCGACGGTTCCTCGCGATAAACCGCAAAGTTCAGCAATCTGGAAGCTGGTAATGGTCATACTTGGCACTTAACCTCCTACGAAAGAAGCATATAGGCATATCGTATAACAGGGATGGCGCAGCGGTCAATCCCGTTCACGTGCACGATTTCTAATTTCTGTTAAAAATATTTTTTGTCCACCTTTCCAAATTACGACAAAATAAAGCGTTTACACGAACGATTGGGCTTTGCTATAATGAACTCGTTCACGTGAACGGTGTTACTCGTCAAGGTTTCCGTTCACGTGAACGCAAATGAAGGAACAGCTTTTCATTTTGATTGCGGAGAGGTGTCTATTCAAATGAAAAAGATTCTGACGTGGGTGTTGGTCTTGGTTTTCACGTTGAGTTTGGTAGCCTGCAGCAGCAATTCAAGTCAGACCGCATCAAGTTCCGGCAGCGGGGAGAAAGTAGAGCTTACGCTGGCTTATCCTGGCGGAGACGAGAAGAAGGATGATCTGGAGAAGTTTCTGAAGAAGTTCACGGATAAATACCCTAACATCAAAGTGAAGCTGATCTTTGTACCGAACAATAGCTGGGCAGACTATTTTAACAAATTACAGACGATGGCTGCTGGCGGCAACTCCCCAGACGTCATCCGTGTTGCGATCGAAGGTATTCAAATGTTCGTCAAAAGCGGCATGGCGCTTCCACTTGATGACTATATGAAGAGCGATCCGGCAGCTTTGGAAAATTACGATGACTTCCATACGAAACTGCAGTCAGCATTCGTCATTGACAACAAAACATATGGCTTTGCCTGGGATTGGAATAACGTCGTCGTTCACTTCAATACGGACATGCTGAAGAAGGCGAACCTGCCTGTGCCGGATAAGAATTGGACAAAGGATGACTTCTTGAAATATGCGCAAGCGATGACAACGGAAGAGAACGGCAAAAAAACGTACGGCTTCGCTATTCCGAACTACTACTTCGGTGCATCCGCATGGCTGCTCAACAATGACACGAACGTGTTGAACGCTGATATGACGAAGAGTACGCTGGATGATCCGAAAGCGATCGAAGTGATGCAGTTTTTCCAAGACTTGATCTACAAATATAAAGTTGCGCCTGTACCGAATCCGAAGACAGATATGATTAATCAATTGATGACAGGACAGGTGGGCATGATTGCAGCAGGCAAATGGCCGTTCGGCACCTACGAGAAAAATAACTTCAAGTCCGTAGAAGTCCAATTCGTACCAAAGTTTACAACGCAAAAAGTGATCTACGGTGACGGCAGCTTCCCGGTATTGAAATCCACGAAGCACCCGAAAGAATCCTATTTGCTATCAGCTTTCTTAAGCAACCCTGATTCGCAAAGAACGATGCTTTCCGCCGACTCCATTCCAGCACGCAAATCCGTCATGAACGAAGTGCTGCCGAAGAGCCCGATCAAGAACTGGAGCGTATATTCCGAAAGTGCGGACATTGCCGTAGCGGTTCAAGCGCCGGCTGAATATGCAGGCATTGAAGCTATTTTTAACAGACATATGTCGGATATTTTATCAAATCAATCGGATGCAGCAACAGCGATGAAGAAGGCTGCCCAAGAAATTAACGATCTATTGGCGCAGAAGAAATGAACAGCAAAGCCGTAAGAGACGCGTTCGCCGGCTATTTATTCCTGCTGCCTGCTCTGATCGTCTTCGGCTTATTCATCGCTGAGCCGTTGGTGAATTCGATCATTTTAAGTTTTCATCGCTACGATGTCATTACGCCGGCCGTGTTTGTCGGACTTGATAACTTTGTGAAGTTTTTCCATGATACACGCTTAGGAACCGTCTACGGCAACACGATTGAATTTGTGCTCATTCTCGTGCCTTTACATTTGATCATGGGCTTGCTTTTGGCGCTCGGGGTAACGAAGGTGGTGTCCGTGAAATGGAAATATATTTTCCGCACCGCCTTTTATTTCCCGGTGTTAGTGACGACGGCTGCTGTGGCCGTAGCGTGGGTGTATATGTACGATTTCAACTTCGGGATCATGAACTATTTGCTCAGTTTGTTTGGCGCTGCGCCGATCCCTTGGCTGAATGACCCGCATTGGGTATATGTGTCGGTTGCAATTTTCAGTTTCTGGAAGTTTGTCGGCAACCCGTTTCTCTACTATTTGGTCGGCTTGCAAAACATTCCGAAAAGCTTGTACGAAGCCGCCGAAATCGACGGCGCCAACGCGACCCAATCTTTCTTCCGCATTACGTTGCCCATGCTGACACCGACGATCTTCTTCGTACTGGTCGTCACCTTGATCGGCGCGATTCAGATTTTTGATGAGCCGTACCTAATTACCGGAGGCGGGCCTGGAGACGCTTCGAGGACGATCAGCTTGTACATCTATGAGCAAGCGTTTCAAAACCATGCAATGGGTTATGCTTCAACGGTTTCCCTCAGTTTATTTATCATCATTCTAGCGATCACCATCATGCAATTCAGATTCAGCAGCCGATGGGTATCCTATGACCAGGAGTAAAGGAGGTGTCCGATTGAAATGGATGCGCACAAACCAGCTTATGCAGCGAACAGCGTGATCGGGGTTAAAGCGGGAAGGCCAGGCGCCAGAATTAAAGCCCGAACCGTGCTGCTTTACATTGTGCTTCTGCTTGTGGCAGCCTACATGATTATCCCGTTTCTTTGGATATTTTCTACTTCCTTGCGCCTGGCGAAGGATTCGTTCGCGCTGCCGCCGGCCATTTTTCCGACCTCCTTCGTGTGGGAGAATTACCAGGAAGTGTTCGAGAAAGTTCCGTTTGCCGCTTTCATCACCAACAGCATTAAAATTGCAGCCATCGTCGTCATCGGCCACGTGTTGATTTCCAGTATGGCGGCCTTTGCTTTCTCGCGCATCAAATTTCCCGGCAGGGATGTCATCTTCCTCGTCTTTTTATCCGGCTTGATGATTCCGTCACAGGTGACGATCATTCCGCAGTTCATTTTGATCTCGAAGCTGGGGCTTGTCGATACGCACTGGGCGATCATTTTGCCGGCGCTCATTAACCCGCTCGGAATATTCATGATTCGCCAGATGATGCTGACGATTCCGCACAGCTATGATGAGGCAGCCTACATGGACGGCGCGAACCGCATGTGGGTGTTCTTGAAAGTCATTCTGCCGATGGCATTCCCTGCGGTATCCGTAACATCCGTGCTGCTGTTCATTGCCAACTGGAACGATTTTTTCCGTCCGCTCATTTTCCTCAATACATATGAGAAAATGACGCTGCCGCTCGGGATGACCGTATTAACCGGCCTCTTCGGAACGGGAAACTTGTCCGCCGTGCTCGCCGGTGTCACACTGTCCTTAATTCCACCGCTTCTATTCTATATGTTTGGCCAAAAGTATTTAATTGAAGGCTTGTCTGTAGGTGGATTGAAAATCTAGCTGACGGCATCCATGAACTTCATGATGACAAAAATATGCATGTCGGGAGAGGAGCAAACAACATGGGAAATGCGAGGGAAACATTATTTGAATTAGGTCCGCAGCGGACCTATTCAGGCGAGGCTACGGAGGCGGCTTTCCTGCTTGGCGGGATCGGCGCCGGGAACGTATCGCTCGGTGCGAGAGGGGAGCTGCGCGATTGGGAACTGTTCAACCACCCGGGCAAAGGCGTCAGCTTGCCGAACAGCTATTTCGCCATCTGGGCGAAAGCTGAAGGCGCTGCGCCGGTCGCGAAGGTGCTGGAGTCCAAAATCACGCCGCCGCACAGCTTGTCGCACGGCTATCATCCGATCTCGGGCGGAGGGCTGCCCCGCCTCGATGCCTCAACGCTGCGAGGGGAGTTCCCTGTTGCCCGCATTGATTTTACAGATCGCGATCTGCCCGTGTCCGTATCGCTGGAAGCTTTTACCCCGTTCATCCCCTTGAATCCGAACGATTCAGGACTGCCTGGCGCCGTGCTGACGTATCACGTGACCAATACATCCGATAAGCCGGTGGATGTGACGATCGCCGGATCGCTGCTTAATCCGATTGGCGGTTTCAGCTATGATAAGTTCTACAATCTAATCACTCCTGAAGCGGGGCAAAATGTGAATGAGTACCGGACCGCTGCGGGGTTTAGCGGACTTCATCTATATTCCAATAAATACCAATCCGGCGAGGAGAAGTATGGCAACTTATCCTTGGTGACAACGAATCGGCAGGTGACGTACAAAAGAGCTTGGCTGCGTGGAGTTTGGTTTGATTTCCTGCAGGAATTCTGGGATGATTTTGCCGAGGATGGACGGCTTAATGACCTAGGCTATGAAACACCGAGCGAGGAAGGGAAAACGGATACAGCAACGCTTGGCGTGTATGAAACGCTGGCTCCGGGCGAAACCAAACCGATCCAGTTCATTTTGTCCTGGTATTTCCCCAATCGGTTGAATGGGTGGAGCGAGAATGTCAGGGTAAAGGCGCCAGGGCGTGAGTTGACGCAAAATCACTACGTCAATCAGTTCGACAGCTCGTGGTCTGCGGCTTCGTATCTGGTCAACCATTTACCCCGCTTACAGCAGGAAACGTTCAAGTTCCGGGACGCGCTGTTCAGCAGCACTTTCCCGCCTTACGTGACGGAAGCGATCGCCAACAACATCACAGTGCTTCGCAGCACGACTTGCTTCTGGCTGAAGGACGGACGCTTCCTCGGCTACGAAGGCTGCTTCAACGACTGGGGCTGCTGCGACGGGAACTGCACCCATGTATGGAACTATGCGCAGACGCTGGCATTCCTGTTCCCGTCTCTGGAACAGAACATGCGGCGCACCGAGTTCCTAGAAGAGATCAACGACGATGGGAAAATGAACTTCCGCGCGCTGAAAATGTTCGACACCGAATGGATTTGGCACGGCAAGGAAGCTCCGGCGGCCGCCGACGGGCAGATGGGCGCGATCATGAGGGTGTACCGGGAATGGAAGCTGACCGGAGACGACACCTTTTTGCGTGAGCTGTGGCCATCGGTGAAAAAGACTTTGAAATTCGCTTTCAACCATTGGGACACGGATGAAGATTATGTGTTTGACGGCGTGCAGCACAATACGTACGATATCGAGTTTTACGGGCCGAACCCTTTGACGGGCACCTTCTTCCTGGGGGCATTAAGAGCCGGACAGGAAATGGCCGCTTATTTGGGCGAAGAAGCCACGGTTAACTTGTACAAAGATGTATTCGCCAAAAGCTCCGCCCAGCTCGAGAAGCTGACGTGGAACGGCGAGTACTACGTACAGCGCCTTGAAGATGTCAATGCGTATAAGTATCAGCATGGCATCGGCTGTCTGTCCGACCAACTGCTGGGGCAGCAGCTCGCGCATCTGTACGGCCTCGGTTATTTATTGCCGAAGGAGCATGTCAAGCAGGCGATTCATTCCGTGTTCAAATACAACTTCAAGACGGACTTCTCCAATCATGCCAATTGTCAGAGAACCTACGTGCTCAATGACGAGCAGGGACTGCTCCTCTGCTCCTGGCCGCAAGGCGGACGTCCCCGCCTGCCGTTTGTGTATTCCGACGAGGTATGGACCGGTATTGAGTACCAAGTCGCTACGCACTTGATCTATGAAGGCCTGATCGAAGAAGGACTGACCGTCGTCAAAGCCGTGCGCGACCGTCACGACGGCGTGCGCCGCAGCCCGTGGAACGAAGTGGAGTGCGGCCACCACTATGCGCGTTCCATGGCAAGCTGGGGCTTGCTGGTGGCGCTGAGCGGTTTTGAGTTTGATATGGCGCGCAAACAAATGAAATTTGCGCCGGTCATTGAGCAGGAGCAGTTCACCTGCTTCTGGAGTACAGGAACGGCTTGGGGAACCTACAGCCAAGCGAAGAACAGCGCAACAGGCGAAATTGAGCCTGTCGTTAGCGTCCTGCACGGCGATGCTGCTGGCATCGAGGTGCAGGCTTGCGGGAAAACTTGGACGCTGTAGGCGGGCAGCGGAAAGGGCATGCGTTTGACCGTTTGGCGCATAGTGGCGGCCACAGGGCTAGAAGGCTAGAAGGCAATAAAGTAATAAGGCTATAAGGCAATAAGGCTATAAGGCAATAAGGCAATAAGGCAACAAGGCCACAAGGAAATGTTAAGGGAATGCAGGTGCGGCTATGGAAGTTACTTCCTTACTGGAACGGATCACAGATCGACTGAAAAATGTCTCGGGCGTGGAAGCCGTCGTTCTCGGCGGCTCCCGTGCTCGGGGGACACATACCGAGAAATCCGATTTGGATATCGGCATTTATTACAGAGCGAATAGACCGCTTGACCTTGATGCATTGTCAGAGATTGCCCGACAGCTCGATGACTTGAAGCGGGATAGTCTGGTAACTCCGATCGGCGAGTGGGGACCGTGGATTAATGGCGGCGGCTGGCTGCAAGTGAACGGTTTGGGCGTTGATTTTCTGTATCGCGAGCTCGAGAAAGTGGCGGAAACGATCGAGGATTGCACGCATGGCATGGTGCGCATCGATTATCAGCCTGGTCACCCGCATGGATTTGTGAACAGTATTTATATGGGCGAAATCGCGGTATGCCGGCCTTTATGGGACCCCAAAGGGCTGATTGCCGGGTTGAAAGCTCATACGCAGCCGTATTCGCCGGTGCTGCAACAAGCAACAGTCGCCAAGTTTCTATGGGAAGCGGCATTCTCGGCTGACAACGCCTCAAAAGGCGTGTCCCGCGGCGATATTTCTTATATCGCCGGGCATTTGTTTCGTGCGGTAAGCTGCTTGACGCAAGTGCTTTTTGCCTTGAATGGCGACTACATGCTGAATGAAAAAGGCGCCGTAGCCTACGTGGCGAGATTCGCCATCGCGCCCGAGCAGTTTGAGTCGCGTGTGCAACAAGCTTACACGGGGCTTACGGTTAATGGAGATGATATGCTAAGCGCCATCGCCATCATACATGAGCTCATCGGTGAAACGAATGAGCTTGCAGCGAAAAGAGCCCCCGGTTAGGAGGCTCTTTTCGCTGCAAGTGCGTATGTATTTTAAATCTTACAGGTCGTCCATCACGAACAGCTGCATCAAATGAACCAGAGGATCCGTCGGCATTGCTAATATTGATTTTCCATTGACTTGCTTGAGCTGAAGTAAGGCTGTGTTCCGTTGTTACCGAATTTCCTGCTGCCAAATCCGCCCAGTCAACCCAAGTGGACACTTAAAAAATACAAAAAAACGGGACGTCACAAACGGCGTCTCGTTTTCTCGTATTCTTACTCTCCGAACATCTTCTGCACAAAAGCGATCCACTCCCGCGCCGCATAGGACAAGTAACCGTCCCGCCGCCAAATCATAGCCAGATGCCAGGGGAGCACCGGCTGCGTCAAAGCGATCACACGCAAGCGCTGCGGATCCAGCTCCTTGCAGATCGCTTCGGGCAGCAAAGCGATGCCCAGATTGGCGGCGACCATCTCGCAAATAAAATCCCATTGCGTGCTTTTATAAACAACGTTCGGCTGGAAGCCCTGCTCCTCGCAGGCGGCAATAATCCGGTCATGCAAAGCAAAATCTTCATGAAACAGCAGAAAAGGCTCCTCCCTCAGCTCAGCCAACCGAACTTCGGGACTTGAAGCCAATCGGTGCGCAGTGGAGACGACGAGCATCAGCCGCTGCTTCACCAGGCATATGGATTCAAACAGCTCGTCCTTGGTCGGCAGCAGGATGACACCGATATCGAGCTCGCCCGACCCGACCTCAGCCTCGACTTTTTTGGCGCCGTGCTCGACGAGCTGCAGGGTGATCTTCGGAAACTGCTCGTGGAATTTTCCGATAATGGGCGGGAAGAAGCTTACCCCGACCATCGGCGGCAGCCCTATGCGGATGCGTCCGACCTTAACCTGCATAAGCTCATCGAGCCGCGACGTCATATATTCGAACGACTGGACCATCTGCCCGGCCTGTGCCAAAAGAATCGAGCCTGCATCGGTCAGAACGATGCGTTTGCTGCCGATCCGCTCGAACAGGACGACACCCAGCTCGTCTTCGATCATTTTAATCGTTTTGCTGATCGTTGGTTGTGTAATATAGAGCGCCTGAGCGGCTTTAGTAAAACTTTGCCACCGCACCACTTCCAAAAAGTATTGCAAATGCCGGATTTCCAACGGATGTTTCCTCCCCCTAACTTCATAACCGAATGGAATGAAAACCATTCTGTAAATGTATTTTACCTATGAAAGTGGCTGCTGTACACTTTTCATGAAAGGGGATGGATCCATGAAGACGGGGCTTACCGTTAGTATCCAAATTGCTTTTTTAATCATCGTTTCCTGGCTTATGAACAAACTTGTCCAATGGCTGCATATCCCTGTACCCGGAAGTATTCTAGGCATGATTCTCGTTTTTCTTCTGCTCCAAATGAAGCTGCTTCCCCGCAAGCTGCTGGAGGCGGGCTCTAACTGGCTGATCGCGACGATGCTGCTGTTTTTCATACCGCCTGCGGTCGGCATCATTTCATACCGGCAATTGCTAGTGGATAAGGGTTTGCAAATCGTGCTTGTGATCGTGTTCGGAACCGTCATCGTGATGGTTTGCAGCGGACTGGTCGCGCAAGTGATCGCCAAACGAAAGGGGTTATCACGGCCATGATCTTGGGGGCTGCCAGTATTTTGGTCACGGTACTGATTTATGTAGTATCCAGCCATCTTTATCGCTACAAACCTATTATGATTCTTTCTCCGCTAATTATTACGCCTGTGGCCTTAGCGGTGCTTTTGCTGACTTCGCGCATTCAATTCGAAACCTATAACGCAGGGGCGCACTGGCTGTCCGATATGCTTCAGCCCGCCACGATTGCGTTTGCCATACCGTTGTCGAAGCATTTTGATCTCGTGAAAAAACATGCTGTACAAATTATCGTCAGCGTGCTGACAGGCTCCGCGGTAGCCGTGGCCTCGTCCATGTGGCTCGCCAAAGCACTGCATCTGGACTCGCAGCTCATCTTCAGCCTCATCCCGCATTCCGCGACGACGCCGATTGCTATGGCCGTCTCGCAGTCGATTGGCGGCATTCCGACGATAACGGCTATTGCGGTGATGATCACGGGCATTTTCGGCTCGTTGATCGGGCCCTTTGTGATTCGGCTGTGCAACATCCGCAACGATATCGCCCGCGGCGTGCTGCTCGGAACGAGCGCTCACGGGGCCGGCACTTCCAAAGCGTTTGAGTTTGGCAGCCTTACAGGCACGGTATCGAGCATTTCGATGATCATGGCTGCCGTCATTACACTTTTTATAACACCATGGATATTAAAAGCATTCTTGTAAAAAGCAGATAAAGGAGAATAACATCAAAGTGAATAAATCTACGAAGTTGAAAACCGCCCTGCTGATCGTCTTCTTAGTACTCGTCTGGGGTGTCAACTGGCCTTTATCTAAATATGCATTGGCATATATGCCTCCCGTATTGTTCTCCGGGACGAGAACGCTGCTGGGCGGCTTGTTGCTGCTGTTCGTCGCGATACCTAGATGGAAACATTTGCAGTTGAAAAAAACATGGGGCATCTATCTTGTCTCCGCCCTGGTAAATGTCATCTTATATTACGGCCTGCAAACGATTGGCCTTAAATTTTTGCCTGCCGGTTTATTTTCAGCGATCGTCTTTCTTCAGCCTGTGCTGGTCGGCATTTTTTCCTGGATTTGGCTCGGAGAGTCGATGAACGGTTTGAAAATCGCCGGATTGATCCTCGGCTTCGCCGGTGTCGGGGTTATTTGCCTTGGTTCCGGCGGTGTGTCCGGTCATATTTCTGCCGCGGGGATTTTGCTTGCACTCGGATCTTCATTGAGCTGGGCCTTAGGTACGATCTATGTAAAAAGAAAGGGGGCTATGGTAGACCCCATTTGGCTTGTTACCCTTCAGCTGCTCGTCGGCGGTGTGTTGATGACGCTATTAGGCTCCGAAGTAGAGAGCTGGTCTAAAGTTGCGTGGGAGCCGTCATTTATTTGGAGCTTGCTGTTCATCTCCATTTTTGTGATTGCGATAGGCTGGCTTGTATTTTATAAGCTGATTGATTCCGGTGAAGCGAGCAAAGTGGCTTCCTATACGTTTTTGATCCCGTTAGTCGCTATATTGACAGGGACGCTATTCTTCCATGAGCCGTTTTCGCTTTCGCTGCTAGAGGGGTTAATTTTGATATTAATGAGTATCGTTCTCGTGAATCGCAAACCTTCGCGTAGCATGAGCAGCGTCATGAAAAGAAGCGCATAACGATTAGGATTGTCTCCTGACTCGTGATTCTGGTATGCTGAAACTGGCAGTTACTAGAAAAAGGAGGTCGTACGATGAGCAAGCCTAAAGTCCTTGTTATGAAAAAGCTTCCAAGCGAAGTGATGTCTTATTTATCGGATCATTGCGAAATCATCATTCCTTCTTCAAATGAAACAGACAGCCTGCAGTTTTCCGCTTTGTTAGGGGAAGTGGAGGGGCTCATTCCAGCTGGAGTTCGCATTGACAACACCTTGCTGGAATCCGCGCCGCAGCTGAAAGTAGTCAGCAATATTTCCGTGGGCTACGACAACTTTGATATTGCAGCGATGAAAGCCAGACACATCATCGGCACGCACACGCCATATGTCCTCGATGATACGGTAGCCGATCTGGTGTTTGGTCTCATTCTTTCCGCAGCGCGCCGCCTGCCGGAGCTGGACAAGCTGGTCAGAGACGGCGGCTGGGTGTCATCGGTCCGCGACGAGCAGCTGTTCGGCGTCGATGTTCACCATGCCACGCTCGGAATTATCGGCATGGGCCGGATTGGCGAGGCCATTGCCAAGCGCGCCAAATTCGGATTCGATATGAACGTGCAATACAGCAACCGGAGCCGCAAAGCTGACATTGAGGAAAGGCTTGGCGTGCAATACGCTCCGCTGGATGAGCTGCTGGCGACTTCCGATTTTGTTGTACTGATGGCGCCGCACACGAAGGAAACGCACAAAATGATCGGCAAAGCGCAATTTGCCTTAATGAAACAAACCGCCATCTTCATTAATGCTTCGCGGGGCGCGTTGGTGGATGAGGAGGCTTTGATCGAGGCGCTGGAGCAAAAGACGATCTACGCCGCCGGCCTCGATGTCTTCGACCAGGAACCGGTCGATCCGGCGAACCGCCTGCTGCAACTAAGCAACGCGGTCACGCTGCCGCATATCGGCTCGGCGACCTTGAAGACGCGCAACGACATGGCCATGGTTGCGGCCCGCAACCTGGTGCTGGCGTTGAAAGGTGAGACTGCTCCGAACATCGTGCCGGAGCTGCGATAATAGAAAGGACTTCCATTTCCACTGAACAGTGAGATGGAAGTCCTTTTTTGCATGGCGGCGCGGTGGTGCGGTCGGCGACATGGGGCGAAGTTTGCTGCAGCTGGGCAAAACCGGACTAGAGAGCGCTGCCCGTGAAGCGAGCATGCTGTAGTCCGGTTTTTCCGGACTACAGCGGAGGAGGCGCGACCAAACCGCGCTGCAGTCCGATTTTGCCGGCTTAGCGGCGCGG